>CAWJRH010000001.1:0-1294968 GCA_963845195.1 uncultured delta proteobacterium
GCACTTGGCACCTCGATAAGCGGTGCCCAACTTGAGCCTGGATGACTTCGATCGGTCGAACGCCCGTGGCCGCCCGGCTTGCCCTCGCGGTCGGGCGCTCACCGGTCGGGGCGACTGGATTCGAACCAGCGACCTCATGCTCCCAAAGCATGCGCACTACCAGGCTGTGCTACACCCCGAGACGGCGCGGTTGGACCGGCCTCTGCGCACACGGGTAGCCGATGGTTAGCTGTCGGGCAACTCGCGAAGCTGGGCCTTGAGACTCGCCGATGCTTTGGCCCGGTGGCTAATCGCGTTTTTCTCTTCGCGTGAGAGTTCCGCCATCGTGCGGGTGTCTCCTTCGGGAACGAACACGGGGTCGTAGCCGAAACCGCCGGTGCCGGCAGGAGCTTCGGCGATGCGGCCCTCGCAGGTTCCCTCCGCGAGCACGAGTTCCTTGCCCTCCTGGTCGACGATCACGATCGTGCAGCGAAAGCGGGCGGCGCGCTCGGATTCGGGGACGCCCTCGAGCTCGGTCAGAAGCTTTGCGTTGTTCTCAGCGTCGGAGGCTCTCTCTCCAGCGTAGCGCGCCGAGCGTACTCCCGGACGTCCGGCGAGCGCGTCGACTTCGAGGCCACTGTCGTCCGCCATGCTGGGCAGGCCGAGGATGCGCGCGGCCGCCTGCGCCTTCTTCAAGGCGTTGGCGTGGAAGGTTTCGCCGTCTTCGACGACGTCGACGCCATGCCGGAGCGACACCAAGGAGGCGACCTTGAGCCCTGCCACTCCTGCTAACAGCTCTTGATACTCGGCAAGCTTCCCCGCGTTGTTGGTCGCGAGCAGGATCTGCATCATGGTAGAAGTCTCGCGAGGTCGACGTCGAGCGACTCGAGCGCGGAAAGCTGCTGCTGATAGAGTGCCGGGAGCGCTTGCAGGGCGAGGTCGATCATCTGGTCGAGTTTGGAACGCTCGATTGGCGCGTGCTCGGCAGTGCCTTGGACTTCGACGACGCCGCCGGCAGGGGTGCCAACGACGTTCAGATCGACCTCGGCATCTCGGTCTTCGGTGTAGCAGAGGTCGAGCATCGGGCGCGACTCGAGCAGCCCGACGCTAATCGCCGAAATCGGAGCGCGCAGTACCCCGCGATCGACCAGACCGGTGAGCCGGAGTTTCTCGAGAGCGAGCATGGTAGCTACCATGCCGCCGGTAATCGCCGCGGTGCGGGTGCCGCCGTCGGCGTCGAGCACGTCGCAGTCGACGGTGATCATGCGCTCGCCGAGCTTCTCGAAGTCGATCGCCGCGCGCAGCGCCCGACCGATGAGCCGCTGAATCTCGGAGCTCCTACCGTCGAGGCGGCCGTTCCGCCCGTCCCGCCGCTTGCGCTCGGGATTCGCGCGCGGATGCATCGCGTACTCGGCGGTCAACCAGCCGCGGCCCGTGTCGCGCATCCATTCGGGGACCTTCTCAGAGACCGATGCCGCGATGAGAACAGTCGTTGCCCCCGACCGGTACAGCACCGAACCCTCCGGGTTTCGCTGTACGTTCGCTTCAATACTCGTGGGACGAAGCGCGTCGTACGCCCGTCCGTCGATTCTGGTCATCCAGCCCTCCGCACGGCGGCATCCGTAACCGTTTGCGCCGCAGGGGGCAACCACAGCTCGAATGTCGTCCCGTGCGGGAGACGAGGCTTACAGGCGATGCTGCCGCCGTGGGCGACGACGATCTGCTGCGTGAGCGGAAGACCGAGGCCGGTCCCACGCTCTTTGGTCGTGTAGAAGAGGTCGAAGACGTGTTCGCGGTCCTCGTCACCGATTCCCTCGCCCTCGTCGTGGACCTGCACCCGGACGCCGCCCTGGTACCGCGTCGCTTCGAGCTTCGCGAGGCCGCCGTCGGGCATTGCCTCGCGAGCGTTTCGCAGAAGGTTCAGAAGCGCCTGACGAAGCTGGGTCTCATCCATCGCAACCTCGGGTAACGGTCGCGCGACGTCTACCTGCAGCTCGACTCCCGCGGCATCCATTTCGCGCTGAACGAACTCCGCCGTGTCGCGGAGCAGGCCGCTCGGATCCTCGGGAATGAGGGACGGTTGGGGGAGTCGGGCCAACCGAAGATACTCTTCGGTGATGCTCTCGAGCCGCTCGAGTTCGCCCTGGATCGAACCGATGAGGTCTTGGCTTTCTTCGTCGGAACCCTCTAGTTCTTCGCGAAGCATGTCGACGTTGAGCCCAATGCTCGACAGCGGGTTGCGGACTTCGTGTGTCACGTGAGCTGCCATGCGACCGATTGCAGCGAGGCGTTCGGTTTGAATGAGCCGCGACTTCGTGGCCACCGAGTCGGAGACGTCATCGGCAATCACGAGGACGCCTCCCGCTCCCCCCGCTTCGCCGAACGGCGTCACCAGAATGTCGACGAGCCGCTCGGTGAACCCGGCTACTCGTTCGGCTTGAAGGGTCACCGCTTTGCCGGTTTCGGCGACGCGGCCGATCGCCACTGCAAGCGCGGGGCAACGACGGAGGAGTGAGGTTTCTTCGATGGAGGTTCCGACTTCGCGACTGCTCAACCCAAGAATTTCTTCGCCCGCAGGATTGAGAGTCCGAATGCTCCGCTGTTCGTCAACCACGAGGATCCCGGCACGCAGCGCCTCGACGATTTGCACCTGCATTCGCTGCAAGCGCTGCTCGGCGAGGGCAGCCTCGCGCAGTCGCTGATCGCGCGCGGATAGGGCTTCGACCATTCGCTCGAACTCGGTGACTAACTGGCCGAGCTCGTCGTTGCGCTTCAGCTCGACTTCACTCGACAGATCGCCACGCGCGACGGCTGCAACCCGCTCGTGAAGAAGCGGAATCGGACGGAGAAGCCGCTGGGACATGAAGGTGACCGCAATCCCTACGAGAAGCGACAGCAGCCCGAAGAGGCCCAGCAGAAACGTGGCCCTGCGCTCCTGCTCGGCGGCCAGTGCGCTCGTTCGCGAGATGCGCTGCTGCACGCTCTGCGAAGCGCGGTCGTAGTTGCGTTCGATGCGCTGCTCGGTGGAGCGCAGGCTGCTGAGAATCTCCGATACGGCTTCTGGGTCGTCATCTACCAGGCTGAAGAGCCGCTCGTACTGCTGGTCGATCTGGTCGTAGGCTGAAGAGATGGCGTTGAGTTCTCTGCGGACCGAGCGCAGCGGCGCCTCCATCCCGAGCTCGCGGGCAAGAGTCTCGGCCTTTTCCACTCCGTCGAGGGCCCGCCGTAAGGTGGTGGGACGGATTCGGAGCGCGGCGCGGAGCCAGGCTTTCGTCGTGTCGGTCTGCTCGGACTCGAGCGCCCGTTCGATCAGGTTGGCGTAAACGCTCTGGGTCGCCTTGGCCTGACCGAGGGTGAGCGCCAGCGGCAGGTACCCGTTTTGCAGAAGACCGAGGGTCTGCGACGTGCGGTGATGCTGAAAGTAGCTGAGGCCTCCAACGATTCCGAATGCGACCAGAATGACGATGTACCCGAGCACGATTCGGGTCGGAATCGTCAACCAGGGCTTTCGGGACGCTCCACTCGTCACACGGCGATCCTAAACCTGAGCGCCTGAACAGTCCATCTAAGGGCAAAAAGCGCCTAGTTGACTCGCGCCTCGGCCTCGGCGGTTCCGCTCACTGGCCGCGCCCGGCGTGCGTTCTGGTCGACAGCCGCCTGTACGAAACTCGTGAACAGCGGGTGCGGCTGATGAGGCTTGCTCTTGAACTCCGGATGGAACTGACAGCCGATGAAATGCGAATGGTTGGGAAGCTCTACCATTTCGACCAGTCGTTCGTCGGGCGACACGCCCGAGAGCACCAAGCCGCCGTCTTCGAGAGCCCCGCGATACCGGTTGTTCACCTCGAAGCGATGACGATGACGCTCGCTCACGTCGGTGACTCCGTACACCTTGGCCGCAAGTGAACCCGGACGGATGGTGCACGGATAGGCGCCGAGTCGCATCGTTGCGCCCTTGTCTTCGACTTCACGCTGGTCGGGCATGATGTCGACGACGAGGTCTGCTGCGCCTTGATCGAACTCGGCACTGCTGGCGCCTGAAAGCCCGCAGACGTTTCGCGCGTACTCGACGACAGCCATCTGCATCCCGAGGCAGATTCCGAAGAAAGGGATGTCGTGTTCGCGCGCGTATTGAATCGCCCGAATCTTGCCCTCGGCGCCTCGGTCTCCGAAGCCACCGGGCACGAGGATCGCGTCGTGATGGCCGAGCAGAGCGTCGAGGTTGCCTCGTTCGAGCTCTTCGCTGTCGACGTAGTCGAGCTCGAGCTTCACGTCGCACGCGAGGGACGCGTGAACGAGCGCTTCGTGAAGCGACTTGTATGAATCGCGCAGATGGACGTACTTGCCGACCAGCGCAATCGACACGCGGCCCTTGCCGGGCGACAGGTATCGGTCGACCGTTCGTCTCCAAACCGAAAGGTCGGGGTCGCGCGCCCAAATGTTGAGTCGTTCGGCAAGCTGACGATCGAGACCCTGTTGATGAAGGGTGAGCGGCAGCTCGTAGATGACGCGCACGTCCGGCGCCGCAATAACCGCGTCGACGGGTACGTTGCAGAAGTGCGCGATTTTCTCACGGAGGGAGCGAGGGAAGTCACGGTCGACTCGACAGAGCAGCAGCTCTGGTTGGATGCCGAGGGCGAGCAGCTCCTTGACCGAATGCTGCGTGGGCTTGGTCTTCAGTTCGCCGGCCGCCGCGATGTACGGCACGAGGGTGACGTGTACCGACACACTGTTTTGCGGACCGAGTTCGACTCGCAGCTGGCGAACCGCCTCCAGAAAAGGCAGGGATTCGATGTCGCCGACGGTGCCCCCGATTTCGACGATCGCGACGTCGACATCCTGCGTTGCCTCGACGACCCGTGCTTTGATCTCGTCGGTGATGTGCGGAATCACCTGAATCGTGGCGCCCAAATACTCGCCCCGGCGCTCCTTCGAAATGACCGAGTCGTAGATGCGACCGGTGGTGAAGTTGTTCGCCTTGGTCATCGTCGCCTTGGTGAACCGCTCGTAGTGCCCGAGGTCGAGATCGGTTTCGGCGCCGTCGTCGGTCACGAACACTTCGCCGTGCTGATACGGCGACATCGTCCCAGGGTCGACGTTGATGTAGGGGTCGAGTTTGACGTTGGTAACGCGGAGCCCTCGTGCCTCGAGGAGCGCTCCCATCGACGCCGCGGCGAGGCCTTTGCCAATGGAGCTGACAACTCCACCCGTGACGAAGATGAACTTAGTATGACGCGCGTTCATCAGGTGGAAGGCTCCTGCGATGTTGCGTCCCGCCACGCAACAGGTTGGAACCTAAAGGCACCGCCGGGACCTGTCAACGCGCTTCGCGCGCGAGCTAGACCATGCCGCGAAACACGCTTTTTAGGAGCGCGGTTCAGGCTCGGAAATCAGGGCTGCACGCGTAACCCCAGCAGTCCCAAAACGCTCCCGAAGCAGCCGGGTAGCAGTTGCGAGACGTTCGCGGCGGTCTCGATTTGGTTCGGCGAAGAGCTCGCGCGGGGGGGCCTTCGTCATGGCGGATACCGAGACCCCAGTGAGACGCACGCCCTCACGGAGGGAGTCGAAGCGATCGAGCAGGTCCCGCGCTGCTTCGAAAATCGAATCGGTGTCCGAGACCGCGCGCGAGAGCCGAACCTGCCGCGTACGAATCCGGTGATCGCCGTACTTTATCTTGAGCGTGACTACCTCTGCCCACAGGCCGCGCGCGACGAGCCGGTCGGCGACCCGCATCGACTGATCGAGGATTGGCTTGAGCAATTCCTCTTTGGTGGTGAAGTCTTGCTCGAAGGTGTGCTCCGATCCGAGACTCTTCGGAGGCGCCCCGACGATCACTGGGCGGTCATCGATGCCGCGAGCGAGATCGCGCGCAACCGGTCCCCAGCTCCCGAGAAGCACCTCGAGGGTGGCGACGTCGGCGGCCCCCAGATCGCCTATGGTCCGCAGACCGGCCGACCGGAGCCTCGCTTGGGCCTTTGGGCCGACCCGCCACATTTTCGAAAGGGGCAGCGGCGCGAGAAACCCCTCCGCCGTGCCGGGTGCAACGAAAGTCAGTCCATCGGGCTTTTGGAGGTCGCTCGCGATCTTCGCCACGAACTTGCTCGGTGCGACCCCTGCACTCCCGGTCAGTCCTAACTGGTCCCCGATGTCTCGCTTGATCCGCATCGCGATCGACTGGCCGTCCCCGAACAGGGCCTGACTCCCCGTCACGTCCAAGAACGCTTCGTCGAGGGACAGCCCCTCGACCAGAGGCGTATATCGCCTGAAGATCTCGAAGATCTGCCCACTCACCGCGAGGTATCGCTCCCTGCGAGGAGGGACCACGATGGCCTCGGGACAGCGGCGAAGCGCTTCGACCATCGACATCGCGGAGCCCACCCCGCTTGGCCGAGCCTCGTACGATGCCGCCGTGACGACCCCGCGGACGGACCTGGCCCCGACGATAACCGGTTTGCCCCGGAGGCTCGGATCATCGCGCTGCTCCACAGAGGCAAAAAACGCATCCATGTCGAAATGAATGACCGTCCGCATCAGATAGTGACGACCCTAACGCATCAAGTCTTGATCGTCAGCGCGATCACCCGTACCGTCGCGCGCTATGACGGATTCGGACGGTCGATATCCCTATCAGGCACCTTCGGGGCCGCTCCGCCGAATCGATGACTGGATTTTTGCGGTGGAAATGGGCGTGCTGTGGACCTTCCTGGCCCTCTCCTGCGGCATGGTCTTCCTCGATGTCGTCTATCGCCGGCTCGCAGCGCCCGACAGCAAGGTCGCCGAGCTAACCGCCCGGATCTTGGGCATCGAAGACCCGACGACGATCGAGAAGATGACGGTTGCCGGACCGATCGTCAGCGGCTTCATCGCCCTCGGCCTGCTCTACTTTGCGTTCTGGACCGCCGAACGGCACGCGCACCCCGAGAGCAGCGACCAATCGAAGAGTCGCCCTATCGTGCGAGCAGTCTTGTCGGCAGGCGCCCTCGGCGTCCTCGGCTGGCTGATGCTGCAGCCGTGGATGGAGTCGCGTTGGTTCTACATGCTGCTCTACGCACTCGCCTCGGGGCTCTGGCTGTGGCGACTGTTTGAGCGCCGCGAACCGGCCTGGCCGAAGTACATCTTCGCCTTTCTGGTCACCACGGCGATCTTCCTCTCGATCGCCACGAACTACTTCCCGGACGGCTACAGCTGGTCGAAGGAACTCTCGCTCATCATGCTGCTCTGGGTCGGCTTTCTCGGGGCTAGCGTCTGCGCCCACGAAGGCCGCCACATCCAGATGGGCGCCCTCAAGCGCATCATCCCGCCGGGGCTGCAGCGCTGGTCTAACGCCACGGGGTTCATGGTCACGGCGGGCTTCTGCCTGTTCATGGCTCTGCTCGGTTATCTCTACGCCCGCGAAGCGCTGACCCTGGCCGGCCGGTTCGAGCAAACGAACCTTCCTGACTGGATCGCAACCATCGCGGTCCCGGCCGCGTTCCTGATGACCTCCATCCGCTACGTCGCAGCAGCGATTAGTTCGGTCATGGGGGGCAGCTACGGGGCAGCTCCCGAGGAAGAAGTGCTCGCAGTCGCCAAAGAGCGGAAGGCCGAAGGATGACTGACGGAACCAAGCGTAAGAACATACCGTTCTTGGTCGTCCTCGCACTCATCGTCTTCTTGCCCTTCTTGGGCAAGGGTGGCGTGCTGGCATCTGCGATTCTCGCCGCGGCCGTCGTTGGGTCGCCGCTCTTCGTCCTGATCGGCATCGCGACGCTCGGCAGCCTCTTTCTGTGGAGCCACTTCCGCGATCCCGAACAGTTCACCATCCTGATCGAGGGCATTCGAAGTCTCGCTGACAGCCCCACACTCCTGGCCATCCCGTTCTTCATCATGAGCGGCGCGGTCATGAGCAAAGGCGAGATCAGCAAGCGTCTCGTCGAATTCGCCCAGGCGTTTGTCGGATGGGTACCGGGCGGCATGGCCATGAGCGCGGTGCTCGCCTGCATGCTCTTCGCCGCAATCAGCGGCTCGAGCCCTGCGACGGTCGTCGCAATCGGCTCGATGATGGGCCCCGCGCTCATCTCCGCCGGCTACCAGGAACGCTTCTCGCACGGGTTGCTAACCTCGGCAGGCTCGCTCGGAATCCTCATCCCGCCGTCTATCCCCATGATCGTCTACCCGATCGTCAACCAGACCGCGGTAATCGAAGTCGAGCGCCTCTTTGCTTCTGGGTTCGGCCCCGGCATCCTGATGGGCTCCATCCTGATCGGGTACTCCTTCTATCAGGGCATAGTCGACAAGGTCCCGACCTCACCGTTCAAGTTCTCGAAACTGGTCGAAGCAACTCGTGACGGGTTCTGGGCGCTGCTCTTCCCGCTTCTCATTCTCGGCGGTATCTACGGCGGAATCTTCAACGCGGTCGAGGCGTCGGCAATCAGCGTGGTCTACGCAATTCTCGTCGAAGTCTGGCTGCATCGCGCCCTCAAGCTCAAGGACGTACCCTCGATCTTCGGCGAGACCGGCGTGTTCCTCGGCTCGTTCCTGGTGATCATGGTCATGGCGCTCGCGCTCGGGGAGTTCCTCGAAAAAGAAGAAATCCCGGCCCAAATGGTCGAGTGGATTCAGGCGAAGGACCTTGCCCGCTGGCAGTTCCTGCTTCTGCTCAACGCCATGCTTCTCGCCGTCGGCATGATGATGGACATCCTCAGCGCGATGTTCGTCTTCGTTCCGCTGTTGGCCCCGATCGCAGCGTCGATGGGCGTCGACCCGATGCACTTTGGAATCATTTTCATCGTCAACCTCGAGATTGGCTATCTCACGCCTCCGGTCGGCCTGAACCTCTTCGTCGCAAGCGCTCTTTGGGAAAGGGGCATTGGACACATCATCCGGTCCGTCTTGCCGTTCGTCGGGCTCATGCTGATCGGACTCGGACTGATCACCTGGTACCCACAGATCTCGATCGGCCTCGGCAACGCGATCATGGGGGGCGGTTCGGAGTCGTTCGAGGACGCTGAGTACGATGGCGAGTACGACGACGAAGACGCTTCGGGCATGCCGACGATGGAGGAGATGATGCGCGAGGCGCAGGGTGGCGACGACGACGACGGCGGCAGCGGAAAGATGCCGACGATGCAAGAGATGATGCGTGAGGCCCAGGAGATCGGCGCGGCACAGGAAGCTGAAGAAGCTGCCCAAGAACAAGAAGAGACCGGCGACGACGGCTTGGAAAGCGACGACGCCGATGACGCGTCGGACGACGACGACGGCAACTGAGCCCGGCTGCACCCGATTGCCCCCCGTGATAGGGTGCTCCGTTCGATGGCGTATACCGTTCTTGCGAGGAAGTACCGACCCCAGCGCTTCGATGAGCTCGTGGGCCAGGAGCATGTCGCGCGAACTCTCGAGAACGCCATCGCCTCCGACCGAGTCGCCCATGCGTTCCTTTTCACGGGTGTGCGCGGCGTCGGCAAGACGACTACCGCACGTCTCCTCGCGAAAGCCCTGAACTGCGAAAAGGGCCCGACGGCATCGCCGTGCAACGAATGTGATGCATGCCGCGACATCACAGCAGGCACCGACGTCGACGTCCAGGAAATCGACGGGGCCTCGAACAACAGTGTCGAAGACGTACGTCGTCTTCAGGAATCCCTGCCGTACCGACCCCAGCGCGACCGGCACAAGATCGTGATCGTCGACGAAGTGCACATGCTCTCGGCGGGCGCCTTCAACGCGTTTCTCAAGACGCTCGAAGAGCCGCCGGACCACGTGAAATTCATCTTTGCAACCACCGAGAGCCACAAGGTACCCATCACGATTCGCTCGCGGTGTCAGCAGTACGACTTTCGTCTGATTCCTCGGGCCAAGATCGCCGCCCGCATCGAGCAGATCCTCGCAAAAGAGTCCCTCGAAGCCGACCCAGAAGCTGTCGCTGTGGTTTCACGGGAAGCCACTGGCTCGATGCGCGATGCGCTCACCCTGCTCGACCAGCTCGTCGCTGTCTCCGGCGATCGAATCACCACGGAAACCGTCACGGACGCACTCGGGATCGCAGATCGGGAGGCGCTCCATGCGGTGACGCGGGCTGTCCTCGAGGGCGACGGCGCGGGTGTCATAGCGGGCGTTGGGGCTCTTTCGGCGCGGAGCGTGGATCTCTCGAACTTTGCGCGGCAGCTGTTGCAGCTCGTGCGGGACCTCGTCGTCCTCAAGCTCGACGCGGCCGATGCCACAGACTGGGTTCCCGAGGAACTTGAAGCGGCTCGGGAACTCATCGCGAATGCCGACATCCTCGAACTCCAGCGAATGTTTCGCGCCACATCGATGGTCGTCGAGGAAATGACCCAGAGCGCGAACCCCGAGCTCATGCTCGAGATGGGCCTCGTCCGGGTGGCAACGCGGCCGCCACTGCAATCCGTCTCCGAACTGCTCGCCAGACTCGATACGCTCCAGGGAACCTCCGGCCCTACGGGCACGGGTTCGCGCGAACCACGTCGAGCGAAGCCTGCGCCGACACCCAAGCGCGAGGTCAAGGCGGAGCCCGCTGCGACACCCAAGCACGAGGTCAAGGCGGAGTCCGCCGCGACACCCCCCCCACGTGCGGAGCCAGCCTCGGCAGAACCGCCGGCCCCCCCGGTCGACGCGAAGGAGCCTATCAAGCCGGCAACTCGACATGCGGGCGGCTTCCAAACGAGCAGCGGGACCACGCTCACCCCGGTACGCCGCGCCGCGCTTCAGGAATGGGAAGAACTGGTCGGAACGCTTCGAAGCAGACAGCCCGCTCTCGGAGCGGTGCTCGAGCACGGGGTTCCGCGAAGCGTCGGCCCGGAACGCATCGTGCTGTCTTTTCAGCAAGGGTCGTTCTACGGTCGGCAAGCCGATACGCCCGAATCGATCTCGGCAATCCAGGACTGCGCAGAAGAGCTCTTGGGTGCCCGTCCACAGGTTGAAATCCGATTCGACGCGGCGACGGAGAAAGCCGTGAAGACGGTCGCGGCGGTCGCTGCCCAAAGAAAAGAAGCAGAGGTCGAGGCGAAGCGCAGAGAGGCGCTCAATCACCCGCGGGTGCGCGACGCCATGGATGTCTTTCCAGAGTCCGCGGGCAAGCTCGACGTGCACGTCGAAGCAGACTGAGAGGAATCGATGAATTTTCGCGGTGGAATGGGTGAGCTGATGCGGCAGGCGAATCGCATGCAGCGCAAGGTGGAACAGCGACGAGAAGAGCTCAAGGAGGAGCGCTTCGAAGCCAGCGCCGGCAACGACAAAGTGACGGCCATCGCCAACGGCACGCCCGAACTCGTCGAAGTGCGCATCCACCCGAGTCTTCTCACAGACGAAGATCTCGAGATGGTCCAGGATCTCGTCGTCGCAGCCTCGAACGCGGCACTGACGAAGGCCCGCGAATACATCGACGAAGAAATCGACAAGCTTACCGGAGGGCTCGCCATCCCCGGGCTCGGCTGAACGATGTCGCCCAACGACCCGATCGGCGTCCTCGTCTCGTTGCTGTCGCGACTGCCCGGCATCGGCGAGCGAACGGCAACGCGTCTTGCCTTCCATGTTCTCGAAGGCGACCAAGACTACGCTCGCGCTCTCGGGCAGGCGCTCTCCGAGATTCACGACAAAGTCACTCGGTGCGAACTCTGCGGCAACTACGGTGCTGAGGCGCGCTGCGCAATCTGCTCAGACCCGCGGCGCGACACTGCGACACTGTGCGTCGTTGCCAAAGTGCCCGACTTGATCGCGCTGGAGGCGCTGGGGTCGTTTCGCGGGCGCTATCACGTGCTTCACGGCCTGCTGGCGCCTCTCGATGGAATCGGACCCGACCAGTTGCCGCTCGACGCGCTCGTGCAGCGGATCACAGACGAGCAGATTGAAGAAATCATCGTCGCAACGCCCTTGAGTGTGGAGGGGGAGGCGACCGCTCTTTACATCGCCGGCGCACTCAGTGGAACTTCGGCGCGCGTATCACGCATCGCGGCAGGCGTTCCGCATGGAGGCGAGCTCGAGTTCACCGACCAGGTGACCCTCGGTCGCGCACTCGAAGACCGCCGCTCCCTTCAATAGCTACCTTCGTGTTTGAATCTTTCGGGGCGCCCTTTCGTAGAAGACGAAGAGGTCGCCATGCATCGATTCATCATTCTCTGGTTGGTTCCGATCTTCGGTTCAATCTGGGCAGCTCCATCCGCCAAGGCCGACGCAATCATCTCTGAAGCCGGGACCGGTTCTACGGCGTCGCCGCAACCGATCGTCATCGAAGGAGGAACTGCGCCTACGGTCGTCGTCATCCGACAGGGCTCCGCGGAGAAGCCAAGGCCGGCGTCGGCGCCTCCCAAACACGTCGATCGGGAACGCAAGGTTGGCCTGCACGTGAACTTCGGGGGCACGCTTGGCCCACGTCTAACACTCGGCGGGGTGAGCGGCGCGCTTCGGATCCGGCCGGTCGGATTCGTCGCGATCGATCTGGGCGCGGGTTACTTCGCGGGCTACGACTACGATGGCGATTTTCGCACCGAGGTGCCAATCACCACCAACCTGTTGTTCTATCTGAATCCGAAGAGTCGGTTTCAGTTCTACATACTGTTGGGTGGTGGCGTCACGCTCGGCACCAAAGAAGCCCCGTTCGAAGAACGCGATCTCATCCACGTGGGTGGTCAAGCGGGACTCGGGGTCGAGTTGCGCATCGCCAAGGCATTCGCGCTCAACGCAGATGTACGCGGAGTCATGCGATATCGAGTGGACGACGATCCGCGGCCTGAAATTCATCGACGGCGTGCAGTCGACGAATGTATCAGGCGGCGCGCTCGCGACCTTTGGCGCCACCTTCTACTTCTAGACCGAGTTCACCTTGGAACTGATTAGGGTCGATTGCTGCTTCGACGCGTGCCGAAGAGTTTCTGAAAGAAGCCTTCTTCTTCGTCGTTCCCTTCGCCTTCTGCAGTCTCGGCCTGGGGCACCTCGGACTCCCCTGGAATCGGTGGGGGCGTGCTCACTCCGGGAACGTCCGTGCCGGAGCTCTCGAGCTGCTCGAGGTCTTCCTCGTCGACGAGGAGCACGAAGTCATCGCCGTGGTCCAAAACCTCAAGCTCGCCTTGGTCCGCGTCGAGCGTCGACTTTGCATCGATGAGACCAACGGCTTCACCGAGCGTATCGAGCGCATCGTCAACCGAAGAAAGGTCGACGCGTTCACTCGCATCGATCTTCTGCATGAGCTCCGAAACGTCAGAGTCCGCCTTGCCGAGAGACGCGAGAGCATCGTCGAATTCGGAGAGCTTCTCGTCCGAGATCGCCATGTGATCAATGTCACAGGAAAAATGGGGCTCGTAAAGTCTTTCACCGAGAAAGGGGCCTACATGTGGGCTAGTCGCAGCCCAGGGCCTCGGAGATCAGCTCCAAACGGTCTTGGCCCCAGGTCGAGTACGCACCTATCTGAAGCGACGGCACGCCCCACAGACCCAGCCCGGTGAGCGCCTCGCGATTGGCGGCAGCGTAGTCTTTCCAGTCATCTCGTTCGAGGGCGGCCCGTACCTCGGATGGCCCAATGCCGGCGCGCTGTGCCACGAACTCGAGTTCTGTGTCGGACGTGAGGTCCCGCGCCTCGGCCCAGCTCCCCTGCATCGCCGAAAGCGCGAATTCGAGTTGGAGCCCACGTGGAACGGCGCAGTGCAGGAACACCGCGAAGCAGCGGTTGATGCCGGCGCCAAGTGGATCGCAAATGCGCCCGAAGGGAATGCCATGTCGCTCGGCCTCACGATTGGTGTCGTGGACGATGTAGAGACGCTTCGCCCGCGGCACCTGAAGGCCCCGCATCACCATGGGAAGCACGGGGGTGAGCTCGAGGTCCACGCATCGTTGGTCGCGCATCCGCTTGAGCTGAGGAAGGACGACATACGAGTAAGGGCTTCGAAAGGAAAAGAAGACCCGGATGCGCGGTGGCGCTTCAGTAGCGCGGTTGACTTGCTCACGGAGCGTCGGCGAGGGCACACGGGTCGCAGGCGGCGGCCCCGAAAGCCCCTCTTCTTGGAGGCGTTCCTGCAGCCAGCCCAGTCGATCGACACCCCAGTACCAGTCGCCTTCGTAGTGCAGCATGCCCGACTGATAGTGGCCGGCCCGGACTAGCCGCGCGGTATTCGCGTCGAGACTTCGGTCGACGGAGCCGAGATCGATCGAATCGTGGTCCGCGGACAACTCGTCGAGCGCGCCTCGATCGCCCGACCAAAGGGCACCTCCGAGCTCGCGGGCCAGGGCGAGCTGTACCAATGAGGGGCGGCGCGCGAGGAGGAGTGCATGCGCCTTTCGCACCGCGTCGGCGTCGGGGAGGGCCGCATCAAGAGGGAACTCGAGTCCGTAGGCTTCGGCCAGGACTCGGGCGTCGCGTATCGCGTGCGCCGCAAGCATCTCGGGCTCGGGGTGCGCCCCGGGGCCTACTTCACCGATCGGAATCAAGCTGACTTCGAGCCCGTACGCCGAGGCGAGATCGGGGAGCACTTGGAGCAGCAAGTGACAGTACGGATCGTCGGCGCGATAGTAGAACCCGACGCGGCGTTGCCCGCCCGCGAGGAGGCGGCGGCGTGCCGCGTAGACTGGCCGCAGTGCCTTCGGTGCCGCAAGGAGACCCTCGATTCCCGCGGCAACGACCTTGGTCTTGAGGGACACCTAACTCGCTCCGACGAGCTCGTACACCTTGGCGACGGCGTCTTCGAGTCGCGCGGGATCGGGTCCGCCTGCCTGTGCGAAGTCGGGCCGGCCTCCCCCGCTGCCCCCGACGACGGTCGCCGCGGCCTTGACGATGTCGCCCGCCCGAAAGCGACCGGTCAACGCCTTCGAGACACTGCACACCAGCAGCGCCTTCTTCCCGTCTTTGCTCGTCGAGCCAAGGAGCACGACGGCGGGCGCAAGCTTGTCGCGGAGTTGGTCGGCCATCTCGCGAAGGCTGCCAGCGTCACCGAGCTCGACGGTGGCCCCGAGTACGCTCGCGCCCTCGACCTTGCGCGCAGTCGCGGAGAGGTCGCCACTGCCACCGGACATCATCGCGCGGTTGAGTCGGTCGATCTCGCGCTGCGCTTCTTTGTTCTGCTCCACGACGCGGCTCACCCGGTCGTGCAGCTGCCGCGGTGGCACCTTCAGAAGCTGCGCAGTGTTTGAGAGCTCGGATTCGACTTCGCGCAGGTGGGTCAGTGCGTTCAACCCCGTCGTCGCCTCGATCCGCCGAACACCCGCCGCGAGACCGCCCTCGGACAGCACCTTGAAAAGGCCAATGTCTCCGGTGCGCGCCGCATGCGTACCCCCACAGAGCTCCAGCGAGGGTCCGATGCGCAGCATCCGAACGACTTCTCCGTACTTCTCTTCGAAGATCCCGATCGCGCCCTGAGCTTTGGCCTCGCTCATGGATAGGACTTCGGTGGTGATCTCCGTATTTGCGAGAATCGCTTCGTTCACGAGATCCTCGATCGTCGCAAGCTCTTGGTCCTCGAGCGCCCGCGTACCGCTGTAGTCGAAGCGCAGGCGATCGGGCCCGACGAGCGAGCCCTTCTGCGCGGCGGTGGGCCCAACCACCTGGCGCAGAGCCCAGTGCAGCAGATGGGTCGCGCTGTGGTTGCGGCGCGTGGCGCTACGGGTGTCGTGATTGACTTCGAGGCGCGCGGGACCGCTCGCCTCGAAGGCGCCCTCGGTCACACGACCTCGATGCACCACCAGTCCGTCGACTGGCTTCTGCGTATCGTCGACCTCGAACACAGCGCCCTCGATGACGATCGCACCGCGGTCGCCCACTTGGCCACCCTGCTCCGCATAAAACGGCGTCGTGCGGGTGACGACTTCACCCAGCTGCCCCGCGCGAAGCTCCGAAACCGACTGTCCTTCGGAGATCAGCGCGACGACCTCGCTGGTTTCGGCCTCGGTGTCGTAGCCGTGGAACTCGACGGCACCCACGGCGGCTGCCACGGTCGGGTAGATCGCGTCGACTGCGCTGCTGCCAACCTTGGAGCCTTGACTGCGAAGCCGCGCCTTGCCGAGTTCGGCATCGAAACCTTCGGAGTCGATGGTGAACCCCTGTTCGTTTCCGATGACCTCTTGTAGGTCGAGCGGAAACCCATAGGTGTCGTAGAGGCGGAACGCGACCTGCCCCGGGAGCGAGCGGCCGGCGGAATCGTCGATCCACTCGTCGTTGTCGTCGATGAGCTGCAGTCCGCGCGCCAAGGTGCGTCGAAAGCGCTCTTCTTCCTGGAGCGTAATCTGCTCGATGAGATCCCGCCGCTCTTGCAGCTGTGGGTACACGGCGCTCATGTTGTCGACCACCCTAAGAGCGCAATGGTGCAGGAACGGCTCTCCGATACCGAGCCGGTGCCCATGGCGGATCGCGCGTCGCATCACCCGTCGCAGCACGTAGGGCCGTCCGTCTTTGTCCGGGAAGATACCCTCGGAGATCAAGAACGCCGTGGTTCGGGCGTGGTCGGCGATCACCCGCATGCTGACGTCGTCGTCCGACTGACTCGAGGTATAGCGCTTGCTGGAAATCTCGGAGGCGAGATCGACGATCGGACGCAGCAGGTCGGTGTCGTAGTTGCTCAGCACTCCCTGTGACACCACGGCGATTCGCTCGAGCCCCGCACCCGTGTCGATCGACGGTGCAGGCAGCGCGATCATGCTGCCGTCTGCATGACGCTCGAACTGCATGAAAACCAGGTTCCAGAGCTCGAACCAACCCCGACCGTCGGCTGCCGGCTCTTCGCCGAAGGTGCGCGGGTCGACGTCGTCGAGGCCGAGGCAGTAGTGGATCTCAGAGCAAGGTCCACAAGGACCCGTATCGCCCATCTGCCAGAAGTTGTCTTTTGCCCCGCAGCGGATGATCCGCTCCTTGGAGAAACCGGTCACGTCTGCCCAAATCGCAGCCGCCTCGTCGTCGGCCGGGGCAAGCCGTTCTTCGCCTCCGAAGACCGTCACGACGAGCCGTTCCGGATCGAGTTGCAGCGTCTTGGTGAAGAAGTCCCAGGCGAACGCAATGGCGTCCTGCTTGAAGTAGTTTCCGAACGAGAAGTTTCCGAGCATCTCGAAAAACGTGTGGTGGCGCGCGGTGACGCCTACGTTCTCGAGGTCGTTGTGCTTGCCGCTAATGCGGATGCACTTCTGCGAAGAGGTGGCGCGCTGATAGTCGCGTTGCTCTTTGCCGGTGAAGAGGTCCTTGAACTGCACCATGCCCGCGTTGGCGAACATCAGCGTGGGGTCGTTCGGTGGAACGAGTGGCCCCGAGGGGACCCTCTGGTGGCTCCGCTCTTCGAAGAACCGCAAGAAAGACTCTCGAATGTCAGCGGACGACGCCATCGGCAAGACTGCTAGCGCTTGTGCAGCGCTGGCGCAACGCCTGTGCTAGACGCCGCCTGTGTTGACGTGCGTTCGAGTGCGGAACTTCGCGATCATCGAGGAGCTCGAGGTCGACCTCGACGCCGGACTCAACATCGTGACGGGGGAGACCGGCGCCGGGAAATCCATCCTGGTCGATGCGCTGCAGCTCGTGCTCGGCGCGAGAGGACGCCCTGAGATCGTACGTACGGGGGCGGACGCTGCCGAGGTCGAGGCGCTGTTCGATCTACAGGACGACCCGGAAGCCCTTCGGAGCATTCGCGAGCAGGGAATCGAGACCGACGGAGAACTCGTCGTTCGCCGGGTGGTCACGGCCGCAGGGCGAACACGGGCGTACGTCAACGGCCGCATGAGCACTCTCGGGCAGCTCCGGGAGGTCACCCGAGACCTCGCCGACATTTCCTCCCAGCACGAGTTTCATTCACTGACCGACGCCCGGCAGCATCTCACCTATCTCGATGCGTTCGCCCGGCACCAAGACCAAGTGAAGGAGGTCGCACAAGCTCACGCCGAGCTCCTCGAATCGGCGGGCCGACTCGAAGAGGTGATCGCCGAAGAGCGGGGTCGTGCCGACCGGGAAGACTTGCTTCGGTTTCAGCTGGGCGAAATCGAATCGATGCGCGAAGCCCTCGAGGATGAGGAGGGCCTCACTCACGAACGGGAACGGCTTCGGCACGCCGAAAGCTTGGCCAGCTCCGCGGCCGAGGCCGAAGCGCAGCTCTATGCAGACGATGACGCGATCTGCGCCAGTCTTGCGCGCATCGCCGGCTCGGTGGAACAGGCAGCGAACGTCGACGCGTCTCTTGGCCAAACTGCAAAGCAGGTGCGCGACGCGCTGGTGCAGCTCGAAGACGCCGCCGCGGAGCTCGGTCGCTATGCCCGCGATCTCGCGTTTGACGAGGCGCGACTGCTCGAACTCGACGAGAAGCTCGATGGCTTGCGGCGGGTCAAGCGCAAGTACGGCGGCGAGCCTCAGGAAGTATTGGCGCACGCGGAGCGCGCGCGACTCGAGCTCGAATCTCTCGATGGCTACGACGAACGTCTCGACCAGTGCCAACGAGACTACGACAGCGCGCAAGAGAGGGCTACCTCGCTCGCTCTCGCACTTCGCAAGAAGCGGGTCGTTGCTGCCAAGAAGCTGAGCGCGGCCATCAGCGCAGAGCTCAACTCACTCGGCATGGGCGAGGCGAACGTTACCGTCGAGCTCGCGGCGCTCGAAGGCGGACCTCGCGAGCTCCAGGTCGCGGGGGCGCGCCTTTCGACCACTGGGATCGATCGCGCAGAGCTGCTGATCGCGCCCAATCGCGGCGAGGAAGCCAAGCCGCTCCGGAAGATCGCCAGTGGCGGCGAACTCTCGCGCTCGATGCTCGCGATCAAACGGGTACTCGCCGGACTCGGCCCTGCCGGCCTCTACGTGTTCGACGAAGTCGATGCCGGGGTTGGAGGCGCCGTGGCCGAGACGATTGGCCGCAAGATTCGTGAGGTGGCGCAGCACAGCCAGGTGCTGTGCATCACTCATTTGCCGCAGATTTCTGCCTATGCCGACGCCCACTACCGCGTGCACAAGAAGGTGGCCGGTGAGCGGACACGGAGCGGAATCGAGCTGCTGTCGGACGCGGAACGTCTCGAAGAGATCGCTCGCATGCTTGGCGGAGTGAAAGTCACTGACCAGGCCCGCGCGGCTGCAGAGCAGCTCTTGGCGAGCGCCCGCCCGTAGCACCGTCCATCCTCTCTTCGCCACAGGGCTCTACCTGGATATGGCCTTGGGTCCGACGAGCGTGCGAAGCGTCCCTTCGACGACGACGTCTCCCGAGGCATCCATCAGCAGCACCCGAACCTGGTACTCGCGCTTCTCGTTCGAGTCGATACGCGGGCAGTGACACTCGCCGGTGATCGGGCCGCGCGCCTTCTTGACGTAGTCGAGACCGAGCCCCGCAACGATGAATCGCGCATCGTCAGGCAACGAATAGGCGAGCGCCAGATTGCCGGTTAGCTCGACGAGGTTCGCGAGGGCGATCGCATGGACGCAGGCGAGGTGATTTCGCACTCGCGGCCGGTCAGCCATCGCGACGCGCGCGTAGCCGTCGCGCAGCTCTTCCACGCGGGCGTCGATGGTCCCGGTGTACCGTGCGAGCCTCCCTACGAGTCTCGTGAAGAGCAGCTTGCCACCAGGGAGCGGGCTGAGGCGGTCCCATGCGGTGCGAAGGACGTTGGTTGACGATTCGGTGGTAATCGCTTTGGCATCGATGAAGCTCGTCCGGGCCATGAACAGAAGCCTACGAGCCAAAGGACGCTAAGCCAACGTAGATCCACGCCGGCAGGGGCGGGAGCCAAGCCGGACTCTTCAGAGCAGCGTGCCGAGGTCGGTCAGGCTTTCCTGAGCGCCCCCCAACGTAAACTCGAGGCCCTTCGAGGTCATGAAGTAGCGATAGAGAGGGTAGTCGCGGTCGAACCCCATGCCTCCGTGCACATGCTGGGCGGCGGCAACGACGCGCGCGCCGGCCTCGGAGGCCCAGAACTTGGCCACCGCGATCTCTTTGGCAGCGTCGTGCCCTCGTTCGAGACGCCAGCAGGCTTGCCACATCGACGACTTCATCGCCTGCACATCGATGTACGCGTCTCCGACGCGCTGTGTCACTCCCTGGAACGCACCAATCGGAACGCCAAACTGCTTTCGCTCGCTCGCGTACTTGGCGGTCATGAACAACGCCTGCTCGGCAATCCCGAGCTCCACCGCACAGATCCCAAGGCGGGTTCGATCGACGAGATAGCGCAGCACCTCGGCGCCCTGGTCGACGGATCCGAGGACATCGCCTGAGGCGACCGGCGCGTCCTCGAGTTCGAGGAAGCTGAGGGGCTCTCCGTTGGTACCGAGCGCGGAACCAAGCCGCACGCCGGACGCCTTGGGGTCGACGAGAAGGACGAGGGAGCTCTCGGAGTCGGTCTGCGCGGCCACCATGATGCGATCGGCGAATTCGGCGTATGCGACGTTGCTGAATCGACCCGTGACGCGCCAATCCGCACCGTCCTCGGCCGCAACTGCAGACGGATTGAGCGGGTCCCGGCTTCCCGCGTCGACGAGGGCTGCTGCAACGATGACGCGGCCCTGCGCGATGCCGGAGAGGAAGCGGTCCTTCTGCTCGGGGGTGCCGTACTCCGCGATCGGCAACGCGGCGGAGAGCAAGGTCGGGAGCGCGGGGACGGGTGCCACCGTCCGGCCCACCTGCTGCAGGAGCAAGCACAGCTCCGTAAGGCCGAGCCCAGCACCTCCGAACTCTTCAGGAATCGCGAGGCCCAGCATTTCGGACTCGGCAAGCTGCCTCCAGGCGCGTTCGTGAAACCACTTGCCCTCTTTGTGGAGCGCTTTGAGCGAGTCGTCGGTGACGATGTCGGTGAGAACCTGCTTCACCAGATCGCGAATGCTTTCCTGGTCTTCGTTGAATGAGAAATCCATCGTTCTGCCTTTTCAGCGCCGTCCCAGGCGAGGCATCCGCAAGCCCGCCTGGCAAATGATGTCTCGCTGCACTTCGTTCGTGCCGCCCCCAAAGGTGAGGACGAGCGACATGCGGTAGTACTTCTCGAGGCGCCCGCGAAGAATGGCGCCCTCCGAGCCGTGTCTGAGCGTCCCCGCTGCGCCCTGGACCTCCATCAGCAACCTCGAGCCCTCGACGTAGAACTCGGAGCCATAGACCTTGATCGCAGAAGCGTCGGCCGGCGAGAGCTTGTCGCGGGCAATGCCCCACGCCTGCTGCCAATTGAGAAGCTTGAGAACCTCGAGTTTGGCGTAGACGCGGGCCAGGTTCGTTTTGACCCACGGCAGGTCGATGATGCGTGCGCCCGCGCGGTCGTCGGTTTGCTTAGCCCACTCGACCGTCTCGGTGAATATGCGCTCGAGCGGCCCGACGGCGCACAGCGCCACGCGCTCATGGTTGAGCTGGGTGGTGATCAGGTGCCAGCCGCTGTTCTCCTCGCCGACGAGGTTGGCCACCGGGACGCGCACGTTGTCGTAGTAGACCGCATGCACGTTGTTCTCGCCGAGCGCGTGCATTGGGGTGATCTGAACGCCTTCGGCATCGGCCGGAACGATGATGATCGAGATGCCTTTGTGCGGTGGCGCGTCGGGATCGGTTCGACAGGCCAACCACATGTAGTCGGCATGGTCGGCGAGGCTGGTCCAAATCTTCTGACCATTGATGACGTACTCGTCTCCTTCGCGAACGGCGCTCGTCTGGAGAGAGGCGAGATCGGTGCCGGAACCGGGCTCGGTGTATCCGATCGAAAAGTGACACCGGCCCTCGAGGATCTTCGGTGGGTACTTGGCCTTCTGCTCGTCGGTTCCGAACTTCAGAAGCGTGGGGCCGACCGTATTGAGGGTGAGAATCGGGACCGGAAACCCGGCGCGCTGGACCTCATCGAAAAAGATGAACTGCTCGATGGGGCCACGACCCTGACCGCCATGCTCTTTGGGCCAGCCGATCCCGAGCCAACCGTCCGCGCCGAGCTGCTGCATCGCCGTGTGATAGTGGGGCCCTCCCCCTTCGACCTCATCGAGTTCGGCGATGAGGTCCTCGGTGATGAGCCTTCCGAAGTAGTCGCGCAGCTCTTCGCGCAGCGCGTGTTGTTCTGGGGTGTAGTCGAAATACATGGTCTATCGCTCCCTAAGCACCCGAAGCACCAAAGTGAAACATGTTCTACTTTGGTGGGGCATGAATGCAAGCTGGCGATGCGAGACGAGTTCGACGGGTGTCCGAGAGCCTGAAACGCGAAAAGCCGACCCAAGGGCCGGCTTCTCGATCGAAACGAGGTCGCGCGAGTCGCGCCTTAGTGCTTGGTGCCGGCCGCGTCCGCGCCGACCTTGACCTTGCCGTCGACGTCGTCGGCGGCACCCTTTACCTCGGCCGCGGCATCCTTGGTGGCGTCCTTCACGTCGTCACCGACGTCTTTTATGGCAGCACCAGTCTTGTCAGCAGCATCCTTGGCGCCGTCCTTGACGTCAGCCGCCATGTCCTTGGCGCCCTCTTTGACGTCCTCGGCACCGTCAGCGATTTTGTCGCCAGCCTCATCGAGGGCGTCGGCGGTGTCCGCAGCCATTTCGTGGGCTTTGTCTCCGACCGCATCCGCGGCGTGCTCGGCGTGATCGACTGCTTCGTCAGCGGCCTCCGAGGGTGTCTTCGAACAACCGACTGAGGCGCACAGTACGACCGCGACGCTCAGGCTCAAAATATTTTTGACCATCAAATTCTCCTTCAAACTTTCCCAGGCGCGGTGCGCCTCGTTGTTCTCTCTACGGCCTTCCCGACCGCATATTCCTTCGTTCAGTGAGCTGCCGCACGCTTCGCGATTCCGGCCGAGCCCAAACCGAGCAGCCGAACACTCTTTGTCTCCCGAGTCTCCGATCTACACGGCCGAGGTACTCACACGCCGGTAGCCCCGACTACACGGGTCGAGTTAGCGGCTTGGGGGGGGGAGGTCAAACATGATGCAGGGCGGCAAAAGCGGCAGAAGGTAGCAAATAGTGGGCAAGTCGCGCGCCAGGGCGTTGTTCGATGGCCCTTCTATTCGTCGAAAAGCGCCACAATTCAACGCACTACGCCGTGGCGACCCATGGTTCCACAGCAAACGAGGCGCCCGGAGGGCGCGGGACGACCTGCCTGGGCAAATGTCATTTTGTGTCAGAGGGCAGGGAGGCGGCGCCTGGCCTCGGGTCTCGTGCCTTTCGTGACCGGATTCCTGCCACTGCCTTAGGCTGCGGGCGATGGAAGGCATCGGTGCGGCACAGGCGGCCTGTCCGCTCTGCGCGGAGCGAAACGCGACGCTCGTCTACGACATGACCGAGCCACGTCGACCGACGGATGTACCCGGTCATATCGTTCGGTGCGCGTCGTGCGGCATGTGGTTCAAAGCGCTGGCCGAGACGACGCGGCTCGAGGACGCGTACGGGGAACAGTACGTCGAATGGGACGGTTCGTCGGAGTACTTCGCGTCCGAGGCGGCGCGCCAACACTTCCGATCGGTGTTGAGGGGTCTCGCCGTGCCGACGAAGGACCGAACGCCACGCTTGCTCGACGTTGGGTCGGGCGGCGGCATCATGGTCGAGGAGGCCCGTCGGGCGGGGTTCGACGCCGAGGGGATCGATCTCTGCCAACCGCTCGTCGAGCGGGCCCGCGCGCGCGGACTGAGAATCCACCACGGACGGATCGAAGACTTCGCGGACATGGGGAGCTTCGATGTCGTGACGATGATGGATCTCATCGAGCATGTGCCGAACCCGCTCGAAGTGATGGAAGCCGTGCGAAAGCTCCTTGCGCCGGGTGGGGTGTTCGTTTGCTACACGCCGAACCACCGGGCAGCGATCGTGCTTGCTTCGCGATTGATGCACGGTCTCGGGTTCGAGTTCGCGACGCGCGAGGTGTTCGGTTCAAACCACGTATGCTTCTTCGACGACCGCACGCTACCGGCGATGCTCGACAAGGCCGGATTCGAGCTCGACCGCTGCGAGCTGTCCCCATACGATCCTGCGCGCCCAGGAGCCCCCGTCTCCAAACTGATGCTGGCGGCTGTGACCGCGATCGAGACGATGGGCAGACCGGTCGGTCGCGTCTTTCGAATGCTCACGTTCGCCCGCAAGCCCGCCGCTAGCGCTACGGCGTAGAGACAGGCTGCGGCGTTCTTCCGTTGGGCGCCAAGCGGTATAGCGCTCTCTCTGGAAACGTGCTGCGAACCGCCTCGAGCGCACCTGGTTCATCGTGAACGACAAGCACCTCTTCCGACAGCCCAGGGTGGGGGCGTCTCCATTCGAACACCCAGCTGCCGCGCCGACGGAACTCGGGCCTCGCGTTCCAGACTGCGGCGTAGCGGGGTACGAGCACCACCGCGGGACGCTCGGGAACGTCCTCGACCATCCGGTAGGTCGCGAGGTGAATCGAAGCCTGGTCGTGAAGAAAGCGCGCCTGCCACAGCGAAAACGTTCCGAGAGACACTGGCAGGACCACCGCCAGAACGGCCAGCATTCGGGTTGGCTCGAAGCCCTTTTCGCGAAGCCAGAGGCACACTCGACGGAGGCCTTCGACGGCCAGAACGGTGAGAGGCACCGCCGTCTCCGAGTAGTGAATCGGCCCAACGATGTGCAGTCCGAAATCGTCGTGGAGCATGCCCGTCAGCAAGGCGACGAGGATTCCGAGCCCGAGCGCCGCGGTGCGGCGATCGACGGTGGCCCCAATCGCCGCGAGAATGACTCCGGGAAGACCGAGAAACCAAATCGAGAGGACGAGCGCGTTGTAGCTGACATTGCCCCCAAAGCGCTCCCAGAAACGATGAGGTGACCAAACGGGATCGAAGTACGCGCCGTAGGGATGCGCGAAATCGTTCTCCATCAGCCTCGCGCCGATGAACGGGTCGCCGGAGAGTCCGAAGTTGTGAGCCAACACGATGATCAGAGCGAGAAGCGCGCCGGCCAAGACCGCAACGAGCGGTTGCTTCGAACCGCTGTCCCGGAACGCCTCGGGAATGATCACGAGGAACAGGAATGGCAGGGTGAGCGCCAGCACCTCGATGGGGCGGCATAGCATCGCGAGTGTCAACGCCATGCTCCCAAAGAGACGCGTCGACAGACCCGTCTGATCGGGCCGCAGATAAAAGCAGGCGATCGCAATCGCGAGAAACGCGCGGGACAGCACGTGAGCGTGGGTGGTGAGTGACAGCGTGAACGCCATCGGGGAAAAGAAGAACAGCACCCCGGCACAAAGACCCCAACCCGGCCCATAGCGCTTGGCCATCAGGATCATGAGCGCAGGAATGGGAGCCATCGCGAGCACGTGAAAAATCCAGGCGCCGGTCCGAGTGAGCTCGCCGAACGCCCACGCGAGCTGAGACCCCAAGAAGTCCGCGGCCGTCCATGCGCCGCCCTGCGACACGATGAATAGGTGAGGAAAGAACTCTTGCATGGCCGGCATCGGAGCCATGAGGCGGCCCGACGCGAGAACCTGCCCCCCAAACCGGGCCGCGTTCTCGTCGTCAGTGATAGGATACCCGAAGAGCACGAGCTGATTCCCGCTCCAGATCACGATCAGGGCCAGAACAGAAATCAGGACGACGAACTGAAGCCACTCTCGATGGCTGAGCGCTTCGACCCAACGATTCAGCCGATCGAGTGCCGGGCGCAGCATGGGCTCGATCGCCAGACCCGCGAGAACGCCGGCAGGAAGCAAGAAGAACACGCTGCTGAGCCAGAACGTGAGCTCTCCGGACAGCATACGGTTCCACGGAGGCTTGAACGCAACCTCCATGCCTCCCTTCAGCTCGCCGAGCGAGAAGAAGCCGAGGTAGATGAGGAGTGCGGCGCAGCCGAAGAGAGCCCTCGCGCGCGCCCGGGTCATGAACCCCCGAGTTCCTGCACAATCGCCGCGACGACGTAGTCGATGTCCTCGTCCTGGAGTCCCGGCCAGAGAGGAAGACTAATGGTGCGAGTCCCGAAAGAAGTCGCTTCGGGCAGATTCGCGCTCTGATCGCCGAAGCGCTCTCGGTAGTAGCGAAGCGTATGAACCGCGCGGTAGTTGACCGCGCACCCGATGCCTCGCTCCCCGAGCGCCTGGAGCAACCGATCGCGCTTGTCGGCGGGCACGAGAACAGCAAAGAGGTGGTGTGCGCTCGTCCCCGATCGCTCAACCAGGGTGATCGATGGAACGTCGGCGAGGCGTTCCTCGTACCGCTCGACGATCCGCTGCCGCATCATCCGCCGTCCCGCGAGCTTATCGAGCTGCGGCATGAGAAAGGCGGCCTGAATGTCGGTCAAGGCGGCCTTGTAGCCGAGCTCGAGCATGTCCCAGTGCTGATACTGACCACCGTGGCGTGCGGCTGCGTCTTTGGACATCCCGTGATTGCGAAGCATCCGCAGCCGAGCTGCGCGATCGGGATCCTTGAGCAGAACAGCGCCCCCATCCCCGCTCGTCATCGTCTTCGTCGCGTAGAAACTTAGAACGGCCGCGTCGCCCTGGTGGCCTGGTCGGTCTGTCCCGCGGCTGGCTTCGACCCCGTGCGCGGCGTCCTCGAAGAGGCGGAGGCCGTGACGGTCCGCAATGTCGCGTAGCGCAGTGACGTCGGCCATCTGACCATAGAGGTGGACCGCGACGATCGCCTTGGTGCGGTCGGTCACTGCCTTCTCGACGAGCGCCGGGTCGATCAACCCGGTGGCCGGGTCGATGTCGACGAAGACGGGGTGTGCGCCGGCGTGGATCACGGCGTTCGACGATGCGGCGAAGGTCATGGGTGTGGTGATGACCTCGTCCCCTGGGCCAATGTCGAAGGCGCGCATGGCGAGGAAGAGTCCCATCGTGCAGCTCGAGACCCCGACTGCTTCGACGTCGCCGCCGACCTCTTGGCCAAGTCTCTTTTCGAACTCCGCGACGCGGGGCCCAAGCGTCAAGAACAGCGAGCCGACGGTTTCGCGCACCGAGGCAAGCTCGTCTTCTCCCACAGAATGCCGATAGAACTCGACCCGCCTAGGCGCCATCGCTCAGCCCAAGACCCGGCCGTCGATGGCCAGCGTATCGTACGCGTGCTCTACGTCGGCGAGGAAGCGGTAGTGACTGACCGTGTACCAGCGTCGATCGTCAGGGTCGACCACGCCTCGACGGAGGACCTCGACGATCTCATCGACCCCGTGTTCGATATCGCGGAACTCGAGGTTCGGAAACGTTTCATGGAGCTTGTCGAAGTGGACGCGGTAGCTGCGCTTGTCGGGATCGTCCGGCAGGGTGACGACTTCGGTGCCCGGGATTCGATCGCGGACACGGTAGGCCAAGGTCTGAATGCGAAGGTTGTTGTCCTCTTTGCCCACGTTGAAAACCTGGCCGTCCACGACCTCTTTCTTCGCCTCGAGGGTCGTCGCGATCGCTTCGGACACATCGGCGACATGGACGAACGGGCGCCACTGCTTGCCGCCCCCAGCAATCGTGATGCGTCGACCGATGTACGCGTCTCGGGTCATCAGGTTCACGGCGAGATCGAAACGCATCTTGGGTGAGTACCCGAAGACCGTGGCGAAACGTAGACGTACGAGCTCCATGCCGCCGCCCCGCTCATGCATCTCGGCAAGGTGTGTCTCGAGCTCGGACTTGCACCGGGCGTATAGCGAAACTGGTCGGTGGGGCGACGACTCGTCGAGCTCCGTGTCTCCACTCTCTCCGTAGACGCTGCACGACGAACAGAAGATCAGACGTGGGACACCGGCCTCGCGCGCTGAGCGGGCGGTGTGAAGCCCTCCTTCGAGGTTCACATGTCGCGTGAGCTGCGGGTTCAGGTCGCAGGAAGGATCGTTCGAGATCCCGGCGAGATCGACGACCGCGTCGAAACCCTCGAAATCGGCCGGGCGAAGACGACGGACATCGACCTTGACTGTCTCGAGGCGGGGCCGCTGCTCGTTGGGCAGTCCGAGAAACACGTTGTCGCCGAAGTAGAAGCGGTCGACGACCTTCACGGAGTGCCCCTTCGCCAAGAGGCGCCGGGTCAGGATCGAGCCGATGTAGCCGGCTCCGCCGGTAACTAAGATATTCATGTTTCCCCTCAGAGCTGGAATTTACGCCAAGTGGCGCATGGTCTCCAAGAATGGGGAAATCCGGCCCAGGACCTCGACCGCGCAAATGTCAGTCAGCGGCTTCAAGGCGCCGTCCCGCGCGAACGATGTCGAGAGCCCTCTCCCCCTCGTTGAAGAGCAAATCGAGGACGGAAAGATACGGGACGAACTCGCTCGCGTGCTGCTGCCTATAGGGCTCGCATTGGTGACCCTGGAACCAGACGCGAATCCGGTGTGACTGAAACGTCGCCAAGTCGAGATAGTCCCTGGCCGCTGCGCCCGAGTAGTAGTCGGTCGCGCCCGCACGAAGACAAAGTTGGAGAATTCTGTCGCTTCCCTTGTCAACGACCGCAAGACTCGAAGACCGCCGGACCGGCGCGTCGAGGCCCAAGTATCCGCAAAGGAGCGCCACGATCGCGATGTCGAGCTCAATCAAGGACTCATGCTTCGCTTGCAGGATGCGCTCGAGGTCCGAGAAGTAGCTATCGAAATGGGGAGCGCGCTTATAGGCATGCTCGATCGTCCGCAGATGCGTCTCGAACCAGGGACGGTCGTTCTGGATACGAACCTCGGGCAGGAGTGCGCGACCGACCGACTTGTCGCCGGCTACGGACTGGACTGGCACCGTCAACCATTTGGGTCCGTCTCGCGTGAGAATGCGATTGCGACTTCGCCAATCTCTCCTCGTGAACTGAACGTCGTCGAGGTAGATGAACTCGTCCACCTGATCGATCTGCTCGAAGAACCCAACCCAGGGAATGTAGCCGGGTTGAAGAATACCGACCCATTTCGGTGCGGCGCTCATCGCGGCGTTGCCTGCGCGGCGGACACCTGTGCCAACATTGCCCTGAGGTCGGAAACGACGCGCACTCGATCGAGCCGTGCCCCGAGAAGCTCTGCGACCGAAGCGTCGGAGGGGTTCAGCGCGCTACCCAGACGGCGGACCCAGAAGGCAGCAGCATACCCGGCGCGGAGCGATCCTTCCGCGTCGCGAAACGGGTTGTCCCCGACCGAGACCAGACCCGCGGGCTCGACTCCCATGGCTTTCGCGACTGCGTTGAAGCCGCTGGGATCGGGTTTCTCAGAGCCGATCTCCCGCGTGAACACCGCGGCGTCGAACAGCTCTGCGAGGCCAGAAAGTCGGAGCTTGAGCTTCTGGGCGCCGGGAGGGTTGTCCGTGACGAGCCCGAGCGACAAGCCGCGCTGCTTCGCGGCTTCGAGGACCGAGCGCACCTCCGGGAAGAGCTCTACCGACGCCGGGGACGTTTGGCGGTAGAGGGCGACCAGCCGATCGCGGACGTCGTCGCTGAGCCCGAGCGTCGCTTGCACGCCGTCGAAGAGATGGGATCGGTTCCCCTCCTCGACCAGGCGTCGCGCGGCGGCCAAGAGGCTCTTCGGTTCGACGGGAAGCTCTTCCATCTCGGCGAGGAGGATGAGCTTCGATCGAATCCACGTCTTCTGCGCAATGAGAGTGTCGTCGAGATCGAACACGATTCCCGACACCGAAAGCGCGCTCGAATCATCAACCCATTCGTCTCGAAGAGAGCGCAGATGCAGAAACGGGCCTGGGCGACTGCGCTTGGGTTGGACGCCCGTGTATCCGGCCGATCGACAAAGGAACGCAATCGGGTCGGACGCAAGACCGCGTCCGTAGCTGGCAGAGGTACCGATCCGCGGGTTGAGATCCGAGACGACGAGTCCGCGGTCCGAACGCAGAAACTGTAGATTGAAGGCGCCGCACGCGCCGGCGTCCGCGAGCGCGTCTCCGAGGCGCTCGCCCAGCGCGAGAAGGACTGGGTCGTCACAGGATCGCGAAACCGTCGCGAAGCCGCCAGAGCACCGTTCTCTACGGCGCGCGGCCCACGAAGAGGGGACTCCGTCGAACCCAATGGCACCATCGACGGAATACTCCTCGAAATCAGTCAAATAGGGCTGCCAGACGCGCGACGCACGCTCGTCGTCGGCAAGCGCATCCCACTCTGCACGGCTTCGAACAAGGAGCTGGTCCCGCCCTCCCCACCCGGTTCGCGGCTTGCCAAGCAGCGGAAACTCAGCGCGTTCGGCGGCAGTTGGCAGCCCATGAAGCGGCAGAGTCGGAAAGCCTCGGGCGGTGAGCCACTCATGGAGGGTGAGCTTGTCGCGAAGCACTGCGAGGAGCTCCGGCGGACAGACTGCAATGCGAACTCCCTGCACCTCGAACGAAGGCCTTGCGAGCGCGAGCTGCTCGAGCTCGATGTCTGTGGAGGGAAGCACCAGCGCGATCCCGTCGCGCGCGCAGATTCGTTCTAGGTCCGCGCGAAACTGAGCGGGCGCGGCCACCGGCGCAACGCCTTCGAAGCGGTCCACGAGATACTGATTGGGCGTGATCTCGGCGACGTCGACAAGCGTAATCGCCACATCGGGAAGTTCGCGGAGCGCGTCGAGCACGGTCTGCCCTTGAAAACCGCCGCCCGAGGTCACCAGTACGCGAAACACGATGACCTCTGCGCTACGCAAGCTCGGCTTGCAGGAGAACGGCGTTGCAGAGTTCGGGATACTTGGCGCCAACGTCGTAGAGCGCGTTCATGATCGCGCTCGATAGTCCGAGCGTAGACATCTGCCCTGAGGAAAACGGTTTCAGGAAGATGCCTTCGCTGCCGACGACGCGAAGCCCCGCGGACTGCACCAGCTCGGTGATGGACTCGAGATCGAAGTAGCGTTTGTGACCAAGCGCATGGTCCGCGGCGCTGAGTTCGAACGGGTCGGTCAGAAGCCCAGCGTACTTACCCAACCGTCGATGCAGCGAGAGCGCGTTCGGCACCGCAACGAACATCCGTCCACCGGGTGCGAGCAGCGGGCGATAGCGGGCGATAATCTGCGCGGGGTCGTCCACGTGCTCGAGCACAAAGCCCATCTCGATGACATCAAACGGTGCAGTCGACTCGAACTCCTCGAACCGCCCGTGGTGGAGCCGCAAGAAGTCGTGATCTCCTATGCGCGCTCGGAAGGAGTCGAGAATCTTCTCTGACCCTTCGACCACGACGTACTCCTCCAGGGTGTTCGCCAGGGTGGTCACCAGACCCGCTGTGACGGTCTGGTAGCCAATCCCGAGACTCAGGAGGCGCCGGACGGAGTGCTGCGAGCAGAAGCTCGAGATCCTGTCGGCATACCACTGGAGCATGTCGAGATTCTCGTCGTGAAACTGGAAACTCTCCGTGTAGGCGGAGTGATAGGCATCCAGGTTCTCTTTGGCAGTGCTCATTTCTTCTTGGCCCGCTTCCACATGGGTTAACCTGAAGTTAGCCTTATACGCATCGCCCTGATGCTTCCTAATTTTTTGGTCGCGAGCTCGAGAGGGAAACCCATGACGCCACCAAGAGTCGTGGATGCAACCATGAATCCGACGACAGATTCTCGCCCCGACATCTCGGTGGTGCTTCCGGTTTTCAACGAAGAAGCCATCGTGGACGAGCTGGTCGACCGGCTGGTGTCGACTCTCGAGGAGATGAAGGTCTCGTTCGAGCTTTGCTTCATCGATGACGGTTCTCGCGACCGCACCGTCGAACGGGTGCTTGCGAGGCGAGACCGCGACCCGCGTGTCCAACTCGTCCGCTTCTCTCGAAACTTCGGCCATCACTGCGCCCTCAGCGCAGGAATCGACCATGCGCGAGGCAACGCGGTGGTCATGATGGACTCCGATCTGCAGGATCGCCCCGAAGAGATTCCGAAACTCTGGGAAAAGTATAGCGAGGGCTACGACGTCGTGTTCGCCGAACTCAACCAACGTCGGGAGTCGCGTCTCAAGGCCTGGCTTGGCATGGGCTTCTGGCGCGTCTTTGGATGGTTCACGGGAATCAAGCTCAAGAACCCCGGCGTCTTTCGCATAGTCGACCGAAAGGTGATCCTGGCGTTGCGTCGACTGCCCGAGCGCAACCGGTTCCTCGCGGGACTGTTCTCCTGGGTGGGCTTCGAGCAGGCGACTGTGGCGATCGAGCGCGCTCCACGCGCGGCCGGCACCACGCACTACAGCCTGGGCAAACAGATTCGACTTTCGATTCACGCGATCACGAGCTTCTCACGAGCACCTTTGAGGCTGGCAACGTACACCTCGGGGCTGCTGTCGCTGGGCGCATTGGGGCTGGCGGCCTGGTCGGTCTATCGCAAAATGATGTTCGGTTCGGCCAACATGGGATGGGCATCACTGATGGTGGCAATCTCGGTGGGTTTCGCGCTCGTGCTTCTGATGATGGGCATCATTGGAGAGTATCTCGCGAACATCCTCGCCGAAGTGCAGCAGCGCCCGCTCTACATCGTCAGCGAAACCCATGGAAAGATCGATGGCGACGAAGTGATCGTAGACACGTCGACCACCACCGCCGTCATCGATTCGCGCGCGTCGCACAAGCTCGTCACTCCACCCGATGAGTTCGCTCGCTCGGCCAAAGGTGCCAACAAGCAGTCTACTCGTCCTCCGCCTTTTCGGGCTGGCAACTATTGAGTTTGCTCTCCGTTCAGAACGCCCTGCCGCCGCGTTCCCGAAGCAGTCGGAGCAGGTTGCTCAATACTACGGGCCGCGTCTCGCGGTTGTCGAGCACGGCCGAGTGCAGAAGGTGAATGGGCCGAAAGACATGCGAGGCCCCGATGAGTTCACCGTCGCGAGCCCAGGCCGTTGCGCCGAACTCCGTGCTGAGACTCCCTGCGGAGATCGTCTCGCCTGCAGGCAGAGCGAGGCGCAGCTCCGTCGGCAGGGAGGAGAAGAGACCGTCTCCTGAGGTGGTCACCTGCGCGAGCCGCGCGGTGCGGTGGGGGTTTGCCGGCTTCGATATGACCCTCGTACCAAATACCTCCGCCACGGGAACGATGGCGGCACCGATCGCGACAAACGCAGCTCCCCGACCGACGAGTTCTCGGGTCCAATCTCGAAGACGCTTTGGGTGGGTCGTGAGACCCTTCGTCGAGAGAATGGCAACCTCCCCGGGCTGCCGCCCGCTGCGCATCGAAGTGAGCAGCGGCGCCTCGACGACGTCGAATCCATAGTCGCGCAGGGAATGGGCGATATCGAACGCCGAACCATCGTGGACGACGGTCGCGCGTCTGCGCACGACTCGGGAGTCGCGAGACTGCTTGATGTACGTAGGATGTCGATCGTTGCGAGGCATCGGGGCAGTGTTTCTGCCTCTCTCGACGACCCCTGGTAACAAACGGTGTTAACCAAAAAAGCCGCCTCGAGAGGCGGCCTTGATGCGACAACTGCGCTCAGGCCACCTCAGTCGGTGAACCAGAAATAAAAGCGGGAGCTGACGCACTGGTGTTTCATTACGCAAACTCTAGGGGTTTGGCGTCGCCTGGTCAAGAGTGACGCCAGGTGCCGGACGGAATCGCGGGGTGCAGCTCGGCGTTTCCAAGGAAAACGTAGGTCCAAGCCAACGCGGGGCCAAGCGCGGTGCGCACGCGGACCAGCGAGCGTCGGTAGAGCGAGCCGTGGTGCTCGTAGCCTTCGAAGTCTTCGTACGGGTCGAGTTCCTGAAGGGCGCCGGCAACGTCATCGACCTCGTAGAGCTCGCCTTCGACTTCTCCCTCGCGTCCGAGGATGAGCCCTGGGTACCAGTCGATGCGCACGAGCCCCGCTCCACTCAATCGTGCCGGACGGTGGGTCGTGAGAATTCGAGGTTCGATTAACCCGTGGCTCCGTTCGCCCGTCATCAGGGTACCGTACGCGAAAATCGACGTCGGTAGCGCCACGGATTCGCGATTATCGGATGCAGCAATGAACTGATCGTACGAATGATCGAACCGCCTCAGGCCACGAATGACGATGTCTCTATACTCGGGACTTGGGGCGACGAACGAGCCGACGCGGTGATCGGACACCGTGTACGTTACCGCCGCGTGCGCCTCGCCGTCGTCGGTGAGCGCGGTCACTTCGATGCGCCGATAGAACCCTCCAGTGACCCCCTCTTTGGCGTCGAGCCCAGCCCAATCGTGCACGCGAAAGAGAGCCCCTGGGGTCGCCGTCCCGATTCGCCGACGCACGTCGAGCGCCCCTCCGTTGCGGAGGCGCGACTTGTAGTGAAACACCGGCTCGTAGTCAGGCAGCCACGCCGGACCCAGCGGTTCGATGGAGTCAGGAGCGAAACCTCGGCTCGCACACCACTGCGCCCAGTTGTCGATGTCGAGGTTCGAGCCGTAGGCGAAATAGAGCAATGGGGTCGCTACTTCTTTTGCCCGACGAAGTGGTCGTCCTTAGTGCTGAACAGCACGTTGAAGGTAGTTAACGATCCATAGCAACCGGTGATGTAGTGCTGGAGCTGAACCTTCTCATCGTCCGAGAGGGTCTTGTTGCCGTTGATCTTCTGCTCGAGCACGCGAAGCTTGTCGCGCACCATCACCACCTTCTTGAAGAACGCGTCGAGCGGGATTCGCTTCTCTTGAGTGCCTTCCTTGCCGGGCACCAAGACCAGCTCACCCCCAGCCCAGCGTTCACCCATCTCCACCTCGCGGACCCCGAGTTCGTCGAGCAGCACCTCGCGAAGCACTTGTCGAAAGGTATCCTGATCCATGTCGATTCCTATCTCCGAAGGGATGTGTGGACGCGGCGCGGGCGCGGCAGCCTCACGATAGCTCCGTGGCGAACCCACCGCGGGTTTGCGGCGTAGCGCCTGCTCCCACGGTGTGTCTTTCGATTTGTGGCTCGAGCAGGTGGCAGCGTCCTTGAGTGGCCAGTGGCCCTGCCCCAGCCTGCAGTTGCCGACCCACGATCCATCCGGCTCCTCTCGACTGGGCACGTACCAGCCGCAGGTTCCGCAGCGTCCTGAGAGGTCTCGACTCATGCGCGGGCCGAGTGTAGAGCAGGCTCGGGCTTCGCCCAAGGCCCCGTATGACGACATCGAGGTCGCGCCGGGATCAAAGCATTCCGAGCTCGAGCTTGGCCGCCTCGCTCATGCGATCGGGCGTCCAAGGGGGGTCCCAGACCAGCTCGACATGAGACGTCGAAACCCCCTCCACCCGGCCGGTTTTCTCGGCGACTTCTTCGACGAGGGCTCCCGCGACCGGACAGGCGGGCGCCGTCAGGGTCATGCGAACCTCCGCGCGCCCCGAGGAGTCGACCTCGACTCCGTAGATCAAGCCGAGCTCGTGGATGTTCACGGGAATCTCTGGGTCGTAGATCGACTGCAACGCCTCGATCACCAGGGCTCTGACGGCCTCCGGCTCGATCGGAGTCGCCGGCAACTCCCCGGAGCCGCCGAAAGCCTCGCCAACCGGCTCCGCCTGGGCGGGCGCCGCCTTGTCGAGCTGCGGCAAGAAGACGTGATCGGAGGTCGATCGCGGCGGGATCTTGTGAACCTTCAGGTGTTCAATATCGTCGGCCACAGGCTACTCCGTTTTCGCTGCTTCGCTCTGGTCGCCAAGAGCGTGCTTGAGCGTATGCCAACCGAGCGTCGCGCACTTGACGCGCATCGGAAACTCTCGAACTCCAGAGAAGACCGCGAGCTTCCCGAGCGCGTCGATGTCGGGGTTCGTATCTTCGCCGGCGACCATCCCGTGGAACTTCCCGAACAGCGCTTCGACGTCGCCGAGGGTCTTGCCTTTGATCGCCTCGGTCATGGTCGAACACGATGCCTGCGAGATTGCGCACCCTTGTCCGACGAAGCCCACGTCGGTGATTGTCTCCCCGTCGAGCTGCAGACGCAAAGTGATCTTGTCACCGCACAGTGGGTTGTAGCCCTTGCCTTCGCGGTTGAACGGTTCCGGAAACTTGTGATTCCGCGGGTTCTTTCCGTGATCGAGGATTACCTCTTGGTATAGTTCTCGGAGATCCATCAGCCGAACAGCTCCTGCACCTTGTGAAGGGACCGAACGAGCGCATCGATGTCGTCGTTGGTGTTGTAGAGCCCTAGAGACGCTCTGGCGGTCGCTGCGATATCGAAGTGCTCCATCACCGGCTGAGCGCAATGATGGCCCGTCCGAATCGCCACGCCCTCGGCATCGACGATCGTGCCGATGTCGTGCGGATGCGCGGCCTCCATGAGAAACGAAATCGCGGCAACTTTGCCCGGAGCGGTGCCGATGCGTCGAAGGCCGGGCACCTCTTCGAGCGCTCGGTTTGCGTACTCGAGCACGGCTCGCTCGTGCGCGTGTAGCGCCTCGAGATCGAAGCCGGTGAAGTAGTCAATGGCCGCCCCGAGGCCGATCGCGCCGGCAATGTTGGGCGTGCCGGCTTCGAACTTGTAGGGCAAATCGTTGAAGATCGTTTCTTCGAAGCTGACCGAACGAATCATGTCGCCGCCGCCCTGATACGGGGGCATTCCTTCGAGAAGGCGTTCGCGACCGTAGAGCACGCCAATCCCGGTGGGACCGTAGAGTTTGTGCCCGCTGAACGCGTAGAAGTCGCAGTCGAGGTCCTGTACGTCGACCGGGACGTGAGAAACCGCCTGCGCGCCGTCTAGCAGCACGACCGCGCCAACGTCGTGCGCGAGTGTGATGAGTTCACGCGCGGGCAGTACCGTGCCGAGCGCGTTTGAGACGTGGGAAATTGCGACGATGCGCGTCCGCGACGTGAGAAGCTCTTCGAAGTCTTTCTTCAAGACCTCGCCGCGATCGGTCATCGGCACGACGACGAGTTCTGCGCCGACTTGTTCGCATACGATCTGCCACGGCACGATGTTCGAGTGATGCTCTAGCTCGGTGATTAGCACCTCGTCGCCTCGTTGGAGGAACGTCCGCGCCCAGCTCTGCGCGACGAGATTGACCGATTCGGTCGTGCCACGGGTGAACACGATTTCGCTGGTGCGCGCCGCGTTCAAGAACGCGCGCACCTTTTCGCGCGCACCCTCGTACCGCGCGGTCGCGCGCTGCGACAACAGATGCACCGCCCGATGAATGTTCGCGCAGTCGCGCGCGTACACGTCGGCTACTTCGTCGATCACCACCTGAGGTTTTAGGGTCGTCGCGGCGCTGTCTAGATAGACGAGTGGCGTGCCGTGAACCTCCTGATGGAGGGCCGGAAAGTCTGCCCGAGCCTTGGCTGCATCGAAACCGGGTGCCGCGGCAGTGGTTGGTGAAGCCTGTGTCACGCGTTGCCCCGGATGGCCTGCCCCTGGGGAATCCGCTCGAGAACGGCGTTGCGTAGGCGCTCACGAGTGGGTTCGTGCTCGACCTCGTCGACGACCTGCTCGACGAAAGCGTATGTCAGCAGCCCGCGCGCGAGCTCGGCGGGAATGCCTCTGGCCCGCAGATAGAAGAGCTGATCGGCGTCCAACGCGCCGACGGTCGCCCCGTGGCTGCACACGACGTCGTCGGCGTCGATCTCGAGATGGGGCTTGGTGTGAATGGTCGCGGTGTCCGAAAGGAGCAGGTTACGGTTCTGCTGATGCGCCTCGGTCTTCTGCGCATCCCGCTGAACGACGACGATGCCATCGAATACCGCCGTGCCGCGATCGTCGGCGATGCCCCGGTAGTTCTGATCGCTTCGGCAGTGGGCGGCCCGATGCTCGACTAAGGTGTGATGGTCGACGTGGTCCGTTCCACCAACCAAGTACGCACCGTCGAGCTGGCAGCGGGCGCCCTTCCCCTCGAGCAGCACACGTACGTCGAAGCGCAGTAGCTCGCCGCGCAGGGTGCAAACGACCGAGCGGTAGGTGCTGTCTGCCGACTGTCGAACATCGACACGGCCCACCTGAAGGCCCGCATTGTCATGCACCCGAACGTGGTCGACCTTCGCATTGGCGCCGACGTTTATCTCGACGAACGAGTTGGTGAGTGGGCCCTTCGCGCTCCCTTCGTACGACTCGATAACCGTGAGTTCGCTTCCAGCGCCGACCGTGAGGAGAATGCGCGGGTAGGAAACCCGCGGCTCGGCGACGTCGGGAATAGCGTGAGAGAGCTGCAGCGGAGTCTCCACGATCGTTCCCGGAGCCACGTCGATCCAGAGGCCATCGGTGAACAACGCGGTGTTCAACGCGGCAAAGTGGGTATCTTCGCCCCATCCGAGCAGGCCTTCCAGTCGAGTTGGTTCGGCGTCGAGCACCTCTCGCAGCCGACGAATCGTTACGCCCGCACCCGGCTCGGGCGCGATCGAAGGAGGTTCGACCGACCGACGGGAGAACGGAGTTTCGACGACCGATCGGACCGGCGTGAAGCGCCAAGCTTCGGTCTTCTTGGTTGGAAGCCCGGTCGCGCGGAGACTGTCCGCAGCGCGACCGCGTAGCTCACGCAGCCATGTCGGGTCGGACTGAAAGTCCTCGGGAAGACTGTCGAGGAGGGTCTGTGGTTCGTTTTCGGTCACGGTTGAATCGCATCTCGCGTTTCGGCGTAGCCCTCGGCTTCGAGGTGCTTGGCCAGTTCCTTGTCGCCGGTTCGGACGATCCTGCCGTCGATGAGGACGTGGACAACATCGGGGACTATGTAGTCGAGAAGACGCTGGTAATGGGTGATTACAAGCATCGCGCGCTCGGGGCCTCGAAGCGCGTTGACGCCTTCGGCAACCACCTTCAACGCGTCGATATCGAGCCCGGAGTCGGTTTCGTCGAGCACCGCCAACGACGGCTCGAGCATTGCCATTTGGTAGATCTCGTTGCGCTTCTTCTCGCCTCCGCTGAAGCCATCGTTGACCGAGCGTTTCGTGAGATGATCGGGAAGCTGTACGAGCGCCGCCTTCTCCTTGGACAGCTTCATGAAGTCGATCGCATCGAGCGGATCTTCTCCGCGACGCGCCCGAATCGCGTTGAGCGCGGCCTTGAGGAAGTAGATGTTGCTCACCCCGGGGATCGCGACCGGATACTGAAACCCGAGGAAAACACCCTCGGCAGCGCGCACCTCGGGCTCCATCTCGAGCAGGTCTTGGTCTTTGTAGAGGATGCGCCCCTCGGTGACCTCATAGCCTTCTCGCCCGGCAAGAACGTACGCCAGGGTGCTCTTACCCGAGCCGTTGGGGCCCATGATCGCATGAACCTCGCCCGACTTAATCTCGAGGTCGATGCCCTTGAGAATGGACTTCTTGTCGACCTCGACGTGTAGATTTTCGATCTTCAGCATCAGCCTACGGCTCCTTCGAGACTCACGCCGAGCAGCTTCTGGGCTTCGACGGCAAACTCCATTGGAAGCTCCTTGAGGACCTGCTTGGCAAATCCGTTGACGATGAGGCTCACTGCCTCTTCCTCCGACAGACCTCGTTGCCTGCAGTAGAAGAGTTGGTCTTCGCCGATTCGCGAGGTCGTGGCTTCGTGCTCGAGCTGGGCGGTGCTGTTGCGCACATCGACATAGGGCACCGTGTGGGCGCCGCACTGGTCACCGATGAGCAGTGAGTCGCACTGGGTGTAGTTGCGAGCGTTGGCCGCGCCGCGCGAAATCTTCACTCCGCCACGGTAGGTCTGTTGCCCATGGCCAGCGCTGATGCCTTTGGAGATGATGGTCGACTTCGTGTTCTTGCCGAGATGAATCATCTTGGTGCCCGTGTCGGCCTGTTGTCGATGATTGCTGAGCGCGACCGAGTAGAACTCGCCGACGGAGCCGTCGCCCTTGAGAATGCAGCTCGGGTACTTCCAGGTAATCGCGGAGCCTGTTTCAACCTGGGTCCAGCTAATCTTCGAGCGAGCGCCCTCGCAAAGACCACGCTTGGTTACGAAGTTGAAGATGCCGCCCTTCCCGTTCTCGTCGCCCGGGTACCAGTTCTGAACGGTGGAGTACTTGATCTGCGCATCCTCGTGCGCGACCAGCTCGACGATAGCGGCATGAAGCTGATTCTCGTCACGCATCGGGGCGGTACATCCTTCGAGGTAGCTCACGTAGCTGCCCTCGTCGGCAATGATGAGCGTGCGCTCGAACTGCCCGGTATTCGCCGCATTGATGCGGAAATACGTGGAAAGCTCCATCGGGCAGCGGACGCCCTTCGGGATATAGACGAACGAGCCATCGCTGAAGACGGCACTGTTCAACGCAGCGAAGAAGTTGTCCGCGGTGGGAACGACGGTGCCAAGGTACCTCTTGATCAGCTCTGGATGCTCTTGGACCGCCTCCGAGAAGGACATGAAGATGACCCCGACCTCGCCGAGCTTCTCGCGGAACGTCGTGGCGACCGACACGCTGTCGAACACGGCATCGACGGCGACGCCCGCGAGAACCTCGCGTTCGTGCAGCGGAATGCCGAGCTTCTCGTACGTGGCAAGTAGTTCGGGATCGACCTCATCGAGGCTTTTGGGCGCATCGTCTTTGGACTTGGGCGCCGCGTAGTAGCAGATGTCTTGGTAGTCGATCTCGGGGTAGCTCACCTTGGCCCACCGAGGCTCGCGCATCCCAAGCCAGTGTCTATACGCTTTGAGTCGCCAGTCGAGGAGCCACTGCGGTTCCTTCTTCTTGTGGGAGATGAATGCGACGATCTCTTCGCTGAGACCGGGCGGCGCAAAGTCCTGCTCGATGTCGGTGGTGAAACCCGCATCGTAGCCCTTGCTCAGTGCGTCGCTTATCGGTTGTTCAATCGCTGTCGTCATGGGGTCTCCAACTCAATGCGCGTCGGTGCGCGCTGCATCGCCGCGGCGTGCCTTTTCGGCCTCGACGCTCGACCGTGCGATGGTGATCAGGGCCTGCGCAGAGGGGAAGGCCATATCCGCGAGGGTGATCCGGGAAAGAGCCTGCTGAACGGCTACATTGATGCGCTGCCAGTTTGCGCGGACGCCGCAGTTGGTCTCGTACTCGCATAACGAATCGGTGGTCTCGTCGGAGCACTCGGTCACGGCGATGGGGCCCTCCATCGCCTGGATCACTTCATCGATGCCAACCTCGCCTGCCGGACGCGCCAACGTGTAGCCGCCCTTGGAGCCGCGCTGCGAAACGACGACGCCGGCACGGCTCAGCTGCTTGAGGACCTTGCTCGCGGTCGGCTCGGGGATTTGCGTCTGCACGGCGAGATCGCGCGCGGGGTGCGCGCCTTTGGTCGCAGCCAAGTGGGTCGCCAGGACGACCGCGTAGTCTGTCATTTTAGAAATGCGTAGCATTTTCAGATATTTACATACAGGACTAAAACAGTCCTATATCGGGTTTCTAGGGTGCGGCCCGAGCCCTGTCAAGCGCAGGTGGTTGCTCGGGTTTTCGACGGGCGACCTAGGTGCCGGTTGCGACGGGCACCATCAGCACCGGCATCGCTGCCACGCGCAGACAGCGCGAGGCGGTGCTCCCGATCAGCAGCCGTCCGAGCACGCTCTGCGCATGCGTGCCAACGACGAGCACGTCCGCTTCGACGAGTCGCGCCGCGTTGCACAGCGCGTGGGACGGATAGTCGGGGGAAACGACCTGATGATGCTCGGCGTTTGGCGCATGCTCGCTCACGTACTCGACGAGCTGTTTGCCGGCTTCGGCTTTGCTTTGGTCGCGCAAGACTTGGCGCCAGGTTCGCTCCTCGTCCGGCTTCTCTTCGCCCCCCGCCGGAATGACGACGTTGGCAACGTGGAGCGTGCCGCCGACGCGGGCGGCCGCGCGTTCCGCCCATTTCAGCGCGACGAGAGAACAGTCCGAAAAGTCGGTTCCGACGATCCAAGTGGTCCCCTGGAGGCCATCTGCGATCTCCGTCTCGCCAGTAGAAACGAAGACTGGACGGTCGGCGGCGCGCACGACTCGCTCGGCGGTCGACCCGAGCACGCGTTCGACGACCACTCCCTTTTGGACCGACTTCTCGCCGGCGCTACCGAACGCGCCGATCACGACCATTAGGCTCGCGCGCTCTTTGGCGACTTCGGGGATGACGCGCCAGGGACGTCCTCGGACCACCAGGGCCTCACATTCGAGGCCGGCCGCTTCGCACACGCGTTGCGCATCGAGGAGCTTCTGTTCGATGAGCTCTTCGTAACGGGTGGCGTGGGCGCGCGCCTGGTCGGTGACCTCCTCGAGTTCCTCGGACTCGGGCCACCAGGAATCCTCGTCGTCGATGACATGGAGCAGGTCGAGTTTCGCCTCGAAGGCCTTCGCAGCCGCAATGGCGAGCTCGACGACCCGAGGACCCAGATCGGACAAATCGGTTGCACAGAGGATGCTGACGCCAGCCATGTCCGGAGCATAGATCAAGCCGTTGGAGTCGGACAGCGGCGGCGCTACGCTTCTCGGGTGTCCATCGAGCCGATATACATGGACCATCATGCGACGACCCCGGTCGACGACCGGGTGTTCGAAGCGATGAGACCGTATTTTTCCGGCAAGTTCGGCAACGCGGCGAGCACCGCCCATCGGTTTGGCCAAGAAGCGCGGGATGCGGTCGAAGCCGGACGCGCACAGGTTGCGTCGCTCCTCGACTGCAGGCCGACCGAACTCGTCTTCACTTCAGGCGCAACCGAATCGGACAATCTCGCCATCGTCGGGTCGGCCCGCGCCCTCGCGGGTCGCGGCGCGCACGTGGTCACCCTACGGACCGAGCACCGGGCGGTGCTCGACGCATGTGAGGGTCTGGCGGAGGACGGTTGGCGGGTGACGTTCGTCGATGTCGATCCGGATGGACGCGTCTCAGTCGATGCACTCGATGCGGCGATCGAGGACGAAACGGTGATGGTGAGCGTGATGCTGGCCAACAACGAGGTGGGAGTCGTGCAGGACCTCGAAGCGATCGCTGAGATGACGCGGCGACGTGACGTGCTGCTTCACTGCGATGCGGCGCAGGGCCTCGGTCTGATCCCACTGAGTACGAAGGAGATTCCCGTCGACCTCGTAAGCCTCTCCGGTCACAAGATGTACGGCCCCAAGGGCGTGGGCGCCCTGTATGTGCGCGACTCGGCCCAAGCCAAAGGCATCCCTGCAGCCCAAATGCTCGGTGGCGGACACGAGCGCGGCCTGCGCTCGGGCACACTCAACGTGCCAGGCATCGTTGGTCTGGGCGCGGCAGCGGAAATCCTGCGCGTGGAAGGTCCTGAAGAGGCACGTCGACTTGCTGGCCTGCGCGACTCGCTAGAGGGGCGTCTACTGGCGGAGCTCGAGGAGGTCCGGGTCAACGGTGCGCGAGCGCATCGCCATCCGGGCAACTCCAACGTCTCTTTTGGGTTCGTCGACGGTGCCAAGCTCTTGCTCGAAGTCTGCAAGCATGTCGCGGTATCGAGCGGGTCGGCCTGCAGCAGCGCAGAGCCCGGCCCAAGCTATGTGCTGCAAGCCATGGGGGTGCCAAAAGACTGGGCCGCGGCGTCCATCCGATTCGGAATCGGACGCGAAACCACCGAGGCAGACGTGGCCAGGACGGGGGACATCGTCATCGAGACCGTCGAGCGGCTCCGGGGTCGCTCCGCGCTATGGGCGAGACGGTCCCAAGGGAAGCCCACCGATTGGTGAGCGCTCAGCCTGGCAGGACTCCGGATTTCGCCTTACATAGAAGACATGGGTGAAGTCGGAAGTTTCGAGCTCACGCCGCAGGCGGTGAAAATGGCCAAGGAAAAGGTCGCCGGCGCGGAGGGCACCGTTGAAGGCCTGCGGCTCGGTGTCAAAGGCGGCGGCTGCTCGGGCTACTACTACGTCTACGACTTCGCCAAGAAGATTCGCCCCAGCAAGGACCTCGTATTCGAGTTCGACGGGCTCAAAGTCATCGTGGACAACCGCAGCCTCGCATTCCTGCAGGGCGCCGTCCTCGACTGGGAACAGAGCCTGATGAGCTACGGCTTCAAGTGGAACAACCCCAACGCCAAGGGCGACTGCGGCTGCGGCGAATCCTTCGAAGTCGAGTAGACGGCAGCCGACCCCCACGACTTGAGCGCGCTCAACTTCGGAGTTCGCTCAGAGCTTTAAGGGCGTGAACTTCGAGGAAACCTCGCTCGACGGGTGACGTGACCACCAAGCGGCGACGGCACTCCCCAAGATCGAATGGGTCATCGCCGACAAAGCGCTTGGAATCGCCGTAAGCGGGTTCGCGAAGTGAGCCTGCGCCAAGACCGCGCCGAGGCCCGAGTTCTGCATGCCTACTTCGATCGAAATCGTGCGCGCCGCATTCTCGAACCCGAAGGCGAAGCCTGCAATCAGATACCCGACGAAGAAGCCTAAGGTGTGAGTCACGACGACGGCTGCGAGAAGGGGCCCCCCACTTTCGAGAATCGCCTCGCGTCGAACCGCAAGAATCGCTGAGACGATGAGCACGATCATCACGACGGCCGCGACCGGAGCGACTGGGAGCAGCCACGCGCTGAGTCGAGGCAGATAGCGGCGAAGGGCGACTCCCAGGATCACGGGCAGGAGGACCACTTGAGCCGTGCTCGCAAGGAGCCCGGCTGCGTCGACGGCAACGCGGCTTCCGACCAGCCAGGAAGTGAGCATTGGGGTGAAGGCGGCCGCGAGAAGCGTCGACACCGCCGTCATCGAGACCGAGAGCGCCACGTCGGCCTTCGCGAGGTATGCGATGACGTTGGATGCAGTCCCTCCGGGGCAACAGCATACGAGAATCAGCCCGACGGCGAAGGGCGTGGGGAGCTCGAACAAGATACCGACCGCCCACCCCAGCAGAGGCATGACGGTGTATTGCAAGACCACCCCGACGAACACGGGGCCTGGCGCTCGCGCGACCCGCGTGAAGTCGTCGAGTTCGAGGGTGAGCCCCATGCCGAGCATGATGATCTGAAGCCCCGGCGCGACGAGCCCGAAGTCGAGGAACCAGGTGAACGCGGGGGGGTAGACGAGCGCCGCGATGCCACCGAGGACCACCCAAACCGGGAACAAACGAACGATGACGCTCACGTCGCCGCCTCTAGCACGCGCTGCGGCGGAGGGGGACGTCGAAGAGCATTCGTGCTACGAGCGCGCTGATGTTCAGGCCACCAACCGACGACGTCCGGATCGAAGGATTGCGACCGCTGATTCCTCCGGCAATCCTGATGGAAGAGATCCATCCGGGAGACGCGGCGATCGCACGAATCGCCACGGCGCGAGCTGCCATCGGCGACATCGTGCACGGGCGCGACGACCGGCTCGTGGTGATTGTCGGACCCTGCTCGATTCACGACCCTGCTGCGGCGACAGACTACGCCAAGCGGCTCAAGCAGCTCGCCACGGCACACCAAGACGACCTGCTCGTCGTGATGCGCACCTATTTCGAGAAGCCTCGAACCACGGTTGGATGGAAAGGTCTGATCAACGACCCTCACCTCGACGGCAGCTTCGAGATCAACGACGGACTTCGCGTAGCCCGAGGACTGCTCAGCACCCTCGCCGAGTTGGACCTGCCGGCCGGTACCGAGTTTCTCGATCCCATTTCTCCGCAGTTCGTGGCCGACCTCGTCTCATGGGGCGCGATCGGGGCGCGAACGACCGAAAGCCAGGTTCACCGTGAACTCGCGAGCGGACTGTCGATGCCGGTTGGCTTCAAAAACGGAACGCGCGGTACCATCAAGATCGCGGTCGAGGCTGTGAAAGCCGCACGGAACCCCCATCATTTTCTTTCGGTGACCAAGCAAGGGCTGACCGCCATCGTGGAGACTCGTGGCAACCTCGACTGTCACGTCATTCTCCGAGGTGGCACGGGGAAGCCGAACTACCAGCCTGAAGCGGTCTCGAGCACGGCCGACATGTTGACTGATGCGGGTCTCGAACCCCGCGTGATGATCGACTGCAGTCATGCGAACAGCGACAAAGATCACGAGAAGCAGGCCGCAGTTGCGGGCAAGGTGGCGTCGCAAGTCGCATCGGGAACGACCGCCGTATTCGGTGTGATGCTCGAGAGCTTCATCGTGGGCGGAAGGCAGGACGCCGAGGCCGGCAAGGAACTGACCTACGGTCAAAGCATTACCGATGCCTGCATGAGCTGGGAAGCGACGGTCCCCGTCCTCGAGACGCTGGCGTCGGCAGTCCGTGCGCGACGCACCGCCGGCTCCTGAGTCAGTCTGCGCCGAGCCCAGCCCCGGCGCGCGGGCGATCAGGCGCTGGGCGCCATCGTTCGAATGAACATCTCGAGCATCGGCCAGGGGAGATTGGTCGGTAGATTCACGATCGGCAGGTCGATTCCGTACTCCCGGCGTCGCCGCATCTCTTCGATGCAGTGTTGGGGTTCGCCAGCGATCGTCAGCGCTTCGATCATCTGGTCGGTGACCGCGTCGGCTGCCTGATCGCGAGTCGCCTTGTCACGGTAGAGATCCTCGACGCGCTGGCATTCGTCGACGTAGCCGAATCCGCTGAGAAGCTCCTTGTAGTAGTCGCCCATACCGCCGATGTAGAACGAGATAATCTGCCGAGCTTCTTGGATGCCGGCGTCGCCCAGCGGGATGACGGTCGTGAAAGGTGCAGTGACAATTTGGCTCGGGTCGCGCCCTGCTTTGGCTGCACCCTCCGCGATCCAAGCGTGGCCACGTTCGAGGTCGGTGTATGGCCAGAAGGTGGGAATCCAGCCGTCTGCCATCTCCCCGATCGATGTGATCGACTTCTGCTTGAGGGCGGCAACGTAGATCGGAATATCGTTTCGAACCGGCTTGAACGCGAGGTCGAACGGCCGATACTCGACGAGCTTCGCGCCGCTCTCGTGGAGACGCTTGCCGCTCAGGAGCGTGCGCGTCACGCGAATGACGTCACGCACCTGGGTGAGCGGTTTGGTAAAGGGTCTGCCGTGGAAACCTTCGATGACCCGCTTGCCGCTCGTACCGATTCCGAGGATGAGTCGACCCTCGCTGATGTCGTCGACGGTCGCCGCGTTCATCGCGACCAGCCCCGGCGTCCGGCTGAACACGTTGACGATGCCGGTGCCAAGCTTGATCTGCTTGGTGTGGACGGCCATCTCGGTAAGCAACGAGAAGATCTCGTAACCCCATGCCTCGGGAATCCAAAACGAATCGTAACCGAGCTCATCGGCAAGAATCGCGGCCTTCAGGTAGAGCTTTCGGTCGTAGTTCTTCCAGAAAGCGAGCAGCCCGGTACGTTCGGTCATGTGAGTCTCCTATCGCGATGCGTAGACCGATCCTAGCGCCCGGACAAGGACGTGCGCACTGCATCGACGTGGGCGGCGCTGGGGCTTTGCAGTCGCTTGCGGTTCGTGACAGTTCCCTGTCCGCAGGAGCCACGAGATGAAGATCGACGCAGCATTGGTTGGAAACGACATCGCGAAGATCGCCGGGGCAGCGCGAGAACTCGAAGAGGCGGGATTCGACGGCTGCTTCACCTTCGAAGGGCCGCACGAGCCCTTCATGAGCCTCCTGCTTGCTGCCGAACACTCGAGCCTCGAGGTGGGTACCGGTCTTGCAATCGCGTTCGCCCGAACCCCCATGACCGTCGCCAACCTCGCACACGACCTCCAGCACCTGTCCGGCGGACGACTCTGGCTCGGCCTCGGCTCCCAGATCCGGCCCCACGTCGAAGCCCGATACGGAATGCCGTGGTCGAAGCCCGTGAGCCGCATGAAAGAGTTCGTACGGGCGTTGCGAGCGATCTGGGCGGCCTGGAACGACAACGAGCCGTTGCAGTTCAAGGGCGAGTTCTACACCCACACCTTGATGCCACCCATGTTCAATCCGGGACCGTCGGCGGGCGGTGCGCCTCCAATCTATCTCGGCGGTGTCGGTCCCAAGATGACGCAAGCCGCAGGCGAGGTCGCAGACGGAATGTTGCTCCATCCGTTTCATACCGAGAAGTCGCTTGCCGAAGTATCGCTACCCGCGATCGACGCCGGGCTCGCCACGTCGGGCCGGTCGAGGCAGCAGTTCGCGATCTGCGCCCAGACAATCGTCGTCAGCGGAAGGGACGAGGCGGAGCACAGTCGTGCGGTCGAGATGGCTCGCCATCAGATCGCATTCTATGCGTCGACCCCAGCCTACCGAAGCGTGCTCGAGAGCGAAGGACTCGGTGAGCTGCAGCCCGAGCTCCGTCAGATGACCAAGGAAGGGCGCTGGCACGAGATGGCCGCACGCATCGACGACGCGCTCCTCTACAAGATCGCGGTCGTTGGCAATCCGAAGGAAGTTGCCTCGACCCTGCAGCAGCGGTACGGAGCGCTCGCGGCGCGGCTTGCGTTCGCATCGCCTTTCCCGGTCCCGAACGAATGCGCCGCGGAGATCATCTCTCGCCTCCGCGACGACGCACAGCAACGATGACCGCTCCCGCCTGCATTCCGCTCGGCTCAATCGACGGTCAGCCCGTGGGAGGCAAAGCCGAGGGGCTGGCCCGACTCATCCGCATGGGGTTCGACGTTCCGGCTGGATTCGTCATCGTCGGGGCTCGTGCCGATGCGATCCCAGACGATCTCGACGCGCGGTACTCGGAGATTGGTGGCGGCAGAGTTGCCGTGCGCTCATCGGCGGTCGGCGAAGACTCCAAAGATGCGTCATTCGCGGGACAATACGAAACGATTCTCAACGTCGAAGGCGCACGTGCCTTGCGCGAAGCCGTCTCGCGATGTCTCGGGTCCACCCGCACGGCCCGGGCTGTCTCGTATCGCGAGTCGCAAACCGAACAGGACTCCGTGACGATGAGCGTGGTCGTACAACGGATGGTCGACGCCAAAGCGGCCGGTGTGCTGTTCACCGTCGACCCAGTGAGCGCGCGGCGTGACCACATCGTCATCGACGCAGTGCAGGGACTCGGCGAGGCGCTCGTGAGCGGCGCAGCGACGCCTGACCACTGGCGGGTCGCACGGGACGGCGAGGTGCTCGCCTGCGAGCTGCAGGGCGACTCTCCTTGTCTCGATATCGCGCAGATCGCGGCACTCGTAGAGGGCGCTCTCGACGCCGAAAAGAAATCAGGAGAACCGCTCGACATGGAATGGGCGATCGACCGCTACGGCCGCCTCTACTGGCTGCAGGCACGCCCGATCACTCAGCTTCCTGCCGATCCGAACGAACTCGACACCAGTCCCGCTCCGGACGCAGTGTACACCTGGGCAAACATCGGAGAGATGATGCCTGGAGCCGTCACCCCGCTCACCTATTCGGTCACGGGACGCGGCATCGACCTCGGCATGCGGCGCATGTACCGGCGAATGGGATCGGACGTTCCAGAAACCGACGATCTTCGCTACGTGGCGATTTTTTTCGGTCACCTCTTCCTGAATCTCAATACCCTTGCCGCGCTCGCCGGCGATGTCGCCGGCTCGACCAAGGCGCAAATGTGCATGGCGCTATGTGGCCGCGACATCGAGGAGCTCGAGGAGCCCGAACCGGCGCCGCCGCTCAAGCGAGCGGTCAACGGCGCGCGCTACTTCGGCCTTCTGCTTTCGGCCTCGAAACACGGCAAAGAGATGGACGCTCTCGTCGAAAGCCTGGAACTGCCGACTTCCGCGAAGGCTGTCGACTACTATCGCCAGCTGGACGCCAAGCTCGACGCGGTCTGGAAAGCCTACGAGCTGCATCTTTTATCTTCTGCCGCCTCGGGCGCGCTCAGCCCGATCCTGCTCGGGATCCTAGCCAAGGGAGAGGAACCGACGGTCGAGCACCATGCGGAGGTGGCGCAGATGCTCGCAGGCGCAAGCAACGTCGAGAGCGCAGACATCGCGGCCGGCGTGGAACGAATCCTCGATCGCCTTCTTCTTCAGCCTGAAGTCGAAAGGTATTTCGCAGAAGCTGACGGCGCCGTGGCACTGGCGTGGCTGCAATCCGAGGCCTCGGGCGATGCAGGACGAGAGTTCGCTGCGTATCTCCGGAGGCACGGACACCGCGCCGTCCGCGAGCTCGAGCTTCGCCAGAAGGGGTGGGCTCTCGATCCGAATCCGGTCATTACTTCTTTGCAGGTGGGGCTTCGCGCACGTCTGAACGCGTCCAAGCCGGAGCGTCCCGCTTCCCACGACGCCGCGCTTGTCGATCCGAAGCATCCGGTGCTCGCTCGGCTGATGCCACTTGCCCACGCGGCCGTGCGGTTCCGCGAACACACCAAATCAGGGCTCGTCGCCGTGACGACCCAGTTCAAGCAGGGGTACCGCGAGCTTGGGCAACGGATGACCGACGAGGGGTTCTTGCCCGACCCGGACGCTGTGTTCTTTCTGACGCACGAAGAGCTAGGGCAGTTGCTCGACGGAACGAAGGAACTGTCTGCTCGAGCCGCCGCTCGGCGCAAAGTCCTCGACTACCAGATGCCTCTCCACTTTCCTCAGGTGTTCTCAGGGCGCCCCGAGCCGATCGTGCCGCGTGCCATGGAAGCCGAAGACGGTGCGCTCATCGGCAAGCCGGTAAGCCGCGGCATCGTCGCGGGCAAAGCGCGCGTGGTCGCCAGCCTGGAGGATGCAGCGGCACTCGAACCCGGAGAAATTCTGGTCGCTCCCATCACGGATGTTGGCTGGACACCGTACTTCAGCATTATCGCCGGCTTGGCCACGGACGTCGGAAGTGCGGTCTCCCACGGGGCTGTTGTGGCGCGTGAGTACGGACTGCCCGCAGTCGTCAATCTTAGGGTAGCCACGTCTCGCTTTCGCACCGGCGACTACGTAATACTCGACGGCGATCGCGGCACCCTGCGCCTGGCAGACCCTACCTGACCGGCTCGGCCAGCATCGCCGGGCCTCTTGACTTCTGAGGGTGATATGCGATCGCAAGGCGCCTTTGAGGAGGTCACCATGGTCGCCACTTTTGGACTCACTGGACTCCGTCCCGACCCAGCGCATGCCGCAGAAATCGCGTCTCCCCCGTACGACGTAATCAAGCCCGGCACGCCGCTGGAAGCCCAGCTGCAGCAGAACCCTCAGTCCCTCTTTCACATCACCCTTGGCCCAGACCCGCAGAGTGCGGCACAAAGACTCGCCTCAGAGGGCCTGCTGGTCGAAGATGACGAGCCTGCCTACTACGTGTACGAGCAGACTTGGACGGGCGGCCAACGCACCGGCGTGTTCGCGTCCGCTGAGGTGTCACCTTACGAAGAACGTCAGGTGATTCGTCACGAGAAGACCTTCGACGACAAGGTCAAAGGCCGCATCTCCGTGCGCCAAGCCACCGGCCTACACATCGGGCCGGTGTTCACGCTCACGCGGGCCCAGCTCAGCGGCGCCTTCGACGATGCGAAGCAAGCCCCTCCGCTGTACGAGTTCACCAGCGATTTCGGGGGACACAGCGAACTTGAGGGCATCGTCAACAAGGTCTGGCGAGTGCTCGAAACGAGCGACACCGGACAGGCGATCCAAGCAGCTCTGATGACCAAACCGCTCTACATCGCCGACGGCCATCACCGATATCACGCGAGCCTGCTCAACGATCAGACGCGCTTTCTCACCTACATCACCGAGGCCGCCGTCATCCAGGCCTACAACCGGGTGATCAACGGCGTGCGTTCGTTCGCCGATATCCAAGGAGAGCTCGCACTCGAACCGGTCGAACGTTTCGCTACTCCCGCCAAGCATCGTTTCTGCATCTACACCAAAGCCGGGACGTACGAACTGGCCGCCGCGGAAGTGCCCGACGACGTGGTGGGCCGCCTGGACTGTTCGATTCTGGAGCGAGAACTTTATCCGAAGCTCGGGCTCACACACGACATGATCGCCGACTCGAAGCACTTCGACTACTACTCCGAAGCGGCGCTCGACCAGATGATGAAGGTCGTCGACCGAGGCGACTACGACATGGCTGTGGCCCTACATCCCGTCGGTCTCGACGAACTCATGGCGGTGGCCGACGCGGGTCTCGACGATGCGAACATCGTGATGCCCGAGAAGAGCACGTTCTTCGCCCCGAAGATCCTGTCCGGGCTTTTCCTCTACCGGTACGACACCCGCTCCGGCCGATGAGCAAACTGCCGCAGTACGGTCGACATCTTCACCAGGAGCTCGAGATGCGGGCGATCGTGATCGACCGCTACGGAGGCCCTGAAGTCCTTCACGAGGCGTCGGTTCCAAGGCCGGTGCCAGCCCAAGGCCAGGTGCTCGTCCGCACACGATTCATCGGCGTGAACCCGAAGGACGTCATCGTTCGCAAGGGTAAGTTCCGAGTCATGACTGGAAGGCGGTTTCCGCTGATCGTTGGTCACGACATTGCAGGCGAAGTCGTCGAGGCCGCTCCGGGCGCGGATCTCTCCGTGGGCGACCGTGTCTTCGGCATGATCAACGATTTCGCCGGTCGCGCCTACGCAGAGTATGCCGCTGTGAACTCGAACCAGCTCGCACTCGCGCCGACGTCGATCGACCTGTCGATCGCAGCCGCCGTCCCGCTTGCAGCCCAAACGGCGCTTCAGGGACTTCGAGACGACGCCCATCTGACGGCTGGGCAGAGCGTGTTGGTCAACGGTGCATCCGGGGGCGTGGGCGTGTTCGCGGTGCAGATCGCGAAACTTCTCGGAGCCGAAGTCACTGGGGTGTGTAGCCACCGCAATGCGGACCTCGTTCGTGAGCTCGGAGCGGATCGCGTCATCGACTACACCGACACCACTCTCGTCGACCTCCTCGAACAGTTCGACGTTTTTTACGACGTCTTCGGCAACTATCAGTTCGACAAAATCAAACATCTTCTCAAGCCGTCAGGGCGCTACGTGCACACCGTCCCGAGCGCGCAGCTGCTTCAAGACGTAGTGCGAACCGCCTTCAGCAAGAAACGCGCCCGGCTCGTGATCGTGCGCTCGCGGAGACGTCAGCTCGACTGGCTCCGACAGCGCATAGACGGGGGAGAGCTGCGGGTGGTGGTCGACAGAACCTTCCCTATGAGCGCTGCTGCCGAGGCGCACCGCCACATCGAAACGAAGCGCACCCGAGGAAAAGTCGTCCTCGAGGTCGACTGAGAAAGTGAATGAAAAGAGTCATCGGGCATCTGACCTTGGTTGCGGCGCTGAACCTGTTCGCCCTGACCGTCGAAGCTGAGTTGCCGAAGAACCAGGTGGACTTCCCTGCAGAAGGGGGAATTCACGCGAGAGGCGAACTCTACCCGAGCAATTCGGAGACCCTCGTGCTCCTGTTCCACCAGGCAGGGTGGAGCCGCGGAGAGTACCGAGAAATCGCACCCAAGCTTCGAGAGCGCGGATATCAGGTCATGGCCGTCGATCAGCGCTCGGGCAAGGCTGTGAACGGTGTGCCCAACGAAACCTATCGACGCGCGCGGAAGAAGAAGCTCGAGACGACGTACCTCGATGCATACGCAGATCTGGAAGCCGCGCTTGCGTACGCCGTAGGGTTCATCAAGCCTGAGCGAATCATCGTGTGGGGCAGCTCCTACTCGGCGGCGCTGGTCTTTCGACTCGCTGCGGAACGACCCGAGCATGTCGACGCGGTCGTGTCGTTTTCGCCCGGCGAGTATTTCGCGAACGCAGAGTCTGAAACGTACGTCAGAGCCTTCGCACGAAAAGTGAACGTCCCAGTATTCGTCACGTCTTCCAAGACTGAGCGTGAACAGGTCAAACCGATCTTCGACGCCGTCCCAGCGCAGAGGAAGGTGCTCTTCACGCCGGCGTCACTCGGTCGACACGGTTCGAGCGCGCTATGGCTACGCTGGAGCGATTCCGACGTCTACTGGGCTTCGCTCGACGGGTTTCTTCACGAGTATGCGCCGCCCTCGGGCCCGGCAGAGTCGACCGAGAAGTAGGGGCCTCGGATCTGGTGTCGTCGATCGACGCGATCAACGCGAAAGCGGCACGAGCGGCCGCGCATGGGTTCGCGGCCGAGCTCGGCCTCGAGCCAAAACTGCACGCGTACGAGGCGCACCGCTGGGTCGTGGGCGGCGGCGCTCATCCAAGCCTTCAGCTCGACGACGTCTCAGGGATTCCGTTCCTCGTCGATATCGCAGGCGTGGAGGAGTACCAGCACCGCGGCCGCCTCCGCGCTGGAACTGACGACATGTACGCGACCGTGACGCCCGCCTCCCCGGGATACGAGGCGTACTGCCAAGAGATTCTGGGCATGGGCAGACCAGAGCACCTCATCGCCGAGCCGGTGGGACCGGCGATCTCCGTAGCGCGTGCCTGCGGCGCCGGGGCCACCCGCAAACGCCTTAGCGAGGCCGCCGCGAACGCAGGACGCTTTTCGATCCATCCGTACATGGGCATCGAGGACGTATGGGAGTTGGCCGCCATCCTGGCCGCGGACAGCGGAGCCGAGGTTCGGGTCCTCGCGCCGCCTCCGCCAGTCACCTGGATCGCAAACGACAAGGCCGCGTTCGACGAGCTGGTCACCCGTGTGCTCGGAAGCCAAGCGCTCGTCGAAACCCGGGTCTCACGAACACGTGCCGACGTCGCATCCGACCTGCGCTCGATGGCGGAACAACATCGGCGGGTGGGACTCAAGCGGACCCGATGTGCCTCGGCGATGGGCAATGCCGTCTTCCGCGCCGAAGACGTGAGCGAGCCGCACCTCGCCGAGCGGTGCGTCGACGCGTTCCTCGATCGCACGCAATGGCCCGAAGGCGAAGAGATCCTGACAGTCGCCTGGCTCGAAACCGATCTATCGCCGTCGACGCAGCTATGGATCCCACCGCGTGGACTCGGGGAACCCCGACTCGATGGCGTCTACGAGCAGATCCTCTCCGGAGAAGAACGGATGTTCGTCGGTAGCCGCCCGTCGTCGCTTCCCGCCGAGGTAAATGCGAAGCTCGCCCGAGACTCGCTCTTGGTCTGCATCGCGCTCCAGGAGCTCGGATACGTGGGGCGCTGCTCGTTCGATTTTCTGGTATCCGGCAACCCCTGGGGCGAGTTTGCGCATGTCTTCACGGAGTGCAACGGCCGCTGGGGCGGAACGAGCGCGCCGATGAGCCTGCTCGATCGGCTGATTCCTGGACCCAGACCCGCGTACCGGGCGCAGGATGTCGTGTTCCCGGAGCTCATCGGAGCGCGTTTCACCGACCTCCTCGCCATGGTCGGCGCCGACCTTTTCGAGGCGAGCACCGGGCAGGGCCGCTTCATCTTTTACAATCTCGGCCCGCTCGAAGCGCATGGAAAGTTCGACGTAATCTCGATCGGTCAGACTCTTGAAGATGCAGAGATCGGCGTTCTCGAACGCCTCCCTTCGCTCCTGCGGGTGTCGGGATGACTTGCCGAATGGACCCCGACTTCCCTATGGTGCGTCGATGACCCCGACTCTTCTCTCGGAAAAGCGTGTCTCAGTGATTCGTGCGACCTGTGCGTTGTTCGCGGTCAGCTCGTTTCTCCTTGGCGCCTGGATGACCATCGACCCTGGCTCCTACTGGGAAGGCATGGGCGTCGGAGGCGATCCGTTCGTCGAAGCTATTTACGGAGGGGCTATTCTTGGGGAAGGCGCAATGTTCGCCCTCGGCGTGATTTGGCCGCTCCGCTACGTCGTGTTCTTTCAGTATCTCGTCGTCTACAAGACGATGGCCTGTCTTGCTGGATTCGCAGTGCTCGCCCGGATGGAGGCACCCAGTCCAACCGGAGCATGGCTCGTGCTTGGCGCCTGGGCTGGTGCCGGAATCATCTCGGCCATCGTGTTTCCTTGGCAGAGTTGGCGCGAGTCGGGCAGTCAGTTCACAGGCCTAGAAGCCGAGCGGGCGCCCGGCCGGTAGCTAAACTCTGCGGTGGGTGCGCGCAACTGAACGCGTCGACTACTGCGCAGCCGTCGGGATTTCCGGTGTGTCCATATCCGCGATCGCGGCGTCGACTTCGGCCTGGCTGAGTTCGTGGCGGTCAAGCTTGCCGGAAAAGTAAGCCTCGTAGGCCGACATGTCGAAGTTGCCGTGGCCGCATAGGTTGAAGAGGATGACGCGTTTGCGTCCTTCGGCCTTGGCCTCGTTTGCTTCGCGAATCGCCGATACGATCGCGTGGTTGGCTTCGGGCGCAGGAATGATGCCCTCGCTGCGCGCGAACAGGACGCCTGCTTCGAAGCTAGCAATCTGATCGACGGCCTCGGCAGAGATGAGCTTGTCATGCAGTAGCTGACTGACCATCACACCCGCCCCGTGATAGCGAAGACCACCCGCGTGAATCTTCGCTGGGACGAAATTGTGTCCGAGCGTGTACATGGGTAGCAGCGGCGTCATGCCTACAGTGTCTCCGAAGTCGTAGCGAAAGACCCCGCGCGTAAGCTTTGGACATGAGGTCGGCTCGACTGCGAGACATCGAATGTTCTGGCCTTCAGCAAAGTTCAGCCTGAGAAACGGAAAGCACAGCCCGGCGAAGTTCGAGCCGCCGCCAAAGGGCGCAATGATCACGTCAGGAAGCTCACCCGCCTTTTCCATCTGCAGGATCGCTTCTTGCCCGACGATCGTCTGGTGCATGAGTACGTGATTGAGCACGCTGCCTAGGGAGTACTTGGTGTCCGGATCGCTTGCTGCGCGTTCCACGGCCTCGGAGATCGCGATGCCGAGGCTGCCGGGGGAGTCGGGGTCCTTGGCGAGGATCGATCGTCCCGCCTCGGTGCGATCGCTTGGCGACGCAATCACGTCGGCGCCCCATGTGTTCATCATCAGCTTGCGGTACGGCTTCTGATCGTAGCTGATGCGCACCATGTAGACTTCGCAGTCCACTCCAAAGTGCTGACACGCGAAGCTGAGCGCGCTCCCCCACTGCCCGGCGCCGGTTTCAGTCGTGATGCGCTTGACGCCCTGTTCCTTGTTGTAAAACGCCTGGGCGACTGCCGTGTTCGGCTTGTGAGAACCCGCCGGACTAACGCCTTCGTACTTGTAGTAAATGTGCGCGGGGGTATCGAGAGCCTTCTCGAGTCCGTGCGCACGATAGAGCGGTGAAGGGCGCCACCGGGCGTAGAGCTCTCGCACCGGTTCGGGAATCGGAATCCATCGCTCTTCGCTCACCTCCTGCTCGATGAGTTTCATCGGAAACAGAGGCGCCAGTGCTTCAGGACCGATGGGCTCGCGGGTGGCAGGGTTGAGCGGCGGGAGCGGCTTGTTGGGCATATCCGCAACGATGTTGTACCAACGCTCCGGGATTTCTCGTTCTTCGAGGGTGAACTTGGTCTGCTTCATCGCGAGGCAAACAGTACCAGCGCCGCCGTAGGAAAACGACCCCCAAACGAGCCGGGAGCGAACGATTTGCGCGAGGCGGCGCCGCCGATGCGCTCAGCTGCGGCTGTCGTCGGAAGTTCTACTCTCAGGCGGAATCGATGGTCGAAAAGTCGCTCGCCTCAGGTCGATAATCACTACCAGAAGGAACAGTACGAATGATAGCGTTCCGATGCCTTGTCCTACCGACATCGCCATCATCACGGGGATCCACCCCTGGTCGAAAAGCGACCACGTCATGAGCGCAAGCCCGATGAGCCCGAGTACGCACGAGGCCGTCAGCATGCGTCGGCGCGAGGCTTCGCTCAGCATTCGCTTCAAGCGTTCAATCATGTTCCCTCAGGTGTCGTGAGCGTGTCGCGGAGCTGCTGCACGTCAGCGGAGATATCGTCCTCGTCCTTTTTGCTGAAGGGGTGTGCATACCCATGACATCCACTGCTCGCGCAGCTCGTCGTTCCGGCGCGAAGGTCCTCGAGGAGGCCTCGGTGGTCGGGGATGTCCGTCCAGATGCGCCCGCTGGTGCTGTGACACTGCATGCAGTTTTGGTTCTTGAACGGCTTGGCGATGTGAACCCTGGGAAGCGTCTCTTCCGCGCTTTCCCACGCATAATCAGTGAGGTAGTAGTAGACGTGCCCCATGCCACCGAGCTTGGTGAGGGCGTAGCCGTACATTCCGTAGTCCTTGTGGCAAACGTAGCAGCTCTTGTCCCCGAACTTCTCCGTGCGAGAGTGAATCGCGGCGAGTCCCATGCTGTCCGGATCGTTCGCATCCGCGATGTGCAGGTCCATCGTATGGCAGCTTCCGCAGAACTCTTGATGCTCAGTCGCCTGAAGACCCTCGACGTTCCCGACGAGAGCCGCCGCGATCGGCAGGACTCCGAGGCCGAGAAACAGCAGCGCGCGCGTCTTCGCGTCGAGAGGCGGCCGGTACACGAGATAAAGCACCATGATGACTGCCGCGATGACGGCGCAGCCAAGGGCAATCCAGGAGAGTGGGGAAAAATGCATGAGAGTTGGGTCGCCCGCGCAATGCGGCGGTCACGACGCTCAAACCATGGTCCAACTCCCGCGCGGATTGCAAGCAGGAAGATCGGCCGGTGGGCTGTCGCGGCAGCCGCAACGCTTGCGCTGCTGGGGATCAGCGCGGTCGCGCACCCCTTGCACGCGCATGCACAGCCACATCGGCTGGGGGCAGAGCTCTGGGGCCAAGCCGGACCGAACTACGGACTCCTGCTCGTCGAGGGGTCGACCCGTAAGTACCCCTACGTCGACGCGGAGGCGCTCGTATGGGGCGGCGTCGGCGCACCTCAGTTTGGTTTCGACACCGCCGCGACCTTCGAAGCTCTCATCGTGACGATGAAGGTCCGCGACCCCCGCGGGATTAGCGATACCCGAGTCGGCCGATTCATCATGTCGACAGGCGCGGTTCGTGCCGTGCAGCTCGACGGCGGCCACGTGACTCTGCGGGCCCCCTCCAAGACCCACTTCGAAGTCTTTGGCGGGGTGCCGGTCGAGCCGGACATCAATGGGCGAGCAGCCGACTGGATGGTTGGTGGTCGGGTCTCTCAAGGGCTCGGCAAGCGTGGCGTCATCGGCGCCTCCTACTACAACCGTCGGAACGCCGGCCAGGCCTCTGACGAAGAAGTCGGGGCCGACTTTTCGCTGCGCATCGCGCATTGGCTCGACATGGCGGCTAAATTTTCCTGGGAGTTGGTCAACCCGGGCCTCGCCGAAGTACTCGGAACCATCTCGGCGCAAACCGCAAACAAGGCGGTGCGAGGAGAGGTCTATGTCACCAAGCGGTCTCCGACTCGTATGATTCAGCAGACCTCACTTTTCACCGTGCTCGGAGATCCGGAAACGCTGGCGGCCGGAGGAAACCTCAACTATCGCGCCGCTCCGCGTCTCGACCTGTGGATCGACGCCGCGCTTCGCAACGCCCAGGATCAGTATGGTTGGACCGGTTTCATGCGGGGTGTTCTTCGAACCGATGACGAGGGCAAGGGAAGTATCCTCGGCGAGCTTCGCAGACAGTCGGTGGCTAGCTCACAGTGGACCGGCCTTCGAATGGCCGCGGTGATCCCGGTCTACGAAGACTTCGATACGACTGTCGCGATCATGCCGGAGTTCGAGATCATCTTTCCTGACAATCCCGAGCCCGGACAAGGCAACGTTTGGCCCTGGGGACGGCTTGCGCTCCGATGGCAGCCCACGCCGCGGTGGGCCGTGGCGGCCGCCTGCGAAGCCAGCTCGAACCCGACCGAGCGGTACGAAGTCCGAGCCCTTGCACGTGTTTCCTACGTCGCGGAATGGCCTAAGAAATGACTGCGCGAGCTTTGGCAACGATAGCAATCATGTTGCTGGTCACGACGACCGGCTGCGCGAAGATCCTCGGCCTCGAACAGGACAAGCAGGACTGGCCGTTCGAGCATCGAGCCCATGTCCTCGAGGGGATCAACTGCGTCGAATGCCATGCAGGGATTCAAGACGCTGGGTCGACGGGCCCCCTACACTTTCCAACGACGGCCGACTGTGTGCAGTGTCACTCGGAGCCTCACGATCCGAATACGTGTGGAAACTGCCATGGACGCGCGCGCACCCGTCGCGCCGCGGCGACCGCCAAAGAGCACATGCGATTCTCGCACGCCGTGCACAACGAGGAAGGGGCCGGCGACTGCATCCGCTGCCACGTCAACGTCACTGCCGACGACGGATATGTGCGGACAAAGCATCCCACCTGCTTCAGCTGCCACGCGCACAAAGACCAGTGGGACACCCGCGACTGCGATAGCTGCCACGTGGAGCTCTCGGCCGAGGTGGCGCGACCCGAGAGCCACGTGATTCACGACGGAGACTTTCTGCGCGAGCATGGAGTGCAGGCAGCCGCTCAAGCAGACCTGTGCACGACCTGTCACACGCAGCGGCAGTGCGCGTCTTGTCACGGGGTGACCGCTCCAACGATTCCCTCGCGTCTCGCGTTTGACGATCCACTCCGTCCGTCGATGCACCGCGCGAACTTCATAGCGGTGCATGACATGCAGGCCGTCGCAGATCCCGGTGCGTGCACCGTCTGTCACAGCCCGCTCTTTTGCGTCGACTGTCACAACCGGGTCGGGGTCGGCCCTGAGAGCGCCGCTCCACGCAACCCGCACCCTCCCGGATGGTCGGGACCTCCGGGCAGCATGAACCTGCACGGAACGGAGGCGCGCCTCGATCCCGTGGGCTGTGCGAGCTGCCACGGCGGAGCCGGCGAGATGCTTTGCGTCGGATGTCATCGGGTGGGCGGCCCTGGCGGCAATCCACATCCGCCCGGGTTCAACAGCAGGCTGGACATGTTCAACGACCTGCCGTGCCGAATGTGCCACCTAGGCGGGCTATGAAGCGGGCCTGGATCGTCATCGCCATCCTGGGAGCGCTCGGCGTCGTCGGGGGTGCGCTGTTCATGCGACTCAGCAAGAACGTGAAGACGGTGGTGGCGGAACGAAACGTACCGGCGCCGAGAGTCGTTGGCGACAGCTGGCCGTACGACCGCTTCTCGCCTGGTCACTCGCTGCACGTGATCAACTTCGGCGTGGAGTGCAACGACTGCCACGACCCCGGCAGAACCGACTTCAGCGAGGTCGACATCGGGATGTGCACTTCGTGTCACGAGGAACAGGCAGCCATCGCGCACGTGGGGAGCGAGGCCGAGCCGACCGAATGCTTGGCCTGCCACGCCTTCAAGTTCGATAGCCCGATCGCAAGCGCCTGGGACTGCGCTCGGTGCCACGGGCCCTTCGATACCGAGACACACGCCGGTCTCGCGATGCACAACGACATCACCTGCGAGAGCTGCCATCATCCTCATGAGCCCATCGGGGATACGCTGGGCAACTGCACCAGCTGTCACACTGGCATCGGTCTCGAGCACGGGCGCGCAGAACTCAGCGGCGGATGCGTGGACTGCCACGGAGGACATCAGCTCGCGACCGAAGCCGCGTCGTGCATGAAATGCCACGCCAAAGACAAGCCGAGGGTCGCGCTCACGGCAACGTTCGCTGGGGGTCACAATTCGTGCGCCACCTGTCACGAGGCGCACGAGTTCACCGCGACCAAGGCGGCAAGCTGCGAAAGCTGCCACAGGAGGACGAACGTCCTCGCCGAGCGCACCGCCGCAGCGCACAGAGATTGCGCGAGCTGTCACGAGCCCCACGCGGTCCGGGCCGCAGGAGACTCTACATGCGCCGGATGCCACGACGATGTCGCCTCAACGCACCCCTTGGCAGAAGGCGAAGCCTGCATCTCGTGCCATGTGCCTCACCCCGAGCAGCGGCAGCAGCTCTCTGCGGTCGCGCTCGAATGCTCGAGCTGCCACGAAGACGCTCGGTCCGACCGCGCGTTTCACGCAGGCGGGGCGACGTGCACGAGCTGCCATCAGCCGCACGGCTTCGACCTACAGTCGTTGACCGAACGCGAACTCTGCGTGCAGTGCCATCAGCAGCAGGTGACCCTCACAAGCCGCAATGAGGGTCATCAGAGCTGCGAGTCATGTCACACGGGCACCGCGCACGCGCTCACGGGCCCGGTCGGCTGCGATAGCTGCCATGAAGAGATTCTCGCCTCGAGTCCTTCGGGTCACCAGGAATGCGCGTCCTGTCATGAACCGCACAAGGGAGGCGTGCTCTCGGCGCAGCAATCCTGCACGACCTGTCACGCCATGGCGGGACTGCCGGGTCTGCATCGACTTCCCGCGGGCTTCGAAGCGCCAGGTCACACCGACTGCACCTCGTGTCACGACGTGCACATATCGAGGGCGCGCGCAGACCGCGAGACCTGCATGACCTGCCATGAAGACATCGCCGACCACGAACCGACGGCCAAGCGTTGCACTGGCTGCCACACGTTCATCAGCGGCCAAGCGGCGCTGATGCCCACTCAGTGGCAGTGACCTAGCGCCTAGAAGGCGTCGACTCGACCGTTGATGTGTGGCGCTTCGGGCGTAAGGCGCGTCCCCGCGGGGTTGATACCCCGATGACAATTGTTGCAGGCGATCTGCGCGTGTCCGACCGGCGGGTTTTGGTGGCACGCGCTGCAGTCGAGCTCGAGCCCTTCTTCGTTCCACGCGACCTCAGGCGTGTTCCCTCCGCGCATGTGGCAGCTCGTCGAGCATGCCTGCGTGTCTACATCGTAGACGGCATTGGGACCCCAGGCGGGCTGGAACACAACATCGACGGCGCCGTTGCCGTGCGCTCCGCCGAGCATCGAGTAGTCCTCGCCGAAGTGGCAGGCCTGGCATTCGAGGCCGCTTGGATTGTTCGCGGTCGACTCGGCGTGGGGCGCGTGCGCATAGCCCTCGGGAGGCCCTCGAAAGTAGCACTGGTCGCGCGGGGGATAGGCTCGGAGCCCATCGCCGTGGCAGGTGCCACACGCCATAACGCCGCCGGGCAGATCGTGACAGCTGGTGCAGTCCGTCGCACCCGCTGGATAGGCCGTGACCGTGTCGACGGGCGCCGGTGAGCCCTCATGACAGAGACCGCACGCATCCCCGCGTTCGGGGTCGATGATGGGCTCCCAGTCAGTCGATCGCAGGTAGGCGCCGTGCCAGTCCTCGGCGCGTGGGTCGTTCCACTGGCCTGGATGCGTGCTGTCGTCGTCGGGGTACGCACCCTCGGTGACCCAACTCGTCAGAGTCGATGTGTCGTTCTGGTCGAGCAGCCCGGCGTGACTAGGCTGCTGGAGAACCGCCAAGATCGGCGCCGTTTCATCGGCAGGCAGGGTCGCGGGCTGCCCTTCGGGATCCGGGATACACCGGATGGTCGTGAAATAGTCGTCGACGCGGTAGTCGGCCTCCGCGTCGAGCCCGCTGTGGCAGTCGGCGCAGCCCTCCTGGAGAATCGGGTCGACTTCGGCAAACGCGAGGGGCACCTGGGCCACGTCGCGCGCTTCGTTGCACGCAGCAACACCGAGGACCGCCACGCAAAGCCCGGCAGCCCAGCGCCGGTGTGCCCGGCCGATCATGGGATCGCGGGATCGTTGGGTAGGAGTTCGGCGTGACATTCACCGCACTCGTTGGTGAAGGCGAGAGGCTGCTGCGGCTGCCCACCTTCCCACTGGGTGATCGTCATGCGATGGCTTGCCGTGTCGTTCCAATAGTACTGAACCGGCGGGCTACCGTTGATGTCGAGCAGCGCTGGGACCGCAGCGCCGGATCGCGCAGTCGGCACCATGTGACACTGGGTGCAGGTATAAGGGCCAAAGAACTCTGGGAGGCTCGCGTGCCCTTGGAAGCCAGTGGCATCGGCTGCATGCTGCGCCACGGGATACAGCTCCGGGTTGACCGCTTCGCTGTGGCAGGTGGTGCAGACGGTATTCGGACTGGCGGTCGGATCCATCGCCGCGATGTCTTGGTCGTTGACATGGGGGTTGTGGCAACCCGTGCAGCTCGCAAGTCGGACCGGGTTTCGGTAGTGCCGAGAACGAAGGTGGTCGGAGTATTGCTGATAGTCGACGCGCGCATCCCCTGAGGCGAAGAAGTCGACAGGTGCGCCGCCGACCCGAGTCGTGAACGCGGGCGCGAAGTCGCGCCGCCGAATCCCTGGGGGAGGCATCTGTGCGTCTTCCGACAAAGGCAAGCCGGTCATGCCCGCACCGATGCCCACCGGTCTCGAATGACAGGTGCCGCACAGCATCGCTTGGCGGCCTGGGGTGAGCAGACTCGGCGACACGATGTAGCCGGCGCGAGGGTTGAGCTCCAAGTGCTCTGAGCCTGGTCCGTGACAGGACTCGCAGCCAGTGTTGATCAGCTCCGGCTTTCCGTCCCCGTCGTAGTCGAAGGCGCCTTCGGGGTCGGTGACTGCGTGAGCCGACCAGCCGCTCGCTTCACTGCCGCTTAGCTCGTACCCAGTGAAGTGGCAGCCCGCGCAATTGTTGTCGAACGACTCGGAGTTGGGCGGCTCCGCCAGCGCGCCGCCACCGAAGTCGTACCAAAGGTCCGAGCGGTAGTCGGTCCAGGGCCAATCACGCGGGTCCGGATTCGCGAAGTCACCCTGGTAGTTGTACTGAATCGGCAGCACGAAGTAGCTAAACCCACTCCCGTCGGCCGTGACCCGGCGCGTCAGGTACTGCTGCCTGCCGAGAGCGCCGCCGTAGGTCAGGACGACGTCGTACCGTTCGGTCGCGCCGTCGACCAGCTCCACGTAGTAGGCGCCCAGGTCACCGAGTTCTTTCGTCGGGTCACGACGCAGGTTGATGGTGAAGGCGACCGCACCCGCGGGAGGCTGATCATCGACACGGCATTTGGCCACCTCGAGACTCGCCGCGTTGCAGTCGTAGTAGTAGAGGGTCGTCGAGTTGGTGTCGAACAGCTCGAGAGCCGCGTCGAAGTCTGGCCAGGGCTCGACGTCTTGTAGGAACGAACGAACACCCGGCACTTGAAGCCCGACGTTGTGCGCGGTCCGCGCCGTGCTGTGAAGGCCATGGCAGCCCATGCAGGTCGGGGAACCGACGTACGTCGCCCCGGCCCCGGGCCGCCCCGTGACGCGGATGTCCATCTGCATGCCGATGAGGGAGTCACTGTCGAACGCGACGACGCCGCTGTCCCCTCCGGGCAGATGATCGTCGTCGCCGGACGCGGGCACCCAAACCACGAAATGGCTGCCCTCCGGGAGGTTCGCGAAACGATAGACGCCGTTGCCGTCCACTTCGGCCTGGGTGTAGCCGTCGCCCTTCGTGTCGAGGAGGTCTTCGATCGGTTCGTCGATCTCGAGCGCCTCGGTCTGCTCGGGCGACAAGAAGATGTCGATAGGGGTTTGAGAGAGCTCTTCGACGTCGGTCGCGGGAACGAGGTAGACCGTACCCCCTCCGACGGGCGCCATGTTCGGCTCCCTTATGTACCCAACCAGGCCGAACGGCTCAGGGACCAGTCCTGAGTCCGGACTCTCGCCTGGGGGGCCCTGTTCACCGGGCGGGCCCTGCGGGCCTTGTGGACCCGTGTCTCCTTGGCAAGCGCCCGCGACCATCGCGACCAAGGGCAGTGCCCAGAGCCAAGAGCTGCCACGTGGAAGCATGATGCCGATCATATGCATCCGGGGCGCACCTTCAAGCATGAAGACGCGTCCCGGGCCACGGCTGCTCGATGAGCAGCGCAGCCCCTTCGCCCTATGGGCAGCTCGTCGGCCTGCCTGGGACCGTGACCACACGCGGGGTACCACCCATCAGGCACGTCGAGTCGAACAGAAGCTGCTCGATGTAGCCTCCGTTGTGGATGTAGCCGGCCGGATCCTTGTCCGAAGTCACGAAGTTGTATGCTGCCGTGAGCATGTCGAAGTCGAAGTCACGGTAGCGGTTCGGGAACGAAGCCAAACAATCGCCCGTTGAGCTCTGCTGGAACCAGTATGGATAGGCGATGGGGTCGTAGCAGACCGGTGATGCCGTCGGCAGTCCGTTGACCGCGTAGTCCTGAATGGCGGCATACAGATCCTCCTTCAAGACGTTGATCTCACGGAAGTTGTCGCCGGGCGAGCCGCTGAGGTCCTGGAACTCCTGGCCGCTGTGACACTGGTTGCAGTCCGCCACCTCGGGCAGGAAGGTGTGTTTACCCTGGCTGTCTTCGTCCTCCGACGAGTTCATGTGACAGCCGATGCAGTCGACGAGGGCCCGACTCTCTTCTTCTTCTGTGTGAAGGCCGACAAAGGTGTTCTGGCCTCGGTAGGTGTTGCCGTCGTACTCGTACCCACCCTTCACGTCGGTTCCGAACAGCGTGGCGCCCACCGCATAGTAGTGGATGTTGATGAAGTCGTACGAAGGGTAGCTGTTCTGCCCGTTGGAAACGGCGTCGTTGACCTGCACCGTCGAGGCGCGGCCCTGGTGGCAGCCCATGCAGATGTTGCTCGCGTTGCCGAGGCTCGCCGTCAGACCAGAGGGGAACAAGACGTTCTCGAGGGCCGGGTTGGCGTCGAGATCGTCGTACCGGGTTGACGCATCGGCGAACAGATTGAAGCTCTGATGACACGAAGAGCAATCGACCGTAGTCGTCGGTGCCGTTCCCGTCGTGATCTCGTCCTGGGCGTACTCGGTGAAGCCTGGTGTGCTGTGACACTTGGTGCAGGAACCGGGGATGCCGGCCGGAGTGTAGCCGTCGGCCTCGTAGTCCCCATCCCAGTGACGGAAGGGTTCGCCCGCGGCGGCCGCATGGCCGCTCAGCGCCCACTGCTGGGTCTTCGAGGCGCTACCGATATCCGACCCGTCGATCCCGAAGTCGCCGCGACCGGCTACTTCGACATCGGTCGAACCGCCGAGATCTTCGATGGAGTCGTAGGCGATCTGCTGGAGATAGATCCCGTTGTGAACGTAGCCTGCGGGGTCTTTCAGAATCACCTGGTAGTTGTACGCCGCTCCCAACAGCTTGGCGTCGAACTGGGAGTAGCCTTCGCCCTGGTCGTCGAACCAGTACGGGTACCGATTGGTGTCGTACACGATTGGTGTGCCGATGGTGTTCGCCGCGTAGTCCTGAATCGCCGCGTAGAGCTCCGGCGCGAGATCTTCGAGGTTGTCGAAGCTCTGGCTCGGTGTGCCGCTGAGCGTCTCGAAGCTACTGCCCTCATGACAGGTGGTGCAGGTGTCGACCGCCGGTATCCAGGTGTGCATCTCCCCGCCTTCGGCGTTCTTCATATGGCAGCCGACGCAGTTGGAGAAGTTGTCGGGATGCGAGGGGAAGGTGTTGCGGGGCTTGTAGTCCATTCCTGGGTACTCGAAGCCCGCAGTGGACTCTCCGCCAAACGCCGACGCAGCTGCGGCGTAGTAGTGGATGTTTAGGAATCGGTAGGGAGGATCCTGACCTGCAATCTGGTCTGCGACCGAAACCCCGGACTCGCGGCCCTGATGGCAAACCATGCAGAGGTTGCTCGAGCTGTAGAGAGAGAGGTTTGCGCCGGACGGGAACGTCACGGGCTCGAGAGCGCCATCGGGCAGACCGAACTGCGCGAGGTTCGAGTAGATCGTCGGGAAGGTTTGGTGGCAGTTCACGCAGTCGATGCCAAGCGGAAGCGGCGACGCGAGGGTGTTGGCGCTGGTGGCCGCGTACTCGAGGAATCCGACGTAGGGCGGCGGCACCGGGTCGTTGGCCTGCGGCCCGTGGCACTTGGCGCAGCGGCTCGGCACTTCGCCGTCTGCGTCCCAGTGACGCCAAGCTTCCGCGGTGAGGTCGCCGTGACCGCTCTTCGCCCACTCGGCACGGATCGGCGTCTCGGTGAGGGTGTAGCCCTCGGACTGCTCGGGGGTGTAATCACCGGGCGTGCCGGTGAGAAACTTGAGCACGCTGGTTTCCGTGATCGCGATCGGGCCCGGTGTACTCTTCACCTTGAAGGTTGCCCTCTTCGTCGAGCACCGGAGTCAGGTCATCGGTGTAGTAAATCGGGTCGCCGCTCTCGGTGGTCAACTCGACCGTAGCGGTTGGGTTGAAGGTCGAGGTCGCCGGGGTTGCCGTCACCGCGCCAGGCTCGACGCCGCCGCCGGTGCCACCGTCGCCGCCCGCTCCTGCGGTACCGCCCGTGCCGCCAGACCCACCGTCGCCCCCGGACCCAGCTATCGGTCCGTTGTCGTCGCTGCAGCCGAAGATTCCAAGACTGAGCCCCAGCGCAATGACTAGAGCCGACGTACCTGATCGCAATTGCTGTTTCTTCATAATCAACCCACCGCCCGCTTGAACGCCGAGTTTCTACATTTCCGCGACAAAATCAAACACTGACCGAGAAAAAAAACTTCGCGAAAATTCAGCACGAATAATCTGCGTAGCCGTTCCCTCTGCTCGCGGATTTTGCGCGTCCGCGCTCACGAACGCGTCGCTGCCGATCGCACTCCGCAACGCACGAAACCGCTGCCCAGAGCGGGCCGATCAGCGAGCAACCTGCAGAGTCACGGGGTCGGGCGGCGGCTCGATTACGGAAGGCTGCATCAAGGGACGGCGTCGAATGCGGACGTCGCCGTCGACGAAAAAGTCTTCGAAGCGAAGCGGACGTGCCTGGCGGAGCTGCTCGGCGATCGCCTCTGCCCTGGTGGTGTCGAGGCGCATTCCATGTTCCGCCATGTCCCCGCGGAGCCGGTGGCAAAGCTGATCGATCCGCTGAAGCGCGGAGAGATACGCACCACGCCACACCTCAAGGTACGGGCGGTGATCCATCGGGTTGGTCGAGAGGAGCCGTCGCAGCCGATTAGATGGAAGGAACGTGTACGAACTCACTTCGGGATGTTCGCGAAGGACTGCGTTCCGCGCTCGCTCGAATCGGGTGAACGAAATCGTACGAATATCCTGGTCGATGTTGTAGAGAATCCCTCGTCGATGGGCGAGCCCGGGCAGCTTCGACACGTACGGCACGAATGGGTCGAGGGTGAACACGAGCGTCGCGCCGCGAGTGATGGCCTCGGCGAAGTTTGAGGTACGCGTGATCGCGCCGTCTTCGTAGTAGCGTCCGTCGATCGAGACCGATGAAAACGCCGGATTGACGCTCAGTGATGCGCGAACCGCGCGACTGATGGGAACCCCGTCGTGCGCTTCAGAGCCAAACAGAACGTGCCGACGCTCATCCTGGTCGGATGCCCCGATGTACAGTTCCATCGGCACCTTCCGAAAGTCGTCGTCACTGCCCGCCGCTTCGAGAAGCTCGCGAAGCATGACCTCGAACTCCGCCGAATGGAACGGGGCGCCGACAAGGCTCGTGTACTCGAGGAAAAGGCTCTCGGCGGTTTCCTGACCTCGCCCGCGCGCAGCAGACCAGAACGCGCGCAACCCTGTAGAAAGGGCGCTCTTCAGTCTCCACCGAAGGTCTTCGTGGTTGACGTGCGAGAGCTTCAGCAGACTGAGCGAGATCGGCGGAATGCGCCCTCCGGGCACGCGAACGATCGCCGCCATTACCTCGTCCACGGTGTACCCGACCGAAAGCAGGCTGGTGACCACGGCTCCAGCGCTGATCCCGAACATCATGTCGAAGTCGTTCACCGTACAATTGGTGAGACAGTCATCGATGCACTTGAGGGCTCCGAGCTCGTAGTAAATCCCCGTGATGCCTCCGCCCGCACCGCAAAGCGCGGTCTTGCCAACTCGTCGCGACTGAAGGAGCACACAGGTTCGCTCGAGCACTCGTTGCGCATACTCGGCGTCGGGCGACCAGGGGGCGGCACTCACGACGAACTCCTGCCGGATGACGTGGCGAATCCCAACGGCACCGAGTTCCACGATGAGGTCGTCGATGCGCGCGGCGTCGGGCCCTGACAGCAGCACGACGATGCGATGGAAACCGTAGCGCTGTTCCACGTCCTCAGCGTGGTCGAGTTCTTCTATGAGGCGGCGCGTCTCGTGGAGGCGCGCGTCGAAGTCTTCGGACCAGCGAAGGTCGATGACCAACAGGTTCACATAGGCAGAGCGCAGCGCATCAGCTGCCGCCGAACCCGCCCAAACAGGCACCCATTCAGCTTCAGTCTCGAGATAGCCTAGACGCGGGTACGGATCGCCGGGGAGTCGTGTGGCCCCTGGAACGTTTTCCAAGTCGGCGAGAAGCGATTCGAATGGACCCGGACGGCCCACGTAAAGAATACGCTTCAGTCCGTCTCCCGGAAGGTGCTTGCACGGAGCCTGTCGAGTCATGAACGCGCCAGACGATGCACCGGTTGGGGGGAGCCGTAAAGGGTGCTTAGAAAAACTTGATGCTCAGGTCGATGAGCTTCTGCTTAAAAGCGGTGTACGGGGCGGTCATCAGCTCGATCGCGCTGACGGGAAGCACCTGCTTGAACACCCCACGTGCGTTCGAAAACGCATCGAAACCGAAAAACCCATGACCCTTACCGATGCCGCTGTTGTTGGAGCCACCGAAAGGTAGGTCGTTGTTGAAAAAGTAAACGGCGCTGTGGTTGATCGCAGTACCACCGGCACGCGTGTTTGCGATGATCCGGTCTACGTTGCTCTGGCTCTTGCTGTAAATGTAGACCGCCAAAGGCTTTTCCTTGGAGTTGATGACGGCGAGCGGCTCGTCCAGCGTCCGGAAGGTGTACATCGGCAAGACCGGACCGAAGATCTCTTCGGTCATGAGCTTCGAGTTTGGGTCTACGTCGGTCACGAGCGTGGGCTCGATGTAGTCGGTCTCGGCGTCGGTGCCGCCACCGTGGAGCACCTTGGCCCCGGTCTGCTCTGCCTCGTCGAGGTAACTCTTGATTCGACCGAAGTGTCGGTCGTTGACGATGCGTGCGTAGGAATCGGAGCGCATGGCGTCTTTTCCGTAAAACGACTCCAGGTTCTCTTTGAACTTCTGAACGAACTCGTCTTTCTTCGACTCGTGCACGAACAGGTAGTCCGGTGCGATGCAGGTCTGGCCGTTGTTGGTGAACTTCGCCCACGCGATGCGCCTCGCCGCAGCGTTCACGTTGGCCGTCTCGTCTACTATCGTCGGCGACTTGCCGCCGAGTTCGAGGGTAACCGACGTGAGGTGCTTGGCGGCTGCTTCCATCACGACTTTGCCGATCGACGGAGCACCGGTGAAGAAAATGTGATTGAACGGCAGAGCCAGCAGCGCCTGTGACGTCTTGACCGCCCCCTCGACAAGAGCCACTTCGCTTTCGTCAAACACCTCGCGAATGAGCCTGCCCATCGCCGCAGACGTATGCGGCGTGTTCTCGGACGGTTTGATGATGACGGTATTTCCGGCGGCAATCGCACCAACGAGCGGACCGAAGCAGAGGTTGAAGGGGTAGTTCCAGGGGGCGATGATCAGAACCACGCCCTTGGGCTCGTAGTGGATGTACGACCTAGAGCCGAGCAGAGCCAAAGGAGTGCCGACACGCTTGGGTCGCATCCATGAAGACAGGTGCCGAATGGCGTGTTTGATCTCACTGGTGACGGGATAGATCTCGGTCAGATCGACTTCCGAGGGATGCTTACGAAAATCGGCGTACATCGCGTCGCGGAGCGCCTGCTTGTGCGCGAGGACTGCTTTGAGAAGCCGCCGGAGCTTCTCTTTCCGTTCGCGCACCGTTGCTTTGGCCACCGTGAACTGGTGACCCTGCTGAAGCGTGAAGATACGTTCGATCTCGGCGGTGCTGGCATCGATTCCAGGGGCCGGTGAGGGAGCGACCTGGGGATGACCGTTGGAGTGGAATTCGGCGGTGGACTGCGACATGGAAGGGCCTTCGTGTGGTTCGGGAGGGTGGGCGGAGCCCGGTAAGGATGGTGGTCCGCGCGCGGGGTTGTCAAGCGGGGCTAGGCGTTGACTTCATTGACAATTCGCTCCGAAACATCCCAGAGCTTCGCCGCCATCTCGGGATCGCGCCCATGGCGACCCGCGCGCGATTCGTTGCAATCGGAGAGGTACTTGCCGCGCACGCCCGCCATCGAAGGGTGAACCGCCGCGTAGCACTGCGTTGCGGCGCCTTCAGCTGGGGTCTTGAGCACAAGCGGCGCTGCGATCGCGAGAGCCGCGTCGGCGATCGGATTCATACTCCTCGCGAGATTGGTGTGAATCACGCCTGGGTGAAGACTGTTGGCAGTCTTGGACGAACCCTCGAACCGTCGGGCAAGCTCGTTGGCGAAGAGCAGGTTGGCGAGCTTCGATTGCCCGTAGTTGCGCATGCCGGAGTACTCGTGCTCTCCCGAAAGATTGTCGAACTGAACGCCCTCGTCCGGCGCGCGGTGATGCGCATTGCTGCTGACGATGACGACCCGCCCATCGTCGGCGAGGGTATCGAGAAGCGAGGTCACGAGGATGAAGTGCCCGATGTGATTGGTGAAGAACTGAAGCTCATAGCCGTGACTCTGGTGCAGCTTCGGCAGCGCCATGATCCCGGCGTTGCAGATGATCGCATCGAGGGGCCGACCGAGGGCGCGAACGGTCTCCGCGCACTGCCGCACCGACTGAGGCTCAGCGAGTTCGCAGGCGACGGGAGTCGTTTGTCCGCCAACCTCGCGACCGGCCGCTGCGGCCTTGTCGACCGTGCGGGCAGCGGCAATGACGTGTGCCCCGCGGCCCGCGAGGGCGCGCAGTGTCTCGAGGCCGATGCCAGAGTTGCAGCCCGTCAGGAGTATGGTCCGACCGTCGAGGTCCAAGCCTCGGGTGACATCCGAAGCCGTCGAGCCGTATCCGAACCCGCTCGGGCCCTTCCCTTTGAATCGCGACAGTAGTGACATGCCCAGGGGTATCGGACCGTTCCCGAGCCGGCGCAAGCTGCGGCGGCTGCGAACGCAGAATCACTCAGTCGAATGGCACCGGAGACAAAGTGATGAAACCGTTGAGCAACCCTTCGACGTCTGTCGCCGGATTCTCGAGGCTGGACTCGCAGTCTTGCCCGTCCAAGGAGTTGTTGGCGGTAGGAGCGAGAGGAACCTGCACCGTGCCCCGAATCGTCCCGAGCTCACAGCTCGGAATGTTGAGATTGGTCACCGAGGCGGACTGGCCACCGGCCGCAAGCGCGCTCCGGTTTTCGGCGAGCCACCCAAGGCTCGCTTCCACGCCCGCCGGGAAATCGTAGAAGCTGTCGGGCGATACGGCGCCTATGGAACCACCCTGGGACGAAGCGAGGGCGGGGAGGCCAGCGCGTGCCGCGGTCTTGGCGGCGCCGACCGTGCCCGAGGTGGTGGTTGCAATGGGCTCGCTGATGTTCTGGCCTTCGTTGATGCCCGAGAGCACCACGTCGGGTGGACCGTTGGGGTACAGATTGGCGAGCGCATACTCGACTGCATCGGCTGGACAGCCGTCGATGACCGTGACGGGATAGCCGCTCAGCGTGGTCCCGGACGCGATGTCGAGGTTCCCGCACCGCTCGGACGGGCCCATCTCGTCGCCGCTACCGCTCCGATTGCCGCTCGGCGCACACACCACGACCTCGTTCGCCGAGTTGGCAACGAGCCCTTCCACGAGAGCATCGATGCCTTCGGCCTCGAACCCGTCGTCGTTGGTGACGAGAATCTGGAGCGGCTCGTCACTGGTGCTGGAGTCGTCGCTGCAGCCGGAGAAAGCGAGGGCAGCGAGGACCAGAATGGAAGATGCGAGGGGCCGAGGGGAATTCATGGCGGCAGATGGTAAACGAACCGCGTCGGAGCGCAATAGCGGAGTTGCTCGGCAGTCCCTCCCGAAGGGCGAGAGCGACAAGAGGGCTACGCGCAGCCGAATGGATTTGATAGAGTCGGACGCATGAATGACGGCGATCCAGGAATCTTGGCCATTCTGTTCTATGTCGCGGTTGCTGCCTTCTACCTCTACGTGCTCTGGCGAATCTTCGAGAAGGCCGGCAAGCCCGGGTGGGCCGCTCTGATTCCGATCTACAACATCGTGGTGATGCTCGAGATCGTCGGACGACCTTGGTGGTGGGTTCTGCTGTTCTTCATCCCGCTCGTGAGCTTGGTCGTCACGATCATCGTCTCGCTCGACGTGTCGAAGTCGTTCGGCCACGCAACCCTCTTCGGCTTGGGCCTCGCGTTTCTCGGCTTCATCTTCGCGCCGATTCTCGCGTTTGGCAGTGATACGTATCGGGGTCCGTCGGTGGAAAGCCACCCGACTCTCCACGCATAGCGGCGAATCGGGAAACCTCAGCGAAACATCAATGTATGAGTCCGTTGCCCAGTGCTGCAGGCCGGGCTAGAACCAACGTCGATATGGCTGATAAAGCGACTCTCAACTACGACGACACCAACTACGAGATGCCGATTGTCGAGGGCTCTTACGCAGAGCGCGGAGTCGATATTCGCGATCTTCGCAAGGACACCGGTCTCATCACCCTCGACTCCGGTTTCATGAACACCGGCGCTACCAAGAGCGATATCACGTTCATCAACGGCGAAGAAGGTGTCCTGCTCTATCGCGGCTACCCGATTGAACAGCTCGCAGAGCATTCGACGTTCGTCGAGACGGCGTACCTTCTTGTCTACGGGAATCTGCCGACCGGCACTCAGCTCGCCGACTTCTCGAAGTCGCTCACCTATCACAGCATGCTTCACGAAGACATGCGCCATTTCTTCGACGGGTACCCCTCGCGTGCCCATCCCATGGCGATACTCTCATCGATGGTCTGCTCGCTTTCGGCGTACTACCCGGACAGCCTAGAACCCGACGTCAACAACCACGAGCACATTGCTCGCCTGCTCTCGAAGCTTCGAACCATCGCGGCGTTTAGTCATCAGAAGCAGCTCGGTCGGCCGGTCGCGTACCCGCGAAACGAACTCAGCTTCTGCTCGAACTTCCTTCACATGATGTTCTCGCATCCAGCGGAGCCGACCTACGAACCCGACCCCGAACTGGCGAAAGCGTTGGACGTTCTGCTCATTTTGCACGCCGACCACGAGCAAAACTGCTCGACGTCGACGGTACGCCTCGTGGGCTCGAGCCAGGCGAGCCTCTACGCGGCGATTAGCGCGGGCATCTGCGCACTCTGGGGGCCGCTTCACGGCGGCGCCAACCAGGCGGTCATCGAGATGCTGACCGAAATCCAGGCCGAGGGCGGCGACTGCAACCGCTTCATGAATGAAGTGAAAGACCGCAAGCGCAGGCTCATGGGCTTCGGACACCGCGTCTACAAGAACTTCGACCCACGAGCGATGATCCTGAAAACGTACGCGGACCGTCTCCTCAAGCATCTCGCCATCGACGATCCCTTGTTCGACATCGCACAGCAGCTCGAAGAGGTTGCGCTGTCCGATCCGTTCTTCATCGAACGCAAGCTCTACCCGAACGTCGACTTCTACAGCGGCATCATCTACCGCGCGATGGGCATCCCGACGGCGATGTTCACCGTGATGTTCGCACTCGGCCGCATCCCCGGCTGGATCGCGCACTGGAAAGAGATGATGGAGGACCCGGAGCTCCGCATCGGTCGACCCCGGCAGATCTACACCGGCGCCACCGAGCGCGACTACGTGCCTGTTGGCGAGCGCGCCTAACGTATCACCGCACTGCTCGAGTTCGGCGGCGAGCACTACCCCCATGGGGGGTTGAATACGAAGCTCTTTTCCTCGACGCGTCGTTTGATTCTCCAACCGTCGGGGGTGCGCACGTACTCGTCGACGTACCAGACGCCCACCATGAAGATGTGGGTCTTGTCTTCGGGTAACTGCATCTCCTGTGGGTTCAGGCACATCACGCGGCCGGTCGCCTTGTCGCCATCGACCCGGATTTGGGGATTGGCGTTCAGGTGCTGGTGGTTCGGGAACATCGACATGGCGTTCTCCAAGAACGCGATGATCTTCTCGAGGTCTCCCTCAGGCCCACCGACCGCGCTGTAATCGATATACGCATCCTCGGTGAACACACGGCGAAGCTCGCCGAACTGCTTGCGGTCGATGAGGTTCGCGTACTCGTACACGAGGTCTTGAATCTCGAATCGGTCGGAAATCTCTTGAAGCGACAGGGTCATGGTCACTCTTTCTCCGGCAACGGGTTCGCGAACACATTGGTTCTAGCAGCGTCTCGTGTTGCAAAGCACGACGAAAGCACGACTTTGGCTAGCCGTAGCGACCCGTTGATGGGAAAATCCGAAGCGTGTCTCTTGATGTCTTCGACCCGGGCCTCCGAGCCCATATGCTCCCGCGCGCAACGCTGGTCGATCTCTATCGGCGAACCGTGAACGCGCACCAGCATCTCAGTCAGATATGGCACGAAGCGGTCGCCCAACGGTTCAATGCAACCGTGGCAGACGACATTCGGAATGCCGGCTGGCCGCGCAGAGCCGCTGGCGCGTCCGACGAGGAGCTCTTCTACGATGACCTGCGTTTCATCGTTGCCGCGACCGAGCTTCAGCCGACCATGCTCACCGTAGCGCAGCGCGACGACGCCCAGACGCCAACTGAGCTCTCTGCAGATCGCTCGTGGTTCGGGCTCCTCCTTCGACTTGGGGCCACCCGGGGTCCTGCCGAATCGAGCGGCAAGCCGCGGTGGGTCGGGCGTCCGCATGCGCTGGTCGCCTGGCTGCGCGGCCAGGGCATCCAGCTCGGATTCGCGCTCCTGCTCGAGGCCTGGCAGGCCTCCCAGGCGGGCCGTCCGCTTCCGTTCGACATCCCGGCTTTTGAAACCCGGCTGCAGACGGAGTTCGACGAGAAGCAGCTCGCGCTGATTTGGAACTACGCGGCACTTGCCTACATGCTTGGAACCGATCGCTGGTACACGCAGATCAAGAAACGCTACGGCGACTCGACTGCACAGTCTCTCGAGAAAAGCGTCTGGCTCGATCGCGGCGGCGCGGAAGACGATCTGCGAATCGGAGTCGAAGCGATGGCTCTCCGCGGCACGAACGTGGAGTCGCTGCTGCGCGGGTTTCAGTTCTCGCCTGGCGAGGTTGGAATCCTCGACGTCGAGTTCGAACTCAAAGACGAGAACCACGGAATCATGACCCATCACAGGTGCCCCGCCCTGGACCGCTTCGAGCATTTTGACGAAAGCCGACTCCGTCACTGCTGCGAAATCTGTCTCGTCGGGATGCCTCTCTCCGGGGAAATGCTGAACGAGAACATCACCTGTAAACCGCTCAAACTTCCGCCGCGAGTCGACGAAAACGACATCGCCTGCCGTTGGGAGTACACGCTCCGGAAGTCGCGGTAGACGTGGAAGACACAGCGGAAGTGATCTGCCCGTACTGCTTTGAACGTATCGAGATCTACGTCGATCCCGAGACTCGCGGAGAGTTGATTCGTGACTGCGACGTCTGCTGCAGGCCATGGGCGCTGCGCGTCGAGCGGACTGCGGAGGGCGCGCTCTGGATCACCGTGGATCGCGCGCAGTGATCACGACGCGGTGCGGCGTAGAAACCTCACCCAGAAGCGTCGGAACGCGGATAGACTCCCGCGGAATTCTTGCAAGGGATGTGTATGCGACGTTTGGGATTTGCCGCTCTATCGGCGTGCATCGTAGCTGTGTGGGGCGCGCCTTCCCCGGCTTGCGCAGAAGAGGTGCTCGTCGAAGTCGAGGCCGTCGAGGTCGAAGAGGAAGACCCCTCGTTCTACGAATATCCGACACGCTTCGCGCAGCGCCCGTTGGTGCTGGCGACCGGCATGGTACGAGGCGATGCGCGGCTCACCGTCGGTGGCACGATGGGCTCCGGAACGTTCTCGTCACTCGACATCGGAGGGGCGGTCAGTCCCGTCGAGAATCTCGAGATCGGTGTCAGCACGGAACTCACCGGCGCGATTCCTGCGCCGGGAGGAATCGGACTCGTCTCGGTGATCTTCTCGCCAGACGCAAGCTACGGAGACATTCCGATCTACGGCCGCTATCAGTTCTACGAGGGCGAACGCGGCTTCCGCGCTGGCGTCGACCTCGCGCTGATCATCCCGACCAATACCGACTTCAGCGTCATCGCGGGCCTGCCGATGCGTGTCATCGAGTTGTTCGGCATTTTCACCGTCGACATGAATCTCAACTTTCGCTACCGCAACGGTGACAAGTTCGCCGGCCTCGTAAGCGACCCGTCCAAGAACACGATGGACTTCTCGTTCTCAGGGTCGGCGACGGTCAACGTGACGGACTATGGGTTCCTCGAGATCGGCGGCGGCGTTGCGGTCGTCAACATCGCAGGCGCGCCGGATGCCAATAACGTGGTCGAGCTTCCTTTCTTCGTCGGCGGCGGCTACACGATGGAGTGCAAACTTCTCGTCGATCTCTTCGCGCAGTTTGGATTCATGCCCCTGATGACGGCAAACGGTCCCCCGGGACGCGACACCTTCAACGCGGCAGACGACTGGTTCATCACGGTCGGCGCGACGATACACACCAGGCCGCTGTTCGGACGAAACCGCCCGGCCCAAGCACGGGCCTCGGCTCGCTAGGCGGTCGACCCAAGTCTGTCGAGCAGCGCCTTGGCCATGTCCGCGACTTCGGCGCGGCCCATCTCTTGAGATTCCGCGCGTTCGTACACTTCGACGTCATCGGACGGCAAGCCTTGGAGGAAACGACTCGGGGTGAGCTTCGAGAGCCGCCCTCGACTCAGTCGCTCCTTGCTGCGTGTCAGGTACAGTAGGTCCTTGGCGCGCGTCACCCCCACGTAGAAGAGTCGCCGCTCTTCTTCGAGGTCCGCCATGGTCACGTCGGTGATCTTCGGGTCGGTGGTCCGTGAATGCGGGAGGATGCCCTCCACGCAGCCAATGAGAAACACTACCGAGAACTCGAGCCCCTTGGCCGAATGCAAGGAAGAGAGCGTAACCTCCTGCTGGTCAGAGTTGTCGGGCTCATCGCTGGTATCGAGCGACAGGGTGTGGAGCAATTGCTGGAGCGCATCTCGGTCGGCTCGACTTCGCTTCTCGAGACGCCCGATGCTCTGAAGGAGAAACTCGAGGTTCGCTCTTCGGGCTTTGAGATGCGCGTCGTCTCCTTCGGCAAGCATACCGGTCGAAGAAAACAGCGTAGCGGCGGTTTGCGCGAAGGCCCCGGTGTGAAACCCCCGATGAGCCGATTCAATCGCCGCTCCGAAACGTGCCGCTGAGTCACGCGCCCGCGCCGACAGGCCGGAGACCGCGGCGGCCTGGGTCAGTGCCTTCGAGAGACTTATGCCCGCACGGTCCGCGTGCTCTGCAAGCAGCTTGACCGATTGAGCCCCCAAACCTCGCGGCGGCGTGTTGATGATCCGCCGCAGCGACAGGTCATCTCGCGGATTGAGCGTCGCACGAAGATACGCGACGCCATCCTTTATCTCTTTGCGGTCGAAGAGGCGGGTCCCGCCGTAGACGCGATAGGGCACACCCTCGATCCGAAGTTCCTCTTCGAGGAGCTTGGCCTGGGTGTTCGACCGATAAAGCACGGCGATCTCGCCGAGCGAGACACCCTTGTCGCGCAACGATCGAATCTCAGAGGCGACGAATTTTGCTTCATGTGACGGTTCCGGCAACACGCAGACTCGCACCGGCTTTCCCCCGTCCCGGGTTGGCTTGAGTGTCTTCGCGTAGCGTCGCTTCGGGGCCTGTCCGATCGCTGCGTTGGCAACGCTGAGAATCGCAGCGCGAGAGCGGTAGTTGCGATCGAGCGTAGCGACCGAAGCGCCTGGGAAATACCGCTCGAAGTCGAGAATGTTCTCGACCCGAGCCCCGCGCCATCCATAGATCGACTGATCGTCGTCGCCGACGACGCAAAGGTTGCCATTGCGGTTCACGAGAAGGCGCACGAGGTCGAGCTGCGCCTGGCTGGTGTCCTGAAACTCGTCGACCAGGATGTGGGAAAAACGGGCGGTCCACCGCTCTCGGGTCTCGGGGTCGTCGCGCAACAGCTTGACCGGCTTGACGATCAGATCGTCGAAGTCGACCGCATGCATGCTCTGAAGGGTTTGCTCGTACTGCGCGTAGATGCTCAACGCCGCTTGGTCGTACTCGTCGTCCTTCGCCCGCACTTCATCAGGTTCGAGGAGTGCGCCTTTCCAGAGGGACAGCCTCGAGGCGACCGCTTGGGCGTCGAGACGCCGATCTGATGGCACCTCGCCTCGAAGCAGTTGGCGAATTACCCCGAGGCTATCGCCCTGATCGAAGATCGAAAACCGTGAACCGAGGCCTAATGTCTTCGATTCTTCACGCACGAAGCGAACGCCGAACCGGTGAAACGTCGAGAGCCAAAGCGCCTTGGCGATCTCTGGTCCGACGATGCGGCCCACGCGGTCGCGCATCTCCCGCGCGGCCTTGTTGGTGAAGGTGACCGCCAGAATCGACTCGGGTTTGGCCCCGAGACCCACGAGTCGAGCAATGCGCGCAGTGATCACGCGCGTCTTCCCGCTCCCGGCTCCCGCAAGAACCAGAAGAGGACCCTCCCCGTGTTCGACGGCTTCCCGCTGTTCCGCGTTCAGTCGCAAAGGACCCCGGGCGTACCGCTCCCTCGCTCGGAGTCAAGCGCACTCGCATGCCGCGTTGACCGAGGCGCTAAGAGCCGTCCGCGCGAACTACTCGCGCTCGTCCTGCGGCGCACTGTGCGCATCACCTTGAGTCGGCGCGGCGATGCGATGCCCCGTGACGCCGTCGATACCATAGAGCGCGCGAAGCGCCTCGACCGGTTCGGCCATCACCGCCCAGTAGTCCCAGTCAGAGATAAGGTCGACCTTACAGCGCAGACCACGCTCGTAGCCGTGAAGCACATCGTCGGGGTGGAAGTGACCCCGCCCGGGTTCGACGAGGCCAGCGGTCGTGAAGTGCAGTCCCTGATGGTAGTCGAGAATCATCTCCATCAACATTTCCCAGCCGTACTCGCTCTGGCTCATCCCTGACTGAAACGCAGCGACGTTGACCTCTCCATCCATGTCGGTGTTGAAACCAGCCAAAATGTGGGTGAGATCGTGCGAGACGAAGAGTTCGCTGAATCCGCCCTTTTCGCCGGGGAGCGGAAAGGCCCGATCGCGATAGAATTCGAAGAAGCATTTGCCGAGCGTACCCTCGTCGTAGCCTTCGAGCGCCTGGTAGCGCGCAGCCACGTCGCGATCGCCGAGGTACTGATGCATGGCACCCGCGATCTTCTTGAGGCGAGTCCATGCAGTGTCGTGCGGCAGGAACTCGCTCAGACCGCGTCTCACATAGTCGAAGGCGAGCCACTTCAAGCGGTGGTCCCGGACTCGATGAAGGTCCGTGAGCATGTCGGTCGACACTCCAAGCGCCGATGCAAACGCGTCGACGACCTGCACTTCGTTGGGGTCGACTTCAGTCGGGAGATACGCAGTGAGCACGAGGAACTGCAGTGCGCGTTGTCGATGCTGGTCGTTGGGGAGCGCCGCCGCCAACTCTTCTGGCGTCGCGTTCTCGAGATCGTCGACCGCGATCGATTGGTGCATTACGTGGTCGCTGGTGGCCTCGAGCATACTCAGAGCGATCTCACCGAGAGGCTGCTGCCCTTCGAGGGTCGCGACCGTGCGCATCGCCCGAAGGACGGCGCGGCATTCCTGTTTGTTCCAGTCGAGCGCTTTCATCGCGAGCCTTTTGAGGCCAATCGCCTCAGTTCGGGGGCTTTTTCGTTTCAGTAGCTTGAGTTAGGGTGCGCCGATGGGCCAGGAGATCGAGCGAAAGTTCATCGTGAATGGTGACGAATGGCGCGAACGCGCGGTCGGAACACAGTTCCGGCAGGGCTTTCTGTCGACCGAACCGGACAGAACGGTCCGCGTTCGACTCGCGGGCGGTAAGGGTACCTTGACGATCAAGAGCAAGTCCGTCGGACCAACCCGCGCCGAGTTCGAGTATGAGATTCCGGCAGACGACGCAGCGCAGCTTCTCGACGACCTCTGCCTTCGTCCGCTAATCGAAAAGACACGATACCTGTGGAGCGACGGAGAGCTAACCTGGGAGATCGACGTGTTCGAGGGCGAGAACACCGGGCTCATCGTGGCCGAGCTCGAGCTAGAGCGCGAGGATCAAGCGTTCGAGAAGCCACCATGGCTCGGCAAGGAAGTCACGGACGATCCGCGCTACTTCAACTCCAACCTGGTCAACCTTCCCTTTCGCGACTGGTGAGCTTCAACGGCAGGGTCGACTACGCGCTGAACTCGCCGAGCTTTTCCAGGGTCGGAAAGCGAATGAGCATCAGCACCCACGAAGCGGCGAAGAAAGGCAGCACCGTCATTTCGGGTGCTCCGAGAAGGCCGAGAATCAGGCCAAAGATCGCAACCGACTCCGCAAAGCTCATGGAGACGAGAAGCGAGAACAGATAGGCGCGTTGCGGCGGCGTCCGCGCCGGCATCCCAGGCGACGACCGCTGACGCAGTAGTAGGCGGGGCGCGACGAGGCTGAGTCCCGCCATGGTGACGGCGGCGAATACCAGCGGCACGAGGAGCGGCTTCCAACCAGAAGCCCCTGGCTCCATGAGCTCGAGCGGGGCCAGGTACATGAACGTGGAAACGAAGAGACCGGCCCAGAGAATTCGCGGAATCGTGAGACTGCCAGGCATCGCTCTCAAGATGCCAGAGATCGAGGATTTAAGCTTGGGTTCCGGGCGCAATCGGCAACTCTGCAGTACAACCTGGCCCGATGGCGCCAAGGCTCTTCTTGTTGATGATGGCACCCTTCGCGTTCGCGACAGGCGCCTACGTCTTCGCCGGACTTCTGGAGCCGATGTCGGAGGACCTGGGCGTCTCGATTCCGGTCGTCGGACAGCTCCAATCTGCCTTCGCCATTGCGAGCGCCATAGGCGGGCCAATCCTGGCAGTGCTCACCAACCGCTTCGAACGGAAGAAGCTCCTCGTCATCGTGCTTCTCACGATGGCCGTTGCCAACGCGGCCTCGGCGCTTGCAACTTCATTTCCCGTACTCGCGATCGCACGGGCCACCGCAGGACTGATCGGAGCACTCACTCTGCCGGTCGCGCTGGCGATCGCGGTCTCGTTGGTCGCACCTGAGCGCAAGGCTGCTGCCATCGCGGTTGTATTCGCCGGGACCGCTCTCGCGTTCTTGGTCGGTATCCCTCTTGGGAGCGTGGTGGGTGCAGCCTATGGGTGGCCGGCCTCGTTCTGGCTGGCGACCGGTCTCGCGCTCGCCGCCGCGCTCGGGATCGGACTGTTGATTCCCGAGACGAGCTCGCCGCCTCCTCCGCCAGAGGGCGCACTTGCTGCGGCTACGCGAGCGCCTGCGAAAGGTCTGCTTGCGTTGACCTTCCTGTCGTTCCTTGCAGCGTTCGTCAGCGTCGCCTTTATAGGCCCGTTGGTGACCGCGTTGACCGGCCTCGAAGGGGGCGGCATCGGAGTGATGCAGCTCTTCATCGGCGTCGGCGGACTCGTTGGGCTCGTCGTAGGCGCGCGCCTCTCTGCGACGATGGGCCTCCGCGCGCTGACCCCCTTGATGCTCACGGTCATGGTGAGCCAGGCTGGCTTCACCGTCGGTCAACTCGTCAATCTCGGGTCGGGACTGAGTATCGTGTTTACGGCGGTAACCATTGGGGTCGGTGCCGGCGCGCTCTTCGCACTGTCCCCGATCATTCAAGCGGCGCTGGCAGACATTGCGGGGGCCGCCGCCACGGTTGCGTTCGCATTGAATGGCTCGGTGGTGTTCTTCGGCCAAGGACTCGGCGCGGTCGTCGGCGGAGGCGTCATCGATCAGACGGGGCTTCTATGGACGGGGCTCACCGGTGCGACGATTGCCTTGATGGCCCTCGGGCTCACCCAGCGCTTACGTCACGCGGAACTGCCCATTGGTTCGTCGGCGCGACTCACGATCCCGTAGAGGCGGAAAAACAGCCTGTTCCGGTATCTAGAACTTGGCTTTTTGCCAAACCGAGCCAGATGGAGAACACTCCGCTCCACGTGTCCGACGTGTAGTTTGGGGATGCGGGGGCATTCAATCACGAATGCGAAACCTAGTCGCACCCACCGCACCGACACCGCTCGTCCGCTGTCGAAGCCAGGGACTTTCCGTTGAACACCATTGCAGCAACCACTGAGCTCGACGCCCGCAGGGAGTCGTACTCGAACATGAACGACTGGCTGAACGTGCTCGTTCGCAAGCGCATCGACAAAGCGAAGCTCGAGGGCGAGACCTTGCCAGCCGAGATGGCCTGGGTCGCGGAAAACGACCACGAGGTCTACCGCAAACGCTTCAAGCCGTTCGTCTTGCTGGTGCTCGGCCTGTGCGTGTTCGGCGTTGCGCAGACGACCAACCCGCTCGCGCTTCTGCTGACAGCTGTTTTCTTCTACTTCTATATCGACTTCTACAGTGGCGTACTGCACGTCGTGCTCGACAATCCCCGCTTCGTAAAGCTGCCGCTGATCGGCGTCCCGTGCGTGGAGTTTCAATGGCATCACACGTTCCCGTACGACATCTCGACCCGTAGCCTCTTCGACGTCTGGGGCGACCTCAACGTGTTGCTTCTCATCAAGTCTGTGGTGTTATTCGGCCTCTTCGGGTTTACGACCACGACGTTCATGGTCGCAGGCGTGGGCTATGCATTCGGCTACGCCAATCAGTTTTCACATCGACTCACCCACACCGCGCCGCGCAACCGACCCAAGCTTGCGGTCTGGTTGCAGGAACACCACGTTCTGCTCCCTCCGGCCACGCACCAGATTCACCATTCGAGCTACGACCAGTCGTTCCCAGTCCTCAACGGCCACAGCCGAACGCTGATCCAGAAGCTCCTGAAAATCGTCCCGAACGGCTGGGTCTGGCTCGCGCTGTTCGGTGTACTTACGACGCTCGACCTCGTCGCCGTCGTCTGGGTCATCGAGCGCATCTGGCCGGGCTAGCCCGCCAAGCAAGACCCAGGCAAGGCCCCGCGAAACCGCTTCTAGAGACCAAAGGCATCACGGACAGGAGCGTCTTCGCTACGCACGAGCGCAGCGGGAGACAGCACGAACCGGTCGAAGTACTGCTCGGGCGCGAAGAGTTCGGCGCCCGCGCGTTCGGTTGCCTCGGTGACCGCACCTGTGGCCATGAACGAGGTGCTCGTGCCTGCCTCGAGGTCAGGCGCGAGACCATCCCAGTGTTGGGCCAGGACGAAGCGTGGCCTCACCCGATCGTAGTAGGCGTCGAGTTCGGGACCTTCGAGAAAACCAATCGGAGAGAGCCAAAGGTCGATCTCGACGCCGGCGCCGAGCACAGCCTCCAAGTTTGCCACGTAGTCTTCGCCGGACGAATCGTCGCCATCAAGCGGACCTATCGAGTTTTGATAGAGTAGCGTCAACTCATCGCCGAACGTGATCAGGAAGCTGACGACGCCGCCGATCGGTGCGGCGAACGGGTTTTCCGGCTCTTCGTCGAGCTCGGCAAAGGTGCCGATGCCCGTCGGGTTGCAATGAATCGTGCGAATCGTTTGGATCGACACCCCTTCGAATGGGTCGGCGCGGTTGCCGTTCCCGACCCGAGTGCATCGATCGGTGGGGAGTCCCTCGGCCTGCGCGATGAGACAAGTCGTTTCGGTCCCGACGACCTGGGCGCCCGTTCTGAGCGCAACCGCGCCGCAGTCGACCGCGTGATCGAAGTGGCTATGTCCCACCAAAATGAGGTCGAGGGCTTCTACGCCGGCCGCGTCCAGCACCCGCTGCATCAAGTCGAGCCCTTCTTCGGTAGGCCCGGTGACCCCAGGCCCCGGCCGACTGACGTAGGCGTCGAGCAGGATCGCGGTGTCCTGGTACTCGACGAGCCAATGGGTGACGCCAAGCCAGGTCAGTGAAACCTGCGGCTCTCCCTCAGGGCCACCGGCGGTGGACTCATCGTTGGCGCACGAGGCCAGCGCGAAGAGACCCACGAGGAACAAGGCGCGCGGCGATGACAGACGCATGGTATCGAAAACGGGCAAGAGCTTCGCGGCCGCAGATTCCGGGCTCACGCGACTGAGCGTAGCGACTCGTCCGAGACCACGCAAAAGCCAATTTCGCTAGTCGATGGCAAAGCAGTAGAAGCGCCCGGCGCCCTGTCGTTCTGCGAGCCCTTCCTCGGTACAGCTCACCGTTTCATGCGCCGAGTTCCACGACAGCCGGTCGGGGCCACCAATGGTGATGCCTTCGGGTGCGAGATCGCTGTGGCCGACCTGTGCAACGTCGTCTTCGCTCGCAGAAGTCCAGTCGAGGCAGGTGCGTCCTTCGAAGAATGTTCCTTGCATCGTGCTACCCGTGATGATGTCGTGGTCCGAAAGCGGCACCAACTCGCCGTTTTCATCGATTACCTGGCCTTCTCCATTCGGGTCGTCTTCGACGAGCCACTGTAAACGCGAGATGCCGTTTTCATGCAGCGCGTCGACGTCCGCGGCGATCTCCTGGAGACGAACGTTATACCAAGGGCCAGTACCGATTCGGTCTCGAGCATCTTCGGACTCAGTGCTGAGATACGCGCGCCAGGTCCGGTCGCCAGCGTCGACTGCCGCAGCCAGACCCTGGCAGATCTGGTCTGCACCGGCGAGCCCGCCGAGATCGCCGCCCCGCTCTTGCGTACCGACACTGGTCACGAAGAACGACAGACGAGGCTCGGCGGGGTTGCCGCCGACGGCTCCCGACCCACCGGTACCGGTTCCGCCGCCCGTCGCAGTACTGTCCTTGGCGCAGGCACCAACGACCACAACGAGCAGCGCTAACAAGAAGAAGGTTGAATGCGGCATATGGGTCTCAACTTTCGGAAAGAGGCGGAACGTCCAATAGCCGATCTAGCCCGGACGATCCGCTAAAATGAGCGTCGCAGCATCGCGGGGAGCTTAGCCTAAGGGCTTCTGCAGTTCGATGAAGAGCGCGGGGTGTGCAAACTCGACGGACTGGTCGGGTCGGACGAAGCACTCGAGCTCGATCTCGGCCGCTTCGACGAGCGCTTCGAACTGAGCGTCGTCGATGAGGTCAGAGAGAGTCCAACCTCGTACGTCGACGTGCATCCAATCGCGGATGGACGGATAGAGTGCGACGCCAGAGACCGCGCGAACCTTGGGCCGCCGACCGATCGCGTCTTCAACAAGGGCTACCAGAAGGTCCGCGTCTCCGAGCGCGTACGGGGCGCGAAGCAAGTTGCCGATCTCGTCGCCGAAGAGTCGACCGATGAGTGCCGTCAGGTCCTGGTACCCGGGTGTATGTTCGAGCGAATCCCAGACCGCAACGACAAGCCGTCCGCCGGGAAGTAGCACCCGCCACATTTCGCGCAGAGCGCGACTCTTGTCGACGAAAAACATCAGACCGAACTGACTGACGACTGCGTCGAAACTAGCCGAGCCGAAAGGGAGGGACTCCGCGTCAGCCTTGCACCGGCCTCACGCGCCAGAATCGTCAGAACACCCGACCCGCACGCAACATCGAGGACCCTCATCCCGCAGGAGATTCGCGCCGCCTCGACGACTCGCCGCGGCCAGGCACCGAATAGAGCCGGCACGAAGAACTCATCGTAGAGCTCCGCCGCGGACTGGGTCACTTGGCCGCGATCCTCGACCATGTCTTGCCTCCGACTTGGAGGATGCCCCATCCGAGCGCAGAGTTGGGCGCTCTCGCCATATGCCGAGCGGAGCCGGGGCACGGCCAGCTGCCTTGCGGACCCGCAGGAATGGTGGCGTCGGATGACGACATTCTCTGAGCGCAGGCGAGTGGGTCGAGGTGCGAAAAAGCGCAATGATCACGAAGCTTTTTGGTGTATGCAGATCGATTGGCTATCTTGTGATCATGTGGGGATTCAAGGTCGGGGTGGGCGCGCTCGGCATCTGCGTCGCGCTGACGGCGACGGGCTGCAGCAGCGAGGGGCCAGCTGACCTACGCTCCGGGACCGGCGGCGAGCCGAGCGGCACGGCAGGCGCCGGCGGACAGAACGCAAGCGGCGGTACCGCAGGTGATCCGGGAAGCGGAGGCGCCGGGACTGGTGCGACCGGCGGAGATCAGACCGGCGAGTGCGCGATCGTAGAATGCGCGGGCCGGGTCACCGCGTGCGGTGACTGTCTCGACAACGACGAGGATGGCTTCGCCGACAACGATGACCCCGAGTGCCTCGGTCCTTGCGACAACTACGAGGGCGAAGAACTACTCACCGGTGTCGGTGGCGAAGCCGGAGAGCAATGCAAAGCCGATTGTTACTTCGACTTTGGAAACGGGGCCGGGAACGACGACTGCCGCTGGAGCCGACGGTGCGATCCTCTGGAGCCGAAGGCCCAGTGCACGTACGAGGAGCGATTGGTTGGGGGCCGGGACTGCCCGCTTCCGACGCAATCCGAGCTGTGCGAGGACGTCTGCACCCCGCTTACGCCGAACGGCTGCGACTGCTTTGGATGCTGCACCTTCCCCGAGCTCGAGGGTCAAGGACCCGGCGGGACGGACGGCTATGTCTTCATCGGTTCAGAAGAAGGCTGCACCTTCGACACAGTCACCGATACGAACCGCTGCAAGGCCTGTACGCCGGCCTCGAGTTGCCTCAATACCTGCGAGCGATGCGAGATCTGCCTCGGCAAGCCCACGATTCCGGACGACTGCGAACCGGGGGATCCGGGCGCGCCCCGCTGCCCTGCGGATCGGCAGGAATGTGGCCTCGACGGGGACATGGCCTGTTCAAGCGGGGAGTACTGCGTGACCGGTTGCTGTACGGCGATCGTCGTTCAGTAGACGACGACGACAGCGAAAACGGCGGCGGCCGAAACTGGAGTCCCAGCAACGCGGTGACGAACGCGAGGTACGGGACTACGGCGACGAGAAACGGGCCGTCCTCGCACGCGTAGCGGCGGTTCCGGACATCGATTCAACTCGCTGGAAGCCAGGCTAAGAAGCTGGGCATCACGAAGAGCAAAGCCGCCGATGAGCGGCATGATATCGGGCTGCGCCGCGGCTCCCGAAAAAGAAAGAAGCCCCGTCTCTTTCGAGACGGGGCTTCATAATTCCGGCAGCGTCCTACTCTCCCACAAGGCTGCCCCTGCAGTACCATCGGCTCTGACAGGCTTAACTTCCGAGTTCGAGAAGGGATCGGGTGTGACCCTGCCGACATTGCCACCGAATCCGTAGAAGGTTCTCTTTGCCGCTCAGTGAGCGGGTTCGAAGCAAGTTCGAGAGTCCGTGTTGATGGATTATCTCGAGCTCTTCCTTCCAACCCTGATCTCAAGTCACGTACGAAACGTGTCCTAGAAGAAGGTCAAGCCTCACGGCCGATTAGTACTGGTCAGCTCCATGTGTTGCCACACTTCCACACCCAGCCTATCAAACTCGTAGTCTACAAGTGGCCTTTAGGGACCGAAGTCCAGGGATACCTCATCTTGGGGCTCGCTTCCCGCTTAGATGCTTTCAGCGGTTATCGATTCCGTATATAGCTACCCGGCTATGCCCTTGGCAGGACAACCGGAACACTAGGGATACGTTCAACCAGGTCCTCTCGTACTATGGTCAACTCCCCTCAAGTATCCTGCGCCCACGACAGATAGGGACCGAACTGTCTCACGACGTTCTGAACCCAGCTCGCGTACCGCTTTAATTGGCGAACAGCCAAACCCTTGGGACCTGCTCCAGCCCCAGGATGCGATGAGCCGACATCGAGGTGCCAAACCGCGCCGCCGATATGAACTCTCAGGCGCGATCAGCCTGTTATCCCCGGAGTACCTTTTATCCGTTGAGCGATAACCCGTCCATATGGAGTTACCGGATCACTAAGGCCTGCTTTCGCATCTGTTCGACCTGTCAGTCTCACAGTTAAGCTCCCTTATGCCTTTGCACTCTGCGGCTGGTTTCCAATCAGCCTGAGGGAACCATCGCGCACCTCCGTTACGATTTAGGAGGTGACCGCCCCAGTCAAACTGCCCACCAGGCAATGTCCCCGCACCGGATCACGGTGCTGGGTTAGAAGTCCAGAACAGCCAGGGTGGTATTTCAAGGTTGACTCCATCGAGACCAAAATCCCGACTTCAAAGTCTCCCACCTATCCTACGCAGACTGTTCCGAACTTCACTGCCAAGCTGCAGTAAAGGTTCACGGGGTCTTTCCGTCTAGTCGCGGGTAGAGCGTATCTTCACGCCCAATACAATTTCGCTGAGTCACTGGCCGAGACAGTAGGGATGTCGTTACGCCATTCGTGCAGGTCGGAACTTACCCGACAAGGAATTTCGCTACCTTAGGACCGTTATAGTTACGGCCGCCGTTTACTGGGGCTTCGATTCGCTGCTTCGCCGAAGCTAACAACTCCTCTTAACCTTCCAGCACCGGGCAGGCGTCAGACCCTATACGTCCTCTTACAAGTTCGCAGAGTCCTGTGTTTTTGGTAAACAGTCGCAACCCTCTGGTCTCTGCAACCCCCACCAGCTCAGAGAGCAAGTCTCATCACCAACAGGGGCACACCTTCTCCCGAAGTTACGGTGCCAATTTGCCGAGTTCCTTAGCCAGTGTTCTCTCACGCGCCTTGGGATTCTCACCCCGCCCACCTGAGTCGGTTTGCGGTACGGTCACTGAAGACCCTCACTACGCAGCTTTTCTTGGAAGCATGGAATCACCGAGTTACGGAGCCGGAGCTCCACCTCATCACGTCTCGGGGTAATGTTTCCGCGTTTGTGGCTATTGCCTCCTACGGAAACCCCCTACCTGCTTGAACCAGCACAACCATTCGCTGGATCGGCCTATCCTTCTCCGTCCCTGCTTAGATCAACGGATTCCTCAGTGGTGCAGGAATATTAACCTGCTTCCCATCATCTACCCCGTTCGGGCTCGACTTAGGGGCCGACTAACCCACAGGCGAATTATTCTTCCCTGGGAAACCTTGGGCTTACGGCGACAGGGTTTCTCACCCTGTTTATCGCTACTCATGCCTGCATAAGCTCTTCTCACGCCCGACAGTGCTCCTTACGGTACACCTTGTATCTGCGTGAGAATGCTCCGCTACCGCTCTAATAAATTAGAACCCGAAGCTTCGGTACCAGACTTAGCCCCGTTATATTTTCGGCGCGGGTTCGCTCGACCAGTGAGCTGTTACGCTTTCTTTAAAGGATGGCTGCTTCTAAGCCAACCTCCTGGCTGTCTGAGCGCCCCCACATCCTTTCACACTTAGTCTGGATTAGGGACCTTAGCTGTCGATCTGGGCTCTTTCCCTCTTGGCTACGGACCTTATCACCCGCAGCCTGACTGCCTAGCAGTTGTCACCGGCATTCGGAGTTTGGTTGGGTTTGGTAATCTGGTAGGACCCCTAGCCCATCCAGTGCTCTACCTCCGGTGCAATTCACTAGACGCTATACCTCAATATATTTCGCGGAGAACCAGCTATTTCCGAGCTTGATTAGCCTTTCACTCCGATCCTCAGGTCATCCCCCAGATTTTCAACTCTGGTGGGTTCGGTCCTCCACGCAGTTTTACCCACGCTTCAACCTGCCCAAGGATAGATCGCTCGGTTTCGGGTCTACGCCCTGCTACTAAATCGCCCTATTTGGACTTGGTTTCCCTACGGCTCCACCTAACGGCTTAACCTTGCAACAAAGCGTAACTCGCAGGCCCATTATGCAAAAGGTACGCCGTCGCACATTCCCCGAAGGGCATAGTGCTTCGACTGCTTGTAGACACACGGTTTCAGGTACTATTTCACTCCCCTTGCCGGGGTTCTTTTCACCTTTCCCTCACGGTACTCGTTCACTATCGGTCGTCGAGTAGTACTTAGCCTTGGAAGATGGTCCTCCCTGATTCCCACTGGGTTTCACGTGCCCCGTGGTACTCGGGTGCCAGTACAGAGACCAAACGCTTTCGACTACAGGGCTGTCACCTCGTATCGCCGACCTTCCCAGATCGTTCGTCTAGCATTTGATTTGGTAACTCTGTGAGAGCGTCAGGGTACTCTCCAACTGGTCCCACGACCCCACACCAACAACGCCCCTAAGCTTACATTGATGTGGTTTAGGCTGGTTCCCGTTCGCTCGCCGCTACTAGGGAAGTCTCGGTTGATGTCCTCTCCTCCAGGTACTTAGATGTTTCAGTTCCCTGGGTTGGCCGCCTAGCACCTATGTATTCAGCGCTAGACTTCTGGGTATGACCCCAGACGGTTGCCCGATTCGGAGATCCCCGGATCAAAGTGTGTTAGCCACTCCCCGGGGCTTTTCGCAGCTGCCCACGTCCTTCATCGCCTCTCGACGCCAAGGCATCCACCGTGTGCCCTTTCTAGCTTGACCTTTACTCCTAAGACGCGTTTCGTCTCACCTCGTCCACTCGCGCCGCTTTCCGGCTTACGTCCTCGTCGCTCCGCTGCGAGGTACATGAAGTACCTCTCACTTCGCTCCTGCGGGCGCACTCGGAAATCGACACGATTGTCCTTCGGTGAGTTGGTGACGGATCCGACCGCGATAGTCGGGCGTCACCGGTGGTCTGCCACGACGGAAAGAAGTGGCTGACCACGCTCGCAACTCGAGACCAGGGTTCGAAAGAAGAGCCTGGCCACTGTTGCGGCTAGAAAGAGAATTTTCTACGTTATTCAGTTGTCAAAGATGCGAGAATCGAGCTTGAGAGCTCTTGATTCCTCGGGTCGGACGCGCTCTGTAGCGCAGACGACCGGAGCCATCAAGAGTGAGTCTCTCGAAGGGTTTTTGCAAGCTGTCTCCGAATCATTCTTGGTCGGACGAACGACTTGCGGGCAATGGTGAGTATCAGGAGGAGCCCGAGTACTGACTGGTGGAGCTGAGGGGGTTCGAACCCCTGACTTCCGGCTTGCAAAGCCGGCGCTCTCCCAGCTGAGCTACAGCCCCATCGAATAGTGGGGCACGCTAGACTCGAACTAGCGACCTCACCCTTATCAGGGGTGCGCTCTAACCACCTGAGCTAGTGCCCCGTGTGAATCTCGCAAACTGTCAAAGAGCCTCGAGGACCCGGTTCCGCGAACCCGTTGCGAAGCTGTTTTAGGCCCTTAAGCCTGGAAAACTACTTCGTTTTGTGGTTCCCGCCCCCGACTCCGTCCTCTGAGGGACGCCTTCTTTAGCGGCTCCCCCGGAATGGGTCAAGCGTTTTTCCAAGACCGTGTTTTCAGGGGGTTCCGGGGCCGAGGCGCCCGATTCAGGTCCCAAGCCTAGAGCCCCTCTCAACCCTGAATAGATGTAGTGAAATCAATAGGATATGGCCTCAGCAGGGCCCGGATCCTGCCCGGGCGGAGCGCTTCTTTTGGTAGTGCTCGATGCACAGCTCCATTGCCCGATCGGCAGGCACGAGCGGCGTGTATCCGAAATCCTCGTGCGCCTCTTGAATCGACCCATGGTGCGAGACCGAGATCTTGTACACCTCGTGCGGCGCGAGCGAAGGAGCCGGCGCGCCGAAGCGAAAATGGAGCCACTGCCAGCACTTCGCCGCGGCAAGCATCGCCCCCGCAGGGATGCTGCGCTTGGGCATCTCGTACCCAAGCCCTTCGACGAAGGGACGCATGAACTCGAAGATGGGGACGCGATGATTGTCGGTCACGAAGTAGGCGCGTCCGCAAACCGGACTTCCCGGCGTGAGATTCTTGGCTGCCAGGACTTCCGCGTGCACGAGGTTGTCGACGTACACGGCTTCTTGGAGCGCACCAGGACCACCGATGGTCGCGACGAATTTTCCGGCGAGCAGCTGCTCGAAGAGTCCGTCGAGCATCAGGTTGCTGTGCGTGCCGTAGATCCCCGCTGGGCGGAGTGCCGTCGTCATCAGGGTGGCTTCGTCATTGGCGGCGAGCACCGCTTGCTCGGCGAGGATCTTCGTCTCGCTGTAGACGCACGGAACGCCGACGGCGTAAGGGGTCGAGCGGTTCATGCCGAGATTCTCTCGGTAGTCGAAGCAGACGTCGATCGAGCTGGTGTGCACGAGCCTTCGTACCCCACGTTCTCGACAGGCATCGACTACGTTCTGAGTGCCCCCCACGTTGGTTCGGTGCGCAGACGCTCGGTACTCTGCGGAGCACGAAGGACCGCCGAGCATCGCCAGTCGAGCAGCCGTGTGAAACACCGTGTCGACCCCTTCGGTCACTTCGAATAGACGCGCGCGATCTTCGATTTCGCCGCGCACGACTTCAAGATTGGGATGTGTGACTGAGAGGGGCGTGTTTCGAATGAGCGCACGCACTTCTAAGCCTTCCTCGAGGAGCCGCTCGACGAGATGGCTTCCTACGAGTCCCGCAGCTCCCGTCACCAGACAGCGTCCTAGTGTTGAAGGCATACGGTTTAATGCCTAGGGCAGTGGGGCCGAGTGACCAGCACTTTGGGCACGGAAACCGGTTCAGAAGTGCTTGCGCTGACAAAACGCGACCTGTAGAGAATCGCCAATGGACAACGAACGACTCTTCGACATGCCCCTGTTGCCCCATCTCATCATCGATGGGCTCAACCGCTACGACGACCGTCCTTTTCTCTTTCTGGGCGACGCCACGATCACGTACGCGCAAGTTCGCGCGCAGGCGAGTCAGTTCGCGCAGGCGCTTGAGTCGAAGGGCGTGAAGAAAGGTTCGCGCACCGCGGTCCTCTCGGCCAACCGCCCAGAGGTCATCTACAACCTGTGCGCGAACATGTTGATCGGTGCATGCAACACACCGCTTCATCCACTCGGCTCGTTGGACGATCAGGCATACGTTCTCGAGGACGCCGAAATCGACACCTTGGTCTACGACCCGACGGTGTTCGCTCCCCGGGCCGCGGAACTAGCGCAACGGGTTCCACGCCTCAAGAACCTGCTCGCATTCGGCCCAACCGAGACAGGTGACGACCTCAACGCTCTCGCCGCAAAGTTCGCGCCGAAGCCCCTCGTCGCTCCCGACATCAGGCCCAACGACCTGAATTCGATCGTGTACACGGGTGGAACGACGGGACGCCCCAAGGGAGTCCGTCAGCCCTATCGCTCCGCCGCCTACATGACCATCGTTCAAATGGCGGAATGGGAGTGGCCCGAAGAAATGCGGTTCCTGATTGCGACACCGCTCTCTCATGCGGCTGCTGCGTTCGTCGTGCCCACGCTGCAGCGCGGAGGCGCCTTCGTCGCACTGCAAGGGTTCACTCCAGACCTCTTCTTCGACGCGATCGAGGAGCACCGAATCACGTCGACTTTCTTGGTTCCGGTCATGATCTATCCGCTTCTCGATCATCCGCGGGCGGCGACCGCCGACCTGTCGAGCCTCGAAACGCTCTTTTACGGGGCGTCGCCCATGAGCCCGACCCGGCTCAAGGAGGGAGTCGAAAAGTGGGGACAGATTTTCTTTCAGTGCTTTGGGCAGTCGGAGGCGCCCATGGCGATCACGCACCTCAAGAAGGCCGACCATGATCTGTCGAAGCCGGAGCGATTCGCGTCCTGCGGGCGCCCCAGCCCATGGGTCCACGTGGCGCTCCTCGGCCCCGACAGCAAACCGGTCGCCGAAGGCGAAGCCGGTGAGATTTGCGTGCGCGCACCGTTCGTGATGGAAGGATACAACGGCCTGGCGGAGCAAACCGACGAAGCGTTCGCGGGGGGTTGGCTGCACACCGGAGACGTCGGGCGCTACGACGACGAGGGCTTCATGTACATCGTCGATCGCAAGAAGGACATGATCGTGACGGGTGGCTTCAACGTCTTTCCGCGCGAGATCGAAGATGTGATTTCCGCTCACCCGGCGGTCGCCCAGGTTGCGGTCATCGGCGTTCCCGACGAGCGATGGGGCGAAGCTGTCAAAGCTGTCGTGATCGTGCGACCGGGACACGAAGGCACCGAGACGCTCGCCGAAGAACTCCAGGCTGCCGTCAAAGACGCCAAGGGCTCGGTCCAGGCACCGAAGTCCATCGACTTCGTCACCGCGATTCCGCTGTCGGCGCTGGGCAAACCCGACAAGAAGGCGTTGCGCACGCAGTACTGGGGCGACCAGGCGCGCGGGGTCAACTGAGGCTGATGAACCCCCCCCGTGGCTCGACACGCGTACTACGAATGACCCAACGAACCGCGCTCATCACCGGTGCAGGCGGGGGTCTTGGCAAGGCCGCCGTTGTACGGTTGGTGGCCGACGGCTGGACGGTCTTCGCCGCCGACATCGATGAACACGCGCTCGGTTCGTTGGCGAACGACCCGAAGGTGGTGCCCCTCACCATGGATGTCACCGACGCCGCGAGCATCGATGGCGCATTCGCAGTCGTGCGTCGCGAAGCCGAACAGCTCGATGCGCTGGTGAATTTCGCCGGTGTGATGGGCGTTGGGTCGCTCACGGACATTCCCGAGGAACGTCTCGCTCGCATTCTCGACATCAACGTGATGGGGACCTACCGGGTCAACAAGAAGTTCTTGCCAATGGTGCGACAGGCGGGCGGGCGAATCATCAACGTCAGCTCGGAAACCGGTTGGCAGACGCCCGCGCCGTTCAACGGGCCGTATGCGATGAGCAAGTTCGCGATCGAAGCCTATTCGCACGCTCTGCGACGCGAGCTAGCGTTGCTCGGCGTACGGGTCATCACGATTCAGCCAGGCCCTTTCCGCACCGACATGGTGCGTGGCATTGAGCGGGCGTTCGATCAGGCTGAAAGCGAGACTACCAACTTCGCGCAGGTCATCCGGCGCCTCAAAAAGCTTGCCGCGAAACAGATCGCGACGGCGCACCCGCCCGAAGTGCTTGCCGACGCGGTTCTCGTCGCTCTGACGGCCAAAAACCCGAAAGCCATCTACTCGGTCAGGCCGGACCGACTGCGATCGTCGCTCGAGAAGCTACCCCTGCGAGCCGCCGACCAGATTTATCTGACGGTTCTTCGGCGAGCCGGAAAGGATTCGTGAAACCCGTGAGCACAGACGTGAAGATCAAGCCGATGCCCGAAGGGATGGACAAACCCTACGTTGGGAAGATCATCAAAACGATGTCCAAGGTCAACGTCGCCGTCTACCGCTGGACCGGTGGCCTTCTTGGTTCGACCTGGCGTGTTGGCAGTGCATTCCCCCACGGGATTCCGATCCTCCTCATGACGACGACGGGACGAAAGTCGGGGCTCCCCCGAACGATGCCGCTGTTGTTTATCGAGGACGGGAGCAACATCGTGGTGGTTGCGTCGCAGGGGGGGCTCCCCAAAGACCCGCTCTGGTACAAGAACATCGTCGCCAATCCCGAGGTCGAGGTGCAGATCAAGCGGCGCAAAACGACGATGAAGGCACGCACCGCCTCGCCCGAGGAGCGTGCCCGTCTGTGGCCGAAGCTGGTCGCACACTACGAAGACTTTGCGAGCTATGCGACCTGGACGGACCGAGTAATCCCAGTGGTGATTCTAGAGCCCAACTAGACACCAGTGCCCGGACGCACTTAGTCTACGCGCGAATGCTTCGAACGCTCGGCGGTGCGCTTGTTCTGTTAGCCCTCTTCGCTTCGCGCAGCCACGCGCAGAACAGCGCCGACGTCGTCGCGGGCTCGGATGTGGCGCTCACCGGAGGCGCGGTAGTCGCCAACGTCACGACCGGTGGCGCGATGTGGTTCAATCCGGCGGGCGTCGCGCGCCTCGACGCACTCTCTGTCGATCTCACCGGCTCGGTGCTCTCTTACAGCATCGTAAGAGCGCCGGGCACGCTGAGTCTCGAAACCGGAGAAGAGAGCGCGGGGGAGTTCAGCGCCGTCCAGGCAATCCCGCGAGCACTAACGTTCGTCCTTTCGCCGCGCGACAACCTTCGCTGGGGTCTCGGGTTCTTCTTTTCCCGGGTCGCGAATCGGTATTTTCAGGACCGTTTGATCTCGGACGAGGGTGCAACACCGAGTAGCGACACCGTGGGCGCGGCAAACCAGACGCGATCGACCTATCATGTGAGTTCGGCCGTGGGCTGGGAGCGGAGCCAGAAGCTACTCGTCGGCGGAGGCATGGACATCGTGGTCGCCACGCAACGAGTCAATGAGACGCTGGCGGGTGGGTACGACGACGGTGCGGGGGGCGCGTTCTCTCGCTCATTCAACGAGAGCCTGTCGGGCGCCGGACTTCAATTGAAGGGCGGCATTCAGTGGGCGCCGATGCCCAAAGTCCGCTTCGGCGTCACTGTCGCAACGCCGAGCTACTTGGTCTTCGTGAACGAGGAGCGGACCTCGTCCCAGACCACATCGCCCCCCGGGGGCCCACCAAGCTTCGCCGCCACCCAAGTGAACGACCTTCGTGGGGCGTGGGCGGGCGTCGAATCGGGACTCGCGCGCGCGGGTTGCGCCTGGCTAGAGTCGTGGGGATGGCTCGAACTCGATCTAGTCGTCCGGTTTCCGCTACAGAATCCCACGTTCAACATCGACTGGAAGACGACGGCCGACGTACTGCTCGGCGGGGTCTTCCGAGTCACCAATCGATTGAAGCTCGGTGCTGGGCTCTTCACCGATATGAGCGCCCAGCGCGATCTCGACCTCTTCGGGGAGTCGAAGTTCAACTACTTTGGAGCGAACGTCGGTGTCGATTTCGCAAACCGCGACAAGCCCCCGGAGGGTAGCCAGGGCGGCTTCTACATCGCGTTCACCTTGGCCGTTCGCTATTCGTACGGCCGGGGCGAGCTTGCGGGCGTTCGCGTTCCTGCTTCGTACCAAGATCCGCCGGTCGCGCTCAACGTCGTCGATGCCTGGGTACACGACATCGGAGTCAACATCGCAGTCAAGGCCGCATTCTAACGCTCCCGGAAAAGCATCGATGGAACCGCTGTCTATTCCGCAAAGGTCGACCCACGGGTGGCGGTACCGTCCCTCGGGATCCGAAAACTGATTTGCGTGAGTAGATCGGACCACCACAAGGTTTCGATCGAGGGCATCGGTTTGCCCGTGTTGAGGAGGGCGACGGCGATGTCGCGTTCGGGATCTGCCCACCCGGCGATGTTCATCATTCCGATATGGCCGAAAGCGCTGCCGCATCGCGGCCCGTAGAAGCCGTAGAGCGGATGCCCGAGCATGAAGCCCATCGAGTAGGCCATCGGTATCTTGATGACGCGATCGAATCGACCGGGGCTCTGGGGTTGTACCGCACGTTGGAGAGCCGCCGCCGAGATGACGCGATGGCCCCGATACAGCCCGCCCGTACGCAACATCTCGAAGAAGCGACAGATCTCCTCCTGGGTGCCGGTGACGTTCGCCGAAGGCACGACGCCGGTCTGAAACCGCCGGTCGTTGATCATCTCGACGAGCTCAGGCATGCCGAACCCGAGAGCCTTGCCGAGAATCTGCTTCATAGGCCACCGCGGTGGAGGCCCCGTGAACGCGTTCATCGCAACGCGATCGATGTCGTCTTCGTGGACTCCATAGTTGAACGAGCGCATCTCCAAAGGCTCGGCGATCTCTTGGGCGAGAAATTCACGCAGGGTCATGCCAGAAACCCTTTCGATCAGCTCCGCCAGCAGAAAGCCCGAGGTCAGGGCATGATAGGCGGGTACCGAGCCCGGCGCGAAGCGCGGCTCGAGTTCGCAGATACGGCGCAGGATTCGTGCCTTGTCGGCGAGCAGATCGAGGTCGAGTATGTCGCGAGGAGCGTCGGGGATGCCCGCCTGATGACTGAGCAAGTCGCGCACGGTGATGCGCTGCTTGCCCTTGGTGCCGAACTCCGGAACGAAAGCGGCCACCGACTGGCCCAGATGGAGTTTGTTCCTGTCAGCGAGGATGTGGACCAAGATCGCAGTGACGACTTTCGATCCCGAGAATAGGCTGAAGAGCGTGTCTGGAGTGGCAAGAACGCGTTCTGCGTTCGCAGAGTCGCGCGGAGCATTCCCACGGGCATGTCCGATGGTCCTGTCGAGCACGATCTTTCCCCGACGCCGGATGCAAAGCCCGATGGCTGGATGAACGCCGGATCGATAAAAACGCACGACGGCCGCCCAGATTCCCTCGACGTCGCGCCGAGTCATTCCGACGGAGCGCGGATCCACCTCGCGCTCGCTCTTCGTGGTAACCTGCTCCGGAGGGAACGCCTCGACCTGCATGTGCCTACCTTACGCGCGCGCCTGGGATTCTGGCTTTGCGCAAGGCGTCGGCGGCTCGACGAAACGCACGTTCATCGGCAGCCCGCGCTTGCCTGGATGCATCGATAGCTCGACCACGAAGTCCGGTTCGAAACCGGCGATGAGGTTGGGATCCACCTTTTGGACGAGCGTTCCGAGGACGATGCGCATCTCCATCATCGCGAACACTTTGCCTAGGCAGACACGAGGACCCGCGGCGAACGGCGTGTACGCCCCCTTGGGAAGTGCGCGCTCGAACTCGCGAGTCCAGCGTTCGGGTCGAAACTCGAGGGGGTCGTCGTAGTAGTCCTCGTGTCGTCCCATGGCGATGTGGCTGATCGTGATGGGCGTGCCCTTCTTGAAGAAGTAGCCCTCGATCTCGATGTCGCGCTGCGGCTCACGGGCATAGGCCCAGACCGAGGGTAGCATCCGCAGTGTCTCTTTGATGACCATCTCGAGGTATGGAAGGTGCGGGAGCTCTTCCACGGTGATGCTTCGTCCACCGAGCACGCGGTCGAGCTCCTCGCGAAGCGTTGCGGCCTTGTCGGGATTCTTGGCCAACAGGTACCAAGCCCAGGTGAGCGCGTGCGCGGTGGTTTCGTGTCCAGCGAAAATCAGCGTGATCGCTTCATCACGAAGCTGCTTGTCGGTCATCTTCCCCTGCTCGTCTTCGACGAACACCATATGCGAGAAGAGATCTCCGTGGTCGACTCCGTTCCGCCGTCGCTCTTCGATTGCGCGGTGAATGATCTCTTCAACGGCCGCGATGGCGGCATTGCGCCGTCGATTTTCACGGGTGGGCCACCACCGGGGCCGAGGCAGGATCTTGTCTCCGTCGCGAACAAGGATCTCGCTAATGTCCGCCATCGCGTCGCGGATGCTGGTGGCGTCGGCCTTTTCAATATCGATTCCGAAGAGAGTATCGCAGACGATGACGAGGGCGAGGCCCACCATCTCTTCGCGGAAGTCGCGCTGCTCGCTTTGTCGCCAACGGTCGACCATGCGGCGCGTGAAGTGCACCATCCGCTCTCCATACGCATCGACTCTCCGCTTGTGAAACGCGGGCATGATCAGCTTGTGCTGGCGCTTCCAGGATTCGCCGTCGTTGGGTACGAGGCCTTCACCGAGGAACGGGCGCCACATGCGCTTGATGTGCGATGGCTTGTGAAAGTCTTCCCAGTGACTCACGTTGATCGCATTGACGACCGCGGGGTCTCTCACGAAGATCAGTTCTCTTCCGAACACCCGGCCCGCAAAGATGTCACCGTACTTTCGGTGCCCTTCGAGCAGAAAGCCCGCGCGGTCCGAGGACATGTCGACGAGATTTCCCCACAACCAGTGTCCAGGTATTCTCGGAATCGTCCGCGCCTGGACGGATACCGTCTTCTTCGTTTGGTTGTCTCCGGCCACGACTGTACGACTTTGGTAAAGTATTTCAGTTCAAGCAGCAAGTGCGCTCGGCTGCGGAGATTCTCCGATCGCTGGACTTTACCGGCCCTTGAACCGGGCTATAAGCTGCCGATGATTAGAGCTTCTTGGTTCGTACTGGTCGCAAGCGTCGTTCTTTTCGCATTCGGCTGTGGCAGCGACGACGACGAAGGCGTATGCGCCGCAGGTGAAGTCGAATGCGACGGCGTCTGCATTGCAGAGTTCTCCGCGACTCTCACTGACATTCAAACCAACGTCTTCGATGTCAGCTGCGCCGCGAGTAGTTGCCACGACAATCAGAATCCGGCGGCTGGCCTTGATTTGAGCACAGCCGAAGAGTCGGCCGCTGGCCTGATCAACGTGGCGTCGACCGAGGTCGGGCCGCAGCTTCTGGTGGAGCCCTTCGAGGTCGAGGGATCGTACCTCTTCGAGAAGATCGCCGAGGAGGAGCCCGCCGTGGGCGGACGCATGCCGCTCGGCGGAATCCCGCTCTGCCAGGCCAAGATCGACGCGGTCGAGTTCTGGATCGCTGACGGCGCCCCCGAATAGCAGCGGCCCACGCGACACCTGAGGCACCCTTGTGGACATGCAATACCGACGGCTCGGACAAGCGGGGATCAAAGTCAGCCTCCTCTCATTCGGTTCGTGGGTGACCTTCCACAACCAGCTCGGCACCGACTCGGCTCTGAACTGCATGCAGGCCGCGTGGGAGTCCGGGGTGAACTTCTTCGACAACGCCGAGGTGTACGCTGGAGGCAAGTCCGAAGAGATCATGGGAGAGGCGTTTCGCGAGCTCGGTTGGCCGCGCGAGAGCTACCTGGTCTCGACGAAGCTCTACTGGGGGCTGCGCGACGGACCCAACACCAAGAACACACTCAACCGGAAGTACCTACTCCAAGGGATCGAAGGCTCGCTCGATCGGCTCGACCTCGATTTCGTCGACATGGTGTTCTGTCATCGCGCCGACCCGGAAACCCCGATTGAAGAAACCGTCTGGGCGATGCACGACATCGTCTCATCCGGGCTGGCGCTCTACTGGGGCACGTCCGAATGGCCTGCGCATGCCATCGTCGACGCGTACGAGATCGCCGAGCGGTACCGCTTGCGAAAGCCGGTGATGGAGCAACCGCAGTACAACCTGTTGGCCCGAAGCCGCGTCGAAGAAGAGTACGCGCCGCTCTACGAACGGTACGGAATGGGAACGACCGTCTGGAGCCCGCTCGCCTCCGGCGCACTCACTGGGAAGTACCTCGACGGCATCCCCAACGACAGTCGGGCAAATCTCCCCGGCTATGAGTGGCTTCGCGAGATCATCGTTTCGGAGAACGGTCAGGACACCGTGCGCCGCGTAGTCGAAGTAGCCGCAGAGATTGGATGCTCCCCGGCGCAGCTCGCGATCGCGTGGTGCGCCAACAACCCCCATGTCTCCACCGTAATCACCGGTGCAAGCGGCGTGAATCAAGTCCGGCAGAACATGGAAGCGCTCGAGGTTATCCCAATACTCACCGAAGATGTCCTGGCGCGCCTCGAAGGGCGCGACACTTAGAGCGCCTCTGCCGCGGCTGCAATCGAGCTGCGCGCCGAATCCACGCCGTCTTCGATGGAGCCTCCATCGTCGAGCGCGATGACAGCCTGGTCGATGGAACGCCTCGCGTCTTCGGCATTCGAGCGGACCGCTTCATCACCCGCCTCGGCTGCCACGGACTGAACGGCGTCGAGTTGAACGAGCGCACGACGCAAATTGTCGCGAACCGAAATGGCACCTGCAGCGGTGCCAGCCTCCGCCCTCTGTAGCAGATCGAGGCTCTGGTCGAGCCCCGCCGCCATCTGCGCATCAAGCGAAAGCGCCTGAACGCCGCTTGGCACATAGCGGCTCATGCCGAAGAACGTCCCGGTGTAGACGACGCCATCGGGGCCGACGGTCGTCGCTGCGTAGGACGAGTTCTCGCAGGAGCCCGAAGCCGCTTCGAGCGCGGCTGCCACACTTGGAATCAGTGCGGCTGCACCAAGAAGCGCTGGGTCGCACGCGCCTGGTCCCGCGGGTGCCCACACTCGAGACGCTCCTGTCTCGAAGTCGAGGCCTTCGAGACCCCATTGCCCCTCGCGAAACCCTATCCCGTAGACCAACTGGGAGGCTTCGCTGATGCTCGGGATGCCGTTCGGGACGCTGACCTCGCTGTTCGCCCAGATCGAACTGCAGCTGCGGGTTGTCGGGTCCCAGTCGACACGCTCGAGGCCGAAGGGAGATTTGCCGATGACTCCGCCCTCGATGGCCGAGACCAGGTTTTGCTCGATCGGAAGCGAGGCCGCGGGATCGACGATCGTGGGGTTGGTCAGGAGGTTGTTGACCAAGAGCGCCGAGTGGCCGCGAACCGCGATCGACTGCTCGGAGCTGGTCTTGTCTGCATTCGTGCCGAAGCGGATTGGAATTTCGCAGGCGATGCGTGGGTCTTTTCCGGGCGCGATCGGCTCCCAACCGTCGGGAACCGCGTCACGCCAAAACAGAACCAGATGCATAAGCTCTTGGCCGTCGGTGATCGCTACGAACCGGTCGTCGTCAGCGCGAGTCCCCATGAGGCTCGGCGTCGAACCAGACCCTGGTCCGAGTCGAATCGGGCTCGGCTGGGGGACGGTCTCGTACTCGGCGCGCCATGCCTGACGCAGCGAGGTCCCGTCCCAGTCGAATCGATACATCGCCGCGCTGGTCACGAGGTAGATGCCGCCGTTCTCATCGGCCGCAATGCTGTTCGAAACGACCTCGCGAGAAGCTGGATTGGCGTTCGCACAGTCTGGATTGGTGGAAACCACCGGGATCGGCCCAAGGTCGTCGGGATCAACATCAGCTGCAATGACGAACAGGTTGCCCAGCTCAGTTGCGAACGCGAGCTGCCCATCGAAGGTGAGAGTCATGCCTGCGATGATGTCGTCATCTGAACAGAACACTTCTTCGGGCATGAAGACGCGCCTTTCGAGCTCGATGGGTGAACTCCGGTCACCGGCCACGCTGTCCCGGAAAAACGAGACGAAACGCGTTCTGCCAACGATGAACCGGTTGGCCGCATCGACTGCGGCATAGGCGCCGCTCACGTTGACGGGGATGGCTGGCGGATTGTCTTCGCGCTCGGCTGGCACGTAGGTGTCGATCACTTCGAAGGTGTCGTGGTCGACCTTGATGACGGCTGCGTCTACCCCGAGCACGGTAGCCCAAGCGGCGTATCCCCCATCGTCATACGGCGCGGAGAACGAGACGATGATCGGACCGCCAGGCAAATCGATGTGCTCGGCGGTGACTTCCGATGCTGCGGTAGGACCCGCGAGCGGGGATGAGCCCTGCGCGTAGCTCGATCGATGCGACGTCGACCAGATCGCGTCCGAAAACGCGTTGCTGCAGAGCGGCTCACGAGGCGCGAGCGGGGTGGCACAGAGATCGCTCGTGTCGGTCTGCGGCGTGAAAGATTGGTTCGAATTGGAGCCGTCGGTCGTGCAGCCGAACCAAGCGAAGGCGATGAAGACGAGAGGCAACCGAGTGCAGTTAAGCATACGAGCGGGGTAGCAGCCGTTCAGTCTATCGGCGACTGGACCCCGAGCACGGTGCCCGTTGTGCAACGGGCGCAGCAGGGTATGCTCCGTGAGATGCCGGCTATCAACACCTTGGGAGATGCGCAGTACGTCAGTCTCGAGACCTACCGGAAAGACGGGACGGGCGTTCCGACGCCGGTCTGGGTCGCACGGGTGAATGACGAACTCGGCATCTTCACCAACGGGGACTCGTACAAGGTGAAGCGGCTGCGGCGGAACGAGAGAGTCCGGATTGCCGAATGCGGCGTGCGCGGTGCACTCAAAGGGCCCTGGCATCTCGGTGCGGGACGCCTGGTCGAGGACGGACAAACTCAGAAGGAGATTCTCGACGCACTGCATCGCAAGTATGGCTGGCAGATGCGACTCCTTACGTGGGGGGCCAAGCTCCGCGGCACGGACAAGAACTGGGCGTTCATCGCCGTCGCACTCGCCGATCGCTGAGTTCGCTGACCCGCTCGATCGTCCGTCGTTGTTCCCTATACTCCGCCGCAATGCGTGTCCTGTGCTCGTTGTGCGCGATCGCGGTCTGTGTACCGGCCTTCGCTCAAGCCCCTACTGAAGCTCCGAGGTCGGCGGACGAAATCCCGGCCGACATGCCGCCGCCTCCCGACGACGCGCCCCCTGCCGAAGCCCCACCCACGGAAGGAACAGACGACCGTCCTCCTCATCCACAGACCCCAGACCCGCTGGCGGAACAGCAGCCGACCGCCGAGACCTTCGCGAACACTCAGTACCACTGGCTTCCAGGTCACTGGATATGGACCGGGGAGCAGTTCGAATGGCTGACAGGTCATTGGATCTACGAGGTTCAGGGCCACGAGCTGGTGCCGCCCTATTGGGAATGGGACGGAGAGCAGTGGGTATTTTTCAACGCGGGCTGGGCCAAGCCAGGCACGGACGAAGTGGTTTACCGCCCCACGGCAGCACCCGATGCTGCAGCCAACCCTGAGGCGCCGCCAACGAGCGCCCCGGTCGCAGAGCCAAAGCAAGAGCCCGTGAAGACTTCGGTGTACGTCTCCGTCGGAGTCTACAGGCCGCCGCTCATCCTCTTCCCAGTCTGGCATCCCTACTACCACTACCACTGGTACTACCGACATCCGTACTACCGACGTCCGCCAGCCTATCGCGCCGCGCGCTACAACTACGCGCGGCGGTACCCTCCACCGCGACGACCGCCGAACTACTATCGACCCCCGAGCAGTCGACCCCCGGGCAGCCGTCCTCCGAGCAGCCGTCCTCCGAGCAGCCGTCCTCCGGGCAGCCGTCCTCCGGGCAGCCGTCCTCCCGGCAACGCGGGCGGAGGCAACCGTCCGAGCACACTTCCCGCAACGCCCGGCGGACAACCCCCCAACCGACCAAGCACGCGGCCTACGACGCGACCGTCAAACAATCGTACAGGGACGCGCTACCACAACTCCGGAGGGGCGGTGCGTCACGGTGGCGGAGGCAGCCGAAGCTACGGGGGCGGGGGCCGCTCGCGCGGGGGTGGCGGTCGCGGGCGGTGACTAGACGCGCCGACTAGCGGCGGCGTCGAAGCATGATCCCAGCGTACGGGGTCAGCCACCATTCGCGCTCAGGAAAGAAGTTGCCCTTCCCGCTCATCGAATACCGCAGGCCGACATCGATGAAGATCCCGCGCTTGACCTGAAAACCAAAACCCACTCGACCGGTGAAGCCGGGAGTGAATCGGTATACTGAGAACTGACTGCAGTAGTAGAAACCACAGCCAACATCCGTCTCGCGGAAGTTCCACCAGTTCATGTCGAACGCCCCGCTGACGTAAGGCATCAAGACCTTTAGGTCTGGCACTTGGAAACGCACCTCGGGGACAGAAAGAAAGATTCGGGTGAGGGGACTGCGACCGTTGAGGACTACGCCCTCGACCACCTGACCGTTCAGGTCAATGGGGTTCCAACCAATGCCGAAGTTGCCGCCGAGCGCAAACCAGCCGAAGTCGGCGGCACCGAAGAAGCTCACGTCCGCGCCGGGTCGAACGACGCTTCGATCGACGTCGAGAAAGATCGGCACGCCGATCTGAAGAGACCAGGTGAAGCCGACCTCGAGGCCCTTCTTGGGTGGGGGCTCCTGGGCATAGCGAGTGGGAGGAGGCGCTTGCACCATCTCGGGGGGCGCAGGCGGGGGAGTCGGTGCGACCGCGGCCCCGGGCGCATCGGGCTGCGTCACAGGCGCCCATTGCGCATTCGCAACGGAAGCGGGCAGCACCAACGCTGCCACACACACGAACAATCCGATTCTCGCAGTTTGCTCACTCATTTGGACCCTCCCGGTTCTTGAGTGGCCGAACCATATCCTCGTGGATGAGATTCTTCAATTCCGCTGTCTTCTTGTCGGAATCTGCTTCTTAGACTAGTGCTACCGCGTCTTGCGCCAAGGCGTACGCGCTCCCGAACGCGCTATTTACACACAGGAACTGCTCATGCTGACTGATTTTCCCGCGGCGCGGCTCGTCGCGCCTTCGTTCGTAGTCGTTTTCGCGCTTTGCCTTGGGGGCGTCGGATTCTCGGTCCGCGACGCCTCGGCTCAGGAGGGAATCGAGGCTAAAGGCGCGGCTGACAATCTCACGAAGAAGATTGAAGAGATCAGCGCAAACCTCATCGAAGAGGAGCAAACGCTTAGACAGTTGCGGCGTCAAATGAAGTCCAAGGGGGACACGGTCGCGGGAAAGGTGCTCCGCACCGAACTCGAAGAACAGCAGTCCATCTTCCGAGGCGATCTGGGGCGACTCGTCGACTTGGTGGTGAAGGCAGAAGATGAGGGCCTCGAAGATCCCGAAGGCAGAGCACTGGCGACGCGGCTTCTCGAAGAAGACGCGCTTACGATTCGCGAAGAAACCCAAGCCGCGTCCGATCGGTTCTTCGAACTCGTCGAAACCATCGCCAAGGGAACACCTGAGGAAGCCAAGAAGGCCCGAAGCGAACGCGACCGAACGCTAGAGAAATCCAACAGCTTCTTTCAGCAGTTCCACGACAATATCGAGGACCGACAAAAGCTCGGGCTCGACGTGAAGAGCGACCAGAAGCTCATAAGCAAGACGCTCGAGGCCCGTTCCCAAATCGTCGCCGGCTTTCTTCATGCGACCCGCGAGAAGATCGACGAGATCACCTCCCGCGCAGGCTTCAAAACCGACCCAGACGCTCAAAAAGAGCTCGCAGCGCAGAACGGCAATCTACGGGTACTGACTGAGAGTCAGCGACTGAACGTCGACCTGATGGACGACTACGGCCTCGACACCGCCGGGCTGCGACAAGGGCTCATCGAGGATACTGGCGTCTTGTCCAAAGACGTGCTGAACGCCGAGGTAGCGACCGGTCTGACGAAGAAGTGGATCTCGGACGCGGGCACCTGGGTCCGAACGAACGGAGCCTCGCTTCTCTTTTCTCTAGTCAGCTTTTTCCTGATTCTTCTGGCTTCGTGGTTCGCTGCCCGCATCGCGCGAGGCGCGACCCGCCGCGGACTCCAGCGCTCGAAAATCGACATGTCGAGCCTCGCAAAAGACTTCTTCGTTAAAACCGCCGGGCGCCTGGTCATGCTGCTCGGTTTCATCGTCGCGATTGCACAGCTTGGTATCGAGGTGGGCCCGCTCCTTGCTGGGCTCGGTATTGCAGGCTTCGTCGTGGGCTTTGCGCTGCAGGACACTCTCGCGAATTTCGCATCCGGGCTGATGATCCTCATGTACCGACCTTTCGATGTGGGCGACGTCATCGAAGCGGGCGGAGTGATGGGCTCGGTGAGTGAGATGAACCTGGTGTCGACGATGATCCTCACGCCCGACAATCAGCGGCTGGTGGTGCCCAACGGTCAGATCTGGGGCGGCATCATCCGAAACGTGACCCACCAAGACCAGCGACGCGTCGATCTGACTTTCGGCATCGGGTACGACGACGACATCGCCGCCGCAGAAAAGGTTCTTGCCGAGATCGTCGAAAGCAACGACAAGGTGCTCAAAGAGCCTGCACCCGTCATCCGGCTTCACGAACTCGCTGACTCGTCGGTAAATTTCGTCGTCCGACCGTGGGCCAAGACTTCAGACTACTGGGACGTCTATTGGGAGCTCACTCGAGAGGTGAAGAGACGCTTCGATGAAGAAGGGCTCTCGATCCCATTCCCGCAAACCGACGTTCATCTCTACTCCAACGCGGTCCGCCCACCTGCTGCGGGTGAAACGGAGTCGGCTCCAGAGCAATTCAAGACCCCGTCGACAGGGCAGACCGTGGTGCCCGACGACAGCGACGACTGAGTCGCAGCGCGCCTAGCGCTTACCGAGCTTCTCGAGATTACGTTCGCCTGCGCGCCGGAAAGGCTCGAGCAGTCGCAGTCCTAGCTCGGGGAACGGTCTCAGCGCGTGAACGAGAGCACCTCGGACACGCGGCACGGTCATCATCATCCGAGGCTTGTCGACCAAATCCATCACGGCGTCGGCGACCTGGGGTGCGGTCAGCATCTTCGGCGCCGAGAATAGTAGCCCCGCCTCCTTGGAATCCGCCACGTTGCGAACCATGTCGGTGTCAATCGCGTCGGGACAGATCGCACTTACACGAATTGGGAGCCCGGCCCTGTTCAGGTCGCCTTGCAGCCCAAGCGAGTACCCGAGCACCGCGTGCTTGGTCGCCGAGTAAACCGCGAGGCCGGGCGCTGGGGCAAGAGAACTAATCGAAGCGATGTTGATGATCTGCCCACCGGCATCGCGCATTGCTTCGACGGCCGCATGCGCGCCGTCCACCACCCCGAGCACGTTGACCTCGATGAGTCGACGCACCTCGTCATGGGTGAGTTCCCAACTAGGCGCCAAATACAACACCCCCGCGTTGTTGACCCAGAGCTTGAGGCGGCCCCGTTCGCTTGCGGCCTGAGCGACGGCGCGATGGGAGGCCGGGTCGCGGACGTCCTGCCCAACCGACCAGGCTTGCCCTCCGATCGCTCTCGCCGTCTCTCGCGCCGACACCTCATCGATGTCGGTGGCGAGCACTGCGAACCCTCGCTGAGCCAATCGCTCCGCGATGCAGCGACCTAGCCCTTTTCCCGCCCCAGTAACGACTGCCGTGTCCATGGCAACCATTGTTCAGCGAGTTGGCGTCTGTGCCAAGTGCCGGGTTTCGATCACGAGCCCTGGACAGCTGTGATGACGTTCGCCGCCAGCACCGCAATGATGATGAGCGATAGCGCGGTCTGGATCATGACGAGAACTTTCGCGCGACGACTGAGCGGAACGACGTCGGCCGGTCCGAAAGTGAATGACACGACGAAGGACACGTACAGATACTCGATATATCCTGGGGTCCAGTTCGCGTCGTGGGGAAGCGTGCTGTTTCGCTGAGGAAACAGAAACTCCCAGTGATCGTCCGCGCGCTCGCCGGGTCGAATCCCAGGAGGGTCGATGATCCAGTACCACAGAGAAAACACCAGCACGTTCGCCGTGGCGAGGAGAACGATGTCCGCTACGAAGAAGTCGCCGACCTTGGCAACCGGACCAAGCAGTGCTTCGAGAAGCGCTGCACATGCCACAGCGACGCCAACCGTCAGCACCGTGGTGAGAAGGATAATGGCCCGATCGAGGGCGCGCGGGCGATTAAGGAGCCAGAGCACCCCCACGCTCGTCATCAAAATGACCTGCAAGACGATGAGGGCGATGGTCCAGTTGTCGTGCCCGACGAGCGCGTCGAGCGCCCCGAACGTGAAACTGTACGACAGCCGGCCTTCGCAGAGCGCGGTGAGCAACAGCACGAACACCACCGCACTGGTGGCGGCGAAGTTCCGCGCTTTGAAAAAGCCGGTCATCGCCGAGGGTCTAGCCCGTTCGCGGGCGAGTCTCTAGAAGAACCAAACATTTCGGGGGTCTTCGGGCATGTCAGGAGCCTCCTCACGGCGCGACCATGATCTTTTGATTCCCTGAGAATGAGCGCTATCCTCGGCGACGTCTGATGTCCCGAGTATTACTTCGATTATGGCCCGTCGCCGCGTTCATCAGCCTCGCCGCCTGTATTGGCGGGTGTTCGGTTGCTCTCGGGGAGCAGGGAAACGTGGGCGACGACGAGCGTTCACTGGTAAACACCGCAGGGCCTGCTGCTGCTCCGAGCGTCGCCGACGGAGAAACGGATACGATTCTCCGTGCGCCGCGCGAGGTCTGGTCTGAGCCTTCCCCACCGAAAGCCGATCCCGACGGTGAGCTCTTCGGCAAGGCCTTTCACTACGACGCCCACGTATACGACAAGGCAAGCAGCAATCCTGGTGTCGCGGGCGTAATTCGCCGCGGAAGCCTGCTGCGAGTGGGTGGCGTAGTCAGTGGCTCCGGCTGCAAGAACGGCAGCTGGTATGAGGCGGAACCGTTTGGGTACGTGTGCTCGACCGATGGGTTCCGCGTCAGCGACAGTCCGACCGACGACACCTACGGTGTGCCCGCGGCGCGGGTGAACAATCATCTTCCGTACCAATACGGGCGCGTGATCACCAAGCGTGCACCGCGCTACTACAGGCTCCCAACGCAAGAAGAGGAGGCCGAGGCTCGCCGCGCAATGAAGAAGAAGGGACCGACGCCCGAGGTCGTGTCGTCGCTGATGGAAGGCGACTACTTTCTGGCCGTTGCCAGCAAAGAGACCCGCGAGTCCGACGGCGTGGAGTTCTACCGGACCGTGCGCAATCGATACGTGCGCGTTTCCGACATGGAGCTGAAGTACCCGGAAGTCGTGCGTGGCGAAGAACTCGGCAAGCGCGGCTGGAAGCTCCCGCTCGCATTCGTATACGGAGAGAATCGCCCAGTTCTTCGACGTCACGATGGCACACTCGAACCGTTGGGAATCGCAGAGAAGCATGCGCGCTTCGTCGTCACCGACGAGTTCCGTGAGGGAGATGCCGCGTACGTCGAAGGGCGCGATGGAATCGTCCGCCGAGACGGCGTTCGCGTCGCGAAGGCTCTTGCGCGACCCAAGGATGTACCCGCAGACGCCAAGTGGATTCACGTCGACCTCGAGGAACAGACGCTGGTGGCCTACGAGGGCGACCGCCCCGTCTACGCGACGGTGATCTCGAGCGGCAAAGAGGGGTACGCTCCGCCGACGGGAACCTTCAAGGTACAGCAGAAATACGTTTCGACGACGATGAACGCGGAAGACCCGATCGACGGCTTCTACGAGGTCGAAGAAGTCCCTTGGACCCAGTACTACCACCGGGGCTACGCGCTCCACGGAGCCTACTGGCACACCGACTTCGGCAAGGTACGAAGTCACGGATGCACCAACCTCGCGCCGGTCGACGCACGGTGGCTCTACTACTGGAGCGACCCGGACGTGCCTCCTGCCTGGCACGGCGTGCGCTTTCGTCCGGAGACGACCTGGGTGCACTTCACTGGTTGAGCGGCTTCGGTCGGAAACAGCCCCGGCGAAGGGCCTGACGATGCGACCAAAAGACACAGCAGGTCAGCTACTCACACACGCCGCGAGCGCATTCGATCGAGCGTCGCGGAATCTCGACCAGGCATCCCGACTCGCCAACTTCCTGAGGGGCCGCGTGGAGTTCGTGACGCGACCCGACGACGTGTTCGTTGCGACATATCCCCGGTCGGGGACGACGCTTGCGCAGTGGCTCGTGTATGTGTTGGCGCACGGCCCTGAGATATCGGCGCCTCATGTCACGCGCGTCGCGCCGTGGTTCGAACGCTCGCTCGCCATTGGTGAAGTCGATGCTGCAGACCTCGAGTCGGTGCCCTCCCCGCGCGTGTTCAAGACGCACCTTCCGCGACGATGGCTGCCTGATGGCGCTCGCTACATCTACGTCGAGCGCGAGGTTGCAGATGTGTTGATCTCGTACTTCCACTTCTACCGCGACTACCTCGGATTCTCGGGAACCCTCGACGAGTTCTACGATCGGTTCATGAGCGGGCGCGTCCAATACGGCTCGTGGTTCGAGCACGTTGCTGGGTGGCGCGCACACGCGGTCGACCCCCATGTGCTCATCCTTCGCTACGAGGACCTCGTCCAAAACCGTCGCAAAGGCGCGGAAACGATTGCCCACTTCATGGGTTGGAGCCTCGGCGACGGCGCCGTCGAAAGTGCGGTGCGGGAAACCGGGTTCGAACAGATGAAGGCACGCGAACGGATCTTTGATCACGCCACGGCTCTGCTTCTCGAACGAGGTGTTACGCCCGAGTCTTTCTTGCGCAGCGGCACTACCGGGCAGGGAGCCGAAGTTCTCAGCAACACCCAGCTCGATGCCTTGAACGATGCCGCTCCCAGCGGGAAACGCGTGGGCCTACGGGGCCTAGCTGCGTTCCTCCGGTAGCGACACCAGCAGTGCTCACTAAGTCCGCGGCGCCTCCATCCCCTTGACGGGATGGGCCCGATACGGAGCTTCGAGCATCGCTATCTCTTCTTCACTGAGTTCGATGTCGACGGCATCGATGGCATCGTCCAAGTGGCGAAGCTTGGTCGCCCCGACGATGGGCGCAGTCACCGCCGGCTTGCTCATCAGCCACGCAAGGGCGACGCGGGCAGGCGCTTCACCGCGCGCCGTAGCGACGGCTTTCACGGCTTCGACGACCTCCCAATCGGACGGTTGATCGTAAAGAATCTGATCGAGGCCGTCACTCGAGGAACGCTCGGTAGACGCATCACCGAGCTTGGAGCGTGTCCCTGCGAGGAGGCCCCGCGCTAGAGGAGACCAGGGGATGACAGCAACGTCTTCGTTCCGGCAAAGCGGGATCATCTCGCGCTCTTCTTCTCGGTACACGAGGTTGTAGTGATTCTGCATCGAGACGAAGCGCGCCATCCCTGCACTATCCGAAAGCGCAAGCAGCTTTTGAAGCTGCCACGCATACATGGAGCTGGCACCGATGTAGCGAACCTTGCCTTGGGTTACGAGATGATCGAGAGCGGCAAGCATCTCCTCAAACGGGGTGTGCGGATCGAGTCGGTGGATCTGGTAGAGATCGATCGTCTCCACCCCAAGACGCTTCAAACTAGCTTCGCAGGCTTGTTGGATGTGCTTGCGAGACAATCCGCCCATGTTGGGTCCACTGCTCATCGGAAAGAACACTTTGGTCGCAATGACCAGTTCTTCCAGATTCCCGTATTCGCGCAGCCATCGACCGGTGACCTCTTCGCTCACCCCGAGAGAGTACATATCGGCGGTGTCGAAGAAGTTGATGCCGGCCTCGATCGCGCGCTTGAAGAAGGGAGCCGATGCCTTCGCGTCGTGAACCCAAGGCCTCCAGGTGGGAGAACCGTAGCTCATACACCCGAGGCAAATCCGCGACACGGTCACGCCCGTACGTCCCAACTTCTCGTACTTCATCGTCCGGAGCTTACCTGATGTGCCGCCGAAATGCCGTCACCAGGAGAGGAATGATCGGACTAGGAGCATCAGCGCCGAGGAAGTCGCGATCAGGACCACTGCATTCGCGATGACCTTGCCGTCCGCGTGCGGAAGCATGGCCCGACTCAATCGAAGGCCTATCAGCACCGCGGGAATGAGCGCGAGGCCTATGACGACTTCATCGAGGCTGACCTCCCCGGCTGCAGCGCGCACGCTCAGGGTGATGCAAAGCCCAACGGAGAAGATCATACCGAGGTTCGCTCGTACGGTCGGTCCGGTGTCGTTGCGATAGAGAAGTGCAAGCGGCGGTCCCCCGATCGCGGAGACCATCGCCATCGTCCCCGAAGCCGTACCGGCCGCAAATTCAGACAACGGCGTCCGACGAAACCCGCGATGACCGACGACGATCGCGACTCCGACGAACACCATCACGGCCATCACCGCATCGAGCGCGCGTTCCGAGAGCAACTTGAGCAGCAGGACTCCAATCGCGGCGCCCGGCAGCCGGCCGGCGAAGATCCAGGCGGTGCTTCTTATCTCGACCGCACGCCATTCTCGAACCGCGATGCCGAGTGTGAGCGGAAGGAACACGACGAGCTGCGGCACGGGCGCGAACGACGGATTGAGCAGCGACAGCAGGGGCACACAGACGAGCGCGAAACCGAACCCAATCGTGCTCTGCAGAGTCGCTGCCACGACGGTGACGGCGAACGCGGCTGCGAACTCCAGGGTCGGAATCAGGGCGAACGCTTCCATGAGTCTGCGGAGATACCGCCGCTCAGGGATGCAGCTTCGTGGGAGTTCCCGAACGCGGCTCCTGAGCACCAGGATGCTGAACGCGTTTGGTGCCCACGGGCGCGGAGCCGGAGGAAACGTCGACCACGAACTGAAGGAAGCTCTCGGGTGTACCCGGGTCTTCTTCGGTCAGGTGCCGGTACGCCCGCGCAAGCTTGCCGAGAAGACGTTGGTAACCGCGCGCCGCCGTAGAACTCGTGTCGCTATAAAGCTTTCGCACGGCGTTTTCGCGATGGCCCAAGAGGAGACGGTCGCGCGGGTCGCGACACAGATACGGGCAGGCGCGGGGCCGCTGTGGATTGAGCGTGCGCCCACCTATCGTGTACGCGAAGGTGACCTGAGAGCCGAAACGGTTGGTGTACAGCCGGTCGAAGTAGGTCTCGTCGTACATGCAGGCAGACAGAGCCCAACCGACCTTCACACCCGCACCGCGCTCCCGCATGATCTCGGTCTGGACGAGTTGCTGCGCGACGTACGGGTTGTCGATGTCGAGTGAGGACTGTCGTTTGGCCACATCCTCGGCCGACGCCAAGGTCGACGCTCGCCGCACTTCGACCGGAAAGCGAAAGCGGTCGAGCAGCGCTTCGAGCGGCGCCTGAGCGCGCGACGCGGCCCGGTGAACGTCGAGACGCGGCACGCCTGCATCACAGGCGTTGCTGTCGGCCACGAGAATCACGCTCCTCGCGTGGCCGAGCTGACGGCGAACCATCTCTTGAGCGAACACCAAGATCAGAACGTCGACCGGAAGCCCGCAGCTCGCGGAGCCCGCGGCGACGCCGACCCCGAACCAGGTCGCCGACGTATCGGCAAGCACATCTCGGGCGATCACCGGCTCGTAGCGGCGACGCGAGAACAGCTCCTGGCGGTTCGCCAGTGACGCAAGCCGCTCCCCCATTTCCTTCGCAACGAAATCAGTCATCACCCCAGCCGACAAGCTCGAACCGTAGCGGACAAGCTGAGACCCCGCAAAACCTTTGCCAACGAAGAGGCAATCAACCGGGCGGCTGCGAAGGGGGAATGGTTTCGGAGTTCGGGTCGGACCCCGGGTCGGGGTCCGGATCGTCCCCGTTCACGCTGAGTCCCCGAGCGGCCAGCGTTCCGGGCGGCGGCGCGATACTCTCGGGCGCAACGGTGGCGCGCAGCATCCGAGTCCCCCATGGAGCGCGCGCGATCACGAACAAAGAGAGCAGAATCAACGACAAGACGATTCCCGCAAGCCAACGATTCGGCTGCCTCTTCTGGAACACGTCGCCCTGGCCGACGTCGGGTATGCGGACCGGCGCGACCTCGAGCCCAAAAGTCTCGGCGATGTCGATGATGTGGGTTCCATGAATCGCCGGAACACCCGACTCGAGGAAAGCGCCAATCACAGAGGGCGGCATCTCATCGATCCCCTTGGGAGGGCGTCGGTTGAGACCCGGCGAGAACTTGCGCTTGCCAACCCGGGTCCCGACGGAGACGGTGCCGCCGCCCACGTTGATATAGGCCCGGATCGGTCGGTCGCCTGCGCTTTCGTAGTAGATTCGCATGCGGTCGCGGACGCGGTTCTGGTCGAGCTCTGCAAGCTCAGCGGAGGGTTCGCCGGTGTCGTCGTCGAGGAGCGCTTCGGGCGAGTCCTCCGTCTGCAGAATGCCAATCCCGGGCACCTCGTTGCGTTCGATCGCGCGCAGCAGCTGCTTTTTGCCCCGGTCGGTCATGCCGATGCCCTCGTCGCCGACGCCTCCGAGTGAAGCCGCGACCGACTTATAAGGAAACACTTCCTCCTTGCGAAGAGTAGCCTCCATGTCGAGCCAGGTGAACCCGGGGTTGTTTGCTCCCCACTGTGAGGAGGCCGTGCTGGCGATGACGATCGGCTCGGCTCCGAGCTCATGCAGAGCAGCGTAAACGGCGAGATTCATTGCGGGGAACGAACCCGACACACCCACGGCAACCACGTCTCCGCTCTGGATGCCGATGTCCTTCAGCCATTGGACGATGACGGCCGCCATGTTCGGGTTCACTGTGGTTCGCTTCGCGTTCAGGCTGCCGCTACCGCTCGTAATCGGTGAGAGCACTTTGCCGATGAGTCGTGAGCCGGATGGATCGGTTTCCTCGAGATAGGGGAGCCCTCGCTTCTCGGCCGCCTCGCGGAGCACGTCCATGCCCTCGCGCATCTTGCGGGCAGCAAGCATTTTCTCGGCGTAGTACGGCTGCTGCTCCTCGGAAGGAAAGCGCTCGACCGCGATGAGTCCGATCAGCGCCAGCGCCGCAACCATGATGCGTTGAACCTGCGAGGCGCCCTGGGGCTTCCAGTACATTCCCCTCATATCGCGATATCTCCGACGACGAGGACCAGCACCATGCGAACGATGACGGCCGCCGTGATGAGGCTTAGCGTGGTTTCGACGACGCCCTGACGCTGATACCAGATGGCGATCAGCCCTGGAATGATGAACCCGATCATTGCGGCTTCGGAAGACGGAGTGATCTGGCTTCCAAGCCACCATCGAAAGGTCATTCCGACCACGTAGCCGACCAGAATCGTGAGCGCGATGCGCCTGCGCCCGTACACGATTGCAATCTGAGACAAACCTTTGAGCACGCCGAAGGTCACGAGCGCCGCCAGCAAGGTGAGTCCGATGTCGATGGGCCGATCTGCGTAGAGCGCGATGTAGCCGGGAACCACCATGCCGCCCGCGGCGAGGCCAAACAGCTCGCCGTAGAGAAGGCTGGCCGCAAGACCGAGCCCGATCGACAGTGAAAGCAACTCAAACTCTGGCATAGTCTGTCCCTCGATTGGCGAAATACTCCGCCAGTGCAAGCCCCGGCCCAGCGATGTTTCCGAGCCCCATGACCAGGGCCGAAGACTCCGCGAGGCCGAGCAGAATCTCGAAAATATCCGCCGGATGAGTCTGGTCCACGAACACCAGGCGAGTTGGGTCGAGGCCGTTCTCCACGGCCGAACGGGCAAAAATGTACTGTCCGGTGCCTAGTAGCACCACTTCGTCCGCCTGAGTCCAGTCGGCGTAGGACTCGGCAAGTTGCTCTGAGCGGTCGGCGCGGTCGGAACGGCAGTTGAACACGGCGATTCGTTTGGCGAGTTCCGGATGTCGCTCGATCGACTGCTCCCAGATGTATTTCGTGGAGATCGGATCGTTCGCCGCGAAACCGTTCACGAAGACCATCTGCCGACCGAAGAACTCGACCGAAGCTTCGATCATTGCGCCAGGATCGGGCTTCGCGGCCCACATACCCTCGAGCGCAGTCTGCCGGTCCGCGCCGACCTCTGCACAAACTTGTAGTGCGAGCTCGACGTTGTCGCGGTGCTCGAGATACGAGAAATTCGCCATCTCCTCGTCCGTCACAGGCTGCGGGATGTCTTGTGCCGCCCGAAACCGCGATCCGCGAGCTTGCGACACCTCTTCGAAGAACGGGCGATGCTTCTGTTCGGCAGTGAGGAAGACGCCGTTGAACGGGATGGTGGCCGCGAGCGCGCGGGCCACGTCGTTCTCGGTCGGCCCCATCACGTCCAGATGGTCCGGTCGCGCATTGGTGATCACCCCGTGGGTCGCACGAACCAGTTTCTCTTCAGAGAGCCATTGCAGCTGCGGTTGAAGCGCCATGCACTCCACCACCAGCGCGTCGGCGCGCTGCGCGGCCGCCATAGCGACCGACTGCTTCTGCTCTATGATGTTGGCGCCCCCAGGACGATAGACCGGCACCTCGCGACCATTGGGAAGAATGAAGCGGGGTACCGTCCCGGTCGTCTTCGCAACGCATCGAACCCCCGCCTCCCGAAGCCCCGAGGCGATGAGCCGAGTCACGCTCGACTTACCCCGGGTTCCGTTGACGTGGATGCGGACCGGAATGCGGCGCAGGCGCCGTCGGTGAACGAAGTATTCGAGGATCCCTAGGAGGGCGAGGCCTCCGGCAGTCACGAGAATAATCAGAATCTCTTTCGGCACTCGGATATCCCCTCGGCGACGCGCATGCGTCGGACCGGCAGCCATGTACCAGCTCGCTGCGCCGCAGCAAGCTCTGGGATGCTGAGGCTGTCGCTCTCGGCCGTCCGCTTCTAACGCCTGGCCTGCAGCCCGCGGACGAGCCGTCAATTAACCCCTAAAGCTGCAAAAAATTGTAACCAACTGTCTTCATGACTGGCTCTGTTGACCTTTAGGGCTCAATAAGTGACCTCGGAGGCCAATGTTAGTCAGATTACTACTACTAATCCTTCTGAGTCATTCTATCGCTGCCTGCGATGCAGCGATCGCGGCGTCGGGCGGAGGGAGCAACCCGGGCGGCAACGCTGGGGAGAGCTTTCCGAGCCGCACTTCCATGCTGAGAATGACCAAACTACAGCACCAAAGGGCGCTGGGTGACCTGCTCGTTCAGTTCCTCGGCGGCGACGCGGAGCCCGTGCTGGATGCAGCGGAATCAGCCTACGGCATTATTCCGGACGACCCGGCGGACCTCGAGTTCGGCGAGCTAGTGGGCTCGACTTTCAGCCGGATGTCGCAAAACGTGAGTGAGCTTCATATTCGAGGCTACTACGACGTAGCCTCGAGCGTTGCGGAGTCGATCGTCACGGACGAGCTGCTCCGGCAGGCGCTGTTTGGCCCCTGCGTCGACGAGCCGGGGACGGACCACGCGGACTGCGTCAAACCGTTCGTCGACGAGTTCGGACTCTGGACGTCGCGGCGACCGCTCTCCGAAGAGGAGCAAGCCTTCTTCATTGATACGGTGTTCGCCAACGACGGACAAAGCTACGAGGCGACGCCGCGAGCGCTCTACGATCTTTTGGTTGCGATGCTCGTGTCCCCGCCGTTCCTCTACTTCATCGAAGACCGAGGTACGGAGGTCGAGCCAGGTCGATACGAGCTCGACGCATTCGAACTCGCGACGCGCCTCTCGTTTCACTTCTGGGATTCGATGCCGGACGAAGAACTCCTCGATGCTGCCGCAGACGGTTCGCTTCTCACAGAAGAGGTCTATCGAGCCCAGGTTGATCGCATCTACGCCGACGAGAAGACGCAGCAGACGTTCGACCGGTTCTTCTTCGAATGGCTCGCGCTCTACCGAACTGGGGATCCCTTTGGTGGTGTCGAATCACTCGACCCGCAGAAGCTCGCGTTCATCGACGGCTACGAGGTGTCGTCTGAGCTACGAGACCACATGATCGCGGAAGTACTCGACATGACCGAGTACTACCGCGAGCGAGGCACCTTCGACGATCTCTTCACGAGCAACCTGTCCTTCGCACGAACGGAGGACCTGGCCGCGATCTACGAAGTCCCCGTATGGGATGGGACAGACGAACCGGCCGAGTTCCCGACGACCGAACGCAAAGGGGTCCTTGGTCGCGCTGCGCTTCTGAGCGCCGCGACCGTCTACACGCACCCGATTCTGCGCGGCGTCAGGATTCGTCAGAATTTGCTCTGCGACGACCTCGGCTCGCCGCCCGCAGACCTCAATGGCGCCCCGGACGAGGCGACGAGCCAAATGACGACACGCCAGCGGATCGAAGCGCTCACCAGCCCCGCCAGCTGCAGCGGATGTCACCAGTTCATCAACGGCCTCGGCTTTCCGTTCGAATCGTTCGATGCGCTTGGTCGTCATCGCCAGAGCGAGATGATCATAGGCACCGAGGGCGACGTCACCACGCAGCCGGTCGACCTCGACACCTTCCCGTTCATCGACGGCCCAACCGATCCCGTCGCAGTCAGCGGACCCGAGGAGCTCGTCGACGAGCTTCTCGAGAGCGGGAAACTTCATCGGTGTTTCGCTAAACACTACGTGCGATTCGCCCTTGGACTGCCCTCCGACCCTTCGTTCGGAGGCACCGACGAGACGGTCGACGTACTTGCCCAGGAGCTCATGGCCGGGGCGCCTTTGGCGGAGGTCTTCAAGGCCGTCGCCTCGATGCCTGCGTTCAAACAACGCGTGAGAGGAGACGCTTCGTAATGCCGATTCGACAGTATGGCCGCCGCCACTTTCTAGTAGGCGCGGGTGGCGCCGCTCTTGCGATTCCTTTTCTTCATTCACTCACGCCACGTGGGGCGAAGGCTCAGACCCAGACAGGCGGCTCGCGCTTCTTCGTCGGTTTCCATACCGGTCACGGGGGAGTCTGGCCCGAGTACATGTATCCGTCCGACGCGATGCTCGACGAGGCGTACGACCTCTACAGCGACCATCAGATCCGCTACGGACGTCTCTCCGCTGTGGAGTCGGGCGGCAACGCGAGTCTCTCCAAGGTGCTCACCGCCGGGTCGAGTGCGCTTCCATCGAGCTTGCTCGAAATGATGATGGTGATTCGTGGGCTCGACATCCCGTTCTACGTCGGGCACAGCAGCGCGCACGTACTCGGCAACTACGAGCGCCGCGACCAAGGAGGCGATGAAGTCGAGCACTACGTCCCGACCATCGATCAGATTCTCGCGAACTCGTCTCGGTTCTACTCGGCTGGAGATCCGAATACGCTCAAGTCGATGCACGTCGGCGAAGGTCTGTCTTGGACCGAACGTGGAGCCGGGGTGGAGTCGGTGTCGCCGTCGACGAGCCCGGATGTGCTGTTTCGCACGCTTCTCGGGGAATCTGAGGCCGGCCAGTCTTCCTTGCTGCCGGCCGACAGGAGCGGCGGCGTTCCAGAGGATGATTCTCGGTCGCACGTCCTCGATCGAGTGGCCGCTCAGTACGAAGGGGTGACCAAAGGAGCGTTCGGAGCGAGCCGCCGATTGAGTTCGAACGACAAGGCGCGGCTCTCGGACCACATGGACATGGTTGCAGACCTGGCTCGACGCTTCGGGGGCGCCAGCTTGGGATCGAACGCCGCCTGTGACCCGGACGCCGCCGACCGAGGAAACCCGAACACCCAGGCCGAGATGTACTCGCCGGCCTACGAAGACCTCGTCCATTGGCATCAGGACTACAACGCGGTCTTTGCCGCGGCGATCGCATGTGGAGCGTGTAGGGTCGCGACGATCAGCGTCGGCAATACGTTCCATCCGAGCCCGAGCTTCGCGGTGGACTGGGAGCAGTGGCATGAGCCGATCGCCCACCGTGCGATCTACTCGCGAAGCCAATGGGAGCGCGAAGGCAACCTCCCTGAGCATCCGCAGGACACCCTCGTCACGGCGAAGAACAACTTCTACCGAACGACGTTCGTAGACCTCATCGGGCGACTCCACGAGATCGACGCGGGTGACGGCACCACCCTGCTCGACAAAGGACTGGTCATGTGGGCTCAGGAGTCAGGTCCGCAGACCCACAACGCAGACTCGCTCCCGGTGGTTACCGCAGGAAGTGCAGACGGGTTCTTCAACACTGGGCACTGCTTCGACCTCCGCAACAGGAACGGAGTGCCTCTCGCAGGCGACTCCCTCGGCAACGACGACGTCGACCAGGAGCGCATGCCGGGCATTCTGTACAACCAATGGCTTTCGAACGTGCTTCAGTCGATGGGGCTCATGTCGGACGAGTTCGAGCGCAACCACCGCTACGGCTGGGCAGGCTACGGCTATCTCAACAACGAATCGACACAGCACTGGCCCGATCGACTCGCTGAAGACGCAAATGCGAAGATTCCCATGGTGACGCGCTGACGCATCGCTGAACTGCGTCTCACACCGAACCGATGGCCTCGAGGTGCTGGCAGGTGCGTTCGATGCCTTCTTCGACGGTCACGGCGGGATCGTAGCCCAGATCTCGCCGCGCTTTGTCGATGCTGAAGTAGTGGTGCGTGCACATGTAGCGGATCGCGAACCGGGTGAGCCCATCTTCGGCGCTGAGGGTTCCGCCCTTGAGCGTATCGATGCCTTCTTTCACGGCAGCGATCGCGTACACGAGCGACTTGGGCGCGCGATAGTTGATCGGGGGGAACCCAAGCCGCGCCGCAACCTTCCGAACGAAGTCCCAGAAAGGCATCGGTTCTCCATTGGTGATGAAGTACGCCTGCCCCGCTGCGACGCTGTCGAGTCCGTCGCGGCCAAGAGCTTCGTCTGCGAGGAGAATCGCGTCGATGAGATTGCTCACATAGGTGTAGTCGGAGAGCCATACGCCGCGGCCGATCTGAACCCGAAGACGACCTGAGCGAGCCTGCTTGAGCAGGGCGGGCATGAAGCGACGATCGCCAGGACCGAACACCACGTGCGGACGGAGTGCGCAGGTTGCCACTCCGGCGGTACCGTTTTCGGCAAGCACGTGCTTCTCTGCCGCGATTTTGCTGTCAGCGTACGGCGCCTGCGAGATCGACGAATATGGCAGGGTCTCGTCTCCGTTCTCGATGTCTCTACCTTCGTAAACGACGCTGCCCGAACTGATGTAGACGAAACGCGAGGCCCCGTGGGCCTGGGCGCCGGCAAGCATGTTCTCGGTTCCACCGAGATTGACCGCCCACACGAAGTCTTTCTTGTTGTTCTTCGTGTGTACGACTGAGGCGTTGTGAATGATCGTATCGACACCCCGGCACACTTCGGCGACTTTCACGCGGTCGGTGATGTCGACCCGCCGATAGTCGACGTCGGCGACGGGACAGTCCGGCGCGATGTCGACGGCGATGACGCGGTCGCCACGCAACTGCAGCGCGCGCACGATCTCGGCGCCCACAAAACCAGAGGCACCCGTGACGAGGCTTACCGTCACGAGCTAGTCCACCGTTCCGAAAACGATGTCGGGAAGCGGTGTGATCGACGCGTAGTTCCCTGAAATCATGCTGTGATGGTGTCGATCGTGCTTGGCCGCGAGAACCCCGAGCGTTTTGAGGGGGAAACGAGGAATGTCGATGCCCGCATGATTCCAGATGTTGAACGCGGTGTATGCGGTGAACAGAACTCCGAGCGTGTAGAGATGAACGCCTCCCACCAGTGCAACCGAGCCGAAGAAGAGCGCCAAGCCCATCACCGTCTCTACGGGATGAAGCAGCAAGGCATCGACCACGCGAGGATTTCGCGCCGCATGGTGAACCGAGTGGACCCCACGAAGCACCTTCCACTCGTGAAAGAGGTAGCGATGCATGAAGTAGTACCCGAAGTCGTAAATCAGAATCACCGTCACCGCCTCGAGCAGGTACCGCCACGCGGGGACCGACCGGTCGTAGTAGAGGTGCTCGCCGAGTCCGTACATCACGCTGAAGATGAGAGTGACGGAGACTGTCGTGTTGAGCGCAATCCTCCAGCCTAGCTCCTTGTCGCTGACCGATCGATGGGGGTCGTCGCTTATGAAGAACTCCTCCGCGTGACTCGAGCGATACGCGTAGAACAACAGTGCGATCGCGAGGCCCGCTGAGGCGTAGCTTGCGAGAATCACGACAAGTACTTTCATGAGCTCACCTTCAAACACATGACGATCACTAGGATGGAACGAGTCGAAGAACGAGAGTGCCGGCGACCATGAACGCAAACAAGGCCGCGGCTGCCAGCTGTGAGGCGCGCTTGCCATAGGAAGACTTGACGGCAGAGGCCGCACGAAACGAAGTCGAGTCTGCGTCGACCTCGAGAGGTTCGGCGCTGGCCGGAACACTTTGGCAGAGCAGCGCAACGCCCCGCGCGATGTCACGTTCGCCGAGCGCCTCATGGGTTCGCATCCGGACACGGCCCGTGTTGACGTGCGCCATGCACGAACCGCAGAAGCCCGATTCGCATGAATGGGCCGGGCTGAGGCCCGCGTCTCGGGCGCATTGGAGGAGCGTCTTTCCGCGAATGTAGGGTACCGAGCGCGAACGGCCTCCGAGCCAGAGACTGAACTTGTCGGGGACCTCGCCAGCGTCGAGATCTACGGGGCGCGGTGCGGCGCGATCGACGTCGATGGGCGACACGAAACGCTCTACGTAAATCAGCTCCTCGTGCACTCCTCGCCCGAGGAGCGTGCTCTCTATCAGCGCCATGAAGGGTTCCGGCCCGCAGACGTAGAACTCGGCGACATCGGTCTGTTTCAGCAGGCCTTCGACGCGCTCTGGAGTTACGTACCCGCGCTCGTCGTCGAAATGATCGTGCATCTCGAGGCGTCCCGAGTGCTCGGTCGCGAGACGGGCGAGCTCCTCGCGGTAGATTACCGAGTTTTGGTCGCGGTTCGCATAGAAAAGAATGACCGACCGCTTCGTAGTGGAAAGAGCCGACTTGAGGAGCGAGAGAATCGGGGTGATGCCGCTGCCCGCGGCGAAAAGAAAGAGCGGCGCCGTTGCGCGCGTTTCAGGGTCGAGGACGAAGCGGCCTTCGGGCACGCTGACGCGCAGCCGCGTGCCTTCGTCAACCGCGTCGTTCATCCAGTTGGAGACGCGTCCTCCTTCGACTCGCTTGACAGCGATTGTCAAAGGCTCGCGGAGCTCCGGACAGCTCGAGAGCGAGTAGCATCGGGTGACGTTGAATAGTCCCCATGGAATCTCGAAAGTCATGTGCTGTCCCGCACGCCCGCGAAACGTAGACTCGAGCTCGGGAGGCACGCGAAACTCAAACGAACTGCAGTCGGGCGTCTCGCGGGTGACCCGGGCTACCTCCAGTTCGTGAAACGCGACGGTCACGATGCCTCCGAAAGCCCCGCAGAATCGAGTACCGAGGCGAGGCGCTGTGGCGTGCAGAAGCTGCGGAGCATATGGCGGAGTGCCGCGTCGATGAGCTTCTCAGGATTGCCCTGGGCGCCGCGGTCCATCCACATCGCGAGGCGTACCTGCTGTGAGGCGATGGTGATGCGCGACATGAGCTCCGGGTCGTCATCGACGAAGTAGCCGTCGGCGATGCAGCGGCGAAACATGTCGGCGAAGAGCTCGAGCCCCGCACCGAGCGCTTCGACCTGCTCTGGACTGCGCAACAGCTCGATCGTCGACCAGGCGGTGACTTCTTTGAGCTGCATCCGAAGAAAGTCGCGACGGTTCATGAAAAACGCGAGCTGCACCCGCATGCCAGCGATCAAGGTGTCGATCGACGCACAGTCCTCGTCGAGAACTCCCTGGGTGAGGGCCATCACCTCGGCGAGCCGCCGACGGTTGACCGCCCGGTAGATCTCCCACTTGGACTCGAAGACGCTGTACAAGGTGGTGAGCGAAACCCCCGCCTCGGCGGCGACGCGCTGGACCTTGGTCGCTTCGAAGCCGACCTCGCCAAATACCCGTTCGGCCGCGTCCAGAACCGCATCGCGATACAGCTCACGCTTGCGATCACGGAGATTTTCCTGAGCCTTTGCGGGCGTTTGGACCGTTGACATCAGTGAACGGAATGATAGTAAGGAAAACCAGAATGTCAATTCCGAAGCGGCTCCACGTGCTGGTGACCGGAGCGACGGGCTTCCTCGGTTCCCACACGGCGAAGACCCTCCTCGGCCGGGGGCATCAGGTGACGGCTTTGGTGCGAAACCCGGAAAAAGCAGACCGGGTGTTCGGTGGCGCCGATTACGCGTCTCTTCGAATCGCTCGAGGCGATATCACCGACCGGAGCTCGATCGAGGCAGCTGCCGAAGACTGCGACGGGGTGGTTCACTGCGCCGCTGTGATCTCGGTCGACGCCGCCCGCGCTCCGGGCGAGCTGCTCGAGACGAACGTGGAGGGCGCGAAGAACGTCATCGGTACGGCCGTCGATCGAGGCCTCGAGCGGATTGTCCACGTGTCCTCGATTGCCCCGCTATTCCGGAGCGACGGAACCCCGGTGACCGAATCGAGCGAACCGCAGTCGTCGAATCATGCGTACGCGCAGTCGAAGATGCTGGCGGAGATCTACGTGCGGGGCCTGCAGAGCCGCGGTCTTCCGGTCCAGGTGCTCTACCCCGGCGCGATCATCGGACCTGACGACCCGGCGCTCACGGAATCGATGAACTCGCTTGCGATCTTCATGAACGTGGCGTTGCCGATCACGACGGGAGGTTTTCAGTTCGTCGACGTCCGGGACCTAGCGCATGCGATCGCGTGCATGATGGAAGACGAACCCGGCTCTCGGCGCTATCTGGCCCCAGGTGCCTTTGTCTCGTGGCCGGAGCTCGCCCGAATGCTGGAACACGCGACCGGCAGAAGGCCCCCGAAGATGCCCGCGCCCGCGATGGCTCTTCGAATGGCGGGACGCGTCACCGACTTCCTGCGCCGGTTCGTCTCGATCGAGCTCCCCCTCTCCGAGGAATCTGCAAACTACATCACGCGATGGACGCCGATTGAGAGCTCCTCAGATTTCGCACGCTTGGGCGTCACCTTCCGAGGGCTCGAAGAGTCCCTTGGGGACGCCGTCGACTGGCTCGCAACCGAGGGACACCTGTGACGGGTGACGAGTGCGCCCAAATTCGGCTAGGAACACCGCCATGAACACCAAGACGCTGCTCGATGCTGCGCGCCGCTGGGCCGACGACCATCGAGAGCTGATCATCATCGGGGTGGCACTGCCGCTGAGCACCGTGGCTACGGGCTGGGACCGCATCAAGGCGCGCCTTGCCCCACCGATCACGGGTGACGGCCATGAAGGGCGTGTGTCCCGCGTCCAAGCCGAAGTGCGAAGGTACGCGAAGGCGCGCAAGAACGGCGAAGCCTGGGCGCAGAAGCCGCTCAGAACCGACCGCCGCGGAGCCGCGTCGCTCAATACGAGGATGGCCGACAAGTCCGGCTCGCAGACCGTCGCGATGAGGGATCTGAGCGCGATCCTCGAAGTCGACCGCAACAGGGGCGTGGTACGCATCGAACCCTTCGCCAAAGTCGGCGACGTGGCGCGCCATCTAGACTCGATGGGCCTGCAGCTCGAAGCAACCATTGAAATGAAAGACGCCACGATGGGCGGACTGGTCATGGCGCTCGGAATGACCACTCACTCCCACGTCTGCGGACTCGTGCACGACACGGTGACGGCCTACGAGATCGTCACCGCGAGCGGCGACTGGGTGCGCGCAACCGCAGACAACGAGCATGCGGACCTGTTTCGCGCACTGCCCTGGAGCCACGGAACGCTCGGACTTCTCGTCGCACTCGAAATGCGGGTGCTACCAGCGCCTTCGCACGTGCGGCTCGTCTATCGACCCTTTTATTCGCTCGACGAGTATGCCGCAGAGTACCAGCGACTCGCCACGATGGACGACCCGCCCCACTTCATCGAGACGCTCATGTTCGCAAAGGACCGAGCGGTGATTCTCGAGGGACACCTCGCCACCGACGCCGAAGTTCGCGCGGGCAACACTCCGATCAACGAGATCGGCAGGTACTACAAGCCCCTTTTCTACAAGCACGTGGAGAGCATGCTCGAACTCGGCGAGGGACGACGGCACGAAGAGCTGATTCCAACCTACGACTACCTGATGCGGCACGACCGAAGCATGTGCATGTGCCTCGCGCAGATCCTGCCTTCCGCAAACGACCCTTGGTTCCGCTACACGATGGGCTGGATGCTCCCGCCTAACACCACCTTCTTGAAAGGGACGCGTCCGAGCGAAGAGCGGGAGAACACGATTCGGAAACAGGTCTGGCAGGAGTACGCCTTCCCGGCAGAACGGTTCGCCGAGATGGTCGCGTATGTCGACGAAGAGTTCGAGATTTACCCCCTGCTCGGGTACCCGTGCAAAGTCATCGACCACGGCGGCATGGTGCGCACACCGGAAAACCGCGGGCAACCGTTTGACGGAGAGCCCGCGACCACGGCGTTTCTCGACATCGGCGTCTATGGGTTTCCCAAACGCGTTCAGGAAGGTGAGGAGCAGTTCCCGGCGGTGACCAAGGTGCGTCGTCTCGAGGAAAAGGCGCGGCGACTCGGAGGCTTTCTCCACACCTACTGCGATGTCTTCAGCACCGAAGACGAATTCATGCAGATGTTCGACCATGGACTCTGGCGGGAGATGCGCGACGCCTACGGCGCCAACGGTACGTTCCCGACGATTTACGAGAAGGTCAAACCCGAGATCGATCCGCTCCAATTCCTCGAGGAGGAGCAGGAATGGGTCGAGTCGGAGCATTCGGAAAGGACGAACGACAGTGCAACTCACAGGGAAACGGGCGTTGGTTACGGGGGGCGGGACGGGAATCGGCTTCGGATGCGCCTTCCGTTTGCTGGAACAAGGCGCCGAAGTGACGATCGCGGGGCGCCGTGACGACGTGCTTGAAGACGCGGTTGCCCGACTGAAGTCGAGCCTCCCCGACGCCCGCGTCGGGATGCAGGTCTGTGACATCACCGTCGAAGACGAAGTCGAAGCGGCGGTTTCCGTGGCGGCGGGCGATGGGGGGCTCGACATTCTCGTCGCCAACGCAGGAAGCGGCTACCCAGGACCGATTCTCGAAGCCCCGATCGACGCCTGGCAGTTCTGCTGCGAGCTGAACATTGTCGGCACCGCGATCTGCATCAAGCATGCAGGGCGCTCGATGCGGGACACCGGAGGCGGAAGCATCGTAACGATGTCCTCGGTCGCGGGGTCGAAGGTCGAAAAGTGGATGGCCCCTTACAGCGCGACCAAGGCGGGACTCGAGATGCTGACCCGGTGTGCCGCGGTCGAGTTAGCGCCGTTTCAGATCCGCGTGAACTGCGTTCAGCCGGGCTATGTGCCGACCGAGGCGACGGAAGAGCACCTGCCCGAAGCGCTCAGGGAGCAAATGCTGAGAAGCACGCCATTGGGTCGCACCGGCACGGCAGAAGAGATTGGTGACGCCGTCGTCTATCTCAGCGGCCAGGCCAGCCAATGGATCACCGGACAGGTGCTGGGTGTTTGCGGGGGCATGAGCATTCCCGAAGGAGAAGACTTCGAGGAGCTCAACCGTTCGCTCTACGGGGACGACATCATGGATGCCTGCATCGGTCCCACGAACCAATGAGCGGACCGAGCACAATCAGGGTTGGTAAACCCCATCGACCGCTTCCCGTGAAAGCGATCAACTTCATCGGCCGCGCCGCGAAGGGGATCGGGGTCCAGCCGGTGTCGCTCGACCGAGATGCGATGCTTTCCCGCGCAATCACGAAAGCGGGAACGGATGACTTCGGGGGCGATGACTTCATGGAAGGTCTCGACCGGTTTCTGACAAGCGCCGAAGACGAGGCAGAACTCACCCTGCTCGGTCGGCTTATGGTGCAGGGGTACGTGACCGACAATCTTGCCAACCGGTTACGCCTAGTCGATTGGCGCAAGCGTCACCCCGAGGTCGAGAACGAGCCAATCGTGGCGCCGCTGTTCATCGTGGGACTGCCGCGCACCGGTACGACGATCCTGCACGCCCTGCTCGAGCGAGACCCAGCCAACCGTTCGCCGCTCTTCTGGGAAGTGCAGTTTCCAGTGCCTCCGGCGGTTCGGGAGAGCTGGGACACCGATCCGCGCATCGCGCGGGACCAAAAAATTCTTGAGCAGTTCTTCAAGCTGGCACCCGGCTTTCAGGCGATGCATCCGATGGGGGCAACCATGCCGCAAGAGTGCGTCGCGATCTTCACGATGGGCTTCCGCTCGGGCCAGCTCGGGTTGCAGTTCAACGTACCGTCGTACCAGGCCTGGGTCGACGAAGCGGATATGCGTTCGACCTACGAGTTTCACCGGCGGTTCTTACAGCACGCACAATCGGGGGGGGTGCGAGGCGAACGTTGGCTGCTGAAGTCGCCCGCGCACCTGCATCTGTTGGACACCCTGTTCGACACCTACCCAGACGCGAAGATCATTCACACGCACCGTGACCCGCTCAGTGTTTGCGTATCCGCCGCAAGCATGACGGCAACCCTCCGAGGTATTGCGACAGACAGCCTCGACCTGCACGCCGTCGGCCGACAGCAGGTCGAGATGTGGGGCAAGCTTCTCGACAGGTCGCTCGCCCAGCGAAAGCGACTCGCCGCACGTAGCGAACAGTTCTTCGACGTGAAGATGGCCGATCTGGTGAGAGACCCGCTCGAGGTGGTCCGCCAGGTCTACGCCCACTTCGAGTACACGCTGACTCCCGCAGTGGAACAGACCATGGTCGAGTTCATGCGCAGCAACCCCCGAAACAAGCACGGCTCCCACGTGTACTCGGCCAGCGACTTCGGCATTGATCCCGTGCGGGATCGTGTTTCCTTCGAGGAGTACATCGACTACTTCGGTCTCGACGAATCGAGATCCCGAATGAGAGGGTGAGCATGAGCGAAGACATCCACGAGAGCCAACTCGCCTGGAACGAGTTTCTGGACGAACTCCGGGGGTTCGGCGACCAGATCGTCGGTCCTACCGGAGCGCGGGGACCGAGAGAGCGGGCACAGGGGTTTCGATACCTCATGGGACTGCTTGGAGCCGCTCAAGAGCTCGAGATGGAGATCGACCGGACGCGTCCGAGGTTCACCCGGATGTTTACCCCGATGCGCAGCTTCATCGCGGATGGGATCGACACCCTCTATCACGAGGCCAAACTCGACCCGTCGCGTACGTACGAGTGTCGGGTACGCCGAGGCGACGACATATTCTTTTCGATCGTCGTCTACGCGAGCGACGACGAAGGGCTCCGCGAGATGGTCAGCTTCCTCATCGATGACGACATGGTCTTCGATCAGGTCGACGGAGAAAAGGTCGCCACGATCTCAATCGCAGCAGAGCGTCCCGATGGCGCGAAAAACTGGCTCGAGCTCAAGGGAAGCAAACCGTTCGTGCTCACGCGGCAGTACTTTCCAGAGTCCGTGCTCGCCGTCGACGACGGAAAGTATCGCGAAGCAGTTCTTGCGATCGACTGCTTCGACCCGGTTGCGCCGCCGACCTACGGCCCCCCCGAGCTGCAGGTTTCGCTTGGGCGCGCTGCGGCCTTCATGAAGGACACTGTCGACGCGGCACTTGGCATTTCTGCCTACATCGCGCTCAACATGATCGAATACGAAGGCCGTTCCACATCGCCAACGCGGATCGACGCCTCGGGCCAGCTCATCCTCGACGAGGAGCGCCACGACGAATACTCACCTGACGAAGTCGTTGAGATGGTGGACCCGAGAGCGGTGGCAAACAATTTGCCGGGACCCGGGATTGGCTACGTAGGCGCCTCGTACAAGCTCGCCGACGACGAGGCGATCGTGGTTGAAGGAAAACACGTGCCCTGTCGATACTGGTCCTGCCAACTCCTCAACCACTTCTTGCAGTGCGGCGACTATCGCTACGCGACAGTCTCGCTCAACGACCGCCAGGTCGAGTTCGACGAAGATGGTTCGTTCCGAATCTACGCGAGCCACGAAAACCCAGGAGTGCGCAACTGGCTCGACACCGAGGGCCGACGGCGCGGGCAGATCGTCCTTCGCACCTTGCTCGCAGAGTCTGATCTCGACCCGAAGCTCTCGGTCATCAAAATCACCGACATTCCTGAACGCGACCGGATCGGCTGAGCGGCCGGCGCGATTGCTAACGACTGCGGTCGAGGGCCTCTTTGCCGCGCTTCTCAGCCTCGTCCATCCCACGTGCTATGAGACCGGGAAACAGGCCGAAGAGGCTGACCAGTCGACCGCGGAGAGCCGGAACGAGCAGTTCGCGCTGGGGCTTGTCGATCGCGCGGACGACTTCCCTGGCGAAGCGTTCGGGAGGCATCGCTTTTTCGGTGAATACGACCACACCGGCGCGCTTGCGGCGCATCCCCTCGAGCATGGGCGTTTCGACGGCGCTCGGACAGGCAAGCGTCCAGTGAATCGGGGTGTGCCGGTGATCGAGAGCGCAGCTGTGCGTGTATGCGCGAACCGCGTGCTTGGTCGCGCAGTACGCGGCGAGCTCTGGCGCCGGCGCAAACGCGCCGAGACTTGCCACGTTGATGAAGTGGCCACGGTTGCGATCGAGGAACCGAGGCAGCAGCGTGCGAATCCCGTTCATGACGCCGAGGAGATTCACCGCGACGGTTAGCTGGTCGTCTTCGGGCTGGACGCGATCGCACCGCCCCGGCATGCAGACGCCGGCATTGTTCACCAACACGTCGATCGGTCCGAGGCGTTGCTCGAGGTCGTGGACGACCTCCTCCCACTCGCCGAGATCACGTACGTCGAGCGCGGCGATCTCCACTCCGGGCAGCCGCTTGCCGAGGCGCTCGAGCCCGCGGGAATCGATGTCTGTCGCTATGACGCGATGCCCTGCCTGGCGGCAGAGCTCCACGATGGCGGCACCGATTCCGTGGGCTGCGCCCGTCACCAACACCTGCTTGGAACCGGTAGTCACGATTTGGGGCCCCACTTGTAGATCCGATACAGAAGGCGGTCGGCCGTTCGATCGGGAAGCATGCCGAAAAACCGCGCGGTCGTCCGTGCACCGCGAGGTACGAAGTAGCGCGCCTTGGGACTTTTCGCCGTCGCGGCCTTCACGACGACGGCCCCGACCTCTGCGGGAGGCACGGCGCTCTTGAGCTGATCCTTGGCGAACTCGTCCAGATGCTCCATCAGGTCTCGGTACGGATTACCTGGATCGTCACGCATCTGCTGACCGGCTTCGCGCGCCTTGTCGAACGTCGGCGTATCCACGAACCCCGGAATCACCATCGAGACCTGAATGTTCCAAGGCGCGAGCTCGATGCGGAGACAGCTCGACATCGCGTCCATGCCGCCTTTCGTCGCTGCGTATGCAACTGCCATGGGCGCCCCGACGTATTCGGTGAGCGAACCCATGTTGATGACGCGACCGCCGCCCTGCGCTCGCATCGTCGGAGTGAGCTCGCCGATGAGCTGCATCCCCGACAAGAGGTTCACGTCGAAGACGTGTCGAAGCCTTTCCCTGTCGAGCTGCTCGAGCGCGAATGGAGGGCCGTACCCTGCGTTGTTGACCAGGACGTCAACTCGTCCGTAACGCACCAGCGTCCTCTGCACGAGTGCCGAGGTCTGACCGGCGTCGCTGAGGTCCGTTGCAACCGGATACGCGACCCCGCCCTCGGCTTCGATGTCCGAAGCCAAGCGCTCTAGAAGGTCCTTGCGGCGAGCCGCAAGCACGACCGTGAAGCCGGCATTGGCGAGGCAGTGTGCGGTGGCCTCGCCGATTCCCGACGATGCCCCGGTGACGAGCGCCACTTGATTGCTCTTCGGTTGTCTCGGTCCACTGCTCACGAGTTGCTCCAGTTTTGCCGGCTATGACGGAGCGTGCTACCCGACGCAACCCGGTGACTGATCTTCGCCGTGGCTTTCGAACCCGTGTCTGTGCCCCCACCACATCGCCCTCGCCTGGTCCGTTGGATGAATCGCGCGGCGCGAGTCCTCGCCCCAGACCAACCGCGACTCGATGCCGATGCGCTGGTGGAGTCTGCGGCGCGGGCAGCGAAGTCAGACCATTTTGGTGACGAGGGTTTTCTCGCAGCGTTGCCGGTGCTGCTCGAGACGATCGAGAAAGAGGCGGACCTCAACTTCATTGGGCGCATCGCGTCCAAGCAGTCGCTCGTCACGGCGCTGACGAACCGTTTCGCGGTCTACCGACATCGTGCGGCACACCCCGAGATCGCCGGGGTCCCAATCGAGAAGCCGGTATTCATCGTCGGCTTCCCTCGGACCGGCACTACCTTACTGGTCAATCTGCTGGCGCAAGACCCGGCGAACCGAACCCCGCTCGGCTGGGAGGTCCAGTTCCCGGATCCGCCGCCCGAAGAAGCGACCCAGACGACCGACCCGCGAATCGCGAAGGCGAGAAAGCTGTTCGCGCAAATGGATTCGATGGCGCCAACGCTGGCTTCGATTCACGAGATCGGCGCCGACCTTCCCCAGGAATGCATGCCTATTCTGGCGCACACCCTCTTAAGCCCGCAGCCGAATCTCACCTTCAACGTTCCGAGCTATCAGGATTGGGTCGACGACCAGGACCCGGCGCCATCGTACGTGTTCCATCGCCATTTTCTCGAGCATTTGCAGAGTCGCGCAATGCGCGAGCGCTGGGTGCTCAAGAGTCCGGTGCACCTGGCAACGCTCGACGCGCTGCTCGGCGAGTACCCCGATGCCCGGTTGATTTTCACCCACAGAGACCCCGCCAGGACGATCCCGTCGGTCGCGAGTCTCTGGTACACGGTGCGTGGAATCGTGAGCGATTCGGTCGATGCGACCCAGGTCGGCCCCGAGCAGATGCGCTGGTGGGCCGATGCGATCGATCATGCGACGGAAGTGCGTCGCGCACACCCTGACAAGGCCGACCAGTTCATCGACCTGCAGTTCGAAGAGCTGGTGCGCGATCCGATTCCGGTCGTCGAGCGTCTGTACCAGCATTTCGACCTGCCTTGGTCAGACGATGTCGCCAACCGCATGCGGACCTTCATTGCAGAAAACCCTCGCGGCAAGCACGGAACCCATCAGTACTCTCCCGAAGACTTCGGGCTCGAGCTCTCGCGAATCCGCGACCGATTCCAGGACTACTCCGAACGGTACGACGTGCCGCTCGTCGTCTGAGGCCGCGCGGACACGACAACGCCCGCGCAGCAAAGACCGCGCGGGCGTCGTTTGTGTGTTGCAACGATCGTTGCGGCGTTAGGAACCGGACGGGAACTCGACTCCGGCGCAGTCCTCGAAGCCAGGTGCGCAGTTGTCCGTCAGGCACATCATGCAGGGCTCGCTGTTTTGGTTGGGCGGCAGGCACTGCCCGATACAGTTTGCGAGCAGGCACGTCGTGTAGTCGCCGAAACAGTCCGCGCAGCCCTCTGACAGGCCCGTGTCCTCCTGGAGGCACATGGAGGTCGCGGCGCCATCGCCCGAGGCCGCCTCTGCGCAGCTCGCGTAGTCATCGGTGAATCCGGGCTCCATGAGAATCCCTTCGTCCGCCTCGTCGGTGCAGGCGGTGCCGATGATACCCCCGGTACCTCCTTCGCCGCCCATGCCGCCCATGCCGCCTGCGCCAGCGTCGCCGCCCATGCCGCCTGCGCCAGCGTCCCCGCCGGTGCCGCCTGTGCCCTCGTCATCAGAACATCCCCAGGCGCTCACCGAGAGCGCGAGGATGACCACTGTCATCGTCCGTCGTGTCATCAACCTATTCCCCTTGTGTGTGGTGCCCCCGGCATAAGCTCGTGTCTAAGGCGGCAAGGGTAATACAAACCTCGGGTAGAGTGCCGATTTCGTTGACAGTCTCACATCGGAATGTTAAGGACGAAAATCAGAATGGACATTCCGTTGGAGGCTCAAGCGGACGGTTCCGCCTTCGAGAGGCAGGAAATTCCTTGTTCGGATCCGGCGACCGGAGAACACCTTGGGACGGTGCCTGTCGACGGCGAGCAAGAGGTGCACGCTGCGGTAGCCCGAGCGCGGCGGGCCCAATCGGCGTGGGCCAAGACGACCTTCGACGAGCGTCGCAGGGTGCTGCGCGCACTGCTCGACTACACCGTTGAGCACAAGGACGACATCTGCGAAGCGATTCAGCGCGACGCCGGCAAGACGCGCGAGAACGCCCTGCTAGGGGAGATCTGGACGACCTGCGAAAAGTACCGCTGGATGATCAGGCAGGGCGAGAAGCATCTGCGCCCCGAACGCGTGTCCTCGGGTCTCCTGGCACACAAGAAAGCGCGGCTCGAGTATCGACCGCTCGGCGTCGTCGCCGCGATCGTGCCCTGGAACTACCCGTTTCAGAACTTGGTCAACCCGATCGTTCCAGCGCTGATGGCCGGCAACGCGATCGTGCTCAAGCCCTCGGAGTGGGTGGCTTGGTCGAGCGCGAAGTTCATCGCGGAGCTCCGCGATGTCATCGCGTCCACTGGTCACGATCCCGATATCGTGCAGGCCGTACAGGGCTACGGCGACACGGGGGCGGCGCTCGTGCGCGCCGAAGTCGATACGATCTTGTTCATCGGCTCAGTCAAGAACGGACGACGGGTCATCGAGGGAAGCGCCGAACGGGTGACCCCCGTCGTGATGGAGCTTGGCGGGAAAGACCCGTTCATCGTTTGCGACGACGCAGACCTCGATCAGGCCGTGCACGCGGCGCTTGCAGGATGCTACGTCAACTGCGGCCAGAACTGCGTCGCCTCCGAACGGCTTCTCGTCTTCGATTCCGTCTACGACGAGTTCACGCGTCGTGCCGAAGCAATCGTGAGCGAGTTTCGGCAGGGCAATAGCCGCGATGAGCTCGTCGATGTCGGCGCGATCGTAACCCCTCTTCAACTCGACATCATCGAGAGCCTGGTGCAGCGCGCGGTCGCAGAAGGCGCGCGCCTGGTGACGGGTGGACGTCGTATTCGAGAGGGTCGCGGCAACTACTTCGAGCCGACGATTCTCGCAGACGTCACGCCCGAGATGGAGATCGCGCGCGAGGAAGTCTTTGGGCCGGTGATGCTGCTGATGCGGGTCCGCGACGACGACGAAGCCGTTCGAATCGCAAACGACGTGTCATACGGGCTCTCCTCATCGGTGTTTTCGAAAGACCTCGAACGCGCACGCGGCATCGCGTCTCGACTCGAAGCAGGCATGAGTGCGATCAACGAGTTTGGGGGCGTGACCTACATGGCGCAGGACCTGACCTTCGGTGGAGTCAAAGCTTCGGGCTTTGGTCGGATGAACGGCCGCGAGGGCCTTCGGTCGATGTGCAACGTCAAAGCGGTCATCGATGACCGCGCGCCGGTGTTTCGCGCCAACCGCATGTTTCCCGTGACGGCGACACAGTATTCGAAGTTCAGCGCGATGATCGATCTCGTCTACGGCCAAGGTCCGCGCAAACGCTGGTCGGGCGTGAGCAAGCTGCTGCGACGGACTCGATGAACGCGAGCCTCGACTGGGCAGACTACGTCGTCGTCGGTGGAGGTTCGGCCGGGTGCATCGTCGCTTCGGAACTCGCGCGCGACACGCGCCTGCGCGTGGTGCTCCTCGAGGCCGGGCCTGGTGCCGAAGAGCATCCGGAGACACTCGACGCGAACGGCTACAAGCTGGCGTTCATCAACGACGCGGTGATGGGGGAGCGATTCTCGGTACCGCAGAAGCACGCGGCAAAGCAGCGCATCTTCGCCGGCACTGGAACCGTCATGGGCGGCAGCGGGTCCGTCAACGGGATGGTCTACACGCGAGGCGCGCGAGAGGACTACGCACAGTGGCCCGAGGGCTGGCGCTGGGACGACAACCTCAGCGACTTCGAGGCGATCGAGGCGCGAATTCGACCGCACCGGCGCCCCCCTACGCAATGGACCGAAGCCTGCATCGCCTCGGCCGTCGATCAGGGGTTTCAGGTCCGTGAGGATCTCAACAATGGCGACATGAGCAACGCCATTGGCTACGAGTGGATGTCCTACGAAGACGATGCCCGCAGAAGCTCATACGTCGCCTTTCTCAAAGAGACTCCGCCGCCGCCGAACCTGACCATCGTGACCGGAGCGCAGGTCCATCGAATCCGGTTCTCGTCGGATGCACGAGCGGAGGCCGTCGAGTTCGAACGCGACGGAAGCTTGGAGAGCATTCAGGCGCGACGCGAGATCGTGCTCTGCGCGGGCGCTCTCGAGACGCCGAAGCTCCTGATGCTCTCAGGCATCGGCCCAGCCGAGCACCTGCGCGAACTCGGCATTCCAGTCGTTGCAGACCGTCCTAGTGTCGGAAACGGGCTCCACGACCACCCCAACGTGCCGGTCTTCTTCAAGACGGGCCGCGACATCGATTGCTTCTTTCCGCAACTCTACAGTTTTTTTCGGACCAACTTGGAAACCGACCTTCCGCCAAGCCAGAGCGACACTTGCTACGTGTACTGGCCCGCACCATCGGCGATGAAGCAGATGATGCAGCGGATGCTTCCGCCGATGGTCGTGCCCCATGCGCTGTACGGCCCTCGGTCGCGTGCAGCCGTCCGCGCGATGGTCAGCGGCGCGTTCAAAGTCGGCGCAGTGCAGCGCTATACCGATCGCATCTTCGGCATCATTCTGATCCTCGGGAAACCCAAGAGCCGCGGGACGCTGCGGCTTGCCTCGACCGACGTCACCAAGGCGGCGCTGATCGATCCGGCGTACTACTCGGACCCCGAAGACATGGACACGATGGTGAAGGGGGTGAGACTGGCGCGTCAGATAGGAAACTCGGCAGGGCTCGCCGACTGGACTCCGAAAGAGCTGCTTCCCGGGCCGCGCGTGAAGACCGACGCCGCGATCGCACGCTTCGTCGAGAAAAACACCATCACGACCTATCACTTCGCTGGCTCATGCGGCATGGGACCCGAGCCCACGGCCTCGGTCGACACCGAGCTTCGCCTTCGCGGGGTTCAAGGGGTTCGGGTCGCGGACGCGTCGGTGATTCCATGGACACCGGTTTCCGCGCTCAACGCGCCGAGCATGCTTATCGGCTATCGCGCCGCGCGACTGCTGCGTGCGGCGGCGGTGTAGAGCGGCAGGTCGAGGATCGAAAGAACCCCGGGCGCTGCGGCGCAAACCCGGGGAATCGCGTTGACCAGTCGCATCGCCGTCCCGGTCACGATGCCGGTGTTGTGGTCCCCGTCGTCGCCCTGCAAGTCGATCTCGCAATTGAATCGGGGCGAGCCCTCGATCTCGATGCGGTAGCCCGACTTGTCTCCGCTCAGTCGCTCCCACTCCGGCGCGATGTCGACGCGGAGCCGCTGCGTGTGCGAGGAAATCACCACCGGACGACCGGCGCTCATCCCGCGAACCTCGAATCTCACGCCGGCACAGGTTCCTTGCTCGATTCGTCCCATGTCGGTGTCGAACGAGGCCGGCGCAGGCACCCGTTCGCTCTCCTCGACGATCTCGTCGAGCGTAAAGCCGAGCGCGTCTGCAACGAGCTCGATGACGCTACCCCACCCAGCCTTGATCGCGCCCGGGTAGAACATGGGCGCGGGAAAATCGAGAGGGTGGCCGAAGCCGAAGAACTCGCCGGTGAAACTCGGGTCGGCATAGGTGGAGTAGTCCATGACCTCGGCCACGCGAACGGAGTCGACTCTCTCACAGCCGGCAGCAAGCACGAGTGGAATGAGATCGCCGGTGAATCCGGGATCGAATCCCGAGGTGTAGAAGCTCACTCCGTGTTTGGCGCAGGCTCGTGCGAGAGGCTCGGTAAGCTTGCGGCTCGCAAAGGGTGGATAGACCATCGAGACGACCGCGGTATTGGCGATGTTCTTCCCCGAGGCGAGGATCTTCAGCCAGTCGCCCAGAGCTTCGTAGACGCGAGTTTCGCCGATCGCCATGTAGCAAACGCAATCTGCGTCGAGGGCGAGCAACGCGTCGATGTCCTGCGTCGCAGTGATGCCTGTCGGGCTGTCGAGACCACAGAGCTCCGAGGCGTCTTTGTCAACCTTGTCTGCCGAGTGCGCGTGCACGCCGACGAGTTCGAGATCGGGATGGCCGATAATCCCGCGAAGCGCGCGATAGCCCGCGTTTCCCGTGCCCCATTGAATGACGCGGAGCGGGGTGCGTTCGGCATCGGTCATGTGGCGGCTTTTTCCTCGCGTGCCTGCTTGGCTTTTCGATAGGCCTTGGTCAGCAAGTGCGGTGGATGGTGTCCCCACTCGCTCACGATCGGATGCACCGTGCTCTCCCACGTTGCGTCGTCGACCTCGACGCCTCCGTACCCGAACTCGAAGTGGAACCCGGACGGGGTGTATCCGTAGAACGAAAACATCTTGTCGTTGGGATGCCGACCGAGGGTCTGATGAAGCTGCCCGCCGCCAAACAGAAAGCGGTCGTAGCACTTGCCGACCTCGATCATGTCTTTGGCTTCCACCATGAAGTGCAAGATGCGCTTGTGTTCGCCCTGCGCGAACGCAAGCGAGTGATGGCGCGCATTGCAGTGCATGAAGGTCACGTCGATCTTGTGCCCGAAGTACTCGCAGCGAATGTAGTCGCTAAGGCGAAACCCCAGCATCTCCGCGTAAAACTTCTCGTGCTCCGCGTTGGACTTCGAGGTGACGACGACGTGCCCCGGTCCCTGTTCATCGGCGATGAACCCTGACGGAACCAACTCGGACGCGAAGGGAGTGTCTGCACGTTTGGGGCCCCAGTACAGTTCGCCTGGGTGACCGGCGGGGTCGGAGAAATGAACGATCGCCTCGACGTGGCGGCGCGCGGCGTCTTCGGGCGACCCTCGGAGCACTTGTTGGCCGGCACCTTCGAGTCGTGCCGCGATCGCAACGAGGGCGGCCTCGTCTTTGACTTCCCAGCCGATCGCCGCGAGATCGTCCGCAGGACCTGGAACGATCGAAAAGCGGCGAAAGTGCCCGTCCATCTGCAAGTCAAACCCTCGCTCACCGCGGTCGTCGACGACACGCAGACCAAGCACGTTGGTTCCGAACTCTTTCCATGCCCCGAGGTCGCTGACTTCGAACACGAGGTAGCCAAGCTGCGTGACGCCACTCATTTACATTGCCTCCGCCGCGAGCATAGTACGGGGCTTGGGGCTCGCACGGAGAAACGGAGCATGACGCAAGGGCTGGAACTCGAAGACAAGGTGGTAGTCGTCACAGGCGGCACCATGGGTGCGGGAAAGGGAATCGCTCTACGCTTCCTCGACGCCGGAGCCGAGGTTGTGATCTGCGCACGCAACCCGCCCACTGCGCCGGTCGCGTCTGACGGAAGGCACGCTCTGTTCATGCCGGCAGACGTTCGCAAGATCGACGACATCGACCGCGTGATTGACGAGGTCTTAAGCCGCTTCGGTCGCTTCGACGTGCTGGTCAACAACGCAGGCGGCTCCCCGCCGGCAGACGCCGCGACCGTGTCTCCGCGATTCTCCGCGTCGATCATCGACTTGAATCTCATCGCTCCGCTGAACTTCTCCCAGAAGGCCAACGCGGTGATGCAGACCCAGGAGTCAGGCGGGTCGATCGTGAACATCGGAAGTGTGAGCGGAGTCCGTCCGTCCCCCGAGACGGCTGCCTATGGCGCCGCCAAGGCCGGCCTGCTCAATCTCAGCGGTTCGCTTGCGATCGAATGGGCCCCAAAGGTTCGCGTGAACGTCGTTGCGTCCGGAATGATTCTCACCGAGAAGGCCGAGCTCCATTTCGGCGAAGGTGCGGTGCGAGAGTCCGTCGAAGCGACGGTGCCTATGGGCCGGATGGCGCTTCCCGAAGACGTAGGGGACCTGTGCCTGTTTCTCGCGTCGCCGCTCTCGAAATACGTAACTGGCGCCCACGTCCTGCTGCACGGAGGCGGCGAGTGGCCGGCCTTCTTGAGGGCCGCCAAAGCGTAGGTCCGGCTGAGGTGAACGCTGGGCATGGCAGATCCAACTTGCGGATTTGCGAAAAAACGTCCATTTTCCCTGCGCATATGGAGTCAGATCTTCAATCACAGGTCGCGGTCGGCAACACAAAGGAGACGACACGGGGTCTCACGGTACCGGCGTGGGGCTTCATGGTCGCCTTCATCGTCATCGGAACCCTCTTCCACGTATGGCTGCATCACGCCTTCCGGGGCACCTACAACGTCAACCAGATCGCGATCGTCTTCTTCTTGATGGTCAACCTCTTGGTGAACTTTTGGGAGATCGGCCTCTTGGTGTGTGCCGATCAGATCCGCGATGAGTACGAGGCTACCAAAGACTCCTACAAGGGACGAGAGACCGATCGCTTCGACGAGATGTTTCGGAAACGGATTCCCGTGTCGAAGCTGTTTTCGTTTCGACAGTGGACAGAAGTCTGGTCGAGCTACGCGCTGTTTGATCCGGGCTACGCGAGCCGCAGCTCGTTCGGGTTCAACATCGACACTGGCAACGGATGGTCAACGCCGATCTTCGCAACGCTTTTCGCGTTCGGGATGACCCTCCACTTCATGTCGGCCCGCGTGCTTGGGATCATCGGCGTGATCATGTTCTGGCAGATGTTCTACGGAACGGTCATCTACTTTTTTCAGTTCTTCAACTCGGGCCGTCACAAGGGTCACTCGCCGCGCACGATGGCTCTCTTCATCGGCACGAGTAACGGCCTGTGGTTCATCTTCCCGCTCTGGGGGCTTGCTCTCAGTATCTGGATGATCCTCAACGACTCGTACGCGCTCTTCCACTAGGCACGGCGCTTCTCGAAAGCCGCTTCAAACGAACGCCGACGCAGCGAAGTCGAGCAGAAAGAGCATGATGAGCCCTGCGCTGCACGCTGCTGCGGCGGTCGCTTTGAGGCTCCAGTTTGCCTCACGCGTCTCATCGAGGTGGTAGAAGATCGGGAAGCTCGCGATGAAGTAAAGCGCGTAAAAAAGCGACCCGAAACGAAGCATCCGCCCCATGTCTTCGTAGTAGAACTGGCTCGCGATGAGAGGGTTGGCCATTGCGCGAGTCTCGAGCCACGCCCACGCGAAGGCGACGCACGCAACGAGGACGGGCCACGCGAGCGAAACCCAGCGGAGGCCGCTGGTGCGCATGCGACGCAGACAGACCACGGCAGTCGTGTGGTAGGTCATGAAGTAGGCCTGAGTGAGAAGGTACATCACGACCGGCACACGCTGCTCGCCCGACCCAACCAGCGCGGCATCGAGGTTGAGGTCGATTCGCGGGTAGGCATAGACCATCCCCAGCACGTCGAAGAAGTACTCGGAGCCGAAGTAGTTTGCAGCGAATCCGAAGATCGCGATGTAGAGATTCGCCTTGAACCAGTACGACTGGTACCAGCGTCGCCCGAGTGAGGTTTCGTCGTGCATCAGCCCGGGAACCAGAACCAGCGGCAGCGCGACACACAGACCGATGGCGAGGAACCCCAGATCGTCGACGCGGTGGGTGAGCCCGAGAGCCATCACTGCGCCGATGAAAGCCATCCAGACGGCGGAGTAGATGAGAAAAAACTTCTCTCCCCACGCTTTGCTCGGGTTCTCGGAGAACCAGCGAGGCTGTGACTGCTCGCCGCTCACCGTGGGTATCGCGGGCGCTTGGTCGAAGGCTCCTGGCACGTCACCCGCGCTCCGCGAGACGACGGCGATAGCGCACCCGTATCGGCGGTTTCGGACCGAGCACGACTCGGGCGAAATCCGTTTCGACGGGCCCTGGAAGCAGCTCGAAGTCGTAGCGGTTCAACAGCACCGCGACGATTGTTTTCATCTGCAAGATGGCGAAGGCGTTGCCAAGACATCGGTGTCGCCCGCCCCCAAACGAAATGTAGGCGAAGGGAACGCGGTCCTCTTCGCGTCCGGGGGCGTAGCGTTCGGGGTCGAAGCGGTCAGCGTCCCGGAAGACCTCGTCTTCGGCGTGTGCGACGATAGGCGAAACCGCAACCCAGTCGCCCGCATCGATTCGGTAGCCGTCGATTTCACAACGCTGCTTGGCGACACGGAAGAGCATGAACAGCGGAGGATGCAGCCGCAGCGCTTCTTTGACAGCCCATTCGGTCCTCGCAAGCGCGCGCATCTCGTCGAAGCCGTACGCCTCGCCGTCGTCCATCGCGGCGCGAATCTCCCCCGCGACAGCACCGTACTCTGCGGGTGCACGCAGAAGCTCAATCAAGGTCCAGGCGGTAGTCACCGAGCTCGTGTGGTGTCCGGCGAACATGTTGGCGATCAGGATGCCGGCGATCTCGTGGTCGCTGAGGGGCGTACCGTCCGAGTAGGTCGATTCCATGAGCGTCTGAAGGAAATCCTGTCCCTCTGTGCCCAACTCTCGACGTCGATGAATGATCTCGGAGATCATTTCGCCCAGCCGGCGCCGCGCCGCATCGCGCTTCCTGAAGGCCGGAATCGGGAGGTGCGCATGGATGTACGCGACGGGCACGATGCCTCCCTCGAGGTCGGCGTAGACCGTCGAGAACTCTTCGCTCATTTCGCGACGAAACTCCTCACCCACGAGGCATCGACTGGATGTGAAGTTGGTCAGGCGGGCGAAGAACTCGCAGAGCTCTATCTCGCCTTCGTCTCCCCAACCGTCGATCATTTGGAGAGTTTCATCAGCGATGATGTCGGCATAGGAGCGCATGCGCGCGTGCCGAAGGGCCGGATGAAGCATGTGAAGCTGCTCGAGCATCCGTTCGGGCGTGGTGTCGTAGACCACGCCCTCGCCGAACACCGGGATCATCATCTTGTATGCCTCGGTCGGACTGAGGACTTCGTCAGGCAGGCGGAAGAGTGATTCCTGACCCTGGGGACCGGTGAAGAGGGTCACCTTCTTGCCGAGCAGTCGAAACTGGGCGACGCGTCCGCACTGTGCGTAGGCGCGCTGAAGTAGACCCACCGGGTCCCGTATGAAGTCAATCGTATGCCCGACCAGCGGAAGCCCCCCGCGCATCTGCGGTGGATTGCTGGAGCGCTTGGCCGAAGGTGCTGTCGCGTTCGTGTGGACCGTGGTTGTCATGATGAACTCCGAAACAACAGTCTGCGGAGGTGGCACTCCGCGTCCGCAACGAGCGCCGCGGCATCGCCATTCATTCCCGATTCCGCCCACGCGGAGATCGAGACTTGCTGCACCGCAACCATCAAGCGCGCCAGCCGCACCGGATCGCCTGGGTACAGATCGCCGTCCGAGATGGCTTCTTCGATGACCCGCGCAATCAGGTCGATGCCTCGCCTCCACGCATCCACCAGACCGTCGGCGGCGTTCTGCGGGTTGGTCGCCCACGCGCCGCTAGTGCGCAGATGAAGCCGAAGGTAGTCGGGGTGCTCGGTAAGCCATCGGAGGAAGACCGCATTGCCGACCATGAGGCGGGCTGCCGCGTCGTCGGCGTTGTCGAGCGCGTCGCCGGTGAGCGCAAAGAGCTGCGCCAAGCGCTCGTCGTGGACTGCGCGCAGGATGTCTGCCTTCCCATCGAATACCGAATACAGGGTGCCGAGCGACAGGCCTGAGGCCGCCGCGACCTCCTGGATTTTCGTTTGCTCGTACCCCTGGCCCGCGAACAGGCGCTCCGCCGCGTCGACGATGAGTCCGCGGTACATCGCGGTTTTCGCGGTCTTTGCGCGCGCGGAAGCTTCAGGCACGGACCGATATTAGAATTTGATTCTGTTTTTCGCAACTTTGTTTTATTGTACAGCAGTTGATGCAGCAGGCGACCGCAACCCCGAAAGAGGCCCCGGCATCAAGGCGCCCTATGCCTTCCGGCTGGTTCCGAATCGCCACCTCGGGACAAGTCCGGCCCGGCGGCCAGCAACCCTGCGAGATTCACGGCAGCGAGGTCGTCGCAAGCCGGGACCACCGCGGCGAGGTCTCCGTGTTCTGGCCCTCGGCTTCGACGGAGCGCGATCGGATTCGGCCTTCGGTCGAACAGCTTGGGTGCATCTTCGTCTTCATGGGAACCGCCCACTCCGCACCCCCATGGCAGCTCCCCCTTTACGATACGCGCGGGTGGACGAAACCGTTGACCCGAGTGCTCTGGCTCGATGGGCACGTGCAGGACGTCGCCGAGAACGCGGTCGACTACGGCCACTTCTCATCGGTGCACGGTTACTCGAATCTGCAGCAACCCGTCCTCGAGATTTCGGGCCCAACCCTGCGGTCGAAGTTCGGTTTCACCCGAGCCCATCCGCTATGGCCGGCCGCTACGGTCGACTCGGTGTTCGATACCGACGTGCACGGACTCGGACTCTCGGTGACCGACCTTCGCGTGCCATCGCTCGGGGTCCACTTCAGGGTGATCCTCACTGCAACGCAGATTGATGACGCCCGGATGACATTCGGCGTCGGCGTCAGCTCAGAATGCCCGCCGCCTTTCGCTCCGAGGCGACTTCGCCGGATTTACCGGCCCTGGCTCGTCGCAACCTGGCTCCAGATGAAACTCATTCACCCCTTCGTCATTCGCGACATACGTCAGGACGAGGAAATCTGGCGGCACCGCACGATGCTCGAGAGCCCCGCGCTCGCCGCTGGCGACGGCCCGATCATCAAGTTTCGACGTTGGTCCGAGCAGTTCTACGCATGAAAGACCGAACTTGCCGGCAAATTGTCGGGTGCAGCGATCATCGGCAACCGCCTTCTCCGGGCGGAACGACAGCTGTTGCGGGTGTGTTTGTAGGCTAAGCTGAGGGCGAAGTGGCGACGTCGAGGGACAATACATTCAGAACGATCCTCGTTCTCGGTACGCTGGCGTTCGTGGCGTTCTTTCTCGCGCGAGGCGCGACGGCCCTGGTCGGCGCCAAGCTCACGCAGGCACAGACCGACGACGCTACGTCGGTGCGGCGGATACGGACCACGCCCGTGTCGGTGCGACCGCGTCACGACCCAGCCTTGATTCTGCAGAGAAACATCTTCGACTCGGAGCGAGGAGATCTGACGGACGAGCCCGTCTCCGAGACGACGACGCTCGGCGACGACGGGGAGCTGGTCGACGTCGATGAAGAGCAAGTCGACAAATGCACCTTGTCGCTGCGCCTCACGGGAACCGCCGTGATCCCGGGAGACTTCGGACGCTCGCTCGCGATGATCGTGGGGTCGGACAGCAAGACGGCGCTCTATCCGGGAGGCGCTGAGGTGGAAGGCTCGACGATCAGGGCGATTCACGCGGACAGCGTGTACTTGATGTCGGGTTCGGGCGATCTCTGTCGAATCGCGATGTTCGAGGTCGACGACACAGCGCCGCCGCCCGTGGCGAAAGCGCCCGAGCCGCGGAGGAGACAGAAACGTCCGAGCACGACTCGCCCGACCCCGGATCGCAACGCCGGCCTCTCCGACGCGGAGATCGCCGAAGGAATCGACAAGGTGACCGATACGAGCTTCACCATTCAGCGCACCATGCTGAACAAGGTTCTCGACAACGCTGGCAAACTGATCGGCATCGCCGCGGTGTCACCGAAGATCGTCGACGGCCAGTCGGTGGGGATGGAGATTCGGGGCATCCGGCCCGACACCTTGCTGACCAAGCTGGGCATCCAGAACAACGACGTGCTCGAGGCGGTCAACGGACAGCCGCTCACCAGTCCCGACGCGGCGCTCGGCGCCTACACCACGCTGCGGACGGCCGACAAGTTCACCCTCGCCATCCAGCGCGGAGGTAAATCGATGATGATCGACTACGGGGTCAATTAGCGCTCTCCGAACGCGGCCGGGAGTCAGCGCGGCCGGCGAACCCGGATGAGACCCTCCTGAGCAACCGATGCGACCAGGGTTCCATCCTCGGAGTAGATGTAGCCGAAGTTGAGTCCTCTTCCGCCCCCGGTTCTGGGACTCTCGGTCACATAGAGAAGCCAACGGTCGGCCCGAAACTCGCTATGAAACCAGATCGCGTGGTCGAGGCTGGCAAGGATGAGCTTGTCGGTGAGGAAACTGTGGCCGTGCTGATTGAACGAACTCTCGAGGAGGCCGTAGTCGCTCGCGTAGGCGAGTACCGCCTGATGGATCACGGGATCGTCGCCGAGCTCACCATGGGCGCGGAACCACATGCGCTGTCGTCCGGTATGCGGTTCCGGATCGAGCAGATCGACGTGATCGACCTCGCGGCGTTCGATCGGGCGATCGAGAGAAAGCAGAAAGTCGAAAGCCGGATGGGCTGAGCGCTTCTTGTACTCGCGCAATCGCTCTTCGTTGGTCGGCACGGATTCGGGAGGCGGGGCGTCGGGCATCGGCGTCTGGTGCTCGAGGCCTTCTTCGGGCGTTTGGAACGAGACCGACATGTTGAAGATCGCCTTGCCGTGCTGTTTGGCCACGACACGTCGCGTCGCGAACGAGCGCCCGTCGCGAATCCGATCGACCATGTAGATGACCGGCACGGAGGTATCGCCCTCGCGGAGAAAGTATCCGTGGAGCGAGTGCGCCGTGCGGTTCGCGACCGTTCGGCATGCGGCGATGAGCGACTGCGCCGCAACCAGCCCGCCGAAGATGCGGGGGCGCCCATCGTGCGGCGAGGTGCCGCGAAAGAGATCTTCATCGAGCCGTTCGAGGTCGAGCCGCTCGCAGAGAGTGTCGATCGTCGCCACGGAGTCTGCTTCTAGCATGGCGGCGGCCCGAGCTGTGCGTGGATGGGCCATTCGCCGACGAGAGGGACGCGTGATGAAAAATAACCCTATGGGGTGAAAAATTCATGACGCAGCTGGCCGATTGTTGTAGTCTGAAGCGGTGAACGCCTGACAGACTCAACAACGGGGACGGCAGTCTGCAGATCGCGGATTGCCCCTATTTGGGGATGGTTAGAATCGAACGAGAACTCGCGGCAGTAGGACAGTGCGCCACCCACCAGCTTCCACTGGATCGGCGTGGGGAGTGTCAGCTCTGCCGTCTTGGGCAGATTCCCTCGGCTCCGCCACCGGCTCGTGCGAGCCGTTGGATTGGGGCCGCATTGGTTGGCCTAGTCCTCGCCGGGATCGGTCTGCTGGTCGCGGCGTTTGACCCCACGACACCGGAACCCCCGGAACGCGGCGTGTCGCCCCGAGTTGGCGCGACTCCGACGGACAGGCCCAACGACGAGGCCAGTGCAGCCACCGCGGGCGGTGCGGTGGTCCGTTTCGAGGAAGACCCCGGCATCGAACCCGACGGCATGGCTCTCGACGGGACTCTCGACGACGGGGCCGGCGAGCGGAACGACCGGGAACCCGGTCTCGCGGAGGAACCGATCGACGGCCAGGCTCGACTTTGGGCCCTCGCGAGGGACGAGGTCGCGATTCAGCTCTACGTCCGCGACGACTGCGAGGCGTGCACCCAGGCCAGCGACTACATGCGGAGCAACGGCATCGCATTCGAGGAGCGCGACATCGAGCGCGACCCCGCCGCCGACAGGCGCATCCGAGAGCTGAGTCCTGAACGGGCCGTTCCGCTTTTCGAACTCGATGACACGGTGATGATCGGTTTCGCGCCGGACAGGTTTGAAGCAATGCGTACGCAGGCCGCCACGAAGCACCTGCAAGACGAGTTCTAGCGACTTCGCGGGACGTTGCGCGTGGGTCGGCTCTTCGATAGCGTCGCAGCGATGATCGACTTCGTTCGCACGCCGAGCTCGCGCTTCGAGAATCTCCCTCAATATGGGTTCGACGAGCACTATGCCGAGGTCGATGGCCTTCGCATGCACTACGTCGACGCCGGGCCGCGCAGCCACGACCCAGTTCTTCTTCTCCACGGTGAACCAAGCTGGTCGTACCTGTATCGACACATGATTCCCGTGCTGGTCGAGCACGGTCATCGTGTGATCGCGCCCGACTTGATCGGGTTCGGCAAGTCCGACAAGCCAATCCATGAAAGCGACTACAGCGTCGAGCGACACGTGCGCTGGCTCCAACTCCTGATTGACGAACTCGGTCTCGAACGCATCACGCTCTTTGGGCAGGACTGGGGCTCGAGCCTCGGACTCCGGCTCGCGGCGAGCAACGACGCCCGGTTTGCGCGAATCGTGATCGGCAACGGCCTGCTCCCCGCCGACAACGGCCTCGAGACCAAGCGCATGCTGGTGCATGTCTGGCGCGCGTTCACGCAGTGGAGTCCTTGGATTCCGGTCGGCCAGATTGTGAGCCGAGCCTCAGGCAGAACCCTCAGCGCAGCCGAACGGGCCGCCTACGATGCTCCGTTTCCGTCCGCAGAGTACCTGGCAGGCGTGCGGATCTTTCCCCGCCTCATCCCGATGTCGGAGAACGACCCGGCGACCCCCGGAAACGTCGAAGCCTGGGGCGCTCTGCGCCGCTGGACCAAGCCGTTTCTGACCGTGTATAGCGACGGTGACCCGGTGCTCGGATACATGGATGCGCTCTTCCAGGCGCGGATTCCGGGGGCTCGAGGCATGCCGCATGGGCGGGTTCCAGGGGGGCATTTTCTGCAGGAGGTGTCGGGCCCGACTCTGGCCACCCGGATCCATGACCTAATCGAATCTACCTAGGCCGAACATGGCTCGGCTGGATGATTCTTTGCATCCCACAAGCGTTCATCGCTACCCTTGAGGCGTGCTGGGATGTCCCGAAATCGCCGCAGCTCCCAAGGGTGTCAACTTGCAGGTCGACGTCAGCATGTGGCCACTTGCTCTCGTGACCATCCCACAGGTGATGGAACTCGCGGACATCGATCACCTTCAGAACGCCTACGAGCAGATCTTCGCGGCGCCGACTCGTCACGCGCTCGTCGTCGATACGACGCTCATCGAGAAGATCCCGGATGCGACACTGAGGCGCCGAATGAAAGAGTTCGAAGATTCGCGGCGCACGATCATCCGGGAGAAGAATATCGGCAGCGCGATTGTGCTCGCGAACTCCGTGGTTCGCGGAGCGTTTACCGCGCTGCGCTGGATCTCGCCGCAGCCGGCGCCGAACAAGGCGTTTGCGGACGTCCGAGCGGCGGCACGCTGGTGCATCGAAGGCATCGAGTCGGATGGTCTGCAGGTACCTGCCACCGCCTACATGTTGGCTGGACTTTCGGAGACCGGCTGACCCGCTGCGCCTCTGGGAGGCGACCGCGACTAGCCCTTCTTGGGCAGAATCCACCGTCGCGCGCCTGAGGGAAGCGCCGAGAGCAGGCGCACCGCGCGCGCATCCGTGCCGACGGCGTATCGTTCGCGCGGCTTGGTGTCGGTGACCGCCTGGGCGATGACGGACGCCACGACGTGGGGAGACTTGCCGCGTTGGTTGACCCGCTCCGCTTGAGACGCCATCTGCGGCAGAAGATCGGCGTAGAGTTTTCGCGCATCTTCGCTGAGCGCCTCAACGCTCGCGCGATGAGCTTCGACTGCAAGGTCGGTGAGGCGCGTCTTGACCAGGCCGGGGTCCACGAGAATGACGGGGACCCCAAACTCCGCGAGTTCGGCACGAAGCTGTGCGGAAGCCGCATCGAGCGCAAGCTTGCTCGACGCGTAGAGACCCGTTCCCGGCATGACGAGACTCGCTGCGCCCGAGGTAACGTTTACGATTCGCCCGCGTCCGCGGCGAAGCGCTGGAAGCAGCGCTTGGGCCATGCGAAGAGGGCCCAAGAGGTTGACCTCGATGGGTGCTCGGAGCTGCTCCTCGTCGAGATGCTCGAGCGGGCCGCCGACGGCCACTCCCGCGTTGTTGATCAACGCCTGGAGACGCTCTTCTTGGAAGCGATCGGCGATGAGCTCCCGAAGACTCGTGATGTGGTCGCGGTCTCGAACGTCGAGCACGACGGGCTGCAGGAGTGCGGAGGCCTGTCTGCGGAGACTTGCCCCATCCTCTTCGTTGCGAACGCCGGCGAAGACGACCCAGCCTTTGCGATCGAGAAGAAGCGCGGTCGCCCTGCCGATCCCCGAGGAACTTCCGGTAACCACAGCTGCCCGCGCCTGCCTCCTCACACACGCACCTCGGCCTGTCGCACCTCATTGCGAATCGCCGCTCTCGGGGAACGGAGCAACACCGCAAGCCATTCCCATTCATCGGATTGCGAGGCAGTGATGCGAACGATGATCGTGAGAGGCACGGAAAGCAGTGCGCCGACGGGTCCGAGCACGAATCCCCAGAAGACCATGGAAAGTACCACGACGGTGGGAGAAAGGTCGGTGGCGTCGCCAGCCCAGCGAGGTTCGATGGCAATCCCGATCAGGAAATTGATCGCCAGGTACCCAGCCGCGAGGGCGAAGGCCGGAGCCCAGCCGAGCGTCAGCAAACACAGAGCAATCGCCGGCAGCGAGGCGAGGATGCTACCGATACTCGGAATGTAGTTGAGCACGAAAGCGAGGATCCCGAACAGCAGCGAGTGGCCCAAGCCAATCAGTTGAGTGAGACCCGCGACGAGAAGCCCGGTCGCGGCACTCGTCGCAGTCTTGATGAGCAGATACTGCTGCACGTCGCGTGCTGCGCTTCGGAGCGTCTGCACGTTGACCCTGCCGAGCTGTTCAGTCTCGCGAAGCTTTTCCGAGAATGAAGCCCCTTCGATCACGAAGAATACGGTGAGCAAGAGCACGAGGGACCCCGCCGTCACGACGCTGAGCGCGAGAGTGAAGCCTGGAACAGCGAGACCCCGCACCAATTCGGTCGGGTCGAACTCGGATACCGCCGTGGCGGGGATTCCTAGATTCTGGGTCCAGAGCCAACTCGCAAGTTCGTTCTGCAGGCGGTCCCAGTCGCCTCGGTACGCTCCGAACGCGGAGGCGAACTCGGTGGCCGCCCGAGTCGTGAAATACCCAAGTGTCGTCACGACGAATACCGCAGCGAGACAGGCAGTGACCACAGCCAACCATCGAGGCAGACCTTTCTCGGTGAGATCGACGATTTTCGAGAGGCTGATGGCGATCAGGCTCGCCAGAAGTATCGGAATGACGATCGGTCGACCCAAGCTCAGGACGACCAGGAAGATACCGAACGCTGCGAGGCGCACCATGAAAGGAGACTAGCAGAACCGGAGCAGAACGCGCTGGGCTGAGGGGGCGATTGCGGAGGATACTGGACGCGTGTCGGGCACCGACCCGCACAGCGGCTCGATCGGGGCCGCGGGACCTGGCCGCTCACGGCGCCCTGCTAAGCTTCGGCACCGCATGGCCGATGCCCGAAACCGGATTCTTATTCTCTTTGCCCATCCGGCCCTCGAGCGCTCTCGGGTCAATCGCGTCCTGACCGAGGGTCTAGACTCGTTCCCAGGCGTCACCTTCCACGACCTGTACGAGGCGTACCCAGACTTCGATATCGACGTGCGCCGGGAACAAGCCCTTCTCGAGGCCCACGACGTCGTCGTTCTTCAACATCCGTTCTTCTGGTACAGCACTCCGGCGATTCTCAAGCAGTGGCAGGACCTGGTCCTCGCCCACGGGTGGGCGTACGGACACGAGGGAACGGCGCTCTCAGGGAAGAAGCTGATGAATGCAGTGAGCACCGGTGCTGGACGGAACGCCTACACGGTAGACGGGTTTCATCAAACCACGGTCGAGGAACTGCTTCTTCCGATCAAGAAGACCGCGACACTCTGCGGAATGGAGTATCTGTCACCATTCGTGGTCTACGGAGCACACGGGATGACTCCTGATCGCATGGATGCCTATGCGGCTGAGTACAAGAGCATGCTCGAAGGACTGGTCGCTGGCTGATGCACGGGCAGGGCTTCTTCTTTCAGGCGTTCGTCTACCTCGCTGCGGCAGTCGTGGCCGTCCCGGTGGCGAAGCGACTTGGGCTCGGGTCTGTGCTCGGGTACCTGCTGGCCGGCATGGTGATCGGGCCTTTCGGACTCGGCCTGATCGGTAGCGAAGGCGAAGACGTCATGCACTTCGCCGAGTTCGGCGTGGTGATGATGCTTTTTCTCATCGGGCTGGAACTTCGACCATCGCTTCTATGGACGATGCGCGGCCCTATTCTAGGTCTCGGTGGCCTGCAGGTCGGGTTGACGACCGCAGCCTTTACCGGCATCGGCTTCGCACTCGGCCTGCCATTCCGATCGGCCTTCGCGATTGGAATGATCCTCGCGCTCTCTTCGACGGCGATCGTCCTGCAAACGTTGGCCGAGAAGGGCCTGCTCGACACCGACGGCGGCCAAGGGGCGTTCTCGGTCTTGCTGTTCCAGGACATCGCCGTGATCCCGATACTCGCCGTGCTTCCCTTGCTCGGTAGCGGGGAAGCGGCGCCAGCCGGGGCCGATCACGGCGCAACCTGGGTCGAAGGGCTTCCGGCCTGGGGCCAAACTCTCGCGGTCCTCGGGGCAGTCACCTCGATCATCGTCGGAGGTCGCTATCTCATGCGACCGCTGTTCCGCTTCATCGCCCAGGCGCGACTCCGCGAAATCTTCACCGCGGCCGGGCTCCTCTTGGTCATCGGGATCGCACTCCTCATGGCGCAGGTCGGCCTCAGTCCCGCGCTCGGTACGTTCGTCGCAGGGGTCGTTCTGGCGGAGAGCGAGTATCGGCACGAGCTCGAAGCGGACATCGATCCGTTCAAAGGACTGCTGCTTGGGGTGTTCTTCATCGCCGTCGGCGCGTCCGTCGACTTCGCATTCATCGCCGAGGAGCCAGGCACCATCGCGGCAATGGTCGGGGCATTGGTCCTCGTGAAGATGATCATTCTATTCGGCCTCGCGAAGCTGTTTCGGATGGGCCTCGACCAACGCCTGCTGTTCACCTTTGCACTGGCGCAGGGCGGCGAATTCGCGTTCGTCCTGTTTTCGTTCGCTCTGCAACAGGGCGTGATCTCCGCGGAGCTGACGCACTCGCTGGTCGCTGCGGTTGCGATCTCGATGGCGGTAACTCCCCTGCTCATGCTCTTCAACGAGAAGTTTCTGCAGCCCCGCACCGGCACCCGCACCGAGGAGGCACGCGAGCCAGACAAGATGGACGAGAGCAATCCTGTGATCATCGCCGGCTTCGGACGCGTCGGGGGGGTTGTCGGACGGTTCCTTCGGGCCAATCGGGTTGAGGCCACGGTTCTCGAATACGACTCCGACCACGTCGAGCTGCTCCGCAAGATCGGGATCAAGGTCTTCTACGGAGACGCCTGCAGAGTCGATCTGCTGGAGGCCGCTGGCGCACACAAAGCGAAGGTGATCGTCATCGCGCTCGATGAGCATTCACGGGTGCTGTCGCTCGTGCGAACGTGCAAGGAGCACTTCCCCCATCTCACCCTGGTAGCCCGCGCGCGGGGTCGTCTTCAGGCGTACGAACTGCTCGACGAGGGGGTGGCTCACGTTTATCGAGAGACCCTCGATACTTCGATTCGAATGGGCGTAGACGTGCTGCGGCAACTCGGGTTTCGCGCCTATCGAACCGAACGGGCGGCCCGCGTGTTCCGGCGCCACGACGAAGACTCGCTCGTCGAGCTCAGCAAGATGCGCTTCGAGAAAGGGAACTACTTCAGCGCGGTCCGCGAACAGATCAACTATCTCGAACAGGCTCTCGTCGACGACCTGAACCTGCAAACCGCGAGCACGGACGCCGGCTGGGACGCGACGACGCTCCGCGCCGAGTACGGGGAGCAGGAGTCTGACGCAGCCCCTACCAAGTCAATCGACGAGGCCGAGTAACTCGGCTCACAAATCAGAACTGACGGCGTGTGTTGCGGATCACCTTTTTGGGTGAAAATCAGTGCAGGAGCAAACTAGCCTTTTAGGCTGAGCTTGATGCTCTGCTGCACCTCCTCGCTCCGGGCTCCCGGCGCCTGCGCCATCGCCCTGCTGATGGTCTCCGGCTGCAGCGGAATCATCGGGGGGGCCGACGATCTGCAAGGCAACCGCGGAGGTGGCGCGGTCCAGGATCGGATCGCGGCGCAGCTCTGCGTCGTCGATACGCCCATCCGAAGACTCACCCGCGAGGAGTTCAACAACACCGTCCGAGACCTCGTCGGAGACGAGACGCACCCTGCAGACGTGCTTCCCGCCGAGGAGGAAGTGGCGGGCTTCAACAACCAAGCGGGTGCGTTCACTACCAGCGCACTGCTGGTCGAGCAGTACATGAAGGTTGCCGAAGAAGTCAGCGCACGGGCGGTCGACAATCTCGACGCCCTGCTAAACGGCTGCGACCCGGTGGCGAACGGGAATCAGGTGTGCGCCCGCGAGTTCATCGAACGGTGGGGCGAGCGTGCATACAGGAGGCCTCTTGCCCCCGAAGAGACGGCCCGACTCGAAGCGGTGTTCGATTGGACCCTGTCGGATCCGGATCTCGGCTCATTTCGAGATGGCATCCGGATGATCGTCGAAGTCGTGCTGCAATCGCCGAGCTTCCTCTACCGTCCCGAGTTTGGTGCGAGCGCGCCGATCGAGGGGGATGTGGTGCCGTTCACCAGCTGGGAGATGGCTACGAAGCTCTCGTACATGCTCTGGAACACCATGCCCGACGAAGAGCTGTTCAATGCAGCACGAGAGGACTCGCTCCGGACTCCCGAGCAGATCGCGGCACAGGCGCGTCGCATGCTGACGGACGATCGTGCGCGCGACACGATTCGGAACTTCCACAAGCAGTGGCTTCTGCTCACCCACCTGGACAGTGTCAGCAAGGATCCGGCGATCTATCCCGCATTCAGCGGGTCACTGCGACCGCTTTGGGAGGAAGAAGTACAGAGCTTCCTCGAGCATGTCGTGATGGAAGGCGACGGTTCGCTCGAGACGATGCTAACTGCCGACTACAGCTTCATGAACGAGGAGCTCGCTGCATTCTACGGCGACGATGTCATCGACGCGGTGTCGGGCGCGGAGTTTCGTCGCGTGCAGCTCGATCCCTCACGACGCTCCGGACTGCTCACGACGGCTGCAGTGATGGCGACTCATGCCAACGTCAATCAGAGCTCGCCCGTGTTCCGTGGAAAATTCATCCGAGAACAACTGCTCTGCGACAGTATCCCTCTTCCCCCAAACGATCTCATCATCGAGCCCCCGGAGATCGATCCCACGAAGACGACCAAGGAGCAGTTTGAGGAGATAGGCGCGAACCCATCCTGCTCATCGTGTCACAGCCTGATGAATCCAATAGGTTTCGCATTCGAGCACTACGACGGCGTAGGTCAGTGGCGGGATGAGCAGAGCGGGAAACCAATCGATGCCTTGGGTGAGGTCGTGTGGACCGACGACCTGGATGGAACGTACGACGGCGCGATCGAGCTCGCCAAGGCACTCGCGCAGAGCACGCAGGTACAGGAATGCGTCGCCTCCCAGTGGTTCCGTTTCGCCTACAACCGCTCAGTGACCGAGACGGATAGCTGCAGCATGGACCAGCTCACCGAAAAGTTCGTGACGTCCAACTTGAACATCAAGGACCTGCTGGTCGAACTCACGCAAACCAACGCCTTCCTCTACAGGCGGGCCGTCAGTGCAGATACGGGGGTCGCGCAGTGAAACGGATCAGTCGACGCACACTGCTACGGGGAAGCCTCTACGGCGGAACGGTCGCCATCGGGCTCCCGGTGCTCGAGGCAATGCTGCCGCGCCGAATCGCGGCGCAAAGTACCGCGGCACCGAAACGTCTAGTCGTTTGGTTTACCGCCAACGGAACACGGCAGGACGTATGGTCACCGCCATCGAACATGGACCTGTCCGGTCACCCGATGCATGCGTCTCTCAATCCTTTCGCGCAAAAGCTGCTCTTCTTGGACGGTGTCGACCAGCAAGTTGCCTACGACTCAATCGGCGACGGCCATCAGACCGGAATGGCGTGCCTCCTCACCAACGCGGAGATTCTTCCGGGGACGCTCTTCTGCGAAGGCTCGTGCGACGGACCCACCCCCAAGTACGTCGGGTGGGGCGGCGGGCAGTCGATTGATCAGTACATCGCTGAAGAGATTGCGAAGGATGTCGTCACCAAGTTCCGATCGCTCGAGTTCGGGGTGCAGGTTCGAAGCGCTTCTGTCTGGTCGCGGATGTCGTACACCGGCCCCGATGAGCCTGTCCCACATCGTGAGGACCCGATGGAGAACTTCAACGACATCTTCGGGGACCTCGATACCGATCCGTTCGAGCTTCAACTCATTCAGAAGCGACGGATGAGCATCCTCGATGCCGTGATGGATGACTATCAGTCGTTCAGTAACAGGCTCGGGTACGCAGACCGTCAGACGCTCGAACAGCACCTGCAATCGGTCCGGGACCTCGAAACACGGATCGCTGCGGTAGGAGGGGTCGGCGCCGGATGCGAGCAGCCGTCAGCAGATCTCCCCGGCAGCAACTTCCAGCAGAACGACCAGTACCCCGCCACGGGGCGTGCACAGATGGACATGCTGGTCATGGCGCTCGCCTGCGATCTCACCCGCGTGGCCTCGCTCCAGTGGTCGCGTTCGGTGAGCAACGTTCAACACAACTGGGTGCCCCTCCGACTAAACGAAGGTCATCACGGACTCTCTCACTACGATGACAACAACGCCGACGCACGGGCAGATCTCTTGGCCATCAATCGTTGGTACTCCGAGCAGTTCGCATATCTTCTCGGCCTCATGGACTCGGTCCAAGAGGGCGACGGCACTCTGCTCGACAATAGCGTGGTCCTCTGGGTAAACGAGCTCGGCAAGGGGAACAGCCACACGCGGCGCGACATTCCGTTCATGCTGGCTGGTGGCGCACAGGGCTACTTCCGGACCGGGCGGCATCTCGATCTCGGAGGCCAACCGCACGGAAAGCTCTTGGTTTCGCTAGCGCACGCAATGGACAAGCCCGTCGATACCTTTGGCGTGCCGCAGTACAGTCAGGGCCCGCTCTCCGAGCTGACCTAGGTGAGTCCGACGGCTTTGCGGGCTTCGGCGCTACCGTTCGCGCTGGTTTCGTGAAATACCCGTCAGATGAGCTTTCGGAACGCGATTTTCGCCGGCGGAGGTAGCCGCTGCTTCTGGCAGCTAGGCTTCTGGAAGGGAGCGGCGGACGCTGGGCTCGAGCTTCGCGAATCGGTGCGCTTCGTCGGATCGACCAGTGCTGGCTGCGCAATCGCCACCGCAGCATTGCTCGGACGTCCGTTCGACGCGTTGGACATCTTCAAGGACCTCACGCATCGCAATCCACGCAACGTGCACTGGGGCAACTTGAGCCCTTTCCGTCGTGCGCCGCTGCTGCCGCACGCGAGAATGTATCGCGAAGCACTCGACGTGTTCCTCGACGCGGACGACGTGCGAACACTCCAGCGCCATTCGCTCCACTTTCTCATGAGCGGTTTCCCACGATGGGCAAGAGGCTCGGCCGGCACGCTGATGGGCATGTCGATTTACGCGCTCGAGCAAACCCTCTACAATCCAATCCATTCGCGGTGGCCGATGCGCGCCGGCTTTCGGCCGATCGTAGGGCGCGCCGAAGATTGCCGGGACAAGGCTGCACTCATCGACATGGTCTTGGCGGCATCATGCGTGCCTCCTGTGCTGCCGGGGGGACGACATGGCCGCGAAGAAGTTCTCGACGGAGGGTTCATCGATAACGTCCCAACCCTGCTCGCGAAGGATCAGCCCGGTGACACACTCGTGCTCCTGAGCCAACGATACGAGACGCCGCTGCCCACCCGACCGCACACCGCCTACGCTCAACCATCGCGGCGAATCCGCATCGACAAGTTCGACTACGCGAATCCCGAAGGGCTGCAGGAGACATTCGAGCTCGGCGCCGAGGATGGGGCACGTTTCGCGAGCGAACGGCCTGCGCAAAACTAACCCTCGTAACTCTGCTCACTTTTTCAGGTACCCACGCCTCTGTATAGTGATCGCAGGCGCTTATGGGGAGACTCGCAAACGAAGTCCCGGTTTCGGGAAGAGGTTCTGGTGAAACCAGCGGTACCCTGGACAAACTACTCATGCGTCTTGTGCCGCGTGAAGCGCTGCACGACGATGTGCGCGTCCGCTCGCGTGCACTGCTTCTGCTTCGTTTCACCCTCGTGGCCGCAGCTTTCACCGCGGTGTTCTGCCCCTACTTCGCGTTCTACCTAGACATTCCGTACACGGTTTCAACCAATCTACTTTACGCGCTGAGCCTCGCCGCGACGCCGCTGGTGCTGCGCAAGACACGCTCGGTGACCCTGGCCTGTCACTGGGCTCTCTTCTGGGCCTTCGCTGTGCTCCTTTTCCAGGTGGTAATGCTCGGTGGAACGTCGAGCCTGACCTTTCCCTGGCTGGTGGTTCTTCCGATTGCCGGGATGCTCCTTTGCGGAACTCGGGGTGGCTTCATTTGGACGCTGGTGTCGATTGCGGCGATTGCCAGCATCGGTGTGGCGGACGCGCGCGCATGGCTGCCTGCGAGTTCGCTCGAGTACAAGGATTCCGCCAGTGTGGTCGCGTGGAGCGTTGCGAGTCTGACCCTCGCGCTTGGCTCGCTTGGCTGGCTGTTCGAGACGCGCGCCGGCTTGCTTCTTAGGCACCTCGACCGCCAACGTCAGACGTATCGCGACCTTTCGGTGCGCGATGTCCTGACCGGTCTCGCGAATCGCGCGATGATCTCTGAGTGTATCATCCAAAGCTGGGAGCGATGTCGCCGGCACGGGCAAAGAGGCGCACTCTTCTTCATCGATCTCAACCACTTCAAACTCATCAACGACCAGCACGGGCACGTGGCGGGCGACCAGGTCCTTCGTGAGGTTGCGGTGCGACTCAAGGAGGCGTTGCGCCGTTCCGATGTCGCAGGGCGCATGGGTGGCGATGAGTTTGCGCTCGTGATCGACGGAATCGAAGACCGAAACGACGCGGCCGCCTTGGCCGACAAAGTCGCCTCCGCGATCGAAGCCCCGATGGAGCTCGACTCGGGGCCCGTCCGTGTCGGAGCGAGCATTGGGATCGCAATGTATCCGGCGTCTTCATACGATATCCTGGGAGCACCTGCGGACAGCCGGCGCGAACCCACAGGAGTGCACGAGAAGATCGGACACGAGTCCGTGCAAAAGCTCATTCAGCACGCAGACCAAGCGATGTACGTGGCCAAGCGCGAAGGACACCGCTACTGGCTCTACGGAGACGACAAGCGAGTCGCCCGCATGCCTCGCGAAACTGCGTAGCCCTACCTGTCATCCAGGTCCGCGGCACCCATGGCCTCGCGAGGGTGGTCGTGGCACCCTCCGCAGATGTTTGGCCACAAGAAGAAGCATCGCGCCGAGTTGATGCAGCGCCCGCTCCCCGAAGAGTGGCGAGACATCGTACATAGGAACGTGCCCTACGTGGCTTCGTTGAGTCCCGAAGACCAAAGCGAGCTCGAAGGCCTCATTCAGGTCTTCATGGACGAGAAGAAGTTCGAAGGCTGCGCCGGTCTCGAGGTCACGGACGAGATGCGGTTGACCATCGCGGCCCAAGCCTGTGTCCTGCTGCTGCATCGTGAGACCGAGGTATACCCGAAGCTTCAGTCGATCCTGGTGTACCCCCATGCGTACGTCGCGCGGGGAACACGGTTCGAAGGGGAGAATGTGATGACTGAAGGCCCACAGGCTCGACTCGGAGAGTCGTGGGGGCATGGAAGCGTCGTGCTCTCATGGGACGACGTACAAAGCGGAGCGTCCGACGTGCACGACGGGCACAACGTCGTGTTTCACGAGTTCGCGCACCAACTCGATCAAGAGAACTCTCAGGGGAGCGGGGCTCCCACGCTACCGAAACGCTCGATGTACCTCGCCTGGGCCCGCGTACTCAGCGAGGAGTACGAAGAACTGCTCGAGGACCTCGAACACCATCGACGCACTCTCATCGACCCGTACGGGGCAACGAACCCGGCCGAGTTCTTCGCCGTGGTGAGCGAGCTGTTCTTCGAAAAGCCTCGCCAGTTGAGGCAGAAGCATCCTGAACTCTACGCGCAGCTCGAAACATTCTACGCCCAGGACCCGAGCAAGCACCGCGGCTAATCAGAGTTCGAAGCCGTCGATTACCCCGGGCGAAACGCGGAAAAATCGTCGCCGAGCACGTCACGTCTGGCGACTTTTTGCGATAGGCTATGCCCCGTGAAGCGGCGTTTCATCGTGATGGGGGTGGGACTCCTGGTGGTCTTCGGCGGTCTGGTTGGCTGGAATCTCCTCCGGGACAAACTGCGCAAAGACTATCTCGAGATACACGGCCCCGGCCCTACCCTGGTTTCGACCGCGAAGGTCGAGAAGACCACGTTTCAACCGACGCTTTCCGCGGTGGGTACGATCAAGGCCGCGCAGCAAACTCAGGTCACCTCCGAAACGGGCGGCAAGGTCGAAAAGATCGCATTCAGAGACGGTCAGCAGGTCGAGAAGGGCGAACTGCTGGTAGTTCTCGAGGACGAGGTGCAGCGCGCCCAACTTCAGGCAGCGGTCGCGCAACGCAATCAGGCAGCGGACGCGGTCAAACGATACAAGCCGCTCGCGGCCGAGGGTGCGATTTCTGAGCTTCGGTTCGACGAGCTTCAGACGAAGCTGAAAGAGGCGCAGACGCAGGTGTCTCAGGCAAACGCCGCACTTTCCTTCGTTCGTGTCACCGCGCCGTTCGCCGGACGCCTCGGAATTCGGCAGGTGAGCATCGGCCAGCTCGTGCAGCCGGGAACGAACATCGTCACCATCGATACCGAAGGCAGTCTCTACTGCGACTTCACCTTGCCGGAGTCTCATCGAAACCGGGTCTTCGTCGGACAGAAGGTGGCTCTTACGAGCGATGTCGCACCGAAAGCAAAGGTCACGGCGAAGATCAACGCGATCGACCCGGAGGTCGCGACCGCAACCCGCACTTTCGGAGTCCGCGCGATACTCCCGAGCAAAGAAGCCAACCTGACTCCAGGCTCGTTCGCGAACGTCGAGGTGCAACTCAAGGGCGAGAACGAGGTTCTTCTGGTTCCGCGAACCGCCATCGCGTTCACGCTCTACGGCGACAGTGCGTTCGTGCTCGACGAATCGACCAAGGCAGAGAAAGACGGGAAAACGAGCTACCAGGTGAAGAAGGCCGCGATCACCAGCGGACCGGAACGCGGCGAGAGTGTGGTCATCACGAGGGGACTCGAGGCGGGGCAGCTTGTCGTAACCTCGGGACAGCTACGCCTCGAAGAGGGAGATTGGGTCACGCCTCAGCCGGACGGGCTCACCCCGCCCAAGGGCCTACCTCCGGAGTGAAGTGAACTTCACCGACACGTTCATCAAACGCCCTGTGCTCTCGACCGTCGTGGGGTTGGTAGTCCCGCTTCTCGGCGTGCAGGGCTTCGCAAGCCCGAGCCGCTGAAGCGCCAACTCAGGGAGCTTCGGTGATTCCTGCGGCCTGAATCTGGGCACGCGCGATGCGGGCCACCTGCCAGGACACGAGCCCGGCAACAACAAGGCCGAGGGCAAGGCCGACGTCGCGCGCCGCCCAAGACCTGCCGTCTCCCGCCATCTTAGTGACGTGAGCCGCCATCGTTCCGAGGTACACGTCGAAGAACATGCCAGGAAACATTCCGAGATTGCCCAGCGCGAAAGCACGAAACGGAACCTTGAGCGCTCCGAACGCGTAGCTGAAGATCGCGGGGTTGAGCGGCAGAAGTCGAATCCAGAACACCAAACGCGCACCGTCGCGCTTGGCCGCAGCCACCGCTTGGCTCACGCTCCGCCGACGATCGAGGAGATGAAGCACGGGCCGACGCAGAAGCCGACGACCGAGCACATATACCAGAAGGCTCGCGACGTAGACTGCCGCGATGTACACGAGGTAACCCTTCCAGAGTCCGAAGGCGACGCCGGCCGTGATGCCCATCAAAGAACTGGGAACGAAAAAGGGCTCGAGAACGATGACCGCCGCAATGAAGACGATGGGCCCCCAGACCCCGAGAGACTCGATCCAATGCTCGGCCTGCGGCAACCAGGCGCGGAGACGATGGCCTTCGAAGGCGAGGGCTACGATCAACAGCAAGGCAAGGACCCAAACGATGAGCTTTGTTGGCGAGCGCTTTGGGACCTCCATCGCTCAAAAGGTGTTCACGATCTCGACGATCGTTGCAAGAGGCCGAGACTAGACTGAAGGCACAGGCCTTTGATACCTTGGGTTGGATGTCTAGCCTTCGGTCCGTGTTCCTGATCGCGATCGTGACCGTAGTCACGGCCTGCGCCGACACGAGTTCGCCACCTCCACCTCCTGCGACTGGCGGAGTCGGAGGCACAGGCGCAACCGGCGGAACCGGCGGAACCGGCGGAACCGGGGCAACGGGCGGAACCGGAGGCACGGCGGGAACCGGCGGAGCGGGCGGGACCGGCGGCAGCGCGGGCGCGGGCGGCAGCGCCGGGGCGGGCGGCAGCGCCGGGGCGGGCGGCGGCGCCGGGGCGGGCGGCGGCGCCGGGGCGGGCGGCATGGCGGGAGCCGGCGGCATGGCGGGAGCCGGCGGCACGGCGGGCGCCGGCGGCATCCCCGGTGGCGCATGCATCAATCCGGAGGACCTTATGGTCATTCAGACAATCAATCCGAACCTCCGCTATTGGGCAGCCGTCTGCGGCACGGAATGCGTTGGCTTGGTCTTCGACAAAGACCTGTACATCGCGTGCGTGGACGACTGCATTGCGCGCCGTGCCACGGAGCTCTCGGGCACCTGCACTGGCTGCTACAGCGAGCTCGCCTGGTGTGTAGGAGGTGCATGCAACATCTGGTGTGCGAATCAGACAGTGGACGCCTGCACGATCGACTGCACGACCGATTCGTTCAGCTGCCCGAACTACGAGGCGTGTCTCACAGAGCTCAACGACTGCGCGGGACGAAACTCACTCGACTGCCCGGATGTCCTCTGACGGCGACTCGGCGACCAACAATGGCCTGAACTGGGAGGGCTCGAGGGTCTTCTTGATGCTCTTGCGCGAAACCTCGAACTTAAACAGCGCGGTAAACTGCAGTCAGTGGTTTCCGTTCGACGTCTCCCCCAACACCGCCGTGTTCCGTGTGACAGTACGACGCCCGTAGAGGTACTCGATTCCGGTATCCATCGCGTACCATCCAAGCCGGCGCGACTTCTTGTCAACCGAAACGGCGGGGGCCTCAGCGAAGTCGAGAGCCCCGCTCGAGTCGTCTTGCGCATGAACGACGGCCGTGAGCACCACGTTGGGCCACCGACCTGCCTCCCGAAACCGTCCCGCTCTAGCAGTGCTCAGAACACGTCGATCCCGAGACCGACGAGGGCCGAGAAGTAGGGGTTGTCGTTGAGCCAGGCTGTCGGAAAACCGTAACCGACGCGCCCATAAACCTGAACGATGCCGAAACGCAGGTCGGTCGTGATCGCGACGCCACCGATGCCACCAAACTTGCCGAGGTCGCCGGTACGAAAGGGGTCGTTGATCGTGCCGCCAGAAATCAAGAGTCCGAGCTCTTGAGGCTTACCCTTCTTCACGATGACGTTGCCGCTAGCCTGGGCGATGAAGAGCCGCCCCGAGAGAATCGCGGCCCATGGAAGCCCCGGCACGATGACGACATAGGGGTTCATGCCGCCAACGCGCAGACGCGTGAGGTCATCTTGACCTTCGCCCCACTGCGCGGTGTCAGCCAGTTCGAGGCGAAACCGATCACCGAGCTTCCACCCCGCCTTGAGCCACTGGTTCACTGCGAAAATAGCCCGCGACGGGTCGTTTCGGCCGTCTTGGAAGCCCCATTCTTCGGTGTTCGAGCGTACGTCGACCCCGACGCTGAGCCCGACGGCCACCCCCTCGATCCGTGGAAACAGTCGATCGGCCCGGTACTCGCTGGCCGGCGACTTCACATTCCAATAGATGTACCCAAGTCGTGGCTCGAACACCCAGCTGTCTTCCGGAAGCAAGTAGTTTGGATCGGTGCCGTTGCTCCCAAAGAACCACCGGCGAACGTTGGTAATGACCTCGAACGTGTGGTTGGGCGCAAAGTGCCACTGGAGCTTGGGCAAGAGGACGATGTAGCTCGCATTGAAGCCCAGTCCGTCGACGCGCAGGCCCTGCTGGTAGTAGTAGCGAAGCAACCCAGCGAAGAAGAGTTCGCCTCGCAATCCGATCGACAGTTCGAGGTTTTTGGCCAAGCGAAGTCGGTCGAGGCTGACTTCAAGGGTGTCAGTATTGTAATAGATGCGCAGATCGCCGCCGGCAGCGATATCCGTCCGGGTTGCTTGGAACACAGCCCAGCCGAAGCCGCCAAACTCGGGAGCGAAGCCGAAGTCTGCACCGCCGGCGATCTGACCGTGCCAGTTCTTCTCCCCGTCGTCGGCGCGGGCGGTCGACACGAACGCGACCGTGAGGAGTACACATGCGAAGAGCCGAAGCATCGGGCGAGGGTATCACGGACCCTAAGCGGATACCCGCTCGACCTTACGCCGCGTCGAGTCGACCGAGTCCGCTGAGGTCGGCGCCCGAGGGGAGCTGAAAGACCCGCAGCGAGAACTCCGGAAGAACCGCGAGCAGATGGTCGAAGATATCCGCCTGAATTGCCTCGTAGCGAGTCCAGTCCTGGTCGTTGGAGAACACGTAGATCTCGAGTGGAAGACCGCGATCTCCGGGCGGTAGCTGGCGGACCATGAATGTCATGTCCTTGTGAATCTTCGGGTGCACGCGGAGGTAGGCGGTGACGTACGCCCGAAAGGTGCCCACATTGGTGAGTCGACGCAGGTTGGTCGGGATTTCTTTGCCGTCGGTGGCGGCTCGGTTGCTAGCCTCGATTTCGCTGCGCTTCTCGGTGAGATACGAGTCGAGCAGCGCCACTCGCTGAAAGCGGGCCAGCATCTCTTCGTCACAGAAACGAATACTGTTCATGTCGATGTACACGGCGCGTTTGATACGACGCCCGCCCGATTCACTCATCCCACGCCAATTCTTGAACGAGTCCTGAATCAAGGCGTACGTGGGAATCATCGAGATCGTCTTGTCCCAGTTCTGGACCTTGACCGTATTGAGCGAGACTTCGATCACATCCCCGTCCGCCCCATAGGTCGGCATCTCTACCCAGTCGCCACGCCGTACCATGTCGTTGGCGGTGAGCTGCACGCTTGCGACGAACCCGAGGATACTGTCCTTGAACACCAACATGATGATGGCGGTCATCGCACCGATGCCGCTAAGCAGCGCCCACGGCGACTCGCCGAGGAGCTTGGACACGATGAGAACTACAGCAATGACAGCGATGGCGATCTGTCCCACCTGGACGTAGGTCTTGATGGGTGCGCGCCGCGCCGCGCCGCGTGATTCATAGATCTGCAAGCTGGCAAGAAGAACTCCGTTCAGCGCCAGCGCGACACTCACGACGACGAACGACATCGTGATCCGCTGAATCCAAACCGAGGCGATCTCATGCTTGGGGAACACCCACGGCGCCGCAATGTAGATGACGAAGGCGGGTGCGAGATGAGCGAGGCGGTCAGGCACCCGGGTCGTCACCATCGCGTTGTCCCAGCGGGTACGCGTCTGGGAGGCGATGCTCTTCACCCAGCGGAGCAGGAAGCGACTGGTGGCGAAGTCTACTAGCCAGGCCACCAGCAGCGCGACGCCGAGAATCGCGAATCCCGCCAACACGTCGGCGAGAGTCTCGACGAGGCCGAGGCTCATGAAAAAGGAGGAAAGTCGATCGTGTGGATCGGAGAGCATGCGACGAGCGTAGCCTCTACCGGTGAACGGCAGTAGTATTCGCCTCAATGGCCGACCGTGCCGAAACCGAAGTGCTCCGGGCGGCACAAGACTGGAAGCGTGAGGGACGCGGCGTCGCGCTTGCAACGGTCGTCAAAACCTGGAGTTCATCCTCGCGACCGACGGGCAGTCACTTGGCCGTCCGCGACGACGGCTTCTTTCTCGGGTCGGTATCTGGGGGCTGCGTCGAAGGCACGGTCATCGAGCAGGCGCTCGAGGTGATGCACTCAGGCCGCCCGAAGACGCTCGAGTTCGGTGTGACTCACGAACGGGCCTGGGAAGTCGGACTCGCGTGCGGAGGAACTGTGCAGGTCTTCGTGGAGCCGCTCGAATGAAGGCGCAAACGCTGCAAACAATCCTGGAGCGCCTCGAGAGCAAGCGACCTGTCGTTCTTGCGACGGACCTTCAGTCCGGTGAGCAGCGGCTGCTCAGCCGCGGCGACGGAGTGGGCTCGGCTGAGCGCGCTACCGTCGAAAGCGCGCTCAGGCTCGACCGCTGCGTCAACGTCGCGTCGGACGCAAAGACGGAGCGGGCCGTCTTCTACCAACCGTTCAATCCGCCGCTGCGCCTCGTGCTCATCGGGGCAGTCCACATCGCACAGCCACTAGCGACGATGGCCGCCCTGAGCGGCTACGAGGTCACTATCGTCGATCCGCGTGAGTCGTTCGGATCCCAAGAGCGCTTTCCCGGCGTTAGCATGAACGTGCTTTGGCCAGACGCCGCCCTCGAAGAGCTCTCGCTCGATGCGCGTTCTGCCGTCGTCACGCTGACCCACGATCCGAAACTCGACGACCCGGCTCTGCGGGTCGCACTCCGAAGCGAAGCATTCTTCATCGGATGCCTCGGAAACAACGAGACTCATGCCGCAAGGTCCCGGCGCCTCGAGAAGGCCGGGTTCACGAAGCAGGATCTAGAGCGCGCGCAGGGTCTCGTCGGGCTTCCTGTCGACTCGCGGTCACCAGCAGAAATCGCGGTTTCGATTCTGGCGCGAATGACACAGACACTACGCGAGCCTCATGACGCCGCCGTCGAGTCTTGACAACAAGAACTCTTGCAACCGGCTGATTCAGCGCAGCCTTGCGTCTCAGTCGCCCGCTGGGCTTCGTCGAGGTGAGGAAGCCGGATCGGCAAGGGTAGGAGCCGACGAGAATCGAATGTACCCGCGGTAGGTTCCGAGGAAGATACTGTTGTGGGGTCCGAACGAGAATGTGCCCCAAATGTTGTTGAAGACCTTCTTGCCGTAATCGGCCTCACCGAGGGTGCTGCCAACGACCATGTCCGACACGTTGTCGTTGAAGTCGTCGTCCATGAAGATGCCCTTGATGCTGTAGACCCTCAGGCCAGTCCGAAAGTCCACCGCGGTGAGCTGCCAGTCGTGATGCCCTTTGGTGCCCATGTCGCGCTGGTACGCGTAGAAGAGCCCGTTGGCCGTCGACAGCTTGGGCGTTGCGGTCTTCGCATCGAAGTGGCCGGTCGCGGGCCATCCTTCAACGCGGAAGTAACGGTCGCTCTCGGGATTGTAGTCGAAGCGCATGATGCCGCCCGGGGTTGCGTTCTCGGCGAACGGGTCGACGTATCCGTAGGTGTTGCCGACGAGGAGGCTGTCTTTGTAGGCCACCACGGAGTTCTCGACCGCGGCTTTACCCGGCTCGAAAAGAGGAAGCTTGCTGACGAGCGTGCCGTCTTCTTGACGGAACACGTTGAGATTGACCTGCGACGGCGCGTTGTCGACGATCGCGACGAATCGGTTGTCGATGAGGGTCGGTGTGGTGCCGGTACCATTGTTGAGATGGCCTGGCTTTACCTTGCGATCGTTATCATAAATGAGGTGGTCCGCCGTGTACTGGGGCTTCCACTTCGGGTCTAGCTCCACGTGGCGCGTCGTTTCGTTGAAGTAAAGCTTGTATAGCGCGACGTTGCTCACCATGTAGACGCCGTCCGGACCGACGCTGAATGAGTTCTGGATCTGCTCGAAGGGCTCGTCCTCGCCCCACTTATCGCCGAAGATCTTCTTCGCCATGGCACGACGCTCTGCGAGATTGTCTATCAGATGGCCCTCTTTCTCGTCACGCGCGACCAGCGCCAAGAACTCCTCAGTGCCGGGCGGCATCTCGTCCCCGTAGAAGTGCCTGATCTTCTCGACGAGTGCGAAATGGGCGATCGACGTCGTATAGACCTCTGGGCAGACGCCCGAGCCATCGGCCATGACGATACCCACGACGCCGAACCTGGAGGTGAACCAAACGCGTCCCTCTTTGTCCGGCATGATCGCGGTCAGGTGGTTCTCCGGATGCGCCATCGCGTCGCTGATCCAGTTCCCCTCCTCGATCTCATGGCTGAGGTCAACAAGGACCATCTTGTCGCGCACCACCTTGCGGTCTTCGATCGTAATCCGCACGATGGTGTTGTCTGCGCCAGGAACGTACACCCTTCCCTGGGCATCGAGATACGAATAGGCGCCACCCGACGTGTCGCGAAACATCGCCATGCGCGCGGACTTGTTGGCGAGCTCGAGGGCTCTGCTCCCGCGACCCGGAAGCGAAACGTAGTCGAGCAGTTTTGACACTCCGGTGGAGATGTCGATGATGAGGAGGGTCGCCGAGTCTCGTCCGAACGAGATGGTGACCACGGTCTCGTCATCGAGAAACGTGTAGAACGGGGCCATCCCCGAGAGCTTCGTTCCCTTCTCGAGGACGTGGAAGTACTCGACGCGCGCGTCGTTGGGGATGGGTCCTGGCTCGCGACTCACATCGGTGGCCAAACTGTTCTCGTGCATCGTCGCCGCGAACCGACTCGAGAGGTGGGGGTGCATCCAGTGTTCTGCCGGAGGCAGCGGCGGGGGAAGCGTCTCCCCGTGGAGGTCAGTCCACTCTTCGAACCACCGCGTCTCGACCTCAGCTTGCTGGCTTTCCCACTTGAACTTGCCGTCTTTGGTCTCGTACCGATAGCAGGCACCCTGCACGCTCGGGTCCGGTCCTGGGATTGACGGTCCCCGCAGCGTCTTACTCTTACTGCAGGCCGCGAGAAGGCCTCCGGCCAAGAGCAGGACGATGCCATTGAAGCAGAGAGCTCGCTTGGAGGTGTTGGAAATCACGCGCGGGTAATGTCACGGAAAAGCGTGAGAGGGAAGAGAGTCTTCCGCATGTCCGATGCCCGGCGACCCCGAGACGCGCGCGGTAGCCTCAGAATTTTACGGTTGCCATGACTTGGACGTGAATCGGCCAGCCTGGAGTGAAATGGAGGTCTTCGCAGCCCGCGAAGCTTCCATCTTCGACGACGGGGCGTGTCCCCGACGGACAGTCGCCTGGCCCGTCTTCGCCTGGCAAGCGTCCGGTGGTTGCAAACTGCGCCTGGCGCCACTGCGTGTTGAGAAGATTGAGGACCTGTGCCTTGATCCCGAAGCGCTCGTTCTCCCAACCGAGCGAAGCGTCGAGGCGCGTAAAGCCCTCTGCGGTGAGAAAACGGTCCTCGGTGGCGGGACGGTCGGCCAGATAGAAAACCCCTAGCCGCCCCGAGAGCCCGGTGCGGGGGTCGAGCACGGACAGCCCAGCGCTGATGAGAAACTCTGGCGCAAGCGCAACGGCATTGGCGTTGCCCGGATTGTTGACGAACTCGGCTTGCACCCAGGTGATGTCGAAGTCGGCGAGGAGCCAGGGCAGTAGCTCGGCGCGGACCTGAGCCTCGACGCCAAGCCGACGCGTGGCCCCGCTTGCTTCCGTCACCCCCTCGTCGCCAACCCAGACCACCTCGCTGTCGAGATTGAGCCAGAAGAACGCAGTCGACAGCTGGAGTCTGTCCCAAGCAAGCACGCGTGCGCCGACCTCCCATCCAAGCGCCGGGGTAAGCGGGGTCACGGGATCGGTTTGCCGCACGACGCCCCGGGCATCGTTGGAATGGAAGCCCCTCCCAAAATTGAAGAACAGTTGAAGAGGCTCGACTGGCTGTGCGATCACGCTTGCTTTGGGCGACAAGATCGCGTCGGTGCGCCGACCGCTGGTGCTCAGGTCGTCGACGGCAAGCCGATCGTTCGCGTCGAAATTGAAGATGTCGACGCGGAGCCCGGCCACAAACCGGAACCAGCGCCAGACGAGTTCTTCTTCGCCGAAAACCCCCACACTGGTTTGGGCGATCCACGCATCAACCCGCACGTCGGTGACGACTCGCGCCGGCGCGTCATCGAGGCCGTTTTCGATCAGGTCGACGCGGAGGTTGGTGCCGAATCGCGTTTTCAAAGTGACCTTCTGAAAACGGTGGGCGAAGCCGTACTGTGCCCGAGTGCCGAACGTGGTCCGGGTATCGGTTTGCCGGATCATGTCGCCGTTGACGGGATCGTTCGCGAAGAAGGTGAAGTTCGAGTAGAGCGCGAAGTCCGATCGCGTGACCCACCCGACGAGCTGCAGCCCTTCACTACGTATCGAGCGATCCCCGAAGGCACCTGCTTTGGCCGGCGAAGTGACGTTGGCGTAGAGGCTGTACCGGGTGCTGTTCCCTCCCTCGTTGGCGTCGATGCTCCCAAACCGGTCGAGTCTGCCAGCCTCGACTTCACGAAGAGGGATCTGCCCCGAAGCGTTCCACCGGTTGCCGTAGAGGCTCGCCGTGACTGAGAGAAGCGTCTCGCGCGGAAGGTCGACCGCGACTCGTCCGAAAAGGTTGAACCGGAGCTGGTTCTCAGGGTTGTCGAAGGGGCCATCGCTTCCGAGAACATCGACGGCAAGGAGGGGCCGCACCTTGGGATTGTTCTTGGGGCTGACTATCCCAACACCGCGAAACGTCCGATAGGTGCCACCCAGAAAGCTAAACGAACTAGTTGGCTTCTCGCTGTCGAGCACGAGGTTGATCGTACCCGCCGTGGAGAAGTCCCCGTACTCCGCAAAGTAGGGTCCCTTCTTCACTTCGACCCGTTGGATGAGCTCTGGGATGACGAAGTGCAGGTCCGTGTAGCCCTGTCCGTGCCCGTGACTGACCCAGTTGATCGGGACCCCGTCGACGTAGAACGCGATGTCCGTGCCGTGGTCCGAGTCGAACCCGCGGAGGAAGTACTGGTTCGCTTTTCCCCCTCCAGCGTGCTGAATCGAATATACGCCGGGCGCTGCGTTCAAGAGGTCCCCGGTCGACAGATATGGTCGAAGTCGAATCTCATCGCCGGGGAGGTCGATCGAGGAGGCGGAAAGGTCGGCCACGGGGACGACCGCCGTTGCGCTAAACGCAGGGAGCTCGGGACTGGTCTGCGCCCGATCGCCACGCTCGGTGTTTGGTTCGTTCTGCGAAACGCCCGTGTCATGGTCCGGACGATGGACGTGTTCGGGGTCTCCCGGTGGGTCGAACAGCACTTCGTACCGTACAACGGAGACGATCGGCCGCCCGTCACGCGTCGCGGGGACGAACGAAAGGCCGCCGACGAACTCGAGCGCAAGGCGCTCGAACCCATGTGCATCTGCCCCGGAGCGATCGCTCGAGACCACGGTTGCCTCAGCTACCTCTCCGGCCTCGTCCACGACCACCCGGACGACGACCCGAGCCGGTTCCCCGTCCGCGTCCGCGGGATATGGAGGATGCCCATGCGCGTCACGCGGAATCGATGGAGGCACGAGTGCTCCTTCGCCCCCCGGAGGAGGCTCCGCGCGAACCGGTTCAACCATGCCGATCGAGACGGCACCAATCATCGACACGAGAAAAAAGAAGCGCACGGCGAAGACTTTCCTAACGGCGGCGAAAGCCGCACCAAGAGTGCACGGCGCAAACACGCCGGACCCATCGCGACCTGCGTCGGACCTAGTTCGAAAACGCGGGATGAAAGCGACCGGCTAGGTGCGAGGAGGTGCGCGGGCACGCGTCGCGGTCTCGCTCACCCTCGAGGGGTCGTCGTCGAACGAGGGCGCGCACAGAGCTTCGTAGGCGAACCGGATCTCGGGAACGGTGGGTACGAGGACCGGTGCTACCTGTGCGGCGAGATCGCGGTGCGCGACGCTGCCTTTGCCGTGTTCGGAGTCCTGGGATGGCGAACTTGGGGAGCGATCGGCGGGGTGGTGGTCGTGCCCATCGTGGTCGATCACACGGTGGGCATGGGCGTCGTGCGCGTGGGAATGCCGGGGGCCGTGCTGATGGTCACCAACCGCGTCGTGAAAGACGAGGTGAGCCATCGGCAGAAGGTCGAAGCCCACCAGCCACAGCGACAGGGCAACGAGGGCGCAAACGCGGGTCCCTGAGCGCAACGAAGGCCGCACGCGGGAATCCTACGTGACCGCCGAGGCGAGGGTCAACCGGCAACGCCAAGTGAAGCCTTCCCTTCCCCCGAGCCGCGCCTTAGGATCGGAGCGTCATGGAGATCAACGACCGAAACCGAACCGAACTCGAGGCCGCGGCGTTCCGCCGGCTGGTGGAACACCTTCGCGAACGCCCCGACGTTCAGAACATCGGCCTGATGGAGCTGGCAGGCTTCTGCCGCAATTGCCTCTCGCGATGGTACCAGGAAGCAGCCGACCAGTCGGGGATCACCCTGACTAAAGAGGACGCCCGCGAGATCGTCTACGGCATGCCGTACGCGGACTGGAAGGCGAAGTACCAAACTGAAGCGACCCCGGAGCAGAAGGCCGCATTCGACAAGGGCCGCCGGTAGGCGAAAGCCCGCACCGTGAGCTTCGGCGAGGTTGCGATTGACGCGCAAGCGTTGGAGCCCGGCACTGTGCCACCCCCTCCGTGATCGCAGGTGGTCGAGTTTCAGCTAGGCTGTGAGGGATGGGTCACGGTCATTCTCATGGCGATGCACACGATAGGAGTGAGGCGAATCGTCGACGGCTGTTGATGGCGCTCCTCCTGACGGCGCTCTACATGGTCGCTGAGGTCGTCGGCGGGTACCTATCCAACTCGCTCGCGCTGCTCGCCGACGCCGGACATATGTTCTCGGACGTGGCGGCCCTCGGTCTGTCGTTCGCAGCGGTTCGCTGGTCGCAGCGGCCCGCGACCGAGGAGCGCACCTACGGATACCATCGGGCGGAGATCGTCGCTGCCCTCGTCAACGGAGCCGCACTGCTCATCGTCGCCGTTCTGATTGCGATCGAGGCCTTCGAGCGAATGTCGAGCCCGGAAACGATCGACGCGCGACTCATGCTCGGCATCGCCACAGGAGGCTTGGCGATCAATCTCATCAATCTCCGGATCTTGCACGGCGGCAAGGGCGACAATCTCAACATCAAGGGCGCATGGCTCCATGTGATGGCGGATGCTCTAGGAAGCGTCGGTGCCATCGTGGCCGCGGTACTCATCATGGCGTTCGGTTGGGCTTGGGCCGATCCTCTCGCATCCCTGCTCATCACCGCTCTGGTGGTGTTCTCGGCGTGGGGCCTATTGCGTGAGACGCTCGACGTCTTGATGCAGAGCGTTCCGAAGCACATCTCGCTGCAAGAGGTGGTCACCTCGCTCGGCGCGCTGCCGGGGGTCCTGGACGTCCACGACCTGCACATCTGGTCGTTGACCAGCGGTCGACACGTGTGCACGGCACATCTCGTCATCAACCCACAGGCGCCGTCGCAGCAGGTCATCAGCACCGCGCGCAAGCAGCTCTCGGAGCAGTTCCACATCGCCCACACGACGCTTCAGATCGAGCACGAAGACTCACGAATTTCCTGCAACCCGTGCGACCCACCGGCGCGCGCCGCCGGCTGAAGAGCTAGTCTTCGTCGGAATGCGCGCGCGCCCGAAAGCGCGCGAGTTGATCCGGGAACAGAATGGGGAGCGGCTCGCCCGCGGTCGGGAGCGCTTTCCCGTGTAACACCGAGAGCGCACGGCTGAGTTCGACCGCCTCGTAGCCCCGCGTCGTGAAGAGTTTCATCTCCTCGTCGGTGAGCGTGAGCGTCCAGTCGCTCAACCCGAGTTCGCGGAGAGTCCGACGTCGCCGCAATCCGTAGACGACTTGGACGGGGTCAGTAGGGTCCCAGCGCTCTAGGTCGAGCGCGTCGAGAATTGCGATGAACAATGGCATCGACGGCCAGCTGATGCCTCGTTCAACCTGCGAAATCTGCGACTTGGATGCCTCAACGCGTCCGGCGAGCTCGTCTTGGGTGATCCCCTTTTCGCGGCGCACTCGTTTGAGAAAGGCCCCGAGATTTTTGAGCTGTCCTGCTCTGGCATGCTCGGTCTTCTCAGACCGACGATTTTTCTTGGAGTTGCGCGGCATCTCGTCGAGTGGGTTGAGGCTGTCACAAAAGTCGCCGATCGACTTCAAGAATCACTGTCTGATTGCGGTTTCCGGCGAGCGACGAAATTCCAGGACGAGGAAAGAGGGAGTTCGTTGCGTTTTGAGGGAATGATCGACGTCCTCGGTGGGTTGGACGGGTATCATGCGACGAGTTCTCAACCGCGCTCTTTCTGCTCTCGCCGTCCCCGGGTTCGGCGCTGCCTCGTTCGGGGCGGCGGGGGTGAGTTCGGATTCGCTCACTGCGGTCGAATGCCATGGTTGTCGACGCGTCGCACGATGTCGCTCCTCCGGCGCTTCTCAACCGCCTGCACCAGGCTCGAGCACCGCCGGCTGAGGCCCGCACTTAGTCATGTCCTGTTCATCGCTCCACACCCACACTCCCTACCCCACGCCCGTCGGTCGAAAGGCCGGCGGGCGCTCCTTTGGGTGCGGCACACCGCGGTAGCGACTACTGCGTCGCCCGACCCACGCCGCCGCCCGGAAGCTCTAGGCCATCGAGGCAACCGGCGATCATGTCGACGAACGCGGGCACCATCGACGGATCGGCAATGGGATTGATGATGCATACGTCGACTCCCGCTTCGGCATAGGCGCGCACACGCCCTCGAATCGTATCGCGGGAGCCTACGATGGCCATGGCATCGCACAGCGCATCGGTCACCCCAGCGGCGACTCCCGCACGATCGCCCGCCGCAAAGGCCTCGCGGATCTTGCGCGCCTCGCTTTCGAAGCCAATCCACTCGAAGCACTTGTTGTAGCCTGGCGTCGCGGCGTAGGCGCCGAATGCGGTCCGTACCAGCGCGCGTCCTGCGGCGGGGTCGTCTGCGAGAACCGTGTGGAGCCGGGCAACCACCTCGATCTCGTTCGGATCGCGACCGGCCTTCTCGGCGCCCAGGCGAACCTCACCAAGCACCTGCGGAAGCGCCGACTCAGGCACCATGTTGAGGCACACGCCGTCTGCGATCTCCCCCGCAAGCCGGAGCATCTTCGGATTGAGCGCCCCGAGATAGATCGGGACTTCGCCGACGACCGAACCGCCCAGGCGAAAGTTCGCTACGCTGAGCGTCTTGCCCGGATAGTTGGTCTTTTGCCCGGTCAACATGTGGCGAATGACTTCGACATGCTCTCGCATGCGAGTGAGGCCGCGGTCGTAAGGCTGCCCGCCCCAGTCGCGAACGATGTTTGGAGATGAGAGACCGAGCCCGAGAATGAAGTTGCCCTCGGTGAGCTGGCTGAGCGTCATCGAGGCCATTGCGTGCATCATCGGGGTGCGGGTTTGGAGCGGAACGACCGCGGTGCCGATGCGCATTCCCGGAACCCCCTGCGCTACGGCGCCGGCCAGAGCATACGAATCGCCACCGTTGACCTCGGCCATCCAGATCTCTTCGTATCCACGTTCCTGCGCGGCCCGAGCGAGCTTCACCGCGTAAGCGGCGCTCCCGAGCGGAATGGTGAGGCCGAGGCGTACGTTCTTAGCGGCGCGTTCCATTGGATGCTGATACCAGGCTTGGGGCCCGGCTGTCATCCGAGGACAATACCGCGTCACTGGAGCGCGTAGCGAATCGGAAGCGCGATTTCGCGCTCGCTCCATCCGAGCTCCGCTGGCGGCGCCGGAATGTGAAGGGCCATGACCGAATGCGTCGCGGAATCATCCAGAACCGAGTGACCGGAGGAAGATAGAACGCGCACCCCGCGCACACTGCCGTCGGGGGCGATGGTGATCCCCAGGCGTAGCTTACCCTCGAGGCCCATTCGCACGGCAGCGCTTGGATAGTTGCGGGTGGCGATCTTGTTGACCTCGCGCTGGATCTCGCGAAGCCAGGCCCGCAGCGCGGACCGGCGATCGACTCCCTCGCCGCCGCTACCGACGCCTGCCGAGATTGCATTGGGATCCGAGCCAGCCGACCCCGAGAGTCTGGAATGCCCGATCGCAGCGTTTGGCTGGCGATCCCCGGAGTTGATCTCGGCAACCGCACCGTCGCCCTCTTCCACCGAAGCCGGCTCAGGCGGTGGCGCTTGCTCGGGCTCGACCACGGCTGCGGCGCGCTTGGGTTTGGGTGCGGGCCGCACTTGTCGGAACTTTTTCTCGGGAGGTTCGGTCGGCTCGACGGCATCCCCGATCTCGGTGTCGTCGCCGACACGCCCCCCACCGAGCTCGCTGATCACGGTGAACTCGACGGCCTCGATCCGCGAGAGGCTATCGACAGTGCTCGGCGAGCTCGCAAGTGCGGCGAAAAACGCGCAGTGCGCGATCACCGAGGGGAGCAGATAGGCGCTGAACCGTAGGAACACAGAACTCGCATCCTGACATTGAAAATCATCTTCAACAAGTCTCGCCGGCCGCTGGCTTCGCTGACGTCTAAATCACCGAAAAGCCAGTAATTGCGTACTTTTAGAAAGTGACTTGAACTCCGATCTGGAACGAGAACGGTGCGTTCGGGCGGGCGCCAAAGGGCCGACGAGAGACGATTGCACGCTTGTTGGTGACGTTCTGGAGGCGCACGTAGGCCTCCACGGGCTCGAAGCGAATCCGCCCGATCACATCGAGCACGAAATAGCCATCGGTGGGCGGAAGCTCGACAGGACCGACGCGGCCCTCGGTCATCGCCGAGAAGTAGTTGCCGACGAGATAGGTCGCCCAGAACGTTCGCTCCAAACCGATCTGCGCGTTGAGTACATGCGGAGGCACGAAGGGAATCTCCTCGCCCTTCATCACTGGTCCGATCGTCGGGTTCTGCGTGATGAAGTCACTGCGGAATGTCGCGTTGGTATAGGTGTAGTTGACGCGCACCGGCATGTTGAGCTGACGCGGAAGCGGAATGTTGTATCCGCCGATCGCTTCGATTCCTCCGGCGAACGCGCGTCCACCGTTGAACTGCCGGTCGAGGTCGTCTGGATTGCATCCGCTCGACCCGGTGCATTCGCTGGTGATGTTGCTGTAGTCGTTGAAGAACCCGATGAGCTCTCCGAACCCGAGCGAATCGCCTGTGACGTACCGAAACCCGGCCTCGTAGTTGATCGACAGCTCGGGGTCCGCGAACTGTCGGTTGCCGGGCGAGACGGCGCTGAACCCGCGGTGCACACCCGCAAGCGCCGCGAAACCTTCGAAGATTGTGTATTGCAAACCGATCCCGGGCAGGAACACGAGCTGCGGGGTTTCTGCGACGCGACCCTCATCGGGTTCGTTGAGCGTGTCTTCGAAGAACGTCCGGATGTACTCGACGCGAACTCCAGGCTTGATGACGAGGTTGCGAATCTCGAGCCCGTACATCACGTAGGCAGCCAGCGCCTGGGCCTCACCCTTGTTGTCGGTCTGCAGCAAGGAAGGGTCCTCGTTCTCGGTGATGCCGTCCCAGACGAGCTGCTCGTTTTCCATGCGATAGCCGCGATTCGGCTGATAGCGGTCGACCGAGTCGTAGTGAAATCTCACGCCAGACTCGATCTCGTGATGCACCTTCCCGGTGTCGAAATCGGCTCGAAGCCGCGTCTGAATCCCCATCACCACGAAGCGACGCTGGTTGCTGATGACGAAGAGGTCCTGCCCGTTGTTGGCAGGATTGTCGACCGACGGAGAGTTCCGCTCACCGGTCAGCACGAGAAAGTAGTCGTCGAAGCCAGGGTCATCGGGGAATGTGACAGTCGGCAGGAGCTGCGTGCCATCGCGAAACTCGTTCGCGCGATTCCACGTTCGGTCCATATCGTGGCGATAGGCGGTCGTCTCGAGCCTCACGTGATCGCCGACGGCAAGGTCGTGCCGAAGCTCCACCGCGGTGCGCCACCAGCTCATCTCGTCTCGCTGACTTGCCGCGTACCGTCGATACGGATCGGCGTCGAAATCAGCATCGCTGAGCCCGAGATACGTCTCGTTCGAGTTCTCTTGAGAGCCAACGAACTTGACCGTGAGCCGGTTGAACGCGTGCGAGTCGAGCTTGTTGTTCACGAAACCCTTGAACATGACTTCGCTTCGCCGAAAGCCGGCGTTGTCGCGTCCGCTGGTGCCGTCGATCTGCTTGAACCCCTGTGTCCCCAGATGAATCCCTTCGATGATGAATCCACCCCAGTCGTTCTGTCTTCCGTAGTGGAGGTGGCCTCGGAAGGTCTGGAAGCGTCCGTACGAAAGGTCGATTTGTCCTTCAGGCTTCTCGGGCACCGGGCGGCTGACGAGATTGATCGCACCGGCCACCGTCTGCGGTCCGTAGAGGATCGCGGCGGGGCCCTTGAACACCTCGACGCCCGACATACGTCCTATCATCGGGAAGTAGTACGCGGCCGGCGCTGAGTATGGCGCAGGGCCGAACAGCACGTTGTCTTCCATCAAGGTGACTTTGCGGCTTCGATCGGGGTCGGTGCCGCGAAGACCGATGTTGGGTCGAAGTCCGAAACCGTCTTCTTGACGGATGTACACGCCCGGTATCTGAAGCAGGACCGCGTTGGGGTCGTCGTACTGAAGCTTCTGCAGCTGCTTCTGATCGATGGCCTGGACCGAGCCGCCCATCCGGAAGAGATCCTCGGGCGAATAGCGCACGGTCACTTCGCGCAGTTCAGGGGTGGCATCGCCGGTCCGGGGCGCGGCGGCAGGCGGGGACGGGGGGTCGTCGTTGCCGGAAGCGTCCGGAGTACCGGGATCGCCGGCTGCAGGCGCGGCGGGCACCGGGTCCTCGTTGAAGAACTCCTCGTCGAGCATCTGAAGCTCTTCGTCGAGCATCGCGTCGTCGGGTGCGTTCGGCGCGCTCGGCGGGCTGGAGGGAGGCTCGGTCTCGGCGTCTTGAGCCTTCGCCGTCGCCGCTCCCATCGCAACGACGATGATCGCGGGCAAGCCGGAGGCGAGGAGTCTGCGCAGAAGCTGCTGCATCAGTCGACCTGGGGGGCCTCGGCTACGGGAAGGCTCTCACGATGCCGCTCTGGATAGGCGGGCAGCGGTGGCGTCGACGGAAGCGACGTCACCCAGCGCATGATCCGAATCGTATCCGCCTCTGCAGCGAGGTTCACAGTCGGGTCGATGAGCGGTGCGGCACGGCGGCCGTTGAGCGATGCCACCGCGTTGACGCGTACCTCGACGTCGTCGTGACCCCGCGCCTCGAAGTCATCGGCAATTCGGTGCGCGAGCTGGAGAATCAAGTCTGGTTGGCCAGACATCTCGCGCTCTTGATGGCTGGTGAGATAGCGGCTCGGCGACACGCGCACCTCCCGGTCCGAGTCGTTCCATCGAACCCGATAGTCGATGCTCCCGTTCTTTTCGCGCACCATCACGCGCCAGGAATAGCGCATCCCCTGCTCGTGCCAGAGTACGTCTCCTGGGTAGGCGAAGGCGCGGAGCGGCATCACGGCCTGAAACAAACAGTAGCCCGCAACCAGTATCGCAGCGGTGGTGGACCATCGTCCTGCGGGCGCGTGGGCCGCATGAGACGCCGGGACGGGTGCCATGCCGCGAAGCCGCCGCCAGAAGCTGCGCGGCCAGTCGGCATCGAAGAAAAGGGTCGCCCCGCACACCATCAAGAAGGGAAACACACCGATCACGAACAGCAGATGTGTGCAGATGTGAAAGACGAAGACCGTCGCAAAGGCGTATGGTCGAGTCTTCTTCCAGAGCAAGAAGGGCACCACGAAGGTGTCGTTCAAGAACCCCGCCCAGCTCATGATGTGCGGCATCGCCGGAAGCGTGAGCAGCGCTCCGAGGATCGGAGTTTCCGTTCGCGCCGCAAGCCAGATCCCCAACGGCTGCGCGTGCACCAGCCAGTCGGGTTGGAGCTTCGCGATGCCCGCGTAGAAGTAGACCACCGCCACCTGAAACCGCATGAGGTAGAGCATCCAGGCGGGCACCGTCGGAAGCTGTGCTGTCGGCCAGAGCCGGGCGTCGACTGAAAACGCCCGGTGCAGGGGCAGGAAACACATCAAGAGCGCGAACAGACTGACTAGATAGTAGTGGTTGAGGTAGTTGGTGACGTCGATGAGCTCCACGTAGGTGAACGTGAAGAACAAGAGAACGATGGAGATGCGATAGAGAAACCCGATCGCGACGAAGGCCCCGAGCACAGCCATCAGAACGTAGAGAATCGTCATCCAGGGTTCGGGCAACACCTCGACCCATTCGAATCCCCAGTACTTGAAAAAGAACGTCGGCTGGACGTAGAAGCGATCGACCCACCCGTTCCACAGAAACCGCAGACTGCTCAAGCACAAGATCGTCCCGAACAGAAAGCGAAACGCCGCCAACGACGCCGCATCGCGCGGTTCGAGCAGACGTGAACGAAGCGAGTCGATCATCGTAGCCGGTCAGTCGTTGTCGCCAGCGGCTCGATTGGGAATCTCGAGATCGAGCGTCGAGAGCACCTCGGTTTCAAACAGGCTCGAGACGCGATCGATCGCATCGAACGCGTCTTCGGTTGCCTCGGGCGCATTCGCGATCGCGTCGGCGAGGGTGCCCGGCAGGGCCTCGGTGCTCGCAATCGCTTCTTCGATGGCAGCTTCGACGTCCGAGGCGACGGCCTCCGAACCCATCTCGATGAGGAGATCATCGAACCCAGGTGCCTCGGTGCCGGGGGCTGCCCCCAAGAAGAGCTCTTGAAAACCGCGAAGGTTTGCGACCAGGTTCTCCCTGCCGACGAATGCCCAACGCGACTCGAGCTCGCAGGGCTGCTCTGTCGGCGCGCAGTCCTGAAGCCCGGCTGGTTTGCCGATCTTCATGTCCTTGGCCTCCTTTGGGAGATAGAACATCGCATCCGAGATCGCGTTGAGGGCTTCCTGGGCCGACCCGTAGACCGCGCCCTGCCCGGTGAACTCCGCGACGAAATTCCCTCCGTCAGGTGCCCACGCCGTCTCGAGGTCGTCGGCGGACTGGCGCACCAGCGACGCCAAAGAAGCCGCATGCGTCAGCCGGCGCTCGGGAACCTCGTCTCCGAGCCCATCCCAAATGCCCTCCGAGTTGAGGCTATCGAGCGCGCTGCACTGATTGTCCGGGTCTTCGGTGAATAGCAGATACTCGATCGTCCACAGATCGACGGGCGAGCCGGGCGTCGACGCGATCGCTTCAGGGTCGTCGTAGTCGCCGCCTGCAGTCTGACGGTCGACGACGCAGGGGCTGGTGTTGGGCCAGTCGTAGATCAGCGTTCGCAGACTCTGTCCGCCCATGACGTCTGCGCGGGAGCCGGCGGGGCCGAGCTGCATCACCTCGAGCGGTTGCCAGGCAGCCATCGTCTCGCGCCAGGCCTGTTGCGCGTCTTGGCGGGAACTCTGGCCAGCGACCGCGGCGTTCATCGCAGATTCAAACGAGGCCGCGGCTTCTGCGAACGTTTGCTGCCGAGGCACGATCACGTTCTCGGCGAGAGACGCGACCACTTCTGCGCGCGATCCGTCCGACCCGCCGCCACCGGATCCTCCGGTGCCGTCGCCGCCGTCGCTGCTGCAGCCAGCCATACTCAGGCAGAGCAGCACTCGTGCCGCGCTACCAACCCGCAATGTTTGCTTCGTCAAAGCCATATGTTTCTCCCAGAAGAAGTCTCACCTCGAGCAGCGTCGCCCGGTACGCCGAATCGGTGGTTGGCGCATCGGCCGAGGCCCCAACCGGCGCGTCGCCCACGGCCGCGTGTAGCTCAGAGAACGCGGAGGTGCTCATCGGCGAGCGCGGATTGAATTGAAAGCTCAACGCGAAACCTTTGAGCTCCGACCAATGCTTCGCATGGTCGGCGAAGCTGTAGTCTTCGGTGCCCGCAAGCTCCATGTCGCCAAGCACTTCGTTGACGTAGTGAATCGCGGTCGCCGCATACGCCTGCTCCCAGACACGCACCACGATGTCCCGCTCGGTCCTGAGCGCCTCGAGGTCGACGGGTTCCCCACGAGCCTCGGCGTCGGTGATGAGCGCGCGGCCAGTCCGCCATGCGAGGTCTGCCTCGGCGGTGAAGTCGGTCTGGGCCGCCGCGTCGCTCCCGCGGTCCCGCTTGGCCGCATTTACCGAAGCGCCGAAGTTGTATTCGCGCTCGAGATCAATTCTATCGTCCGCGTTGGAATCGAAATAGCCGGAGGCGTATTCGGGTCGTCCGCCTTCCCCTGCGATTTCGTCGTCGGTGTAGTCATCGTAGTCTCGCGCGGCACCCCAGTAGCCCCAGCCCTCATCCCACTGGTGCTCGAGCGTGGTGTAGGGGTTGTCCTCGCCGACTTCGTTCGAAGTGAGCAGCCCTTTGTTCTCGACGTCGTCGTCGAGGTAGTCGTCCGCCGCCTGGCTGAAGTTCACGGCGCCGAGCAGAAATTTCTCGGTGAGCTGGGTGAGGTCGTGACCGTCCGGGGTCAGGTAGAGCGGCGTCGTCGCATCGATCGGATAGTCGCCTACCGCGCCGGACGACGCCTGATCGGCAAAGGTCCAAAGGAGCGCCCGCAACAGCTCTTCAGGCGTGCCTGGAACGGCCTGGGTCCCCTCGCCGTCGACCGCGAGATTGGCGGTACGCCAGCCGACGAAATCGCCGCCGTTCCAATCTCGGTGATCGGTGACCGAGTCGTTGCCGGCGATCTTGTCTTGGAGCTTCGCCTCGTTGAGGTCGGCGTAGGTCGTCTGCAGAAGCGAATCGCCGCCGTCGAGGAGCGCGGGAAGCGCGCGGGTGGGATCGGCTGCGCCACCAAGCTCGAAAAGCGGCACCAACAGCCCGAACACCTCATCGGCTGTGTCGTATCGATCGAGATTGCGTCCGCCGAGTACGTCGTCGCTGATGCCGACCATCTGCGAAACGAGGTCTTGAATCAGGACTTGCCGAGTGACCTGCCCGACGAAGGCCACGGTCGACTCCCCGTCCCTCTCGAAATCATAGGTTGCCGGCACGGTGTCCCCACCGGTGCCCGAGTCCGAACTACAGCCCGCAAGGACAAAAAAGCCAGCCATTCCGGCTGCTAGCGCCATATAGAAGAACCGGAGCATTTCCCTATCCCTATTGAAAATGAAAATCAATAGCGAATTGCTACCACCGCTGACTTGGTCGCGCAAGGCCGTTTTCGACGGAGACGTCGGCCGCAAGCTTCGTTGGGCCGATGCACGGAAGTCGACGGGTGGACGCGCGAGTCGTTGAGAACCAACTCGCGATGAAGCTCCTTGCTGCCATTCGAATCGTCAAACACCGCGGCGAGGTTGAACCAAGCGTCTCGCTGGGGGAATCGCTTGTCCGTGGCAGACGGTCAGCTTAAAAGGGGCGGCAATGCTTGGACGAGTCGACGGCGCGATGTCCTCCCTCGGACGCTTCGCCGCGTTCGCCGTCTGGCCCGGCCTCTTGACCGTCGCGCTGGGTTCCACGCTCTTTTCGCTCGCCCACCCGGGCCTGTTGGTCTCGAAGTTCGACAACCAGCTCAGCGCCGCCGACCGGACGATGGCGCTCAACTACTGGGCGGTGTGCCTGGTCGCGGTCGCGACGATCTACGCCGTATGGGTTCTCGTCCGCCGTCGCAGCGGCAAGCCCGTCACCCTAGCCGCTACCAAGCGACTCAACGCGCTCCTCTCGTTCATCCTGAGCGGACCGTTCATCGTCGCCCTCACCGAAGACGCGATCGAGACCCACCATCCTTGGCGAACCTGGCTCTACATCGCTCTGTCCGTGGCGGCATGGTGGCCGACCCTGCGCGAAGTTGGCGAGCGTATCGCGACTCGACCGGCCCCTGCGACCACCCGTCGGAGCGAACGTTCGCTCGACCTGCTCAGCGTGGCCGTGGTGGCCGGGCTCTGGGCAGCGTACGCGTACGTCTTTTCGGGCCTCTCGCTCAACGCGCACTACACCCTTGCCACGCGGACTGTCGATCTCGGCCTCTACGACAACATCTTTTTTCAATCGAGCCACGGCAATCCGCTTGGATGCAGTTTCCTCAAGGGCGAGTCGCATCTGTCCGCGCACTTCGATCCGATCCTGGTACTGCTGTCTCCGCTCTACCGGCTCTGGCCCAACGCCGAGTTTCTTCTGGTGCTGCAGGCGGTCTGGTGCGGCGCGGGAGTGGTACCGGCGTTCTTGTTGGGCCGGTACCAGCTCGGTTCGCGACTCGCCGGCATCGTGTGGGCTCTGGTCTACGCACTCCATCCCGCGCTCCACGGCGCAAACCTCTACGAGTTTCATTCCCTCACCCTGTTGATGCCGCCGCTGCTGCTCGCGCTGCACTTCTTCCTCTCCAAGCAGATGCTGGGGTACTACATCACGTTCGGCTTCCTGCTTCTCATTCGAGAAGACGTCTCGCTGCTGATGTGCTTCGTCGGCTTCTATGGCTTGATCTCGGGCGACCGACGCATGGCGCGCGCAGGCTGGATCACCATCATAATCAGCCTCTCGTATTTCGTCCTCGTCAAGTCGATGATCATGTCGTCGCCAGAACTCTTCAACGACTCGACCCCCGAAGAGGGCAACCCAACGGAGTCCTACGGTTTCAGCTACTACTACCGCGACATGATTCCTAACAAGGAAGGCGGCAAAGACCTCCTCACGACGCTCTTGACGAATCCTGCCTTCATATTCGCCCTCGGCACCAAGTCGGCGAAGCTCCAATACCTGCTCGTCATCTTCGCGCCGTTGCTCTTCCTCCCCGCATGGGCCGGCAAAGCGCGGGTCATGCTCGTCTATGGCCTCGCCTTCACTCTGCTGGCCTCGCGAAGCGCGGTCTACTCACCTCATTTCCAGTATTCGTCCGTCTTGCTGCCGGTTGCGGTTGCCCTCGGTCCGGTCGGCCTGCGCACCCTCCGCGACAAGCAGGTGCGCCCGTCGTCTTTCTCGTTCGCAATGATGGGGTGCCTTCTCTTGGCAAGCACGCTCTCGAGCTGGAAACTCGGCGCGATTGTCGAAAACGATGCGGCTCGCGGAGGCTTCAAGCGCGTGGTGCGCACGGTCAGCCCCATGCAGAGAAAACGCTACGATGCGGCGATGGAGCTCATCGGGGGGATCGAACCTACGGCTTCAGTGTCCGCGACCATCTCGACGGGCGCACACGTCTCCAACCGCGCCGCCGTGCATCACGTCAGACAGCGCATCGAAACCGACTATGTATTGGTCGACCAGCGCGACTTGCGCGGAGGCGTCAAGGACGCATTCGACGACCGCGCGGACCGACTGAAACTCCTTGGCTCGGCGGGGAGCTGGCGTCTCTATCAGGCATCGACCGAAGCTAAGCCACCTCCGAAAGATCCTCCATCCGACGCTCCGACGACAGACTAGGCCGCACCCGACTCGGGACCTCCCGATGATCCAGGTTCTCGGCATTCTTACCCCGGTCGTGCTGCTCGTCGCCCTCGGCGCACTCCTGATGCAGTTCGAGTTCTATGGCGACGGATTCAGACGCGGCCTCGACCGCCTTGTCTACTGGGTCGCCGTTCCGGCGCTGGTGACCGACAAGCTCGGGCGGCAGTCCTCGTTCGACGGGAACGCGGGGGCCCTTATCCTCGCATTGCTCGGCGCGACAGTGGGCTCGATTGCGGTGGGGTATCTCGTCGCCTGGGCCATGCGGCTTCCGGGTCCAACGAGAGCTTCGTTCGTCCAGGCAGGGTTTCGCGGCAATCTCGCCTTCCTAGGGCTGCCCGTCGTTCTGCTCGCGGTGAACGAAAGCAGGTTCGTGCCTCAGGAAGTAGAGGCGCAGGCCGTGCTGCTGCTGGCGCCGATGATGCTCTTCTACAACGTGGTCGCCGTGTTCGTGCTCGAGCTTGGTCGCAGCCGAATCTCATTGCGGATGCTGCCAACGGTCGCGCGATCGATCGGGACCAATCCGATCATCCTCTCGTGCCTGGTTGGAATCGCAATCGGGACGAGCGGCATCGACCTGCCCGACCCCATCGACGAGACGCTCATCCTGTTGGGAGCAACGGCGGCACCGCTCGCCTTGCTGAGCCTCGGCGGCACCCTCGTTGTCTACGAGGTCAAGTCGAACCTCGTTCGCGCAACGACCGCAGCTCTCGTCAAAGTCACCGTCGTGCCGCTTCTCGCATGGCTCGCGGGACGCGCGATGGGTCTCGACGACCAATCGATGCTGGTACTGATGGTGTACGCGTCGGCGCCGACGGCGGTCGCCTCCTACGTCATGGCTTCACAGCTCGGGGCCGACGAGGCACTCGCGGCTTCAGCGCTGGTCCTCAGCACACTGCTCTCGGCGGCCTCGCTCGCAGTCGCACTTTCGTGGGCGGTCTAGCGGATCGATTGCGCTCGGATGTAGCCGCCCGGAGCAAGTCGGTGTAGCTTCTCGGCCATCATGGGGGAAATTGGAATGATCGCCGCAGCCTTGTCGATTGCCGCCGCGCTGCTTTCCTGGACTTGGGGGGCGCCGTCGGTCTTGGCTCAGGGCTACAGCTACCCGACGCCACCGCCCCAGAGTCAGCCGTACTCCACCGGTCCGGGCTATAACCCAGCGCCGCCCGCGAAGAAGAAGGTAGGCGATCATCGGGGGCTGCAGGGAGGCTTCAACATCGGCGTCCCCTTGTTTCTGAACACCGACAATGACGTCGTGCGTCCTGGAGCAGATCTTCACCTCTTCGGGGGCTACGACATCGGCTACATGATGTTCGGACTCGACCTCGGGGCGATGTGGAACCCGATCAACCTCGACAACGTCGACAACCTTCCCATCGGGACCAACCCGGGACGCAGTCCGGTTACCCGCCTGTACGTGAGCCCTGAGGTACGAGTGCAGGTCCCCAACAAGACCCCAATCCTGCCGTACATTGCGGCTACTTTCGACATCAACTTCTGGCGCTTTCGCGAGACCACGGTCGCATGTGGATTCTGGTATTGCACCCAGGTCGCCGTGTTTCGGTTTACGCCGGGCTTCACCGCGAAGGCAGGAGTCGGCTTTCGGGTCAAGAGCGGAATGCACATCGACGTCGGCGTGAAGTACTCGCTTTCAGGCACCGGTGACTTTTTCCTCCAGCGCGAACAGTGGGTGACGCCGTACGTCGGGTTCCTGGTACGCTAGCGCCACGAAAGCCAAAGCGATGCAACAGACGATGCGAGCGTGCTTCCTGATCCTGCTGACTCTCTCGTTCTGCGCCGTCGCCGTCGGGTGCAAGAAGAGCGAGCCTCCTCCTCAGACCGCAGCCGACGCCAAACCGATGCGCCCTCCTGCGCCCTCCGGTACGTTCAGCCTCGAGGGCAGATATGTGGCAGCGGGGACGTTCGGCCTCTTCGAAGACTGCACGACGGGACAGAAGTGGCGTGTGGCACAAGAAGGCGACAACGTCGCGCTCGAGAGAGCCTACATCGAGTCCGGCGTACCGATCGGCAGCGCGCTTCTCGTCACGGTGGAAGGCGGAATCGACGAACGTCCCAGCCCCGACCGGCCCGGCCAAGAGTCAATGCTGATCGTCGCCCGTTTCGTCGAGGCTACGCCGGGCCGAGACTGCCCAGCCGCTGTCACCGAGTGAACCTCGCTCAGAAGCGCCCCCCGATGCTTTCGCGCAGCGACTGCCGGGACTCTTCCCGACGCCGTGACGCCTGGTCCTAGAAAAGCGTGTAGATGAACGGAGCCGCGGCCGTCCCGCCGAGAATCACCAGCAGGCCGAGTAGCAGAATCGAAATGAGGATCGGGGCCAGCCACCATTTCTTGTTGGCACGCAGGAAGCCTGTGAGCTCTGACACCAACCCGGACTGTTTGCCGCGGGACTGCGCCATGAAATCGTCGTCGTCCTTGTGTTCCCCGGTCATGTCATCGCCCTCAATACTGATGGAAGTAGCTCTTTGAATCCTTGCGAGGCTCCGCGTCAGACCAATAACTCTGTGCGTTCGGATCGTATCGGCGGTTCATCGAGTCTCTACCGAATAGACGAAAAAGCAAGGCAATTGGCCCGATAATGAGAAAGTAGAGGCTTCCCATGATCACGTAGCTCAACACGAAGCCGATCGGGAAAGCGATGAGCGACAGACCCACGTAGAGCACCCGGTTGGCCTTCGGGTAGACCAATGCAAAGAGCGCCGCGAGAACCCCGAGAGCCGCAAACGTGAGAGCCACGGGCACGCGTGCTTCTCCAAGATCAAACGAAAAGACGAGTTTCTCGAAGTAGGCGAGCGCGGCAAAAGCACCGAAGCCGACGAACGCTATCCCCCCGAACTGCCGGAGCGTGTTCTCACTGGGGTTGAGATCGAGTTCAACGAGCTTGGCCATGGTCTCGTCCGTCTAGTCGAGTGCGAACTGTTGGAGGTAGGCGTCGCGATCGATGGTGCGCGCAGTGGGCTGCTCGGTCTTCTTCAACACGAAACCGTCGATGACCAGCACGTCCATGTTGGTTCCCATGAAGCAACGGTAGGCGTCGCTGGGGGTGTTGACGATCGGCTCGCCGCGAACGTTGAAACTGGTGTTGATCAGCATCGGACAGCCAGTAGCCCGATGGAAGGCCTCGAGAATGCCGGCGAAGCGCGGGTACCGGTCGGGGTCGACCGTCTGCACGCGCGCCGAGTAGTCGACATGGGTTATCGCAGGAACGACCGACCTTGCTTGGTTGAGCCGATGGAGCCCGGTGGTCGACTCGTTGATTGGCAGGCGTTTGTCTTCGCGGACCGGAGCAACAATCAGCATGTAAGGGCTCTCTTGCTCGGACTTGATGTCGAAGTACTGATGCGCATGGTCGCGTAGCACGGCGGGCGCGAAAGGACGGAACGACTCGCGAAACTTGATCTTGAGGTTCATCGTGGACTGCATCTCAGGCGACCGTGCATCCCCGAGGATCGATCGACTACCAAGGGCCCTTGGACCAAACTCCATCCGACCCGCCATGTGGCCAACCACCTGCTGGCTCGCAAGGAGCTGGGCGACCGCTTCACAAAGCTCGCTCTCGTCGGTGTAGTGCCTATAGACGGCGCCCTGCGAGTCTAGAAACGACCGGGTCTCGGAATACGAATAGGAGGGCCCGAGAAGCGACCCATGCTGAGAGTCTTCGGCGCTGGCTTGGCGAGGGTTGTCGAGAAGCTGGTACCAGGCGAAGAGCGCCGCGCCCAACGCACCACCAGCGTCGCCGGCCGCGGGCTGAATCCAGACCTCGTCGAAAGGGCCCTCGCGCAGGATACGACCGTTGGCAACGCAGTTGAGCGCCACCCCCCCCGCCATCGTGAGGTTGGGAAGTTTCGTCACCTCGTGTGCATGGCGCGCCATTCGGAGAACCACCTCCTCGGTGACTGCCTGAATCGATGCTGCGATGTCCATTTCACGCTGCGAGATTTCGCTTTCCGCAGCTCGGGGTGGGCCATCGAACAGCTCGTTCATCTTCGACGAAGTCATCCGGTCGCGATAGCAAAACGCGAAGTAGTCCATGTTCATCCGGAACGAACCATCTTCCTTTAGGTCGATCAGCTCCTCGAGGATGCGGTCTTGGTAGATCGGTCTCCCGTAGGGAGCGAGACCCATGAGCTTGTACTCCCCGCTGTTGACGCGAAACCCGGTGAAGTAGGTGAACGCCGAATACAGGAGGCCGAGCGAGTGCGGAAACCTGAGCTCGCGAAGGAGTTCGATCCGGTTGCCGCGCCCAACCGCGATGCTTCCGGTCGCCCATTCGCCGACACCGTCCAGAGTGAGAATGGCGGCGTCTTGATATGGCGATGGGAAGAACGCGCTGGCGGCATGCGACTCGTGGTGCTCGAGGAATACGAACCGACCCTCATATTCGCCACCGAGGCCCGTCCTCAGCTCCCTCGGGGTGTAGAGCTTCTGCTTCAACCAGAGCGGAAGCCCCATCAGGAATAGCTTGAAGCCGGCAGGCGAGTACGAGACATAGGTCTCGAGAATCCGTTCGAACTTGAGCAGCGGCTTGTCGTAGAACACGACAAGGTCGATCTCGCTCCGCCCCATCCCGGCCTCCCGCAGGCAGTAGTCGATCGCCTGCGCAGGAAAGCGATAGTCGTGCTTCTTGCGCGTGAACCGTTCTTCTTGCGCAGCCGCAACGATGACGCCGTCCCGAACGAGAGCAGCGGCGCTGTCGTGATAGTAGGCAGAGATTCCAAGTATGTTCATGGCAAGCGTCTCATGCGGAGCGGAACCCTAGCCCGCTCGCGGCAGTTTTTCCGGCTCGGCGTCGGTTTTCTTCGTAGAGGCGCTTGATCGCATTCACACTGCGATATTGGAATAAGCAATTTATCAAAGTTGCATTACGAAAGCGATTTTTACGAAGTTATGCTCTTATAATGCACTAATAATCTATTCTAGATGTGATTCTTTGGCGATGTGCATCTTGACGAGGCTTCCTGGAGTGCGCAGTTCAGAATCGTCCACCTCGAGAGAAAGGACGGATTCTGTGATTGCCACGCAAGGAGAAACCGAAGAGTTGAGTGCCTCGTGGCGCAAGCGGGCTCTATTCGAGCGTGAGGCACGGCCACACCTGGAGTTCCTGCGGGCCCAGGCGCGGCGACTCACCAGGAGCGACGCCGACGCAGACGACTTGGCCCAGGACACCCTCGTGCGCGCCTCTCTCTACTTCGACCGGTACGAAGAAGGGACGCATTTCAAGGCGTGGCTATTGCAGATCGCCAACGAAATGGGCACTCCCATCGGTACCGTGATGTCGAGGCTGCACCGCGCTCGCAAAGAGCTTCAAGCGGCGCTTCGCGAACAAGCCGAACAGCTCGGTGTCATCGCGGAGGGCGCGCGTCTTCCGATCGCGATGGCAAGGTAGTGAATCACTCCGCCGGCGACGCGGGGTCGGCAAGGTGCGGCGACGCGATCATCTTACGCAATACCCGCAAGTAGCCCTTCTCGATGCAGGCATCCTCGAGCAGACCGCGCTCCTCGAGCATCCGGTGAAACTCGGGAAGCTTGTACTGAGGAACCGTCATCACCAGATGGTGCTCCAGATGGAAGCCAACGTTGTGAGGCGCCAACAGGAATCGCTCCCACGCGCTGGTCAACGTCGTCCGGGTATTGCCGAACGGATCGCCAGGGTGCGGCGAGGGCACGAGCGCGTGCTCCGCCATGGAACGCAGGCGTACGACCAGTTTGTTCGTCGTCATCCAGGCTCCGAACCAGAGCAGGTAGAGCATCGGGTGGCCGAGGGCCCAAAGAATGCCGAAGAGGACGAGATTGGTCGTCACCGTACCGAAGATCATCCTAATCATGCGCGCGCGATCGGGCCTCAAAGGCAATGTGCCGGTGTTGATGCGCTCCCCGCGAATCACCTTGAAGGCTACGTAGCTGGTGCCGAGAAGCTGCTTCATCCCGGTGACCCCGAGCAGGTCTCGAAGCACCTTCCTCATCATGCTCGCCCTCGAGACCGGAAAGTTCTCGGCAAGCGGTCGGTCGGGGTCGCCCTCACCCCAGGTCTTTCCGTGATGGTCGAGGTGATGTTGCCGGTACATCGTCGACTCGAGGTAGATCGGATAGGCAGCAAGCCAGTTGCCTGCCCAATCGTTGAGCTGGCGGTTGTTGAAAAGCGTGCGGTGCGCGGCCTCGTGAATGACGACGGCAAGGCCAAGCTGCCGGGTGCCGATGACCACCAGTGCGAACGCGACGGTGAAAACATTCGGAACGACGGCGACGAGAGCCATCGCGGCCGCGATGACGCCCCAGTCGGCGACGAGCATCAAGGCTCCTCGCCAATCGCTATGTTGGCGTAGTTTGGCGATCTCTTCGTTGGTGAACTCGTGTCGCCAGCTTTGGGTCGACGTCCTCATGCGGCTGCCTCGGTCTGGGCGATGCCGAGGTAGCGTCGCCAAAGTCTTTTTCCGGTCTCGTCGTACTGAATCATCGTGTCGATCGCGGCCTCACGCTCCGCGCACGGTACGATCTCCGAGGGGAGCAGCGGATCGAGCGCCACCCAGCGGATCATCTCTCGTCCAAGCAGGAACGCTTCGCGCATCGCTTCCTCGATGCTGACTTGGTCACGGCGTCCAAGGCTGTCACCGAGTTGACTGTGAAGGCGAGCGTAGCCCTCGACGACTGCCTCGCCGTCCCACAGCGCTCGCGCTCTCTTCTCATCGGACTCGGACATCTCCTCGATACGCGTGACCACCGCGGCACCGTCTAGTCCGAGTTCAAAGAGGTCGGTACGGAGAGCTGCGATGCCGCCCACGAGATTGTTCGGTCTCAGGTACAAACCTTCTTCGAGGGCCTCGAAGCCAAGCAATCGTAGCGCACGCGTCCAACTGCGCAGCCGTGTACGGTCGGAGCGCGGGAGGTGCCCCACATAGACGCCTGCCCACGACCCGTCCCAGGCAATCATCCGCTGCTCGACGCTCCGCCAGCTCATCACCCGCAGACTCAACGCACGCGACCGCGCGCCGAGGGCGTAGAACCCGCGTCCGGGCGACACGATCGAGCCCGCGGCGCGCATCTTGGCCAGCGTCACGCGAACGGTGTTGGGGCCGAAACCGAAGATCGCGCAGGCGTCGATCAGCACCCCTACCTGGATCGAGGCACTGCCTGCGTCGTCGACCACCGAGAGAACCTCGGTGATGATGCTCTTGGCCTGAGCCTGCACCCGACCAATATTAAACTTAGGACGAGGAATGCGCAAACATTAGATAATAAGACTCTGCAAAATCCTAATATCATTATACTTTAATGATTCTTCGCGATTTTCGCCCACGAGTCTTTGAGCTGGATTGTGCGATTGAAGACCGGGCGTTCGGCGGCGCTGTCGGGGTCGACCACGAAGTAGCCAAGCCGCTCGAACTGCACGCGGTCCCCAGCGCTTCGCATGGCGAGACTCGGCTCGAGCCGCGCATCTTTGAGGAGTTCAAGCGACCCCGGGTTGATCCGATCGGTGAACGCACCCGGCAGGTTCTCGTCGAGAGGATTCTCGTCGTTGAATAGGCGGTCGTAGAGGCGCACCTCAGCTGCGACCCCATGTCGGGCGCTCACCCAATGGATCGTACCGCGCACTTTGCGTCCGTCAGCCGCGTTGCCGCCCTTCGATTCCGGATCCCAGGTGCAGCGCAGCTCCGTCACCTCGCCGGCCTCGTTCTTGATGACCTCGCGACAAGTGACGAGGGCTGCGTACCGGAGTCGCACTTCGCGGCCGGGCGCGAGACGAAACCATTTCTTGGCTGGCTCCTCCATGAAGTCGTCGCGTTCGACGTAGACCTCGCGCGTGAGATGAAGCGTACGCGAACCAAAACTTTCGTCCATGGGATTGTACGGGGCGTCGATCTCTAGCTCTTCGTCTTCTCCGAGGTTCTCGATCACGAGTTTTAGCGGTCGAAGTACCGCCATCGTTCGTGGACTTGTCGCGTTGAGATCCTCCCGAAGGGCGTGTTCGAGGAGGCCGACGTCGACGATCCCATCGCGACGCGAGACACCGATCCGCTCTGCGAATCTTCGGAGCGCAGCGGGGGTCACACCGCGGCGGCGCATACCGGCAATCGTCGGCATGCGTGGGTCGTCCCAGCCGCTCACGTGCCCTTCCTCTACGAGCCGTTTGAGCAACCTCTTGCTCATCACGGTATAGGTCAAGTTGAGACGCGCAAACTCGATCTGACGCGGTACCGGGTCGAAGTCGAAGTGCGAGACGAACCATTGATAGAGCGGGTTGTGATGCGCGAACTCGAGCGTACACACCGAATGGGTCACGCCTTCGAACGCATCGCTCATCGGATGGGCGTAGTCGTACATCGGGTAGATGCACCAGTCGTCGCCCGTGCGGTGGTGGTGAACCCTCCGAATTCGATACATGAGGGGGTCTCGAAGATTCACGTCCGCGGAGGTCATGTCGATTTTGGCACGAAGCACATGGGCTCCGTCGTCGAATTCGCCAGCCCGCATTCGCGCGAAGAGATCGAGGTTCTCCTCGACAGTTCGATCGCGATACGGACTATTGACGCCGGGCTTGTAGAAGTCACCGCGACCTGTTCGGATCTCCTCGAGGGTCTGGCTATCGACGTAGGCGAGGCCTCGGCGAATCAGATCTTCGGCGCATTCGTAGAGACGTTCGAAGTAGTCCGACGCGAAATACTCGTGGCTACCCCAGTCGAACCCGAGCCAGCGAACGTCCTCGCGAATCGACTCGACGTATTCGGTGTCTTCGGCGGCGGGGTTGGTATCGTCGAAGCGCAAATGGCAGCGACCCTGCGACGCTAGGTCTGCGGTGGTGAAATTCAGGCAGATCGACTTGGCGTGCCCAATGTGCAGATAGCCGTTGGGCTCCGGCGGAAACCGAGTGACCACCGCACGGGCTGGGTGTTCAGCAAGCTCCTCTTGCACCAAGTCATGGATGAAGTTCGGAGCGTTCTCTTGCCCTTCGACCTTGTGATTCGGGGCCTTTCGGTCGGTCATGGCGGTGGTGTAGCGCGTCTGTGGCGGCTATGCTCGCGAGCGATGGGGGTGTACCACTGCGCGCACTGCGAAGAAGAGTTCGCGATCCAAGACGCCGGCGAACGCCCTCCGTGCCCGCGGTGCGGCCAAACCGAATCGGTCCGTCGCATGAATCCCGACCTCATCATGGAGATTCGCCGTCAATGGTTCGTGGTCTTTGGGCTGCTCTTCGTGGCTGGCCTGGCGTTTGTCGCGTTTCAGCTCATCGGCATCGGCGACTGAACCTGAGTCAGGCCGCGTAGATACGCGGGAACGTCGAAGGCCCGTCACCGCGACGCACCGGCGCCCCGTCCCGAAACTCCACTTCCATTTGAATCCCACGCTTGCCCGGGTTCATCGAGATTTCGGGCAGCAGATCGGGGGTGAAGCCGTCGATCAGGTTGAGGTCGACGTTCTGGAGCAGGGTCGCCAGCACGACGTGCATCTCCATCAGGGCAAAGTGCTTGCCGAGACAGACCCGCGGACCGGCCGCGAACGGCACGTACGCACCCTTTGGAAGCGAGCGTTCGAACTCGCGCGTCCAGCGTTCAGGTTGAAACTCGAGCGGCTCGGGGAAGTAGCGGGGGTTCTGACCGAGAGCGAGCGGGCTGATCGCAAGTATCGCGCCCTTCGGGAAGAGATAGCCGCCCATCTCGAGGTCCCTCTGGGCCTCTCGGCCGTAGATCCAGACCGCGGGCAGGCGTCGGAGCGATTCCTTGATGCACATCGACAGATACGGAAGCCGGTGAAGGTCACCCACGCCCATCGAGCGGTCACCGAGCACGCGGTCGATCTCGTTGCGCGCCTTCATCGCTTTGTCTGGGTGGGTAGCCATGAGATACCAGGCCCATGCGAGATTGTGGGCGGTAGTCTCGTGCCCCGCGAAGATGAGGGTCATGCACTCGTCGCGAAGCTGCTCGTCGGTCATGCCGCCGTCTTCATCCGTTGCAAAGACCATGTGTGAGAGGAGATCGCCGTGATCTCGGTTGTCGCGCCGTCGGGCGTCGATGAGCCGAGCAATGACACCGTCCATCGAGTCGAGGGCCTGGACCATCCGGCGATTGCGCTCGGACGGCCACCAGCGAGGCGCCGGAATCGGGGTCTGCGCGTGATCGATCAGCGCCTCCACGATGTGCACCATCGCGTCGTGCACGGTCTTCGAGTCCTGCGCGAGATCGGTGTCGAACAGCGTCTTGGCTACGACCCGAAGCGCGAGCCCCAGGACGTCTTGGCGGAAATCGCGCTGCTCGCCGGCAGTCCAGCTTCGGAGCATGTCGTGCGTGTACTCGACCATCGTCGGCGCGTAGGCGTCGATTCGCAGTTTGTGAAACCCGGGACGAATCAGCTTGTGCTGCCGCTTCCAGGAGTCGCCGCCATTGGGGACGAGACCGTTGCCGAGGAAGGGCTTCCACATCTGCTTGACCACCTTGGGCTTGTCGATGTGTTTGGCGTGCGTGACGTTGATCGCGTTGACGACGGCAGGGTCGCGAATGAAGTAGGAGTCGCCGGTGATGACGCGGGTCCTGAACACATCACCGTATCGTTTGTGACCCTTCAGAATGAACTCTGCGCGGTCGCGCTGGAAATCGAGGGTGCCGCCGAGCAGCCAATTGCCGCGGTGACGCGGCACAGGCCTGATGGAATCACTAGTGGTTCCAGATGCTTGAGCCATTATTTAACGAAGAGTAAACTAAGCGAGAACCCGGATCAAGCTTTAAAATTACTAAGTGTAAAGTCTATTCGCGAGCGCCGGCTGCCCACGCGGAGGGCGAAGCGGCTAGCGCCCTGCCCGTACCAATCGGCCTGGCCGCGCGCCCGTGAGCGTTCCGTCTTTGGCAATCGTCTCGCCTCCGACGAGGGTCGAGACGAAGCCCTCGGTGTACTGCATCAGCCGCTGTCCGCCGGCCGGCAGATCGTGAAGCATCACCGGAGGCAAGAGTCTCAGCCGATCGAAGTCGAGGACGTTGATGTCTGCGCGCTGACCCGGAACGAGCTGTCCTCGGTCTTTGAGTCCGATGAAGCGCGCGGTGTCGCTAGCCTGCATCTGCACCACGCGCTCGAGCGGAATGCGTCCCTTTTCGCGGTCGCGTGCCCAGTGGGTCATCAAGAAGGTCGTGAAGCTCGCATCGCAAATGGTCCCTACGTGGGCTCCTCCATCGCTCAGGCCCGGAAGCGCGCGGGGATGCACCAGCATTTCATGCACGGCATCGAGGTTCATACCGGTGTAGTTGTAGACCGGGAAGTAGAGCAGCGCCTTGCCGTCGTTCTCAAGCATCGCGTCGTAGATGACGCTCAGAACCGGCTCGCCCTTGCCCATCGCCTGCATGCCAAAGCTGTCCTGCGCGGAGGGTTCGTAGTTGGGGTCCTCGCCGAGGCGGAACAGCCTCATCGACACCATCTCGAGGTTCGACAGGAAGTAGTCCGCAAGCGGTGGCAGCATGCTGCCATCGCCAGCGACGGGATCGCTGGTTTCGGAGATCATCTTCGCCTTGAGGGCGGGATCCCGCATCGCCTGAACCCGTTCCTCGAAAGGCAGGTGCGCGATGGCCTTGAAACTCGGAAAGCCCATGAACGGATGGAATGTGGCCTGGAGACCGAGCATCACGCCGATACCCCGCGAGGCAACCTGACACCGCACGTCGTAGCCTTGCTCCGAGCACCGGGTAGCGCGCTCCATGATCCACTTCCACTGCTCGGGACTGTGGTCGCGCTGCATCGTCGAAACGCTCATCGGCCTGCCCCCAGCCGCCTTGAGCATTTGCTCGAGCACCGCCCACTCCGCATCGAAATGCTCGTCGCCGTGCAGGATGTTGAAGTCGCTTACCGCCTGGAGCACCCCGTGGTCGAGACCGTGAAAGGCCTCGGCGATGCCGGCGAGCTCGCCGCCCTCGGCTTCGGATGAAGGCGTCCAGTCGCCAACCGCGGAACGGTGATTGTCGCTGCGTCCCGTGCTGAACCCGACTGCGCCGGCTTCGAGGCCGAGCCGAAGCTGGCGGCGCATCTCTGCGATGTCGTCTGCCTTGGCCGGCTCGTCGTAGACCGCGCGGTCGCCCATCACATAGACCCGGAGCGCATCGTGGGGCAGGTGTGCCATGAAGTCGATCGTGTGCGGCATCCGATCGAGCGCATCCATGTAATCGGGGAACGTCTCCCACTCCCAAGAGATGCCCTCGGCGAGAGCCGACCCCGGAATGTCTTCCACTCCCTCCATCAACTCGATGAGGCGGTCCTGATCGTTCGGCCTCACCGGCGCGAAACCAACCCCGCAGCTTCCGAGCACCACCGTCGTCACCCCGTGAATCGACGAGGGCGCAAGCTCTTCATCCCAGCTGATCTGCCCATCGTAGTGCGTATGGATATCCACGAAGCCGGGTGCCACGACCGCGCCCCTGGCGTCGATCGTCCTGTCGCCGCCCTCGGGACAGTCACCGACGTCGACTATCTTCCCGTCCTTGATTCCCACGTCGCCGGTGTATCGCTCTGCGCCGGTCCCATCGACGAGGGTTCCGCCTACGATCTTGAGGTCGTACATCGGTCTGCCTTTCCTTTAGCGCTTCCCAGAAGGGTCGAGACCATACCGCAGCGGGCGACGATTTGCAGCCGGGTCAGACGCTGACGTTGCGTAACCGCAGTGAGTTCGAAATGACCGAGACCGAGCTGAAACTCATGGCGGCAGCAGCGACCATCGGGCTGAGCAGCAGCCCGAACACCGGGTAGAGCACACCCGCGGCAATTGGAATCCCAAGCGCGTTGTAGACAAAGGCGAAGAACAGGTTTTCCTGGATGTTTTTCATGGTCGCTACGCTGAGGCGACGGGCGCGGACGATGCCTCGCAGATCGCCTTTCACCAGGGTGATCCCCGCGGCTTCGATGGCGACGTCGGTCCCCGTGCCCATCGCGATCCCGACATCGGCCACGGCCAGGGCGGGCGCGTCGTTGACCCCGTCGCCCGCCATTGCGACGACACGCCCCGCCTTTCGGTGCGTGGCGACGACCCGAGCCTTTTCCTCAGGCAGCAGATCGGCGACGACTTGGTCGATCCCGAGCTTGTCGGCGACGAACTGAGCGGTCACCGCATGGTCTCCGGTGAGCATCACGATCTCGATCCCGGCTTCGTGGAGCGCCGCGATCGCCTCGGGCGTGCCGTCCTTGATCGGGTCTGCGACCCCCAGCACGCCTGCTGCCGTGCCGTCTACTGCAACGAGCATTGCGGTCTGCCCCTCTGCGCGTAGTCGCGTCGCATCTGAGGCCAGCGGCTCCGAATCGATCGCGAGGGTATCGAACAAGGCCTGATTGCCGATCGCCACCGAGCTCCCTTCGATGTGCCCGGTCACGCCTTGGCCTGGCAGCGAGTCGAACCCTTCGACGGGCGCGAGCCCAAGGTCGCGGCTTTTGGCGCCTGCGACAATCGCTTCGGCAAGTGGATGCTCGCTTGCACGCTCCAAGCTCGCAGCCATTCGAAGCAGGCTGTTCTCATCGACGGAGCCCGTCACGACGACCGTCATCAGGGTCGGCCTGCCCTCGGTCAGCGTCCCGGTCTTGTCGACGACGAGAAGGTCGACCTTACGCAGAGTCTCGATCGCCTCTGCGTTCTTGAAGAGTACCCCTGAGGATGCGCCCTTTCCCGTCGCGACCATGATCGACATCGGTGTCGCGAGGCCGAGCGCGCACGGGCAAGCGATGATGAGCACAGCGACGGCGCTTACCAGACCGTGTGCCATCTTCGGATCGGGTCCGAACAGACTCCAGAACACGAAGGTCAACACGGCCGCGAGCAGCACGACGGGAACGAAGTAGCCGGCCACCACGTCGGCAAGCTTCTGAATCGGTGCGCGGCTTCTCTGGGCCTCGGAAACCATGCTCACGATGCGCGAAAGAAGCGTGTCGGCCCCCACGGCGTCTGCGGTGACCACGAGGGTGCCGCTTCCGTTGACCGTGCCGCCGATGACGCCCTCTCCCTCTACCTTTCGCACAGGAATCGGCTCTCCGCTGACCATAGACTCGTCGACGAGGCTCGACCCTTCTGCGACGGTGCCATCAACCGGAACCTTCTCCCCGGGACGCACCCGCAGCCGGTCGCCGACCCGCACGAGGTCGAGCGCCACGTCCTGCTCGGTGCCGTCGTCGGCAAGGCGGCGGGCCGTCTTCGGAACGAGGCCGAGGAGCTCCTTGATCGCAGCGCCGGTTTGGCTTCGCGCGCGGAGCTCGAGGACCTGACCAAGCAGAATCAGGGTGACGACAGTCGCCGCGGCTTCGAAGTAGACGTCGACCTCACCGGATGCGTGGCGGAAGGCGTCGGGGAACGCACCGGGAAAGAACGCGGCGACGACACTGTAGCCGTAGGCGGCGCCGACCCCGAGGCCGATCAGTGTCCACATGTTGAGGTGTCGATTGCGAAGCGACGCGGCGAACCTCTGGAAAAAGGGCCGTGCCGCCCAGAGGCAGACGGGGGTCGCGAGCGCAAGCTCCACCCAAACGCGCGTGCGCTCGCCTATCCGCGCCGAGATCGGGTGACCGGGAAGCATGTCACCCATCGCAACGAACAGGAGCGGAACGGTGAGTGCGACCGAAAGCCAAAAACGGCGGGTCATGTCGTCGAGTTCGGGATTCGCGATATCCTCGTCGAGGCTCACCTCGGCAGGCTCGAGCGCCATGCCACATTTGGGGCAGTCGCCGGGCGCTGCGGCCACAACCTCGGGATGCATGGGACAGACCCAGCGAGCGTCGGGCGAAGGCACCGAGGCTAAGACCGGGAGGCCTGCAGCGCGTCCATCTTCGCTGCGAGCTTCATGTCGAGTTCGGTGAGCCCGCCTGCGTCGTGCGTGCTGAGCTCGACCTCGACCGTTGCCCACACGTTCCGCCACTCGGGGTGATGGTTCAAGCTCTCCGCGACCAGCGCGACGCTGCTCATCCAGCCAAAGGCCTCGACGAAGTCCGCGAAGCGGAAGGTACGGAGAATCCTGTCTTCGCCGAGTTCCCAGTCGGGAAGTCGCTTCATGTGCTCGGAGATCTCAGTGTCGGTCAGTTTTTTCATGGAACATCCTCGGGCGGACCAGCAAGTCTAGGGACGTCGACGCCCGGCGAAAGGGTCTAATTCAGGTGGGAGCCCATTCCCGCCCCTTGAGCGGTTGCTGCTGCGTCGATCAGATCGAGGCGGGGTTCGGAGCCGGCCTGTCGGCGAAGCCGCTGGCGCACGGCGAATCTCGCTTCGGACATCATCATCTTTGCCGAGCACACCATCGTCTTGCGGAGGTCGGTTAGGTCCTGCGTGCTGAAAATGGTGTCACCGAGTGCGAAGGGAAAGAGCGAAGGAATGTTCCCACGTGCATACTCGAGCAACCAACATTCCTTGCCGAGGTGGCTGCCGTTGGTCGAACGACGCGGCAGATGCGAGACGTCGCCGGGCTCGAGTGTGTTCGGAACGAACTGATGGGGCTTGAATGTCTGGAGCTCGCCGTTGATGACGATGTCGAAGAGCTCTGCGCGATGTCGGCCGCTGTGTCCCTCGGAGCCGACGGCAGTCCCGCAGAAGAGCAGATACTCGCGCGGCGAAACATGAAGGACGCTCATGGAGCACATGATTCCGCCGGCATTGCTCCAGATCCATTCTTGACCCGGATGCACGTGTTCGCCGTAGACGTCGCGGAGCGTCGCGCCGATGCGATCGAACCGCTCGTCGAGCGGTTTGTCGAGGTGCATTTTGACGATCCGCTGGAGATCGTCGGGTTCGAAGATGAATCGCCCCATGGTCGGAGGAACATACCACAGAACGGCCCAGGCCGAATCGGACCTCTGAACGAGCCGATGCCCGATAGACGCGCTATGCGGAGACGGTGCGTCGAATCGCTCGATACCTGAGCGAACGCGGCCCCTCCTGGGGGCTCGTTCACGACGGGACTCTCGTGCCGATCGAAGGCGTATTCGAGACGACCGGAGCACTGCTCGCCGAAGGCTCCGAAGCGATCGAGAGCGCGGTTCACAACGGGTCTCGCGGATCGCGAGACACAATCCCGATCGAAGAGGCCCGCCTTCTCTCTCCGATCACCGAGAACCAGCAGATCGTCTGTCAGGGGAAGAACTACCGTCAACACGCGGTCGAGACCGGATTCAACCCCGATGACAAGCCCTTCAACATGTTCTTTCGGAAGGCCTCGTCGTGCCTTTGCGGTGCGCGAGATGCAATCTTGAGGCCGCCACAGGTCGTGTTGCTCGACTACGAGGTCGAGCTTGGACTCGTCGTCGGGCGCGACGTCGCGGCACCCGAACGCTTCGACGGCCCCGGGTTGCCCGATGCAGTCGGGGCGCTCCTGGTGTTCAACGATGTGAGCGCTCGCGATGTGCAGGTACCCCAGCTGCAGTTCTACAAGGGAAAGAGCTTCCGTACATTCGGCCCGGCCGGTCCATGGTTGACCCTGGTCGACGACGACGTGCGGGGGCGATGGCATGAACTTCGACTGCATCTGTCGGTCAACGAGGAGCCGCGTCAGAACTCCCTTGCTGCGGACATGATCCACCCGCCTGCAGCGACGCTAAGCGAGCTGTCGGAGCTACAGTCGCTTCGAACCGGTGACCTCATCGCCACCGGCACCCCGTCGGGTGTCGCAATGCAGCGCAACCCCGACTCGGAGAAGCTGACGCAATCGCTACCTGCTCGACAAAGATGGCAGAAATTCATCGAAGACCAGGCGGCGAGCGGGCGGTACCTAGAGCCGGGTGACCGGGTGACCGCAGCGATTCACACCGACGACGGGGCGATCGATCTCGGCGTTTTGGACAATCGGGTCGCCGGCAGTTAGGTCAGCGCCATGGCCCACATCGACGTATTCAACGGAGACGCCGACGGAATCTGCGCGCTGACGCAGCTCCGCAACGCCGCGCCGGTGAGAAGCACCCTCGTCACGGGGGTGAAGCGAGACATCGCGCTCGTCGCCAAGGCCACCGTGAAGCCTGGCGATCAAATGACGGTGCTCGACCTCAGCTTCGACAAGAACCGCGACGGTGTCGTCGAGGCGCTTCAGGCAGGCGCCGAAATCTTCTACGTCGACCACCACTTCGCGGGCGAGATCCCCGACAGCGATCGCCTCACCACGATCATCGATACCGACCCGAATGTCTGCACGAGCCTACTCGTCAACGGACACCTTCGCGGTGCGTTCGTCGAGTGGGCTGTCACCGGTGCGTTTGGTGACAACCTCAAGGCGACCGCCCAAGCGCTCGCAGCACCGCTCGGACTCTCGGCAGCAGAGCTCGAGCTTCTCGATACGCTGGGCACCTGCATGAACTACAACGGCTACGGCTCGACGCTCGATGATCTTCACTTCACGCCGGCCGATCTATTCGAGCGAGTGCGCCCCTACCGCACGCCGTTCGCCTTCGTCGAAGGCGCACCCGAAGTCTACGGGAAGCTGTCGGCGGGCTACCGAGACGACATGGGGGCCGCCGCGGCAACCAAACCGCATCGTGCATCGCCAAAGACGGCGGTGTTTGTCTTCCCGAACGAGCCCTGGGCCCGAAGGGTCTCGGGGGTTTACAGCAACGACCTCGCCAATGCGCACCCGGGGCGGGCGCACGCGGTGCTGACCGAACGGGCCGATGGTACTTATCTGGTGAGTGTCCGCGCACCGCTCGACAACAAGCAGGGCGCCGACGCGCTGTGTCGTCAGTTTCCAACGGGTGGAGGCCGGGCAGCCGCCGCGGGAATCAACGCGCTGCCGGCCGATCAACTCGGCGCCTTCCTCGACGCGCTCGACGCAGCCTACGCCTGAGCCTCGGAACGCGCCGAAAGCGCTGACGCCACCCGCGTTCGACGGCCTCTTGGTCGGAAACCTTGTATTTCTTATTTTACAAAGCGTATACTAATTGAGGCTCCATCGATTCCTCTCACAGGTGCAGACGATGACAACCTCAACCCGGCCCCTTCCCTACGAGCAGCGCCCTGCAAACCGCGATCTTCGCCACCTCGAGGGCGAGTACGGCTGGCCGCTCATAGGCAAAACCCTCGATATGGTGCGCGACCCGCACGGGACGTTTGGTCAGCACCATCGGCGATACGGATCGGTGAGCCGCATCTCGATCACCGGCAACAAATGCGTGCTGCTCCTCCATCCGGACCACGCGCAGCAGGTAATGCTCGACCGCGCCAAGAACTTCTCCAGCAAGAAGGGCTGGGAGTCGGTCATGGGCGACTTCTTCCAGGGCGGGCTGGCGATGCGCGACTTCGAAGAGCATCGGCTGCACCGCGGCATCATGCAGACTGCGTTCAAACCAGAAGCGATGCGCGAGCACCTCGTTCGGATCGAGGCGATCGTGAGGGCTGCGGTGGCGCGGTGGGCACGCCAAGGCGAGGTGCTGTTCTATGACGAGGTCAAGCGGCTGCTCTTGAGCATTGCGTTCGACGTCTTCTGCTACGTCGAGGACGACGACGGCAAGACGATCCGCGACGTCAATCGTGCGTTCGCCGACATGATCGAGGGCTCCCTCGGCATCGTTCGGCTCAAAGTCCCCGGATTGCTCTACAATCGCGGCATCCGCGGTCGAGCCTTTCTGAAACGGTTCTTCATCGATCTCATCGACAAGAAGCGTCGCTCTGACGATCGCGACGTATTCGCCCATTTCTGCCGCGAGAAGACTGACGACGGACGGTACTACGCCGACGACGACATCGCCGACCACATGATCTTCTTGATGCTAGCCGCGCACGACACGACGACCAGCGCCGCGACCATGGCGGGCTATTACCTGTGTCACGACCGTTCGCGCCAGGACACCATCGCTCGAGACATCTCGCAACTCGCGCGGCCGCTCAGCTACGAAGCCTTCTTTCACGATATGAAAGGGCTTGTCGGCGTGTTCTACGAGACCCTTCGACTGCATCCCCCGGTGATGGTGTTTCTTCGTCGAACGATCCGTGAATGCGAATTCGACGGCGTCCGCGTGCCTGCCGATACCATGGTCTGCGTGCCCTGCGTCTACATCCAGCGCAACCCGGAGTTCTGGCACGATCCCGATACCTTTGACCCGACGCGCTTCGACGAGAACGTCAACGAGCATCGCAAGCACAACTTCATGTGGATCCCGTTCGGCGGCGGCGCGCACAAGTGCATCGGCATGCATTTCGCGCGACTGCTGTTCATGCAGATCTTCGCCGAGGTGCTGACGGACTACCGAATCGAGTTCGCCAAGCCGGACTACTTTCCGGCCAAGCTGCAGCACTTCCCGTTCAGCAAACCAGTCGACAACCTTCCGATACGGCTCGTCCCTCGGAGTTCGTCGACCTGACTCGCGCCAAAGAGCGCCCCGTTGCGCCGTAGCCGCACCGCTCTAAGAGAGTCGTCGGAGGTAGCGGCATGCGTGCGATGATCGTCGAAGAGGCAAACGGACCCTTCAAGCTCGTGGAAAAGGAAGTCCCCGAACCGGGGCGCGGACAAGTGCGCATCAAGGTTGAAGCGTGCGGCATCTGCCACAGCGACGCCTTTGTGAAGTTCGGTCAGTTTCCGGGCCTGCAGTTCCCGCGGGCACCCGGCCACGAGGTTGCGGGAACGATCGACAAGCTCGGCGACGAGGTCGAGCTCTTCGCCCGAGGGGACCGTGTCGGGGTCGGTTGGCACGGAGGCCACTGCTTCAACTGCGAACCCTGCCGTCGTGGTGATTTCCTGAATTGCGAGAAACACCAGGTCTGCGGCATCAGCTACGATGGGGGCTATCAAGAGTACATGGTGTGCCCCTGGGAAGCAGTTGCTCGCATGCCAGACGACCTCGACTTCGCCGAGGTGGGTCCGCTGCTCTGTGCTGGGGTCACCACCTACAACGCCCTTCGCCACAGCGGCGCACGGGCCGGGGATGTCGTCGCGGTGCAGGGCATCGGCGGACTCGGTCACCTGGCGATTCAGTTCGCGAAACGCATGGGTTTCAAAACGGTCGCCCTCTCCCACGGGAACAGCAAAGAGGCGCTCGCGACCGAACTCGGCGCCCACCACTACATCGACACTTCCTCCGCAGACGCCGTCAAAGAACTCCAGAGAATCGGCGGCGCGCAGGTGATTCTGGCCACAGCCCCCAACGGCAAAGCGATCAGTAGTGTGGTCAACGGCCTCAACGGCCGGGGCACCCTGATGCTCGTTGCGGCGGCGCACGACCCGCTTTCGGTCAACGCGATGGGCATGCTCTCGGGCAAGAGGATTCACGGATGGCCGAGCGGGTCTGCGGTCGACAGCGAAGACACGATGAACTTCGCCGCGCTCACGGACGTGAAAGCGCAGATCGAGACGTTCCCGCTCGAGCAGGCCGAGGAGGCATTCGGCAAGGTGATGGACAACTCGGTCCGCTTCCGTGCCGTACTCGACATGAGCCTCTAGCCCGGCTCACTCGCGTCGGGCCCAGCCGAGCGCCGGGCGATTTTTCCTCTGCGGACTCGCGCCGACTCCCGTAGACTCCCGCCCTGACCTGAAGGGAAGAGTCCGCGATGCTTCGTAAATTCGTTCTGATCACCGGGTTCCTCGATATTCCGATCGGCCTGGCCACCTGGGCGGCTGCCATACTCGAGCCCCAAGATGCGCACTTCGGTGCGCTGATGACCTGCGGCGCCTTTCTCGTGTTCGCCGGTGCCGCGCTCGTCTGGGCAGCTCAGGACCTTCGGGTTCGCGCGCCGATCGTATTCTGGCAGGGCTTCGTACGCCTGACCGCTGTCGCAAGTATCCTCTACATGGTGCCAGCAGGCCTGGCCGAGTCCTGGCAGTACGGCATCGTCGCCTTCGACGGCCTGATCGGTCTCGTCTACGTCGTTGGAATGGTCCGCTACACCGGCGCCTCGTTCTTCTCACTCATGAAGGGCAACCCGGAGTACGAGCCCGATCCGCACCGCATGGCCCGGTCGGTCGGACAGTAGTCGAATCGCGAATGACTTTATTGGCGTTTCGCCCGGTTAAGTCCTAGGCTCGGCCCCATGATTAGGGTGTGGCCACGAGGCCCGATGTACCTGTGCGCCCTGCTTGCCGCCGTCGCGGTGGGCTGCGGCAATGACAACGGTGCTCTCGGCGGATCTGGTGGGTCTGGCGGGTCTGGTGGGTCTGGTGGGTCTGCGGGCGGAGCCTGCGATACCGTCGCGGCGTCGGCCACGCAGGCCTGTATCACCGAAGCGAATGCCGCATGGGGCGCCTGCTATGCAGACGGCGATGGCCCCTGCGCGCCGGACGATGCGGGGATTACCGCCGCGCTCGATGCCCTCGAATCCGACGTCGAAGGCAGTTGCGCAGACGGAGAGTTCAACTCCCTGTCGGTCGACGCGCTGGTCGGACGTCTCCAGACATCCTGTAGTTCGGAAGCAGCCTCACTCGCGGCGCGCACCTACGGCGGGCCACAGGGAGCCGCGTGGGCGACCGCGTCCGCTGGCGACCGGGCCTGCCTCGAAGCCTCGCACGCCACGGCGTCCGCTCTGACCGAATCGATTCTCGGCGAGTTCAGCGCCTGCATCGCAGCCGAAACCTGTGACCCCGACACTGTCGACGCCGAGGTCGAGAGCCTCAAGGGAGCAGCGGAAGCTCAGATCGACGGCGACTGCGACAATCTCTCGAGCATCATCGCGCTGACTCCGGAACAGTACGTCGACGCCGCCGACCAGCAGGCCAACTGCATCACGGCAACCGACCACCCGGACACGGCACCGCTCGACCTCTCATGCGGGCCGGCCCGCGTGTCCGATACACCTCCCCGCGGCGAGTACATTCAGGTCGTCCTCGACGGCGAAGAGTGGGGAACCCTTTGTGGCGATGGGAGCCCCTTCGCGTTCCAGCTTCGCCTAGCTCCCGAAGGCGAGCCGCTCGACAAGGTTCTCATCGGAATGCAGGGCGGCGGCGTCTGCGCATTCGAGGCGGATTGCAACAACATTCGAGAGAACAACCCGGGGCTGTTCGAATCGCTCACCGACGAACCGCCGACCAGCGGCATCATGTCGAACGATCCGGCGGAGAACCCGTTCGCCAACTGGACCAAAGTGTACCTGCCCTACTGCAACCAAGACGTATTCGCGGGCGGAGGGGCCACACAGCAGTTCACCGACTTCACCGTCGAGCGCTACGGCGCCGTCAACGTACGGGCCGCCGTGCAGTACGTTCGCGACGTGCTCTGGCGCCTGATCGACGAAGAGGGCGGGGACGGGTACCGACCCGATGAGATGGTTGCGATGTTCGGCGGCTGGTCTGCGGGCGGCTTCGGCACGCTCTTCAACTATCACTGGATGCTCGACGATCTGCAGTGGCCGAACACCAGCGCCTTCCCCGACGCCGCGCTCTCACTCGACAGCGAAGACCCGCTTCTAAGCGTCCCCACGATCGGCTCACTTGCGCTCGGCGCATGGGCCAGCCGCGGCGTACTGCCGCCATACTGCTTCGCAAACACCTGTGCTGTGGGCCCCGTGCTTTACGAGGCCACAGCGCCCCGCCTCAAGGCCGTGCCGAACCAGCAGTTCTTGATCCTGACCAACCAGAACGACGCGACCCAGGTCGCAACCACATTCTTCCCTTCGACCGAAGCCTGGATCAACGCCGAGCGCGAATCGGTCTGCGATACGCGCGGGCTCAACGGAATTCACTACTACCTCACGACGTTCTCGGAGAGCATTCACGTCGTGAGCCTGGTCGACAGTCTGTACGAGGGCTCCGTCGACGGCGCGGTGATGTCCGACTGGCTCTTCGACGCGACGCTCGGTGCGCCGGACGACGTGATGAGCAGAATCGAAGAAGGAACCTTGGTCGCGGACATTCCCGGCGTCGAACCCTTCCCGTGCGCGGTGGCGCCCTGAGCGAGAGGGCCGCGAGCAAAACTCGAGCAACGCGCTCTTGAACCTGCTGGCACCCTAGGTACTATCAGCGGTTCGCGAACCGGTTTCGGTTCGGGAGAGGCGCAGTCATGGCCAATGTGAGCATCATGGGCGCGGGAGCCTTCGGCACCGCCCTCGCAATCTACGCATCAGACCTCGGGCACAGCACCCGCATTTGGGCGTTCGACCGCGGTCTACCCGAAGCGGTCGCAAAAGAAGGCCAGAACACGACGTATCTGCCCGGCTTCCCGGTACCCGAGACCGTCGCGTTTACCAACGACATGGCCGAGGCCCTGCATGAGGCCGAGCTCGTGCTCCTGGTCGTGCCGTCGAGCTACATGCGCGCGGTTACCCTGGATGCCAGGCCCCACATCCCGGCCGATGCAATGATCACCTCCACGGCCAAAGGAATCGAACGCGACAGCCTCGCGTTCATGAGCGACGTGCTGGCGAGCACGCTTCCCGACCACGCGCCCAGTGCGACCTATCTCTCGGGTCCGAGCTTCGCGAAGGACATGGCCTGCCATCAACCCGCAGATGTCACTTTGGCGGCGATCGACATCGACACCGCACGTCGCGTTCAGGGAATCCTCCATTCGCCGCGCTTTCGGGTCTACGCGAGCAACGACGTCATCGGGGTCCAGCTCGGCGGCGCCCTCAAGAATGTCCTTGCCGTCGCCTGTGGCGCTGCAAGCGGCCTCGGGATGGGGGACTCCGCGATCGCCTCGTTGATGACGCGCGGCCTTGCGGAACTCGCCCGTCTAAGCGTTGCACTCGGGGCCAACCCGCTCACCCTGCTCGGGCTTGCTGGCGTCGGCGATTTGACGCTGACCTGCACCGGCGACCTCTCGCGCAATCGCCAGCTGGGTCAGATGTTGGCAACCGGCCGAAAGGCAAGCGAGATCGTCGCGTCGCGCGACGCGGTGGCCGAAGGATATCACACCGCCGCGGCCGTTCATCGCCTCGCCGAACGAGAAGGCGTCGAGATGCCGATCTCCGAAGCGGTGTACCGGGTATGTCACGAGGACGCCGACATCGAGGAAGAAGCGATGCGGTTGATGAGCCGCGAGCGCAAGGACGAACTCGAGGGCATCTTCTTGACCTGACTCGCGCGGCGCCGTGGGCGAACCGCCTCAGGATTCCCAGAACGGCGTGGCCTTTCGAAGCCGACGCCAATGCGGCTGCGCTGTGTGGATGCACTCGTGGATTCGGTCCTCCGACCAGTCTTGCACCAGGCGAACGAGCGTGGGGTCCAGTCTCCCCGGCCGCACGCTCCAGAGTATCTGACGCGCGACGCTCGCATCGTTCGCATACCCAAGCTTGTCCTGCAGGCGTGACATGAGTTTGAGGTAGGGTTTGACGTCGTCGCCAACCCAGAGGGTGCTGAAGAACTCGGTTGCGTAGCGCGTCTTCTTTCCCCGTTTCCGCAGGTCGTGAAGGTCTTCGGTCGGCATGCGCGCCAGAGGACGACCGTCGCGGAGCAGGTCACGCTGCGTGCGTCGCAGAACACGGAGCGCGAACGGCAGAATCGGTTGGTGATAGACCTTCGACGGAATCGCGTTCTCTAGCCCGGCCAGCCACTTCTGAAATCGTAGAATGAGCCGCGCGTACCGGCGGCTCTGAAGATGCTCGATGGCCTCATCCGTTGCTCGCCGACGTTCCGCGCGGGCAAGGCGTCGAAGGCGCATGAGGTTCGCCTCGGCGCGAGGCTCGGCGGCTGCGATCAGCGGAATGGTTTCGTCGAGAAACACGTGCCAATCGCGCGCCGGGGCAAGCCGCTGCTGCAGCCAACGGAACTCACTGTTGAACGCCTTGCGCTCTTCGTACGGAAGCATCCCCTTGAATGCTCGCAGGACCGCGCGAAGCCGGCGCATCGCAACGCGCGCCTGGTGCACGCCTCCGGGGCTTCCAAGGAAGGTCGGGACTTCGTTGTGGAAGAGATGGTCGAGCGCCGAAGACACGATAAGTCGGAAAGCGTCACCGGCGCCCAGATCTTCACTCAAGGGAAGCGGCCTCGCCTTCATGGACTTGGGCCGAAGCGAAGGGCGCGCCAGTGCATAGCCGCGCTCCTCTTGTGAACGATGCGCCGGTCGCGCATCGAACGCTTCGCAGATGTCGAGGGCGAGATCGAGCATGGGGATCGAATCGCCCGATACCAGCTGAAGCTCCGCCTCGCAGATCGCTTCCGTTCGATTGGTGAGGGAGGCAGTCGATTCGATGGTACCTTCGTCGATCGCCATGTGGATCTCGGCGCCGCTGCTGCGCAGGCGCAGAACCGTGCGGTTCACCTCGGTGCGGAAGACTGGGTGGAGGCGGCCCGAGCAGCGACGGCGCGAAAGCGTACGGACTAGATCGGGATCTTGGATGCGGTCGATGAGCGACCCTTCGGACTCGCCGAGGTCGGGAAGCGCGAGCGACAGACCTGCCTTTCGAAGAACGTGACGGGGAGTGTCGAAGTGGAGTCGCCTAAGCTCTTCGTGCCTGACCCTGCCTTTCCGAATCGGCTTGAGGCCCTTGGTCTTCGCGAGCTTCCGGGCACTACTCGAAGAAAGGGTCAGCCGAATGGCTGTTTCTGAGGGCAAAACGGACTTGGGACGTACTACGATCGCGCTCACCTCGTGCTCGAAGACCGAGGTCTTTTATAGCCGTGCGCCGACCCCACTTCAATCGGGGTGCACATCGTGGCTCCCATCTGCGGCGACGGGTCTCGCGTCGGGCGCAGTCCCAGGCTAGATTCGGGCGTGGACACGGAGCGGGTACCAGGAATCGCAGCGCAGACCGTCGAGCGCGGTCATGCGTACCCCCTGGGCGCAACGATAGACTCGCGGGGCGTGAACTTCAGCATCTATGCAAAGCACGCAGACGCGGTCGAACTGCTCCTGTTCGACGACGCGGCCGCTGCGCGACCGGCGCGTGTCATCCCACTCGACCCGAAGCAAGGACATCGCACGTTCCACTACTGGCATGCCTTCGTCCCGGGACTGAAGCCGGGTCAGATCTACGCCTACCGCGCGCGCGGACCGCACGCCCCCGAGCGGGGCCTTCGATACGATGGCGACAAAGTGCTGCTCGACCCGTATGGCCGAAGCATCGCGGTTCCCGACTGCTACGACCGGAATGCCGCGAGCATCCCCGGAGACAACGCCCGCACGGCGATGAAGAGCGTCGTTGCCGACCCGAGCGCGTACGACTGGGAAGACGACGCGCCACCCAAACATCGCTGGGACAAGACGATCATTTACGAGATGCATGTGGGAGGCTTCACCAGCAACCCAAACTCGGGCGTCCCCGAACACGAGCGGGGCACGTTCGCTGGGCTGATCGAGAAGATCCCGTACCTGAGCGAGCTCGGAGTGACGGCGGTAGAGCTGCTGCCCGTATTTCAATTCGACCCGCAAGAGGCCCCGCCAGGTACGACCAACTACTGGGGCTACAACCCCGTCTCGTTCTTCTGCCCGCACGGAGGCTACGCGTCGGGAGGAGAGCCAACGCGAGTACTCGACGAGTTCCGTGACATGGTCAAGGCGCTCCACCGAGCCGGCATCGAGGTAATCCTCGACGTCGTCTACAACCACACCGCGGAGGCCGACGAAGAGGGTCCAACCTTTTGCTTCAAAGGGCTGGACAACTCCGACTACTACATTCTCGAGAAAGACGACAAGTCGCGGTACGCCGACTTCAGCGGGACGGGAAACACGCTAAACGCGAACCATGCCGTCGTGCGTCGACTCATCCTCGACAGCCTTCGCTACTGGGTCGAGGAGATGCACGTCGATGGCTTTCGGTTCGATCTCGCTGCGGTGCTGTCGCGCGACATCGAGGGCAACCCCGTCGTCAATCCGCCCGTGCTGTGGGATATCGAGACCGACCCCGTCTTGAGCGGGACGAAACTCATCGCCGAAGCGTGGGACGCGACCGGGCTGTACCAAGTCGGCAGCTTCTTCGGCGATCACTGGAAAGAATGGAACGGTAGGTTTCGAGACGACGTACGGTCTTTCCTGCGAGGAGACCGAGGCTTCGTCACGGAGCTTGCGGAACGTTTCCTGGGGAGCCCCGACATCTACGCGCATCAAGACAGAGAACCGGAGCAGAGCATCAACTTCGTGACCTGCCACGACGGCTTCACGCTCAACGACTTGGTCTCCTACAACGAGAAGCGCAACTGGGCGAACGGCGAGAAGAACCGCGACGGCAACGACGACAACCGCAGTTGGAACTGCGGCGTCGAAGGCCCCACCGACGACCCCGAAGTCGAAGCGCTCCGCAGCCGCCAGATCAAGAACTTCTTGACGATCACGCTTACGTCGATGGGCGTGCCCATGCTGTCGATGGGCGATGAGGTGCGGCGAACCCAGCACGGCAATACCAATCCTTACTGCCACGACAGCGAGCTGACCTGGTTCGATTGGAGTTGCGTCGAGAAGCACGCCGGTCTGCTGCGTTTCGTGACGAAGCTCATTCGGTTCAGGCTGAGCCTTCCGATCGAGAAGGACGACCTCAGCCTGCCGGAGCTACTCCGCAAGACGCCTGTCGAGTGGCATGGAGTGAAGCTGAACGAGCCCGACATCGCCGATCATTCTCATACGCTCGCGTTCACCGTCGAAGCGCGGATCTATTGGTGGCACGTCATCGTCAACGCCTTTTCCGAGCCGCTCGTGTTCGAACTGCCGGAGATGCCCGCAGCCAGGGCGACCCAGTGGCGTCGGCTGATCGACACCCATCGCGACGCGCCGGACGACTTTTGCGACCCTGAGTACGCGCCGATCGTTCGAGGCCGCGAATACCGGGTCGAGCCCTTCTCCGCGCTCGTGCTCCTCGCGGAGCGCAACGGCCGCACGGATTGACCATCGATGAGCCTACCTCGCCGCAGCGGAATTCTGCTCCACGTGACCTCTCTGCCTTCGGGTCCGTTCTCGGGAGACCTCGGTCCCTCGGCATACGCCTTCGCGGACTTTTTGGCTGAATCGGCCCAGGCCTGGTGGCAGACGCTGCCGCTCAATCCGATCGGCTCGGGGTATTCCCCCTACTCGAGCCTGTCATCGTTCGCCTGCGAACCCATGCTGATCTCACCGCAGCAGTTGGTCCACGACGGCTTGGTCTCGCCCGACGCACTCGCCGGTGTTCCGTTGGGCAGCACCTACGGGAAGTCGAGCTTCGAACACTCCGAGGCGCTCCGCTCGAAGCTTCTGCACGACGCACATGAAAGTTTCGAACGGAACCCACCGCACGCGACCCAAGAAGAGTTCACGGAGTACCGGGGACGGCAGTCGCATTGGCTCGACGACTACTGCCTCTTCGTCGCACTCACGCGCCGATTCGGGAACCGAGCTTGGTCTCGATGGCCAAGCGACATCGCCCACCGAGACGCGGCGTCACTCGATGCAGCGAGGCGCGATCTTGCACACGAAACCAACGGCCTGGCGTTCGAGCAGTTCCTGTTCGATCGGCAGTGGCACGCGCTCAAACGATACTGCGCGGATAAGGGAGTCCAACTGATCGGCGATATGCCGATGTTCGTTCCGCACGACAGCGTGGACGTCTGGGCGCAACCTGAGCTGTTCCTGCTGGATCCCCGAGGAGAACCGACGCACGTCGCGGGCGCGCCGCCCGATGCATTCAACGCCGACGGGCAGCGCTGGGGCAACGCGCTGTACGATTGGACCGCTCACGAACAGAGTGGTTTCAACTGGTGGACGCGCCGAGTGCGGCGCCAACTCGATCTCTTCGACGTGCTGCGCCTCGATCACTTCATCGGGTGCCGACGCTACTGGCGCATTCCCGCCGAGAACGCGACTGCCGAAGGTGGTGAATGGATCGAGGCTCCAGGCGAGTCGTTCTTCGATACGCTAATCGGAGCTCTCGGGGAGCTGCCGGTGATCGCCGAAGACCTGGGCGCAGCGACAGCCGAAGTCTTCGCACTTCGGGATCGGTATGGGTACCCGGGGATGAAAGTTCTCCAGTTCGGTTTCGGAGACGACGTCGGTTCGACGATTCACCTGCCGCATCAGTATCCCCGCAACAGTGTCGCGTTCACGGGGACGCACGATAACGATACGACGCGCGGATGGTACGATACCCTCGCAACCAGAGCCCTCGAAGACGCCAGCGCCTACGCCACGCTTCGCACGGTGCATAGCTACCTCGGAACCGACCAGAGCTCGGAGATTGCCACCGCCGCGGTCCGTACCGTCTCCAGTTCGGTCGCCGACACTGCGATCTTTCCGCTACAAGACATCCTCAGTCTTGACGGTCGGCATCGAATGAACGCGCCTGGCACCGTTGGAGACAACTGGCTTTGGCGCCTCAACGAGGGTTCGCTCGGCGGAAATGTTTCGAGCGCGTTACGGGCGCTGACCGAAGCAACGGATCGCTCAATCACCGACGCGATCTGAGCGTTCTTGGCCGCGCGCGGCTTTAGGCTTGAAACCGAGATGGCGCGGTCCACACTCTCGTTGTCGCGGCCAACGCGCGAATTCCAAGATGGATGGTTCACTCTCCAAACCCCCACAGAATCCGCCCGCGCAGAGCGATCTCATTATCCCGACCCTCGGACCCTGCGAGCACGAGTCGCCGCTGGTGGCAAAGAGGCGCACGTTTGCCGATGACTCCGTCCGCGTGGAAGTCGCCCGGCACGTCAAAGTAGGCGGGTTCCACACCGACGAGCTCTCGTTCGAAGAGGCGGGGCCGCGTCGCAAACTCTTCTTCGACCCAGGCGAGACGACGGCAGCGTTCGTCACTTGCGGAGGCCTGTCGCCCGGGCTCAACAACGTAATTCGCTCCGGCTTCCTCGAGTTGTCGTTCAACTACGGAGTGCGGCGCATTCTCGGCATCCGAAACGGCTACGCAGGGCTCAATCCAGATACAGGGCTCGAGCCGGCCTTCATGACGCAGCGCTTCGTCAAGGACATCCACTACATGGGCGGAACGGTGCTGGGCAGCTCGCGCGGTGCCCACGACCCGGAGGTGCTGGTCGACTTCCTCGAAGCCAAACAGATCGACATCATCTTCTGCATTGGCGGAGACGGCACGCAGCGGGGTGCTCATCAGCTTCGGCAGGAGATCGCTCGACGCGGGCTGCACAAGTCGGTCATCGGGATACCCAAGACCATCGACAACGACGTCCCCTACGTCGAACTCAGTTTCGGCTATGTCACCTCGCTCGAAGTCGCAAGCGACGTGCTCCGAGGCGCGCACGTCGAAGCGAAGGGCGCGCCCAACGGCGTCAGCCTGGTCAAGGTCATGGGTCGTGGTGCGGGCTTCATCGCGGCGGGCGCGGCACTGGCAAGCCAGGAAGCGAACTTCGTGCTCGTTCCCGAAGTCGAGTTCCCTCTTGAAGGGGAAGGCGGCTTCTTGGATGTGCTCGAGCGCCGCGTCTTGACGCGCGGGCACGCCCTCGTCGTCGTCGCAGAGGGCGCCGGGCAGCACCTTTTCACGGCAGAGAACGCCGAGCGCGATCGCTCTGGCAATCTCAAGTTCCAGGATATCGGCACCTACCTCCGCGATCGAATCAAGAAGCACTTCGATGAACGGAAGCTCGAACTGAACCTCAAGTACATCGACCCGAGCTATGCAATTCGGAGCGTCCCCGCCAACGCCTGGGACCGCATCCTCAGCGATCGGATGGCGCGAGCGGCCGTTCACGCGGCGATGGCGGGCAAGACGGATGCGATGATCGGGTACTGGAGCAACGAGATCGTGCACGTGCCGATTTCGACGGCGGTGGCCGAAACCAAGCAGATGTCGCTCGAGAGCGACCTTTGGAACGCCGTGCTCGCCACGACCGGGCAACCCGACTGGAGCTCCCCCGAAACTGCCTGATCGACCCGTTTTCGGCCGGGATTTTGAGCATGCGCGGTCGGATCGAGTGGGTGCTGGACGCACCTGGGTCATCTGCTATGTGCAGCGGCAGCCTCCAAAAGGGGGTCAGGTTCGCCCATTTCGGGGGGGCCAGCACGCTGCCGACCTGTTCCTCAGACCTGCACCGTGACACTCACAAACGGTTCGAGGTCGAAAGACAACAGCGGCACCCAGACACGAAGAGCGTTGGTTCGGAATCGAATTCCGTCCGGGCTCAAGTAGATCGATGAGAGACAGATGAGCAAGAAACTATTCGTAGGTGGCCTGAGCTGGAACACGACCAACTCCGAGCTTCAGCAAGCGTTCGAAGCGTACGGCACTGTTGTCGACGCCAAAGTGATTACCGACCGAGAGACCGGCCGCTCACGCGGATTCGGATTCGTGACGTACGAGGACGATCAGTCTGCAACAGACGCGATCGAGAAGCTCGACGGCTCGACTCTCGACGGCCGCACCATTCGCGTCGATCGCGCGAACGACCGACCGCGCGACAACAACCGCTCGAACCGAAGCTGGTAACGGCAGCGCTAGACGCCGTCGACCACGTATGATGAGGTACCCTCGTGGAGCGTCGTAACCGCACACGAGGGTTCATCGACCTGGTTTTCGACGTCGTCGAAGAAACCACGAATCTAGTTCAACGAACGCACGACTCAGTCGTCGATCGTTCCAAACGCCGATTCGCTCCCATCGAGCCTGCAAAGACGACCGCGGAACTCGTCACGGGAGTGCAGACGGCAATATCGTCCGCTGTTTTTGAATCGATCAGAGTCGTCAATGGAGTCACGAGGTTTTCCGTCAACGCCGCCTTAGACGCGGCGGAGGCGGGCCTCGAGGTCCAAGCTCTCGAAGACCGTCTCGCAACGCCGGTCAGTTCGACGGCGGCGGGCAGTCCGAGCTGGGTCGTCGACTACCTCGAGTCTTCCGTCAACGGTTTCTGGGGCGACTATCTCAGCCAACGGCGGAGTCGACTCGACCTCGGCATGACCATTCGGCACGACGGCCGTCTGGTGCCGATGACGCGCGAAGCCATCGAGGCCGCCTACCCAACGGCCACCGGCAAGGTCGCCGTCTTCGTCCACGGTCTGGCGGCGACCGAGTGGTTCTGGAGTGTCTCCTCAGCGGCCAATTACGGCGATCCGAACGTGACCCTCGGAACGAGACTCCGCGATACCCTCGACTTCACGCCGATCTACCTTCGATACAACAGCGGTCGACACGTATCGGTGAACGGGCGCGCCCTCGCCTCACTACTGACTGAACTGCTCGAACAGTATCCCGTCGAGGTCGAAGAGATCGCACTCATCGGTCACAGCATGGGTGGTCTCGTCGCGCGCAGTGCAGCGCACTATGGGAGCGTGAACGGCGAAGCCTGGTCCGAGAAACTGCGGCACGTCGTCTGCCTCGGCTCACCGCACCTCGGGGCGCCCTTGGAGAAGGCCGTACACGCGTTCGCCTCGATACTCGCACGTGTCGACGCCGCTGGGGCGCAGGTGCCCGCCGAGTTGCTCACGAGCCGAAGCGCAGGCGTCAAAGACCTCCGGCACGGGTACACAATCGACGAAGAGTGGGAAGCGGGAGAGCCCGCGTCCGTGTTCGCGAACGCACGGCAGAACATTCCGCTGATCGATGGCGTCGGCTATTACTTCGTGGCCACGACGATATCGCGAGATCCTGCGCATCCACTCGGTCAGCTTCTCGGCGACCTTCTCGTACGACTACCGAGCGCCACCGGGGATGCCCCAGAGCCTGCAAAGCGGATCGCGTTTTCGGGTGGCTCCATCGTTCCAGGGATGAGCCACCTCCAGATCGCAAACCATCCGGCGGTGCATGGCGCGTTACTCGAATTACTCAAGAAGACCGAAGTGCCGGCATCCGTCTAGCACGCCACGTGCGTACGGGTGTTGGGCGAAATAGACGCGGCTCGACAGCGCTTCGGCGTCGAGCGAGGCGACGAGGGCGCGTTTGAGCGTCGGATCGGCGTTGGAAACGACCACCGCACGATAGCCGCAGAGCATCGCAGCAAGGTCGTTTCCGGAGTCGCCTGCGTACACGAGTCGATCCTCGTCGACGCCAGTGTGTTCATGAATGAAGCGCAGCGCAGTATCCTTGGCCACTCCGGGGGGCAGAACGTCGACGAGCCCCCGACCATTCACGGCGTCGAGGCTGGTCACGAGATTCGCATCTGCACCAACCCCGGCCAGTCGCTCGCGTATGGCCTCGACGACCTTCTCCGGGCGCCCTTCCGTGTAGTAGCTGATCTTGAAAGTGCCTTGCTTTTCTGGTTCTTGAAGAGAAACTCCGTCGATCGAGCCGATCGCAGTACGCACGTCGTCACCGACCAATCCCCCAAAGGCCCGCTTCATCTGCGCGGCGTAGTCGGCGTCCGCGACGAACCCGGCAAGCGTCCGGTGATAGAGAGTCGTTCCCACGTCGCAGACGAGCAAATCTGGCTGGGGAAGCCCAAATTCGTGGATTCCTGCCTCGGCCAGAGAACGATGACGACCGGTCACGTATGCGAGCCCCAAGCGGTCCGCACTGAGTGCTGCATTGGCGAAATCCTCAACCTCGCGCAATCTCTGCGGATCACGCTCGAGAGGAATCAGTGTGCCATCCAAGTCTGACGCGAGTAGCGACCGTGGTATGCTCATGCCAGCATGGCGGAGCGTAGCGGGGTATCCACGCAAACGCACCCACCGAAGCGGTAGCTAAAGCCCGGTGCATCGTTCTCAAAAACGACCAGTGATCTTCGGAGAGGTGTTGTTCGACCACTTCGCCGATGGAAGTCGCGTTCTTGGCGGCGCTCCGTTCAACGTGGCGTGGCATCTGCGCGGCTTTGGGGCCAATCCTCTCGTCGTCAGCGCTGTTGGTGAGGACCCGCGCGGCCGAGAAGTCCTCGACCGGATGATCAGCTGGGACCTATCGACGAACGGGATCCAGGCCGACCCAAAGCGGCCCACTGGACACGTGCTCGCATCGATCGTCGACGGCGAGAATCACTACGACATACCGCCCGAGCAGGCGTGGGACTTCATCGGCTTGGAAGCCGCGCGAAACGCCCTCGCCCCGGAGCCCCCCGGCCTCCTCTACCACGGGACTCTCGCACTCCGTTCGGAGCCAAGCTGGAATACGCTACGCACGCTGAAGGACGACGTAGACGCTCTGTCGTTCGTCGACATCAATCTCCGCGAGCCCTGGTGGACCCGTGACAAAGTCGACTGGTGCATAGCGAACACCGACTGGGTCAAGCTCAACGACAAAGAGCTCGCCATCCTGACGTCGCAATCGACCGACACCTTCGAACGATGCCGCGACGCGGCCAGCGCGCTTGCGCGTGCCCACGGATCAAAAGGCGTCATCGTTACACGCGGCAGCAAGGGCGCACTCTCGATCACAGATGGGACGCGTGTGTTCGATGTGCCGGCCCCGCCTGTGCGCGAGCTAGTCGACACGGTGGGAGCCGGCGATGCGTTCAGCGCCATCGTGTGCCTCGGATTGATGCAGTGCTGGGACCACCAGGCCACGCTCGACCGAGCGGCAGCATTCGCCGCGGACCTGTGCAGTGTTCGCGGAGCAACCACGACCGATTTTGCCCTCTACGAAAAGCACCTCGCCGACTGGGCCAAGAACACCAGCGCGGGGTCGATTGGAGCGCCTGGTCACCACCGGCTCTACGTCATGTCTCTCACGGTGCATGGGCTGGTGCGCGGGCAGGAGATCGAGCTTGGACGAGACGCCGACACCGGCGGCCAGGTCTCCTACGTCGTCGACCAGGCCCGTGCGCTCGCTGCCCGCCCCGACGTGGATCGTGTCGATGTGATCACGCGTCTCATCGAGGACAGTCGAGTCGACCCGATCTATGGCGAGCCGTTCGAGTCTTTGTGCGAAGGCGCGCAAATCGTACGAATCCCCTTCGGACCGCGGCGCTACCTTCGCAAAGAGAATCTGTGGCCGCATCTCGATAGCTTGCTCGACCAGGTGACGCGCTATGTGCGATCACAGGGTCGAACCCCGGACGTCATCCACGGCCACTACGCGGACGCCGGTTACGTGGGAGCACAGCTCGCCAAACTACTCGGCGTCCCATTCATCTTCACGGGACACTCTCTCGGACGCGTCAAGCAGGCACGCCTCGCGACCAAGGGCGAGGCCAGCGAACAGACGTACCGGTTCGCACAGCGCATCGAAGCCGAAGAGCAGGCCCTCGAAAGTGCCGCGTTGGTCATCACAAGCACGCGCCAGGAAGTTCGAGAACAGTACGAACTCTACGATCACTATCAGCCAGGCCGAATGACGGTCATTCCGCCTGGCGTCGATCTCTCGCGGTTCTCACCCCCCGAGGAACCTTGGACGGCACCACCGATTGCGACCGAACTCGAGCGGTTTCTCTCCGACCCGACCAAACCAATCGTGCTCGCGCTCGCACGTCCCGACGAACGAAAGAACTTCGACGGACTCGTCGAGGCATTCGGTAAGACCGACGGGCTCAGAGACAAGGCCAACTTGGTCATCGTGGCGGGGAATCGGGACGACATCAGCGAGATGCCTGCGGGCGCGCGTCGCGTCTTGAGGCGCATTCTGTTGCTCATCGATCGCTACGACCTCTACGGTTCGGCTGCCTACCCGAAGCACCACGCCTCGAACGACGTGCCCGACCTGTTTCGGATCGCAGCCAAGTCGGGAGGCATCTTCGTAAACCCAGCGCTGACCGAACCATTCGGGCTTACGCTCCTCGAGGCGTCTGCGACCGGCCTGCCGATCGTCGCCACGAACGACGGGGGCCCGCAGGATATTCTCGAGACGTGCCAGAACGGGATCCTCGTCGACGCGCTCGATTCGACGGCGATCGGCGAGGCAATCCGCGATGCGCTCAGCGACCGCGAGCGCTGGGAACGATGGTCCGCAGACGGTCTCGAAGCCGCGCACGAGCACTACTCCTGGGAAAGCCACGCGAGCCGCTACCTCCAGGAAGTGACCCGAGTGGTCAAGGCCCGTCGGCCGGCTCCGATTCACCTGCAACACAGTCGGCTCGCTGGGATCGATCGCATTCTCGTCACCGACGTAGACAACACCCTGACTGGCGACGACGAGGCGCTTGCCACCCTCATCGACAGGCTGTCGAGCAGTGAAACCAACGTAGGTTTCGGTATTGCGACGGGTCGGACTCTGAAAGAAGCACTCGTCCTGATGGAGGAGCTCAACGTCCCGGTGCCGGATCTGCTCATCACGGCGTCGGGCACCGAACTGCACTACGGATCTCGACTCCTAACCGATCGATCCTGGGAGCGGCAGATACGCTACCGTTGGAACCCCGAAGAGGTGAAAGCGGCGTTGCAATCGATCCCGGGCATCGAACCCGTAGATTCGGACGCCCGCTACCGCTTGCGCTATCGACTCGACCCTGAAACTGCCCCGTCCATCCGAGAGATCCAGCGCGATGTACGACGACAAGGCCTCCACGTGACGCTGATTGGCGACAACGAGATTTGGCTCGACGTGGTTCCGGTGAGAGCCTCGCTCGGTCTCGCAATTCGCTTCTTCTGCTTTAAATGGAACTTGTCGCCAGAGCGGCTGCTCGTGGCAGGCGACTCCGGCAACGATGCGGACATGCTCTCAGGCGACACGCTTGGCGTCGTCGTCAGCAACCACACAAAAGAGCTGGAAGTCCTACGAGGGCGACCGCGCGTTCACTTTTCGAAAGCGCCACATGCATGGGGGGTTATCGACGGAATCGACTACTATGACTTTCTGGGCGATATCCGTATCCCAACCGAGGACCAAGCATGATCGAACACCTGGCAGCACTTCTAGAGTCGCATCGAGAGCCGATGTACCTGTTCTTTAGACGGCTGAAGGCGCTTGATCGGCAGTTCCTCCTCTGGTCTGACCTCACTCACGAGTGCGAGCAGTTCTGCGAAAGCGACGCAGGCTTGCCGCTCTGCTCGACGAAGATGCCCAAGCTGATGCGTCATACGCAGGAGGCCGTCATCAGCGATCCTTTCATCTGCTTCGCAGTCCGAAGTCGCGTCGGCCGCTGGCGGTATCTGCAAGTCGACACCGACGGGATGCACGGTCGCGAGCTCTCGGTATCCGAATACATGGATGTCCGCGAACGGGTAGCCGCCGGCATTCCTGCCGGAGACCGATATGTCCTAGAAATCGACCTCAGCCCGTTCGAACGTGGCTTTCCCAAGCTGCGGGAGGTCAAGAGCATCGGTCGCGGAGTCGAGTTCCTCAACAAGCACCTCGCCGGGCGCCTCTTCATGAACGGCGGCGAAGGCCAGAAGCTCCTATTTGATTTCCTGCAGGTACACCAAGTCCAGGGGCAGCAGCTGATGCTGAACGGCAAGCTAGGTAGCCCCGACGAACTGCGCGACGCACTCGATGAGGCGATCGAGATGCTCAAGTCGGTCAACGGCGACGACCTCGATCGTGAACTCAGCCGGCTCGGCTTCGAGCGAGGCTGGGGACGAACACCTGAGCGCATCCGCGAAACGATGGAACTTCTACTCGACGTGCTCGAGGCCCCGTCGGCGGCGAAGCTCTATCGCTTCCTCGGCCGGATGCCGATGATTTTTTCGATCGCGATTATCTCGCCTCATGGGTACTTCGGCCAGTCCAACGTCCTTGGAAAGCCTGACACCGGAGGACAGGTCGTCTACATCCTCGACCAGGTTCGCGCGCTCGAACGCGAGATGCGTGAATCGATCCATAAGCAGGGACTCGACATCGAGCCGCAGATCGTCGTCGTCACCCGACTGATTCCGGAGGCGGACGGCACGACATGTGACCAACGAATCGAGCCGATTCACGGCACCGCGAACGCTCGTATCCTGCGGGTTCCCTTCTGTGAATACGAAAGCGGCAAGGTCATCCCGCATTGGATCTCCCGTTTCGAAGTCTGGCCATATCTCGAGCGCTTCGCGAACGACGCCCAGCGTGAGCTGATTTCCGACCTCGGTGCGCGCCCGGATTTCATCATCGGCAACTACTCGGACGGAAACCTCGTTGCGAGCATCATCGCGCACCGCCTCGGCGTCACACAGTGCAACATTGCGCACGCCCTCGAGAAGACGAAGTACCTGCATTCGGACCTTCACTGGCAAAACCACGAGTCCGACCACCACTTCGCCGCCCAGTACACAGCGGATCTCATGGCAATGAACACTGCCGACTTCATCATCACCAGCACCTTCCAAGAGATCGCTGGCACGGACGAGAGCGTGGGGCAGTACGAGAGCTACAGCACGTTCTCCTTGCCGAAGCTCTATCGTGTCATCTCGGGAATCGATTGCTTCGATCCGAAGTTCAACATCGTTTCTCCAGGTGCCGATGCGCGGGTGTTTTTCCCGTATTCAGCGAGGGACCACCGCCCCGACGAGCTTCGTGAAGAGATCGAGGAGATGGTCTTCGGGAATCCGGCCAGCGCGCATCGCGGAACCTTCGAAAACAGAGAAAAGCCTCTTCTGTTTGCGATGTCGCGACTCGACCGCATCAAGAACATGGCTGGATTCCTCGAGTGGTATGCTCAGAGTCCGGAGCTTCGACGAGAAGCGAACCTGCTGATCGTGGGGGGTAGGCTCGACCCGAACCTATCGGGCGACCGCGACGAACGCGAACAGATCGAGCGCACTCATCGGCTGTTTGAGGAGTACAACCTCGAAGGCGACGTTCGCTGGCTCGAAATGCAAACCGATAAGAATCAAGTGGGTGAGTTCTACCGGGTCGTCGCCGACCACCGAGGCGCATTCGTGCAGCCCGCGCTCTTCGAAGCGTTTGGCCTGACCGTGGTCGAGGCGATGAGCTCGGGGCTGCCTACCTTCGCGACGCGCTATGGAGGCCCGCTCGAGATCATCGAAGACGGCGTCTCCGGATTTCACATCGACCCCACGCAAGGCGCCGAGAGCGCCGCGAAGATTCTCACGTTCCTCCGTGACTGCAAGGAGCGTCCCGAGACCTGGAACACGGTATCGGACGCAGCGATCAAGCGGACGCTCGAAAACTTCAATTGGGACCTGTACGCCGAGAACCTGCTCAAGCTGTCTCGGGTCTACGGGTTTTGGAAGTACATCACCTCGCTCGAACGCCAGGAAACCCGGCGCTACCTCGAAATGTTCTACGGACTGCTCCTCCGGCCTTTGGCCAAGCGCGTGCTCGACAAGCCACACTAGTCGGGGAGCACCTCGATCTGAGGCTCCGGGTGCATCGAGGGACGCAGCCCCTGGCGGTCCACCACCTCTACATCCGCCCCACTGCCGACCGCGCGCGCTCGGTAGGTCGTGCGACTGAAATCACCGTCGAGGTGGGCATATCCGTCTCCGCCATCTTCGTAGAGTCGACCTTCGGCATGCCCGGCTTCATCGAAGGCAACCCAGAGAGACAGGTCCGCCTCGAAGGCTTCGCGCGCGTTCTGTCCACCCTCCCCGACGGGCAGAATGGAGCCGCCGCGCACGTAGAGGTCGGGCAGGGCCGGATCCTCCGCAGACGGCTCGCGGTCGAGAGTCAGCGGACGCCAGTGACCCCTCGGCAAACGAAACTCACGACCCGGTTCGGTCGCGAGACGCGGGACCACCAGCACGTCATCGCCAAGCAAGAACGCGTGATCCTCCTCGCGAAGGGCAGGGTCGGAGGGATCGGCGAAGAATACTGGACGCGCAACCGGCAGGCCATTGCGACTGGCCTCTTCGAAGAGAGTGTAGAGATAGGGAAGCAGCCTGTAGCGTCGCGCAAGCGCCTTCTGCGCGGTGAGTTCAACTTCCGCGCCAAAGGACCACGGCTCCTGCTCTCCGCCGAGGCCGGTGTGCGCTCGGCAGAAGGGAAGCAACGCTCCAACGCCGATCCAGTGCGCAAACAGATCGGGCGTCGGTGTACCCGCGAAGCCGCCGATGTCGGGGCCGCAAAACGGTTGCCCGGACAGGCCGAGGTTGAGCACCATCGACACGGACCAAGCCAAGTGCTTCCAGCTCGACACGTTGTCACCGGTCCAGGTGGCCGCATAGCGCTGCCCACCGAGATAGTTCGATCGAGAAAGAACGAACGGCCGTCGATTCGGTCGAGTTTCGCGCATGGCTTCATGTGTCGCGCGGGACATCAACAGTCCGTACACGTTATGATAGGTCGCGTGGTCACCGGCGGGAAGGTCGCCGCCACCCGCATGGCGCAGGTCTTCGGGCAGCTCGGCGCCAGGCGGCAGGATGAGGGCCGGTTCGTTGAGGTCTAGCCAGAGCCCGTCCGCGCCGTGCTCGAGGAAGTCGCGGGTGCGTTCGCCCCACCACGCACGGGTCTCGGGGCGCGTGTAGTCGGGGAAAGCAGCGTCGCCCGGCCAGGTGCTTCCAAGATACGTATCGCCCTCTGGCGTGGTCATGAAATGACCGTTCGCCAGGCCCTCGTCGTACATCGAGTATCCTGGCTCAGCCTTGATCGCAGGGTCGAGAATCCAGACCGAATGGATTCCCCGTTTCCGCAAGTACGCGTTGGTCTCGCGAGGGTTGGGAAATCGCTCAGGGTCGAACGTGAACACCTTGTATGCATCCATGTAGTGGATGTCGATCCAGATCGCATCGCAGGGGATCGCACGGCGACGGAACTCATCGGCAAGTGCGCGGACCTCGGCGTCGGGGTAGTACGAGAAACGGCACTGATGGTAGCCGAGGGCCCAATGGGGGGGCAGCTCGATGCACCCGGTCAGAAGCGCGAGGCGCGAAACGACGGCCTGTGGACTATCGCCTTCGATCACGATTACGGAAAACGGTTCTTCGGCGCTCAGCCCTATGCCGCCTTCGAGATCGATCGCGAGGCGTTGCGTGGTTTCCGCGATCACGCCGAACGAGGACCCGTCCCGGCGCACCGCGAGGACCCATGGGTGGGCCTGATAGAGGCTCGGTGACTGCTCGTCGTAGTTCGGAACCGCCGCCCCATCGGGGTCGATCCGAAAGGGCTGCCGTGCCCACACGACGGTGCTGGCGCCGTTTCGCAGGAGCGAACCCGAAACCTCCCCCGTCCCATAGAGACTCGTCTCCGCGTCGATCGCGACTGAAACGACGGTCGCACCCTCGTTGAACGTCGGTCGCACCTGCCAGGTCTCTGGCGCGGCGTCCGCCACCAGCGAAGCATCGATGAGCACAATCGATGCGGGCTTGCCGATACCGGCGCCATTCGGAGAGAATCGCACGGCGCGCGCTGAAGATTTTGCGCCCCCTTCAGGTGATCCCCCTCGAGATCCGCGTGTGCTCACCCGTGGAGCGTAGCTGCCGCCCGCGCGAGTCCCAAACACTCTCGCCATAGCGTGAGCGAGGCGGTATTCTCGCGCGCCGGAGAGAAAGAAGATGTCCAAAATCTCTGAGATACGCCGGAAGTCGCTTGAGGACCCCGAAGCTTTCTGGGGAGAGGTCGCCGAAGGAATCGACTGGATCGAACGTTGGGAGCGCGTGCTGGACGACAGCAAACCGCCGTTCTACCGGTGGTTCACCGGGGCGAAGCTCAACACCTGTTACAACGCGCTCGACCGTCACGTCGCGACGCGCGGCAACCAAGCGGCGCTGATTTACGACAGTGCCGTCACGCACACGCACCGGACATATACCTATCGTCAACTAAGGGCCGAAGTAGCGCGCTTCGCAGGTGCGCTTGCGGCGCGCGGGGTAGCTAAGGGCGATCGTGTGCTGCTTTACATGCCGATGATCCCCGAAGCGGTGATCGCCATGCTTGCCTGTGCGCGCTTAGGTGCCGTGCACTCCGTGGTATTCGGCGGCTTTGCTCCGCAGGAGCTCGCAACCCGGATCGATGACGCACAGCCGAAAATCATCGTATCCGCATCGTGCGGCATCGAGGGCGTCCGCGTCATCGAGTACAAGCCGTTGCTCGATCAAGCGATCGAACTCTCCGAGCACAAACCCGAGGGCTGCATCATTCGCCAGCGCGAGAGCTGTGAGTGCGAACTCACCGCAGGTCGCGACGTCTCGTGGCAAGACGCAATGGCGTCCGCCGAACCACACGACTGCGTCCCGGTGCTCGCCACGGATCCGCTCTACATTCTCTATACGTCGGGGACCACCGGCATCCCCAAGGGAGTCGTCCGCGACAACGGAGGCCACGCCGTTGCCCTGCAGTGGACGATGCGCAGCGTCTACGGAATCGAACCCGGCGATGTGTACTGGGCGGCTTCGGACGTCGGATGGGTGGTTGGGCACTCGTACATCGTCTACGGTCCTCTTCTCAACGGGAACACGACCATTCTCTATGAGGGAAAGCCCGTGGGTACCCCTGACGCCGGGGCCTTCTGGCGCGTGATCGCCGACCACGGCGTTGAATGCCTCTTCACTGCACCTACTGCATTCCGTGCAATCAAGAAGGAAGACCCAACGGGCTCTCTTCTCGCGGACTACGATCTCAGCACGCTTCGCTCGCTCTTCCTCGCGGGGGAACGGTCCGATCCCGACACGCTGCAGTGGGCAGAAGCCAAGCTTGGGGTGCCCGTAATCGACCATTGGTGGCAGACAGAAACCGGTTGGGCGATCTGCGCCAACTGCCTCGGGATTGAACAGCTCCCCGTCAAACATGGCTCGCCAACCGTCGCGGTGCCCGGCTGGGACGTCCAGGTCGTCGACGAAGCATGCCGCGCCGTGGAGCCGGGCAAGACGGGCGCGCTCGTGGTGAAGCTCCCGCTTCCACCGGGGACTCTGCCTACCCTGTGGAACGATGACGACCGCTTCGTCGAGTCGTACATGCGGGAGTTTCCGGGGTACTACAAGACCGCGGACGCCGGGTTCATCGACGAGGACGGCTACGTCTACGTGATGTCGCGAACCGACGACATCATCAACGTCGCAGGGCACCGACTGTCCACGGGCGGCATGGAGGAGATCGTCGCGGCACACCCAGACGTGGCCGAGTGCGCCGTCATCGGTGTGGCCGATCAGCTCAAGGGGGAAGTGCCTCTCGGGTTCCTCGTCTTGAACGCTGGAGTCGATCGACGGAACCACGATATCGTCAGCGAAGTGGTGCAGATGGTTCGCGACGACATAGGTCCAGTCGCTTCGTTCAAGATGGCAATCGTCGTTCAGCGACTTCCCAAGACTCGCTCTGGCAAGATCCTGCGAGGCACCATGAAGAGAATCGCCGATCGAACCGAATGGAAGATGCCGGCGACAATTGACGACCCGGTCATCCTCGACGAGGTTGCCGAACGCCTGCAGGCGATCGGGTACGCATGACCTGAACAAGAATCACGAGCGCGCCCTCTTGGGTTTTTTCGCGGCAATCGGACACGGGACGTCGCGCCGGCATTTTGAGGGTCGCGAAGAACCTAACTGGCGGCCCCAACGCAAAGAATGCGCCGAAGCGCGTCATCGTCGATGAAGCCCAACGGATCCACCGAATCGTGAAAAGCCTGCTCGCCTTCAGCCTGCGGGATGAAGTCCCGGTCGAACTCCGAGCGATGTCGGCCTCAATCCGCGCGGCAGCCGATTCCGAGTGACCCTTCAATCGAGGAATGATTCGGGGATTGCCCGGCGATAGCCTTATTTGTTATTACTCGGCGGTGTCTTGCTCACCATTCAGACAAGAGGTGTAGGGCGAAGAGATGACACTTCAACAACCAACTCTCGAGACGAGAGAACGAATCAAGAGCCTCGCCGACTACGAGGCAGAGTACGAAAACAGTCTCAAAGAGCGCGAAGCCTATTGGCGCAAAGAGAGCCAAGAGCTTCATTGGTTTCACGAGCCACACGGCATGTTCGAGGAACACGGCCCAGGTGAGTTCGTCTGGTTCGCGGGCGGACGGCTGAACGCCGCGGTCAACTGCGTCGACCGACATGCGGCCAGAACCCCCGACAAGACCGCAATTCTGTTCGTGGCCGACGAGCCCGGTGAGTACGAGCACATCTCGTTCAGCGCGCTGAAGGCTTCCGTCGGACGAATGGCGAATCTCCTGAAGTCGCTAGGCGTCCGCAAAGGCGACCGCGTCTGTATCTACCTGCCGATGGTGCCTGAACTCGCCTACACGATGCTGGCGTGCGCACGCATCGGTGCAGTCCACTCCATCGTGTTTGGTGGCTTCAGCGCCGAGGCGCTTCGCGACCGCATCATCGACGCCGATGCCAAGGTCCTGGTCACTGCAAACGAGGGGCTCCGCGGCGGAAAACGCATTCCGCTCAAGGGGATTGCAGACGACGCCGTCGAAGGTCTCTCGCTGGTCGAGCACGTGCTGGTCGTCAAGCGAACAGACACCAAAGTCCCGATGGCACAAGGACGTGACCTCTGGTTGCACGAGGCCATGGCGGAGCAGCGAGTCACCTGCCCCTCAGAGTGGATGGCCTCGGAAGATCCGCTCTTCATCCTCTACACCTCTGGTTCCACTGGGAAACCCAAGGGCCTCGTTCACACCACGGGCGGATACCTCACCTACGCCGCTTCTTCATTCAAGTATGTCTTCGACATCGGTCCCGACGACATTCACTTCTGCGCGGCAGACATCGGTTGGATTACAGGCCACAGCTACATCATCTACGGGCCTCTCGCCAACGGCGTCACGACGGTGATGTTCGAGTCGGTCCCTACGTATCCGACACCGAGCCGCTACTGGGACGTCGTCGACGACATCAAGGCGACGACGCTTTACACGTCGCCCACCGCCCTTCGGGCTCTGATGCGTGAGGGAGACGAACCGGTCAAGAAGTCGAGTCGCGCCTCGCTGCGCGTTCTTGGGACTGTCGGAGAGCCTATCAATCCCGAAGTATGGCGCTGGTACAGCGAAGTGGTCGGCAACGGGAACCTGCCGATCGTCGACACCTGGTGGCAGACGGAGACCGGCGGAATTCTCATCAGCCCACTGCCGAACGCCACGCCGACCAAGCCTGGTTCGGCGACGCTGCCGCTGTTCGGAATCGAGCCTCTTCTGGTCGACCAAGAGGGCAAAATGCTCGAGGGCAACGACGTCAGCGGGTATCTCTGCATCAAACATCCTTGGCCCGGACAGGCGCGAACGATTCACGGAAACCACAAGCGCTACCTCGAGACGTACTTCTCTCAGTATCCCCCGTACTACTTCACGGGAGACGGATGCCGTCGTGACGAAGACGGATACTACTGGATCACCGGACGCGTCGACGACGTCATCAACGTTTCGGGACACCGCTTGGGAACCGCAGAGGTCGAGAGCGCGCTCGTCGCACACCAAGCGGTGGCAGAGGCCGCGGTGGTGCCGTGTCCGCACGAAATCAAGGGCCAAGGCATCTTCGCCTTCGTCGTCCCGATCGCAGGCGTCGATTGGGAATCGCATGAGCTCCAGGGCGCACTCAAAGAACAGGTGCGCCAGGTCATCGGTCCGATCGCCACTCCCGATGAAATCCGGGTGACCGCAGGCCTCCCAAAGACACGCTCGGGGAAGATCATGCGCCGCATCTTACGCAAGATTGCCGCCGGCGAAGGAGATCAACTCGGAGACATTTCCACTCTGGCAGACCCAAGCGTCGTGGAGGCGCTGCTGACCGACAAATAGGTTTCCGAACGACAACCATGACGAGGGACCGCTGAAGCGGAGAAACGGGACACCGGAATGACGACCGACGGGAAACAGGAAAACGCTACGCGGTATTGGAAGAGAAACCTGCGGATTCTTTTCGTGCTGCTCACGATCTGGGCAACGGTCTCGTACTTGTTCGGAATCGTTTGGGTCGACTGGCTCAACCAATGGCGGATTCCAGGAAGCGGTTTCAAGTTGGGATTCTGGTTCGCGCAGCAGGGCGCGATGTACGTCTTCGTGGTGCTGATCTTCGTCTACGCACGGCTGATGGCGAAGCTCGACGCCGAGTTCAACGTCCAAGAAGACTGAGTAGGAGGTAGCATCATGGACGTAAAGACTTGGACATTCCTCCTCGTTGGCGCGACGTTCGCGCTGTACATCGGCATCGCCATCAAGGCGCGGGCTGGCACCACCGGCGACTTCTACGTGGCAGGAGGCGGCGTTCATCCAATCGTCAACGGCATGGCGACCGGCGCGGACTGGATGAGCGCAGCGTCGTTCATCAGCATGGCTGGGCTGATCTCGTTCATGGGGTATGACGGCGCGGTCTATCTGATGGGCTGGACCGGCGGGTACGTGCTTCTCGCACTGCTCCTCGCGCCGTATCTGCGAAAGTTCGGCAAGTTCACCGTTCCGGATTTCGTCGGTGACCGATACTACTCGAGCGTCGCACGCATCGTTGCCGTCATCTGCGCGGTGTTCGTCTCGTTCACGTACGTCGCCGGTCAGATGCGCGGCGTCGGAGTCGTGTTCAGTCGATTCCTCGAGGTCGAGATCAACACTGGGGTCATCATCGGCATGGCGATCGTGTTCTTCTACGCGGTTCTCGGGGGCATGAAGGGCATTACCTACACGCAGGCGGCGCAGTACTGCGTGCTGATTTTCGCCTTCATGGTTCCGGCGATATTCATCAGCATTCTCCTCACCGACAATCCGATTCCACAGTTTGGCTTCGGAGGCTCCCTCGGTGGCGACATCGGAACACGCATTGCCGACGGGGAGTCCATCAAGCTGCTCGACAAGCTCGACGGATTGAACAAGGAGCTCGGATTCGCCGCATACACCGAGGGGACGCGCCCCAAGATCGACGTGTTTTGCATCACGGCAGCACTGATGGTCGGTACGGCCGGCCTTCCTCACGTCATCGTTCGTTTCTACACGGTGCCCAAAGTGCGCGACGCGCGAATCAGCGCCGGCTGGGCCTTGCTCTTCATCGCGATCCTCTACACGACGGCTCCCGCCGTGGCTGCGTTCGCACGAACCAACCTCATCGAGGCCGTGTCCGACGCAAGCTACCAGACGGTCGAAGGCGAAAAGTCGATCCCGCAGTGGTTCAAGACATGGGAAGACACTGGATTGCTCGCATGGGTCGACAAGAACAACGACGGCAAGGTCCAATACGTGGCGGGGAACGCGCTGGTCGGCAAGCCCGACTTCTTGAAGAACCCGGACGGCCTGCCGGCACGTGGAGACCATGGGCAGCGAATGCTCAGCAACCCGGACGACGCCGACCCGAACGAGCTCTACGTCGACCGGGACATCATCGTGCTCGCGAATCCCGAGATCGCGGACCTTCCCGCCTGGGTAATCGCACTGGTCGCCGCGGGGGCGCTGGCAGCAGCGCTTTCAACCGCGGCCGGCCTCTTGCTCGTGGTGAGTTCCGCCATCAGCCACGATCTGCTCAAGCGGGTGTTCGCGCCACAGATCACCGAAAAGCAGGAGCTCTTGGCTGCGCGCATTGCGGCGGCGATCGCCGTGATGGTGGCAGGCTACTTCGGCATCAATCCACCGGGTTTCGTCGCGCAAGTCGTCGCTTTCGCCTTCGGGCTGGCCGCCTCGACGTTCTTCCCTGCGATCATTTTGGGTATCTTCGTCAAGCGGGCCAACCGAGAGGGCGTAGTGACCGGCATGCTTGTCGGACTGCTCTTCACCGCCAGCTACATCGTGTACTTCAAGTTCTTGGGCGGCACCCCAGACGAGTACTGGTTCGGTATCTCCCCAGAAGGGATCGGTACGATCGGCATGCTCATCAACTTTGCCGTCGCCTTCATCGTGAGCCGCTTCACCCCGCCCCCACCTCAAGAGGTTCAAGACCTGGTTGAAAATATTCGAGTTCCCGCAGGTTCATCCAAACCAACCGCGGCCCACTAGTCGGTAGGTCCACAAGAACAGGGAGAGATGTCATGAGGCTTGAGAAGAACAGCGGCTGCACGTCGCTACGAGACAAGTGCGTGTGGATGGTGACTTTGGCATGCGTCACGGCGACGGGGTTGGCACCAAGCAAAGTGAGCGCCGAGGATGTGGAGGTCCTAGAGGTAGAAGTCGTCGAAGTCGTCGAAGCTGGACAGGCAGCAGCACGCGACGCGCAAGACGCCCTTGACAAGGCGCAGGTGCAGCTCAACGCCGCACAGGCGGAGCTCGACGCAGCTCGTGCGAAGCTCGGTCTGGACGACAGTCTGGACCTCGAGATCCCCCCGATTCCACCAGGAATGCGAGAACCCACGAGCGAAGAGATGGACGACCCGGTCGATCCAGTGGATGACTCGGACGCTGCGCTCGAGCCTGTAGGTCCGGGGCTCATGTCATCAGGGGGAGAGGCTAAGAAGCTTCAGTGGGCGCTGAACGAGGATGGCTCTCGGTACTTCCGCATCGCGCTCTGGTTGCAGATTTGGACGCGAGCCATGCAGCTCAATCCGGGCACCACGATTCTCGCCGATCAGACCCCGGAACTCGAAGGAAGCCAGCCCGCCTGGTACGGCGACGTTGGAGTTCGGCGCGCCCGCGTCCTGATGTTCGGCGAGATTTTCCCGCGCGTCTTTCTCCTCATGCACTTCGGCATCAACAATCAGACCTTTCGACGCGATGCCGGCAGCGGCTTCAAGCAGCCGCTGTTCTTCCACGACGCGTGGGCGGAGTTCGCAGTGATCAAGGAGCACCTCTACATCGGTGGCGGCCTTCTCTATTGGAACGGCATCTCTCGTGCGACGAACGACAGTACGATTACGATGATGACCCTGGATGCCCCGATCTCGAACTGGCCCACGATCGAGCAGACCGATCAGTTCGCCCGTCAGCTGGGCCTCTATGCCAAGGGCAAGGCCGGACTGTTCGATTATCGTGTGTCGGTGACGAGGCCTTTCGTTCCGACCACAGGCAATCCGACGGAGGTCGGAAACTTCAACCGCACTGCCAATACATGGGCCTATGCGGGGTACTTTCAGCTCCAGTTCTGGGACATCGAGTCCGACGTGCTCCCTTACACCGTGGGCACCTATATCGGAACGAAGCGCGTCTTGAATCTCGGCACGGGCTTCTACTCACAGCCCAAGGGGATCGCGTACCTCGGAGCGGATGGAGAGGTGCGCGAGCGAGCCAATACTGTCGCCTCGGCTGACTTCTTCGTCGACCTTCCCTTGGAAGCGAAGAACGGCGGCGCGCTCACGGCCTATGCCGTCTACTACTGGCTCGATTTCGGTCCCAACAACCTCCGGAACATCGGCATCATGAATCCAGGGGACCCCGGCTCGGGAACGTCTCTCAACGGCCGAGGCAACTCCTATCCGATGCTCGGAACCGGGAACACGGGCTACGGCAACATAGGTTGGTTGTTGCCCTGGAAGGTGAAGACCCTCCAGTTTCAGCCCTATCTCCTAACCCAGATCTCCAAGTTCGACGCCCTCAACGAGGCGATGGTCCAGTTTGGCGTCGGTATGAACATGTTCATCTACGGCCACAACGCGAAGGTGACCCTCGAATACAACAACCGGCCGATCTTCGACGTCGAGGGGAACGTGGAAAGCCGGGCAGGCAGCACGTTCATCCTGCAAATGCATCTCTTCATTTAAGGAGGATCCCCTCCTCAGCCTTGACTTGTCGAGGACGTGTGCCTACCTCGGAAAGCCACGTAAGAGCACCGCTTCGACAGCTAATGCCAATGAATTCAACTCCTCGAGCGCGGCGAGCGACCATGGCCGCAACTCCCTCGCTGACATCGCGCGACCTTCTATCCGCCTCGGATTTCGGTCGCCTCCGGCCGAGACTTCAGCCACTCATCGGCGAGATGCGTGACCGCAGGCGCCACCGTCTGGGCGATCACGCCGTCATAGTCTTTGAGAACCGTGAGACGGTCCTGTGGCAGGTCCACGAGGTGCTCCGGGTGGAAGGGCGGACGGCTGAACAACAGGCCGAGGAAGAGCTTCGGCGGTACGAACCGCTGTTGGCGCGCCCGGGCGAGCTTCGCTCGACGGTGATGATCGATAGCGAGTCAGCCGAGCAGGGGCAGCGGCTTAGCTCGATGCTCATGTCTGATGCGAACGCTCTAGAGCTGCGAGTCGGCAGCCTCAGCTGCTTCGCCGACTGCGTTGATCGCAAACCTCAGCCTGGCTGCCCTGTCCGCTATCTGCGCTTCGCGCTTCGCGAAATGGGGGTCGGTCCGCGCCAGCTTCTGGAATTGCCGGCAACACTTCTGCTACACGGCCCTCATCCGTCCATCGTCTCGCTCTCGAAGGACGTTCGCTCGGCTCTCGCCAATGACCTGCAGGTCGGTCAGATGCCGTGGGCACCCAGCCCTTTCGCAGGGTAACCCAACTAGACGCTCGACCTTAGAACGAGCTGACGGTGAGACCGCCGGTGCTCGCGCACGTGCCGGTAGTGCCGCACTGGGGAGCCCCCGAATCGTTTCGGGTGACGGCAACGGCGACACCGACACCGATTCCCACTGCGGCGATACCGCCGATTAGCGCCCAAAAGCCAGGGCTCTTGACGAACCGCTTGCGATCGCTTGGCTCGGCGGGAGCCAACGGCTCGGATTCGGTCGTGACGGTCAGAACCGGCGCCGCTTCCAACGGGGTGACGGTTTCCGCGAGTTGGGGCTGAAGTGCGACTACGTAAGATCGCCTGCTGCCACGTTCGACACGAATTTCGCGAAAATAAGGCTCGTAGCCCTTGGCGGTCACGCGCACGGAGTGCGAGCCCGGGTCGAGAAGAATCGGTGCTCCCTCCGAGGGGACGCTGGTCGGCTTCCCGTCGACGAACAAGGCTGCCGCGCTTGGTGTGATGGCGAGACGGAGCTCCGCGGCTGCGCTCTCAAAGAGTCGTCGGAGGTCTTCTCCTCGCGACTCGGCAGACGGATCGCCGGCCACTCCGGGCATTCGATCGTAGCGATCGAGTTCCGCTAGGCCTTCGACCGGACGATCGAGACGGTAGAGCGCGTTGGCAATGTTGTATGAAGTGCTCGCTCTGGGAACGAGTTCTTGTGAGCTTCGAAACGCCGAAAGAGCCTCGCCCCAACGTCCCGAATCTGCCAGCGCGACGCCTTCTTCGAATAGGAGCCGCGCCTTATCCGAGGAGCCTGACGCAACCTCTTGGGCAACGGCCTGCGAAGGCGCAGCGGCGAGCAGCGCAACTGAACCGGCGCCGACCACGATCAGCAGGGCGAGCGAACGCAGCACCAGAGAGACGCTCACCATTCGGTCACCAGGCCCGGAGGCTTTTCGTAAGACCGAGACGAAGGCGTATCGTCCGGTATCGGCCGACTCCTTCGGGATCGACGACGCTTGCGAACACTGTCCGTCGTATCGGCAACCGGCTCGACCACAGGCGGCGGCTCGACCGCCGCGTCCGGTACGGCGAGTTCCAATGTGGCGAGGTCGGGGTCGGGGTCCTCGCGGACGGGACCCGATTCGGTCGCCTCGGCGGGCGCCGAAGTGGCATCTGCGGTCCCGTCACCGTCGATCGCGTCGGCGTCCTGTGCAGGGAGTGCTTTCGCGGACGGCGACTGAGACGGAACCGCATTCGCTAGATCGCGCTCCGGTGAAGGCGTTGGACGCTTGTCCTCGATGGGAGCGGGCGTTTCAGAAACGACGGAACTGACAGGAGTGTCGGGCTCTCTCAGTGACCACCAGGCTGCCACTACAGTTGCCAGGGCGATGGCGAGACCCGTTGCAACGAACTTGCGATCGGAGCGCAGCGGCACCTCGCGCAGTTCGGAGTCGACCTGAGTTCTCGGCAGCGGAGCGGGCGGCGGCAGCGCGTCCTGTGGACCGACGCCGTAGAGCGTTCGCTGAATGTGACTGTCCTGGACCATACGAGCCGCATCGCTTGGCGTCGGAAGCTGCGCAACGGAGGGGGGCGGCAATTGGCTTGGCGGACGCTCGGAGACTCCCATCTCATAGAGACGCTGTGTGAGCTCGGTCAGCGATTGCATGCGTTCGTCGGTCGAACGGACCAAGACATCTTGGAGTAGCGAGACGAACTCTTCGGGGATCGATGAAAAATCGACGGGCTGTTCGCACACTGCGCGAAGAACCTCTTCGCTGGTTTCCGCCTCGAATGGGGAGCGCCCCGCAAGACACTCGTACAGGACCACGCCCACTCCCCAGACGTCCGTATGAGGACCAATGCGTTCACGCTGATCGCGCGCCTGCTCGGGCGACATGTACTGAGGTGTTCCGACGATGACCTCGGATGCCCCGCGGAAGGCTCGAGCACGCACGTCCTGAATGACCTCAGCAACTCCGAAATCGAGGAGCTTGGGCGTCACTCGCCCCTGGGCGTCGAGGCTGAGAATGACGTTCTCGGGCTTGAAATCGCGATGAACGATCCCGAGCGCGTGCGCCTTGTCGAGGGCATCGATGAGGGGGGAAAGGATGGTCAGGGTGTCTCGCGCCGTAAGCTGGCCGTGCTCGAGCAGTACCTCTCGAAGGGTGGGTCCGTGCAGCAGCTCCATCACCAAAAACACGGTGTCCCAATTGTCTTCACCCATGTCCAGGACATCGACGACGTTGGGATGATCGAGCCGTACCGTGGCCCGCGCCTCTTTGAGGAAGCTCGTCCGCAGCTGGTCGAAATGCGGCAGATCTCGGTTGAGGACCTTGACCGCCACCTCCCGTCCCGTCCACGTATGCGTGGCGCGATAGACCGAAGCGACTCCTCCGGACCCGATGATCTCACCGAGGCGGTACTTGCCTCCAATCACCGTGTTTTGGCGCGTCAGAGGGGTTTCTTGGGGTTTATCGGAGTTCACTCGTGTCATGGGAGGGGTTCCGACCGCAGCTTCGATTCACTGCAGACCAAGGCCTCCGAAAGGATAAGGAGACTGTGGCATCATCCGCACTTCTACAAGTGAAAAGCGCGCACCACCAGAAACCGAGGACCGCCCTTTCAGGTGATTTGCGGCTTGGCCGTGGCCAGGTATTCTTACCGACACCTCAGGTCTATCCAAGGCGCCCCAAATCCTTTGCCTAGCGACTATTAGCGTGCTCGATCGATACCCTCCTACACGATTGGCTCTCGTCGCCTCGACGCTGCTGCTCTGCTTACCCATCGGGTGCAGCGAGACTGGTGGCACCCAGGTCGTCGTTTTGATGGATACCGACTACGCGGTTCCGGCCGAGGTCGATCGTATCGTCGCGCGTGTCTACCGGGTGTCGGACGATTCGGTCGAGACTGAAACCTGGAGCCAGACGTTCACGCTTTCGAGCGAAGACGATGCTGAGACCGGGACCTATGAACTTCCGGCAACGTTCGGCGTGGTTCCTGCCGGCGGAGACGAAGGAGCTCAGATCGTTATAGAGCTCGAAGCACTGGCCCGCGGCTCCGAGCAAACTCTGGTCGCTCGCCGAGTCACGACCGGCTTCGTCGCTGGGCAATCACGGCTGCTGCGCCTTCTTCTCTATCGTTCCTGCTCCGGCGTGAGTTGTCCTGATGGTGAAGCCTGTGGCTGCGCGAACGCAGAAGCGTGCACGGCGCCTTCCTGCGTAGACCAAACCGTGGACCCGAGCGTCCTCGAACCGATCGACAACCCCGGAGCGCTACCGCCAGACTCGGCGTTTCCCGTCGTTCCGGTCGAATGCGAACCCGGGCTGACAGAATGCAGCGGTGCTTGCGTCGACACTGCGTCAGACCCGAGCCACTGCGGCGGCTGTGGGCAGTTCTGCCCCGACGGCAACGTCTGCGAAGACGGGGAGTGCACGAGTCCCAGCGATTGTCGCAACAACGGAGTTGGCTGCGAAGGGTTCACGTATTGCGACGAAGCTACCGGTGAGTGCCTTCGCGGCTGCGACGCCGACGAGCAGTGCGGAAGCAACGAGACCTGTGACCTCGACCTCCGCGACTGCGTTTGTGGGGACAATTTCGACCGGTGCCTCAATCGCTGCGTCAATACGCAGACCGATCCTCGCTTCTGCGGAGACTGCATCACCTCGTGCCCGAGCGGCAACGTCTGCGAAGACGCCATGTGCACCGATCCCGGAGACTGCCGGACCAACGGCATTGGCTGCAGCGGCTTCACGTACTGCGACGAAACGACCGGTGAGTGCCTTCGCGGCTGCGAACAAGACGAGCAATGCGGGGGGGTAAACGAAGTCTGCGATATCGGCGTGCGCGACTGCGTATGCGACACTGGCTTCGATCGATGTCCCCCACAGACGGGTAGATGCGTTGATACGGAGACCGATTCGCGCTTCTGCGGAAGCTGCAACGTTTCTTGCTCCGTAGACAACGTCTGTGAGGGCGGCGTCTGCGTCGACCCGAGCGATTGTCGAACGAACGGCATCGGCTGCGCCGGACTCACATACTGCGATTCGGCAACGGGCATCTGTACGCCGGGGTGCGACCGAGACGAGCAGTGCAGCATCGACAACGAGGTCTGCGACACCGATATCAATGCCTGCGTCTGCGAACAGAGCTTCGAACGTTGCGGGAGCGCGTGCGTCGACACGGAAACCAACCCTGCGTTCTGCGGCAGCTGCACGACCGCATGCGTGGGTGCCGAAATCTGCGATGCGGGCATCTGCACCGACCCCACCGACTGTCGAACCAACGGAATCGACTGTGTTGGGTTCACATTCTGCGACCCGGGCACGGGCCAGTGCCTTCCGGGGTGCGACAGCAACACGCAATGCACCATCGATGACGAGGTCTGCGACACCGATATCAATGCCTGCGTCTGCGCCGAAGACTTCGAACGTTGCGGCGCAGAGTGCTGCCCGACGAATTGTCCTCCTGGCGAGGTCCTGCTCGACGGCGCCTGCGCTGCCTTTCATCTCGAAACCGTCGACGAAGACGAGAATGTCGGCAGATTTACCTCGATCGCGCTCGACTCAAACGACAATCCGCGCGTCAGCTATCACGATTCAACCGACAGAAATCTCAACTACGGGATTCGACTGGCCGAAGGCCTCTGGGCGGTCCAGACGGCGGACGACGGCACTGACGTCGGTCGCTATACGTCCCTCGCCTTCGACTCGAGCGGAACGGCCCACATTGCCTACTACGACAGCGACGACGAGAACTTGCTGTTCGCCACTGCGCAAGGACTGGGCACCTGGTCCGTGGAGATCGTCGACGGGGAGGATGGCTCCGACGTCGGACAATACACGTCGATCGCGTACGACCAGCTTGGAGCCGTGCACATCAGCTACTACGACAGGGACGATAGGAACCTGAAGTACGCCACGCGGACTGGAACTGGCCCATGGACAATCGAAGTCGTCGATGGCGATGACGATACCGACGTTGGGCAGTACACCTCGATTGCCATCGGAGTGCTCGGAAGCGTCCACATCAGCTACTACGACCAGGACAACAGAGACCTCAAGGTGGCCACGCGTCTCGCGGCCAACATCTGGAGCCTGGAAGTCGTCGATGGCGACGATGATTCGGACGTCGGCCAATACAGTTCGCTGGCGATCAACTCGCTCGGAGCGCTGCACGTGAGCTACTTCGATCAGGGCAACGAGGACCTCAAGTTCGCTACGCGGCTCGCGCCCGGAATATGGATCGACGAAGTCGTGGACAGCGACGGCGACGTTGGCAAGCACGCATCGCTTGCGTTCGGAGACGGCAACGTGGCACGCGTGAGCTACTACGACGAGTCGGACAAAGACCTCAAGTACGGAGTACGCGAAGCGAACGGCTCCTGGGACTTGCAGCGTCTAGACAGCGACGGCTCGGTCGGTACATTTACCTCAATCACCGTCGATTCTGAGCGCAACTCCCACATCAGCTACTTCGACATCAGCAATACGTCGGTGAACTACGCGCTGGTCGCGGCGCCTCCGTAGGATCTGGGGCAGCTCAAACGCGTGGCCACCGCTTGGCCACCACGCGGGTCGGGGCTATTTGGTCAGCCCCTCGGGGATGCCTGCCGGATAGACCTGGTCGATCGCCTCTTGGATGGTGTGCACTCGATTCGGCGTGCTCGGATGCGTGCTCATGAACTCCGGGGGCGCCTCACCGCCAGACGCCTCTTGCAGGATCTGCATGACGCCGATGAGTGCCCTCGGGTCGTATCCTGCTTCGGACATGAAGCGAACCCCCAGTTCGTCGGACTGAAGCTCATCTTCGCGCCCGTACTTCATGTTGATCATGTTGCCCACCATCATGGCAAGCTGCGCCTCGCCGCCGCCTCCACCTGCAGCCACCAAAACCGCACCGGTGATGCCTTGCGTGAGCTGCTGCTTCGCCATGCGCTGGGCAGAGTGGCGCGCGACGACGTGACCAATCTCGTGACCGAGAACCCCCGCAAGCTGCCCTTCGGTCTCGAGACGTGAGTAGAGCGCAGCAGTGATGAACACTTGCCCGCCGGGCAAAGCGAACGCGTTGACAGTGCGCGGATCCGCAAGAAGATGGAAGTCGTACTGCCAGGGCGTGGTGCGTGCCTCGCTCTTCTGGACGATGCTGTTGCCGACCTCATCAACGAGTGCCTGTGCCTCCGCGTCCGGATGCATGCCGCCGTGCTGCTGAATCATTTCAGGCGCCGCCTGAAGGCCGAGTGCGATTTCCTGTTTGGGCGCCATTGCGATGTGCTGTTCTTCGCCGGTGACCGGGTTGTACTCGGTTGAACACTGATAGGAGACGAAGGCCAGGCAGATGATGGCGACTCCGAACCAGAGTCGGATGCCCCCGAAGCTCCTGCTGGCCGGCTGCGTACGAGCAGGACTCCCAAACGGACTACGGCGTCGGCGCATTTCAGGATACTCCCATCTCGCCCTGGGCGATCTCGTAGGCGTCATCTTCGAGCCACTCGTATAGGGCCCCAGCCAATGCGCCGAAGATCACGTGGGAGGCGGCGACGCTCAAGTCGTTCATCGCGAAGAACTGCGGGAAGAAGTACGTGAGCGAGTAGTAGTTGATGAAATAGAAGGCCAGACCGAGAACGGCCCCACCGACAGTGCCGATGATGATGCCGCCTCGATGGACGACGACCGCGATCGCGCCGGTGGCGAAGAGCGCGAGCGTGTAGTGGACGATGATAGCCGTTGCGAGCGCAGCGCCATCTGCCGTCGCCGGCGGAGCCAGGACTTGCTCGCCAAGTACGATCGATGCGACGAGCCGCACGCTGATCCAAAAACTGCCGCCCATGATCGCAGGGACCACGACCAGGTCGAGCACTAGAAGCACAGTGCCGGCGATCAGGCTGGCCACCAGCACTGCCTGCCAGTCGACGAGCAGGCCCTTCATGGACGAATTTCGCGCGGTCATCGAACGCCTCCTTGCTTCATGCGTACGGGCTAAGGATGCCCAACGAATCCGACGTTGCCGTAGGGACGAGGGCGAAACCCGCCTCCATAGTATCCGACGCCGACGCCCATGCTCACCGTGGGAGTGATATAGCAGCCCGGTAGTTGGAACATCGCAAACGCCAAGACGGCGCCGAGGGCAAACAGTTTCCATCGTCGCATCATGAGTCTTCTCCTTGGGCGCCGGGGTTCCACTTCTGAAGAGCGAGGGGCGCTCCCGAGGGGTCGAGCACGACCGCCAGGGTGCCATCGCGGAGGTCGGGGCGCGGCGCGATGACCACCGTGCCGCCAAGCTCGGTCACGGTGGAGAGCAAGGCGGCAGGGTCCTCGACGCGAACGAAGGGAATCCATGCGGGCCGGGTTTCTTCGAACGGATTGTTGAGGATGCCTGCGCGCGGTTTGCCCTCGCGGCTTAGCACTCGGTAGGCCTCGTCGTTTTCGCCGACGGTCGTGACATCGTAGCCGAAGACGCGTTCATAGAAATCAGCTGCGGTCGCCGGATCGTCTGCGATGAGCTCGCGCCATAGCCAGGTGTTCATCCGCGCTGGGGCGTCGGGGGGGTCGCCCGACACGGACGCGATCATCTGAAAGACCGCGCCCTGAGGGTCCGACAGCACCGCGACTCGACCTACGTTCGGAATGTCGCGCGCCGCGATGAGTTGCGTGGCGCCTGCGGCTTCGGCCGCGACGACAGTCGCGTCGATCTTGGAAACCGATACTGCACTCAACCAGACCGCGGTTCGGGGAGCCCCTTCCCCCGTCGAAGAGACGATTCCGCCCAAGCTCCGCCCGCCGAACGATACGTCGGTGTAGTTGCCGTCGTCTTGCACCTTGAACTGCCAACCGAACACGCCACCGTAAAACGCACGCGCAGCAGCCGCGTCAGGGGTAATGAGGTTGTGCCAGACGAACTTGCCTGGAAGCTCTGGCGAGGGCTGCTCGACTAGCGGCGGGATAGTCAGGCCGTCTCCTCGGCTGCACCCAGCGAGAATGAGAAGACCAATGAGCGAAACCGCTGTAGAGAGTCGTCGTGGACGCATGGAATGAGTCATGGGCGATGGAGCATACACCGACGCACCAACCGGTTTCAACGATCACCGTGCTATCGGATGAGAAGCATAGAGTGTTGGCATGGTCGTTCTAAGCGTCCTGCGAATCGCGATCGTGATGGTACTGCTCGCGCTCGGCATGAACGCCCGACCAGGAGATCTCACGTACCTGTGGAAGAGGCCGGGACTCTTGATGCGGTCCCTCGTGGCGATGTATGTCCTCGTGCCCGTAGTCGCAGTGCTGATGGTCCGCACCCTAGAGATCCCGCGAGGAACTGAGATAGCCCTATTGGTCTTGGCGATTTGCGCGGGGGCTCCATTGCTGCCTCGAAAACTCATCAAGCTTGGCGGCGACCCCGACTACATCTTCAGTCTCGTCGTAACCACATCGGTCCTTGCAGTGCTCTCCGTCCCGCTGTCGTTGGAGGTCATGGCCCGCTACATGTCGCTCGATCGTGCTGTAGACCCGACTGCGATCGCCGGCGTGATCTCGAAGACCTTCCTCGTCCCGTTCGCCGCGGGCATGGCGATCCGATTCCTCTTTCCCACATTCGCGGATCGAATGGACGACCGGCTGCTCAAAGCGGGCAGCGTGGCGCTGGCGCTCTCGTCGCTCATCATCGTTGCGACGCGCTACGACCTCATCTTGGCGCTCGGGTGGCGCTCCTTCGTGGCGTTCGGTGCCTTCAGCCTTGCGGCGCTTCTCATTGGCCACATCCTGGGAGGCCCAGAACCACGGGGTCGCACCTCTCTGGCGGTGTCGTGTTCGAGGCGTCACGTTGGACTTGCACTGCTCGTAGCCGCAGACGCGAGAAGCGACACCGCTCTGACTATCGTTGCGGGCTATCTCTTGGCGTCGACACTCGTTGCGATTCCGTACATCGCCTGGCGCAGATCGGTCCATGGACAGGGCGACAACGCGGGCAAAGTGCGGACGGCTGCCTAGCCTCTATCGAACCCGCGGAGAACGAGAAACGGCGGTTCAGAAAGTGCTCGAGCTTGACCAAAGAGGTCGAGCCGGAGAACCGACTCTTCGTCCGTGTCGTCCTCAGCTGCAAAACGGAGTTCGATGCTCCGACCGACGCTGCTGCGACCTACCCCAAGCACTCGACCTCGTGGGGAGCGCCGCACGAAGGGCGTCATCTCGTCAAACCGATCGTCGAGCCACCAGCGATAGAGTCGGCCTAGATGCTCCGGGGTGTCGAGTGCGGTGGCCTGGTTCAGCGTTTGCTCGCCCCAGTGACTGAGGAAGCGACCGTCTCCGAGGTTCCACAGGCCCTGGGCCCCGTAGGCGTGCCCCGTGCTTCCGGCAAGCTTCGAAGCCCAAAATGCGAAGAGCTGATCGTCCGTGCCAAACGACCCCCGTATGCCCTCGTACCATGGCTCGAGATTGACGAAAGCACGGCCGGGGAACCGCCGCCTGTGTTCGAGGGGGCGTTCGTAGAGCAGCGGGGTAGAAGCGCGTGCGTGGCCCGTCTGGGTGCTGTTGGCGAGCAGACTCGGGTGGTTGCCGAAGAGATCGAACGCGGTGGTCGAGCCGGTCGTATGAACGAGAAACCGGGCGGCCGCCTCGCCATGGGCAAACTCGAGAACCGCGCGCCAGCGTGCGAGCCGTTGGGTACGAAGTGCGTTGACGTCGCAGTGAAGATCCACCTCTCCGCAGAGACAATAGATTGGATCTAGATCTGCGAGTTCCTGCATGACCGCGGACCACCAGCGCTGCATCGTGGCAGCACCGAGCCAATCGATCTGTGGACCCCAGGCCGCGTAGACGATCGGACGAAGCCCAACGGAGAACAAAATCTCGATGCGGTCGCGCGCGAGTTCTAGGTACCGGCGATTGATGCGCCCAGAGAGTTCCCATGCCGGCCCGACTTCGCTTGCCGCCTCGGCGTGCTCGGGGCCTACCTCGGGGGGGATCCCCACCACGAGCTGGATCGCATCGAATCCTTGGTTCGACCGACGCTCTGCGAGCGAACGAAACGAGTCGCGATCCCACCGCCGTGTCATGCCGTACCACCAGGTATCGGCCAGAAAGCTGGGGCCCGAGGGGGACAGTCTGAGAGGACTCACGCAGTCGCGGCTTTGACGATGCCGAGGGCGATGTCGCGGGCATTGCTGTCCGGCAGATCGACGTCGTCTATCGTGATCGTCTCGCCGCGCGCGACCCTGCGAGTCATTTGCGCGCCTGACAGGATGCCAAGGGGTACGTGCTTGGGCGCATCGACCATGCGTACCGCCTCTCCTCGTACCTTGTAGCTCCCAATTCCGTACCCAAGTTCGTCACCAGGCAGAAGGTCGGTCTTGGCAACCGCTGCGACGCCGATGGTGGGGTGCGCCGAATTGTGAAGAAGAGGAGGATCGCCGGCCATCACGCGTCGGATCGTTTTCGGAATCTCGAGCGCGCAGAGGTGGAACGGCCGTAGGAGTGTGTAGTGAGGGCCGTCGCCGAGCTTGAGATACCGAAGCATGTTCTGATGGGCGGCGTCGTGTGTGGCGACGATGAATACACCCGGGGCCTGTCCCGGCGAGAGCACGAAGTCGCTGATCGGAGACCCGAGCTCCTGAGCGGCCTCGGCAAGCACGGCGGCGGCGGCCTCGAAGGTTGGTCGCTCCACGCCAAGGAGCCCCTGCTTCGCGATGTCGGCAGCGAAAGCGTTTGCAACGAACGCCTGCTCGATCTGAACCTTGGTCCCATCGGTGAACGACACGGTCTGATGAACACGGACGCCGTTGCGGTCTGCCCAGTACTCCATCTCTTCGGGCGTTGGGTCGAGTTTCAAGAACCCCTTCATGTTGCCGTACACGAGCGGCTTGAAGCCCATCTCGAGCGCGTCGCGGCGCAACGCTGCAGTCGAGCCGGGTTGATCGCCTTCCGCTTCGGTCAGATAGCCCTTGCCGACGAAGTGTGACCCGCAGGTCACGTGGAACTCGGAGTTCATCGTCACGACCGGTCGGCCCGCCTCGAGCGCTCGTCCAATCACTTCGGTCGCATGAATGACGTCGCCCGAACACTCCACGACGATGTCCGAGTGCTCGATCAGCTCGTCTATCGATTGGGTGAGCGGAAACTCCTCTCCCAAGCGCACGCGACTCTCGAGCAGCTGCCGAGTCAGCATGCGGTCGATTCGGAGGTCGCTCATTCGCATCCCGAGTCTCGCGAGCTCACTGGCGATGACACCGGTCCCGATTATCCCGACCCTCACTACCTTGGGGTGGTCGACCGGCACAGGACGCATGGGATGTTCCGAATACAAGGTATCTATGAAAGTTACATAAGGCGGTTCACACGTAAAGTGAACTCTACTCTTGGCCTCAGCACCGGACCCGTATGGGTGAACCCCCGGTCGCGGTGTGCTCCATCACAAACGGCACGGAAATGATTATTTCAAGTGCCTCTGGTCGACGGCAAACTTCTTGCGAACGATATGCCGCTGGAGGGGGTTCTTCGGGAGCCGTTTGGTCAGCTGCCACGATACATAGAGAGGCAATCCGTAATGCTTGGCGTTCCTCTCGATGCGCGAGGTCCGGTGTTGAATGTTCAGTCGGGCCAGTCGCATGAGCGAAGGTGAAGTCGCCGGCGAATGCTCTGGCTCGTACCCAAACTCCCGCATCAGGGGCCCACACACCGATTCTACCCACATGATTTCGTCGTCATTGAGTTTGCGTCGCCACTGCTCGATCAGCTTGGCGTCGGGGCGGGAATAGGTCGTGGCTTCGTCGTAGGCGAGCATCGAGGCTGAATAGTTCACACCCAGGAAATCACAGATCTTGGCGAGCTCGGCTTCTGGATTGCGAATTAGATCCTCATAGCTGAGCTGGTGTTTCTGAGCGTCGGCGAGGGTAGGCGCGAACTCCTTCCATCGCTGGATCGGCTCCAACCAATATCGCGAGCCATGGTAAACGTTGCCGACCCAGTGCATCCCGACGCAGCTCCGTGCGACGTCTCGCGGATCGCGCACCAGATGGATGAAGCGGGCGTTGGGCCAGAAGCGGGGAAGAAACTGGAAGTTCGAATGAACCGTTCCCCCGCGGATGGGCTTGCCGCTGCCCTCGGTCGCTTGATCGAAGAAACTCCGCACAAGCTCCGCATAGCTCAACGAACGATCGATCTGCAGCTTCTGGTGAAGAAACATTCGATCGGAATCGAGATGGCGGTAGTACTCGTCGAGCCGCGGCAGCGAGCCGTTCCGAACCCACTCCACCGAGTATTCGAACTCGTTGAAAATGCAGATCTCCGGATGATGATCGAGCATCAGCCGCAGAAGAGTCGTCCCCGAACGAAGCGCTCCAACGATGAATACCGGGGGCTGTCTCAGGGCTTGGTCTTCGACGGTGCGCCCCAACGGGAGGAAAGCGTCACGCATGTCGGAGGGAGTCTGGCGGTCCGAGTGGAGGATGTCTACGAGGGACGTCAACGAATGCGCATTTGTGTGCGAATCATGTGATCTGCATCACCGGTGCGTTCCTCAAGACAGCAGCCGCCGCAGAAAGCCGAACTGGTGGTCGGCTTTTGCGAGAATCAGAGATCGTCTTCGAGACTTTGTCCGCCGCCAGCGAAGAACCCTGCGAGGTGCTGAGCGCGGCCTGCCACAACCTTGAGCTGCTCCGCGATCGCTGCGCGCGTCGCGGGGCCCACGGAGCCGTCAACGCCGATTCCCACGCTCTTCTGGAAGCCACGAATCGCGCCTCGGGTATCTGGACCCATCTTGCCGTCCTTGCCCCCTGTGCTGAAGCCGCAGAGTGTGAGTGCCTCTTGTAGTGCTGCGATGTTTTCTTGCTTCGACATGCTCGACTCCTAGTTGAGGCCCCAGGCTTTGGCCCACGCTTCGGCACTCTTGCCGAACGCTGCGGGATCCTCGGCGCTGAACTTGGTTGCTAGCTTCTGGTACTGATCCTTGAGCGAGCTGAGCTCCGCTTTCGTCGCGGGACTGGCCCCTTGGCCCGCTGCCTTCGCGGCGCGCGACTTCGCACGCAGATCGGCGACGTCGTAGCTCTTTAGAGACTCCTCTATGACCTCCGAGGCTTCTGCAGCGGTGGTGACGCCCTGGAGCTCGGTCACCGTCGCGCTGAAGACGGCGACGAGGTTTTCCGATGGGGTGCCGTCGAGGGCCAAGAGGGGCTTGGCAGGCTCAGCGGGCGCTGCGGGCTGCGCAACGGGAGCGGGGGCCGGGGGGGGCGCGGCGGGAGCAGGGGGCTCTTTCTTCTTGCAGGCCGCCGTGAGGCTGAGTGCAAGAATGATGACCGCGGCAGTAGCTTTGTTCATGACTTCCCTTTCGATGATCGCGTAGCCGAACCTGATGGCGCGAGCATACGGAGTCACGGCGGGGGAGATCAAGGGAACCGAAGGGCTTTTTTGGAGGCGTTGCCCGTCGGTTACGCGTTAGTCTCGCCGCTGGAGGTTACTACGTGCGAGTTCGGATGCTTTTGAGAAAAATCCTCCTCGTGGCGGCTTTCTCGTCTCTGCAGGTAGCCTGCACCCAGGCGAGCACCGTCGAGGACGCGCCGGCCTCGGCGCCCGAGCTCGAAGCAGCTCCAACGGTACAGCCCGAAGCGTACGCCCCGGAAGACCCAGCGGCCTCCGAACCTAGCGAAGTTCCCGATCGGCCGACCGAAGCCTCTCCGGCGCAAACCGAAGGCCTGCCCCCCTATCCTGGCGTGCCAGCGGCGCTGGTAGAGCAGCAGCCTAGTCCCGAACTTCGGGGGTCGACCCGCTACGTCTGGCTGCCCGGTCATTGGGTCTGGTCCGGAGACCGCTACACCTGGCAGTCAGGGGTTTGGATCTACCCGGTCCAGGGCTACGACCTGATTCCACCGCGGTGGGTGTGGGACGGTGACTACTGGGGCTTTCGGGATGCGGGCTGGGGCTTCCCTGGCTCGACCCAAGTACAGTATCGGCCGACGGCCCTGCCGGACGGAGACGCGCGCGTAGCACCCAAGACTGACTCGCTGGAAGCCATGATCGATCTTCAGATCGCGCCGTCTTCGTACGCGGTGTTCGTGTGGACGGGTCGCTGGGTTCCCCCGCCGATCGTCTACCCGTCAGACGGGAACGTGCTCGACGGGCGCGCCCGATATCCGCGTCAACCGCGCGCCGAAGGCACGGCCGAGACACCGGTTGCGACGCCTCCCGCGGCTCAAGCCCTTCCCTCCCAAGTTCAGGTGGTCTTGCCGGCGCAAGCGAGCAACGACGACGGCGAGGTGGAACTCGTCCCCGGGGTCCTTCACGGTGGAAAGCGCGGAGAGGAGGAAATGCGTTTACTGGAGAAGCAACGCAAGGAGGAAGAAGAGGCGGAGGCCCAGGAGGGCGTCGATGCGATCTTCGTTCCCTACAACAACTATCCGTACAACTACCCCTACAACGGGTATCGGCCGCCGAATCGCCCGCAGCCGCAGCCTCTTCCGTCACGTCCGCCGCGCCCTAGACCACGCCCTGCGCCACCGCGCAACGCTCCCTAGGTCAGCGCACGCTGCGACGACGGCGGGCCACGACGAGGGTGAGAAGCGCTCCGAGCATCACCAGGAGCCAGGAGGCGCCGTCTGAGGTGGCGGTGCCCGCCTGGCAACCACCCCCATCTGCGCCGGGCCCAGGACCGGGACCGGGACCGGGACTCGTCGAAGAGGTCACCTCCCAATCAAACTCGATGACTGACACCTCGGGTCCGTCGGATGCGCTGGCGGTCACGCGGTAACTACCCTCGAGCTCGACCGTCCCGCTGACGAGCCCGCTGTCGTGGTCGATCGTAAGCCCGTCAGGAAGTCCCGCTGCGTCGTAGAAGAGCGAATCCTCGTCGGAATCCTCAGCCATGAGCTGAAGCGCAACCTCACTGTCGATTTCGCGAGTCTGGTCGCCAGGGTTTTCGAGAGTGGGCGGCTCGTTGTCGAGGCCCCCATCGGGTAGCGCGGGATCGAGGCGTTGGATCCACGCGGCCAAGAGATTAACGCCAGGTTCTTCGGGAAGCTCCTTGGCCAAAGGCGGCATCGCAACCTCGTCGACCGCGACGCTCCTCTGCCACAGGGACGACAGATCTACGTCTCCAGGGTAGACGACGACGGTCCCTGGCCTCCCAAGATCGTTCCGAACCTCGGTCCAGAGCAGATTCTGTTCGAGAAAGGGCGTCGTGAAACGCGCGTCGAACCCCGCATTGGCGATGGCGGGACGATGGCAGTAGCCGCAGTTGCTGTCGAGCCAGGAGCGTGCACGGTCCTGCAACGGAGCCGTGATGTCTTCGAGCGATGGCGCCTTCGGCAAGGAGTCGATCTCAGCATCGTTGAGCGCCGGGGTGAACATGGCTAGGTCGTTCCAGGTGCGGAGCTGATTGTCGGACCGGCCCGTCGACGGGTAGGCGAATTCACCGTTGAGTTGGTGTGTGCTCGCCCCAAGCGCGCCCCCCGCCTGATCGCTGTGGCAGGTCATGCATTGGAGCCTCGATGGATAGAGCCAGGTCTGTGTCCGCGATCCACCGTCTTCGAGTGCGATACTGAATTCTTGGGTCTCGGCGCCGTTGAGGAGGTCGGCGTCCGTCTGGTCTTCGCGCCAGCGATAGGTGACGCCGTACCAGCGCTCATCCTCGCCCAATACCATGAACCGAGTTTCGAGACGCGTGGTGAGCGCAGGATCTGATTCGTCCAGCGACAGCTCGAAGTGCTTCATGAACACCGTGCCCACTGGGTACGTCCAGTCCTCTGTCTCCGAGAACCCGACCTGCTCGTCGGGACCGTCACGCGAACCGTCGTTCGGGACGGCGATGAATCGGGACTTCAGGGCACCATCAGACCAGAAGGGCTGATTGAGTGCGTACGGAACCCAGCGCGAGCTTGGCGCGACCGTCGCCATGTTGCTGAAGGCGCCGACTTCGGAAAGCAGCGCAGGGGCATCTTCGCCGGGGTCTCCGTCGCGTTCGAGCCTAAAGAGCGGCCCGGTGCTCGCAACATCGCCCATGAAGAGCTCGCCATCGTTGTCGGTGCCCCAGGTCGCGAGGTTCCCCGCGGGGAAGTTCGTGAGGTAGGTCTTGGTGGCCGTCATCGTGGGCTCGTCCAGCGTGATGGCCCAGATGCGGTTGCTGACGTAGTCCCCCGCGAGGTAACGCCCGTAGAGTTCGGGGAAGCGAGTGCCGCGGTAGACGTATCCGCCGATGATCGCCGCCGCCTCGTCCCGGGTGAAGTCGATGACAGGGTCGGTCAGGGTGCCCAGTATCGGGGGCGGTGGCGGTGGACGTACGCCTTCGATGAGACCCTCACGAAAAGGCCAGCCGTAGTTGTTGCCGCACTCGATGATGTTGATCTCTTCGCGTGTCTGCGCGCCGACCTCACCTGACCACAATCGGTCGGTGACGGGGTCGTGCGCGAGGCGAAACGGGTTTCGTTGGCCGATGGCGCAATACTCTTCGTAGGCGAAACCGTCCGGGTCGAGCCACGGATTGTCATCCGGAATGCAGTACTGCTGCCCTGAGATCTCGTCTGCGGTGTCAAACCTACGCACTGGAAAGTGGGCACCGGCCGGGCATGTCCAAGAACCGTTTCCGATGTCGACGACATCCACGGCCAGACGCAGGGTGCCGCCCTCGAGTGTGTCGACGATCTCTTGGGCGGTAGAGAATCGAAACTGGTCGCCGATCGTGAGATAGAGATAGCCGTCGTCGCGAAACGCAATCCCGCCACCCCGGTGCGAGCTGTTGTAGAGACGCAGGTTCAAAAGAACCTGTTCGCTGTCCGGGTCTCCCACGGTGGTGCCTTCGAAAACCTCGAACCGAGCGAGACGCAGATACGTGCCAAAGAACCCTGTGGTCGATGCGGTCGGATAGTCTTCGTCGCAGGCGGTGAGGTCAGGCGCATTCCGCGTGGTGTCGAGCGGGCAGTGCGAACTGTAGTAGACGTAGAAGGTGTTCCGGTACGGAGAGCCTGCCACGCCGAAGTCTGGGTGAAACTGAAGAGCGAGCAGCCCGCCATCCCAGACCGCGGCAACTCGGTCGCGGAGGTCGAGGAATGTGGCGCTCACGCTGACGTTCGGCACGTTGTCGAACGCGACGATTAGACCATCGCGCGAACCGACGTAGATGCGGTCGTCCGCTGGATTCGGCGCGATGACGAGCGTCTGTGTGAGACTCAGATTCGGGAAGGCTGGCACTACCATCCAGTTGGCACTCTGAGGAGTCCTCGGAGTCTCGGAGGGAAACGCGCCGTCGAAAAACGGCGCAACCTGCACTGGGCCGTCGAGACCCCCCTTGGTAGCCAGGTTGGCTGCGAACGAATCGCCCACCTGTGCGCCGGTATCCCGAGGGTCCGGCTGAGCGGTCGGACCGGCGCAGGCCGCAAACAAGACAAGCAGCCCAACAAACGGCAGCCGGACGCAACTAGTGACAAGCAGGTACATCAGATTGAGTGCATTGGAGCACCCTCAGTGTAGGGACAATCGGCAAATAATGCTCGTAAGCGCAGGGCATCGCGCTTCGGAGCCAATGCGCAAGCATGGGACCGATGCCGGTCTAGGGCAATCGGCTGGCGGTGGCGCCCGTCGTCTAAGACGGGCCAGAGGACTCAGAAATCGCTAATTCGGTGACGTGCACCACGAAGGCGATGTGCGAGAAAAAAGAAGACTGCCGCGACGATCAGAGCGCCGATTCCAATGACCCAAGCCAGTGCGACCGTCCCCGCATCGGGCCAGAACAGAAAGGCCGCTCCCACCGCACTGAGGACGATCGACAGTGTGCGCGTTGTGCTCCGATAGGGGTCACCAGGGTCGAGACGTCGAGACTCCCAGAGCAGGCTGAGCCCGTGGAAGAGAGCCCACCCGGCAAGCAGGACCATCAGGGTGCGCGCCGAGGCGTCTGGCCAAGCCAGAAGGACAACGCCCAGGACGACCCCGACGATGCCTTGCGCGAGGTTGGCACCGCGGTCACGAGCCGCCACCGCGCCGAAGAGGCCGACGACACCGTCGGCAATCATGAAGAACGCGATTGCCCGCACGAGAAAGGTCAGTCCGGAATCGGGCCAAAAGATGGCGAACAGACCCATCGCTCCAAGGATGGCCGCCCGCAGAATGAGCGCCCACCAGAGATCTCCGAGCTTGTCGTCGACCCGACCCTGAACGCGGTCCGTGACGCGCGCTGCGGCTGCTCTCAGGGGCTCGGCGTGATCTTCGGGAGGTGCTGGGTCCATCGCGGCGCGACAGTACCTCCTCGGTTCCGGCTTGACTAGTCATGTTGGCAATCATGTTGGCAAGGCGCGCGTCGTGGCTGAACAGACGTGGGGCCTCCACCGACGGCAGGCCGACCGACCCCAAGCTGTTGTCACCGAACTGTTGCGGTGCGTTCCGGCAAAGGCGTCGTCCTGGTGCGACTCTTCGCGGCGAGTCCTGGACACCGGACCGATGGAGCATCTCTACCTACTGCTGGTTGTTCTACTACTCGCTGTCGCGTTGTTCGACCTGGTCGTCGGAGTCAGCAACGACGCCGTCAACTTCCTCACCTCAGCGGTGGGAGCCCGAGCCGCGAGCCTGCGCACGATCATGATCGTAGCGTCCGTGGGAGTTTTCGTCGGCGCCGCCTCCTCCGGAGGCATGATGGAGATCGCCAAGCGAGGAGTCTTCAACCCCTCTCTCTTGAGCTTTCGGGACGTGATCTTCATCTACGTCGTCGTGATGGTCACCGACATCTTCGTTCTCGATTTCTTCAACTCGATGCGGCTTCCCACCTCGACGACGATCTCGATCGTCTTCGAGCTCTTGGGAGCCTCGCTCGCCATCTCTTTTCTTCGGGTCTACCAGTTGGACCAACCGGTATCCGAGTGGATGAACTACATCAACACCTCGAAAGCGCTCGAGATGATCGCGGCCATCTTCGTCTCGATCGGGGTCGCCTTCGCGGTCGGATGGGTCGTTCAGTACATCACCCGAGGGCTCATGACGTTCGACTACAAGCGCCACGTCAGGTTCGGCGGAGCGGTGTTTGGCGGTCTTGCAGTCATCGTGGTCTTGAACTTCATCGTGACGGTCGCGCTCAAGCACTCTCCGCTTCGCGACTCGTCCACCATCGCGTTCGTTTTCGATCACCAGTATTCGGTGTACTCGGGCGCGTTCGGACTGGCATTCGCAGCGTTCTTCATTCTCGGCTCGCGCCCTGACCACGATTCCTTTCGTGTGACCACACTGCTTGGCACGTTCGCCCTGGCGATGGCGTTCGCGAGCAACGACCTCGTGAATTTCATAGGCGTGCCCATCGCGGGCTTCGAAGCGTTCGGACTCTGGAAAGGCTCGGGTCTAGCGCCGGACGAGTACATGATGGACGCGTATGCGGGCCCGGCGGGAGCGTCGACCGCGAACCGATCGTTCCTGTTGATCGCGGGAGCCGTCATGGTCGTGACGCTTTGGAAGAGTCGCAAAGCGCGAAACGTCGTGCAGACCACCGTTGATTTGAGCAGGCAGAACCAGGGGCACGAACGCTTTCAGGGCAACCCCGCAAGTCGGACGGTCGTGCGTTTCGCCGCGTTCGTCGCCGGGGCGGTGGGAAGACTCGTGCCGAGTGCAGTCCGGGAGACGATCGAACGGCGCTACGCGATCCGGGCACGGCAGCGCGCGGCCGCCGAAGAGCCCGCACCAGCCTTCGACCTCGTCAGGGCATCGACGAATCTCACAGTTGCGGCGGCGCTGATCACCGCGGGCACCTCGCTGAAACTACCTCTGTCGACTACGTACGTTACGTTCATGGTGCTCATGGGCACCTCGCTTGCCGACCGCGCATGGAGTCGTGATAGCGCCGTCTACCGAGTGTCCGGTGTGTTTACCGTGGTGGCGGGATGGTTCTTCACCGCATTTACGGCCTTGGCTCTTTCCGCCGTGTTCGCGACGATCGTCGGCACGAATGGCTTCATCGGGATCGGGATCGTCGTCAGCCTCGTGAGCCTCGGCTTGTTCACGATCAACCGCTTTACCCAGAGTGAGTTCGAGGTCGTAGCCGCGAGCGCAATACCCGATGATTGGTTCCGCAAAAGTCCGGAGCAACTTAGCCCCTTTCTGCGTAGCAAGACCGCGGAGATCGCAGAGGCCTACCGACGCTCGTTGACCGAGCTCGTCGAAGCCGTTGGGCGCGAGGACCGGACGAGGATTCGCGAGCTTCAAGAACGAATGAACGCGCGGGTGCAACGCCATCGAGACTACCGAGGAAGACTAGCAGCCAACATCCGGCAACACGTCAGCAGAAGCAGCCTCGAAACTGGAAAGATCCTCCTGAAGTTCTACGTGGAGGAAACCGAGCTCCTCGAGAATGTACGGATTGCGGAGCGGAATACCCGACTGCACGTGCTCAACATGCATGAGCCGCTCGAACCCCAGCAGGCGGCGCAGCTAAGGGAGTTCGCCTCACGAATTGGAGAGTTCGCAGCCCTGCTAGCCTCTCCGGACGCCACGATTCCCGAGGCCCAGCGCCAGCTTCGTGAGGTGGAAGCTTTGGTCGATCGCGCAATCAGTGGGCAGATCGAAAGCCAGATCGGGCGGCCGCTATCGCACAAGAATGCCGAACTGTTCCTCACTGCGCTCGTGCGACACCTCGAGGCCACACGTCGCTTGTTCCGGCTGTTTGAGATCGCTTCGGGGCTCGACGAAGACAAGCAGCTGCAGTCGGTCTCCTCCACCGTCGATGCATCTGTGGGCTAGTGCGACCAGCTCTCGACGGCAGGCAGATTGGCTCGGGGGGGTTCGGTCGTGATATGTTTCTCGGCGGCGAATCCGCCTGGTGGAGGGCAACATTTGAGCAGCATTCAGACACCCCTGCGAGTCTCCGTGTTGGGAGTACCCGTGCTCAACGCTTCATTCGATGAGGCCGTCGCACTCCTCGACCGCGCGATCCAAGAGTCGCCCGAGCGGGCTCGGTCGGTGTTTTTCGTGAACGCGCACACCCTCAACACGGCCATGGCAGATCCGGAATATCACGCGCTGCTGAACGAGGCCGACTACGTGTTCGGCGACGGGACGGGAGTCCGGTGGGCCGCACGGTTCCTGAAAGGGGTCGAGCTGCGGGACAACCTCAATGGGACCGACTTCGTACCCCGCCTGCTCACCGATCTCGGAGGCAAGGGCTATCGGTACTACATGCTCGGTACCAACCAGGAGAACCTCGAAGCCGCAGTGGCGCACGTACAGGCAGAGTTTCCTGGATGGGAGCTAGCCGGCTACCACCACGGGTTCCTCGAGCCAAGCGATCACGCTGCCATGATCGACGAGATCAACGCCAGTGGCTCTCAAATGCTCCTCGTTGCGATGGGCAATCCCAAGCAAGAGCAATGGATCATGGAGCATCTGGGCGAGCTTCGCGTGCCGCTGTGTCTCGGAATTGGCGCACTGTTCGACTACTGGTCTGGAGCAATAGAACGCGCACCGGAGTGGATACGCAAGATCGGGTACGAGTGGCTCTATGTGACCGTCCATCAGCGCCACAAAGTAGGCCGCTACTTGGTGGGCAACCCTTTGTTCTTGATGCGGCTGGCCAAGAGCAAATGGCTCGACGCTGAGAAAACCAGTCCGTGACCGTTTCGCGGGGTCGTTGGCTCGCCAAGAAGCTCGCCCGCCGCGGCGTGTCTGCGACGATGACCCATGCCATCTCGGTGAAACGCTCCGCCGAACCACGGACGGCAGCGCGCGCCCTGATGTACCACCGCGTAGGCAAGTCCAAGCGTGACCCGTGGTGCGTCAGCACCCGCTCATTCGAAGAGCAGGTCCGCTGGGTTGCTGAGCACGGTCTCGCCGTTTCGCTCGAAGACGTAGTCGCGTTCGCCGAAGGTCGGGGGTCCGTTCGGGACGGTGCGGTTCTCATCACCAGCGACGACGGCTACCAATGTGTGGCGACGCAGATGGCGCCGATCCTGCATCGATACGGAGTTCCCGGAGTCGCGTTCGTGACGACGAGTCGGGTGGGATCGCATCGCAGGGGTGGGCCCGAACCGTTCATGAGCTGGGACGAAGTCGCCGAACTCGCAGCATTGGGCGTCACGGTCGGCTCTCACGCGCACACGCACAGTTCGCTCGGGCAGATGCCGCTGAGGCAAGCTCGCGAGGAAGCAGCGCGGTCGCGCGCGCTCCTGATGAGCCGGTCCGGAGTAAACGTAGACTCGTTTGCCTATCCTTACGGCCTGCAGCCCGACCACAACGGATCAACCCGTCAGATGCTGGAAGAGCTGGGCTACCGCAGTGCGTTCACGGCGATGCACGGTCCCATACACCGCGGAACGAACCCTCTTGCCTTTCCCCGAATCAAAGTCGAAGGAGGCGAGGGGCTGACGATGTTCACGCGGCTGTGCACCGGCGCAATGGACGTCTGGCGACTGTTCGACGAGACTGGGTCGCGACTGCAGCGGCCCGCAAGGTAGCCGTCCGAGCGGCTGCCGTCGGCTCGACTGGTCTCAGCGCTTCGTCCGACTGTTGCGCTGGCCCCTTTGGAAATAGTAGACGCCGTTCAATACGCTGGTGATCTCGTGCTCGGAAACGCTACCAACGTTGAAGAAGTAGGTATACCCGAACTCGACTTCGACGCCCCAGTGGCGCGTAATCACATACGTGAGGCCCGTCGCCGCAAGGACGCCCACCCCGAACTCGACCTTTCTTCCCTCCTTCTGTTCGCGCTCTCCGCTGAATACACGCAGATTGCTCGCGAGGCCGAGGCCGATGAAAGGTTCCCAGCGCCTGCGTCGGAACAGACCCTTCAGCAACACCTCGAGCGGTGAATCGAAACGTTCTCGATTGAAGACGAGTGGCTTGGCGATGAGGATCGCAAGGTGACTGGGGATCAGGACGCGTTCGTAGCCGATCGAGAAGCCGTAGAGGTTCTCGTTCTCGTCGAGGGACTCTCCTTCTGTACCCTCACGTGGTTTGAGAAACGCGTGCAGGTAGTTGAAGCCAAAGGTTATCGAGTTTCGATACTCTTCTTCGGCCCCTTCGCCCGCATCGGCAGCCTCTTCCGCTTCCTTCACGGTTTCGGCGCTCGCGTCCTGCGCGGTGGCGTCAATCGGAGGGACCGCAAGGGCCACGAGTATGCAGAGCCCCCATCGGGGTGGAGTACCGCTACCAAGTCGCATCAACCAATCACCCTTGCTACCAACCACTTGAAGAACCGCCGCCCCCGAAACCACCACCGCCGCCTGAAAAGCCTCCCCCACCGCCGGACCAGCCGCCACCGCCCCAGCCCGTTCCACTCGACCAGGCTCCGCCCGGAAAGACTCCCCCGCTTCGCCGCCTCCGAACCGTGCGTTTCTTCTGCCGGCGGCCGAAGAAAGACCAAATCAGCGGTGCGCCGACGAGCCAGGCGAGCAAGAAAGCCGGAGCGGCATTCGGACCCGCGCTCGCCGTGCCACCGGCGAACATGAACGGCGCGAGCAACAGGTAGAGCATCCATTGAAAAGGGTTCGTGCGGAGGACTCCGCTGATGAAAGGCATCAGGAAGAGCAGCCAGAACACGCCGAACATGGTCGGCGCAACGTCGTCACCCGCACTCGCACTCGGAGGCGGCAGACTGCTCGTCCCGCGCACCAAGCCGTCGATCGCCTCGACCCCTCGCTCGACGCCGCCGTCGAAGTTCCCGGCTCGGAACTGGGGCTTTAGGACACCATCGAGGATGCGCCGAGACATCGCGTCGGTAATCACCGGTTCGAGGCCATAGCCCACCTCGAGACGCATCTTGCGATCGTCCCGTACGATGAGGAGCAGTGCCCCGTCGTCCTGATCTCCGCGTCCGAGTTCCCAGGTCTCTGCGACCCTGAGGCTATAGTCTTCGAGCACTTCGTCTTCGAGGCTGGGGATGGTCAGCACCACGACCTGAGAGCCTTTGTCGCGTTCGAGGCTTTCGAGGGTTGCTTCGATTTGCGCCTCGGTCGCAGGCGAAAGCATCCCGCCGTAGTCGTTCACTCGCGCGACGAGGATCGGCACGTCGAGCGCAAGTGCGGTCGAACTGAGCAGCCACAAGAACAAGGCCGCCGAAATGCATCGCATGTCATTCACTGCGGAACCTCGGCGCGTCCGAAAGCTGATTGGGTTCGCCCGCGCCGACTATACCGTGAGCCGACAGCAGATGGGCACAGCGCTCTACGGCGCGAATCACGGCTCCCGGGGGATCGCCCGCCCGAATGCCCGCCGCCGCCTCGTCGGTGATGGCAAGCCAGGCGTCCTCTCCGACATGCCGATGGATCCCCTCGTCGGCGATAATCATCACTTCGTGCTCGAATAGGGCCACGAAGATGAGGACGCCGGTCCGGCTCTTCGTCTCAAACACTGCCTCCTCGAGGAACGCCTCTGCGGCCCGCCCAGCCACGCGACTGGCCAGCGCGTCCGGGTCGATCATCCATCGGGCAATCTCATCGAAGCGTCCCAGAAGCCACCCGAGGACGAGCCCGAGCTGAAGACCCAGAAGGATCCACAGATAGTCGGGAGCACCCCAGCCGCCAAACAGCATCACCCCGAGTACGGCCAGAAGCGCGCCGACGGCGCCGCCCAGAAAGGCGCACTTCCAGCCAATCTCGGGATGCGTATCGCATCGCTCCACCACGTACACGACGATCTCACCGGTGGTCGTCTGCTCCGACGCGGTAGTCGCCGCGCGGATCGCTTCACGGTCCGACTCAGAGAAGTAGGTATCGATCCGCGTAGCCACCGACCGCGCTAGAACTCGACCGTGGGAGGCTTGTCTGCGCCGGCAACGGACTCGAAGTAGGGCTTCTCATCGAAGCCCATGAGACCTGCGAGCAAGACCGTCGGAAACTTTCGCCGCGTCTGGTTGTAGGCGAGCGTAGCCTCGTTGAACCTTTTGCGTTCGACTGCAATGCGGTTCTCGGTCCCTTCGAGCTGAGACTGCAGGTCCCGGAAGGCCTCCGTCGCCTTCAGCTCGGGATAGCGCTCCATGACGACGAGGAGCCGCGATAGAGCCCCGCTGAGCTGCGACTGGGCCGCCTCAAACTGCTGCATTTGTGCGGCGCTCGGCGCCGAATCGAAGTTAACCTGGCCCACCTTGGCGCGCGCTTCGACGACTTGAGTCAGGGTCTCTTGTTCGAAGTCCTTGGCGCCCTTGACGGTGGCGACCAAGTTCGGGATGAGGTCAGCGCGACGCTGATAGACGTTCTCTACCTGACTCCAGGCGCTGTCTACGCCCTCTTCCAGCTGTACGAGCCGGTTGTAGCTGCCAACCGCGGTGACGGCGAGAAGGAGTCCGATCAGTATCAGGATTCCCGCTCCGATTATTCCCTTGCTCATAGCGCCTCCTAGTTTGCGAGCGAGAGGATGCGTGGAGACGAAGCTTAACGTCAAGAGGCTCCTGACGTGGATTCAGAGCTAGGTTATGCTTCTCCCTCAACCCCGGCGATTTTGGAGTAACAGCGTGCTTGCAAAAGATATCATGACTGAGAACCCCATCACCGCGACCGAGCTGATGCCGGTCGACGAGGCGATGAGCCTACTCTACGAGCTCGATGTCAGGCATTTGCCGGTCGTCCGCGACAAAGAACTGTTGGGCATCATCAGTGACCGCGACCTGCAGAGCTTTCGACCGACCGGCGAAGGCGAGGAGATCGAGGCGGCCGAACGCGCCCACGATGCGAACGTCGGAAGCCTGATGAACACCGATCCTGTTCGCGCCGACCCGGAGACCTCCGTCCGTGAACTGACTGAGATGATGCTGACGAACCGCGTGGGAGCCATTCCGATCACCGACGGCGACACGGGTGATCTTGTCGGCATCGTTAGCTACGTCGATCTCTTGCGCGTTCTGCAGGAAACTCTGGAACCGGCCACGTGAAACTGATCACGACGCACGACACCACCGACTTTGATGGGCTGGCATCGTGCGTCGCGCTTCAAAAACTCTTCGCACCCTGCACGATCGGGGTGGCGGGGGGATTCGCGCCAAACGTTCACAAGTATCTCGCATTGCACAAGAACCGCTTCGCGACCCATAGCTGCCGCAATCTCGACTTGAGCAAAGTCGATCTTCTCGTGGTGAGCGACGTGCGGCGACGGTCGCGACTCGAGCATGTGGCTCCGGTGCTCGACCGAGCGTCAGGGAGTCCCCGCGATGTGCGAATCGTCGTCTGGGATCACCATCCAAGCGCCCCGGACGACATCGACGCGGATGAAGAGCACGTCCAGCCGGTGGGGGCGGCCACGACCCTGGTGGTCGAGGAGATTCAGACGCGCGGCTTGGCGATCGACCGTGAAGAAGCCACGTTGCTTTCGCTCGGCATTCACGAGGACACCGGCTCCCTCGCGTATTCGCGCGCAAGTTCTCGCGATGCAAAAGCGCTCGCCTGGCTGCTCGGGCATGGCGCAGAGCCAGCGCTCTTGCAGCGGTTCCTTCGTCCACCGCTCGAGAGACTCGAACGCGAGATACTCGTTCGGATTCTCGCCGAACTCGAGATCGCTTCCGTGCTCGGCGCCTCGGTGGCGATTGGTGCGCTCGAACTCGGCCAGTTGCCCGCGGGTCTGGCGCGCGTGACGACGGAAGCGTTTCGAATGATCCCACACGACGCCCTTTTTTGTGCCTATCGGCTACCCGGAGGAAAAACGCATGTGATCGGACGCGCGCAGACTGGGATAGTCGATGTGGGCGCCGCGCTTGCCGAACTCGGTGGCGGAGGGCACATCGGAGCGGGGTCCGCGGTCGTGCGAAACGCTCCGCTCGCACAAGTGGTCCAATCGCTTCGCGACGCGGTAGAGAAGACGCTTCGGCATCCGAAACTGGTGCGCGAGCTCATGTCGAGCCCCGTACGAACGGTCGAACCACGGATGCCGCTACCGGAACTAGCCCATTCGCTGCACGAGTGGGGTCACACGGGAGCGCCGGTCGTAGATGGGGGGAAGCTGGTGGGAGTCATATCGCGGCGCGACGTCGAGCGAGCTCAACGCGACGGACGAGGGTCGCTCTCGGTGGGCAGCTGCATGGCGCACCGGATTCACAGCATCGGCCCGGATGCACCTCTTGCCGACGCGCTGGACGCGATGAAGTCGCATGACATCGGGCGGCTACCCGTGCTCGCTGACGGCAGAATCGTCGGGATTCTCTCCCGCGAAGACGTTCTTGCTTATCTCTACCACGGCGACTGACTCAGCCTCGATGAATGTACTGCTCGAGCTGTTTGATCGTCATGTCTTGCTCGGCAACGATGCTACGCACCAAATCCCCGATGGAGAGAATCCCGAGGAGCTCTCCGTCTTCCATGACGAGTAGGTGGCGGCTGCGCTTCCCCGTCATGATCGCCATGCAGTCGCGAGTCGTTTCGTTTCGCGTCACCGAGAGAAAGTCGGGTTCCATCACGTCACGCACCACGGTACTAGGCGATGCCTTGCCACGGAGGAAGACGTTTCGCGCGTAGTCGCGCTCGGTGATGATTCCACCAACCGAACCGCCTTCGACGACGACCAGCGCGCCGATGTCGAGGTCGGCCATGCGTTTGATCGCGTCGAGCACCGTGGCATCGGGCGCGATGGTCTCGACGCCGTGGCCCTTTTTTTCGAGCAGCTCCGTGACTTTCGTCATCTCGTTACCTCGCCGATGACGATATCACCATCGCTTCGTGCCGTGTACCCCTGCTTCGTGCCTAGACTAGGGTAGTGCCCACACTGGCGATAGGGCTAGGTACGCGTCCTCTGGCAAGGCGACGAGCACCGCCGCGTCAGGCCGAAGCCATTGCACCAGTTGCTCGAGCGCCGGCTTGGACATGGCGGTACATCCTCGGACAGGAGTCTCAGGGCTCGCCCAGACGTGTAGAAAGATGCAGCTACCCGCGCCTGGTTTGGGGGGAGCGCTGTTGTGCTCGACCACCACGGCAATCTCGTAGACTTCGTCGTCTCGCCTCATCCGTTCGGCGCTGTTCCAATCAGACTGTGCGCTCGGGACCACTCTGTTGTAGTGCGCCGAGGCGGGATCGTCGACGCAGCGAAGCTCGGCGGTCGATTGTACGTAGCGTCCCGGTGCACCCGGCAGCGACTCCGCGTATCCGTAGATCGCCCCCAGAGCAAAGATGCCGGCAGGGGAGCGACCGTCGCCTTCACGCTTGGTAGGTCCAGGCACGCCTGCCGGAGGCCCATCGCCGTGCAGGCCGGCGCCCCACCCGTAGCCAGCATGGCCAAGCACGACGCTGATGGGTTCACCGACCGGCTTCCACGCCTCCGGGCCCGTGCGCTCGTACCGTCGCAAGAGTGCTCGGTAGTCGTCCCAGTCACTCGAAACGACTGCGATCAGCTGTGTCACGTCTTCGCCGACGCCGACTGCGGTGGCGTTCACCGTTCCGCGAGGGGCGGCCCCTCGGGAAGCACATGAGGCGCATACAGTCAGGAGGACCAGCAAAACCAAGCAAGGACGAAGCGACTCGCGCATGATGCGAGCCAACACAATGCGGTTGTCATTCGGAGAGCGCAACCATTCCTGCTCACCCGGTGACCGAACAGGGGCTCGCGCTTGTCCTTTCGCAACGAGAGTCGCTCGGTTTGCACCGCCGTTTCGCATCTCGGACGATCGGGGATAGGCTCGATTCGAAGGAGAAGCCTGCATGTCGTCCGATTCCATGATCCTGACCGTGGCGAACCGGCTGGCACGGCACGCTCCCTTCGCCCACCTCGAGCCGCAGATCCTCGAACGCACCGCGGCGAGCATCCGAATTCGATACTTGGAACCGGGGGAGGTCGTGTTCGACGCAGGACAAGACCCTCGACCCGAGATCTACGTACTGGTCAAAGGCGAAATCCACGTCAGCCGCGAAGTCGACGGAGAAACGGTCCTGATCGACGTCTGCGATGAAGGCGACATCTTCGGGGTGCGCGCACTGCTTGCCGATCGCGCGTACATGTCGAAGACGGAAGCCAAGGAAGACACCCTGCTTTACGTGGTGCCCAAGGAAACCTTGGACGCCTTGCTCCGGGATGCCCCGCGTGTCGCCACGTTCTTCGCGGCGGATTTCGCGTCTGACCTTCCTAGAATGGTCGACACCAATCGGCTCGAGGCCGTCCGGGAAGCGCGCCTTCTCGAGAAGACGACGAACCGAAGTGACGACGTCCGGAGGGTGGAACCAGTCCGCGACGTGGTGACCTGCACCCCCACGACGACGGTGCGCGATGCCGCGGGTCAGATGAGCGAGCGCAACGTGGGCTCGATTCTAATCGTCGACGAAGCGTCCAAGCCGCTGGGCATCGTCACCGATTCGGATCTGCGGTCGAAAGTGGTGAGCCAAGGGCTCGACGTGTCGACTCTGATCGCGGACATCATGAGCTCGCCCGTGTTGACGATTGACGACCAAACGACGGTGTCTTCGCTGATCGCCACGGTCATGAAGAAGCATCTCCATCACTTCGCTGTGACCGAAGACGGGACCGCAAACACGCCAGTGACGGGCATCGTGTCCGAGCACGATATCCTCAAGACGCAGGGCAGCCACCCGACTGTGATCCTGTCGGAGATCGCCAAGGCTCGCACGACGACTCAGCTTCGCGCGCTGCGCGACCAGGCGGAGGGACTTCTGCGCCAGTACCTCGAAGAAGAGGTCGGAATGGGCTTCGTCTCCCACATGATCTCAGAAATCAACGACACGCTGATTCGAAAAGCGATTCGACTCGTGCTCGCCGACTTGGCATCAAACGGAAAAGAGCCTCCGGTTCCGTTCTGCTGGCTGGCGCTCGGTAGTGAGGGTCGTGAAGAACAGCTCCTTCGGACCGATCAAGACAACGCGATTCTATACGCGGATCCGGGTGAAGACGACACCGAAGCGGCCGGTTTCTTTCTCGAACTCGGGAGCCGCGTCGTGGATGTTCTGGTCGACGCAGGTTTCGAGCGCTGCCCCGGCGACGTGATGGCTAGCAACCCAAAGTGGAACCGACCGCTACTCGATTGGAAGGGCTATTTCCACGATTGGATCCACGAGCCGGAGAGCGTCGCCGTGATGCACACCAACATCTTCTTCGATTTGAGGCCGGTGTTCGGCGACGACACACTCGCCACGAATCTCAAGAACTACATCTTCGAGCGGGTCGACGCTGAGCGGGCGTTTCTTTCGTTCTTCGCGCGAGCGGCTACTACGAACCCGCCGCCACTCGGCTTCTTCCGCAACATGATGATCGAGCGAAGCGGCGAGCACAGGGACGCGTTCGACATCAAGGCGCGCGCGATGATGCCGCTTGCCGATGCGGCTCGGGTGCTCGTCTATGACCTCGGCATCGACATGTACGGGAGTACGGCAGAGCGCTGGCAACGCATCGGCGAGACCGAACCAAGCCTGAGCCGTCTCTCGGGCGAAGCCGCCATGGCGTACGAGATCCTAATGCGAATCCGCGCGATCGAGGGGCTCACCCGAGGCACCTCGGGCCGTTACGTCCACATCAAGGAGCTCAATAAGCTCGAACGCCAGACCCTCCGCAACACGTTCTCCGTGGTCAAAGACGTCCAGCTGATGTTGACGTCACGCTATCGAACCGATTTCATCCGGTGAGACCGCCATGATCTACGATTTTTTCAAGTCGCTGATTGGTGGACGGGGCAGCGGCGGCGCAGCGGCCGAATGGCCCGAAGCGCTCGCCGTCTACATGTCGAAGAAGTGCAAGCCCGACAAGCGTAAGCCGCTCGACCAAGTTCGTTTCGTCGTGTTCGACAGCGAGACATCCGGCCTCGATTTGACGACAAACCGCCTTCTGTCGATCGCGGGGGTCGCGGTGACTGGACTCGAGGTGCGGCTCGACGATCGCTTCGATATTATGGTCGCTCAGACCGATGTCGGAGGAGCCGATGCCGCAGTCATTCACGGACTCGTTCGCAGCGACCTCGCGGAAGGACTCCCCGAACGGGAAGCAGCAGCGCGGTTTCTCGCGTTCGCCGAGGACGCGGTTCTGGTGGCGCACCACGCCGCGTTCGATGTTCGCATGCTCAGAAAGGCAATCGAGCCGTTCCAAGGCGCCAAGGTGTGGAACGCGTGCGTAGACACGGCGAAACTCGCCCAACGCGTGGAGGACGGCCCCATGTCTTCGACCCGAGCCCACGGCGCCGAAGAACGCACGGCCTACCAACTCGACAAGCTTGTCGAGCGATACGGAATCGACGTTCCCGAGCGTCACACGGCCGCAGGTGATGCCCTTGCAACTGCACTGCTGCTGCAGCGTCTACTGAGCAAAGCAAGACGCCGAGGCATCGGGACGCTTGGCGACCTTCTCGCCCGCTGAGATAGGCGAAAAAACTGCGCTTCATGCTCGCAAGACAGACCGAAAACGGAGCTGATCGCGGATGCGTTCAGGTGTAGCCTCGGAGTCCATGCGGAACGTAGCAGTGTGGGTGCTTGGTATACTCTTGGCACTCGGAGTGACGATGATGGTGGCTGTGGCGGTGAGCCCTCGCGTCGAGTTCATGCTCGGCGGAGCGCTCGTCAACATCGGCTACCGCTTGCAAGACCGTCTTGGCAACTTCGACTTCGCTCACGACGAGTCGATCACACCCGACGAGATTTGGCTCGAGCTCGAACGACAGAACGAGCTGGCGGCCGGGGTCCGCGGCCTCTTTCCGAGAACGGTTCGGCATCCAGTCGTCGCCGTCCTTGCCTGCATGGATGCGCGAATCGACACGAGCGAACTCGTCGGCGACACGCGCCGCTACTACTACGTAGTGCGCACCGCCGGCTCAGTCCTGGGCCCCGCGGAACAAGAGATGCTGGAACTCGCGGTGCTCGGAGGGGTCAAAGTCATCGTCCTCACGACGCATACCGACTGTGCAGCGGAAGCCGCCGCGGCGGACCCAGATCGCCGCAAAGAGTTTCCTGCGCTGGTTTCTTTGATGGACGAGCGAAAGCGCCGGATCGCCGAGTTCCTGGAGCGGCCGACCATCCGCGACGCGATCGCCGCCGGAGAGCTAAAAATAGCCCAGGGTCGTATCGACACGACCATCGACCGGCTGGTCGTCGAGGAATTCGACCCCGACGGAACGCACGCGACGCACTGACGAGACACCAGCGAGGCAAGAGCTCTCAGCTGCCGACGAACATTTGTTGTCTCGCGGTCTCGCAGATCGCAACGACCGCAGGGTTCTTCAATCGACGTTCCGGCGAGATTGCGTAGAACCGCTCGCGGATCTCGTCGGTGCGTCCGAGAACTCGAGCGCCGTACTGTTGAATGACGTCGGCTTCCATCACCGTCGGCGTGCAGAACACACCGACGCCATCGCGCCCGAACGTTTTCATCAGCGCGCTGTCGTCGAACTCTGCGACAACCTCGGGCCTCAGCTGATTCTCCTCCCACCACTGCGGCAGGGCGCGCCCGAGAGAGGTCGTATCCGTCGGTACGAGCATCGGTGCGCCGTCCAGCAGAGCTGGAAAATCGGACCCGAGAGCCTTGGCAAGCGACGGTTCGGCAAAGAAGGTCACCCCGCATTCGCCGAGCAGATGGTTGAAGGCCTTGACGCCGCTCGTCGGAGGCACGGGGGCGTCCGCGAGCACGACATCAAGCCGGTGTACGGCAAGGTCACCGAGAAGACGATCGTAGCGGCCTTCGCTACAGACCAGGCGCACGGGGGTCTCGAGCCGGAGCGCTGGCTCGAGCAGGTTGCGAACGACCAGTTTGGGCATGGCCTCGCTGATGCCTACGGCGAGACGAACCGGCCGACCGCTCGACTGTCCGTGAAGCGCATCCATGAACTCTTGTCCGAGTGAAAAGATCTCGTCGGCGTAGCGGAAGGCAAGCTCGCCGGCCTCGGTGAGCTTGAGCTTCCTGTGAGTCCGGTCGAAGAGCTTCTCGCCGAGGCGTTCCTCGAGCTGCTTGATCTGCACGCTGACGGTGGGGTGCGCGAGATTGAGCTTACGACTGGCAGCCTGGATGCCACCCTCTCGGACGGTCATCCAGAAGTACATGAAATGATGGTAGTTGAGCCATTCCAACGTGTTGTCCTGGTATAGGTCTAGCCTACGCATCGGAGCAGAAAAATTGGAATAGTCAACGTCTACCGTCACACAGCCCGCGGGTGACGGCCGCTGATTCTGCGTTCATCGAGGGTAGAGTCGATCGATGAAGCGTCGCAGATGGTCCACCGCGTCGAACAGGCTTGGAAGGAAGCTCATGTGGCTGTTTGGGTACCAGTGAATCTCCGGCTCACCCCAACTGCGCCACATCTGTTGCAATATCTTCGCATCGAAGAAGTGATCCTGACTTGCCGCGATGAGCATGATGTGATCCGCGGGAACCGCCGCACGCAGCGCATCCCATCCGATCTCAGTGAAGAAGGCGCCCCAATCGCGATGATCCCAACCAACGCGCGCGAGGTCGTTTCGCATCGGAGCGAGAACCGGCGCATCGCGTAGCAGAGCCGCCATGTCCATGTGTGCGATCATCGGCGCGGTGAAATCGAAACGCGGCTCGAGACAGGTGAGCATCGCGCTGATCGAGCCTCCGAGCGATAGCCCGGTCACGCCGATCGGGCCTTGGCGTTGCTCCGCGAGGATGGCGCGAAGCGTTCGCACGTCGAGCAGCGTCTGGCGTATCGCTTCGAAACTTCGCACCAAATCGGCCGTCCAGTAGAGTTCTCCGTCGTACGGCGACCGGCGAGGCTTGCGTCGGCCGTGGTAGGGCGGCTGAATCTGGATGACCTCGACGTCGAGTCGGCGCGCCATCCGGCCGACGATCGCCACCTCTTCGATGAGTGTCTCTGGCTGCATGTAGCCGTGCACGTAAATGAGGCGCGGTCTGTTGGAAACCCCGGCGGGAACGATACGGCGTGCGTAGACCGTGTGGATGCGTCGGCGCCGCCGGTGGTAGTAGTTGGCGAACTCGGGCTCCAGAGGCTCGTGGAGCGACCGAAACACGAGGTCCTCGCTCGTGAGGCCAGGGAGCTTCCAGCGAGCTCGCGTCTGGACTGCCGGCACCTCGCCGGGCTCTGGAAAGAGACTCGCTCTAGAAACTCCGCGATAGCTCGCGAGCCCATCACGGGTGTCGCGCGGGCGCGAGCGGAGGAGCTGGGGGAGCCGTGCGAGCCGCCCGGTGACATCGTCGAGATTCGGCACGTCTAGGACTCTTGAAGGAGGGGCTCCGTGGCCTGACCGGCAACATTGCAGAGCAAGAAACGAACGATGCGGGCCGAGATCTGACGCATTGGGCAGACTCTATGTAGACTTGTTGGGGGGGCGACGCCACGAGGCGTTCGTGGACCACGTGACGACTACGAATGCCTGACTACTCCGCCTACAAGAACCAGCGCATCTTCGGATCGCTGGACGGAATCCGGTGCATGAGCATCCTCGCGGTGATTTGGCACCACTCCCGTGGGGACGTGGAATTCGGTCGAATCGCAACGCGAGGCTTTCTCGGCGTCGACATGTTCTTCGTACTGAGCGGCTTTCTGATCGTGACGCTGCTGCTGCGCGAAACCGAGCGTACCGGTACCATCTCTCTCAAGGACTTCTACGCCCGCCGAACGCTCCGCATCATGCCCTTGTACTACGGGGTCGTGCTCGTCAGCGTTGGCGTGGTCCTCGGTCTGAGGCCGGACGGCGCCAGTGCGCAAAGCATCCGTGAATCGCTGCCCTACCTGCTGACCTACACGACCAACTGGGTGGAGGTCGACAACTTCCTGGACGTCACCTGGTCACTCGCGACAGAAGAGCAGTTCTATTTGATCTGGCCTCCGATCCAGAAGTATGCGCCGCGACCGCTATGGATCCTGTTCGCACTGCTGGTCGTCAGTCAGCTCATCCACTTCGGCGCGATCGACCGACCGCTCGAGCGTATCGGGTTCGGCCCGGACGATCTCGGGATGCTGAGGCAAACCGGGTTCACGCCCATCCTGCTGGGTGTGCTGCTCGCACACATACTGAACGACCGGCGCGGCTTCGCCTGGACTGCACGCCTGGTCGGTGCGCGATGGACTCCCGTGGTGCTGAGCATCGTGCTCGTCGTCTGCCTAGAACTGTTCCCGCAGGACCTTCGAGGCTGGCCTCGGGCATCCCTGCACCTGCTCCTGATGGCCTTGTTGGCGAGCGTGGTGGTGCGCGAAGACCACGCCCTTGCGCCGTTCCTGAAGTGGCCCCCGATCGTCCGAATCGGAGTGCTGAGCTACGGGATGTACCTGCTCCACATGTTCGTCGTCCACGTCACCAATTTGCTGGGCGAACGGGGAATGCCGGAATTTCTCATGTTTCCGCTCGCAGTTCTCGGGACCACGCTGGTCGCGGAGCTGAGCTACAGATTCTACGAGACGCCGTTCCTGAAGCTCAAGAAGCGGTTCGCCCGCTAGCGCGTCTCGGGTCGATCGACGGCTCCGGAGGTCGAGCCCGTATCGCTGTCGAAGAAGAGAATGCGGTCGATCCGAAACGACTGCGACCGTCCTTGGATGACCAGGGTGTAGACGCCCGGATCGAGATCCCACCAAGCGTTCCTCTTGGGACCACCCGGGTCGAGTGCGCCTCGACCGGTCCAGGCCCAGGCGTTCGACTGACCGCCGAAGAGCTTGACCGGACTACCGACCGAGTTCCCCGGCTGATCGACGAAGGTGACGTAGTTGCCGCCCGCATCCTCGACGTGAACGAAGGCGTCGTTCGAGATGTCGGTGCGAATGCACTCGTCGGGGCCTCCACAGGAGTTGCCCGAAGGCTCTCCAAGGCTCGTACAGGTGCGGTCACTCTCACTGCACTGTCCATTTCCTTCGGGCTCTCCTTCAACGCAGTGGGCGATCTTGGCCGCCCGAAGCCGGAGCTCGTAGCGACCGCTCTCGAGGATCTCGAACTCGTAGCGAAGCGGGCTGCCGGCAGGACCGCTGCAGATGCCGTTGCCCGTGAATCGGTAGTAGCCTGACCCCGTGTAGTCGGAGAGACTCGTGCGCTGCACCCATTCGTGCCCGGCAGGAATCGCGACGGACTCCATCTCCATCACGACGTAGCCTTCGGAGTCTGCGACGAACATCGCGTCCGGACCTGGAATCCCCGCAGAGCCGCCTGCACCGCCGCCGCCGGTACCAGCCGACCCTTGGCCCGCAGTGCCGCCTGTCATCATGCCGCCCGCGCCCATCGCAGCAGAAGCACAGTGCCGGAGCCACCAGCGCCGGAACCCGCAAATCCGCCCGAAAGGCCATCGCCACCCGCTCCGCCGGCCCCTCTCGGGGGGGCTTCTTCCGCGCTGCCGCAGGCCGCCAGGACCAGAGCACAAACCACAACCACGATCCTGTTCCGCATTGAGAAATTCCTCCGCGGACAGCATAGCAACGGATTATTGCAGTTTCATGGAATCACGGCTCGGATCGAGCGTCGGGCGCTTAGCGCGCCAGGGCGACGGGGGCGACCGACGGCCGACCGTCGCGTTTCTCGGCGACTGCGGGGGTGGTGAATCGGAGCACCCCGTCCTCGATCGGACCCGAAACCGTGACTCGGTCGCGCATATAACTGTTGTGGATGCGCCAGGGCCCCTTCGACCCTGCCCCGGGCAGTCGGTGCTCGGCACGCTGGACGTAGCCGGCCGTGAGGTCCCAAGCGGGTCGCCGCTCGACGTCGTCGCCGACGACCGGGCAGCACTGGCTGTAACCCTTGGTGTCCATGAGGCTCAACAGGTTGCAAACATACTCGCAGGACAGCTCAGCGCGAAGCGTCCAGGCCGAGTTGATGTAGCCCAGCGTGAACGCAGCGTTCGGGACACCGCTCAGCATCGCACCCTTGTAGATGACCGCCTTCGGAAGTTCGATCTGCCGGCTGTCGACCTCGATGGGGACGTCCGCGAAGAGCTGTAGGTTGAGCCCCGTCGCGGTCACGACGATGTCCGCTTCCACCTCTTGTCCCGAGCGGAGCAGAATGCCTTGCTCGGTGAAGCGGTCGATTTGGTCGGTGACGACAGAGGCCTGCCCACCGCCGATCGCCTCGAACAAATCCCCGTCGGGCACGAAGCAGAGCCGCTGATCCCACGGGTCGTAGGCTGGCCCGAAGTGAGTATCGACGTCGTATCCGGGACCGAGCGCGCGCCGCGCCTGCAGCATCAGCAGACGCCTCGAGAGATTCGGAAAGCGCCTCATAAGACGATACATCATCGCCATGAGAATCACGTTCTTCCAACGTACGATTGGAAACGCACGCTTGGCGCCAACGAAGAAGCGGAGCACGGCGGCGATAGGATCTTGTTTTGGGCCGGAAAAAACATAGGTAGGCGAGCGCTGAAGCATGGTCACGTGCCCAGCCGTCCTTGCGAGGGCGGGGATGAGCGTCATGGCGGTCGCACCGCTGCCAATGACGACAACCTTCTTGCCGGCGTAGTCCAAGTCCTCGGGCCAATGCTGCGGATGCACGATCTGGCCGCCGAACGCTTCGACCCCTTCGAACTCGGGGGTATAGCCGGCGTCGTATCGGTAGTAACCCATGCAGGACCAGAAGAAGTTGCAGGTGACGACACGAGTTTCGTTCGAACGCACATCGCGTAGGTGAACCGACCAACGGCTGTCGGCCTTGGAAAACGAGAGGCGTTCGACGCGAGTGCCGAACTCTATCTTCTCCTCTAGGGCTTCTTCGTCGACGACTTCTCGAAGGTACTCTCGGATGGCGCCGCCGCTCGCCACCGAGTCGGCGGCTTCCCATGGCTTGAACGAATAGCCGAGGGTGTACATGTCCGTGTCAGAACGGATCCCGGGAAACCGAAATAGATCCCAGGTGCCCCCGATCGCATCCCGTGCCTCGACGATGGCGAACGTCTTGTCGGGGCAGTTCTGCTTCAAGTAGTGCGCGGCCGCGATCCCCGAAATCCCCGCACCGGCGATCAGCACATCAACATGCGTCTCCATGACGCCTCCTTCGCTCTTGAACCATAGCGCGCTTTGCAACTACGGTCAGATCAGGTGCTCGGTCGCGACCGTGCGGTCCGACCGGACGCAACTTGCCGAGATGACAACAAGAACGAAAAAAACCCTGCTTCAGCGCGGACTGATCGTCGATGGCACGGGGGGCGCCGCGCGTACCGCAGATCTGCTCCTAGAGGGTGAGCGCATCGCTGCAATTGGCGACCTGGACACAGATGGCGCCGATGCGATCGACTGCAACGGCAAGGTCGTCGCACCGGGATTCATCGATGCACATTCTCACATGGATTTCTTCGCGGCGAGCGATGACCCATCCCACTTCGACTCGTTCACCCAGCAGGGGGTCACTACCTGTGTCGCCGGGAACTGCGGTTTCAGCCCGTTTGGCTTCCTTCCCGAAACGCGGCATCGAGCGCTTCTCGAGAACTCGCTGTTCAAGGCGGGCGCCGAGAGGTTCGACTGGAACAGCTTCAATGAGTACCTGCAGGTGCTCGAGCCCCTCGGTACGACGCAGAACTTCGTACACCTCGTCGGGCACGGAGCCACCCGCACCTCACTGAACGGATTTGAAGCCCGAGCCCCCACGGCGGCCGAGCTTCGATCGATGTTGACCCTACTCGAAGAGGCGCTGGAGCAAGGCGCTGCGGGCGTGTCGTTGGGGCTGCAATACAAGCCCGGAGTGTTCGCCTCGCTCGACGAACTCGAGAAGGTCGGCACGATGGTCGCAGCGCACGACAAGGTTCTCACCGTGCACGCCAAGGCGTACTCCTGCTTCTCGGGCACATACCCAATGGTCCCGTGGGGCCGCGCTCACAACCTGAGAGCGATCGACGACATGCTGGGGTTGGCACGTCGGACCGGGGTTCGTCTTCAGTTCTCTCACCTGATTTTCGTCGGATCGCGAACGTGGAACACCGTCGACGAAGCTCTGTCTTTGTTCGATGAAGCAATCGAGAACGGCGTCGATGTCTCGTTCGACATGTTTCCCTACCGCTGTGGCGCGACCCTGCTGAACACCCTGTTGCCCGAGTGGTTCATGGCGAAGATGCCTGGCGCGCTCCGCAGTCGACGGGCGCGCGCCCGCCTGCGCGTCGAAGCAGAGCTCGGGTTCCGTCTCGTTGGATTCGGCTACCCTCAGATTCAGATTAGCCAGGCATGCTGCCCGAAGTACGACCCGTTCAACGGCGCATTTCTGCCCGAGATCGCGCAGCGCCTCGGACAATCCGATTTCGACACGATGCTCGATATACTCGAACAGAGCGGCGCCGAAGCGCGTGTTTTGTTTCACGACTACTACAGCGAAGAAATCATCGACCGCCTCATGCAGCACCCGGCTGTGCTCTTCGCATCAGACGCCTGGCCCGAACCGGGGGGTCACCAGAACCCGGCCGCGTTCGGCTCCTTTCCGCGGTTTCTACGCAACGCCCGAACCCGTGCCACGACCTCACTCGAACAGACCGTACACCGGATGACGGGAGCCACCGCGTCGCGCTTCGGTGTGTCGGAGCGAGGGCGACTCGAACCGGGATGCGCCGCGGACGTCGTCGTCTTCGATTGGGATGAGGTAGGTGACGATCCGGGAAGCGAAGGGGACGGCACCCCGACCGGGATCGAGCACGTGTTCATCAATGGGCACCAAGCGATGCAGTATGGACGGCTGCAACCAAGCCGTGGTGCCGGGCACTGTCACCGCGTCGGCGAGCGACCAAACACAGTATAAGAGCGAGATGGACACGCTGCGCACGCCAGACGACCGTTTCGAAGACCTTCCCGGATACACGTTCACGCCCCGCTACAGCGAGGTCCCCGACACCGAGGGAGGCTCCCTGCGAATTCACCATGTCGATGAGGGCTCATCGGACACGGTGGTTCTGTGCATGCACGGTGAGCCGACTTGGAGCTTTCTCTATCGCAAGATGATTCCGCGATTCGTGGACGCGGGCCTGCGTGCGGTCGCGCCCGACTTGGCCGGCTTCGGCAAGTCGGACAAGCCGACCGAACTGCACGACTACAGCTACCAGCGGCACGTCGACTGGATGACCTCCTGGCTCGAAGCCATCGATCTCAACAGGATCACCTTGGTATGCCAGGATTGGGGCGGCCTGATCGGTCTGCGCCTCGCGGCCGAGAACCCAGAACGCTTCGACCGAATCGTCGTCGCGAACACGGGGCTCCCGACGGGACGAGAACAGCCAAGCAAAGCGTTCCTCGAATGGCGCAAGTACAGCCAGGAGTCACCAAAGTTCGACGTCGGGCGGCTCATTGGCCAGAGCTGCGGCGGCCTCTCAGAAGAGGTGACCCGCGCCTACGATGCGCCGTTTCCCGATGACCGCTACAAGGCCGGGGCAAGGCAGTTTCCGTCGCTCGTCCCGATCTCCGAAGACGACCCCGCGGCCGAAGCGAACCGCCGCGCCTGGGCCGTGTTCGCGCAATGGACCAAGCCGGTGCTCACGGCGTTCAGCGACAACGATCCGATCACCGCGGGAGGCGAGAGGCCATTCCAAACATTGATTCCGGGGGCGCAGGGCCAGCCGCATGCGACGATCGCCGGAGCCCCACACTTTCTGCAAGAGGTCCGCGGCGAAGAGCTCGCAGACGTCGTAATCGACTTCATCGGGCGCCCCTGACCCAAGCCAGCTTGTCGAGCCGCCAGCTTTGCCCCAAAGATGCGTCAGATGACGCGGCGAGTTGTTGCGATTCTCTCAGCGCTCGTGTGCGCCTCGACAGCGTGCACCGGCAGTAGAAGCACGGCGAGAGAGACCGCGGCGCTCTACCAGCGAGATGTTGCACGGGCCAAGTCCCGGGCATCTACAATCGTATTCGTGCCTGGGATCATGGGCAGCGAGCTTATCGACTCAGTCGACGACGAAATGGTCTGGGGAACGTTCTGGGAGGGCGGATCCTGGGATGACCGGCTCAGCCGAGTTGCGCTGCCGCTCGCAATCGACCGACCCGTGAGCGAGCTGAGCGACTCCCTCATGCCTGGCGGTCAGCTCCTGGTGGTCGAACTGGGGTTGCCTAGCGGCATCCTTCGCGCACACGGGTACCCCGGTCTCTTCGAAGGCCTGGTAGAGACGCTCGCCGAACACGGCACGCACCATAAACCCGAGGCGATCGGCATCGAAGAACTGGTCGAAGGTCGTGATCCGATCATCGGTTTCGGCTACGACTGGAGACGGGATCTGGCCTCGGAGGCACGGCGACTCCACGCGGTCGTCGTGGCCGCGTCGGAGGAGCGCGCAGCTCGAACCGGCAACCCACGTATCGATATCGTGGGGCATTCGATGGGTAACCTGATCGTGCGTTGGTACCTGCGCTATGGGGCCGCTCCCGTTCCCGACGACGACTCGCTCCCGGAGTTGACGTGGGCAGGAGTCAAGTACATCGAGCGGGCGCTGCTCGTCGCCTCCCCCAACATGGGCGAGGCACGCGCCGTCGAGTCGCTTCTCATCGGCGACCGTGAAAACCCAATGGTCCCGCGCTACCCGGCTGCCATCATCGCGACGTTTCCTTCGGCCTACGAGCTCTTGCCGCGGCCGCGCGACGCGCGAGTCGTCTACGCCGACACCGGAGAAGCCGTCGACGTGTACGACGTGGCCGTCTGGGAGGCTCTGGGTTGGGGCGCCTTCGGAGAAGACCAGGATGACGAATTGCGAATCTTGATGCCCGGAGTCGAAAGCCGGGCAGAGCGACTGGCTATCTTGCGAACCCACATGGCGGCTTGTCTTGCGCACGCGCAGCGCTTCCACCGGGCGCTCGATCGGCCGGCAGCAGTCCCGCCCGAGCTTCGCGTCCACGTGTTCGTGGGCGACGCGCATGAGACACCGGCGGTGCTCCGGGTCGACCGAGAGTCCGGCGCCGTCGAGTGGGGCGAGCCGGAGCCTGGGGACGGAACGCTCACCCGCACGAGTGCGCTCGGCCAGCCTCGCGTCAACCTCGAAGAGCCTTCCGTCGTCAGCCAGACGAGCGTGCACTTCACCGACGCGGAACATCTCCCGATCGTCGCTGACCCTGATTTCCTCGACCAGGCTCTCTACTTGCTTCTCGAGGCCCCAGACCCCCCGAAGCCGGCTACCACCGCGGGGGTCTCGGCAAGGAGTTCCGGCATCGACGCCACGCCAACCACGACCAGCGAACCGGGCCGCCCCACCAAGAACCTGGCTGATCTTCGGTGGATCAAACGAGTCCTGCTCTTGCCTCCGGAAGGAGTGCGCGCACTCGACTGGAAGCGCTATGCGCGCGCACTCGAAGAACGAGACTTGATTCTTTTTCGCGAGGGTCCGGATGGATACGTCCAGGTGTTCCCAAAACCTTCGGAAACTGTTTCGCTGCGCTTACCCGCGAGCATCGAGAGACGGGCGCTCGGCAGGGTGACCCTCATCGGCAAGGACGGCGGGATCAAGTTTCAGGAGCCGGAGGAACGGCCGAATCTCCCCGCGACCGTATTCAACACGATCGACGCAATGCCGATGCGCCAGCGCGAGGCGGCGGGGCGATCCGGAGGGCAGTAGACGAGCGTCGCACGCGATGAGTTCCGGCTTGCCGACGCGTCAGAGGACGAAAGGAACGAGTGCGCGGCGGTCCCGCGGATAGTCGGGGAACTTCTCGTGATACCAGCGGTGGGTCTGCAGCGCGCGGGGGATCAGGTTGGCCATCGTGACCCAGAGCACGAAGGTCGCACCGAGGGACCAGGTCGCAATCGCGAACCCGGCAAACGCGGTAATCTCGGTGAGGTAGCTCGGGTTCGAGACGTAGCGAAAGAGACCTCCCTCGGGAATCCGGTAGACCTTGTCGCCACGGGCCACCTCATCGTGGCTACGCAGATTGCGAATGATCGAGTCGGACTGAATGTTGAGAAAGAACGACGCGTAGTAGATCGCAATGCCGATCAGGAAGCGCGGGTCCGTGAACCAGTCGGTGGTGAAATGCGTGCCAAGTTCGCTGATAAACGCTGCGTTCAAGTAGCCGTGTGTCGCTGTGACCAGCCAGCCCGTCATGACGATCATCAAGCTGAACGATGCCGTGGCGCCCTTCGGGCTCCGGATGAGGTACGGAAACACGAAGCCGCGGTTCCCGTAATGGATGAGCCAGACCGCCAAGAAGAATAGGGGCACCGGCTCGAATCGGTTCCTTCCTTGGACGTAGAAGAAGACGAAGCTCAAGGTCGCTGGGAGCTCCATGAGGAACCACCCAAGGCGCGGACTCAGACTGAGTCCCCATCGGTCGGACGCGAAACGGCCGTAGGGGCTCTTGGTGAACGCGGCGCCGACCGCGACGAGCGCGGCGAACGCAAAGCCGAGCGTCAGAACCGTGTCGTAGTTGGTGTCGCCAGTGTACCAGTGCATCTCGCGCGGGCAGATAGCACGGGAGATAGCCCGCAAGTATCGGCGAAATAATTTCGTCGGTGACCTTGGTTCGCTCGTCGCGTCTGGGGCTGCGCCGACAACACCTTCCGCGTCGACTCTGCCCCCCGATTGACGCGGATCGGGTGTAGACTCGACAGCCGCAGCCAGGACCGAGTAGCGATGGAGGGAGTGCGTTGAGCGACCCGACTTTCGAACGAATCGCAATCGTCAATCGAGGTGAGCCCGCAATGAGGTTCATCATCGCTGCGCGCGAGTACGAGCGAGAGTACGACGATCCACTCCGGACGATTGCGCTGTACACCGATCCGGATCGCCGCGCGATGTTCGTACGTGAAGCGAACGAAGCGCACTCATTGGGCGCTGCAACCTTCACGACCTCGGAAGGCACCCGCAAGTCGAGCTATCTCGATTTTGCGCGACTCGAACAGGCGCTGATCGCAACCCGTGCCGAAGCGGTTTGGCCGGGCTGGGGATTCATCGCGGAACAGCCCGCGTTCGTCGACATGTGCGAACGACTGGGCATCGTCTTCATTGGGCCGACTGGTGAGATGATGAGAAAACTCGGCGACAAGATCATGTCCAAGAAGCTCGCCGAGGCGGCCCAGGTGCCAGTGGCTCCGTGGAGCGACGGGGCCGTCGATACGATCGAGGAGGCGCGGGTGCAGGCCGAGCGGTTGGGCTACCCGCTGATGATCAAAGCGACGTCAGGTGGCGGCGGCCGAGGGATTCGTGGCGTGCGAGGCGAGGCGGAACTTGCCGATGCGTTCGAGACGGCACGCTCGGAGTCCGAGAAGGCCTTCGGCGACCGCACCGTCTTTCTCGAAAAGATGGTGACCGGCGCGCGCCACGTCGAGGTTCAAATCATTGCCGACGGGCAAGGGACGGCGTGGGCCCTCGGGGTGCGTGACTGCACGATCCAGCGTCGCAACCAGAAGATTCTGGAAGAAACACCGTCTCCGGCGCTCACGGCCGAACAGCAGCACGAACTCGAACAAGCCGCAGTGCGCTTGACGCAGGCTATCGGCTACAGGAACGCAGGCACCGTCGAGTTCCTCTATCACGAGGAGACCAAGAAATTCTCGTTCATGGAGGTCAACGCACGACTTCAAGTCGAGCATCCAGTCTCGGAGATGATCACCGGAGCCGATCTGGTCAAGCTTCAGATTCACGTCGCCAAAGGCGGTCGACTCGACCCCACGCCCCCGGTGCAGCGGGGCCATGCGATCGAAGTTCGACTCAATGCGGAAGACCCCGAAGACGGGTTTGCTCCTTCCCCCGGAGTCGTAGAACGGCTCCGCCTGGCAAGCGGGCCAGGCCTTCGGGTGGATACCGGAATCGCGGAAGGTGACGAGATTCCAGCCGAGTTCGACTCGATGATTGCGAAAATCATCGCACAGGGCCGAACGCGGCAAGAGGCGCTGGCGCGGCTGCGCCGCGCGCTTCTCGAAAGCGAAATCGTCATTCGCGGCGGTACCTCGAACAAGGGCTTTCTACTCGGCCTCGTCGACAATCCTCGAGTCCACGCAAGCGACAACGACGTCGGCTGGATCGACCGACTGGTCGGAGATGGAAAGCATCTTCCGACCGAGGGCGCAGACATCGCTCTGCTACAGGCCGCAGTCGACACCTATGACGCCGAACTCGATGTCGAACGCGCACAGTTTTACGTCGCCGCGGCCCGTGGAAGACCGCAAGTTGAAGACTCCGTGGGGCAGGCAATCGAGCTCACCTATGCCGGCAACACGTACGAACTCCACGTCTATCGACTCGGAAGACACCGCTATCGCATCGACGTCGATGGACAGCGAATCGAGCTCACCATGCAGCGCTTCGAAGGCGCCGAGCGCCGACTGAGCATCGGCGACCGTCAGTACCGGATTCAAACGGTCGACCAAGGCTTGAGCGTCCGCGTCGAGGTCGACGGAGTGCCGCATCGGATCTCTCGTGATCGCGGCGGGCTGGTGCGCTCGCCGTCCCCTGCGGTGGTGGTTCGTGTGTTGGTCAAGGAGGGTCAGAACGTCGAAGTCGGTGACGGTCTCGTCGTGCTCGAAGCCATGAAAATGGAGATGGTCGTCGGTGCCAAGTTCGCGGGCAAGGTGCGCGAGGTCATGGTGATTAACAACGTCCAGCTCGGTCTCGGCGCACCGATGGTGCTCATCGAACCGGGCGGAGCCGAGGGCGACTCGACCAAAGGGGCTCGGCTCGACTTGGCGGCACTGTCCGTCGAGCGCGACTCCAAGTCGCTCGACTCGATGCACAATCTACACGAGGTCCAGCGTCTCGTGATGGGGTACGACGCGGACGCGACCGAACTTGCCAGCGAAATGGCGGACGGTCAGCTTCGGGCCCTCGGAACCAGTCCCGATGATCCAACCCTCGTTGCGATCGAGGACGAAATCCTCGACACGTTCGTGGACCTCTGCGCGCTGTTTCGCCGCCGCACGCAGGACGAGGATGCCCCGGAAGACTTCGGCAAGTACACGTCCGAAGAGTACCTGTTCACGTTCCTCCGCGACCTAGTGGTGCGGCGCGAGCAGGAGCTGCCTCCCACATTCCTATCGAAGCTTCGCAGAGCTCTTGCGCACTACGGGATCGATGAGATCCAGCGGGGCCCCGCCCTTCAAGAAGTTCTGTTCCGGATCTGTAAGGCACACGGCCGCCTCGACGAGCAGACCGTCCCGGTTCTGAGTCTCTTACAAAGCCGCCTCGACAACGTCGGCCTCCTTCAGGCTCGCGCAGGCGACGAGTTTCGTGAGCTTCTGTCTAGGATGATCATCGAGACGCAAGACCGCTACCCCGCCATCCACGACGCCGCTCGCGAGCTTCAATACTACTACTTCGAGCGCCCCATCCAGGAACGCGTGACCGAGGAGGTGCACGCAAAGGCCGCAGAGGTTCTCGACGGACTCGCGACCAGTGCGGACGACGAGGACCGGGCGGAGAGAATCGCCAAGCTCGTCGCAGTCCCGCATCCACTGAAGGGGTTTCTGTCGAGGCGTTTGGCGGGGGCCAACGAGTACGAACGCCTCGTGATGCTCGAGACAATGGCCCGACGGTACTATCGCATCTGCGACCTCCAAGACTTCGAAGCGTTTGTGGAAGACGGGGTCGACGTAGCGCGCTGCTGGTACGAGTACGAAGGCAAGAAGATCCACTTCTACTCGACACACGTGATGGACGACGCTCTGCCCGATGCGATCACGCGGCTGAAGACGCACGCCGAGTCCGTTCCCAGCGAGGACGATGTCGTAGTCGATTTCTACGTATGGAAGAACGGCAACCTCGAAGACCCCGAAACAAACTCGGCGAAACTCAAATCGCTCCTCGACGGTGCAGGGTTCGAACGACCGGTCCGGAGGGTCATCGTCTCGTTGAGCGGGAGCGAGAGCGAGCTGGGCTCGGGCGGGCTGCAGGGCTTCACGTTCCGCATGGGGCCAGAAGGTTTCGAGGAGGAACTGATTTATCGCGGAATGCATCCGATGCTCAGCAAGCGACTCTTTCTCTGGCGCCTGCAGGACCTCGAGACCGAGCGCGTGCCTTCCCTAGAAGACGTTTACCTGTACCGCGTCAAAGGAGGCGACGAGCGTCTGATCTGTCTCGGCGAAGTGCGCGACCTGACGCCTGCACGGGATGCGTCAGGACGAGTCGTTGCGCTGCCGAGCCTCGAGAGAACTTTGTCCAAGTGTCTGGTGGCGATTCGCGGCGAGCAAACTGGGCGCACATCGCGCAATCGCTACCAATGGAACCGCGTCCACCTATTCGTCTGGCCGCCGGTCGATTTCTCGCAGGAAGAGATCAACACGATCATTCACAAGCTTGCCCCCGAGACTTCGGGGCTCGGACTCGAGCGCATCGTCGTTCAGGGCGACATTCGGAACCCCGCGACGGGTAAACTGGAACCGAAGATCCTCGACGTATCGAATCGCGGTCGTCGCGGATTGCGAATTCGTCTACGGGATCAGCCGACCTATCCGCTGCGCCCCCGCAGCGCGTACGAACAAAGCGTCGTTCGCCTCCAGCGACGCGGACTAATGCATCCCTACGAAATCATCGGAATGCTGACGCCGGGCGAAGAGAGCGACGTTCAGTCGGACTTCCCGAAAGGCGAGTTTCAAGAGTACGACCTGAACGACACGGGGACGCTGGTTCCGGTCAATCGTCCCCCCGGGACCAACGAGGCGAACATCATCGTCGGGGTGATAAAGAGCTTCACCGACAAGGTGCCTGAAGGCATGACCCGAGTCGCGCTCTTCGGAGACCCGAGTCGCGGCATGGGTGCGCTCGCAGAGCCCGAATGCCGCAGAATCAATGCGGCATTGGATCTTGCCGAACGAATGAACGCGCCGGTCGAATGGTACGCCGTGTCCGCCGGCGCGAAGATCTCGATGGAGAGCGGTACCGAGAACATGGACTGGATCTCGGCCGTGCTCCGTCGAATCATCGAGTTCACCCAGGCAGGACACGAAATCAACGTGTTGGTCTGCGGCATCAACGTAGGCGCCCAGCCCTATTGGAACGCCGAGGCCACGATGCTCATGCACACCAAGGGCATCCTGGTGATGATTCCGGAGAGCGCGATGGTGCTCACCGGCAAGCAGGCCCTCGACTATTCGGGAGGCGTCTCTGCCGAGGACAATCTCGGCATTGGCGGCTACGACCGTGTGATGGGTCCGAACGGGCAGGCGCAGTATGCCGCGCGCGACCTCGCCGACGCCTGCCACATTCTGCTTCGACACTACGACCACACCTATGTCGTGCCCGGCGAGCGTTTCCCGAGGCGAGCCAACACGCGGGACCCGCTCGACCGCGACGTCAGCGATTCGCCGCACGGGCACATCGGCGCCGCGACGTTCGAGACCGTTGGTGAGGTATTCGACCCGGCAACCAATCCTGGCAGAAAACGGCCCTTCGACATTCGACGCGTGATGCGAGCGGCGACGGATCAGGACCACGAAGTGCTGGAGCGCTGGTACGGGATGCGCGACGCAGAGACCGCAGTGGTGTGGGACGCGCACATTGGCGGATACCCGGTGTCTCTGCTCGGCCTTGAATCGCGCCCTTTGCCGCGGCTCGGATTCGTCCCCGCCGACGGTCCAACCGGCTGGACCGCAGGGACCCTATTCCCGATGTCGTCACGCAAGGTGGCGCGCGCGATCAACGCCGCCAGCGGGAACCGTCCCGTCGTGGTGCTTGCAAACCTATCGGGCTTCGACGGCTCACCCGAATCGCTTCGACTCCTTCAGCTCGAATACGGTGCTGAGATCGGACGGGCCGTGGTCAACTTCAAAGGACCGATGGTATTCACCGTGATCTCCCGCTTTCACGGGGGTGCGTTCGTCGTCTTCTCGACCAAGCTGAACGATTCACTGGAGGTCTCCGCGCTCGAGAACACCTACGCCTCCGTCATTGGAGGTGCTCCTGCCGCTGCGGTGGTGTTCTCCGGTGAGGTCCGCAAACGCACCCTGTCGGACTCGCGGATCCTGAGCATTCAGGAGGCGCTCAACGCAGCGACGGGACCCGATCGCGTGTCTCTGCGCGATCGCCTCAGCAAGATGCACAAGGTGGTCGAATCCGAGAAGATGCGGGAAGTCGCCGAGGAGTTTGATCAGGTCCACAGCGTGCACCGAGCACTCAAGATGGGCTCAGTCCATCGCATCGTCCCCGCCAACTCGCTTCGGCCCTACCTGATCGACGCCATCGAACGAGGGCTCGAACGCGCGCGGGAGTGACGCATCGGCGTCGTAGGGCATCCGAGCCCGAAAGACGGTAGTCTCCTCACGAGATGGAGCTACGAGCGAACTTTCGCGCACGCGAGGTCGTGTATCTTCCCGACCTTGAATGGGCGCCATCCCCTCTTTCGGGGGTTGAGCGGCGGATGCTCGATAGGGTCGGGGACGAAGTCGCGCGTGCGACTTCGGTCGTGCAGTACGCAGAGGGCAGTCACTTTCATGCCCATACGCACGAACTCGGCGAAGAATTCCTTGTACTCGACGGCGTATTCTCAGACGAGCACGGGGACTTCCCCCGAGGAACCTACGTCCGCAACCCTCCGGGCTCGAGCCATGCGCCGCACACCTCGGGGGGGTGTACCCTCTTCGTCAAACTCCGGCAGTTCGATCCAGCAGACCGAAACAAAGTATGCATCGATACTGCGACCGCATCATTCCTCCCGGGGTCGGCCCCAGGGTTGACCGTGCTCCCGCTCCACGAATTCGGTACTGAGCACGTCGCACTCGTTCGCTGGGCACCAGGCACCGAGTTTCATCCGCATACGCACGTCGGGGGCGAAGAGATTCTCGTGCTCGAGGGCGTATTCTCCGATGAGCGCGGGGACTATCCTGCAGGAACCTGGCTGCGAAGCCCACACGGGAGCCGCCATCAACCCTTTTCGAAAGCTGGCTGCCTCATTTACGTGAAGGTCGGACACTTGCCGCCGGACTGACCGCCCAGGCTAACCGCGGCCACCCTGTCCATCAGGGGTGCTGGAAGAGCGCGGTTTCCTCTACACTCGACCGATGTCTTCTTTTTTTCGCCCGATCGGCGACGATTTCTGGAATCTACGGGGTTCATTCAAGGTAGCCGGCTTGGTCGACGTGGGCACTCACACGTCTCTGGTCCGCCGAGCCAACGGCAAGTTCGTCTTCATCGACAGCTACACGCTCGATCCCGACGCGCTCGCCGAGGCCCGCTCCCTCACTCGGAACGGCGAAGACCTGGAAGCGATCGTCAACGTACATCCTTTTCACACGGTGCACGTGGAGCCAATGCATGCGCAGTTCCCGAATGCGAAGCTCTACGGGACCGCCCGCCATCGCGCACGGTTTGCAGAGTTGCCTTGGGAGCCCATCGGCACCGAAGACACCGCGTTTCACGAACTCTATCACGACGACTTTGACTTCTCGGTGCCACAGGGTGTGGACTTCATTTCACGAAACGAGAATGTGCACTTCTCTTCGGTCCTCGTCCTTCACCGGCAATCGAGCACCATCCACGTAGACGACACGCTGATGTACATTCCGTTTCCCAAGCTGGTACGAAAACTCGGGCTCTACGATACGGTTCGATTCCACCCGACGCTCGGGCAGGCCCTCGAGCGTCGCGCCGGGGCCACGCAAGACTTCCACGACTGGGCCCGACAGCTCGCAGACGAATGGCGCGATGCCGAGAACCTATGCGCGGCGCACACCGCCGCGATGACGGCCTCATCCAACCGCGGCGCGTCGATCCGGGATCGCATACGCACGGCGCTCGACGGCACGCAGAGGACCTTAGACAAGCACGCGCGTCGCTACGGGTAGTAAGCTAGAGCGCGTCGATGATCGCGTTGAGCGTGGCGCTTGGTCGCATGGCTTTTTCCGCCAACGCATCGTCTGGCATGTAGTAGCCGCCCACATCCATCGGCGAGCCCTGAACCTCGTTGAGCTCCGCGACGATCTTCGTCTCGGCGTCGCCAAGAGCTTTGGCCACGGGCTCGAAGAAGGCCGCCAGATCGGAGTCATCACAGTCGGCAAGCGCCTGCGCCCAATAGAGGGCCAGATAGAAATGGCTTCCCCGATTGTCGTTTTCGTTCACTTTGCGGGAGGGTGACCTGTTTTCGAGCAAGTACTTCGTCGCTGCCGCATCGAGCGTGTCGGCGAGAATTTTCACTTTCGGGTCGGCATGCTGCTCGGCGAGAAAATCGAGTGACGCTGCGAGCGCCAGAAACTCACCAAGGGAGTCCCACCGAAGGTGGTTTTCTTTTTGGAACTGTTGGACGTGCTTGGGCGCCGAGCCGCCCGCGCCTGTTTCAAAGAGGCCGCCTCCGTTCATCAGCGGGACGATCGACAGCATCTTCGCGCTGGTTCCGACCTCGAGGATCGGAAAGAGGTCGGTTAGGTAGTCGCGGAGAACGTTCCCGGTGACCGAAATCGTGTCCTTGCCCTCTTTGATGCGTTCGAGAGAGAACCGGGTCGCTGGGCCCGGCGCAAGAATGCGAATGTCGAGCCCACTGGTGTCGTGCTCCGGCAGGTAGGCGTTCACCTTGGCGATGAGCTCAGCGTCGTGGGCGCGAGTCTCGTCGAGCCAGAACACCGCTGGGGCACCCGTCGCACGCGCGCGCCGGACCGCGAGCCCGACCCAATCTCGGACGGGCGCGTCCTTGGTCTGGCACCCACGCCAAATGTCCCCCTCGCTCACGGCGTGCTCCATCAGGACAGTTCCGCTCTGGTCGACGACGCGTACGACACCAGCCGAACCGATCTCGAACGTCTTGTCGTGGGAACCGTACTCTTCGGCCTTTTGCGCCATGAGTCCGACGTTGGGCACGCTTCCCATCGTCGTGGGATCGAGCGCACCGTGCTCCTTGCAGAAATCGATCACCTCTTGGTAGACGGCGGCGTAGCTGCTGTCGGGAATCACCGCCTTGGTATCCTGAGTCTTGCCCTCGGTGTTCCACATCTGCCCTGAGGTGCGGATCATCGCGGGCATCGACGCGTCGATGATGATGTCGCTCGGAACGTGCAGATTGGTGATGCCTCGGTCCGAATCGACCATCGCCAGGGCCGGACCCTTGTCATACGCAGACTGAATGGAGGCTTCCATCGCCGCCCGCTCCGCCTCGGGAAGGGTTGCAATCCGGGCAAGCACTTCGCCGAATCCGTCCTTGGGGTTCGCGCCGACTGCAGCGAGTTGAGCCGCATGCTCGTTGAACAGCTCCGCAAAGAACACCTCGACCGCATGCCCGAAGATGATCGGATCGCTCACCTTCATCATGGTGGCTTTCATGTGCAGAGAGAACAGGACGCCAAGACCGACCGCATCACAAACCTGCTCGCGGAGAAAGCCGAGGAGCGCCTCCTTGCTCATCGTGGCGCCGTCGAAGATCTCTCCCTCGAGAAGGCCGAGGCCGTCTTTCAAGATCGTCGTCGTTCCGTCCTTGGCAACGTGCTCGATGCGGACGGTGGTCGCTGAAGGGACCGTGACCGACTTTTCCGAGTGTCGGAAATCGCCAGCGCTCATCGTCGACACGTGCGTCTTCGACTCCGCGCTCCAGGCGCCCATCGAATGAGGGTTCGCGCGCGCGTACTCCTTGACGGCCTTCGGGGCGCGTCGATCAGAGTTGCCTTCACGCAGGACCGGATTGACCGCGCTCCCTTTGACCTTGCCGTAGCGCTCGGCGAGCGCGCGCTCTTCGTCCGTCTTCGGATCTTCTGGATAGTCCGGTACCGGGTAACCCTTCGCCTGCAGCTCTGCGACGGCGGCTTTCATCTGCGGCACTGAGGCACTGATGTTCGGGAGCTTGATGATGTTGGCGGCCGGCGTCTGTGCGAGTCGACCCAGCTCGGCAAGCGCGTCATCGACCCTCTGATCGGCCGACAGCGCCTCGGGAAAATTCGCGAGGATGCGCCCTGCCAGCGAAATGTCCCGAAGCTCGACCGATACGTTCGCAGGCGCGGTGAACGCCCGGAGAATCGGGAGGAGCGAATAGGTCGCGAGAAGCGGAGCTTCGTCGGTCTTCGTATAGAGAATGGTCGGCTTCTCGGTCATCGTCTTTTGCTTCTCCGTGCGCAGTTGGGGTGCGAAGGCGGGTTTCCCGCAAACCCGTTGAATTCGCAAGCCGCCAGCCGAGCCGCCCGGGGTGGACCGAGTGCACGGGCGATATCCGCGCCTTCGGTTCCAGCAACGGTTCGGACAACGGCTTTCGCCCATGCATTGAGCGGAGCCTCCTCGAGGCGAGCTCTTGGAAAATGGCTCGACAGTTCCGTGAGCAGAGGGCCGCGCGCCTCACCGAGCGCAACTTCGCAGACGCCGCGTTGGGTCCACGGGATCAGTGCGAGCCCAATCGTGAGTGAGACGAAGGCGTACTCGACGACCTCGCTGTCCGCGCCCCGCGCCTCGGCGTACCCCGAAGATGGCGGCCGTATCAGGCGGGCTCGGCACTGCGCACTCCTATGATTTCGCAGAGCAAATCACCCTTCGGACGCCGAAGGGTAACCTCGTCGCCAAGCCGGCGCGACAGCAGTGCCTTGCCCACGGGCGAGTCCATGCTGATCCAGCGCTTCTCGGCGTCGATCTCATCGGGGCCGACGACGCGATAGACATGCACCCGACCATCCTCGTCTTCGAGGGTCACCCAGCTCCCAAAGTAGACCCGACCGTCCTCTGGCGGCTTCTCGTCGACGATGGTGAGTACCTTCATGCGTTGACCGAGAAACCGCAGCCTACGGTCGATCGCAGCCAGCCGCTGCTTGCTGTACTGGTACTCGGCGTTCTCGGAACGGTCGCCCTCGGCGGCAGCAACCTGCACTGCTTTCGCCATTGCAGGTCGGTCGACGTTCCACAGCCGGTCCGCCTCTTCTTCAAAGCGTCGATAGCCTTCAGGCGTGACGTAGCCCGGTTTCGAAGAGGTGTCCGGACGCGTGCGTCGACGGGTCATGAAGACGCGTCGACCATCATCCCAGCACGTCCTGCGCTTCAGGCGTTCGGTCGAACAACGAACTGGCAAACGGACACACGGAACTGACTTTGGTGTCGGTCTCTCGAGCCCACGCAACCATACGATCGAACAGGCGCCGCCCTCCCTGCTGGCCGCGCAGGGATTCGTCGACTTCGGTGTGGTCGATGATGATCAAGTCGTCGCGGGCGCGGCTGAAACTCATGAAGCCGAGTCGACTCCCCGTATCGTCGACGAGCACGAACCTTCCGCGAGGCGGCTCTTCCTCGAACTCCACCGAAAGAACAGCCGCTTTAACTCCCTCTTCCATCGTCTCTCCCATCCGAACCCCCGTTTATGGGGTTATTCGACCAGTTGGCAATCGGAGCCCAACGGATGCCCCTCAATCCCCTGCTCCCCGCCTCGAACTCCCCGCCGACGCCAACCGGTGGTAGCGTCCGGACATGATGGATACACGGACGCTTTTCACCGCATCACTCGCTTTCGTCCTGCTCGCTTGCAGCAGTAGCGAGGGTACAGATCCGGTGACTCCCCTGTTGGACGACTACGTCCTCACCGACCCGGCACTCGTTCCGGAGAGCGGTTCTTTCGATCCGGTGAGCCGAAGCTTCTACGTCGGAAGCGCAACCGAGGGTAGCATCACCGAGGTCGATGCAGAGGGGGCCGAAACACTTTTCTTTGAGCCCCCGACGGACGAGTCGTGGCGAACGCTGGGTGTGATCGTCGACGCACAGGCCCGCAGGCTATGGGTGTGCGCGCAGCAGGAGAGCCCGGCGGTGCTTCAACAGATTTGGGGCTTCGATCTAGACGCCGGCAGCCGGTCGTTTGCGTTAGAGCTATCCGAGGTGGCCGAAGCTGCGTCGTGCAACGACATTGCAATCGACAGCGAGGGCCTAGCGTACATCAGCGACTCAGCGAACCCGCGAATCTATCGCGCCAACGCCGACGCGGAGACGATCGAAGTCTGGGCGGATGACCCGATTCTCGGAGGCGGCGGGGCCGGCTTCGGCGGGAATGGCATCGCGGTTACCGCCGATGACGCCTACGTCTTGCTCTCCAAGACCCTCGCCTTGATGCCGCCACGAATCGCACGAATCGATCGCAACGATCCGTCGCGCATTGCCGAAGTCGCGACCGACGTTTCTCCTACGGGCGCGGACGGCATGAGCTTCCTCGATGGGAACCTCTACCTGGCTGATGTCGTCGGGGGAGAAGTACTGCGCTTCACGAGTGACGACGACTGGGCGTCGGCCCGCGCCACGGCGACCCCAGTAGCCCAGGGAACGTCCACGGTACGCCCCGCTGAGGGAGATCTCTATGCAATCTACAGCGACATTACCGCTTCGCTGTTTGACGAACCGCTCAGTCCTCCGTTTCGCATCTTCAAGGTCGACCTCGACTCGTTCGAATGAACCCACCGACTTCGATCAACGCGTAGAGGCGCTGCTGTGAACGCAAGCTACGAAGCCTGGCGCTACGAAGCCGAAAGCCACCGAGACCGCGATGCGGCCGAAGCCTGGCGCGCGACGCCGAACTCCACGGTCTACGATGAGGCGTTGCTTCGGGCGCACACGGAGGAACTCACCCGTGCCCGCGAAGCCGGCAACGCGCTCGCGCTGGTTCCGCTGCTGCGTGAAGCCCTCTATCGGCACCTCGGCGAGCTTGCCGACCCTCGCCTCTACGCCGTCACCCCGCTCGGAACCAAGTACATCGTCGAAGCGTTCTACGAAGAAGCTCTTGCGTGCATCTCCTATCTCGCCGATCCCGATCAGACCGGTCTCGATCCTGCGGTGACCTTGGAGGCGTTTCACAAGGCCGCCCACATCTTCGGTCGATCGGCTCTTCTGCTTTCCGGCGGCGCAACCCTTGGGTTCTTCCACCTGGGCGTGGTGAAGGCCCTGGCCGCCCGAGGCCTCTTGCCTGATGTCCTTTCTGGTGCGTCGATGGGTGCTCTCACTGCGTGCGGGGTCGGCGTTCGTACCGACGATGAGATCGAGACTCTGTTCGCGAATCCCCGGGCGATCCGCACCGATGCGATCAAGCGATTGCCTCCGAAACGTGCCGCCCGCGAGCGCGCGGTGTTCGACCCCGCGCAGCTCGAAGAGGTCGTCGCCCACAACAACTACGACTACACGTTCGGAGAAGCCCACAGACGCACCGGACGCACGGTGAGCATCAGCGTCTCTCCAACGCGCGAACGGCAAAAGCCGCGGGTCTTGTGTCACTACACGACGCCTGACGTGTTAATGAACAGCGCCGCGGTGGCATCGGCTGCAATCCCGGGTGCGTTTCCTTCGACCTCGCTTCGGCAGCGCACAGCGTCGGGTCAGACCGCCCCCTACATGGGAACGGAAACTTGGATCGACGGCTCGATCAAGGGCGACCTGCCCATGCGGCGGCTGAGCCGACTGCACAACGTAAACCATTTCATCGTCAGCCAGGTGAATCCGCATGTTGCGCCGGTGCGGCGCGTGACGCGACGGCGCGGCGTCGTGCCGGTGGTCTCCGGGATTGTCGTTTCGAGTTTGCGCACGCAGGTCACACACCAGCTCGACCTCGCGCGGGACCTCAGTCGCAGCACACCGCTCTACGGTGCGCTCGACGTAGCCCATTCTCTCGCGGGTCAACCGTACAGCGGCGACATCGACATCCACCCGAGACTTCGTCCGCTCGCACTGCTGCGAGCGATGTCGAACATCTCGCACAACGAGCTGCTCAAACACATTCACGAAGGCGAGCTCGCGACCTGGCCGCTGCTCGCGCGCATCCGCGACCAGACCTCCGTGTCGCGCGCGCTGTACGCCGCAATCCGTAGTCTCTCGGGGCAGCCCCCGACGGGCACCGCAAGATCGTGACGATGGCACCGCGGCGGGCGCTACGGCACCCCGTCGTCCATGCGTTGCCGATAGTCCCACGACCCGATCCACGAAGGACGGAGTCGCACGACGAGCTCTTCGTCGGCCCGAGAGAGCAGGAACCGCCCAAGCTTGGAGTCGGTCGACCCCAGGTAGCGATCCAATAGCCGTTCTAGAAGGGGTCGTGCGCCCTCGGGCTCGAGGCTCGCAACCGCCTGTCCACGCACCCCGCAGTAGGGCGGCTCGTTGGGAGCGATCTCGAACGCGCATCGAGGGTCCGCAGAGAGTCTGGTGGCGATCCGAGCATCACGGTGTACGGCGGCGAGAAGCTCGTCTTCGGCGGGCAAGAACCAGAGCGACAGCACGACGGGGAAGCCCGACGGCGTGTTTGCCGCAAGCCGCATGGGAATCCGCGCATCCGACATGAACGCCGCGGCTTCAGCCTCAGACCAGGGACCGGAACGACGAATCGCGGGACGGGCCACCGTGTTCAACGCCCAGTAGTTCCCGCACCGCGTCCGAACCGCCGGCAAAGCGCGGAGAGAATTCCGAGGTTCACCAGTGGTGCAAGCGCCGCGATCCAAGGCAAGGTAGACTCAGGCGCGGAGGCGATCAGCTGGTTCCAGGGCAACCCAAGTGGCATGAGGAAGACTCCCGAGAGTGGATCCCGCTCGGAGCCGAACAGTCCAAAGGTCCCGACTAGCAACAGCACCAGCGCGACGAGATAGAGCGCCCCGAAGATTCGAACGATGATCCGGCACATGGGAGTTCTCCTATTCGATGTGCAGACGGAGCCTGTAGTGCGCGACTTCACCACGACGGGCGGCGCTACGCATCTGATAAATGCGGATCCTGTAGTCGCCTGTCTGGTCGAGCGTGCCTTCGTAGGCGTTGTCGCTGATTGATCCGTTGAAGAATGCGACTTCGGTTTCGCCAGGCGCGAGCACGTTGAAGTAGGTGGCGCCGCTGTCGGTATGCATCGCTACCGCGATAGTCTGGCCTGAGTTCGCGCGCACGATGTAGTCGACGATATCATAGCCAGCGACCTTGCCCCGGATCGTGGTGCCGGTAGAGCCCTTTTGAAAGAGGACCCGTTCACTGCGAATCTCGCGGGCTGATTGCGAAGGCCCGTCGGCCGACGCGGGCACAGCCGGCCAACTCAGACTCAGACTCAGACTTAGGACGATGGTGAAAAGTATCGCGCGCATTCAGACCTCCAGGTGCAAGAACGTAGCGCAAATCGCATTCATTCCCGAGGCGTTTGCAACGGTCGAAGCGAGTCTTCTCCACGCGCCGCGGCCTAGCATGCTTCTGGCGACACGCCCAAATTATGCCCGAAATCACGCGTAAATCCATTCGCTGGCGCGGTATTCGCTCCGAAAACTAGCACGCGCTCGCCAGGGTCGGCCGATCGACGTCGTCGCGGCTCAGTCGCGTTGACGCCTTCGTTGCCTACGAGGCCGCTCATCGGAAGGGTCGTCGTCTTGCTCCGCGTCTCCGCCAAGCCCGAGAGTCACGACCTGCTTGGTTACGGCCAGCGAGACCTGGGTCGAGATCTTGCGCATCACGGTGGCGCTTACCCTGGCGACCGACGCGCCTTTCGGACGGCTCCCGAGTTCCGAAAGCTCGATGCTGAATGGCGGCAGGTCGAGGCTCTTGGTGTCGAGCACCTTGGCGGTTGCGTGCACTTCTGCGTCTTTCATCAATAGATGATCGATCTGCAGCTTCTGCTCGATCAGCGCGTCCCAGATCGCCTGGCCGTCAGGAAGCTCGACCCCACCCCCAGCGCCAGCCCCGAGCGCAGACTGCAAGTGTTCGAGGATCCGCTCGAGGTTGTTGGTATCGTCCTTCCGCTCGAAGTTGATCTCGGGTGAATCGATCCGAACGTCGCGAATGACGATCTTGTCGCCAAGTACGGACGACGGCACGAGTTGCACCCGCGCTTCGCGAACGCGGATCGCGTAGTGGGTCTTGAAACCCTTAGGGTTCCCGATCACGAGCCCCTTCACCGAGCCCCGCCCGTCAAACAGCGAAAGCTCCACGTCGTCGAGCTCGACCGAGGTACCGGTGAGTACGGGCCCCGCCGTCTCGATCGCCTGCTCGACCACGCGTTCGAACACCCACCCAGCCAACGCAACACTCGCCGCAACGAGGCCAAGAACGACGGCAACAAGCCCCCAAGTCTTCATCCACCCGTGATGGCACCAACTAGCATCCCCCGCCAAGACCCCCGACGCACACAGGACTGGAGCGGGCATGGCCTGCTCGCTGCGTTCGCCTTTTCGCGGTGCCGGACTCGGCTCTCGACGCCTGATCGGACTCTGAAAACTGAACCGGAATCTGCGGTGCCTCAAACTTCGAGACATTCGCAATAGTCACTACTCGGATATGACCAGATACATTTCTCTTGCGAGAAAATGCTCCTTAGAAAGGAGGTGATCCAGCCGCAGGTTCCCCTACGGCTACCTTGTTACGACTTCACCCCAGTTACCAAACACTCCTTGGGGACCTGCCTCCCTTGCGGGTTAGCGCGGCCACTTCTGGAGCACTCGACTCCCATGGTGTGACGGGCGGTGTGTACAAGGCCCGGGAACGTATTCACCGTCGCCTGCTGATCGACGATTACTAGCAATTCCGACTTCATGCACTCGAGTTGCAGAGTGCAATCCGTACTGAGGCTGGCTTTTTGCGATTCGCTCCACCTCGCGGCTTCGCAGCGCTTTGTACCAACCATTGTAGCACGTGTGTAGCCCCGGACATAAGGGCCATGAGGACTTGACGTCATCCCCACCTTCCTCCGGGTTGACCCCGGCAGTCTCCTTTGAGTGCCCAACTAAATGATGGCAACGAAGGATAAGGGTTGCGCTCGTTGCGGGACTTAACCCAACATCTCACGACACGAGCTGACGACAGCCATGCAGCACCTGGACCTGAGTTCTCTTGCGAGCACTCCCGAGTTTCTTCAGGATTCTCAGTTTTTCTAGCCCGGGTAAGGTTCTGCGCGTTGCTTCGAATTAAACCACATGCTCCACTGCTTGTGCGGGCCCCCGTCAATTCCTTTGAGTTTTAGCCTTGCGGCCGTACTCCCCAGGCGGAGCACTTAACGCGTTAGCTACGGCACAGCAGAGGTCAATATCCGCTGCACCTAGTGCTCATCGTTTACGGCGTGGACTACCAGGGTATCTAATCCTGTTTGCTCCCCACGCTTTCGCGTCTCAGCGTCAGTAAATGTCCAGGTGGCCGCCTTCGCCACTGATGTTCCTCCCGATATCTACGAATTTCACCTCTACACCGGGAATTCCGCCACCCTCTCCATTACTCAAGACAAGCAGTTTCGGATGCAGTTCCTAGGTTGAGCCCAGGGATTTCACAACCGACTTGCGAGTCCGCCTACACGCGCTTTACGCCCAGTAAATCCGAGCAACGTTCGCACCCTCTGTATTACCGCGGCTGCTGGCACAGAGTTAGCCGGTGCTTGCTAAGGAGGTACCGTCAGTACGCAAGCATTTCCTCATGCGCATGTTCGTCTCTCCCCACAGAGCTTTACGACCCGAAGGCCTTCATCACTCACGCGGCGTGGCTGGGTCAGGCTTTCGCCCATTGCCCAATATTCCTCACTGCTGCCTCCCGTAGGAGTCTGGCCCGTGTTCCAGTGCCAGTGTGGCTGATCATCCTCTCAGACCAGCTACCCGTCTTAGCCTTGGTAAGCCGTTACCTTACCAACAAGCTGATGGGACGCAGGCTCATCCTCTGGTGGTGCTTTGAGGCACCTTTAACCGCTCCTACCGTAGTAGGTGTGGTCTTACGCGGTATTAGCATTCCTTTCGGAATGTTGTCCCCCGCCAAAGGGTAGATTACCTACGCGTTCCTCACCCGTGCGCCACTGTACTCACTCCCGAAGGAGTTTTCTCGTACGACTTGCATGTGTTAGGCCCGCCGCTAACGTTCGCTCTGAGCCAGGATCAAACTCTCCAGTTGAACTGTTGAGCTGGTCCTAGTTGATAAAAGATCGCTCTCATATCACCAGGTCGCACCGCGTTGAAGCGGCGCTACCTAGAGCTTACACGTTTTGTGTTTGCTTTCGGATTGCGAAGGCCAGGTGTTGAAGCCTGCCTCCACTTTTTTGAATTGACCCTAGCCGTGCGTTTTGGTGCACGACTCGGGACCCGAGTACATAACTATTTGATTCCGATTCAGTTTTCAAAGACCGATCGACGGAGGTTCCGCAGATGGGATTCGCTAACAATGAGCCCGCTCAGAAGACTGGTCAAGCTCGGGTCGGCATCCCTAAGAAACTGAAGTACCCGCCGAATCTGTAGAAGCCCCTTGAAGAGCCGTAGCCCCCCGCAAAGGGACGCCGAAGTTAGCCCAGAAACCTGGGCGGTCAAGAAGGATCTTGAGAAATTCGCGCGGGGCCGGTCGACCGGGTTTTCAGGGGGGTTGGATAGGGCGCCCCACCGTGGCTTGTGCCCCGAAATCGCAGGCCAAAACGGGCCCCTGGGCTTGAGTCGGGGGGCCCTTCGCATTAGCTAGGAAGGATGGCGCTGATTTACTACGCCATTCCTTTCTTTGTGCTGACGGTGCTGCTCGAGAGTTGGGCGGTACGTCGCAGTCAGGAAACGTCGGGCGCGCGGATGGCGGGCCATACGCTGCCCGACTCCGCGGCGAGCATGTCGATGGGAATCGGGTTTCTCGGCGTGGAGGTACTGCTGGCGCTCCTGCCGATTGGCTTTCTCGCCTGGCTCACCCAGTTTCGCCTCTTCGACATCCGTCCGGCCTGGTGGTCGTTCGCGCTTCTCCTGGTGGCAGAAGACTTCTGTTACTACTGGTTTCATCGAAGTCACCACGATGTGAGGCTGCTGTGGTCAGCGCACGTCAACCATCACTCGAGCACGCACTACAACCTGACGACCGCGCTACGTCAGTCGTGGACGACGCCGCTGACGGGGGCGATTTTCTGGGCGCCGCTGCCGCTTCTGGGCTTCCCGATCGAAATGATCTTAATCCAGAAATCGGTGAGTCTCGTCTACCAGTATTGGCTGCACACCGAGCTCATCGGCAACCTCGGCTGGTTTGAGACCCTGTTCAACACGCCGTCGCATCACCGCGTGCACCATGGGCGCAATCCTCGCTACCTCGACCGCAATCACGGGGGCATTTTCATCTTCTGGGACAAGCTGTTCGGAACCTTCGAGCCGGAGGTCGAGCCGGTAGACTATGGCCTCACCACGAACATCCACACCTTCAACCCGGTAAAGATCGCCTTTCACGAATGGCGTTCGATGCTCAGCGACGCGGCACACGCAGAGACGTGGCGGGGACGGCTTGGCTACCTGTTCATGCCGCCCGGCTGGAAAGAAGATGGAAGCGGCAAGACGGCGAGCATGCTGCGTGGCGAAGCGCTCGGTACCCCGGACCCCGCAGAATGAGCGGTCTATCGCACAAATTCGGGCGTTCTTTGCCGCTCTTTCGGCGCTTTCTGGTAAGGCATCTGCGATGAAGGCCCTAGTCGTGATTCTCAACTACCGGACGCCGGAGCTGGCCGTCCGCTGCTTGGAGTCTCTGGAGTCAGAGGTCGCCCGCGTTGGCTCGATGAAGGTCGTCGTAACCGACAACGCGTCAGGGGACGACTCGGTCGAAATCATCAGCAGCGCCATCGAGAACCACGGATGGGGTTGGTGCACGCTGATACCGCTCGAGCACAACGGCGGGTACTGCTTTGGCAACAACGCAGGCATCCGGCCGTTCCTGAGCGGCGCGGACGTGCCGGACTATGTGATGCTGATCAACCCGGATGCGTATGTCCGGCAGGGCGCGATCACCGAGCTGCTCGAGTTCATGGACGCGCACCCGAGGGTCGGCATAGCGGGCTCGCGCCTCGAGGACCCGGACGGCACCCCTCAGAATGGCGCCTTCCGCTTCCCGACGCCTGCGCGCGAGATGATTCGAGGCTTCAAGCTCGGGATGCTCTTCAAGGCGATAGAAGGAAGCGATTTCATCTACGACCTCGGCGACGAGCCGATGGAAGTAGACTGGGTGGTCGGCGCCGCGATGATGATTCGCAAAGAGGTCTTCGAGGACGTTGGACTCCTCGACGAAGGCTACTTCCTGTACTTCGACGAAGTCGATTTCTGTCTTCGCGCCAAACGCGCCGGGTGGTCGAGCTACTACGTGCCGAGCAGCGTCGTCGTGCATCTCGTGGGTCAGTCGACGGGCATTTCCGATAGTCGAAAGCAGCAACCGAGGTTTCCGAAATACTGGTTCGACTCTCGAAGGCGCTTCTTCTTGAAGAACTATGGTCCCCTGCGTACCCTTGCAGCCGATGCAGGCTTCCTCGGTGGATACACGACGTACAGAGTTCGGCGTGCAATCCAGCGTAAACCCGACAACGATCCACCGCAGTTTTGGAGCGACTTCTTGCGCAACAGCACACTCGTACGAGGGTTCGACTGGTGAATAGCCACGAAGAGATTCCGCTGCTCCACGCAAAACCTGAGGTACCCCTCATGAACGGCGAGGAGTATGACAGGCGGGAGGCAACCGCCGTGACCGAGCAAGCAAGTGAGGACGCCGAGCTTTCCCTGCTCGAGCAAATTTCCGAAGACTGGCAAGCCCATGACAAAGACTGGACTCGCCCGGGCTTTCGCGCACTCGCTGTGCACCGCTTCGGCAACTGGCGCATGAAGGTGAAGCCCAAGCTGCTGAGGGCTCCGCTGAGCATGGCGTACCGCATGATGTTTCGGCGCATGCGCAACCTCTACGGCATCGAACTGCCCTACTCGGCCAAGGTAGGCCGACGCGTAGTCATCGAGCACCAGGGCGGCATCATCATCCATGGCGACGTCGAGATCGGCGACGAATGCGTAATCCGACAGGGCGTCACTCTCGGGAACAAGCGTCTCAACGAGCCACAGGCGGCACCGAAACTCGGGCGTGGGGTCAACGTGGGCGCGGGCGCGAAAGTCCTCGGCGCCATCACAATCGGCGACGACGCCGCGATCGGCGCTAACTCGGTGGTGCTCAAAGACGTTGCCGGCGGAACGACGGTCATCGGGATTCCAGCGCGACCGGTCAACCTCGAGACAGACGACCTCGAAGACCTCGAAACGGGCCGCGGAGACTGACGGTTGCACCAAGTGGGTGCCGTGATCATCGGCCGCAACGAGGGAGAGCGGTTCGTGCGATGTCTCGACTCGCTCATTGGGCAAGCTGAGCCAATCGTGTACGTCGACTCCGGGTCGACCGATGGAAGCATCGAATACGCGCAGAGCAAGGGCGTGGAGGTCGTCGACCTGGATGCGTCGATTCCGTTTACCGCGGCCCGGGCGCGCAACGCGGGCTTCTACCGGCTCTCAGAGATGGCGCCCGACGTTTCGATGGTGATGTTCGTAGACGGCGACTGCGAGGTTTGCGAAACGTTCATCCCAGCGGCCGTCGGGTTTCTCGATGAGAACGCGGAGCACGCGGTCGCCTGTGGACGCCGCAAAGAACGGTTTCCCGAGGCAAGCGTCTACAACTACCTGTGCGACGTGGAGTGGAACACACCAGTGGGTGACGCGAAGGCCTGTGGCGGCGACGCGGTCATGCGGGCGGAGGCGTTTGCCGAGGTCAAAGGCTTCAACCCCGAACTGATCGCCGGGGAAGAGCCTGAACTCTGTGTGCGACTCCGCGAAGCCAACTGGAAGATCCGCCGCCTCGATGAGACGATGACCCTTCACGACGCGAACGTGACCCAGTTTTCGCAATGGTGGCAGCGCAGCGTGCGAAGCGGCCACGCGTTCGCCGAGGGTGCCGACATGCACGGCGCGCCTCTAGAACGCCATTGGGTCCAGGAGTCGCGACGTGCGGTCGTGTGGGGTTTGGCGATTCCTCTTTTGGCGCTCTTGCTGAGCCCTTTCGCCTCCGGACTCTCGCTGATGCTGCTTCTGCTTTACCCGGTCAACGTGGCACGCATCGCCGGTCGACTGCGGCGCCAAGGCGAACCGCGTCCATGGACCGTCGCGTCGTTCTTGATGCTGTCCAAGTTCCCAGAAGCAATCGGCTGGCTCCGCTACACGTCCGGCAAGCTCACCGGCAAGCGCTCGAAGCTAATCGAGTACAAGTAGAGCGCGATCTTGGTTTCGGCCTAGGGGAACTCGACCGTACGGACTTGCTCCGCCTGCGCCCTGTCGAGATCGAACACGACGTCGATCGGTTCGTTGTCGAGCCAGAGGAAAAGCAGGTCTTCGTAGTTGACCGAGTCGACGTTGCCCGACTGCCCGCCTGGAAGCTGAGTCGTGCAGCTCGGTCCAGAGGGAAGCACCTCGCAGACGAAGCGGGTGGAAGCTCCGGCGCGCTGAATCAGGTCGCGCGGATCGGGGTTCGCCACGTCGACGGTGAAGAGGCCGCCATCGTTCGCGAAGAGCGGTTCGCCCGGAGGCGGGTTGTTGTAGGCGGCGATCCCCAGCGCAGCGAGGTCGGACGAGAGCTGCAAACCATGCAGTCGCCCCCAAGGCCAGGAAGCTTCGTCGGAGCCAAGCTCGGCGACGAGGAAGTCGCCGACGGTCGCGAGCGCTTCACCCACCACGAGGAACTTGTCTTCGACCTCAGGGGTGTCCGGGTTATCCCAGTAGACATCGCCCGCCACGAGTTGAGTCGGATCGACGATCGAGAAGTACGTCGCGTTGCTCGGACGGCGCGCGGACGGGCTGTAGAAGCTGGGCGCGAACTCCCCCTCCTCGACACGCAGGCGGATCTCGTTGAGCGCTACATGAAATGCGGTGCAGCCCGAGGCTGCGAGTAGCTCCTCCGAGTCGGTGACGGGCGGCGAGAGGTCGGCGTTGGTGCCCTCGAGCCCCGTCGGGCAGTTGAACTCCCACGCTTCGAGCGCGTTCACGACCTTCTGCGCGTTCTCGGTGAGATCTGTCTGCGCGTCGTTGGCAATGGCGAGGATTCCGGGCGTCATGTCCTGGCCTATCAGGGAGTACACGTCGCCGACGATCTCCTCCATGGTGTCGCGGGTGTGCTGGTCGCCGATCGCCTCGATCAGGTTCGCGATCTGCTCGCCGCGGTAGCCTGCTGCGGCCTCGACCTGATAGGGCCCTGCGAAATCGTTGGTGGGGTCACCGTCGAAGAGTGCACCGGTCATGTCGTTGTTCGCCGTTGCGATGTAGCCCTCTGCCGGGTTGAGGGCCTGGGGGAGCTCCTCGAGCGCGAAGTACTGGGTCCACTCGAACTCACCGGTTCCGTCGAGAGGAAGCCAGCAGGGCGCTTCGCCTTCGGTCGGGGTTGCCCAGGTTCGCTTGGGCAGTCGGTTGTAGGGGAACCAGCCGATGTTGCCTTCGGTGTCGGCGATGACGTAGTTCTGACCCGTGGTGGTGCTGAGCGCCGCAGCGGCCCGCCCGTCTTCGACGTTCTGTGCAAGCGACAGCGCAGTGAAGACGTTCACGTCGCTACTGATGTCGTTGCCCGTCCAGCGAAGCGTAATGGCGGTTCGGTTGTCGACGTCGATCGACCGCACGGGCCCGTGGTGCGGTACGAAGAGAAGCTCGACTTCTTCGCTGCTTCCATCGTTGAAGTCGATGGTGAATGGGGTCCGTGTGAAAGGGACTTCCTCTCCGTCAAGAATGACTCCCGTAGGGGTACCGGCTCCATCGACCGCGAGCTCTTCGACGTACACGTCGCTGAAGTCCATGTTGGTCGTGGTGACGCCCCAGGCGATATCCTCGTTTTGGCCGACGATGACCCACGGGAGCCCGGCAAACGTGTGCCCGGCGGCATGAATCTCACCGCTGCCGTTGGTCTTGGCGTCGAGATGCGCGAGGTACCAGGTCGCCGGCTGACTCATGCCGAGATGCGGATCGTTCGAAAGCAGCGCATTGCCGTTGACCGTCCGCTCGGGGGCTACGATCCAGTTGTTGGAACCGGTTTCGACGCCGATCTCGCGTGAACCAAGCATTTCACGAAGCCCTCGCGTGCGCTCGAGGCGGTCGCCAAGGGCTGAAAGCGCCGGAATGTAGTTGCGCTTCTCGAGGAGCCGATCGCGCGGACCGGCGGCGCCCTTCGGACCCAATGAGGGAGTCGGCGTCGGGGGCTGCCAACCGGCAGGCAGAATCGAAGCAGTGGTCATCGGACGACGAGGCCATAGGTCGGCGAACTTGTCGTCGTTGTTCATCGCCGCCCGTGCGAGTCCCGCATTGACCTGCGCGTCTTCGTCGTTGGTGAGACTCTCGACAAGCGCCAGCACCGTCGCCAAGCTGTCTTGCGGCGTCCACTCGGGAATCTGATCGGGGGTGTACGTCAGTGGCGCGCCCGAAAGTTCGCGCGGAAACACGGCGCCGTTTTCGCCGGTCTGAACGTCGGAGATCCACTGATTGACCCCTGCGCTATAGGCTATGAGAAGCGACCGTGATTTTTCGTCGAGCTGAGTGAAGAGGAACTCTTCTGCAGGCACACCTTCGCGCGTCGAAAACAGTGCCCGCGAATCGGCTGCGAGCTCGGGGACACCGAAGGCCTCCGCGAGCGCCTTCGGCAGAATGTCGCTAAGCCGCCCCGTCGTGAAACGTCGGCGGAATTCCATCTGTACGAAGCGTTCGAACGCGTGATAGTAGCCGAGCACCATCGCGCAGTCTTCATCGGTCTCGCAGTCGGCGCTCAGGATGCCGTACTCGTCGAAGAAGGCAGTCGCGTCTGGTGGCCACTCGAGGTTGCTGTCCATGCCCCCAGTACCGCCGGTGCCGCCTGTGCCCCCGGTGGCGCCGCTGCCGCCGGTGGCCGAGTCGCCCCCGCTGCTGCTGCACCCCACCGAGACCGAAAGAACCATAAGAAGAGAACCGAACCAAACAGCAGATCGCATCGAGAACCTCATGAAAAGATGGAGTCGGGACCATACCCTCTTTGCCGGATGATCCCAGCGTCTTTTCGTTCAGTTGTTCCGATCGTCGACGCTACCCTCGCAGGCGGACATCCTCCGCGGCCCGCCAAAACGAGGCGGAGAACCGGTGCTACAACCCAAGCGTGGGTTTCAGAACACGGATGCATCGGGGAGTCCGGCTGGTCGGGGTCGTCGCCGTGGTCGGGTCGATGATCGCTGCGAGCGCCTGCGGTAGTGGCCGGTCGGGTTCGGGAGCGATCCCGATGGCTCCCAAACGGTCTCCCCACTTCGATGCGGTCACCGCCAATCTCCAGCTCGGTGGGACCGTCTACGCCTATGTCGACATCGACGGCGACCCAGAGCGGGTAGCGAGCTTTCTCATCTCGGGGCTGCGCGCCTCGTCCGAGTCACTCGCGGGAAGCGCGGTGCCGCTCGACGCCGCGGGGCTGGTGCGGGCGCTCGGTCTCGACGGCATTCGCGCAATTGGGCTCAGCAGTTACGACGATGGTGACCGCTTCCACAACCGGAGTTTCGTTCTCTACCAGCCGGGACCCCGGCGCGGACTTCTCGAAGCATTCGGAGGAGCGCCTAAGGCGTTCGAGCTCAAGTCGGTCGCGCCCGAGGGTTCGGATCTGGTTTGGGAGCAGCAGCTCGACATCGAGGCGCTCGTCGACGCGGCCCGTGCACTCGGCGAACGCGGGATTGGACCCTCGGCGCAGCGACTCGACGCGATGCTCGATCAGCGCCCACTCGGACTGGACCTGACGTTTAGACAGATCCTCGCACGGCTCGAGACGACCGCCGGGCTGGTCATCGAGATCGATGAGTCGCGTCGGGTTCGCGTGCCCGGCAGCAAGATCACCTTTCCCGCGTTTGAGTTCTTGATGCAGATCGATGGGCTTGGGCCGCTTGCCGACTCGATTGCCGGTCGGGCCGACTTCGATCCGTTCATTCGGGCGGAGCGGTCGGATCAATGGCTCATCGTCGGCGCGGCGATTCGACTGCCTCCGCCGTGGAACGCCTTCGACCCACGTCTCATCAAGGACCTCGAAACCGATCGGCTGTATCTGGTGAGCAGCCCGAACTTCTTCCGGCGATGCCTCGATGGGGGCTCCTCGGTAGACGATGCGAGTGAGTTCGCGGAGGCGTTCGAGGGACTGCCGCCCGAAGGCAACGCGATGCTCTATCTGTCGCCAGCGATGACACGTTCAATCCACGGACTGCTCGACTGGAACATCGCGGAGCGTGGCGAGTCGACGCGCACCGTGGTCTCACGAGCGCTCCTGCCCGACGCAGGAGCGTCGGTTGGCTGGGTCGGCATGGACACGGGGAACGGGTTGCTCTTCACGTCGAATACCCCCTCGTCGCACAAGTCGACGCTGGTGGCGCTCGGGTACGCGGCCCTTTTGCCCGCAATCTGGGCGATGGGGAGCTCGGACGTGACCGACGTTCCGCCGCCTCTCGAAGTCCCCTGAGCTTAAAAAGAAGACGCCGAGCGAGTCGACTCGCTCGGCGTATCGCAAGCTATGGTTACGGCTAGCGTCTCTTCTGGAAGCGGCCGCGCCCCCTCTTCAATCCAAGATAGGCATCCCCAATATCCGTAGACATAATGACACAATGAAGACGGATTTGTCCAATGCCAAAGGACAAACAGAAAGGCCGCAGGAAGCATAAATAAACTAGATCATTGAGTGATCTAGATTCTGCCGCGCGTGCTCAGTCGGGCGCTGGAAGGTCTGACGAACCCATCAGATAGGTGTCCACTGCCCGCGCCGCGCCGCGCCCTTCGGCGATGCCCCAGACAACGAGCGACTGACCGCGCCGGCAGTCTCCCGCAACGAAGATGCCTTCGACGTTGGTCGCGTACTTGCCGTAGTCGGCTTTGAAGTTGCTCCGTGCATCCCGCTCGAGCCCGAGATGCTCAGCGAGGGTATCTTCGGGGCCGACGAAGCCCATCGCCAAGAGGACGAGGTCTGCCTCAAAGGTCTGCTCCGAGCCCGCCACCTCGGCCATCTGCCACCTGCCGTCGGCGTCCTTGGTCCACTCCACGCGGACCGTCTGCACGCCGGTGACATTGCCCTGCCCGTCGTCGAGAAACTGCTTGCTGAGCACGCGAAACTCTCGGGGGTCCTTGCCGAACTGTGCCTCTGACTCTTGATGGCCGTAGTCGACGCGAAAGATATTGGGCCATTCGGGCCACGGGTTGTCGTCGGCGCGTTGCTCGGGGGGCTGCGGCAGCAGCTCGAAGTTCACGAGGGCGCTGCACCCGTGCCGTAGCGAAGTGCCGATACAATCGGTTCCAGTGTCGCCGCCGCCGATGACGATGACGCGTTTGTCCTTGGCACTTATGTACTTGCCGTCTTCCAAGCCGCTATCGAGAAGACTCTTCGTGTTTTGGAGTAGGAACTCCATCGCGAAGTGCACGCCGTTGAGCTCCCGGCCCGGGATGGGGAGATCGCGCGGCCGGGTCGCGCCCGTTGCGACGATCATTGCGTCGTAGTCGTCGCGCAGTTCTTGAGCGCTCGTGTCTACTCCAACGTGTGCGTTGGTGACGAACTTCACGCCTTCTTCGCGCAGAATGTCGAGACGTCGATCGACGAGCGACTTCTCCAGCTTCATGTTGGGAATGCCGTACGTCAGAAGACCGCCGATGCGGTCGTCGCGCTCGTAGACCGTGACCAAGTGGCCGGCGCGATTCAGCTGCTGAGCAGCTGTGAGTCCCGCGGGACCGCTCCCAATGACGGCAACCTTCTTGCCCGTGCGTTCATCGGGGGGCTCGGGAACGATCCAGCCTTCCGCGAAGCCCCTATCGACGATCGCGTTCTCGATGTTCTTGATCGTGACCGCAGGCTCGTTGATGCCGAGCACGCAGGCACCCTCGCAGGGCGCCGGACAGACGCGCCCGGTGAACTCGGGAAAGTTGTTGGTCTTGTGCAGACGGTCGAGTGCCTCACGCCACCGGCCGCGATACACCAGGTCGTTCCACTCGGGAATGAGGTTGTCGATCGGGCAACCGGTCGCCGACTGACAGAACGGCACCCCGCAGTCCATGCATCGGGCGCCCTGTCGCTTGAGCTGATCCTCGGGCACGTCGACCAGGAACTCATTCCAGGTCTGGAGACGTTTTCGCGGGTCGCTGTAGGGAACCGCTTCCCGCGGAAACTCTTTGAAACCAGTTGGCTTTCCCATGACTCCTACTCCGCCGCCGGACGACTCTCGGGGCGTCCGGCCTGCGCCGCTGCCGGCCCCTGCACACCGACCGTGAGGTCGCCAGTGAGGCTCAATACGCGCCGATAGTCGACCGGCATCACTTTGACGAACGAACTCACGGCGTTCTCCCAATCTTCGAGCAGACGCTTGGCCTTCGCAGAACCGGTGTTGTCGTGGTGCTCTTGAATGAGACCTCGCAGCACCGCGATCTCCTCGTCGTGTACGAGCGACTCCAACGCCACCATCTCTGGGTTGCATCGCGCTTCGAACTCGCCCTTCTCGTTGAGAACGTAGGCGACACCGCCGCTCATGCCCGCGGCGAAGTTCCGTCCGGTGTCTCCGAGAACCACGACGCGTCCGCCGGTCATGTACTCGCAGGCGTGGTCGCCCACCCCTTCGACGACCGCCCAGGCACCGCTATTGCGCACGCAGAACCGTTCGGCAGCGCGACCTCGGAAGAACGCCTTTCCCTTGACGGCACCGTAGAGCACGACATTGCCGACGATCATGTTCTGCGAAGGGTCGAAGGTTGCCGAGGAGTGCGGGTAAACGATGACCTTCCCGCCCGAAAGACCTTTGCCAACGTAGTCGTTGGCGTCGCCTTCGAGCTCGAGCGTCACACCCTTGGCAAGCCACGCACCGAAGCTCTGGCCGGCCGAGCCCTCGAACTTGAGGTGAATGGTTTCATCCGGCAGCAGCTCCTCGCCGAAGGCCTTCGCGATCTCGTGACTGAGCATCGTGCCAACCGTACGGTTGGTGTTCTTGATGTTGAACTCGCCCCGCACCTTCTTGCCTTCGCGAATCGCGGGTTGCGCAAGCGCGATGAGCTGATTGTCGAGTGCCCGCTCGAGGCCGTGGTTCTGCTTCTTCGTGCAGAACACCTCGGTCTCCGCGTTCTTCTTGGTTGCCGGGGTCAACACGGGAGAAAGGTCGATCCCTTGCATTTTCCAGTGCACCAGGGCATCTACGGTGTCGAGCATGTCGACTCGACCGACCATCTCGTTGAACGTCCGGAACCCGAGCGACGCCATGATCCCTCGTGCCTCCTCGGCGACCATGAAGAGATAGTTCACCACGTGCTCTGGCTTTCCCGTGAACTTCTTGCGGAGATCCGGGTCCTGCGTGGCGATGCCGACCGGGCACGTGTTGAGATGACACTTGCGCATCATGATGCAGCCCATCGCGATGAGCGGGGCCGTGCTGAGTCCGACCTCTTCGGCCCCAAGAAGCGCTGCGATGACGACGTCGCGGCCGGTCTTCATTTGCCCGTCGGTCTGAACCACGACGCGGCTTCGCAGGTCGTTCAGCACCAAGGTCTGATGGGTCTCCGCCAAGCCGAGCTCCCACGGAAGGCCGGCGTGCTTGATCGACGTAAGCGGCGATGCGCCCGTTCCGCCGTCGTGACCGCTGATGAGGATGTGATCGGCGTGCGCCTTGGAGACGCCAGCCGCGATGGTGCCTACACCGACTTCGCTAACCAGTTTGACGCTGATGCGGGCTGATGGGTTGCTGTTCTTGAGGTCGTGGATCAGCTGCGACAAATCCTCGATCGAGTAGATGTCGTGATGCGGTGGCGGGCTGATCAGCCCGACACCGGGCGTGGAGTGTCGCACGTCGGCGATTTTCTGGTCGACCTTCTTGCCGGGCAGCTCACCGCCTTCACCCGGCTTGGCCCCCTGCGCCATTTTGATCTGAAGCTCGTCAGCGTTGGTGAGGTAGCTGATCGTGACGCCGAAGCGGCCTGATGCGACCTGCTTGATCGCCGATCGCATCGGGTTCATCGAGCCGTCGGGAAGCGGTTTGTAGCGCTCTGGGTCCTCGCCGCCTTCGCCGGTGTTCGACTTGCCGCCGAGCGAGTTCATCGCGATGGCGAGCGTCGAATGGGCCTCCATCGAAATGGAACCGAAGCTCATCGCACCCGTGGCGAACCGCTTGACGATCTCGCTCGCTGGCTCGACCTCCGACAAGGGGATGCTCTGCCCCTTCTTGAAGCGCATGAGGCCGCGGAGCGTGCAGCGATCGCGAGCGCTGTCGTTGGCGGCTTCGGCGAAGCGCCAGTACGCATCGGCGCTGTTGGATCGCGCTGCCACCTGAAGGCTTGCGATGGTCTCGGGGTTCCACATGTGACGCTCGCCGTTGGCGCGCCAATGGAACTGCCCGTCGTTGGGAAGCACGGGAAGCTGGTACTCGTCGTCCTCGGGATAGCCGCGTTGGTGAAGGTCGACTAGGTCCTGGCCGAGTACGTCGAAGCCCACGCCCTGGATGCGACTCGCCGTGCCGGAGAAACACAGGTCGATGACCGACGTGTTGAGGCCAACGGCTTCGAAAATCTGTGCGCCCTTGTAGGACTGAAGCGTGGAGATGCCCATCTTGGCGAATACTTTGAGCATTCCCTTGGCTACGGCTTTCCGATAGCCGGCGACGATACTCTCGTCGTCGGGGAATCGCTTCGCGTCGAGAGCACCGCGACGACGCTCCTCCGAGAGCGCCTCGAAGGCGAGGTACGGATTGATCGCATCGGCGCCGTAGCCGATGAGGCAGCAGTGATGATGCACCTCACGCGCTTCGCCCGTCTCGACGACGACGCCAACCCGGGTGCGCTTTTCGGAGCCGACGAGATGATGATGCACCGCACCGGTTGCGAGAAGGGCACTCACCGGAATGCGGTCGGCATCAGCCGCCCGGTCGGTGAGGACGATGAGGCTGTACCCCGCGTCCACCGCCTCTTCCGCCTCGCTGCGAATGCGTTCGAGCGCAGGGCGCAGCCCGTCGGTGCCCTCGCTGCGGGGCCAAGTGATGTCTATGACCTTGGTTCGCCATCCGCGGGTATCGATCGATCTGAGCGCCGCGACCTCTTCATTGGTGAGGATCGGATGCGGCACACGGAGCCGATGAGCATGCTCCGGCGTGGATGAAAGAAGGTTTCCTTCGGGGCCGATGTAGCACTCGAGCGCCATGATGACTTCTTCGCGAATCGAGTCGATCGGCGGGTTGGTCACCTGCGCGAAGAGTTGTTTGAAGTAGTCGTACACCAGGCGCGGCTGGTCGCTGAGTACGGCGAGCGCGCTGTCGTTGCCCATCGAGCCGACGGGGTCGCGCTTCTGCTCGATCATCGGACGCAGCATGAACTGCATGGTTTCGGTGGTGTATCCGAACGCCTGCATCCTCGCGAGCAGGGTGTCCGCATCGAAGCCCTGTGTCTCGCCTTGCCGCGGCAGGTCGGCGAGTTCGAGCTTCTGTTCCTTCAGCCAGTCCCCATACGGACGACGCTCTGCAATGCCGAGCTTGAGTTCGTCGTCGGGAATCATGCGACCCTGCTCGAAGTCGATGAGGAACATACGACCGGGCTTGAGCCTGCCCTTGCTCTTGACGGTCTCGGGCGGCACCGGGAGCACGCCCACCTCGGACGCCATGATGACTTTGTCGTCATGCGTGAGGTAGTAGCGACTCGGACGCAGTCCGTTGCGGTCGAGACATGCACCGATGACGGTGCCATCTGTGAACGCGATCGAGGCCGGCCCGTCCCAAGGCTCCATCAGACAAGACTGATACTCGTAAAAGTTGCGCTTGGTCTGGGACATCAGCTCGTGGCGCTGCCATGCCTCGGGAATCATCATGACGGCGGCTTCGGGCATCGACCGGCCGTTCATGTAGAGAAACTCGAGGACGTTATCGAGCGTGCCCGAATCGGAAAGCTCGGGCTCGACGACAGGAAATAGCTTGCGCAAATCGTCGCCGTATAGCTCGCTCTCCACGACGCCCTGCCGGGCTCGCATGGCGTTCTTGTTGCCTCGAAGCGTGTTGATTTCGCCGTTGTGGCTGAGGCACCGAAGCGGTTGAGCTCGCTCCCAGGAAGGGAAGGTGTTGGTGGCGAAGCGCGAATGCACCATCGCGAGATGGGTCTCGTAGTCGGGATTGGTGAGGTCGGGATAAAACGGGAGGACCTGCTCGCACGCGAGCATGCCCTTGTAGATGATCGTCTTGCTCGAAAGCGAGCAGGCGTAGAACATCAGCCCTTGTTCCAGGCTCGGGTCGGCGCGGAGCGGGCTCGTCGCGCTCTTTCGGATGAGATAGAGGTTTCGTTCGAACGAGGCCTGGTCGAGCCCTTCGGCTGCGGCGATGAAGAGCTGTTCGATGCGCGGCATGCTCGCGAGCGCAGTGGGGCCGAGATCGGCGCCGGACGGATCGATCGGCAGCTCGCGCCACCCGATCAGGCGCTGGCCCTGTGCTTCGATCGCCTTTTCGAACGAGGCTTTGCACGTCGCGCGCTCATCGTCTTTGGTCGGCAGAAAGATGTTGCCGACCCCGTATTGGCCAGGCTCGGGGAGCGTCACCCCGAACTGGTCCTGCGCGACCGCGGCGAAGAGCTTGTGGGGTACCGCCGTCAGAATCCCCGCGCCATCTCCGGTGTTCCGCTCGGATCCACGCGCGCCGCGGTGGTCCATGTTGCAAAGGATGCGGTTCGCATCGAGGACGAGCTGATGAGAAGCCTGCCCTTTGATCTGGGCGACGAAACCGACACCACAAGCGTCTTTTTCAAGAGCGGGATCGTACAGGCCTTGTTTGGGGGGAAATCCGTAGGTCATGGTGTGCGTGGGGGGCTAGGGTCATTGCCGAAAGCAGGACCCTGTGTGGGGTATCAAGATGCTTGGCGAGTCGGTGGGGTCTCACCCTTGCGACTCTTGCGGCGCTTCGGTTCGGCCGGGGGCGCCTCGGACGGCAGGGCAACTTCGGCCCTCTCGGTGTGGGTCGAGAGCACGACCATTGTCTCCGTGCTCCCAACCCCGTCCATGGACCGGATGCGGCTAATCAGTGCCTCCAGGTCCTCGGTGTTCTGGGTCTTTACCTTGAGGAGGAGGGTGTGGCCACCGGTGACGTGGTGGCACTCCAGTACGTGGGGAACGGTGTCGGCCCATCGCTCGAATGCTTCGAGCTGGACCGGGGTGCTGATCGAGACGCCGATGAAGGCCGCGATGTCGAGCCCGACTTTGCGGGCATCGAGCTGGGCATGGTAACCCATTATGATGCCAGCACTTTCTAGCTTGCGAACCCTCTCCATCACCGAGGGCGCACTCAGGCCGACGCTCGCGCCAATCTCTTTGAGCGAGCGTTTCGAGTCACGCTGAAGCGCCTCGAGCAGCTGACGGTCGATTCCGTCTAGAACGTAGTTTTTCCCTAACTTCATTAGGTGAACTTGCGTAGAGCCCTAACAGATAGAGTGTGATTCCTCCGGTGTCAACGCGACAGTGAGGCAACGGGAGAACGTCTTGCTCACAGCTTCGATATAGGTGTAATATTTTGATGTAATGGTGTCTGTCCCCGTTTGGGCAGGCGAGGAGTACCGACCGAATGGATGAGCCGAGCGCCGGAGCAATCCGCACCGAGAGCCCCAGCCGGCCACCAACGCCGATCGTGTCGCGTGCCCCCAAGCCGGTCGCCGCAAGACGGATCGGACGGTATCAGCTCTGCTTCGAGCTCGCCTCAGGCGGCATGGCCAGCGTCTATCTCGCGCGCACGCAGAGCACGGCGGGGTTTCACAAGGTGGTCGCGCTCAAGCGAATCCATCCTCATCTCGCCGACGAGCAGGACTACGTCGAGATGTTTCTCGATGAGGCTCGCATCGCTTCGCGTATCACTCATGCCAACGTCTGCAGCGTCTTCGACTTCGGCAAGGCCGGTCGCGACTACTACATCGCGATGGAGTACTTGGTGGGCGAGCCGCTGGCGCGCGTGCAGCGCCGGGTCGTGGCAAGCGCTGAGCAGCGGAGCGATCCCCTTCTGCCGTCGCGTATGGCCCGCGTGATCGCGAGCGCCTGCGAGGGGCTGCATGCGGCGCATGAACTCACTGGAGCCGACGGTGAGTCTCTTGCCGTGGTTCATCGCGACGTTTCGGCAGATAACCTCTTCGTCACCTACGACGGCGACGTCCAGGTAGTCGATTTCGGGATCGCGCACGCAAGACAGCGGGTCCACCGGACGGGCGCCGGCCAAGTCAAAGGTACCTTCCCGTACATGGCGCCCGAGCAGATGACCGCTGCGCCGGTAGACCGCCGGGTCGACGTCTGGGCACTTGGCGTCGTGCTCTGGGAGCTGTTGACTCTGCAGCCGCTCTTCTTGCGCGGTAGCGACGTCGACACGATGTACGCGGTGCTCTCTGGAGAGATCCTGCCGCCTTCCCATCACCGCAAAGAAATTTCGCCGGAGCTCGACGCCATCGTGATGCGGGCGCTGCAGCGCAACCCCGACGATCGATGGCAGACGACGCGGGAGATGGGCAAGGCCCTTCGCCGCTGCCTTGCGAAGCATGAAGAGCCCGTGGGCCCCGCCGAGCTTGCCGAGTGGATGACCGAGCTATTTCCCGAGGGCGAGCTCCGAAAGCGTGAGCTGATGTCGATCGCCCAGGCCAATGAGGTTCACGGCCGTACCAGCGTGGGCGACGCGACCGAGGCAACCGAAGAGATCCCGCAGACACGGATCCACGGGCGACCCACGCCTCGGATCATGTCGCCGAGCTTGCTGTTGCTGCTTCTCACCATCGCGATCGCCTCGGGCGTGCTCATCGCCTGGCCGCAGTAGCCGCGCCGGATCAGCGAAGATGGATGCGATCGGACTCGGTCATGAGTCCAAGGGCAAAGAACGGGGGGCCACCCGCGTGTACGAGGCCGCGCATTCGGCCCTGAGGGTCGATGAGGGGAGCGCCGGAGTTGCCGAGCCGGATCGGACAGTCAGACAGCACACGCACGTCAGAAGGGGTATCGGGGCGCCAGGGGAAAGAGGACTCCATGTCGTCGACCACACAGCGTCGGGCACGCACTTCATGCTGGCGGTCGTAGAACCTGTCCGTCGTGACCGCGATCATGCGAAGCACTGCGCCAGAACGGAGTTTGCCGTGGCCGAGCGCCAAGGCGGGGCGCGCCGTGCCTGCCCGAAGTTTCAGCACCGCGTAGTCCGGCGCCATCAGGGTGCCCAAATCGACCGAGGTCTGCTCGACGCGTGAGCACCCAAGCCACTCGGCGTCGCGTTCGTCGGTCTCCGCGAAGCCGAGCCAGACGTCGTCACAGCGTCCCTGCTCGCGCGCAGCCGGATCGAGACAGTGCGCGGCGGTGACGGCGGTACGCTCTCCGATGAGTGCGGCGGTGCACCGGGTCGGGCCCTCGGACGAAGAGCCGCCGACGAGCAGTGCGACCGAAGGATGGCACTCCTGATCCGGCGCACAGGAGATCTCATAGGCTGGCGGCTGTTGGCGTGCCTCGTTCGCCGTGCGTGAAGAATCAGGCTGGCAGCCCGTCCACAGCAACAGTGCGGCGATCCCCAAGCAATCGATGCCCCTCGCACATGCGGTCACCTACTCAGGTTACCAGCGCCGAAGGGAGGCGTCACATGTGTCTGCTTTTACACCTTTTTTGGCCGTCGACGCGATCTTCGATAGACGGATCTGAGATGCTCCGCCTGGCTGCGATCGCTGCCGGACTCGTGCTCCTTTCGGCGCCGATTCCAGGCGCTGCTCAATCCCGCGTCGTGGTCGTTCAGCCCGGCGACGCGCTGAGTCGAATCGCGGTCCGAGCGGGCGTGAGGGTCGAAGACCTGAAGCGATGGAACGAGCTCGAAGGTGATTCGATCCGACCCGGGCAAAAGCTGAGGCTGCATGCGGACTCGCGGCGCGCCCGGCCGACCGATGCAGCACGGACGCCGCAGGAGGCCAGCAAAGACGAGATCGATTGGACGCCTCCATTCGACTACGGGGCAGCGAAGGTCGAAGCGAAGAAGCCGGGTTCGGCGCCAGTCGCGGCGAGCCGAACCAGCGTGGCGGTCGCAGCCGCCGGAAGGGCGGACGATTCGCTGAAGCCGGGACGGACGTACCTCGTCAAGTCGGGAGACACGCTCTCGTCCATCGCGAGCCGCTTTGGAATCGGCATCGCCGAGATTCAACGGAGCAACCCCGGACTCCGAGCCGATCGGATCTACGTGGGGCAGTCGATCGACATCGGATCGCCGCGGCCGCGGGTTCAGTTTCGACTGGAACGCGGCGATACCTTGGCGGCTCTTGCAGCCCGGCATCAGGTGAGCACCCGTGACGTGATGGAATGGAACCCGAAACTCCGGGCCAGCCGCTTGAGTCCAGGGACGGAGCTTGGGCTCTACACGCGACTCCCGGTAAGCGCATCGCAAGCGGTGGGACCTACCAACGCAGGACGGCTGCTTCATGCCGTGCAGCTTCGAAGCCACCCAGGGTACGTGATTCGCTCGCCCCAGGTTGCATACGGAACTGAAGAGACGACGCGGTGGGTAGTGGACGCCTTCAATGCAGTCGATCGTCGTTTCCAGAGGCGCAAGGTGGTTCGAGTCCACGACATCAGCGATCGAGACGGCGGTCCGCTTTCAGGTCACAAGAGTCACCAGAACGGTCGCGACGTCGACATCAGCTACTACCAAGACGATTGTCCTCGCTCAGGATGTGCGTTCCGTACCTTCCGGAGTTCCGAGCTCGACGTCGCGCGGCAGTGGACACTGCTCGAGCATTGGCTCGAGCATGGTCAAGCTGAGATGATCTTCATCGACTATCGGTTGCAGGCAAAGCTCTATCGTCATGCGCGACGCAAGGGTGTCTCGGAAGCTGACCTCAGCAGGTGGATTCAGTATCCGCGTGGGAAGTTTCAACCATCGGGTGTCATTCGACACTTCCCCAAGCACGACGATCATCTGCACGTGCGCTTCGTCTGCCCGTACTCGGACCTCAAGTGCCGGCGCTAGGAAACCGACTGGCGGCTAGTGCCCGCATGGCCTGAGCGCGAGCGTTCACCCGAAGACGGTGCTCAGGTTCCATCTCGCCGTAGGTGATCGCGTACCCGTTGGGCAGGAACATCGGCTCGAACCCGAAGCCGAGATGGCCGCGAATGGGCCAGACCAGAACGCCATGCGTTTCGCCGCGATATGTGGCGACGCGTCCATCAGGCTCGGCAACACAAAGCACGCATACGTAGGTGGCGCGGCGGTCGGCATGCGGACCAAGCGCCTGGAGCTCATCTTCGACGCGCCCACACGCCACTGCAAAATCGCGCTCGGGACCGGCCCACCGGGCGGTGTAGATCCCTGGCGCACCGTCGAGCGCATGCACCACAACGCCCGAATCATCTGCCACGGCGACTCGTCCAGTGGTCGAGGCGGCGGCGCGCGCTTTGAGTGACGCATTGTCTTCGAAGGTGGCACCGGTCTCCGCCGGCTCAGCGAGTCCGAGATCCGTTGCGGACCGAAGCGTCACCGGGAGGCCCGCGAAGAGTGTTTGAAGCTCGACGAGCTTGCCGCGGTTGTGAGTCGCAGCGACCCAATCGGCCTTAGGAGTGCCCTCGATCATCGGGAGACCGGCTTTGCTGGCGGTTGGGTGGACCGAAGCTGAAGGGCAGGGGGCGGGTCTCCCTCGGGGAAGCTCGGGTAGGGGTTCTTCTTCGAGATCTGCTGGGCGAAGGTGCGCGCGCTCGAAGTGGGAAGCTCACAGCGGCCACGCTCACAGACGTAGGCGGTCGGTCGACCCGCCATCGCCTGCTTGCCCTCGAGCCAGGGCACCACCGTCTGCTGCGCAGAAGCGACTGCCGCGGTCGAAGCCAAGAACGCCTTGTTCGGTACGAAACTGGTTCGCAGTGGAGCCGCAAGCGGGTTGACTTGGCTCGGTTCGTCGGGAGCAATGAGCGCCACTTCCATCGGTACGTCGTAGTAGTGATCGAGGGCGGACAGAAGCTCGGGGTAGGCGATCGGAGCTCGTTCGACTCGAGGTCCAAGGGCACTGAAGAGTGCCTCGGCGGACTCGCGCCAGGCGATGTCTGTGGTGAAGTCGTGAAGGCGGAGCAGATTGAGCGCGGCGATCGAGTTGCCCGAAGGCACGGCGCTATCGTTCGACGGCTTCTCGCGCACCAAGAGTGCTTCGGTGCCGGCCGCCGTCATGAAGTAGCCTCCTTCTCGAGAATCGACGAACGATTCGTGCTGCGCGCGTTGAAGCGCAATCGCGTGTTCCAACCACGAGAGCTCCGCAGTGGCCTCGTAGAGGTCGAGGCAGGCAGCCACCATGAATGCGTAGTCGTCCAAAAACGCCGCCGAAGAGGTCTTGCCGTTCGTGGACGTGCGTACGAGCGCGCCGTCGGCCGAACGCATGTGCTCGAGGACGAAGCGGCCGGCGTCTGCGGCAATTTGGCTGTACCGCGGCTCGCCGAGCGCCCAGGCGCCCTGGGCGAAAGCGGAGATCATCAGCCCGTTCCAGGCGGCGATGATTTTGTCATCGCGGATGGGGGGCGGGCGAGAGAGTCGGTGCCGGTAGAGGGCGGTTCGCGCATCGTCGAGAACGGACGCCACCTCGTCTGCCGAAACGCCCAACGCCCGCGCAACGGCGCGGTCGGACTTGGCGCGGTGCAGGATCGAGCGCCCCTCGAAGTTGCCCGACTTGCTGACACCGTAGGCCATCCCGACGATGGCCGCCGACTGGGACCCGAGAACCCCTTCGATCTCCGACGGTGTCCACGTGAAAAACCAACCTTCCTCGTCATGTCCGCTCGGCGTCGGGCTGTCTGCGTCGGTCGCGGAATAGAAACCGCCCTCAGGTGCGGTCATTTCGCGGGCCACGTAGTCGAGGATCTCGCGGGCCACGCGCTGGTAGCGGTCGCGGCCAGTAGCCTGCCAGGCGTCGAGATAGACGCGCGCCAGCTGCGCATTGTCGTAGAGCATCTTCTCGAAGTGCGGAACGAGCCAGACCCCGTCGGTTGAATACCGATGGAAGCCTCCGCCGACGTGGTCGTAGATTCCGCCGTCGGCCATGCGGTCGAGGGTCATGGTGACCATTTCGAGCGCGATCGGGTCGCCGGTTCTTCGCGCGTAGCGAAGGAGCAGCCCGAGCCGTGCTGGCTGCGGAAATTTGGGCGCCGCGCCGAACCCGCCGTCGACCGGGTCGAACGAACGCGCGAGCGCTCCGACTGCGGAGTGAATCGTCGCGTCCGAAGGCACGCCCTTGCCGGCATACGTCGTCGTGACCTCGGCGATTCGCTGACTGAGCTGCTGCGCGTGTTCGAGCGCGCGCGTGGGTTCTTCTGAGTAGATGCGCCGGGTCTCTTCGAGGACCTCGGTGAGCCCGAGCCGCGCTCCGCGTGCCCCGGCTCTTGGCGGAAAGTACGTACCGCCGAAGAACGGGTCCTTGTCGGGCGTGAGAATGACGGTCATTGGCCAGCCGCCCCGACCGCTCAGGAGCTGGACCGCGGTCATGTAGACGCTGTCGACGTCGGGTCGCTCTTCACGATCGACCTTGATCGCGATGAAGTGTTCGTTGAGAAACGCCGCGATCTCCTCGTCTTCGAACGACTCGCGCTCCATCACGTGACACCAGTGACAGGTCGAATAGCCGACCGAGAGAAAGATGGGCTTGTTCTCGCGTTTGGCGCGCTCGAAGGCTTCGGCGGACCACGGGTACCAGTTGACTGGATTGTGAGCGTGCTGGACGAGGTACGGGCTCGACTCGCGAATCAGTCGGTTGGTGAACTTCGGAGTCCCGTCGGCATCGAGATGGTGGGTGCGCGGTTCGTAGTCGTCGCCCATTGCCAGGCGCAGTTGGTCGAGCTCTTGGCGTAGGCTCTGGTCGACCCGTGCCACGCCGGGCAGGGGGGGATCGCTTGCCTCCGAGGGATCGGTCTGGGGCGTCGACGGAGTGCAGCCGAAGCCGAGCCAAACCGCAGTCAGAAGCGAGGCCACGCGAAGTGCACTGTGAAACCGATGAAGCATAGAGACCAAAGCCCAGTGAAATCGGCAGCTTGGGATCAATCCTGCCTCGAGACCAACCGACGTTCCCCCGGACGGATGCAACGGTCGCAGGTCCGTGTTACATCCGCTCCTCGTTTTTGCGGACCCCTGTGAGTCCGCTCCTGTTCAATTTTTCAAAGAACCAACATGGCTGAAACCACACCTTCTGTACCTCCCCGCGTATTCGAGCACGTGTCCCGCAAAGACTGGGGCCGATCGGTACTGCTCGCGGAGATCCCCGACAAGCGCACGTTTCTCTTCGAAGACGGTGCGGAACGCAGTTTTCGCCCCGATTACTGGCACAAAATGGAGTCGGTCGAGTTGTTGCCGAACGAGGCGGCTCGTATCGATCGGCTGGCTCGGCGCAATCAGGCACCCGCGCCAGGAAGCGGACGCAAGTCCAAAGCCCCGCCGAAGAAGCCCGACATTACGTTCGGACAGCAGGTGGCCTACTTCATGAAGCTCTATCCCGTCGGGTTCGAAGACGAGAGCTACATCAAGGCCGAGCGAGGCGAGACCGGCGCGAAGTCTTGGGAAAAACTCAAGGACGCGGCGCTCGAGCGCGCTGAGAAGAACCTCTCGCAGTCCGTACTGGACGAGCTGGTGGACGGACAACGTATTGAGGAACTGCACGAGACGCTCTGCGAGATGTTGACGGCAACGAAGGGTACGACACAGAAGGCAGAAGCAGTCCGCTTCAAGAACATGACCCCAGGCGCTCAGGCTGCGATGGCCGATTCGCTGCGCGAGCTTCTCTACGGAGAGCGACCATACCCGATTCGCTTCGATTCTTTCGCTGCGTCGCTCGACGTCGAAGGGGGAGCGACCTGGCCACTTGCCACGCTTCTCCAGGCCCTGGTGTACCCAGCGGATCACATCTTCGTGAAGCCCACCTTCATGAAGAAGCAGGCTCTCATCCTCGACATCGATCCGAAGTACGACACGACTCCGAACTCGACGACGTACGAGCAGTTCTTGCAGGCCACAACGAAGACCATGGAACTGCTGCGTGAAGCTGGTCAGCGCCCGCGCGACCTGTGGGATGTTCACAACTTCATTTCGAAGACGCTCAGCCCCAAAGCCATCAAAGAGGCGACTGCGAGCGAGCAAGACGACCAAGCCAGCCCAGACGACGAAGCCACAGAGTAGCGTGGTGTGAGGCCACGCAGTTCGATGCCTCTTCACGTGCAGGCACGAATCGAGTCCTGGCCGATCACAGGTGGCTTTCGGATTGCACGCGGGGCGCGGTCGGAAGCGACGGTTGTCGTGGTGGAGCTAGCAGGCGCCGATGGACTGGTAGGGCGCGCCGAATGCGTGCCCTACGCGCGCTACGGGGAGTCTCCCGAGACGGTACGGACTACGATACTCGTAGCGTTCGAACCCCACGAGCAACCGCCGACTCGACAAGACATTCAGCATCGACTGCCGCCGGGCGCAGCTCGAAACGCAATCGACTGCGCGCTCTGGGACCTCGCCGCGCAGCGCACCGGAACTACCGCGTGGGCACTTGCTGAGCTTGCAACCGATCCTCCAGAGTCACAAACCATGCGGACCGTCAGCATCGCCTCGCCGGACGCAATGGCCGAAGCTGCGCTCCTGCTGGCAGAGGCCGCGGTTCTCAAGGTGAAAGTCGATGGAGGACCCGACCTTGCACGAGTCGAGGCAGTTCATCGATCGGCACCGAATGCAGCGCTGGTGGTCGACCCGAACGAATCTTGGACGGAGGCTCAGCTCGAGAGGTGGCTCCCGGAGCTGCGGCAGCACGGCGTCGTCGCAATCGAACAGCCCCTTCCCGCAGGACACGATGAATGCCTGCGCGAGACGCGTGGCATGATCCCGTTCGTCGCCGACGAGTCCTTCCATGACCGGCGGTCGTTCGATGCCATCGACGGCCGCTACGACATCGTAAACCTCAAGCTCGACAAGACGGGTGGACTGACGGAAGCGATCGCCTGTCTCGAGGAGGCGCGCACGCGCGGTCTGGGAGTCATGGTCGGCTGCATGGTGAGCACGACACTGGCAATCGCACCCGCCTTGACGCTGGCAGTGCACGCAGACTTCGTCGATCTCGACGGTCCGCTATTGCTGGTTCACGATCGCGACGAAGCCCGACACGACGCGGCAGCGAGCCTTCTTCGATCGTCGCCCGAGCTTTGGGGAGGTCAGCCCCCGAGGTCTGTGCGAAGCCGCGCCTGAATCTTGGCGTCGCTCGGGTAGATCTCTTCGACGTGCTCTGATTCGACCAGCGTCGCGGTGATCTTCTTCAGCATGTGTTTGACCGATCGGGCGTCAGAGCCCGCAGTGACGAGCTCGATGAGGAGCGCTTCTTTGCGGTCCGGGTCGAGTTCGATCTCGCCGTCTGCAACCATGGCATCGAGCGAGGTCGACAGCGCCTGCATGAGCTTGCGCGTGAAGGGCGTGTGCTGAAATGGCGGAGGCTCGGCTTCTTCGTCGAGGTCATCTTCAGGCGAAGGCACGTTCGCGGCGGTGCGCCACCCGTCGTGCTGTTCGATCCAATCGAGAGCGAGAGTGCGGAGCTTCGAATCGTCGCCGACCGAGGCTTCATTGACGACCGATGGCACGTCTCCGCCGTGAATCGCTTGCTCGAAATCGCTCAAGTGCTCGACGAGGTTTCGATGGACGGCATCCATGTCGGACACCGAAACGTCGGCCGGCAGTTCGACTACGCGGGCTTCGACGAAGCGATTCGCGAGCCACAGCGAGAGACGCCGCTGCCAACCGTCCTCGCGATCGACGGGCGCGACTGCCTCGCTTGGCTCGACCATGGGCCACTGCCCTCGGGAGATCGCACGCCATGCATCGAGAAGAGGGCTGTCGACCAGCTCCTCGAGAATGTACACGCCAGACGTCGGCCCCGACTCCCAGCCGTCTGACGGGACGCCGCCGTGGGTCTCTTGGACCTTTTGCAGCGCAGCATCGTCGATTGCGCCCTTGGCATGCTGGACGTAGGCGGACATCCATTCGAGCGCGTGCGCGATGTCTGCAAACTCGAGGCTGCCCCGCAGTCCGTCGCGAAGACTGTAGACTCGATGCCGCCCGTCCGGATCGGCGATGGTATCGGCGACGAAGATCGTGTCATCCAGCCCCGGAACCACGAAGGGCTCGAGTTCGCCCACCTGAATCGCCCAGTGTAGTTTCCACGGTCGGCTGTCGTCGCCCACTGCGATTCCCGGGTAGGGCGAGTCCAGCGTTTCGAGAAGCCGAAACGCGTTCTCGGCCCCCGAGGTGAGATGAAGCAGATCGACGAATGCATCGATTCGGGAAGCACCCAGCTCGGGTGCATCTCCCGGTTGCCCGACTGCGCCCCAGTAGGCCGCGATACCCTTCAGAAACGCCTGCTCTGGCATAGGGGGCACTAACTAACTCAATTCCGGAAAGGTGACAGCCCGAAGTCGACTTGAAACACGTTCTATTCTTGCCTACACCGACGGGAATGGCTGCGCGGAGCGAATTGCGCGACGGACTCGCGGCGACCGTCTGGTTTGACCTGCCTGGCGGAATCCGAATCGCGGCCGACGCGTTCGGCGACCCGGCGGCGCAACCGGTGCTGTTCCTGCATGGCGGCGGCCAGACCCGCCACGCCTGGGGCGGGACGGCCGCCGCACTGGGAACCGCAGGCTATTTCGCGCTTACGATGGACATGAGGGGCCACGGGGACAGCAGCTGGGATCCGGCGGGACGCTATGATCTCGAGGCCTTCGTGTCGGACCTGCAGGGGGTCGTCACCGAGCTGAGCACGCGTCCGGTCTTGGTCGGCGCCTCGTTGGGCGGTATCGCGGCGCTCACCGCCGAAACCGAGAAACCGCGGTCGGTGGCTAAGGGACTGGTCCTCGTGGACGTGACTCCGCGCATGGAGCGAAATGGCGTGCTTCGAATCTTCGATTTCATGAAGGGCAGCTCCGACGGCTTCGCGAGCCTCGAGGACGCAGCGGACGCGGTGGCGAGCTATCTGCCTCATCGACGCCGACCCAAAGACCTACGCGGATTGGCCAAGAACCTCCGCGAGACGGGCGACGGCCGATACCGCTGGCACTGGGACCCGAAGATCCTCAGCACATGGGACCCTGAAGGCTACTCAGAAGAGGAAGGCAAGCGCATTGTGGAAGAACGCATCGAGTCGGCCCGTCGCCTCGAAATCCCAACCCTCTTGGTTCGCGGTCAGATGAGCGACGTCGTGACCGAGGAGCAAGCACGTGAGTTCTTGGAACTCGTCCCTCACGCCGAGTACGTCGATCTCGCCGGTGCGGCCCACATGGTTGCCGGGGACAAGAACGATGCCTTTACCCAGGCGGTATTCGAGTTCATTCGTCGTCGTTTCGACCCTTCGGGACTGGCCGATGCGAATCGATAGCGACGCTTTCAAGGATGCTCTTCGGGGCTGGGCGAGTGGCGTGACGGTTGTGACCACGTGCGCCGACGACCGAATGCACGGCATGACGGTGTCGGCTTTTTCGAGTGTCTCGGCCGACCCTCCGCTCGTTCTCGTTTGCGCCAATCGGTCATCGATCACTCACGAGATCATCGAGGCTGGCGGGGTATTCGCAGTCAATATCCTGGCAGCGCACCAGTCGGAAATCTCGAACGTATTCGCGTCGTCGGCGCACGAGGACTCTCGCCTCCAACTCGTCCCTTGGTCCACCGGCGCAACCGGTGCCCCTCTCATTGACGAGGCGGTTGTCTCCCTCGAATGCCGGGTGCGGAGCGCCCATCGAGAGGGGAGCCACACAATCTACGTCGGTGAGGTCGAAGCGGTGCACAAGGGCGAAGCTCAGCCGCTGCTGTATTTTCAGGGGGGCTATCGTTCGCTCGTCTGCGACGACGACTGACTCAGGCGCCGGTGAACTGGGCCCAAAGCGCCTCGAGCGCCGTCGAACGCAGCCCGTCCTTGCTCGCGTCGTAAGGTGTGAAGTTCATCAGGCGGACGCACTCGACGCGCGCCTCACTGCCAGCTCCCTCGACGTCCAGGACATTGACGCATCCCGAATCCTGCTCGATGGAACGATAGACCTCGGGACCAGTGCCAAGCGAGTGCGCGAGAATCGTGCGATTGATAACTCCGTGGCAGCAGACCAGCGCGCACTGCCAGTCATCACGCTGGAGCAGGGAAACCCAGGCAGCAGTGGCGCGATCCCAGACCCCCGAGAACGTCTCCCCAGTGAGAAAGCGCGCGCCTGGCGCCTCGGCACCGTCGAAGGCGCGCGTGATCAGGACGCGCATTTCCTCTTCTGTTTCAACGTCTTCGAAGTTGCCCGACTTCGCTTCAGACAGCCCGGGAAGCACCTGGATCGGTAGAGTGCGAACGCCGAGGGCGAGCTCCGCGGTCTGTGCCGTGCGCCTCAAGCCGGTCGAAATGACGAGGTCGAGGTCAGCGTTCGACAGGAACGCGGCAAGCGCTTCGGCCTCCGCGACGCCCCGTTCGGTCAGAGGCGGGTCATCGCTCGCCCCAGTACCGTCGCTCTCGAAGTACGCGGCATCGCCGTGCCGCGCCAGGTAGATCCGCCGCCTGAGGGCCATCGCGGCGGAGTGTAGCAGCGGGTCCTCGCCGGTGCTTCATGCTAGCGTCGGGCGCATGAGCAAGCAGAGTTGGGTTTTGATTTTCACCCTTGGGCTCGCGGTGTCCGCGTGCACAAGTACCAAAAAGGAAGCCGCACCCGAGCCGACGGTGGAAGACAAAGCGGTGGACGTGGCCGTGGCCGAGGTGGGCAAGCCGCTCACTGCGGAACCGCTGAAACCGCTCCCGGAGCTCAGCGACCTCAACATGGACAAGGTGGTCCTTGGTCGCGCGCTCTATCACGACACGATGCTCTCGGGGGACGGCACCATCTCTTGCGCGACCTGTCATGAGATGAGTCACGGAGGCGCCGAGCCTCGCAAGACTTCGACCGGGATTCGCGGCCAAATCGGACCGATCAACAGTCCGACGGTGCTCAACTCGAGCCTCAACGTTTCGCAGTTCTGGGACGGACGTGCCAAAGACCTACGCGCACAGGCCGAAGGTCCAGTGGCGAACCCGATCGAGATGGGCGCAACCTGGAAGGGTGTGGTCAAGCGCTTGAGGCGCAACGACGAGTACGTGGCCCAGTTCGCCGCGCTCTACGAAGACGGAATTACCAAGAACAACGTGACGGACGCCATCGCCGTCTACGAAGAAGCATTGATCACACCTTCTCGCTTCGACGCCTATCTGCTTGGCGACCCCAACGCGATCACCGACGCCGAGAAGAAGGGATACGAAACCTTCAAGGAAGTCGGCTGCACGGCGTGTCACAACGGGGCACTAATCGGTGGCAGCATGTTCCAGAAGATGGGTCTCGTGAACGACTACTTCAAAGACCGCGGGGGAGAGCTTACCGAAGCCGACCTAGGACGATTCAACGTCACGAAGAATCCCGCGGACAAGCACTTCTTCAAAGTCCCGACGCTTCGCAACGTCGAGCTCACGGCGCCGTATCTCCACGACGGTTCCAAGGCAACGCTCGAGGAAACCGTCGTCGCAATGGGCAAGTATCAGCTTGGCCGCGACCTGACCGATGCCCAGGTCAATAGCATCGTCACGTTCCTGAAGAGCCTGACCGGCGAGCTTCCCGACTACGCCAAGATGCCGGGAAGCTAGCCTGGTAGGGCGCTAGACCGACTACGCGACGACGTCGAGGCGTACGGCGGCGGAATCGCTAGGCTGCCTTGGGGCCGCCGCGTACTCGAAGCTCGTTGGAACCTCCGCTCCTTCATCCGCACGTGGCACCGCACGCTTCATCAGCGAAGCCCACGCTTCATTCGGAGCCGGGAGCTTCTCTTTGAGTTCGGTGGCGATGAGCCGACCGAGCGATGGGAGGTAGGGAGCCATTTTGTCGAAGGTTTCTTTGGCCTTCACCAGGTCCGTATCGACGAATCGCCGAACGCGGGTCGCCGAACGCGCGGCGTGAACCTTCGCACGGGCGATCCTTCCCTTGCCGACCAAGGGGCCGATCTGATGGACGAGATCCGCGCTGGTGCCGGCGACCACGTGCGGGGCTTTGTAGAGAGTCTTGCCGTAGCGAGAGCCCTTCAAGAAGTCTCGTGCCTGCTCATCGGTGATGCCATACGCATCGAGCGCTTCCTGATGCTCTTTGCGGGCACGCTCACGCGCCTTGAACATGTACATCTGCACTCGCGAGTAGAAGTTCACCGCGCCATCGCCACTGGTTTCGACCGGGCAGTAAATCGCTTCCGGGTGCAGCTCGGTAATGACGGTCTGAATGCCGTCAGACACGCCTGAGCTCGGCATGCAGCCAAACGGCTTGACGCTCAGGGTCATGTTGGCCTTCTGCTTCGCCACGTTGAGTACGAGCTTGGCGACCTCCATGTGTCCCTCACCGCCGCGGAGCTCGTTGTTGTAGAAGCTGTGCCCGACCTTGGCGATCTCGTCCATGTCCGGAAGCTGCTGCCGGCTCAAACCGGCCGCGCCGCAAAAGGCTGCGAACGTTGCGCGAAGCGCGAGCTCTCCCAACCAGACCCCAGCCATCTTGTAGCCGACGTCCGAGCCAGCGAGGCCGTAGTACGACTCATCTTCGCCGCGAAGGGTCATGCGTCGTTCCGTGTCGTGCCGCATCTCCCACAAGGTGTACAAGAGCCAGTTGACCAGAATCTGAATGTCGTTCTCGCCGCCCTCCGACTCGACGAAGCGCTGGAGGTGGTAGTTGCCGTCGCCCTCCGTGGTCATCGCCCAGAACTCACCGATGATCGCGACCTTCGGCTTCGGCCTGAGGCGGTCGACCTCGACGCTCCCGAGATGCTTTCGGCTGCGCCAGAGCGCCTTGAGAACGCTCTTGTCTTGCACGAGAGTATCGCAAACATCCTTCTTGGCAGCGGCGATCGCGCGATCGGTCGCACCCTCTTCAACTTCGTAAGGGCGAATGCGGTAGCTCAGCGCGTTCAGCACGTCGCCGGCGAAGAGTCCACGGGCCAGCGCCATGAAGAACTGAGGATTGAGGGCAAGGCCGACCTCTTCTCCCGTGGCCTGCTTGAAGCCGGACTGCTGCTGAAAGAGGACGACGCGGAAGCCATCGAACCCTGCATCGCGAAGGGCTTTGCGGTACTCGGTGACGTACATTCCAAACCGGCAGGGACCACAGGCCCCCGCGGTCAAGAAGACGTAGCCATCGATGATTTCCTGAGTACTCAGCCCTTCTTCGTCCCGAAGTCGGCAGAGCTCCTTGACCAGGTTTCCAACGGTGAAGTACGTCGGGTTGCACTGGGCCTTGTTGCCAAACTCCTTGCCGTGCCGGAGCGACTCGGTGTCGGCGCAGTCCATGGCGCGGGTGTTGTACCCGATGCCGCGAAGCGCGGCGGCGACGAACTCGTCGTGTGCCATGGTGAGCCCGCCGTTGAGAATTGTGGTCCGCTGCCGCTCGGAAGCCGCGAAGAACGGATCGATCATGGAGTCGGTCCATTGCTCCCTGGCGTCGTCCAGGCCGAGCTTGGCTCGCTCATTTGCTTCGAATTCCGCTAGTTCTTTTTCGATGTCGATTTCGAATCCATCAGCCATGTCGTAGCCCCTCAAACTCGGACGATGCTTCCGTCTTTGGTCTTCTTGCCCATGCGAATCAGGCTCCTAGAAGCCTCAAGCGCAGAATCATCATGGTCGCCTACTCGCCCAGCCCTCTCGGCTTCAAGGCGGTACGAGGCAACCTTCTCGGCCAGCTGGTTGATCTCGCGTTCGAGCTGGAGATCGGCGCGCCGCTGGGTGGCGAGCTGGCCCTGCTTCATCCGAAGCAGCTCGAGGCGCTTCTCTTCGACGCGTCGCACGAGCTCTTGCTTGCGCGCCGCCACGTCCTCGAGCTGCTCCTCGCGCAGCTTGAGTGAATGCGCGTAGGTCTTGACGCGAATCTTGATCGAACCGCCCGGCTTGTTGGCGTCGATGTCGTGGAGCGACGACGCCGGAAGGCCGCTGCTCGATACGATGCTGTCGATGATGCCGTAGGTCGGTGCATCGTGGCCGCATTTGAAGCTGCTGAGGTCGAGCACGGCCACGTTGGGATGGCGCGCAGCGAACTTTACGGCCCAGACCTTCTGCGCCGAGTTGGCCGAGTAGTTCTCGGGCCAGACGTCCGTCACGCTGAGCTGGTCTTCGTCTTCGCCGAAGAAGCGTCCGAGCCACTCTGGGTCCTTGGGAATGGAGCGCACGCTGAGGATTGGATAGCCGAGCACCTGAAATTCATCAGGGATTCCGTGATGAAGCCCTGGGTCGAGATGGTAGGGACGGCCTACGACGAGAATCGCCACCTTGTTGTCGTACTCAACCTGATCGAGGATCGCCTTGCCCTTGGCCTCGAGATCGGCATCGAACCGATCGAGCGCAGCAAGTGCCTGGGCGACCGCAAAGTCGTTCTCGTCTTCAGTGACATCCAGCACGTCTCGAAACGCGTCGAACATGTCCCGCTTGAGCAGCGTCGGTTCGGCGAAACTGAATGCAGGCGCGAGGTACTGAATGCCGCGGTTGGCGAAGTAGTCCTGCTCCTTGGTGAAGGCGGCCTTCATCACGTCGGGGGTGCCCGCCACGATGGGACAGCTCGCGTAGTCGACGGCACCGGTCACGAACGAGGGGACGTGCGTGAGGATCGGAAAGAAAATCGCGTCTAATGGGGCCTTCTCGTGCTTGTGGAAGAAGAGTTGATGGAAGTGTGCTTGGGCGACCTTGGATGGATAGCAGGGGTCCACTGAGCCGTACTTGCCGCCCTCGGCGAACATCTCTTCGGAACTCGGGTCGCTGAAGACGATGTTCTTCGGTCGAACGCCGAGCACCTCCAAGTACGTTCGGAAGAAGGGCGCGGTCGAGTACATGTTGAGCACGCGAGGGATGCCGACGCGCCACTTGGCGCGCTTCTCCGCCGTCGCTTCCGAAGACCGGCGAAATGCGCGTTCGTACTTGGTTCGCTCGATCGAGCCGAAGAACTTTCGCTCAACCCGTACATCCTCGATCGCCGTGCCGGCCTCGGGAAGTTCCTCGACGCCCGACATCCGTTTGAAGGCTTTGAGGCCTTCGTACGTCACGAGGTTCGGGAACTCTTTCAGGATCTTCCTGCGCTCTTTGACGAGGGACTCCATGGCGTCCTTCGATTCGACCATCCCCTTTTCACAGGAAAAGCCGCTGATGTAGCGGCTGGTCGTCCCGTCCGGTCGAAATGCATCGATGAAGGTGCGTGAGCATTCGTTCGCGCAGAAGTGACAGGTCGTCGTTTCGTCGTTCTTGGTTGAGTACTCGAGGTCGATGGCCGCATCGAGTCCGATGAACGTGGAGTGCCCACGACGACCGACCACCCGCAGGGTCTCCATGGCAGCGCCGATGGCGCCAGCCTCACCGCTGTGAGGATGCACGAACACCTCGGCATTGGGGACGCGTTCGTGGATGTAGTCCACCTGCGCTTTGACGGCGGCGAGGTTGTACTGCGTACCGCCCTGGAGCACGAACTTGCGACCGAGCGCGGCCATTCGCGGAACGCCGACCACGTACTGCCACACGTTTTTCGGAAGCACCTGGGCAAGCCCCGCGAGCAACTCTTCTTTGCCGAAGCCTTCCTTTTGGAAGTTCACCCGATCGGTGTCGAGAAAGACAGCGCATCCGTAGCTGAACTTGGGAGCGAGCTCGGCCTTGAACGCGTTCTCGGCATACTCCTGAACCGGTAACCCAAACTGGTCCGCCATCGCCTGTAGCAGCATCCCGTTGCCAGCAGAGCACTGGTTCGACAGCTTGAACGTCTTGATGTCGCCGTTCTCCATGAACAAGACTTTGATGTCCTGTCCACCGATGTCGCAGATGACGTCGACATCTCCGAAGTAGTGTGTGGCGCTCATCATGTGCGCGACGGTTTCGACGACGTTCACGTCTGCGCGTACGCACTCCTCGAGAACGTCTGCTGCGTATCCGGTCGCACCGAAGCCGAGAATCTCGAGCGTAGCGCCCTTGGCGTGCACGCGCGTGCGCAGGTCATTGAGAAGCTCCTTGGCGTCTTGAATGGGGTTGCCCTTCGAAAGCGCGTATGACTTCATCAGTACTTCGCCGTCTTCGCCCAGCAGAACCGCCTTGGATGAAGTGCTGCCTCCGTCGAGCCCAATGACGGCGCGAACGATGCTCCCCTCGGCCATCTCGGGTTCGACGAATTTCGGAATGCGATAGGAGTCGAGAAACTGGTCGAGCTCGGCTTCATCTGCAGCGAGCGGAGGACCGGCGCTCTCACCAAGGCGCTCTTTGCGGCCTTCGGTTATGTAGCGGCGCAGGCCGTCGAGCCCCTGGTATACGCCGACCTCGGCAGGCTCGTGCATTCCGTACATCACGGCACCGTACGCGGCATAGAGCGCTGCATTGTCCGGCACCGGAATCAGCTCCTCGAGCGGAACGTCTTTCGGGTAGTCGTAGCCGCGCTCATTCCATGTCTCGGGAATGCGCTTGCGCCAACACTCTTGAAGGAAAGGCAGGAAGGTGTTTGGCCCTCCGAGCAAGATGACCTTGTGACGCAGAGTGTTCCCGCGGGTCAGCACGGACAGGTTCTGCATGACGATTGCGTCGGCGAGCGAGCACATGATCTCGTCGGCTGGGATGCCTGTCTTCACTAGATTGACGATGTCGGTTTCGGCGAACACGCCGCACTTGGCCGCAACGTGGTGCAGATGGTCTTCGTTGAAGTGCAGACCGAGGGTTTCTTCGGAGGGCATGCCGACCTTGATCATGCACTTGTCAATCGTCGCGCCGGTGCCCGAGGCGCACTTGTCGTTCATCGAAGCAATCGCCGACTTGTCGCCCGTCTTCTTGTTCTCCTTGAAGATGATGATCTTCGCGTCCTGCCCGCCTAGCTCGATCACCGAGCCGGCGTCTGGGTGTAGTGTCTCCACCGCGAGGGTGACCGAGTTGACCTCTTGCACGAACTTGGCGCCGAGCGGCGCTTCGAGTGGCGCGGCGCCTGACCCGGTGATGAACACGCGAACGTCGTCGCAGTTCTGCTCGCTGAGCACGTCGCTGATGCGCTCCATGAACTCGAGCACGCATTCAGCCTGCTTGGTGTGGTGACGCTGGTAGTCGTCCCAGATGATGTCTTTCGTCTCGGGATCGACGATGACTGCCTTGACGGTAGTCGAGCCCACGTCCAATCCAACGATCGCCTTGCGCATCAAAATGCAGCCACCCTTCTCAAACTGTCCACGACACATAAATCACAGGCAGAGGCGAAAGTCACGCGACTTGAGGCTGCGAAACGCGACGTCGACGTCACACCTCGCCGCGCGATTCGGCGTGGCGTATAGACCGGCACGGAGGAGTGCATGAGCAAAGTCTTAATCATCGGCGCTGGGGGAGTTGGTGGCGTGGTCACGCACAAATGTGCGGACGATGCGAACACGTTTTCCGAGATCGTTCTCGCGAGTCGCACCTTGGCGCGGTGCGAGAAGATCCGGGCGCAGGTACGCGAGCTACGCGGCCGCGACATCGAGATTGCTGAAGTCGACGCGGACGAAGTGGCGCAAACCGTTGCGCTCATTGAACGCGTGAAGCCCGCGTTGGTGCTCAACGTGGCGCTTCCCTACCAAGACCTCGCGATCATGGACGCATGTCTCCAAACGGGGGTCGACTACCTCGACACCGCGAACTACGAGCCGCCTGACGAAGCCAAGTTCGAATACAAGTGGCAGTGGGCGTATCGCGAGCGTTTCGAAGAACGCGGTATCATGGCGCTGCTCGGCTCGGGGTTCGATCCAGGCGTGACGAACGTATTCTGCGCGTACGCTCAAAAAGCGCTGTTCGACGAAATCGACACCATCGACATCCTCGACTGCAACGGCGGCGATCACGGGCATCCGTTTGCAACGAACTTCAATCCTGAGATCAACATCCGGGAGATCACACAGCCCGGTAAGTACTGGGAAAACGGCGAATGGGTCGAAATCGAGGCGATGTCGCAATCCCGGATGTTCGACTTCCCGGAAGTCGGCGAGCGCAAGGCGTATCTCCTCTATCACGAGGAGCTGGAGTCGCTCGTCGAGAATGTGCGCGGGCTCCAGCGAATTCGATTCTGGATGACCTTCGGCGACTCCTATCTGAAGCATCTCGAGGTGCTTCAGAACGTCGGGATGACCTCGATCGAGCCCGTCATGTTTGAGGGACGTGAGATCGTTCCAATCAAGTTTCTCAAAGCGCTTTTGCCCGACCCTTCGAGTCTCGGCGAAAACTATGTCGGCAAGACGAGCATCGGCTGCCTCATCGAAGGCCGCAAAGACGGTCGAGCTCGCAAGGTGTTCATCTACAACGTCTGCGATCATCAGGACTCGTGGAACGAAGTCAGGGCACAAGCGGTGTCGTACACCACCGGGGTTCCCGCCATGGTGGGCGCAAAGATGATGGTCACCGACCAATGGCGTCGCGCCGGCGTGTACAACGTCGAAGAGTTCGACCCCGAGCCGTTTCTCGGTGAGCTCGCGCAGCGTGGACTGCCGTGGCACGTCGAGGAGATGTAGTGCGCGCCTGCGAAGAACTCGATCTGCGGCGCGTGCAGACGCCCGCCTTCGTGATCGACCTCCTCAGGTTGGAGGAGAACCTGCAGACGCTGGCCCATGTTCAGGAGGCCGCAGGCTGCCACGTGCTGGTCGCCCTCAAGGGATATGCGGCGTGGTCTACGTTTCCTCTCATCGCCAGGTACCTCGCCGGCGCGACGGCCAGCGGCCCCGACGAAGCGAGACTCGCCCGCGAAGAGCTCGGAAAGCAGGTGCATACGTATTGCCCTGCATTCGACGAGGATTCGCTACGCGAAACGCTCCTTCACTCAGACCACGTGGTGTTCAACTCACCCTCCCAGGTCGAGCGGTTCCGGCCGCTGATCGAAGAGCACGGCCGTACAACCCAGTTCGGGCTGCGAATCAACCCTGAGCACTCGGAAGTCGAAGTCGCGCTCTACGACCCCTGCGCGACGGGCTCTCGACTGGGTACCACGAAAGCGGAGCTGTTGAGCGCGAACCTCGCGGGGATCGACGGGCTTCACTTCCATACGCTGTGTGAGCTCGGTGTCGATGCGCTCGAACGAACGCTTGCGGTGGTCGAAGAGCGTTTCGCGGCCTGGCTCGACAAAGTGCGCTGGGTGAACTTCGGAGGAGGACACCACATCACACAGCCCGACTACGAGGTCAGTCGACTGGTCGATCTCATTGTTGAGTTCAAGAAGCGTCACGAGGTCGAGGTGTTCCTCGAACCCGGAGAAGCGGTTGGGCTGCACGCCGGGGTCCTCGTGACTTCGGTACTGGATATCGTTCACAACGACGGGCCCACCGCCATGCTCGACACGTCGGCGACCGCACACATGCCGGACGTTCTCGAGATGCCCTATCGACCGAGGCTCCGCGGTGCCACAGACCCGGAGGAGCTGGCCCACACGTACCAACTCGGTGGGTTGAGCTGCCTTGCAGGCGACGTCGTCGGCAAGTACTCATTCGATCGACCTCTCGAAGTAGGCGACCGCCTGGTTTTCGAGGACATGGCTCACTACACGATGGTGAAGACCACGACCTTCAACGGGGTGAGGCTTCCCTCGATCGCCCTATACGATCCGCGGACGGACGAGTATCGGGTCCAGCGCAAGTTCGGATACGAAGACTACCGAAACAGGCTCTCCTGAACCTTGAACTTCGCTCTGGAGCAGTAAGACTCGGCTGATGAGCTCGCTCTCGGAATTTAGTCAGTATGCAAGAGAGGTTGGCGAACGCCTCAGCGACCAGCCGCTTCAGGTTGCGTACAGCCGACAACTCGGTGCAACGCAGCAGGAGCTCTTCGATTACGTGTCGGACACCGACCGGTTGAGCGAGTGGATCCCCGGGGCACGCAAGACCTGGTCGGACGATAGCAATGCCGAAGCACCCAAGCAGGTTGGTTCCGTACGCATGATCTCGACCGGAGTCGGCAAACCGACTCGCGAGGTCGTCAAAGCCTACGAAGCGCCCCGCATGATCGCTTACTCGGCCACCGATGACTCGCTCTTTGGCATGTTCACCGACCACCTGAGCGTCATCACCTGCGAAGCCCATCCGTCTGGAGGCTCGGTTTTCAGTTGGCTCGCGTACGGACGCCCCGCCGACTCTCAGGTCAAGCGATGGATCGGCGACAAGGTCTTTCGGTTCGCCCTAGGCCAAGGCACCAAGGCGTTGGAACGACGGTTCCCTTTCCGCTGAGCCGAATGGAGCTCGTTCGAAGCAACCGTACGGAAGCCCTCGCCGACGCACTGGCCGACGCGATTCGAACGTCGAAGCTCGACCCTTTCGAATCGGAAGCGGTCGTCGTGCAGAGCCGAGGCATGGAACGTTGGCTCACGCTGGCACTCGCGGACAGATTGGGGGTTTGGAGCAATCCTTCGTTTCCGTTTCCGCGCTCCGCCATCGAGTCGGTCCTCCGCGAGCTAGACGAAGAGGCGTCCGTGACCTCGGACGCCTACGAGCCGCGGAGCCTCCATTGGACCATCGCCCTTCTTCTCGCGGAGGAGTCTCCGCCGGAACTAGCGGGGTACCTCGGTGCATCGAGCAAGGACTCTGACCGCGTGCTCCGACTTGCAGCGCTGCTCTCGAGAACGTTCGACCAGTACGTCGTGTACCGGCCCGATTTGCTCCGCGACTGGTCTGGGGGCCGCGGCGGAAGCTGGCAGTCCGAGCTCTGGCGGCGCATCGCCGAGCGCCTTGGCCCGCACGACCTGGCATCCCGAATCGAGCGAGCCGTTCCGCTACTTCGTAGGGGTCACCGCGTCTCGAGCTTTCGACGCCTGCACCTGTTTTCGTTGGAGACCCTGCCTCCGCTCTTCATGCAGTTCTTCGAGGCGCTGTCGCACCAAGTGCCGGTGCACATGTACTTGCAAGCGCCAACGACTGAGTACCTCGCTGACGTCGACGGCGCGCGACAGCTCTCTCTTGGCGTCGACCCACCGAAAGAAGGACATCCTCTGCTGACCTCACTCGGTCGGTTGACCGGGGATTTCCAGCAGATTCTCCTCGACACCGACTCCAACGTCCAGCGTGAGCACGAGCGTTTCGTGGAACCGAGTCGGGCCACGCTTCTCGGGGCGCTGCAGTCCGACGCGCTTGCGTTTCGCAAACACCCCGACCGAGACGCTCGAACGAAAATCGGGAGCGAGGACCGCTCGATTGCGGTACACGCGTGCACGAGTCCGATGCGCGAAGTGATGGTCCTCCACGACATTGTGCGAGAGGCCCTCGAGGAAGACTCTACCCTTCAGCCCGAGGACATCGTCGTCATGGCACCGGACCTCGACGCCTATGCGCCCGCATTTCGCGCCGTGTTCGGAAAGACGGGCTCAGGCGCAATTCCGTACGAAATTCACGACCGGCGAGCGAGTGACGACAGCGCGCTGCTCGACGACTTCATCGCCGTGCTCGAGGTGTTGGAATCGCGTTTTTCCGTCCTCGATATGGTTCGCCTGCTCGACGGAACCTCTTGGCGGACCGAGTTCCGGTTCTCTTCACCGGAGCGTGCCAGGCTCACCGAGCTGCTCGAGGCGTCCGGAATCCGATGGGGTATCGATGCCGAGCATCGCGAGGCATTTGGTATGCCCCCCGAGGGGCTTCACACCTGGCGGATCGGTCTGCAGCGACTGTTCCTCGGCTACGCATCGATGCCCGGCGAGACGACGCCCTTCGGAAGGTTGCTTCCGAGAGGCGACGCGAGCCTCGACGACGCCCAGCTGATCGCGAGGTTGGCGCGGTTCTGCGAAACGCTGTTCTCGTTTCGCGATCGCATGCGTCACGGGACGAGTCTGCGGCAATGGGCTGATAGCCTAGACCGGCTATCGCAGTCGTTGTTCGACGAACAAGACGACGCAACTGGCGCCGTACGCAATCTCCACGGCGCTCTCGACCGCTTACGAAGCGGAGCGGTCTCGTCGGGGTATGATCTGCCGATCTCGTTGAACGCCGTGCGACGCGAACTCGCCTCCGACGTCGCGGGAAGCGCAGTCGCTAGCGGTTTCTTGCGGCGGGGGGTGACGCTCAGCGAGCTAGTTCCGCTTCGCTCGGTCCCGTTCCGAATGGTGTGTCTGATAGGCATGAGCGAGGAGTCTTTTCCACGCGCGGACGACCGACTCAGCTTCGATCTGACACGCGCGGAACACCGGCTGGGTGACCGAAACAAGCGTCTCGACGATCGGCATTCTTTCCTCCAAGCGATCCTCTGTGCCCGCGACCGGCTCGCGGTAACGTACAGCCCCCCCGTGCCGACCGCACGCAGCGAACCCAACCCTTCTTCGACGGTGTGGGAGCTGATGCACACCCTCGACCTCTACTACGTCCGCGACGACGGCAGCAAGGTCGTCGAGCCGACAGTGCACCCCATGCATGGTTTCGATCGAAGATACTTCGAGCCCGGCGGGCCGCTGTGGAGTTTCTCCGAGTCCCATCTCGAGGTCGCGGAAACGATCGCGGCTCGATGCACCCGGGCCCAGCGCTTCGAGCTCGTGGCGGACGACCCGGTCGAGAAGACAGTCGTGTCGATCGGAGAGATCGCAGAATGGCTCTGGTATCCGGCGCGCGCTTTCGTCGAGCGACGCCTCGGTGTCCGTCTCGGCACGGCGACCCTGTACGAACCGGCTCGTGCTCTGATCAAACTCGAACCCCTCGACTCGTTTCGAGTCGGAAACGACGCGCTCAGTGCGCAGCTTGGGGATGGCGCGCTCGACGAGTTCCTGCGGGCCGCGCCCGAGTTCCCCGACGGTGGATGGGGCGCTCTCGAGAGAGAACGCTTGGCCACGGAAATCGGGTCCGTGCTCGACTACCGCCGAGGGCTCGCGGGGCCAAGCACCGAACGACGCCGATGGGTGAAGGTCGACGTCGCCGGTCTCAGCATCGCCGGTCACCTCGGCGGGCTGCAGTCTGAATCGCGCATCAAGGAACGTTTCAACAGAGTCGCGACAAAGACCGAGCTCACCACGTGGCTCGAACACCTGCTCATGCAGGCCGCCGACGATCGGTCACTGCCCGATAGGACCGAGCTCGTCCTCAGGGGCGCAGCGCGCGCAGACCGGGTCTCGTTCGAACCCGTACCGGACGCTAGCGCGCAGCTCGAGCGATTGGCTGCGCTCTATCTCGCGTCGCACCGGACACCCGTCGCCCTTCTGCCTCGCGCCTCATGGCAGTTCGAGATGCAACGAGGGGCCGGAAAGCCACGTGACAAGGCCCTGGACTCCGCCATCAGCAAGCACGGGAAACAAGGGTGGGACGGATACGGACCGTTCGTCTGGGGGGCCGCCGGCCCGTTCTCGGACCGCGGATGGTGTGAGGCATTCATGGAGACGAGCGAACGCGTCTACTCTCCCCTGTTCGCGCATCGGAGAGTCAGATGACCGGGCTCTCTCTTCCGCCACTCCCCAGCCTCGTCGAGGCGAGCGCAGGAACGGGCAAGACTCATGCGATCACCACACATTTCGTTCGTGCACTACTCGAACAGAAACTGAGCCCGTCGCAGATCCTGGTTGTCACCTATACCAAGGCAGCGACCGCCGAGCTTCGGGTCCGGACTCGAACGCGCGTCGCACAAGCCCTGGAGGCCCTCGATACCCTCGACCACGCCCCCAACGCTCAGCGCGATCTCGAACTCGACGCCATCCTGACGAAGGCGGTCGCCGAGGAGGGCAAGCGGGACGCGCGGGCACGCCTGCGTCGGGCGCTTTCCGAGGTCGACCAGGCGCGGATTCTGACGATCCACGGATTTTGTCAGCGGCTCCTGCAAGACTACCCGCTCGTATTCGGCATCGACGTCGACTTCGAGGTCGTCGACGACCCACGCGGTGTCGTGAGAGACCTGGCCGTCGATTTCTGGGCAAGCGAACTGCACGACAAGCCACGGTGGTTCCTCGATACGCTCAGAGACCGCAAGCTGACCCCCGACAAGCTGGAGGCTCTCGAGCGTTCGGTGATGGTGCCTGACCTCGAGGTCCTCGGCCCGCCCAAAGCAGGTTCGGTCGACGCGGCCTACGACCGTTGGCTCGAGGCCCTCAAAGCCACCGCCGAGATCTGGCGCCAGGATCGAGCACTCGTGCTGGAAACCCTTCTCGAGGGTCCCGCCTTGAACAAGCAGAGCTACCAACGCAAGCGCGTCGAAGAGACGTGGACGCCCTGGCTCGACGGGCTGCACCAAGCGCGGGCATCCTCGCTCCCAGAGGGGTTCGAGCGGCTTGCCAGGCGTAACCTAAAAGCGAAGAAGGGATTCGAAGCGCCCGACCTTCGCTTCTTCGACGCCTGCGAGTCGCTGGTAGACGCCCACGCCGCTCTGCAGCCGCCGCTCGATCGGGCGGTGTTCGAGTTTCAGAAGCGGTTCATCGACTACGTGCGCGATCGAAGCCGAGCGCGCTCTCATGAGCACGGGCAACTCACCTATGACGATCTCTTGCGCTGCGTCCACGACGCGATCGACCGGGACGCCGCAGACACGATCCGCGAAGACTATCCGTTCGCGCTGATCGACGAGTTTCAGGATACCGATGCGATCCAATACCAGATCTTCCGCTCGATCTTCGGAAGTGAACGCGCCGTCTACGTGGGCGATCCCAAGCAGGCGATCTACGGGTTTCGCGGCGCCGACGTATTCTCCTACATCGCTGCAGCGGCGGACGCCGGTGACCGGCAGCAGGAGCTTTCGACCAATCGACGCTCCGACCCCCATCTCGTGCGCGCGGTCCAAACCCTGTTCACCGGTCAGGCTTCGCCCTTCGTGCTGGACGAGATTCGCTTCGTGTCTGTCGACGCGTTCTGGGAGTCTCGGTCGAGCTTCGATCCAGCGATGGAGATCGTGTGGGTTGAGCAGCAGGCGACTTCGACCGACGGGGTCGCTTCCATCGTCGCCAACGAAATCGGTCTGCTCCTCCAGGGGGGAGACAGAATCGAAGGCTCCCCCATCACCCCGGCGCACGTCGCCGTCCTGTGCAGGACCAACGACCAGGCGGCCCGGGTCACCGAAGCCCTGCAGGCACTGGACATTCCAGCGTCGTTCGACGGCGATTCGAGCGTGTTCGGCACTGCGATCGCCAGCGATCTGGAGGCCGCGCTCGAGGCGGCCCTGACGCCTGGGAACCTGTCGGCGATTCGCCGCGCCCTGCTCACGCCGCTCCTCGGCGTCACCCCGTCCGAGCTCATGGCGATGCCGGACGCGGTCTGGTCCGACTGGGTGACCCGCTTTCGCGAGTGGCACGGCGCCTGGCACGAATTTGGGGTCACCCGCTTTCTCGAGGAGCTCCTCCGGGTGAGCCGCGTCGAGGTGCGACTCGCCGAAGGCGAAAACGCACGACGTCAGCTCACCGATCTCATCCACCTCGAGGAACTCCTGCTGCGCGGTGAACGTGAACGTCGACGAGATCCAGTGGCGCTCATGCTCTGGTTTCGACGGCTGCGAGCTGGAACCCTGAAAGCGTCGTCGATGGCGGCGGAAGAGCTTCAGCGACGACCGGACGCAGAGTCGAACACGGTGCGCGTCACGACGATCCACAAGAGCAAGGGCCTCGAGTACGGAGTCGTGTACTGTCCCTTTCTTGGGTCGGGTGCGGGTCTATCGACGCGCGACAAGTACGCATTGAAGTTTCACGATCCGAGCGAAGACAACCGGGTCAAGCTGGACCTCGGGTCGGGTGATCGCGCCACCCATCTCGCTCTAGGCGAGCGTGAAGCTCTATCGGAGGCGCTGCGCGTGCTCTACGTGGCGGTCACGCGTGCCAAACACCGATGCACGCTTTTTTGGGGCGAAGCGAAGAAGCCCACGAACTCCGCCCTCGGCTATCTGCTGCATGGCCCATTGGACGAGAAGATCGATGCGACGCGGATGCAGGCAGACATCGATGCACTCAGCGCGCGTTCTGGTGGCGTGATTCGTTGGCGCAACCCGCACGTCGCGAGGTCGGGTTCGGTGAAGCCGGACGGCGACGCGTCAACGTTGACCGCGCGTCGAGCGACCCGCACCTTCAGCCATACACCGCGCATCGCGAGCTTCACCAGCCTGACCGGGCAACACGAAAAGACAGTCTCTCGCGACCGAGAAGCGGCCCCCCTCCCATCGGTTGACCCCCTGTTCAAGAGCCTGCCACCCGGCGCGCGAAGCGGCCTCCTGCTGCACGCGATCGCCGAACGAGTGCCCTTCGACGCACTGGCAGATTCGGACAGCACCCTGCTCATCGAACGCGAGCTCGGCGCGTTCGGGTACGACCCAAAGCTTGCCTTAGAGGTCGCGCGCGATCTCCAGACAGTGGTGGAGACGCCGCTCTTTTCGACTGCGACCGCACCACGCCTCATCGACATCCCCCGCTCTCGCCAACTGCACGAGCTCGAGTTCACCCTACGTCTCGACGAGCCCGATCTCGGACCGCTCCCTGACCTTCTACGAGCCCACGGAGCGCCCCGTTTGGCGCCGGACTACCCAGCGCGGGTGTCCGAGCTGCCGCACCACGCACTTGCGCGCTTCTTGCGCGGATACGTCGACCTGGTTTTCGAATGGGAAGGCCGATGGTATCTCGCGGACTACAAGTCGAACCTCCTGCCCACGTACACCCAAGATACACTGGTCGGTGCCTCCGAAGACGCCCATTACCTGCTTCAGATGCTGCTGTACTCGGCCGCGGTGAACCGGCATCTCAGTCAGCGAATTGACGACTTCGATCCGGCAACCCAGTGGGGTGGAGTGTTGCTTCTGTTCCTTCGTGGAATGCACGGGTGCCAGACGCCAGGGGCCGGGGTGTACTTCGACCCACAGAGCGCAGAGCTGATCGCGGCAGTCGATCGCTGGCTTGGAGGGTCCGATGGAGCTGCGTGATCTCGAAGCCGAGGGACTGCTCGGCATGCTGGACGTGGAGCTCGCCCGCACGATCGGGAGCCTTAGCCAGCGTCCGGACCCTGGGGTCGACCTGGCGATCGCCCTCACCAGCAGGAGCGTCCGGCAGGGACATGTCTGTCTACCTCTCGACGCCTCCCCAGGTCTGCTCGCCACGATCGACGGCGACCCCCTCGATCTGCCGGAACCCAGTTCCTGGGCCCAGTCAATTCGCCGGAGCGGTTTGGCCGACGGCGGACCCCTGGTGCTCGACGACCAGAACCGGCTCTACTTGAAGCGCCATTGGCAGCTCGAGCGCGACATCGCTCGCGAGCTGGCCAAACGGTCGGTCGGTCTGGGGCTTCCGGAGCGCGACCTCGCGGAGCCGCTGGGTCGGCTCTTCGGCGAGGCGAGTTCTCCTGCACGGCAGGCCGCGGAGCGCGCAGTAGAGCATCGCATTTCGGTTCTCTGCGGAGGCCCGGGTACCGGGAAAACCACGGCTGTCGCTTCGATTCTGGCTCTGCTGACCGAACTTGCGATCACCGAAGGCGGCGCTCCGAAGATCGCCTTGCTCGCACCCACCGGAAAGGCCGCCTTTCGTCTCGGCGAGGCCGTCGCAGGCGCCAAGCAGGGACTTGCGACTTCGGAGCGAGTTCGCGCTCTGATTCCCGACGAAGCCACAACCCTGCAGCGCGCGCTCGGCCTGCGCAGGCACGGAGTGCGCTTCGGCCGAGACTCCGAGATTCCGATCGACGCAGACATCATCGTGCTCGACGAGGCGTCGATGGTCGACCTCGCGCTGATGCGGCAGCTTCTGGTGGCCGCTCCAACCAATGCCAGGCTCCTCATCGTCGGAGACCCCGATCAGCTGACATCGGTCGAGGCAGGCTCCGTCTTGCGCGATCTCGTGCGGGCGGGGCAAACCACCTGGTGGACCGATCGGCTCACCACCCTCACTGAAACATACCGCTACGAAGCGACACAGCCCCTTGGCCAACTCGTCGGCGCGATCCAGCGAGGCGACAGGAGCGCGATCGAGTCCCTGCTCAACGCGCCCGAATCGGACGACCTGCACTTTGGCCCCGCGAAGAGCCTCGAGGCAGAGATCGACTCGGCTGCCAGGCGATGGCGTCGAGTCCTCACCGCAAAAACGCGCGAGGCACACTTCGCGGAGCGAGCGCGCTACGTCGTCTTGACGCCGTTCCGCAGCGGACCCTTCGGGACCGAGAGCCTCGGCCGTGCGATCGAAACTCGTCTCGGGCCGGGCACCAACGCGGTACGGCCGATTATCATCGAGGAGAACATGCCCGAGCTCGAGCTGTTCAACGGAGACTTTGCCTTCGTCGTCAACCGTGACGACTCGGCCATCGCAGTGCTCTCTCGCGATTCGGCCCAGGTGACCGAGGTTGCCGCCTCTCGACTTCCGCGGCATTCGCCGGCGTACGCGCTGAGCGTTCACAAGTCTCAAGGTTCCGAGTTCGAGGAGGTCCTGGTGGTCATGCCCGATGCAGACGCGCCCCTGCTCACGCGGGAAATGCTCTACACGGCCGTCAGTCGCGCACGGAAGCGAATCCGAATCGTCGGCCCACCCGAGGTCATCATGAGCGCAGTGTCGCGACGTGCCGAACGCTTTTCGGGCCTCGTCGACAGAATCGCCGAGGAGGAGCCGCGCAGCTCAGACGCCAACGATCGTTGACGAATCGGCGATTCGCGCGAAACTGAAACATGTTCCAGTTTGGAGAGCACGATGCCGGAATATGACTACATCGTGGTCGGCTCCGGGTCCGCCGGCGCCATCGTCGCCAGTCGACTGAGCGAAGACCCCGACGTCAGCGTGCTTCTGCTCGAAGCGGGCGGTACCGACCGAACTACCCTTGTGCGTCGACCTGGGATGATCGCGCTGGTTCACCAGGTAAAGCAGATAAAAAAGAAGCTCGACTGGGGCTTCACGACGACACCGCAGGCGCACCTCAACGGCCGCTCCATTCCCTACACGCGGGGCAAAGTCCTCGGTGGGTCGAGTTCGATCAACGGAATGCTCTACCTCCGAGGCAACCGCGCCAACTACGACGGTTGGGCATCCGAGGGGTGCGCGGGGTGGAGTTTCGACGACGTCCTTCCGTTCTACAAGAAGCTCGAAGACTACGAAGACGGAGAGACCGCCTATCACGGCGCGGGCGGGCCAATCCGCGTGCGGCGGCACCCTGCCGATCAGCTCAGTCCGGTATCGAATGCGTTCATGAGCGCGGCCTCGGCCGTTTGCGGCATTCCGGTGCTCGACGACTTCAACGGCGAAAACCAGAACTGCGCGAGCACCTACCAGATGTCGGCGGCAGACGGGCTGCGCTACAGCACAGCCGAAGGATACGTGCAGCCGCATCTCGATCGCCCAAACTTCGACGTCGCACTTCGGGCTCACGTGCGGCGGGTGCTGATCGACAACCGTCGAGCGACGGGCGTCGAGTACGTTCAGGCCACGAAGGCAGTCACCGCACATGCGCGGCGGGAGGTAATCCTTTGTGCGGGTGCCGTGGGCTCGCCGCAGCTCTTGATGCTGTCGGGTGTCGGACCGGCGGATCACCTCCGCCAGCACGCAGTCGACGTCGCTCTCGACCTCCCTGGCGTCGGCAAGAATCTCCACGACCACCTGTTCGTGCCCCTGGTCTATCGCGCCTCGACGAGTCTGCATCGCGGCACAGCGGCGCACTTCTTTGGAGGAATGCTCAAAGAAGCAATGGTCGGCAATAGCTGGTTCGGGCGCACGGTCTTCGAAGCTGGAGCGTTCGTGAAGACGCGCGGTGAAGAGCCCATCCCGAACCTCCAGATTCACACCCTGCCCTGGGGGTACCCCGACCCCAACCAGGACGGTCCGGAGCGTCCTCACGTCGACACCGGCAACTGCCTCTGCGTGATGCCGACGCTGATCTACCCGAAGAGTCGCGGTGAACTCCGATTGCGTTCCAACGATCCCTACGAAGCACCCGAGATCGACCCGCACTTCCTCGAGGCGCCCGAGGACATGCAGGTGTTCATCGATGGCATTCGACTCTGTCGAGCAATCTGCGGCCACCCGGAGATGGCGGACCACCTGCAACAGGAACTCACGCCCGGCGCGGATCGCGAAAGCGACGAGGCCCTGCGCGAGGAGATCAAACTTCGCGCTACCACGGTCTATCACCCGGTAGGCACATGCAAGATGGGCGTGGACGCGCTCTCGGTAGTGGACCCTCAGCTCCGCGTTCGCGGCCTCGAGGGCCTCAGGGTCGCCGACGCATCGATCATGCCACGGGTGACCGGGGGCAATACCAACGCGCCCAGCATGATGATCGGCGAGCGGGCTGCGGCTCTCATCCAGCACGGGCAGTAGCCGTCGGGTGAGGCCTGGATCAAGCGATGCCGGCCGGGGGCCGGCTGGACGCGGCGGACTTTTTTGCTCTGCGTTCGAGCCTAGGAGGCGACCGCTTGCTGCTGTGAGTCAGGCTGTGCTTCGGGCTGGGGAGGCCATGGGCGGCGAATCTTCGCGGCGACGCGAGCAGCAACCTCGTCGGTGATAGGGGCTTTTGGATCGCCCCCAACCTGCTTGACCATCACTTTGCAGTGCACGTGATTCCAGTTGAGGAGCTTGGCGAGCTCCTTGAGCTCATACGTTTGTTCTGCCATCTGCGCTTCCTTTACGAAGAGTTAACTTCTAGCAAAAGCGCGGCCTGAGGCCAAGGCTTATTTTACATTCAGCAAATAAGCGCCGATGACCAACAAACTAAACAATATCAAGGTGATGATGAACCAGCCGGGGCCTCGAACCGTCGGATTCGGCCCCGCGTCGGGGGGCGGGGCCAGCGGGGGACCTTCGATCGGTTCGGCGGCCACGAAGCTGCGAATCAGGGCCTGCGCCTGGCTGACCTGATCCGCCTCGACGCGGATTTCGGTGCCATGGCGAAGGCGATCGGTGATTCCCGGGTACGCCGTATCGCGATGGTTGATCAGCACCGCGGCGATGCCCTCCTGTTCCAGCGCTTCTTGCAGCGCGAGGGCCTGAATCTCGTCATCGGTCTCGTAGACGCTCCGGGTTTCCATGGTGATGACCGAATGCCACAAATGGTGGGACTGGACAATCGATCGAGTCGCCGACGGCGCGAATGAGTTCGACCTCGCGGTCGGTGACTCGATCGTCGGCCATGACGGTGGCCGCACAGGCGGTCATCAGGCTCTTCTTGAGCGCCGGCGTGGCCGCATCGAAGCGGTCGAGCGCTTCGTCGACCGCGCGCAAGGTGCTCTCACTCGGCGGCAGAAGACCCACCTGCGCCGCGCCGAGGCGAAGCACCTGCGCACCCTCGGCAAAGGCCGCGGTGGCCTGTGCTTCGGTTCGGCTTCCCACGTGGGCAAGCGCCGAGAGGAGCGTTTGCACGTCGGGGAGGAGTCGTTTGAGCGAGCGGAACCGTACCGGAGTCGGCCCGAGGCGCTCAAAGTGACGCGTCAGGTGCCGCCGGATCATCCGGCTGAGAGTATATTCAAAGAGATCGACGCGACGGTCACTGTCGATGAGTGACTCCACGACACGGTGGAATCGCCTGTACTCCTCCAGAGTGAGGTTTCGCAGCGCCGGCATCGCCATGTCGATGAGTGCAATCTTTTCTGCGGAGCTCCGATCGCCGGCTTCGGCGTGATACCGAAGCGCTTGGTCAGCGGTTTGGGGGTCGGTGAGTTCTGCGATCGTGAGAAGCTCGGTGCCTCGCGAGGCCTCGTTTCGCGAGAGCAGCAGGCCGAATACCACCACTTGCGCCATCGGAGCCTGATGCACGGCGTGAATCCAAGAATCGGGAAGCGACGAATGAAGCGCGTGCGCATAGTCGATCTCGACGGGCGTGGGTGCGCCGACGTGCTCGAGCCCTTCCCGAACCGAATCCGGGGTAATCGCGCCTGCAAACGCATCGAAGTAGCTGCGTGGCGCATCGGGAGGCGAACTCATTCCGTCGGAAATATCAGGGAGCAATACGCTTGGATAATCGCCGTCCCACTGCGGTTGCAGCTTGAGGATACGGTCGGGGAGCGGTGGGTGTGTCCGGAAGAGCCCTCGAAACAGGGCGAGTCGATTGACGGCTTCCGAAAAGAACATGTGACTTGCCTCGTCGGCTTGCGGTGCTTTGACGAACGAGTGGGTGCTGGCTCCACCGATTTTTTTGAGCGCTGAGGCAAGCCCGTCCTTGTCGCGTGTGAACTGGACGGCGGACGCGTCCGCGAGGAACTCACGTTGGCGCGAAATCGCGCTCTGCACGAGTCGTCCGAAAAACACTCCGATCGAGCCGATCACCAAGAGCGCCAGTCCGATCAGCACCGCGCTGGCGCCATCTCGGCGGCCACCTCGGGCGCCGTAGAGGACCAAGCGCCCGATGAGGGCAACCAGAAACAGCCCGTGCAGCAGACCGATCGCACGAAGGTTCAGCCGGGAATCCCCGTTGAGAATGTGGCTGAACTCGTGGGCAATCACCCCCTGAAGCTCATCGCGCTTGAGCAGCTGAAGCGTGCCCTGCGTCACCCCTACGACGGCATCGCTCGACGTATGACCCGCCGCAAACGCATTGATGCCCGCCTCGTGGTCTAGGACGAACACATCCGGAACAGGGATCCCCGAAGCGATCGCCATCTCTTCGACGACGTTCAAGAGACGACGTTCCTCGAGCCGCGTGGTGTCCGGGTCGACGCGACGTCCGCCAAGCTGCTCGGCGACTGCAGAGCCTCCGTCGCTGAGCTGAGCCATCTTGTACAGAGCGCCGAGACCGATCAGCAGCAGCGTGCCGCCGACACTGGTGACGAACACGCCGGGGTTCCAGTAGCCGAAACCGAGCGGCCCAAGGTCGTCGTAGCGACCCGTGAGCACGGCAGCCCCACGCGCGTCGACCGCAAGCCAGGAAAAAACGAAGATTCCGAGTGCATAAACCGCGGCGCAGACGCCAAGCACCGCAAGACCGTAGAGCATTAGAAGCCGTACGCTTCTCTTTCGGGCGAGGTCTTGCTCCTCGAAGAAGTCCATGCGTCAGAACTGCACTTGAATGGGCGCGCGCTCCGCAGCGGTTTCGACTTCGAAGAACTCGGCTCGCTCGAAACCGAAGTTCTTGGCGATGATGTTGGAAGGCACCATCTCGCACTTGTTGTTGTATTCCATCACCGCGTCGTTGAATGCCTGTCGAGCGAACGCGATCTTGTTCTCGGTGCTCGAGAGCTCCTCGGTGAGCTGCATCATGTTCTGATTCGCCTTGAGATCCGGATAGGCTTCGGAGAGCGCAAAAAGGCGACCAAGCGCCCCAGTCAAACCACCTTCGGCAGCGGCAAGAGCCTGCATCGAAGCAGGGTCTCCCGGATCGGTCGCGACCTTCTGGCGCGCTCCTTCGGCAGAGTTGCGTGCGCTGATGACCGCTTCGAGAGTCTCTCGTTCGTGCGAGAGATAGCCCTTGGCCGTTTCGACGAGATTCGGAATGAGGTCGTGGCGACGTTTGAGCTGTACGTCGATCTGCGCGTAGGCGTTCTTGAACTTATTGCGCAGGTTGATGAGCCCGTTGTACATGCCGACGAGCCAGGCAACGAGCACACCGATGATGACGAGCAGAACGAGCAACCAGGTCATGAAGGTCCCCTTTGATGAAGCGCAGTCGCGAGTAGTGTAGATGCCGACCGCCGCAAACTCAATGACGATGGGAGTGATCGCTGCCCTGGTGCTTGGGCTCGCCTGTTCGCAGCGAGAGTCGGCACCGCGGTGCGCATCCAACGTGGCGGCTCTGCCCGAACGGATTCATCGCGGCGTCTGCCTCGCGCACAACTATCAATCAGACGGGAACAAGGGCTATGGCACCGCGACCAGCGCGGCGACCCTCCGAGAGCTCGCAGAGCTCGGAGTCGACTGGGTGAGCCTCACGCCGTTTGGCTTCATGCGAGCCCTCGACGATCCGGTCGTACACTGGATCGAAGGCTATCCCGCCGGAGAGACAGACCCGCGCCTGCGTCGAGAGATCGAGCAAGCGAAGTCGCTCTATGCGCCTGTCGCGATGGCCACTGACACCACGCCAGACCGAGTCCGTCTCACGATGCAGAAGCGTCTCGATGCGCTCGAGGCCGTGTCGCGCGCCGTCGATCGTCCGGTGACCTTCACCGAGGTCGGCTATCGAACCACCGAAGACGCGCTGGTGGAGCCGCACGCGTGGCCCGAACGCGCATCGGACCCACGCATCGACCTCGACAGGCAGGCGTTCGGCTACGCGGTGTTCACCGAAGCAATACGAGACCGTGACTGGGTGCGCGGTGTGTATTGGTGGAAATGGTTCACCGACCCTCTGACGACCGAGGAGGGGCCGGCGGGGTTCTCACCTCGCGGAAAACCCGCCGAAGCGGTCCTCCGAGCATCGTTTGCGGGGAACTGCGCTGCACAGAACCTCGTTCCGTGACCTAGCGCGGGCGGCGGTACTTGTTCTTTTCTTTGCGCCCCTTGGCTTCGAGTCGGGGCTTGAGCACGCGGCGCATCTGAGGAAGCAGGTAGCCGAGCGTCGCGAGTCGCGCACTGACCTCGGGCCGAGTGCGCTCGCGTCGACCATCGATCGCACTCTTGAGCACGAGGTCCGCGATTTCGCCTGCCGTGCTCATAGGCTGCGAGAACACGATGTCCGGGACGTCGTCGACGTCTGTCATGATGAAGCCCGTGTCGACGGGCCCAGGCGACACGATCGATACGTGCACGCCGGTTCCCTCTAGCTCTTCAGCAAGCGCGAACGAGAAGACTCGCAGTCCGAACTTCGTTGCGCAGTAGGCCGCCTCATCTTCGAGGGGGAGACGCCCGGCAAGAGACGCCACGCCGACGATCGCGCCGGACCCCCGCTCTATCATCTCGGGGAGCACCAGTCGGCTCAGCAGCATCGGGCCTCGAAGGTTCACGTGAAGTACCTGCAGAAGCTCGTCGACGGGAACGTCTTTGAGGGGGCCGCGCGAGTTGAATCCAGCGTTGTTGACCAAGACGTCGACCGGCCCGAAGCGCGCCTTCGCGTCTTCGATGAGACGGCGACAGGCAACGATGTCGGCAATGTCGGTCGGAATCGGGTGCGCCGACTCACGTCCGAGTGAATCTGCGAGACGTTCGAGTCCTTCGGCGCCGCGGGCCGCGAGGCTCACCTTCGCTCCCTCGGCGACGAACTTTCTCGCACAGCTCTCGCCGATGCCTGCGCTTGCGCCCGTCACCACCACGTGTTTCCCGAAAAAACGATTCATTCGAGCCTCTCTGCCCAGCTGAGCGCCGTCATCATTCTTTGGTATTCCCGAACGTCAAACCGGCTTGGTTTCGTCATCCGGTGAACTCGAGCCAGAAGCAGCAGCGGCCGCCGTTCGCCGCGTCGCTGCGATCTGTCGGCGGCGCTCAATCTGGGCCTGCGCAGTCGCCTGCACGGCTGCTTGAATTCGACCGCCGAGTAGCCGATTCGTCTCGTTGAGCCGGTCGACGAACGCCTGGTCGACCGACCGTTGGTGGCGAACCATCTCGTAGAGCGCATCGAACACTTCACTCACCTCGGGTTCAATCTCGTCTTCAGCGGGGCTCGCAGGTTCGGACTTCGACTCGGCCTGCGTGCGGAGTCTCGGCTCCACCTCCGCAATCGCGGCCTCGACATCGCCCTCACCGAGCCAGTCGAACACACGCCGCAGCGTTGTCTCGGTTTCGTCGAGCACCGATTCATAAGCCACCATCGTGAAAGGATAGCGCCGCGTGACGATGTCGCTGAGTAGCGCAAAGTTCTCCATCCACCACTCGAGTGCAGGCGACATCCAGACGGAGTCGGGGAGTTCTCGAGCCTCGGTCTTGGCGCGTTCACGCTGCGCCTGGCGTTCCATCTCGGAAAGTCGCGATACCGAACGAACGTACTGTCGCCACGGGCGAACCGACGCGATCACTTTGCCGATGAAGGCGCGGTCGGTCTTGACGAGCCCTGGAATGAACACCTTCACGGCGTGCCGTGCGGTAGCCTCGGGAAAGAGATACGTTCCGGTCTTCGGGTCCGGGTTGGTCTTGTAGTAAATCCCTCGGCGTAGCTCCGACTCCCAAAACCCAGCCGGGTTCGCGTCCTTGATCGTGTCGGCCCAGTTGCGCGGAAACGCACTGCCAATCGGCGGCATCCCTGCAGCCTGCAAAAGCTGCATCCACATCGAGGTCCCGGATCGCTTGGTGCCGGTGACGATGATCATTGGAGACCTCGCCACCGCTGAGCTCGCGAAGCTCGCGTTAGAGCTGCGCCGGACCGAAGCACTGCTCGAGCAGTTCGTCGTCGAGCGTCTGTGCGCACGGGTTGGGGTCTGTGGTGAACTCTTCGCAGGTGAGCTCGCTGCCGCAGGTGAAGTAGCTTTGAACCAACTCGACGCATTCGACCGGGTACCCATCCAGATACGCGAACGGAGAATAGTAATCCTGACAGTAGTCGAGCGGGTAGCCCTCGTAGCAGTCGGCAACCTTCATGCAGAACGCATCGATCGCCGCCTGGGTGATCGGATTGGCGGCCCCGCCTGTCGCGCCGGCCCCGCCTGTCGCGCCGGTTCCGCCTGTGCCTCCCGTTGCGCCGCTGCCGCCCGTGTTTCCGTTGTCGTCATCGCTTCCGCAGCCTGCGCCGGTCAGCGCGAGAACCGCGGCGGCGAGGCTTGGAATCGCCTTTTTAGGTCTAAGCATGCTCAAGTTCCTCTTGCTGGCCCAGCTTTCTCTCCGAACGTAGCTGCTAGGCGTCGAGTCGCCACAAAGTTTCTGATTCGGCTCCAAAAATCTGCCGTCGTACCGCGCCTTGGTCGGTCTGTTGCTGGTCACGGTATCGCTTGGCATAACATCGCCCCAACATGACTGAAGCCAAGAAGAGACTGGAGTTCGGCGGGATCCCCGGCAACTTCGCAATGATCGTCGGACTCCCGATTTTTACCGCGTACTTGTTCTTCGCGGTGCGGTTCAACGACGGCGAGGTGTTGCCCGGCGCGAGCGCAGACTGGCAGGGCTTCGCCGAGGCGATGATGCCAACCTGGCGCGCCGCGGTCATCTACGGATCCTGGTTGGTGCTGCAGGCTGTGCTTCAAAAGTTCGCGCCAGGGCGCGAAGTGCTTGGCGCCGAGCTTCCGGACGGCAGCAGGCTTCCATACCGCATGAACGGGTTCTTCTCTCTCATCGTGAGCTTCGTCGTGGTGGGCCTTCTGCATTGGTCCGGGCTGTTCTCGATTTCCGAGCTCTACACCGAGTTCGGGGCACTGATCAGCGTGATGACGATCTTCAGCTTTGGGTTCAGCGCCTTCCTGTACTGGTACGGAAAACAACACGGTCAGGCGCGCCACCTCAGCGGCAGCTTCATCCACGATTTCTGGATGGGAACCGGGCACAACCCGCGCATCCCAGCGACGCGAGACGGTTTCGACCTCAAGCTCTTTTGCGAAGCCCGACCGGGGCTGATCCTGTGGGTGCTGATCAACACGTCCTTCGCCTACGTCCAGTACCAGGTCTACGGCTTCGTCTCGACCTCGATGATTCTCGTCTGGGTGTTCCAGATGTTCTACATCCTCGACTACTTTTGGAACGAGGAGGCGATCCTCACGACGATGGACATCAAGCATGAAAACTTCGGGTTCATGCTTGCGTTCGGGGACCTGGTGTGGGTGCCGATGACCTACTCCCTGCAGGCGCACTACCTCATCGACCGAGTACACCATCTGCCTTGGTGGGGGGCAGTCCTGATCATCGGCGTGAACTTCCTCGGACTCTACATCTTCCGCGTCGTCAACCTGCAGAAGCACAAGTTCCGCAAGGATCCGGAGAACGCGCGCATCTGGGGCAAGAAGGCCGAGTACATGGAGACGGCGCAGGGCAACAAGCTCCTGCTCTCGGGGTTTTGGGGCTGGTCACGCCACTTCAACTACGTGGGTGACATCTTGATGGCCCTGTCGTGGTCGCTTCCATGTCTATTCGGGTCGGCGCTTCCGTACTTCTACCCCATCTACTTTGCGGTTCTGCTGATTCACCGCGAACGCCGCGACCACGGTTTCTGTTCAAAGAAATACGGCGCTGATTGGGAGCGCTACTGCGAACGCGTTCGCTGGCGCATCGTTCCAGGCATCTACTGAGGACACGCAATGGAAATCAAAGTCGACTTCGATCTTTGCCAAGGACACGCCGTCTGCATGGGTGAGGCACCCGAAGTGTTCCAGGTGGACGCCGCGGGCATGCTGACGGTCCTGAAGGACAAGCCGCCTGAGGAACTGCGAGAACAGGTAGAGCTGGCAGTTCAGTACTGCCCGACCGGTGCACTGACCCTCGAGGGCTGAAAAACTCTCCGCTTGCCCTTTTTCGCAGGACGGATGCGAAGTAGGCTTTCCCATGGCTCGGTCCCCGGTTACTTCGACTGAGGTCGAACGCGTTACCCTCGCAGGGCGAGCGCAGAACACCGACCTCGTCGCGGTCGAAGAGCCCCTCCAGATCATCCTCGGGCACGGGCCTGCGCACCGACGGCGCGACGTGCCACTCGCGGTGACCATGCGCACGCCAGGCCACGACGCGGACCTCGTGACGGGGTTCCTGTTTGGCGAGGGCGTGATCTCGGGGCCGAACGACCTGCTCGCGCTGCGAAGGTGTCCGAGTTCCGACACCCCGGACAACGTGATCCGCGCAGTGCTCCACTGCGACCTTCCGGTCCCCGCGCACCTGCTCGAACGCACTCTCACGATGACCAGCGCATGCGGGGTCTGCGGCGAACGCACCCTCGAGGCGCTACGAAAAACCGGCTGCGTGCCGATCGCCCCGCGCTCAGGCGAATTCGAGCCGCGCGCCATTCGCAAAGCGCTCGCTGCGATGGAAGCAGACTCAGGGTTCTTTCGGAATACGGGTGGGACGCACGGAGCCGCGCTCTTCGACGCCACCGGCGAGCGCCTGGCACACCGCGAGGACGTCGGGCGCCACAACGCGCTCGACAAGCTCGTGGGCGCCGATCTTCGCACTCGAGTTGGCGACGACAGCGACGAGTCCGTCTTTGTCGTCGTGAGTAGCCGCGCGAGCTTCGAGCTCGTCCAGAAGACCGTGCGCGCAGGGTTTCCGATGCTCGTCGCGCTCGGCGCCGCTTCGAGTCTCGCAATCGAAACCGCGAAGCGTTTCGGGCTCACCCTCGTGGGCTTTGCGCGAGAGCGCAGGTTCAACGTCTACGCAGGGAGCACCCGCATCGCGCCCGAAGCCAATGCGTTCGACTTCGTCGAGACAGAGGCCGGGTAGTGTCAGACGAACAGCATCCGGCGCAGCCACCGGAGCCGACTGAAGCCCCGCGCATCGGCGCGCCGAAAGCCAAGGCCGCGGGCTTCGCCTCGGTGCGCTCGACGTTCTCGCACATGCTGCGCAACGGCCATTCGCTTCCGTCCGCCCTTCGGGTCCTGGGGCGGATGAATCAGACTGACGGTTTCGACTGTCCGGGCTGCGCGTGGCCCGACCCGGACGATCGCGCAACGATGACGGAGTTCTGTGAAAACGGCGCCAAGGCTGCCGCGTGGGAATCCACCCCCAAGAGCCTTGGTTGGGAGTTTTTTCAGCGCTACAGCATCGACGAACTCGCGACGAAGTCGGACTACTGGCTCGGTCAACAGGGGCGTCTGACGGTGCCGCTGATGCTCCGGCCAGGCTCGCGTTTCTACGAACCTCTCGACTACGAAGAAGCGTTCGACAGCATTGCCGCAACGATGAAGCGCATGGACTCGCCCCATGAGGCCGTCTTTTACACGTCGGGGCGAACGAGCAACGAAGCCGCCTTTCTCTACCAGCTCTTCGTCCGCGCCTTTGGCACCAACAATCTCCCCGACTGCTCGAACATGTGCCACGAGTCGAGCGGGGTGGGACTCGGCACGACGCTCGGCATCGGAAAAGGCTCGGTCACCCTCGACGACATCCACGAAGCCGACACGATCCTCATCATGGGGCAGAACCCGGGAACCAATCATCCCCGGATGCTCTCCGCGCTTCAGAAGGCTAAGGAGAACGGCGCGCGCATCATCGCGATCAACCCGCTGCCCGAAGCCGGACTCATCGGTTTTTCGAATCCGAAGCGGCCGTCGCAGCTGCTCGGCGGGCAGACGCGCATCGCCGATTTGTTTCTCCAGGTGAAGATCAACGGGGACGTGGCGCTCTTGAAAGCGCTCATGTGCCTGATGCTCGAAGCAGAAGCGCGCGAGCCTGGCAGGGTACTGGATCGTCGCTTCATCGAGGAGCAGACCGAAGGCTTTGAAGCCCTTCGCGCACACCTCGAAGGCCAGGACCTAGATGCGCTAGTCGAGAGCTGCGGAGTCTCGCGCGAAGAGCTCGAACAGGCGCTCGAATTCGTTCTTCGAAGCGACAAGACGATCGTCTGCTGGGCGATGGGCCTTACGCAGCACAAGAACGGCGTGGGCAACGTACGGGAGATCGTCAACTTCCTACTTATGCGCGGAAGCATCGGAAAGCCCGGCGCGGGGACGTGCCCGGTACGCGGACACAGCAACGTGCAGGGTGATCGCACGATGGGCATCCACGATCGCCCTCCCAAGGCGCTCCTCGATCGCATCGAAGAGGTGTTCGGATTCGACCCGCCTCGCCAACACGGCTTCAACACAGTCGAGGCGATCGGCGCCATGCGCGAAGGCCGCGTCCGGATGTTTTTCTCGATGGGCGGAAACTTTCTGCAGGCGACGCCCGACACCGAACGTACCGCCGAGGCGCTGAAACGATGTGACACCATCGTGCACGTCAGCACCAAACTCAACCGTGGTCACCTCGTTCATGGCAACTGGGCGTTCATCCTCCCGTGCCTCACCCGCTCCGAGATCGACCAACAGGCCTACGGCCCACAGTTCGTGACGGTCGAAAACTCGATGGGGGTCGTTCACAGCTCGCAGGGAAGCCTGAAACCTGCGCACCCCAAGCTGTACAGCGAACCCGCAATCGTCGCCTGGCTTGCCGAGCGGGTCCTGGGCCCCGAAACCCCGGTGAGCTGGTGCTGGCTGATCGAGAACTACGATCGCGTGCGCGATCTCATCGAGCAAACCATCCCCGGGTTCGAGAGTTTCAACGATCGCGTGCGCAAGCCGGGTGGGTTTCTTCTGCGAAACGGGGCACGTGAGCGCGAGTTCGCCACTCCGACGGGCAAGGCCCAGTTCACGGTGAACGATGCGCCCGATCTCGAGGTGCCGGCAGGCAAGTTTCGGATGATGACTCTACGCAGCCACGACCAGTACAACACGACCGTCTATGGCGAGGACGATCGCTACCGCGGCATTCGCGGCGGACGACGGGTGGTGCTGATGAACGAGGAAGACATGCGCGGAGCCGGGATCGAAGCTGAACAGCTCGTCGATCTCGAGAACGACTTCGGAGGCCAGCGACGAGTTGCGAATCGATTCACAGCGGTGCCGTATCCCATCCCCCGGGGCTGCGTCGGCACCTATTTCCCGGAAGCCAACGTTCTGGTACCGCTCGAACGATTCGCAGACGAGAGCTTCACCCCCGCATCGAAAGACGTGCTGGTCTGCATCCGACCGTCACAGTGAAGAACCCGCTAGACCGAGTTCGCCTTGAACTCGGTCTAGAGCCGCCGAAGAACCTCGTCGGCCGCACGCTCACCAGACTGGATTGCACCCTCCATGTATCCCATCCACTCGGTCGCGGACTCGGTACCGGCCCAGTGAATGCGCCCTTCGGGCTTGCGCAAATGCGAAAAGGCGCTCGACATCACGCCCGGAGGGACGCTTCCGGCGGGGCAGCCGCGTGACCAAGGCTCAGCTCCCCAATCGAGCTCGTGGTAGTCGTCGCAAAGCCGCGCTTCGTCGCCGAAATATCGAGCCAACGCCGCAAGCACACGACGCTCTCGGTCGGCGCGAGGCTGCGACGACCAACCGCGTGCGTGCTTTCCCTCGATGAACCCAACGAGCGCTGGTTGGACTTCATCGTGGGAGGTGTTGTCGTAGACCACGCTCAGAGGCCCATCGGAGCTGACAACCTCTCCGGAGAACCCAGCCTCGCGCCAGAACGCGCGAGGATAGGTCACCAGCACCTTGACCGTCGCGCCCATGGCAAAGCGTTGCATCAGCTGGTCTCGAGTCACGCTGAGGCCTGGCTCGTAGTCGATTCGCCCTGCGAGCGGCGGAGGCACCGATACGATCGCGAACCGCGCGTCGATACTGCATGCATCGGAAACGACCTGCACGCCGGTCTCTTGCTGGACAATCTTGCGAACGGGACGCTCGAGCATCACCGCGTCGCCGAGCGCTGCGGCGAGGTTGATCGAGACGGACTGCGCGCCATCGACGAAGCGGTCCTGTTGGGCTCCGTTGTCTGCCTCGACGAGACTCATCAAGCCACCACCCGCGTTGAGATACATCAGGAAGTAGAGGGCAGAAAGCTCGCGCGCCTCGACGCCGAAGATCGTCCGTATTGCGGCATCGAGCACGCCATTGACCTTGTCCGATTTCACGAACCGCTGCCGCCAGGTTTCGAGAGTCTCGCTGTCGAGCGCATCGGCGCCGTCTCCGCTCAGAGGCGCGTCGGGCGCCACGCGCTTCCGCACCCTCTCGACGTAGCTCAGGGCGCCTTGCATCTGGATCAAACTCGCCAAGGACAGCGACGGAATCTTGCTCTTGTAGTTCGAAACCTTCCCCTCGAGCTCGAGAACCTTCTTGCCGGTCGTGAAGGTGGGAAACGTCTGCAGCCCGAACTCGTCGACCAACGCCTTGAGGCGTATTTGTGCCGGGCCGATCCACTGTCCGCCGACATCGAACCGTCCTTTGCCGATGTCCTGGCTGTGGGTACGGCCACCCACCCGGTCTCGCGCCTCGAGAACCTTCACCACGGCGCCTCCGCGCGAGAGCTTCCTCGCCGCGCATAGCCCCGAGATGCCCGCTCCCACTACCACTACGTCCGCCTCGAGTGTCTCCATTCTCCGCTTATATGACGAGTCGGCGCGCCTACTCAATTCTCGAGATACGATGCCGAGCGCGACTCCGTCGGGTTGGGCGCAATCGAGTAAGCGTCAGGTCGAACGCGAAGACCTCGTGCTCATTCCCGAGCTGAAACGACTGACGAGGAGAGCGAGGCCGAAGCGTGGGCTGGGAGCTCGTATCGATCTCGACGCCGAAGATCGTGTCGGGAGCGCCGCGGCGGCTGAACACAGCGATCCCTCTGCCATCGGTCTGAGCGACTTCGACCCCGTTGAGCAGCACAGGCAGGAAGGCGCCCCGATCGACGCGCACGACGAACGCGGCCACGTGGGTATCCGGTGGGCAGCGCAAGAGGATCTCCATGAGCATCGCCGAGGCTGGGCCGGAAGGTGCAACGGGCGAAATGCGCACGTTCGAATCGGCCCGAGGCTGATGGTGACCGGCCGGGCAGATGTGGCGGATACGCTCGATTCGATCGGGATAGGCATCGATGACCGTCTCGAGAACACCGTCGCGCGTGACCCCGATCGCTTGGTCTCCAAGGAAGAGTGACACCTCCGAGAGGGAGACCCCCGGGTCGCTCTCCGTCTTGAAGCGGACTCGCAGCTTTGTGTCTCCTGGCGAGGATGGGCGACAGCCAAGAGCTACACTGGCGGCGACGAACAGCGCCCAGAGTTTCAAGGACATGAGGCCTGCGTTCCTTGACCCCCGCACTGAAGTTTCCACCGCAACGCGATGACGATGTCCGCGTACGCCGGGACTTCGGGCACGGCTTCCTGAAGAGCCTCGAAACGCCGGAGGGCGGTGGCGAAATCATTGGCAGCAAGCGCATCGACGCCATCTCCAAGAGAGCGTGCTCGCGCGGCCGGCGTGACGGGCGGCTCGGTCGCGGGAGCAGTCGACCGCACGGCTCGCTCAGCGACCCCGGTTGAGGTGCTGCCAGTCGACACGCGCATCTGCTCATCGAGCCGGCGACGCAAGGAGTCTGCGGTCCTGTGCTCGAGGAAGGCAACGAGGGTGGCGGCCACCAGACCAACCCCGAGCAGACTGTGGGACACCCTCGATGAAATTCGAAACTGGGGCAGCACGCGGCGGGGTTTTTCCGCTGGTCTCGCGAATGTGAGGAGGGGGTCGTCACTGCGACCCTGCTCAGGCGCCGCGAGAACCAAGGTCTCTTCGCCTTTGAGTCTGGGCAACGGTTCGCAGGACTGTTGGGGCGCCTCGAGATCGACGACAGTGCGGTCGTCAAGAAACCGATCCTGCCGGTTCGTGCGCCGATCCGTCATGAGAGGCTTCCTGCAACGCCGGTCTGCGATTCCATGGGCGCAGATCGATCTCGAAGCTGGTAGCCCAACTTTGGATCGTAGCCACCAACATCGGCGATGCGGCATACGGAGCGAGCGCCGTCGGGGCCCCATCCGGTGAGCAAGACGCTATCGACCGCGGCACCGATCTGGTGACGCAATCCCGCTCCCTGAGGGGGCGTCCCGTGGTCTAGACTCGAACGTGCGAGCCTCTCGAGACGGGCAAGCGCATCGCGCGCCGACCTGGCGTCGAGCGTGGCCATGCAGCCGCGATGGCCCGCGGAGATCGCGCTGAGGAAACTCGCCGCCTCGCCCCCGCGCAGCTCCCCTACGACGAGGCGATCGGCCCTGAGACGATTGGCGGCGCGCAACAGATCTTCATGACCCACGCGCCCGCGACCGTGAGCGTCCGCCGCGCGCGTCTGCAGCGACACCACATGAGGATGAAGCAGTCGGAGGTCCGTACTGTCTTCAATCACCACCACGCGCTCGGTCGGAGCGAAGAATGTGGCAAGCGCACCTAGCAGGGTGGTCTTCCCCGAACCTGGCGGCCCGGCAACGAGAACGTTCTTCTTGGACTCAACCAAATGGCGCAGGTCTCGCGATGCCCTTGGCGCCAACGCGCCAAGCTCGGTGAGCCGGTCAATCGTGAACACGTCTGAGGAGAAGCGCCGGATAGACACGATGGGTCGAACGGGACTGACAGGCGGGATTACCGCTTCGACGCGCGACCCGTCTGGCAACGAGGCTTCGAGGATCGGTTGCCGTTCGCTAAGCTCTCGGCCCGCGTACTGGGAGACGTTGCGAAGGGCGGCCATCAGCGCGTACTCGGAGCTGAAGCTACAGTTCGTCAGCCGAAGCTGCCCTCGCTCTTCAACGTAGATCTGGTCGTGGCCGTTGATCATGATCTCGGAGACCGACGATGTTTCGAGGAGAGTCGCGATGGGTTCCAGAAAGGTACGGACCGTTTCGTCGAACACGCTCTGCCGAACGCTCATCGGGCAGGCTTGCCCGATGAAGATCGACGAGGCAGCCGCTGCGGTCCGGTCAGCATCATGAGGCCAGCCTCGAGCTCTGCGCGCACCTCGGCGGAATGGGGTCCAGCGGGAGCAAGTCGCAGGTAGTGCTCGAAGTGGTGTCGGCACGAGACGTGATCGTCCAAACGCTCTCGGTAGAGGAGCCCCAACCGGTAGTGCACGAATGGGTCCTGAGGTCTTTGCGCAGCCACCCACTCGAGGTCGCCAAGAGCGCTTCCTGGGTCGCCGAGAGCGTCGTGAATGCTCGCCGTGACCAGCCGCAGCCACCAATCATCCGGATGATCGCGAAGGTGCGTCTCAGCGTGCTTCAATGCGGTTCGATATCGACTCGAGGCAACGCAGACCCGTACGAGCCAGCACACCACTTCGTCGACATCGTGGCCACTTCGCAGAGCGAGGCCCAGGTAGTGCTCAGCCCGCAGAGTGTCGCCCCGAAGCGCGTACGCGACACCTTCGTCGAACAGATCTTTCGCGCTCAGGGTCGCGAGGTCCGTCGCCAGAGTCGGGGTGCTCGATTCGCCGGAATGCGCGCAGCCTGTGAGCGCAGTAGCGAGAGCAAAGGTAAACGCGAGGACTGCGGCTTCAGCGATGTGTCTTCTGCCGTGAAGGAGCGTTCCGCACGAGGTATCGAAGCCATTCCACATAGTCGTCTTCTCCTTGATCGGGGGTCAGTGCGAGCAAGAGCCGAGCCTGCTTGGTGACGTCGGCCCAGTGATTTGCTGCGAGCGCGTCGCGAAGGCGGAGTCGCGTGGTTGCCACGGTCGTTTCAATCGTGGCGACGAGCTCGCTCGCCGTCGCTTCGAGTCGGGCAGCCTCCGCGCTCTCGTTGGCAGACCGGTAGCAGTTCGACGCCGTGCGGAAGCCCCGGAGAGCCAGCAGAGCTTGATCCGGTGCGTAGGGAATTCGCTCGTGTCTCAAGAGCGCCTCGCGCTCCTGGCGTTGGGCGACCGCCAGAGCTTCACCGGGCCCAGGGCAGACCGAACTCGACTCGAGAGCTAGAGAACGCGAAGGGGGCGACGGCCGACCGGTCAGCGGGGCGCTGCCCGAGTCCTTCTGCGCCTCGAGGACGACGGCAACGAGGGCGAAGACGGCCAGTAGCGCACCGATGGCCACGATGGGCGCATGGCCGAACGTCCGTCGCAATCGGACGCAGGTTTCTCCGATCCTTAGTTCGGTTCCCCAGGGGACCAGGCCGTTCCCGAGGGTCTGAGACCCGACGATCGTTGGATCGAGCGCACGCGGATTGCTCGACACCCAGCATCCTCGTCTACCCCGAGGGACAAGCAGCAGATGGCGAGGCGCAAGTCGTTCGGAACGCACCCGGATGGTGGCATCGGCTCCGCTGCCGAGAACGACCTCCGGCTCTAGCACGAGATGGGTCATCGGATCTCCCGAGCCATCCTGCACGTCGATCTCGATCCTCACCTCGCGAAGCCTCCGGCCATGAAGCGGACCGCGAGCGGCGCGAGCATCAGAAGAATCACGCAGAGAAAGATCAGCGCCATTGGACCCACGAGCATGACGGCAGCGCCCGCGGCCAACTCTTCGGCGGCCAAGGTTCTTCGCAATCGCTGCGTTTGAGCTTGGATCGCAAGCACGTGGGCGAGCGGGCTCCCTTTTCGTTCGGCCTGAACGACGCTGTTGACGAACTCGCGAACCGATTCGGTTGGCACCCGACTGGAGAACGTCTCGAGTGCGCGGCGACGCGTTCGGCCAAGGTGGAGTTGATGCAGAATCGTCTCGAACTCGACGATGAGCGGTGCGGCTGGATCCGCGGCATGGGTCACGATCTGCCGGACCGACCCGACGAAATCCTGGCCTGCGCCCATACAGAGGGAAGCGAGGTCGACCGCCATGGGCAGTGCGAGGTCGATCGCCTTGGTGCGCGACCTGCCAAGGGCCCTCAGCCGCGACCATGGAGCCAGCAGTCCGACCAGCACCGCGCTCGGCATCAGGAATCTCTCGACCTCCGAGGGAAGCTCCGAGACGGCAGTCACCCAGGAAGCACTGGAGGCACAGACGATGGCGCTCACGACCGAGGCCGCGAGGAACTCGTCGGCGCTGAGGCCGGCCGGCGACCCTGCTCGCAGAAGCGCTGCGTCGACGAGCAACCGAAGTCGTGTCGCTGGGAGAGCTCGGATCCACGATGCGAGACGGCGCAGCCCGGGCTCCACGACGCGAAAGCACCACCAATGAAGGGACCGAGCGCGACCGGCGCCCCGCGTTCCAACCGAAGGGCGCGGCTCGGATTCGATCGCGAACAGCTGGTAGACCAGACAGCCAGAGCCCGCGACCAGAGTCGCGCTCGCAGCGGCCAAGAGCAGCTGCAGACCGACGCTCACACGTCCACCGTCACGATGCGGTGTGCCCAGAACGTCGCGGCAACCCAGAAGACTGAGCACAGAACGAGTAGGGCTCGTCCGTACAGATGCGAGAGTACGGGATCGAACCAGTTCGGATCGATCCACCCAATGACGAAGAACAGGACGAAGGGGGTCGAAGCTAGAAGGAGCACCTGCCCGCGGCCCTCAGCCGTCTTGGTTCGCAAGACACCCTCGAGGCGCCTCGTTTCGCGCAGAACCTCAGCGGTCTTTTCGAGTGTCTCTGACAGATTGCCACCGGTCTGACTCGCGACGAGGATCGTCGAAAGTGCATTCGCGACGACTGGACTCTCGATGCGCGCGGCCATGGTCGAGACCGCGCTCCGCAGCGATGCGCCGAGACGCATTTCCTTGATGACCAGCTCGATCTCTTGGGCAAAGGGCGAAGGAATGAGCGAACGCGTCGACTCGATGGCGTCGGCGACAGATGGACTGGCTTTGAGCGAACTCGCGAGGAGCACCAGCCATGCGTCGAGCTGCTCCTCGAGTCGACGCACTCGGCGTGCGCATAGCTCGGCAAGAACGATGGGAGGCGCTAGCGCGACCAGGAGGGTCGGCGCGAGGGGAGTGACGCTCGTGGTGACGACCCCAACGAGCAAGAAGCAGAAGGCGACCGCAAGCTGTGCCCTCGCGATCGTATCGCCTCCATGAGCCAACCAGAGGAAACGAGCGCGTCGGTCGAGCAAGCCCGCGTAGGCGGCCAATCCACGATGAACCGGACCCTCCTCGGCATCGACGACGAGATACGCAATCGCCGCGCCGCAGAGGACGAGCAGGAAGCCAGCTGCGAAGACTCCTAGAGCGGGCAGGCGCATCACGGGCTGCCTCCCTCGTCGCCGAAGTCGCCGAGGACGAACTGCCCGACGAAGCTCGGAACATACCCTGTAGGTCGAAACTCCCCGACGACCCGTCCACGAGAGTCTCCGCGCAGGGGGCAGTATTCGAACACCGGCCTCAAGCGAAGTTCCCCCTGCTCGTCGAGCCCGGCGACCTCGACGATCGAGGTCACTCGCCTGGTCCCGTCTGGGAACCTCGTCTGGTGGACGATCAGGTGAACGCTGCTCGCGATTTGTTGGCGGATCGCAAACGCAGACAGATCGAGGCCCGCCATCATACAAAGTGTCTGCAACCTGCTGATGGCTTCGCGTGGGCTGTTCGCATGGGTGCTCGTCATGGAGCCCTCGTGGCCCGTGTTCATCGCCTGGAGCATGTCGATGGCTTCTCCGGCGCGACACTCGCCGACGATGATTCGATCGGGCCGCATGCGAAGTGCGTTCTTGACCAAGTCTCGAATGGTGTAGGCGCCCCGTCCTTCGCGGTTCGGCGGCTTCGCCTCGAGGGCTACGACGTGCGGCTGCTGCAGCCTGAGTTCTGCGGCATCCTCGATGGTGACGATTCTTTCCTCTGCAGAGATCGATTTCGAAAGCACGTTCAGCAGCGTGGTTTTTCCACTGCCGGTGCCGCCTGAAACGACGATGTTCTTACGCATGCAGACGCAGCGCTCGAGAAACTCGGCCATGGTTTTGCTTAGGCTTTCGCTGGCAACCAGATCGGGCATCTCCAAGGCGAGGCGGGGGAACTTTCGAATGGTGATGCACGGACCGCGTACGGCGAGCGGCGGAATGATCGCGTTGACCCGCGACCCATCGTCCAGACGAGCATCGACGAGCGGTGTGCTCTCGTCGATGCGTCGTCCGAGCGGAGTGATGATGCGCTCGATGACGGATCGGCACGACTCATCGTCGGTGAACCTCAGAGAGGTCTTCCTGACTCGGCCCGAACGTTCGACATAGATCGTCTCGGGGTCCACGACCATCACTTCGCTGACGTCGTCATCGTCGAGCAAAGCCTGTATCGGCCCTAGCCCAAGGACTTCGTCGAGCATCTCGTTGACGAACTGCCGTCGATCGAAGAAAGGCGGGAGTTCTTCCTCCATCGCGCACACCGCTCTCTCGAGGGCCGCGACGACCTGAACTTGGAGTTCCTCTTGTCCCGATTCGATGCTGTCGATCGCTGCGAGATCGAGTTGCTCGAACAACATTCGGTGAACCTTGCGCCTCACTTCCGCCGGAGCCGTTTCGGGGTTGGATAGCGAGCGAACGATCGGGCCGATGGTGAGCGCGTACGGCCCTAGCCTCAGTACGACCGGCGTAGGAGTCAATGCCTCCGCGTGCTTGACCACCTGGGAACCCACGAGAGTTCCATTCGCGGAAGTATCGACGACGTGCAGTTCACGTCCGCGGGGTTCGATGCTGACGTGAATCCGACTGACGGCAGGAGAATCGAGAACGAGATCGCACCCGGAATCTCGGCCGATGCAGAAGCTTCGATCGGCAGGAAGGGGATACTCGCGGAGCTTGCGATCAGGGGCCGCAACCGCAACTTGCAATCGGCACGTCATCGGGCTTGCGGCCGGGAGTCATGTGCGCCGGCTCGACCGTTGAACCGAGGTTGATCCAGCAGGTCGTACCCGTCGGCCCCTCCGCGAAAGCTCTCGTAGGTACGTAGCGCTTCCTCAATGCGGTTACGTTGGCTCAGACTGACGGGCTGCACGATCGATGGAACGACGAGCATGTAGGCCTTGTTGTCCTCCAGCTCACGCCCGTGGCTCCCGAAGAGGGCGCCGATGAACGGAACCATCGCCAATCCCGGCACTCCTCGCTTCGAGTATCGTTCGCTGCGAGCCCGAATCCCCGCAAGCGAGATCGACTGACCCAGTTCGAGATTGACTAGTGTCTCGACGTGCGTGGTGATTCGGCCAGGTATTCCTCGAGTGCCCCGCTCTTGATCGAGATCGGAAACGTTGGCGGTGATTTCGAGTTCGATGCGACCCGTGCGTGGGTCGTACTTGGGCAAGACGGTGACGGTGGTCCCGAACTCGATCGGCTGGACGTTCACCGTGAGATTGTTCTGCACCTGTACGTTGAATTCGCCGCCGGAACGAAAGACGGCTTCGGTGCCGTTCGCCGTGACGATGGCCGCCTGGCGGTAGAGCTTGGCCCACCCCTTGGCCTGGGCGAGATCGAGACTTGGAAGAAAAGTTTCGGGCAGGATCTGAAAGGCGGTCTGCGTCGGGATCCCGCTTCCACCAGTAACTGCGAGCGCGGCCTGAGACGGAGCAACCGTACTGCCGATGTTGCCAGGCCAGTTGAGGCCAATCTGGTGACTGTATCGGTCCTGGATCAGGATGAAGTAGAGATCGAGACGAACGTTTTCACCCGCAGATGCGCTCTTGCTGGCATCCGCGGGAATCACTTGAATCGAGTATGTGGTCTGCTTTCCGTCATGGTGAATCAAGAGCAGTGATTCGGTGCCTACCGATTCTCCCACGATCACGAAACGGCTCTGGTCGCGGGTGACTCGGATGTCCGCGATTCCCTCTGCGCTTTCCGAGTAGCTCTTCACCCCGCGCGCCGGGAGGCTTCGTTGCTCACCCACTCGCAGGAGTATGGTGGTGGCCTCATCGGTCTCGGTTTGGCCGTGGGCGGCTGAGACCAAGGAGGTGGCGCTCAGCGCCAGCAACACCACGAGTCGGCGAAAGTTCGCGCGAAGCATCCTAGTTCACCCTCTCGAGTCGACCCGTCCGCTGACGTCTGGCTCGTTTCTGCTCCTCGAGAACATCGGCGTCATCGGTCTCGGGGAGGCCGTCATGAATCTCGACGTCGTCGGAGTTTCGCAGAAGTAGGCGGAGGGTTCCCGAGCGTCGAGCTTGGGCCAGCAGAGTGGCCTGCTGTATGGTGAGCAAGAGGCTGACGGCGCTGCGTCGGTCGGCGAGCTCGACTTCCTCGAATGAACCGACGCTCTGTCCCACCGCGAGGACGAGAAGGTTCTGGAGCAGCGTGACGGTGACGATGTGAGTTGGTTCGCCGGGTCTTCCGCGTGTGAGCAGAACGTCGACCCGATCGCCCGGCTGCAGCAGTCCTGCGAATGCGTCGCTCTCGGTGCGCGGGAGCGTCATCGCGCGCATACCGTTGGGAATCCGACTTGCAAGGGTAGCCCGACCCCGATCGGCGGTCGCGAGATCGGTCCAGAGCAGGGTCTGCCCCGCCTCGAGCTCGATCGACGCCGGAACACCGATGACGCGCTCTAGGTCGGCCCGAAGCACGTGTCGGGATTCGACGAAGTTACGAGGAAGCGTCCGCGCCACCAGGTTCTGCTCGGCGAGTCTCTGGCCGGCAGGTACGTTTCGGGCCAGCGCGAAGAGTTCAACGGGCTCGCCGCCCATTGCCTCGAGTCGAAACCGTTGGACGAACACCACGAGCAAGAAGAGCCCGAGCAATGCGGCAACCCCTGCGGCAAGGAGCGCGTTTCGATTCATGGTTCACCTGCTTTGAGTAGGGTGACGAAGAGCTCAGAAGGCGACCTCGGTGTGATGAGAACGACGACAGTCTCGGGTCCACGGTGCGCGGCCACGAGCTTGGAGTCGCCGATGGAGATTCGTTCTCCCGGGTGGGCGGCGAGCATGCTCCAACCGTGGCCTGGAAGGTGCTCGCGGTAGTAAGCCTCGACGGTCGACGCGTTCGTGGAAACCACTCGGTACGTCGCCATGGACGACGGACTGCCAACTTCATGCGACGAAAGCAGCCGCTGCGCGTCAGGCGGTCGAGCGACGCCCGTGATGTCGCTGCCTGCTGCATCGCGGCCGGCCAAGGGAACGAACCGCGCGAGGTCGAGATTCCGAGAGGTGTGAAAGCTGAGGACGAAACTGCGATCTCGCGCCCCGGGGATTTGGCGCACATAGGCGTAGTGCGCGAGGGCAAACGCGCCGAGGTGTCCCGTGCCGGCGAAACGCTTCACGCGGACTACGAGTTCATCGAGCGGTAGATCCTCTTCGCCGAAATCGAGGCATGCCACGTAGCCATCGTGTCTCCTTCGCTTGGCATTCGTCGCCACCGGGCCGAGCCGTACCGTACTTGCTGAAGGGTGCACAATTCCGCTTGCAAGCTCGTCCAACCGTTTGCCCAGCGCACCGTCACGGCGCTGACAAGCCGCTTCGAACGAGTCGAGGACCTCGTCGTGTGGCACGTCGACCGTGCGACTCGTGAGTCGAACGCGGGCACCGTTGACGATCAAGTCGCGGGCCGAGTCGTTCTGAGAGCCTGGGTGCTCGACCAAGGCGGTACCGAAGCCAAGCATCGCCTCGTCGAAGGCAGCGTCTGCGACTTTGATCGCGAAAGAGAACGAAACCGCTGCGGTGAAGGCAAGCCCGGCTACAAGCGCGATGGCACGGCGCTTCCACCTGAAACGTAGCTTCGGAATCGAGCTCATCGGCAGAGCTCGCTTGCAAAGTCGACGTCGGAGAGTCCGTTGGCGCAGGCGTGTTCGAGCACGTTGGTTCCATCGGTCGATGTTCGTGCAGTGGTGTTGCAGATCAGAGGAAACCCGGCGCGCTGCTCGACTCTTCCGCCGCCAAGAAGACCTGGCCGAGGCGCCGTTGCCCTGCCGATGCCGGTGGTTGATCCGACGAGGAGACGACGACCAAGGTCTTGCAAGAACGACGCGGTCGAAAGGCCGCCCTGACTCGTTTCGACCGCCTCGAGGCCGCTCGACTGAATCCCAACGGCAGACTGCTCACATCGAGCGCTCCGGCAGGTGCTTTCGGGACAGTGGCCGGCATCGGCCTGGAGCCAGGCAAGCCGTCTAGCTTCGGACTTGGCGTCGATGCTTGCTCCGTACATCCCGTGAATCGCAACCACACCGACGAGGGCGATGGCGAGCACGGGCAGACTGATGAGCGCTTCGGCGAAAGCGGCTCCGGTCTCGTCGCGGAGAAGAGTCTTCAATGCGCTGACGGCATGTTGAGAGCGAAGTCGCGAATCGATTCACAGAGCTGACCAAGCTGCCCACCACTGCGGACCCCGCCGGCCGCGCTGCAGGCGCTACCAATGCCCGCCGGCGCCCAGCCGCGGTCGATTCGATAGCGGCGCAGCCGCGCACGCCACCGCTGTTTCCACGACCATTCGGCCTTTGGCTCGCTTCCGTCGAAGTAGTACTCGGCCTGGGCGAATGCGATACGGCCGACGACTTGAGCTCGCGCAAAGGCATCCCGGCGTGCCTCGGCACCGCCCTGAGCGATGCGGATGCCACGTTCGCCTCGACCCCAGTGGCCGACGCGCGGATCGTCGCCGAAACCGTAAGCACGATACTGAAACTCCTCCTGTCCAAGCCACACTTCGCTTCCATCGGCTCGCGACTCCACGACAACGCGGGGCGCTTCGACGATATCGTCGTCGCAGGTTCGCCTCTTGCCGAGACGCAGCGAGCGCTCGACAAGGCCACCGAGGAACCGGAGAAGCCATCGAGGGACTTTCGACGGCGCATCCGCGAGACGATTCCCGAGCCCCTGGGCGACGCGGTCGCAGGTAAGGCCGACGTCGGCCTTTTCGACCGGAAGCCCTGCGCCTCCATCGGGAAGCCTGGGACCGAGTAGCGGCACAATGAAGCCGGCGACGACGGGAGGATCGTGGACTTCTTCGAACGCGATAGCTTCGATGGCACGTGCTTCGGCCAGCAGAGGGAACCCCCGCTGTACTGCCTCGTGCGCCACGTCCAAGGCGTCGTGCGCGATAGTGACGAACTCTTCGACACCGTCGCCGATGCGTTCGACGCTTCGCTCTACCGGTGCCAGTACTGCGATGAGCGCAGCCGCCTTGATCGAGAATACTAGTGTGGACGCAAGACCCGCGAGGACGGAGAGAATGATCTCGAGCATGATCTCGATGCTACGGATCACGAGAAGAATCCCCGCGGTGATCGCCATCACCACGTTGAGCAACGCGTGCAGGTTCATGCCCTTTGCCCCGAGGACCGCCGCCGCCTGCGCTCCTCCGTCGACTGCGTCTTGCATGGCACGTCGGTAGAGGATGGCGTCGCCGACGCCGAGGACGTAGTACATCGCGGCGACGAGGAAGAGCGCCATAAACAGAGCCAAGGTCATCACGGAACCCTCAGTCTCGGACAGGAGCGCACCTCGGCTCATGGTCGACCTGTCCGTGATCGGTAGGCGTAGGGTGCGTCTTGGACGAGGAGCGTCGCTTCGTGTTCGAGCCGCTTGAAGCGCGCCCCACCGAAGCGCATCGACGCGGGAAGAAACGACCGCGCGAACGCGCTCTCGGGTGAGAGCAGCTCGAGACCTCCACACAAGAGCATTCGTGCCAAGGGCACGTCGCACTGAAACGCATAGCTCACGCGGACGGTGACCTCGGGGCCCTCGACCTCGTCATCGGTGAGCCCTGGGAAGGTGACCGCCACGGCCGACGGCTGATAGGCGAACGAGGTGAACAAGCTCGTACGCCCTCCGAGCGAGTCGCCCAGCGTGGGATTCCTGTCGAAGCCCGGCCGTCGGGGTGAGAGCGGCATCAGCGGCACGTGCGCGGCGAGGCGGATCGTGTTCAGTCGTGAACCCCCTAGATTGGCGACTGGTGCCGCCGTTGCGCTGCCTCTTTCGAAGCGTGGAGCCATCCAGCGGTCGGCTTCCTCGGAGACGGAACGCAGCGCGTCGTCGAGATCCGAAGAATCGACCGACCCTCGAGCGACGGAACCCTCGGGTTCGCCGGCGTACGCATGGGGGTCGTCCGGAAGGACCACAATCGCCGAGCGGACGGCTGAGTCTGCCGCGTGGCGAACGACGAGACTCGCCTGGGCGATGAGCGCCAGTTGAAAAGAGCAAAGGAAGAGGGTCCACATGGGTACGATGACGACGAGCACCTCGAAGAACACCGCTCCGCTCGTATTCGCAAGGCAGGCGCATGCCCTATTGGGGTTGAGCGTCATGGGAGCGCGGTGACTCGAGGAAGATGCTGCACGGCGACGAAGAGGGTGCCCGCGAAGACCGCCAGGCCGAGGCGCACCGGCGTCCCTGTCCCCGCGCGCGAAGAAGTCCCGAGCCCTGGCCGGAAGCGATGGATGCAGTTGCGGGCCGCCCGTCGCAGGGTCGAGACCAGCTCTTGCCGCGACAGGAGCACGCCAACGGTGAGAAGCATTGCAATGACGATCGCCGCGAGCTGAATCTCGAGGCCAGCCCTGAGGTCGAAGCCCATGATCGCCCCAAGTGCGGCGAACAGTTTCACGTCGCCGCCCCCCATCGCGCCCCGGCAGAAGAGCCAGTACGGTACGAATCCGCAGAGCAGCATGCCCGCCAAGCTTCGAAAACCGAGGTCGGGATCGACCAGGAACCCATAGAAGAACGGCGCGAACGCCAACGGCGGCAGCGTGATCCAGTTAGGAATCTTGCCGGTGCGGGAGTCGTGTAGCGCGGCAAGCGCGGAGATCGTGAGAGCCGCGAAGGGGGGGATGGTCGTCAACATGGGGATGCCCTTCAGTCGACGACGTCGGCGATGTAGCCTTCTGCGGCCTCGATTTCACCGGTGAGAGTCTCGCCAAACTGCTGCCAGGCGGCGATGCCTACGATCGCGATCAAGCCAAGAACGATGATGTACTCGACGGTCGTCAGCCCTTGTTCGTCTTTCAAGATTCGGCCTCTACGCGTGGGATGGGGGTTCATGGGATGGCTCCGTTGTCAGGGGAAAGGGAGTAGGATGAAGAGCTTCTTCACGTAGTACGCCTGCATCAGCGGCACCCCGAGCTCGTAGAGGGCAAGGCCCGCAACGAGGGTGCAGAGGCCAAGAACGATTGCGTACTCCGCGAATGGCATGCGCACCCCATCGGCCGATGGGTCGCGTGGTTTCGCGTGAGCAGGCCGTTGTTTGGCCCTTCTCCCTGGGAGGGATAGGCTTGCGCCCGTGGAGGTTCTTGCTTTTCGCGGAGTGTCCAAGCGGTTTGGGGGGCACGTCGCACTTGACGATGTGAGCCTCTCGGTATCGCTTGGAGAAGTCTTTGGGCTGATGGGGCCCAACGGTGCGGGCAAGACGACTCTCATTCGCATCGGACTCGATATTCTTCGACCCGAGTCAGGAAGCGTGTCGCTGTTCGGGGCGCCCCTCGATCGAGAGACGCTCGACCGCACCGCGTACCTTCCTGAAGAGCGAGGGGTGTACCGGCGCGCGAAAGTCCGCGACCTGCTGGTGTACCTCGGTCGCCTCAAGGGGCTGTCTTCGTCGGACTCTCGAACCGCGGCAGACCATTGGCTCGAACGCGTTGGGCTGGCCCATGTGGCTCGCCAGCGCGTCGAAAGCCTTTCGAAAGGCATGACCCAGAAAGTCCAAATCGCCGCCTGCCTGATGAGCGATCCCGAGCTGTGCGTGTTGGACGAACCGTTCTCGGGTCTCGATCCGGTCAACGTCGCGCTGGTGACAACGCTGATCGAAGAACGGCGCGCGCTAGGGCGAACGACCGTGCTGTCGACGCATCTGATGCATCAGGTCGAGGCGCTCTGCGACCGCATTGCACTCATCCACCGCGGTCGGCTGATCGTCTACGGAGAGCTCGACGAGATTCGTCGTCGCCATTCCCCACACGAGGTGGTGGTTTGGACGTCGGCCGATCTCGTCGCAATGGGCGTGGAAGCAGTGCGCGAACCGCGCGGTGGGTGGCGTGTTTCGCTACCCCATGCTGAAACTGCGTCCGAATACTTGAGCGCGCTGGTCGAGCATGGTGTCCCAATCGATCGATACGAGCCTCGCGTGGCGAAGATGGACGACATCTTCGTCAATCTAGTCAGTGGAGAAGCAGAATGATGCGGTCGAGTCGTGTCGCTGCGGTCGCGAAGTTCGAGTTTCTCGCGGTGGTGAAGCGCTGGTCCTATCTATTGACCACCTTCGGACTGCCGCTGTTCTTGGGCTTCATCTCAGCGACGGTGCTCGGGGTGCAAACGTATTTCCTCGCGCAGCGACTCGCGGAAAGCGCCGACTTCGCACTGGTTGATGAAGCCGGCGTCATCGACCCGTCGGTGTTCGAGGAACGGGACGGCGCGAAGGTGTGGGAGACGCGTGCCGTGGTGGTGAGACTTTACGACTCGGTCGAGGCACCCACCGCAGAGCTCGAGGCGGGACGGATTCGTGCGCTCTACGTGATTTCGCCTGACTACCTCGAAACCGGAAAAGTCGCAGCGCTCCAGTCGGAGAAATCACCGCTCCTCAGCATGCACGGAGCGTCGGTCGAGCCTGCGCTTCGATCGCTGCTGCAGCGCTCGCTCATGGGCGATCGCGTCGACGAATCCGTGCAGGCGCGGGTGCTTTCCCCGGCGACGTTCGTGCGTTCGCGCCTCGCGCCAGAGGGCGCGGCGCCCGTCGATGTGGATCATACGACGGACCTGCTAGTGCGAACGACGATTCCTCTGTTCCTGGGCGTGCTTCTTCTGACGGCGCTGTTGAGCGCATCGGGATACCTCGTGCAGGCGGTGGCGACCGACAAGGAAAGCAAGATCGTCGAGGTGTTGCTCTCGTCTGTCACGCCCGACGAGGTGCTCGCGGGGAAGCTCATCGGACTGGGAGGTGCCGGCCTCATTCAGTTCGCGGTTTGGTCATCGATGGTCGTGTTCCTCGGGATCACCGCGTCCGCGGCGTTCTCGTCGATGGCTTCCATGCCTTGGGCGGCGATCTTGGTGGCGCCGGTGCTGTTCGTCCTCGGGTATCTTTTCTTGGGGAGTCTGATGCTGGCGACCGCAGCCCTCGGAGCGAACGCGGCGGAGAGTCAGAAGCTCACAGTGGGGTGGGCGATGCTGGCGGTGCTTCCGCTGATGGTGATGGTGGTGCTGCTCGACGACCCCCACGGCTGGCTTGGCAGCCTGATGACCTGGATCCCGTTCACCTCTCCGGTGACCGTGATTCTTCGACTCGCCGTCGACCCGACAGGCATCGCGGTGTGGGAAGTCGTTGGTGCGATACTCGTGCTCATCGCGTCGATCTGGCTCTCGATTCGCCTTGGGGCGCGACTGTTTCGGGTGGGGTTCCTGCTGACTGGCACGCGACCGTCGCTCGCGGAGCTCTGGCGTCAGTCGCGCTGAGCGGCGGCAAGCACCTTTCGCGTGAGTCGCGACACGCCAACGCGGTCGAGCTCCTCCTCGGAAAACAGTCGACCTTGGGAAGACGGAGCACCAGAAACTCCGGTCGCGGTGTACACGTCGATGGCGAGGCGACGGTGGGTGAGGACGTGCTCGACGATGCCGGTGGAGTCGGAGCTCAGTCGCGCGGAAAGCCCCGCATCGAGGAGCGCCTGGCGAGGCCCGCGCTTAGACATCGGCAGGCCCCAGAGCCCCCCAAAGAGCGGCTCTTCGCTCTTGAGCAGCCAGGCGCGTCGGCTTCGGCCGGCTCCGCGCGTCGCGACCACCGCGCTGAGCGCCACAGACTTGGGCGCTTTGCGCGCAGCTTTGACGGGGAGGGCGTTCGTTGCGCCCGATGCTCTGGCGGCGCAGGCATGGTGGAGCGGGCAGTCCTCGCAGCGCGGGCTCGTCGGTGTGCACACCATCGCGCCTAGCTCCATCAGCGCCTGGTTGAAGTCGCCCGGGCGCGGGCCGACGACGAGCCGACCGGCTTCCTTCCAGAGGCGCGCAGTCGTCTCGGCGGTACCGAGCGGAGTCCGAATCCCGCACAGTCGCGCCAGAACGCGGCTCACGTTGCCATCGACAACCGGTTCCTCGCGGTCGAATGCGATACTGCCGATGGCACCCGCCGTGTATCGACCAACGCCGGGCAGACCGCGACGGGAAACCGGATCTGCAGGAACCTCGCCGCCGTACTCCGAGACCACCTCGCGCACGCCTCGATGCAGAAGGCGTGCACGTCGGTAGTAGCCAAGGCCGCTCCAGTGCGCGAGCACGGTGTCTTCGTCGGCTTCTGCGAGTGCCTCTGCCGAAGGAAAGCGTGCGAGGAAGCGCTCGTAGTAAGGGATCACCGTTTCGACGCGGGTCTGCTGGAGCATGACTTCGGACACCCAGACCGCATAGGGGTCGCGCGTGTGGCGCCAAGGGAGGTCGCGAGCCTGCTTTCCGTACCAGGCGAGCAGGCGGTCTCGAACCGAGGTCATCACGGCGCGTCGCCGGAGATTCGTTCGGGGTTTTCCAGCATCTCGATGACGTCGTACGCGAACGCTGCGCCCACGTGCCCGTCGACGATGCGGTGATCGAACGAAAGAGACAGCAGCATGATCTTGCCCGCGACCACGCTGCCTTCGCGAACCACGGGTTTGTCCTTGATGCGATGCACTCCGAGGATTCCAACTTCGGGATGATTGAGGATCGGCGTCGCGAGCAGTCCGCTCTGCTTGCCGAGCGAGGTGATCGTGAAGGTCGAGTTGCGAAGATCCTCGGAGCGTAGGCTGCCTTCGCGCGCCTCACGGCCGAGGCGTTCGACGTGCCCTGCAACCTCGAGCAGACTCATGCGGTTCGCATTCCGCAAGACGGGGACGACCAGGCCCTGTTCGGTGGCGGTCGCGATACCGATGTGGATGTACGTCTTGTAGACGAGCTCGTTGGTTTGTTCATCGACCGCGCTGTTCAGCACAGGGTGGCGCTGAAGCGCTTCGGTCACCGCTTTGACGATGAAGGGAAGGTAGGTGAGGTGAATCCCCCGCCGACTCGCCTCGGGCGCAAGCCGTTCCCGAAGGTCGACCAGACGGGAGGCGTCGCATTCCTCGACGAAGGTGAAGTGCGCTGCGGTTGCTTTTGCATGGGCCATGCGCTCTGCGATGCGTCGACGTAGGCCGACGATGGGGACTCGCTCCTCGAGCGCTTCGTGCGGCCGATCGGGCGCCATGCGGTCGCCAGGCGAAGCGCGCACGTCGTCTTTGGTGACCTGCCCACGGTCGCCCGAGGGCGTGACCCGGCGGAGGTCGACCCCCATCTCGCGCGCGAGCCTCCGGGTGGCCGGAGACGCGAGCGGCTTGGCCTGAAAGTACGCGACCTCGGCGGTCGCCGCGGCAGGCTGCCGGACCGTGTTGCGATCTCCAAAGAGGCCTGCACCGGGAATCGAGCCGCGAATGTCTCCGACGGCGGTTGCCGCGGGCGACTCCGGTGGAGGGGTCGAGTCAGGGCTCGGGGCGCGGCTGGCCTGTGCGGTATCGAGAGTGAGGATGATCTGCCCGACGGGAGCGACCTGGCCCACCTCGAAACGCAGCGAGGAGACGCGCGCGTCGCAGGGGGCCCCGATGGTCACGGTCGCCTTGTCGGTCATCACCTCGACCATCGGGTCGTCTTCTCGGACGGTGTCGCCGACGGCCACGAACCATTCGACGATCTCGCCTTCGGTAACGCCCTCGCCGATATCAGGGAGTTTGAACTCGAGTTCCGCCATCGTTCAGCTCCGCGCCGTTTGGAGAAGCGCTGGCAGGATGCGATGCGCCAGAGGCAGATACTCGCGCTCGTGGGTCTGCGGGAACGCGGTGTCCCATCCGGTGACGCGCACCGGTGGCGCCTCGAGGTGAAAGAACACGCGCTCGGTGACCTGCGCGACGAGCTCCGCGCCGAACCCGCAGGTCTGCGGCGCCTCATGCACCACCACGAGACGGCCGGTCTTCTCGACGCTCGACACGATCGCGTCGACGTCGAGCGGCCAGAGGGTACGGAGGTCGATGAGTTCGACGTCTACGGACGCTTCCGCAGCGCGCTCCGCAGCCGAGAACGCCTCATAGAGCATGGCCCCCCAGGCAACGCAGGTGACCTGGTCGCCGGGTCGGACGACCTTGGCTTCGCCGAGGGGCACGCCGTAGGGCTCGTCGGGGACGTCCATTTTCACCGCACGATAGACGCGCTTGGGTTCGAAGAAGATTACGGGGTCGTCGTCTCGTATCGACTCGATGAGAAGGCCTTTGGCATCGTACGGGTTCGACGGACAGACCACTTTGAGCCCCGCAGTGTGGATGAAGAGCGACTCGGGCGACTGGGAGTGGTACTGGCCGCCGCGAATCCCGCCGCCGTAGGGGGCGCGCACCACCATCGGCACCGGAAACTCGCCTGCGGTGCGGTATCGGTACTTGGCGGCCTCGCTCAGAAGCTGGTCGACCCCGGGATAGATGAAGTCGGCGAACTGAATCTCGGCCACCGGACGCATCCCGTGAAGTGCCATCCCGATGGCTGCCCCGAGGAGTCCCGTCTCGGAGAGCGGCGTATCGAACACCCGCTCTTGCCCGAACTCGGCTTGTAGCCCTTGCGTCACGCGGAACACACCACCGAGCGCGCCAATGTCTTCGCCCAGAACGAGCACGTCGTCGCTTTCCCGCATCGAATCGCGGAGGCCACTCTGAATGGCCTGGACGAGAGTCATCTCGGTCATGAGTCGTGCTCAGGCTCGGCGCGGGGACCCTCGAGGCAGCGGGCTTCTTGCTCCTGCAGGTGCTTCGGCTGCTTCGCGTAGACATCACGAAAAAGGGTGTCGAGCGCGGGCGGCGGCTTTGCTTCGGCACGCCGGACGCAGTCTTTGACTTCTTCGGCGCAAACGGCCGACCAATCGGCGTCGAGCTCTACGCTCCAAGCGCCGCGTCCTTCGATGTGCCGGCGCACTCGCACCAACGGGTCGCTGCGACGGTGATGTTCGACCTCAGCCTGTTCTCTGTAGATGCGCGGGTCGTCCGATGTCGAATGCCCGCCGAGTCGATAGGTAACCAGCTCGAGGAACGTCGGACCGTCTCCGCGACGCGCGCGTTCGAGCGCGTCTCGCACGGCGGACCAGACCGCGAGCACGTCGTTCCCGTCAACGCGCACTCCGGGCATGCCGTAGCCGGCGGCTTTGTCGCTGAGATGTTCCACGGCCGCCTGCGCTGCGACCGGCATGCTGATCGCGTACCCGTTGTTGCGGCACAAGAAGAGCACCGGAGCGCGATAGACGGAAGCGAAGTTCATGGCTGCATGGAAGTCGTTGGCGCTGGTGGCACCGTCTCCGAAGAAGACAGCGGCGCACTCGTCGAGTCCGCGTTTCTTGGCGGCCAGAGCGAGGCCGACCGCGTGCGGAATCTGTGTACCGATCGGCGCGCTCACCGCGAGATACCGATGCTCTCGACTGAAAGTGTGATCGGGCATCTGGCGGCCCTTGGCCGGGTCGTCGGCGTTGCCGAACATATGGTCGACGTACCGTTGGAGCGGGTACTCGCGCCACAGGAGGGCGCCCACTTCGCGGTAGCAGGGGACAATCCAGTCTTCGGGCCGAAGCGCAGCCGCAGCCCCGATGATTGAGGCCTCTTCGCCGAGGGAGCCGACGTGAAACGGAATCCGGCCCTGACGCTGGAGCCGCTCGAGGCGGTCGTCGATGGCGCGAGTGCGAACCATGGCCTTGTACATCGCTACGACTCGGTCGATCGAGAGCCCCGGATCGAGGCGTGGGTCGAGACTGCCGTCGTCGCGAATGACTTGCATGGGCATCTTTCAGGTCATCACGGAGAGCCTGTGTTTTTTGCCGTAGCGGTTCATCGGCAGGGGCTCTCCCTGGGGCTCTGGACTGCGCTCGAGGGCCTCGTGGAGAAAGGCCTCGGCAGCCCGGTAGCTCGAACGGACGAGCGGTCCCGACGCAACGAACCGAAACCCCATCTCGCGCCCCGCGGCTTCGTACGCCTCGAACTCCTGGGGGTCGACGTAGCGTTGCACGTCTGCGTGGCGCTTGGTGGGGCGGAGGTACTGACCGATCGTAAGAACGTCGACGTCGGCGTCTCGCAGCCGCTGCATCGCATCGAGGACTTCTTCTTCGGTCTCTCCAAGCCCGACCATGAGCGATGTCTTGGTGATACTGGAGCCAAGCTCCTTGGCGCCTTTCAACACGTCTACCGAACGCTCCCAGGAACACCGCGCGTCGCGGATCGGGCGCTGAAGCCGCGGAACGACTTCGACGTTGTGGGCAAACACGTCAGGTCGTCCGTCTTGCACCACGGTAGCGACATCTTCGAGACGTCCGAGAAAATCGCCGACGAGGGTTTCTACGCGCAGGTCGGGGCTGTAGTGCTGAATGCGCCGGATGGTCTTGGCGACATGCGCCGCTCCGCCGTCGGGCAGGTCGTCGCGGTCGACCATGGTGAGCACGACGTATGCAAGCCCCATCTCGGCGAGAGAGAGCGCGGTGTTCTCGGGTTCGTTCGGGTCGACCACGCCTCCTGGCTTTCCCGTGTTGACCGAACAGAAGCGGCAGCCACGCGTACAGACTTCACCGAGGATCATGATCGTCGCGGTGCCCTGGCCCCAGCACTCGAAGATGTTTGGGCAGCGGGCTTCCTCGCAGACGGTGTGGAGTCCTCGACTGCGGAACTTTTCTTTGAGCCGCTGGAACTCATCCTGCTGCGGGCCGGCCGGAAGCCGGACGCGGAGCCAATCGGGTTTTCGGGCTGGAATGGTCATCGGGTTTTCGGGCGCCTTTGGAAGGCGCTTGTCATGGACAGGGAAGCCTCACGCGCATTGGAAAAGGTGTCGCTTTTCGAGCGTTTGCGCAACGAGGAAGGATCGTGACGGAGTTGCGCATGTTTTTCGCCAAACAGGCTTTACCTCGGATGTAGTGGTCCCATAGTTCTCTTTTCCCAGCCCCCCTCCAACCCGTTGAGGAGCCCAGGATGGATGACGAAAGACGACCACGACGTAATGGCCCCACTGAACGACCCGGAGCCCTCGGCGGCAAGCGGGATCTCAACCGAAAGAGGCGCGTTCAGGACCTCGTAGACGCTGGCCTCGAACTGTTCGTCGAGCACGGCATCGAAGGAGTGACGATCGACCAGGTCGCCCGCGAGGCTGGTATGGCCAAAGGCAACTTCTACCGCTATTTCCGGGACAAATCAGATTTGGTCGAAGCGGTAATCGAGCCGGTGGCGTCAGCATCTCGCCAGGCGATACGCGAGTGCCACGACCGGCTCGCGGAGGCGCAAAGCCGTGACGACACGGTGGACGCCTACCGCCACCTCGGGCACAAGCTCATTGGCACTCTGGCGATGTATCCCGAGTCGACCTGCGTCTACCTGCAGGAACGCCGCGCACCCGCGACACCAGGACGTCAGGCCATCTCGGACCTAGGTCAGGAGCTCGACGAGCGAGCTATGGCGCTGAGCAAGGTTGCGGTCGATCGCGGCTTGCTTTCGGTGAGCGACCCTCGCGTGAGCGCGCTGGCGGTGAGCGGCGCGGTCGAATCTCTGGCGCTCGCGGCACTGCGTAAGCAGTTCCCGATGGACCCTCTCGAAACGGCCAATACTCTAATTAGCCTCGTGCTCGACGGAATCCGCAGCAAATAGGGCCGAAAACGGCGTCTATACATCTGTCCAGCGTGAAACTACCGCTCCGGGCTCTTCTTCTTCACAATTAGCGTCGCATGCCCGCAAAGGCAGAGGTGGGGCGGCGCCCGAGGGAGGCGCGCGCAGGGGTGATGGCATTGGGCAGCGCAGTGACGCTGCTCGCCCTGCTTGGGGACGTGCGCCTGGCCCGCGCGGCCTCGACCGGCGAGGGCTCCGGAGCCGGCAGCGCAGGCGAGCTCGGTACCGTGGTTCTCCTCGTGCTGGTGATTGGGGTCGCCTACGTGCTGGCGCACAACGTCGTCGAGCGACTGCAGCATCGGTTCCTCGTCGTGAGCGGGGTGGAGTACATCCTGCTCGGCGTTCTGCTCGGGCCGATCTTTCCTGCGATCGGCGCGTTCGACGATCTGACGGGCCTGCTCCCGATCATCGCGCTAGCAGCCGGCTGGGTAGGACTGCTGCGCGGGACGGATTTCAACTTCGCAAGCCTGCAGGCGCTCGACCCAGCAACCTGGCGCATAGTCTTCTTACACCACGTCTTGCCGGGGGCCGTCGTCGGCTTCGGCGCGTACTATCTATTCGAGAGCGGTTTCGTCGTACAAACCACGAGCCGGGAGTCGGCGCTCTGCGCTGCGGCGCTCGCTTGTTTTGCCGCCACCGACTCTGCAGAACCGTTCGATCTTCTCGCTTCGCGCTACGAGATCGGCGGCCGCATCGCGCCGCTCCTGCGAAACGGAACGAGGCTCGGCGACATCCTCGTCATCCTCGCCTTTGGTCTGATCTTCTGCGTATTCCACGAGAACGCGCCTCAGGCGACCGACTATCCGGCATCGCTTTGGGCCTGGGTCACCGTGCTTCTCGGCACGACCCTGGGGTTTCTCTTTTCGCTCTTCCTGGCTGGCGACGAATCGGACAACTCGAGGTTCCTGGCCCTCGTCGGAATCATCGCCTTCGCCTCGGGCGGAGCCTATTTCCTGGAGCTCTCCCCGCTCGCGGTGAATCTATGCATGGGCTTCGTGCTGGTTAACTCTGCACGCGGCGGCCATCTCGTACACTCGACGCTCGAATCCACCGAGCGGCCGATGACGATCGTGCTGCTGATCTTCGCCGGAGCGCTTTGGACGCCAACTGCACTGATTCCGACGCTGATCTCGCTGAGCGCGTTCGTCGCCGCGCGCACGGGAGCCAAGTGGATCGCAAGCGTCATCGCAGGCTGGGGCACCACGCTGCGTAAGGATCTGTTTCGGGGGCTCCTCGCACACGGCAATGTGACTCTGGCCATGGCGGTTTCGTTTCGGCTGGTGTACTCAGGCCCGGCGGTCGACCTCGCCTACTCGGTCATTCTCGGGTCGATCATTCTCAATGATCTGCTGGCGCCTCGGCTCTTGAGAGGACTCCTCGTCGACGAAGGAGACCTGCAGCGAGAACACAAAGAACCCAAGACGTCGGTCGGAGCAGTATCGGGATGAACATCATCGTCATTGGGCTCGGTGAAGTCGGGCGACACCTGCTGAGCGTTCTCGACAAGGAGGGCCATGACATCGTCGCAGTCGACTCGAACCCGAAGGCGGTGCAATACGCCGAGGAGCACTACGACGTCGCTTCGATCGTGGGGTACGGAGCCAGCGAAAAGCTGCTCAAGATCGCAGGAGCCGCTCGGGCCGACCTCGTCGTTGGCGTAACTGACCACGATGAGATGAACCTCATCGCAAGCCTCGGAGCAAAGCAGCTAGGAGCCAAGCACGTCGTCGCACGAGTGCAGGGCACGGCCTGGTCGGAGTGGACCGAGGGGATCCGGTACGGGCTTCTGGGAGTCGACGTCGTGATCAACCCGCGCGTCCTCGTCGCGCAGGAGCTGGCGCGCATCGCGCGTTCGTACGGGGCCTCGGACGTGATCGATCTAGCTCAGGACCGCGTGGAGCTGGTGCAGATCGATCTCGGCGAGTCGCGGGCGCTCAACAAGCCGCTTTCATCGGTCGAGCTTCCAGCGGACACGTTGATCAGCGCCGTCGTGCGAGACGGAGAGCTCTTCGTGCCGGGTGGCGCCGATGTACTGGTCAAAGGCGATCGTATCTATCTGATCGGCCGACCGGAGGGCGTCCTCGCCGCAGAGCGCTTGTTTAGCAAGGAGCGCGAGGCCAAGCGGGTCTGCATCGTCGGCGGCGGCGTGGTCGGCAAGGCGCTTGCGCGCGATCTCCTGCAGCAGCAGGCCACCGTGATGATCATCGAAAGCGACCTCGCGACAGCCGAGGAGATCAGCGCAGAGTTCGAGGGCGTGCAGGTGGTGCATGGCGACGGAACTGACGGCGCGCTCCTCGAAGAGGAAGAGGTCGGCACCTACGACTTCTTCGCCGCGGTCACGCGCACCGACGAGATTAACCTCATGGCCGCACTGCTCGCCCAGCGGGCGGGATGCAGTCGAACGGCGACCGTCGTGCAGCGGGCCGACTACACATCGATCTACCGGCAGCTTGGTATCGACATCGTGTTGTCCCCGCGCACGGTCGCCTCAGACCAGATTCTGCGCTTCTCGCGGGAGGGCGGTGTGCACAGTCTCACCGTGCTCGAAGACGGCCAGGCAGAGGTCGTCGAGCTCACCGCGAGTCCTCGATGCCGGGCGGTGAACAAGCCGCTGCATCGGATGAACCTTCCGCGTGGGTCCCTGCTTGCGGCGATCATTCATGGAGAAGACGTGATCATTCCGCGCGGAAAAGACGTCGTGCAGCCCGGTGACCGGGTCATCCTGATGACCACGCGCGAGGCCCGTCCCACCGTAGAGCGTTTGTTTCGACCGAGGGGCGAGTGAGCACCCAGTCGCGAGACTTTCGAGGGGTGATTCGCCCCGTCGGCGCGGTCGTACTCGGCATCGGGGTGATGATCGGCCTATGCGCCGGCGTCGGAGCCGCCTGGGATCAGCTCGCGCCGAACCCGGAGCTTCCTCAGGGTGGCGTCGGCGCGCTCGGCATTTCGGCGGCGATCGTCACGGTGCTTGGGGCCGCGGCATTCATCTACGGCCGACGCTTCGTGTCAGACCGGATTTCGCGCCGAGAGGCTCTTCTCGCGGTGAGCCTGATCTGGATTTTCGCAGGTATCGCCGGCGCCGTGCCGTTCGTGCTCGGCGCGGACATGTCGCCGGTCGACTCCTTTTTCGAGTCCGTGAGCGGGCTGACGACGACCGGGGCGACGGTAGTCACCGACATCGAGACGCGTCTCTCCCGACCACTGCTGCTGTGGCGCTCGCTAATTCAGTGGCTGGGCGGAATGGGCATCGTCGTGCTGTTCGTCGCGGTGTTCCCGAACCTCGGCGCAGGCGGCAAGCATCTCTTTCGCGGAGAGGTCCCCGGAACGACCGCCGAGGGCCTTCGGCCGCGCATCGCCGAGACGTCGTTCACGCTCTGGAAGCTGTACGCCGCGCTGACCATCATCGAGATCGTCCTGCTGCGGCTCTTGGGCCTCGACCTCTTTGACGCCGTTTGCCACGCGTTTACCACCATGTCGACGGGAGGTTTCTCGACGCTCGATAGCTCGATCGGCGGTTTCGAGAAGCCTGCGGTCGAGTACGTGATCGCCACCTTCATGCTGATCGGAAGCGTGAACTACGGGCTCTACTATGGCCTTCTCCGCAACGGACATTGGCGAGGGCTCACCCGGAACATCGAATTTCGTGCATACGTGGGCATCGTCGCCGCCGCCGTCATCGTGATGACGATTCTGAATCTGGACGTACATGGCGAGCTTCTCGAATCGTTTAGACGCTCATTCTTCATGGTCGCGACGACGATTTCGTCGACGGGATACGCGACAGACGACTATACCGCCTACGGCTCGACAGCGATGAGCATCATCATTCTTCTGATGTTTATCGGCGGGTGCTCGGGTTCGACCGCAGGTGGAATCAAGATCGAGCGCGGCGTTCTGATGGGGAAGCAGGCGATCGCTCAAATACAAAAGAGCTTTCGACCCGCGACGGTCCAACTGGTCCGCATGGGCAAAGTGGCGATTAGTAGCCAAGTGCTTTCGGACGTGGCTTCGTTCTTCTTGATCTACATGGGGTGCATCGCCTTCGGGCTGCTGTTCGTGACCCTCATCGAGGGGGTTCCCGTGCCGACGGCGTTCGGCGCCATGCTGACCTGTCTCTCGAACATGGGCCCCGCGCCGTTCCACATAGGCGGCGACCATTTCGCGGGCTACTCCGCGCCGAGCAAACTCTTCTTCGTCGTGGCGATGCTGCTCGGACGACTGGAGTTTTTCACGCTGTTCGCGCTTCTTCTGCCGGGATTCTGGAGGCGCTGACGTGGCAAACTTCAGCTTGCCGCCCGAGGGGGAAGAGAGTCACGCGCGTCGGCAGATCGCTGTCATCGTGCTGCTCCTGTTCGGGATGGTGGCGCTCTATCAGTTCGAGCAGTTCGCATCGCACCCCTTCGACCCGACCGCGATGCTTGCCCTCGGGTTCGTCGTGCTCGCGAGCTACACGATTGGCGGCCTCGTCGGGCAGCTTCGCCTGCCCCACATCACCGGATATCTCATTGCAGGCCTGCTTTTCGGGCCGTCCCTCGCGAGGGCGGTCGCAGGACTAAACCTCCCGCCACCTTTCGACAGCGGCATTCTGAACGACGAGGTGATCGAGCAGCTCAGTCTGTTCGATACCCTGGCAGTGGCGCTTATTGCGTTGACCGCCGGTGGCGAGCTCCGCGTAGAAACTCTGAGAAAGGGGCTTCGCGCCATCAGCGGAATCCTCGCCGGACAGTTGACGGCGATCCTCGTGCTGGTGACGGCCTTCTTCTGGTTGGTGTCGGGGGTGGTGCCGATGGTGGCCCTGCCTGGGATTCAGGCGCTGCCCACCGCAGCGGCACTGGCCGTTGGCGCCATGGTTGCCTCGGTAGCCATGGCAACCTCGCCGGCTGCGACGATCGCCGTGATCATGGAGTCGAGGGCATCGGGAAAGATGTCGCAGAATGTCCTGTCGGTGGTGGTCCTGAAGGACGTCATCGTCGTAGTGGCGTTCGCGGTCGCCCAGGTGTTCGCTGCCCAGCAGCTCGGAGTGGCGGCGCTCGAAGGCGGAATTGGCGCCTACCTGCTCCAGCACATCGTTTTTTCGATTTTGTTTGGCGCGTTCGTAGGCGCGCTGATGGCGCTCTACATTCGCTGGGTCAACCAGGAGCTGCTGATCTTCGTCGTCGGCGTGGTGTTCCTGGTTTCCTACATCTCCAGCTATCTAGACTGGGATCCGGTCCTGGTCTTCCTCGCGGCAGGGTTCGGCGTCGCGAACTTCTCGAAGAATGGTCACTTCCTGATCGAAGCCGTGGAGCGTCTCTCCCTGCCCGTCTACGTGGTTTTCTTCACCCTTGCCGGAGCCAAGCTGCATCTCGAAGAGCTTCGCCAGGTGGCTCTCTTCGCCGTCGGCTTGGTCGCCGTGCGAGCTTTCGCGATCTACTCAGGCACGAAGGCTGGGGCCCGGATCGGACGCGCGGACGAGGCCACGCAGCAGTTCGGATGGATGGGCTTCGTCTCTCAGGCAGGGGTCGCGATTCTTCTCGCTGGAATCGTTGGCCGGACGTTCGGCGACCTGGGCAGATCGCTTGAAACGTTGATCATCGGCGGTGTCGCGATCAACGAGCTCATCGGTCCGGTGATGTTCAAGATGGGCCTTGGACTCGCCGGAGAGACCGCCGGCGCACGCACCTCGCTCGCGCCCGACCGCCATCTGTCGGTGAAGCCCCCGGACATCGCGGCGGCCGGGCCCGAAGGTGCGCAGAAGCGGCTGCAACCATGGCCACAGCATATCGGCAAGAAGGACCTCTGGGGACCTCCGCTGCATACCGAGAGCGCGGACCTCAACACTCGCGTCCAAGATCTTGGAAGCGATCTGCAGAGCATCGTTCGGGAAGTCTCGACCGGGCCGTTACGCGACTTCCAGGTCGAATCAGGGAAGTATCTCCGCGACCTACGGCGCGAGTTTCTCCGTCACCACCGACGCCTGTCGGTTCAAGCCCGTGCCGAGGACGACCTTGAGCACCAGGAGCTGGTAACGATGCTGCGCTCGGCGCAGTCGGACCTCGCGGCGCATTGGCGCGGAATTGTACTCGGCAGGTCTGTCACCTTGTCGAAGCAGACCTGGACGCCCGAGGGCATGATCCAGGACATCGACTCGGTCGTCGACGGACTGCCGGAGGTCGTCATCGCGCCATACGAGCCCCAGTCGTTCGAAGCGAGGGAGCGAGAGTCCGCGTGGAAGCAGCTTCAGCGGCAGTTCCTGCGGCTGCGCAGAAGCTGGCGCAAGGCGTTCGGGCGGAAGCCTCCTACGCGCGACGTCCGCCTGCGCATGCTCGCGCGCTACCACGTGTCCTACGATGCCCCAGTACGGCTCGAAGGACTTGCCGCTCTGTTCGTCGAGGCCGATCGGCATCTGAGCGCCCGCACGCGGAGTCTGTTCGACGGCGTCATCGAGGGATACGACGAGATCGTCGCCGCAGCGTCGAAGGAGGGCGAGGACGTCGAGGGACGCCTCGTGGCGCTCCGTCAAGAGGTAGAAGAGGAGCTTGCTCTCGCTCTCGATGAGCTCGTGCGAATCACCAGCGACGGGACGCAGCGAGCGGCGAGCGCGCTGGCCACTGGGTTCGTCAAGATGAAGGACGACCTGCCGACGTTCGGCACGCTCGACCTTCCTGCAAGAGATCGCCGTACGAGTCGACGTTTCGCAAACCGAATGCGGGCGATGGACACACTGACCAAGGACGTGTCCAACCTCCGTCGCGCCAGCTCTGCAGAATACTCGTCGCTCGCAATGGAGCTCGAGCTTTTGGGGCTCGAGGCACGCATCAAGGACAACATTGCCGACTACGTGTCGCGGCTGACCAACACGGTACGGCGGCGCGCAATCGGGCAGGTAGAACGCGTGAGCGACACCCTCGAAGTGACGCTCGCGGAGCTCGACAGAGAGCTCGAGAAAAACTACTCGGGCGATCAGCTCGCAGACGCGCTCAAGAGCTCGACCGAGGCGTTGAGCAAAATCACCGGCGAGGCTGCGCGGGTCACGGACGAACTCTATCAAGACCTCAGCGACGACTCGCGAATCGCTCCGTTACTCGATACGCTCGTCGATGCGTGCCGAGGCCTGACGCCGCGATATCGCGTGGTGGTCGGCCAACGGCAGACGGGCGAGTGGCGTCTGCCGACGGCGCTTCCGGAAGTCGAGGTCCCTTTCCGCGAGGTCGTTCTCACGTACATCGATAGCCAGGTGGCGCCAAAGCTGCTCGCGACACGCCGCGAACTCGCCGAGAAGGTCCAGCCACTGGCCAACCTGTTGGGCGAACTCGAGCGGGTTGTCGCATTCAACGTGGAGCTCGCGACGGCAGAACTCGAGATCGTGCACGACGAAGCGATCCCAGACGAGATGGACGGCCTGCTGCGCGACATGGTCTACGGACAGCTCGAGCGAAATTACAACGCGCTCGAGGAGATTCGCGTCGAGGCCCAGGGTTGGCCTGAGACCCTCGAGACCGAGATGAAGGACGCATCGCTCGGTACGCTGGAGTCTCTGCGCGGAGAACTCGCCGAAGGCACCTTTAGCAAATCACGACTCGAAGCCATGAGGCGTGCGGCAAGCGGGCTGCGCATGGTGGAGCAGGCCGACCGCCCGCCGTTGTGGCAACGCGCGAAGGCCCAAATGCGGGGGGTTCTACGCGCCGTCTTCGGGGCCGAACGGCTCGCTCGCTGGGCCGAAAAACTCGGAGTGACGGGCCCCACGCCCACGAGCCAGCTCAGCGCGGGGAGCTTTGCGGCTCCGGAAGTCGCGGTCGATCTGCCACTCGTGTACCGCCGCCTCTTCGCGCCCGACACCATGGAGGCCGGAGACGTGCTCACCGGTCGGGACGAGGAGATCCGACGGGCCGAGGCCGTGCTCTCGAGCGAGGTAAAGGGTCGCCTCCGTTCGGTGGCGCTCATAGGAGTCGATGGCGTCGGCAAGGCCGCCGTATCGAGCGCAATCGTGAGGAGCCGTCGGTGGAAGAACGTGAAACGCGTCTCGTTCTCTGCACCGGTGACGGTCGAAGAGGTCGATGCGATCTTCCAAGACGCACCTGAAGGTCAGCTCGTGGTCGTCGACGGCCTGCACTGGATGCTCTCGATGGCGCCCGGTGGCTTCGAGCCCCTGCGACGCTTCGTGGCGGGAATCATCGAGGAGGGCGGCAAGCGCAGGTGGCTCGCCCACGGGGCTGTTCTGTTTTGGAACTTTGCCTCGACGGTCGCGCCGCTGCGAGACGCGTTTCCCGAAGTCATCCGTCTGGACCCTCTCAACGAACAAGAGCTCCAAGCGGCCGTGATGGCACGACATCGACTCAGCGGATACGAGCATTCGTTCGACCGAAGCGACGGCTCGCCGATCGAAGGGTTCTTCGCTCGGGGCGCAAGTCGGATTCGACGCCCGTACGACCAGTACTTCCACGAGCTTCACGAAGCGACGGGAGGGCTGGTACGCGACGCTCTCAGACTGTGGCTTGCATCGATTCGCGGCATCGTCGATGACGTGGTGCACGTCGGGCCGATCCCCGCGTCGCCCTACACGCAGGTCCGGCGTCTTCCCGACGACATCCTCGTCAATCTCTATCAAATCGCCCGCGAGGGGTGGATGGACGACGCGGGGCAGGCGAGGCTGTTCCGTGTGGAACGCAATACCGCGCAGGCACAGCTAAGCCGTCTCGCGCATCTCGGACTGCTCGAGGAGCGCGATGGCAGCTTCGTGATTGCAGTTCATCTCCGCGGGGTATTGGGCCGGGTCTTCCGCGAGAGAGGGTGGGTCCTGTGAGCGCTGCGCTTCGACGCTTCGCCCTCCTCGGACTGCTCGGGCTGTGCACTCTGAGCTCGCCGATCACGACCTTCGCCGAGGAGCGTCCGGCAACCGAGGAGCCATCGGACGAACTACGAGAGACACCCCTTCTGCCGCTCGTCTCAGACGAGCCCGCCGCCGAAGCACCCGCCGCAGAGGTTCCACAAACGCCGGCGCGCCGACCGCTGCTCGTCTTGTTCTTGGCTCTGTTCGGAGTCGGGGTGGCGCTCTTCGTCATCGAGCGCACGCGTGGGTGGATCACCAACAACGTCCTGCTTCGCCGCATCCTCGGTGCGCTCGTGATCGCGCTCCGATTCGTCGCCTTCGGGCTGGTGATTGGGATCGCGGTAGAACTCCTGCCCGAAGGCCAGGACTGGGTGCTCTGGGCACTCGCCGGGCTCGGACTCATCGCAGCCTGGTCGCTGCGCGATCTGTTCGCCGACGTGGTCGCCGGAGCGATTCTGGCCGGAGAACGACGCGTCCGGCGGGGGATGTGGGTGTCTGGCGAGGGCTTCCAGGGGACGGTCGAAGGCCGCTCTCTACGTGCCACCTGGCTTCGCGACGGCCAAGGACACCGACTGACCGTCCCGAACCGCGCCATGGTGGGCACGCCGATGGTGTACGATTCCGGCGGCGAGGCGGAACACGAGGTCGTGGTGCGGCTCGACGGACAGTACGATGCGTCTAGGGTCCGCGCAGCGCTGACCGACGCGATTCTCAGTTCGCCTTGGGCGCTCGCAGGCGCCACGCCGGTCGTGCTTCGTGACCCAGCGGACCCCGTCGTCTGGCGCGTCCGCAGCAGACTTCTCGAACCGCGGTTTTCGGTGCATTTCGAGGGAGAGCTCTTGGAACGAGTGGAGGACCTTCTGCGCTACGAGCCGATCGAGAAACCGCCGGACGCCGACGAAGTCGCTGAGACTCCGGAGGGCTCGGGTTCGGTCAAGCGATCCAATCCTTGAGTTCGCCCGTGACGATGCGGGGTGCGTTCTGAAGCTCGTCTAGCGTACGCGCGCCGCATAGAAGCATAATCGCACGCAGCTCAGCTTCCACTGTCGCGAGGAAACTCGTGGCACCTTCAGTTCCACGGTCGAGGAACGCCTGATACACGTTGCGAGCGATCCCCGCGCAGCTGGCGCCAAGTGCGATCGCGCGGGCAACGTCGCTTCCGGAGCGAATACCCCCGGTGGCGATGGTGGTCATGCCCGCCTCGACGCAGTAGTGGACCGAAGCGGCCGTCGGAATGCCCCAATCCCAAAGCGCTTCGCCGACGGCTCGACTCTGGCCCTCCGCCCGCAGAGTTTCGACGCCTACCCAAGAGGTGCCTCCGGCACCGGATGTGTCGACATGGTCGATACCGAGGTCGCGCAGCCGGTCAGCGACCGCACGGCTGACCCCGCTCCCCGTTTCTTTGGCAACGATCGGAAGCCCGAGGTCGGCGTGAAGACGACCAAACGTGTCGTAGCCTCCGCGAAAGTCGCGATCGCCTTCGGGCTGAACGAGCTCCATGGCAGGGTTCATGTGAACGCACAGAGCGTCGGCGCCCACGTCGTCTAGCATCTTTGCGATGGTGGCCGTCTCGAGGTCGCGCGCCTGCACGACTCCCACGTTGCCGAGCAAGAGCACGTTGGGCGCATGCTCGCGAACTTGATAGGTCCATGCAGTCTCCGGCTTCTTCTGCATTGCCCGCTGACTGCCAAGCCCGAACGCGTAGCCGCGTTCGTCGGCGATTGCCGCAAGGGCGCGGTTGATCTCGGCTGCACGCTCGTGCCCCCCGGTCATTGCGGCAATGAGGAGTGGGGCGCGCAGCTTCTTACCGAGGATTTCGACGCTCGTGTCGATGGAGTCGAAGTCTGTTTCTGGCAGTGATTGATGGACTAGACGCACACATTCGAGAAGCGTCGTCCGGCCCTTGAATGCAACGTCGTCGGTCGCGCACAGGTCGAGGTGATCTGCTTTTCGTTGTTTGATGTCGGAGCTCATGGCCTCGCTTGCTCGCCCGTGGCGCGGCGTGTACGTAGGTCCGCAATAGGGACGGGGCCATCACGATGCAAGGGCAAATCAATCTCCAGTCTTGGATGGAAGAGATACGCGCGCGCGTCGACGAGACTCTCGCGGCCTTTTTCTCGGCCAAGCTCGACGAGGCATCGAACCTGTCCTCAAGGGCACCGGAATTGGTCACCGAAGTGCGCGACCTGACGATGCGCGGAGGCAAACGGGTCCGGCCAATCGTGACCGCGGTGGCCCACCGGGCAGTGAGCGGTTCATACGATCCGTCGACGACCATCAATCCGGGGGCCTCACTCGAACTGCTGCAAACCTACCTGTTAATTCACGACGACTGGATGGACGAAGACGACGAGCGGCGAGGCGGGCCGGCTGTACACTTCGCGTTCGCAGAACGGCACGACGATACGCATCTCGGGGCGAGCCTCGGGATTCTCGCGGGGGATCTCGCGTCGACGTTCGGGTGGGAGCTTCTGCTGGGCAGCGAGTTTCCGGACGGCCGCCGCGAGGAAGCCCTCCGGCTCTTCGTTCGCATCCAAAAAGAGGTGTTTGCCGGTCAGCAGCTCGACCTCATGGCCGACCCGCACGTCGAGACGATGCACCGGCTGAAGACTGGAAGCTATACGACCCGAGGACCTGCTGAGCTTGGAGGCATCCTCGCCGATGCATCCGAAGACGCGATGGCGTCTCTGCGCGGCTGGGCCGAACCGGTCGGCGTCGCCTTTCAGCTGCGTGACGACCTCCTCGGTACATTCGGCACAGCGAAGCAGACCGGAAAGCCGGGCGACGACCTTCGTCACGGGAAGAACACCGCTGTGGTCGCCGCCTTCCGCGCAGAAGATGCTTCCGGAGATGCGCGTGCGGCGGTCGCCGAAGTCTGGGGCAACCTCGACGCATCAAACGCTCAGGTCGAGACGGCGCAGGCGGCGCTGCGCACTGCAAGCCTTCGCGTCGAAGCACGGCTGGTCGAGCTGGTCGACGAGGCGGTTGGTGCGATTTCGCGGAGCCCATTCGACGACGAGGCCAAGGACATGCTTCGCGCCGTTACGAGTCTGCTGACCGATCGAGGAGCTTGATGGGGTTCGGCCGCGGCAAAGTCATTCTCTTCGGAGAGCACGCCGTGGTCCACGGATATCCCGCGATTGCGGCGGGAATCGAGCGTGGGGTAGAAGCGACGGCTCGAGAGGCCAGTCGCGATCGTCTCACGCTTTCCCCTTGGGAGGTCACGGTCCAACCCGATGCGGAAGGGGAGCCGCTGTCGCGCGCCTTTGCCGTCGCCTTGAGCGGCTACCCGGACCGGCCCGCACTCGAGGTGGAGGCGGAAGTGGGGCTGCCGGCGGGAGCCGGACTCGGCTGCTCGGCTGCAATCGGTGTAGCCATCCTCGACGCCATCGACGACACGCTCGGCGTGCAAAGGTCCCGTGAGGAGCTCGCGACTTCGGCGCTAGAGTGGGAAAAAGTGTTTCACGGAAACCCATCGGGGGTCGACAACGTGATGTCTGCGCTGGGCGGGGTAGCGCTCTTTCGCAAAGGCGAACCCCTCGAGCCGCTCCATGCGAACAAGCCCCTGCACTTGGTGATTGGCTACAGCGGACAGAGCGCGAGCACCAAGGAGATGGTGTCTTCGGTGGCCCGTCAACTCGAAGCAGAGCCCACCCGTGTCACGAAAGCGTTTGCTGCGATGGAGGTCTTGGTGCGCAACGGACGACTCGCGCTCGAGGCCGGAGACCACGTCGCGCTCGGACAACTGCTCGACCTCAATCACACCGTACTGAACTCGCTCATGCTGTGCACGACCCGACTCGACGACATGTGCCAGACGGCGCGAGCGGCGGGTGCGCTCGGCGCCAAGATGACGGGCGGCGGTGGCGGTGGCTGCATGTTGGCCCTCGCCCCTACGCCCGAGGTGGCACAGAGTATTCGAGGTGCGCTGGGCGACGAGGCGTTCGTCGCGGAGGTCTGCTCGTGAGCGCCGCGAAAGACCAAAAAGGGGACCTGCCAGAAGGCGAAGCGTTCGCGCGCGCATGCTCCAACATCGCGCTTGCAAAGTACTGGGGGAAGGTCGACCTGAAGCACAACCTGCCGGCGGTGCCGAGCGTTTCTCTGACGCTCGATCGATTGGTGACCGAAACGCGCCTGCGGTTCGACGCGAGTCTGCGTGAAGACCGGGTAATGCTCGACGGAAAGCGCGCTACAGACGGTGAGCGGGCACGCGTCGTGGCGATGCTCGACTGGGTGCGACGCGAGGCCGGTCTGCGAACCCGAGCGCACGTCTCGAGTCACAATCATTTCCCGACTGCCGCGGGGCTCGCTTCAAGTGCATCCGGGTTTGCGGCGCTCGCTGCCGCTTCCACAGCCGCCGCCGGCCTTCGCATATCGTCGAAGAAACTGAGCGCGCTAGCGCGCGCCTCGAGCGCATCGGCGGCGCGATCGATCTACGGTGGATTCGTCGAGCTCCCCGCAGGCAAGAAGGGACAGGGGGAGCTCAGCGCACGGGAGCTTGCTCCTGCCGATCATTGGAACGTACGTCTCGTGATCGCCGCAACAGAGCCCGGCCGAAAGAAGATCGGTTCGACCGAAGCAATGGAACGCTCGCGCAAGACCTCGCCCTTCTACGAGGCCTGGGTGAGCCGAGCGCCAAGCTGGGCACGACGAATCAAGCGCGCGATCCGAGACCGCGACCTCGCAGAGCTCGGACCTGCGATGGAATCGAGCACCTACGCATTTCACTGCTCCGCGATGACGGCAGAACCTCCGATTCTCTATTGGGCACCCGGGACTCTCGCCGCTCTCGAGACCGTACGCGGACTCAGGGAACGTGGAGTGGGAGCATGGGCGACGATGGACGCAGGGCCCCACGTCAAGACTCTGTGCGAGTCCGGCGATGCGGCGCGCATCGAACAGGCATTGGCGCGCACTCCGGGTGTCACCCGAACCTGGGTTGCGAAGCCCGGGCCGGGGATCGAGGTTCAGTCTTGAGGACGCATCGGGTGAGCGCACCGGGCAAGGCTCTGCTCTGCGGCGAGTACGCCGTCCTCGAAGGGGCTCCCGCGGTGGTCGCCGCGGTAGAGCGGCGCGCCTACGTGACCTGGAGCGACCGGGCCAAGCCGATGCCGCCGGAGGTGGAAGCGACTCTGGAACGTGTGCAAGCGGAGCTTGGCCCGCTTCCGCATTCGATCGATCTCGACGTGGAAGCGCTTCGCGCCGGCGAGCAAAAACTCGGCCTCGGCTCGTCGGCTGCGGCAGCCTCGGCGGCCGCAGGGCTCGCGTTTGTGCACCATGGGCATTCGCTCACCGATGTGTCGGTGCGAGACCGAGTCTTTCGCTGCGCCTACGAAGGCCACGCGTCGGTCGCACCCCAAGGCAGCGGCGTAGACGTCGCCTGTTCGACCTACGGCGGTTTTCTCCGCTTCACTCGCACGGGGACGAAGACCGGCGTCGAGCCTCTTGCAGTGCCTCAGGGGCTCGCCATTCGACTTATCTGGACCGGCCAGCCTGCGCGGACGAGCGATCTCGTGGCGCGCGTCAAACAGTTCGAGGCCGCGCGGCCCACGGCTCATCGACAGGTGATGGCGCGACTCGCAGAGGCCGCCGAGGCCTTCGTCGAAGCATTTCGAACCGGCAATGCGGTGACAGTGGTCGCCTGCGCAGGCGCCTACGGGGAGGCGATGGCTACGCTCGGGGAACATGCCGGCGCGCCTATCGTGGAGGCCCGGCTCCGCAGAACTGCGGAGCTCGCGGCACAGTTCTCGGGGTCTGCGAAGCCCTGTGGCGCCGGTGGGGGCGACGTGGCGGTGGCGTTCTTCACCGATGAAGCGGCAACCGGGTCCTTCGAAGCTGCCTGCGCGAACGAAGGTCTCCGACCCGTCGATGTCCAATGGGGCGCCGAGGGCGTGCGTGCCGATCAGCTCGGGTTGGCCGGATAGGCGCGGACCTTCTCTTCGAGGCGCTCGATGACGGGCGTCGCGAGGTTGACGCCGTTGAGCCGAGACATCTGCTGCAGGAGCGTGGGGCTGGTGACGTTCACCTCGATTAGCTTGCCGCCGATGACGTCTAGACCGACGAAGAAGAGGCGATCGGCGAGAAGCTGACTCCGCATGGCCTCCATGATGACGCGATCGGCGTCGGAGATCTCAGCGGGCGCTGCGGAGCCGCCCACGTGCACGTTGCTGCGGAGATCGCCCGCGCTCGGCTTGCGTGCAACGACACCGAGCAACTCCCCGTCGACGAGGAGAATCCGCTTGTCGCCCTCCTCGTAGATCTCCGGGACTAGCGCTTGGACGATCGCGTTTCGGGCGCCGGTGTGGGTCACGGATTCGATGAGCGCATTGAGGTTGGTATCGCCGTTACCGAGGAAGAACACCCCTTCCCCGCCGTGTCCGTCGATGGGCTTGATGACCGCTTTGCCGCCGACCTCGTCGACGAAGCGAAGGATCTCGTCGCGGTGGCTCGTCATGATCGTCGGAGGAGCGAGGTCCGGGAACCGGTGCGCATAGAGTTTCTCGTTGGCTTCGCGGAGTCCCCGAGGGGCGTTTACGACCAGCGTGCTGTCCTCGATGTGGTCGAGGACCAGCGTGAGCCATAGATACGCGTCGGTGAACGGCGGGTCCTTTCGAATGAAAACCGCATCGACGTCGGCCAAATCGACGTCCTCCGCATCCCCAAGAATGATCGGCTCGGCGGGGTCGCGTTGCATGGTCGCCTGCCGAACGCGCGCGCGGACGCGATGACCCCGCAGACCCACGTCGCGGGCCAGGCAGTGGTCTACCCGATGCCCGCGCGCCTGCGCCTCGAGCATGAGCGCAAAGCTCGTATCTTCATCGACGATCACCGTCGAGACCGGGTCCATGACAAAGACGAAACGCATCGACGCTGCGGTAGCATCCCGACCGGTTTGGAGGCAAGGTGTGCTGCGATGAAACGACTGATTTGGGTGGGTTGGTTGTCCGTGGGGGTACTGCTTGCGCTCGGAGCGACAGGCGGCAGCGCGGATGGACATGCTGGGGTTTTTCGCCATGGGGCGGTGGCGGCGGACCAACCGCTCGCCTCGGAAGCAGGCGCTGAGATCCTGCAGGCTGGCGGCAACGCGGCCGACGCGGCGGCAGCGACGATGCTGGCCCTCGGCGTGGTCAACCCCGCAAGCAGCGGGCTCGGGGGCGGGGGCTTTGCTCTCTACTACTCTGCCAGCGACGGCTCGTTGACCTTTCTCGACTTTCGCGAGCGCGCGCCTGCGGCAGCCACGCCAGACATGTACGAGAAGATGTCCGAGGCGGTGACCGAAGGACCGGCCGCGTCGGCTTCACAGTACGGCGGTCTCGCAGCCGGCGTGCCGGGAGAACCAGCGGGCGTCGCAGCACTCGTCGATCGCTTCGGCAAGCTTCCTCTCGACCAGGTGATCGCGCCCGCGCTGCGACTCGCCGAGAATGGGTTTCCGGTCAGCCCTGCTCTCGAAGCCATGGGAAAGTCCTTCGCACAGCAGCTCGCCAAAGACCCGGTGATGTCCAACTGGAACCTCACGGCCGGTGAGACTCTACGACGCCCAGCTCTTGCGCAAGTGCTACAAACGTTCTCCACGGAGGGCGTCGAAGCGCTCTACAACGGCACGATGGGCCGAGAGATGGCCGCGGCGGTCCAGCGGCACGGCGGCATCATGACCTTCCAGGATCTGCGCGAGTATCGCGTGATGACACGGGCGCCGCTCGTAGCCGACGTCTTCGGCTATCGATGGGTGACCGCCCCTCCGCCGAGCGCAGGCGGGTTCACGATGCTGCAGAGCCTGACGATCCTCGAGCAGGTGATGGGTGAGAACCCCGAGTACGGCGACGCGTTCCTGCATGCAACGGCCGAGTCCTGGAAAGGGCCCTACATCGACCGGCAGCGATACTTCGGTGACCCCGCGCAGGTCATTCAACCGCTCGACAAGATGATGGACCCCACCCGAATCTCTCGTCGCGCGGCGCTTGCGCGCGATGGCAAGGCCAACCCGACCGAGGCCTACGACTTTCCGATCGTCTGGACACGCGAACCTGCACGTGTGCCGGACAACGCGGGGACCTCCCACCTGTGTGTCGTCGATGCCGAGGGCAACGTTGCCGCCGTGACCACCACGGTCAACCTGCCATTCGGAGCGCGTTTCACCGCGGCCGGCTTCGTCATGAACGACGAGATGGACGACTTCGCCAGCGGCGTCGGAAAGTCGAACGCCTTCGGGCTGGTCGGTGGTGCACCGAACCTGCCGGCGCCTCGAAAGCGCCCCGTGTCGACGATGTCGCCGACTATTGTGTTCCAGGGCAACCAGCCCATTCTATGCGTAGGGGCCTCCGGCGGGAGCCGAATCGTCACCGCCACACAGCAGGTCGCGATGAACGCCCTGCTGTTCGACATGAGCGCAGAGGCCGCAGTCAATGCACCCCGTATACACCATCAGGGGTACCCGGAGACGCTGCGCGTAGAGACGACGGCCCCACTTCCCGACGAACTCCGAGATGCGCTGATCGCCCGAGGCCACGAGATCGAAACCATCCGAAACGTTGCCACTGTGCAAGCGATTCGAATCTCGGAAGACCCTGAGCGGCGTCTCGAGGCGGCGAGCGATCCGCGCAAGGGCGGAATCCCAGCAGGATACTGACCGCGAAAACCGCCGCCTAGGCGACGATCCGAAGAAGCACGACGGTAATATTGTCTTCGCCACCGCGATCGTTCGCGGAGGCGATGAGACCTTTCGCGGCAGACTCGAGGTCGCCGTCGGCCTCCTGGACGACCGAGAGGATTCGATCGTCCGAAAGCATGCCGTTGAGACCATCCGAGCAGAGTACGTACGTATCGCCCACTTCGACCGACTCGCAGTAGAGGTCGACGGCGACACCTTCCTGCATCCCGAGAGCGCGGGTGATCACGTTGGTGGGTAGACGATCTTTTTGTTGGTCGGTGAGGTTCGGCATCACCAAGAGGTAGTCGTTCAGAAGCGAATGATCGCGCGTGAGCTGTGCAATCTCGCCGTCACGCACGCGATACGCGCGGCTGTCGCCAACGTGGACGACGTGAATCTTGTGGTCTTCGGGCGTGAAGAGCGCACCCACCACGGTGGTACCCATGCCCTGAACTTCTTGGTTCTGCACCGAAGCTTGAAAGATGCGTCGATTGGCAGCCTTCACGGCAGCCACCAGGCGGTTCTGTTCCGCGGTCAAGCGCGCATCGAGCTCGATCGGCAAATCAGAGGCTTGTCCGTTGAGGCCATCGGTCGTGTCGAAGAAGGTTGCGATCTCGGACGTCGCAAGACGACTGGCGACATCCCCTGCGCGGTGGCCGCCCATGCCATCGGCGACGATGAAGAGCCGGTGGTTGGAGCGGATGCAATAGCTATCCTCGTTGTGCTCTCGTTGAAGCCCAACATCGGACAAACCTGCTGCGACGAAACTCATAAACGCTCACATCCGGTGCATCGACGAATCCCCTCTTTGGGGCGCGTCGACGGTTCCGGCAACCCAAATCGTGGTCCCCAGTCTACTGGCAGGATGTCGAGAGGCCAAATCAGGGTTTGACGAATCGAGGCAGCGTCGGCCACCCCGCGTCGGCGTCGTCGAGGTATTCGTACCGGGCGTAGTGCGTCATGACACGACGCACGTAGTTGCGCGTCTCGTTGAAAGGGATCCGCTCGACGAAACGATCGAGCTCCATACGACCGCTTTCTCGTAGCCAGCGATCGACTCGGTGCCTGCCCGCGTTGTAGGCGGCGATACTCAAAGGATAGACATCGTCGTACTTGTCCGCGAGCGCCTTCATCTCCTCGAGTCCGAGAGGGATGTTCCGAGCGGGCACGGTCAGCATTCTGGGCGTCACGGCTTCGCCAGCGATCCGACTGGCGACGTCGGGCATGACCTGCATGAGCCCAACCGCCCCAGCACGGCTGACCACGTCGGGCACGTACCCACTCTCTTGGCGCATGGTGGCGTAGATGAGTGCGGGCGGAAGGGAGCCGCAGTGCGCGTCGACGACGTCGCGCCACGGCATCGGGTAGGCGGCGTTCCACCACCAACGATTCTGCTCGGGGTCGGTGTGGAGATACGCCATGCGACGGCGCGCAATCTGAAGCGCATCTCGGTACGCGCCCACGTCGTCATAGAGAATCGCAAGTGCTGGGAGGCGCATCGACTTCGGGTACTCCGCGACGAGTTCGTCTTCATGCGCACTCAACCATCGAACGGCGTCGGCATCGAGCCCAAGCGAGCGATAGGTCTCGAAGGTACGGGGCAGGGGAGGCGGTTCGACCTCTGCCGCGGCACCGTCCTCGGATTCGGTCGGTTCGAACGGCGGCGGAGGTTCGACTCCGAGCTGCTGAAGACGCGCCGCCGCGAGGACCGCGTACCAATGCAGCGGCTCCACTCCGATGGCTTGTCGGTATGCGTCGACCGCACTGGGACCGCGTCGATACGCGCGACCGAGCCAGTAGTAGCCGCGCGCCTGGTCCATCGCGCTGGTCGTGAGCTTCGTGTACTCGGTCAGGTAGCGAACCGCGTGCCCCGTACGCTTCTTCTCCACGGCACGAAATCCGAGCTCCCACAGGGCCGATCGGCGCCATTTCCCCCGCACCGCCTGCTTGCCGCGGAGAAGTCGCGCCATCTGCTGCTCGCCGCTCGCTCGCCCGAGACGGATCTCGAGCCAGGCGGCCAAGAAGCGGGCTTCGGGAGCGAGACTGCTGCGCGGATGCGCTCTGGCAAACTTGCGATATGCGCGGATCGCTTTGGCGTCTTCGTCAGCGCGCGAGAGCGCTCGAGCCGCATGAAACTCGTCCTCGACCGAGTGAGAACCGCCAAGCGCGGCAGACCTGCTTAGAACCTTTGCCGCCTCGGCGTATCGTGTCCGCGTTCGAAAGAGCGACATGCCGTAAAGATGAAGCCATCGCTCCTCGAGCTGCGGCTCGCGATCGAGGTCGAGGGTCTCGAGGAGCGCGGCTGCATCCCCGAACATCCGGGCGCGCATGAACGCATCGGCGCGGTCGAGCTGATCGGCAAGCCCGGGCGAGGCGAGAGCCTCGAGTTCGACGGCGTTCGCACGCTGCCCCGGGAGGACGGCAGCAGTCCATCCCCGAAGCGCTGCCTCCCTCGCCTCGTCTGGACGATCGAGCTCGAGATACAGCGCGGTGAGCTGCGTCCAAAGCGGCACCTGACCTGGCCTCTCCTTGCCGCGGCTGGTGAGCCTTTCGAGTTCCTCGGCGGCAGTTTCGAGTTGGCCGAGCTGAATCGCGCAGTCGGCGGCGAGTACCCGGTCGCGACGGGCTTCGGTCGCAGAGTCCGACTCGAGGGAGAGGAGCACGGGACGGGCAGTCTCGCACTCACCGCAGCGGCCGGCGGCGATCGCCCAGCGACGCAGGGCATCGTTGCGCATGGCTTCTGGAAGCGACGCCGGTCGGTTTTCGAGCGCTTCCATCGCGTCGCACGGCCGGCCTTGGTCGAGAAGCAGCCGCCCCTCGAGATAGCGAACTTCTGCATCCTGGCGAACGTTGGGCGGCAGTTCGGCCATGGCTGCGAGCGCCTGGCGGTCCTCGCCCGCACGCACGCTATCGGCGATCGACCGCAACGTCGTCTCCGCCAGTGCGCATACACACACAAGCCACGCGCAACTCACCCCCATCAAGAACACCCGCAAAGCCGATGGAATCTACCACCCTCCGGCTCAGAAGCAGAGCGATTGGCGAGCCGCCCAGTCGTCCCGTATGCTCGGCGCCTCATGCTTAGAACGGCTTCAGGCCCGACCGGGGTCGCGGCTTTCCTCGTGCTCGGAGCGCTCCAGCTCGCGCTCCAGGGATGCCAACCGAATATCGGAGACAGCTGCGGCTCGTCGCTCGACTGTTCGGCAACTGGAGAACGACAGTGCGACCTCGCGCAGCCAGGTGGCTACTGCACCGTGATCGGCTGTGACCCCGACACCTGCCCGGACAACGGCAATTGCGTCGAGTGGCGCTTTCAGCCGAGCCGCACGGCCGAAACCTGGTGCATGCAGGGCTGTTCGGACGACGGGCGGTGCCGGAGCGGCTATCTGTGCGCCTCATCTTCGGAGATCACCCGCCAGGGAACGCGAGTTCCGGCCGGCCAGGAGGTTCCCGTCAACCAGCGGGCCGCGCGGATCATCGACCTCCAGGGGAGCAAGGCCGCAGGGAAGATTTGTGCCGCCCTCACGCAGGAAGTGTCGACTTCCGGGGCCGTCGAGCCGCTCACCAGCGAGGATGACGTGCTGGAGGACGAATTTGTCGAAGACGAGGAATTCGAAGGCTTCGGCGGGGACCCGGATTGGGCCGACGTCGGTGGCGCAGAATCCGACATCGACTGGCAATGAGCGTATGATCCCGGCGGTATGTCCCCGGGCCTTCTGCGGTACCTGACGGGCCGGCTACTGCGCGCGCTCCTCACCGTCGTGGGACTGGTCACCATCGTCTTCCTATTGGTTCGACTGATTCCCGGCGATCCGGTTGAGGCGATTTTGGGGGACCAGGCGGGCCCCGAGCAGAAGGCCGAGCTTCGTCGCTCCCTGAAGCTCGACCGTCCGTTCGGAGAGCAGTACGTCGCCTTCGTCGGCGAGATGGTGGATGGCACGATGGGCCAGTCGTTCCGGCAGCCCGATCGGTCGGTCTGGTCGCTTATGCGGGAGGTGCTGCCCTCGACGATCGTCCTTGCCCTCGCGGCGCTTCTGGTCGCCTGGTGGGTTGCGATCCCCCTCGGAGCAGTCGCCGCGGCTCATGCCGGCGGTCCATGGGACAAGATCGCCTCCACCGTCGCCGTCGCGGGGCTTGCGATCCCCAACATCTGGCTCGGTCCCCTGCTGATCCTGGCGTTCGCCGTGAAGCTTCGGTGGCTGCCGCTCCCGGGTGACGACCTCGCCGGCCCCGAGGCCCTCATCTTGCCCGCAATCACCGTGGGCACCGCCCTCGCCGCGATTCTGACGCGCCAAACGCGGGCGGCGATGATCGAGGTTCTGTCGCAGCAGTACGTCACCGCCGCGCGTGCTCGGGGGGTCCCTTCAACCCGACTCTTGATTCGCCATGCCTTGAGAAATGCGCTGCTGCCGGTGATGACCATCGGTGCGGCCCAGCTCGGTGCGCTGCTTTCCGGCACGGTGGTAACCGAGAAGATCTTCGAGCGCCCAGGCCTGGGGACGCTGTTTCTCGACGCTTTCTTCGCCCGTGACATTCCCGTCGTTCAAGGCTGCGTCCTGGTCATCGCACTGATCTACGTGGTCGTGAACCTGGCGGTCGATCTGACCTATGGTCTCATCGATCCCCGCGTGAGGCTCTCGTGAACTGGCGTAGGCTTCGCCGCATTCCGTTTGGTCTCGTGATCGTGGTTGCGTTCTTCGTCCTGGCCGCGATCGGTCCGGCGATCGCCCCGTACGACCCGCTCGCGATCGATCTCGCGCACGAATACGAGTCTCCTTCGGCCAAGCATCTGCTGGGCACGGGCGACAACGGCATCGACATCCTCAGCGCACTCCTGTACGGAGCGCGCCTTGCGGCGATCGTGGGGGTCGTCGTGATCGGAATCTCGGTGGTGGTCGGCACGGCGCTTGGAACCTGGGCCGGATACTTCGGACGCATGACCGACCATGTGATCACGGGAATCGCGGATCTGGTGCAGGCGTTTCCCGCCATCGTGCTCAATATCGCGATACTGGCACTCGTCGCGCGCCCGGGACTGATTCACCTCATCGTGGCGCTGGCGATCAACGGCTGGGTTCTCTACGCCAGGCTCGCCCGCGCGGAGACCCTATCGCTGCGAGAGCGAGAGTTCGTGCAAGCGGCATTGGCACTTGGGGTGCCGACGTTCGACGTATTGAGAAAGCACGTCGTCCCCAATCTCCTCGGCCCCCTCGTGATCCAGGCGACGACTGGGCTCGGGGTCGTGATCCTGGCCGAATCTACACTCTCGTTCCTCGGCCTCGGTCCCGGCAAGGCGGTCTCCTGGGGAGCGTTGCTCGACCAGGGCACCAGCGTGCTGTTGCGTTTTCCGCACGTGGCACTCTTTTCGGGGAGCGCCATCGCGATCACGGTTCTCGGTTTCAATCTGACCGGTGACTGGCTTCGCGATCGCCTCGATCCTCGCCTCTGAATCATGCCCGAACTGCCGGACATCGAACTCTACCTCCACGCGCTCCGACCGCGTGTGGTGGGCAAGAAGCTCGAGGGAGTTCGCCTCACATCGCCGTTCTTGCTCCGTACGGTCGACCCCCCTCTCGACGCGGTAATTGGCAAGGCACCGATCGACCTCAGGCGAATCGGCAAGCGCATCGTGTTCGAGTTCGAAGGCACGCTGTTCGTGGTGCTCCATCTCATGATCGCGGGGCGACTGCGATGGAAGGGACCGGCCGTCAAAGTCCCCGGCCGGGTCGGACTGGGCGCGTTCGACTTCGAAGAGGGCACGCTTCTGCTCACCGAAGCGAGTAAAAAGAAGCGCGCGGCGCTATTCGTTTGCCGGGGCGAAGAGGCGCTCGGTGCCCACGACCCAGGAGGGCTCGAGCCGCTCGATGTCGACTTCGAGTCCTTTCGCAGCGCGATTGTGGAACGCAATCACACCGTCAAACGGAGTCTTACCGACCCCCGCATCCTCAGCGGCATCGGCAACGCGTACTCGGACGAAATTCTTCACCGAGCCAAGCTCTCCCCGTTGACCTGGACCCAACGGCTCGACGAGGCGCAGCTTCGACGACTGCATCAAGCAACACGAGAAGTGCTGTCCGAATGGATAGCGCGGCTCCAAGCCCAAACCGCCGACGGCTTTCCCGAGAAGGTCACTGCGTTTCGACCCGAGATGGCAGCCCACGGAAAGTACGAAGAGCCGTGCCCCGTATGCTTGGATCCGATTCAGCGGATCGTCTTCGCCGACCGAGAAACGAATTACTGCGCGACCTGCCAAACCGGCGGAAAGCTGCTTGCGGATCGCTCGCTGTCTCGGTTGCTCAAGGGCGACTGGCCCCGCTCGCTCGACGAACTCGAGGAGATGAAACGAAGCTGATGCGATGATGCTTTCGACGGCCGTGCGAATGACTCTGTCCCCGTTTGACGGTAGCTTGGCTTGACCGATGCGTTTCTCCGTCCGCCGAACCGATCGCCGCAATCTTGCCGTGGGTGTGATCGGCCTGCTCACGATCATGACCGCGCATTCGGTGATGGAAACGGCCCGCGACGCGCTGTTCCTAGCTCGACTGCCGGCCACCCAACTGCCCTGGGCCTATCTCGCGATCGCGCTCCTCGCGATCGTCGAGCTCAAGCTGCACGAGCGGGCCATGCGCCGCATTCGGGACCGTCGGATGCTCCTGCGGGTGAGCCTGCTGTTCGGGGCAGCTGTCACCTTCGGTTTCTGGGCCCTGCTCGAGCAGCTCGGCCCCTGGGCGCCTTTCGGGTTCTACGTCTGGACTGGACTTCTCATCACAGTCGTACTCATCCAGTTCTGGCTGCTTCTCGACGACGCGGTGACCGTCACCCAGGCGAAGCGTATTTTCCCTGCGATCGCAGCGGGAGGCGTTACCGGCGCCATGCTGGGCTCCCTGCTCTCGGCAACCTTGCTGCGGGTGGTAGAGCCGCCCACGCTGGTAGTCGTGGCCTCGGGCATCCTCGTCCTGGCGGCCGCAACGGCCACGCTCTGGCGTGCGTCACCCGCCTCGAACGTAGGATCGATCGCGCCGGAGAACGACGAGTCGGGCGGGTCGGTCGCCTGGTTGCTGCAAGACAGCTACCTCGCGAGGGTTCTCGGACTGGTGCTGGTCGGAACCGTGACGCTCACTTTCGTCGACTACATTTTCAAGAGCACGATCGCAGAAAACATCGCACCCGAGAGCCTGGCCCAGTTCTTCGCACGATTCTATCTGGGGTTGAACTCGGTCGCGCTGATCGTGCAGCTCGTAGGCGCGGGCTGGCTTCTGCGCGGGTTCGGGGCCCATCGCAGCTCGTCGATTCTTCCCGTGCTTGTGATGGTTGGTGGCGCTGGGGTGGCGCTGGGTCCGGTGGTGTTCTTCGCCGTCGCTCTGAAAGCGTTCGACGGGACCCTTCGCCACACGCTCTACCGGAGCGCAATCGAAGTTCTCTACCTTCCGCTCGACAGCCGACGCCGTGAGCGCTCGAAGGGCGTGATCGAGGTCTTCGGCCATCGGGGGGGGCAGGCGATCGCCTCTGTTCTCATCATGGTTGCTCTGAGACAGGGTCTGACCACCCAGCAGCTCGGAGGGGCGCTGCTCATTCCCGCAGCGGTTTGGTTGGTGGCCATCTTGGCGACGCGGCGCCCGTACGTGGAGCAGTTTCGTTCACGTCTGCGACAGGGAGTGATCGACACCGAGCTGGCACTGGAGGAACTCGACCTGCATTCGCTCGAGGCACTGCTCAATGCGCTCAACAGCGAACGCGACGAAGAGGTGTTGGCCGCGATCGACGTGTTTCGGACCCACGGGCGCGAGGATCTGATTCCGGTGTTGGTGCTCTACCATCCCTCCAAAGACGTGCGCGTTCGCGCGCTCGAAACGTTCGGGGAGGCCTCTGATGCGCGGTTCGTTCCGGTCGCGCGGCGACTGCTGGCAGACGAAGACCAGGAGGTCCAGGCCGCTGCTCTGCGGGCACTGACTGCCGCGTCGCCCAATCGCGCGCTGTTGGAAGAGAAGCTCGACCTGGACGCTTCGATCGTGAAGGCAACTGCGCTGGTCGGACTCCTGTCGATCGATCCGCAAGCAAGCGCCCATCGCCTCGACGAATGGATCGGTAGCGGCAGTACGAAAACTCAGCATTCCCTGGCAAGAGCGATCAGGCACGAACGCGGCACCGTGTTCCACGAGGCGCTGCTGAAGCTCATCGAAAGCGACGACGCCGGCGTGCGCCTCGAAACCCTTGGGGCGATGGAACACAACCCAGACCCCCGCTACCTCCCGGCCCTCCTGCCACTGCTCGGAAGTTCGGACTTTCGGGAAGCTACGCGCCGGGCTCTCGTGTCGATCGGCAAGCCTGCCCTCGACCATCTCGACGAAGCGCTCGCCACCGCGGAGACGCCACGACGAATTCGGCGCCGTATTCCGCAGACGATCATTCGTTTCGATCCCGACGATGCCGCAAGAATTCTCGGCCGCCAGCTCGCGGTGGAGGTGCAGGGCGAGATTCGATCGAAGATCCTCCAAGCGCTGACGCAGCTTCGAGCCAACCACCCATCCACCACGCTTGACCGGGCACTGCTGCGCTCGGAACTCCGCCGACAACTGCTCCGTGCCGCGACGATTCTCAGATGGCGTGTCGCGATCGAGGAGGGAGACGCGAGACAGTTTCAAGACGGCGAGCTTCTCGAGGTCGCGCTCCGAGACAAGGAGGACGCGGCGCTCGAACGCGCGTTCTGGCTCATGGGCCTTCAGCATCCCGGCGAGAACTTCGCGTTGGTGTGGAGAGGCCTTCGCAGCGACAATCAGAAGCTGCGGGCAGCAAGCGTCGAGGTGCTGGAAGCAACCCTGGGCGGTGAAGTTCGGGAGGCCGTTCTCGCGCTGCTCGACGACGGGGAGGCCGCGGAACGTCGAGCGCGCATTGCGGGGGCTGCGCTCGGGGAAGCGGTTCCTCAGATGTCCTATCGGGAAGCCGTCGAGGCAATGGCGAAGGATTCGAGCGAGGTGATTCGCGGCATTGCCTTGCACCACCGCGCGGAGCTCGACAAGCATGCACGGGACGTGTCGGAACGATCGGCCGAGGGGGTATCGCGCCTTGCCTGAAGCTGCCCTCGTACCGCCGCGGCACATGGATCGCTTTCAGCGATTCTTGTTCTTGCGAACGCTGCCCGCGTTGCAAGACACGCCGCCCGAAATTGCACAGGTGGTGGCCGCCAACACCAGGCAGCGCGCGTACTCGAAGGGCGACTATTTGATTCGCCGAGGCGCGCCCGCATCGGAGATTCAGTACATCGTGTCGGGGCACTGCGAGATCCTCCGCGGCGGTCGCGCCGTGCGTCGGTTTGGTCCTCGGACCGTCGTCGGCGGCGTGAGTGCACTTGCCGAAGAAGACGAGGGATACGATTGCATCGCACTCGAAGACATGGTGACCCTGGCGATGGAAGCCACAGACGGACAGGAAATCTTTGAAGAGTACTTCGTTCTGCTGCGACGTGTGATTCGAGCCAACAGCCACGAGGTGTTGATGGCACGTCGACAGCTCGGAGTCGGGGCCGGATACGGATCGCTGCAAGAACCGTTTCCATGCCCTGACCGCCCGTTCGATCTCGTCGAACGAATGGCGTACCTGCGCAAGACGCTGTCGTTTTCTGGAAGTCAGATCGACGCGATTGCCGATCTCGCCCGCGAGGTGCAGGAACTGCATGTTCCGCGCGGCGAAGTGCTTTGGAACGAAGGCGACCGAAGCAATTACTTCTTGCTTCCGCTCCGCGGCACGATCGACTGCGTCGCGACGAATCCCGATCAGCACTTTCAGTTAGGACCCGGAGATTCGGTCGGTGCAATCGACGCGATGGCCGACGAGCGGCGCTGGTTTCGCGCTGAGGTAGTCGAAGACGTCGTGGCGTTTCGAATCGACGTCGATGTCTTGTTTGAAGTGCTCGAGGACCATTTCGACATGGCGATGGCGATTCTGCAGGGCCTGGCGAAAGGAATTCTCGCGCTGTACGACCAGGAGTCATCGTTGAAGGACTGAAAACATAAATAATTGAATTTATTCAGTTAATTGTTTTCTTGATACTGCTCAACTGTTCAGTATACTGAGTGGTCCCATGGCATCTGGGACCATCAAAGCGCAGGTGATCAAGCTCGAGACCCAGTCTCGTGAGCAGCCACGTCCCGCACACCTGCCCCTGTCGGCGCTTCTTCCTCGAGCCCGGCTGGTCGAAGTCTCGGGGCAACATGCCTGTGCACGCACTACCACCGCCGTCTCCTGTGTGATCCACGCGCAGGCACATCAAGAGCTCGTCGCATGGGTGCAGCCAAAAGACGGCGCGCTCTTCCCTCCGGACCTCGCTTCGGCAGGCGTCGATCTCGACGCACTGGTCGCCGTCCACATCCCACGGCATGCGGGTCCCTTTGCACTGGTTCGTACAGCCGAATGGCTCGCGCGTTCTGGCGCTTTCGGACTCACGGTGATCGACCTCACCGACGCCATGCCTCCGGGGTCTTCGGCCAATTGGCAGGGGCGGCTTCAGGGGCTGCTGCGCCAGTACGACGGTAAAATCCTCTTGCTCACCTCGAGCACGCATGCGGACCCGTCGTCGGGTCCTCTGGTCGGTCTTCGTGTCGAACCCAAACGTGGACCGCTTAACGACGATCGGTTCGAAGTTCACGCACATGTCCTCAAGGACAAAGTCGGCCTTCCTGCTTCGTTTGCGTCGGTCAAACCGATGGCACCATCAGGGCTTCAGGGGACTCGATGAAACGCGTGGCCTGCGTGCTGTTGCCCATGCTTCCGATGCAAGTGCTGTTGCGTCAGAAACCGCATTGGTATGGTGCCCCCGTTGCAGTCGTCGACGACGACGGCCCCTATGGCCGAATCACGCACCTCAACCGACTCGCACGCAAACATCACCTCCGCATCGGAATGCGCCAAGCCGTAGCGCGCGACTCGCTGCCTTCACTACACACGGCTGTCGTCTCTCCCGATCAAATCTCGGCAATCACCCAAGATCTAATCGTCTCACTGCAAACCTTCTCGCCCAAGGTCGAATCCATCGGTCATTTAGGGGCGTTTCACCTGGATCCGGAGGGTTTGCGCGGGCTCTACGGGGGCTATCGAAACTGGGCCACGTGCATTCACCGCTATCTTCGCGCGCGCCACTGGCGCTCCTCGGTGACGGTCGGCTTTCACCGGTACCGCGCGCTGGCCGTAGCCATGCTCGGTGGTGAGGTCACGGTCCTTCGCAGTGCCAAAGAAGAACGAGCCCAGTCCGACCGAACGCCGCTCGGCGAATTCGATCTGCCCGGCGCAGTCTGCGAAAGCTTGGCCACCCTCGGTGTCGACACCCTCGGTGAGTTCTTGAGGCTTCCTGGCGGTGAACTGCATAGCCGTTTCGGCGAGTGTGCAATCAACCTCCACGAAAGGTTCGCAGAGTCGCTTCAGCTTCCGATTCAGCCACATGCCTTCGAGGAACCTGCACGCATTTCGTTTCAAATCGACCCACCCGACGACGACCAACATCGCTTGCTGTTTGCGATCAAAGGCGCACTGCACTCGCTCCTACATCAAGTGGCCGCACGCGCCGAGTCGGTGCAGTCACTCGAACTTTCGTTCCAGCTCGAACGCGCTTCGCTGCATCGTGAACACGTCGAGCCTGCCTCCCCCACGGTCGACTCGATGATGCTTCTCGAACTGATCCGCCTCCGACTCGGAGAAGTGGCTTTCGAAGGTGCCGTCGAAGAGGTCGAGATTCTTGCGCAAACCGTCCGCACGCACGCTACACAAGAATCGCTTCCCGGACATCAAACTGCACGCGACATGAGCGCGGCAGACCGAGCCTTGGCGAGAATTCGTGCCGCCTATGGCGAGCAGGCGGTCACCCGGGCTGCCCTTCGCGAGGCGCATCTGCCCGAGGCCGCGTTTCGCTGGGAGCCAATTCAGCATGCATCACTTCCGGTTCAAGTGACTGAAACCAATAAAGAATCTTTCGCCATGGTGCGTCGCGTCTTCGCACGGCCCAAGCCTTTGCCAGCACGGCGACCCTCCGAACCCGAGTCAGGGCCTTCGCTCACATGCGACCAGGCAATCGAACATCTCTATGGCCCGTACCGCGTGAGCGGCGGCTGGTGGAAGCGGCTGGTTGAACGCGACTACTACTACGCCGAAACCAATCGCGGCGACCTGCTTTGGCTTTTCTACGACAAGCCTCGTCAACGTTGGTTCTTGCATGGCGTTCTGGATTGAACGTCGATGGGACCACCGTACGTACCGCTTTGGGTCAAAACTAACCAAAGCTTTTTGGAAGGCGCGTCGTTTCCCGAAGAGCTGGTCGAGCAGGCGCATGCCTATGGGCTACCGGCGATTGCCATCACCGACCGCGATGGCGTCTACGGGATGGTACGTGCACACATGCGAGCCAAAGACCTCGGCATTCGTCTCATTGTGGGCGCTCAGCTCACAGTCGACGTCGAAGGCGCGGCACATCATGTCATTGCGCTAGCCAGAACACGCCGTGGCTACGCGCATCTATGTCGAGCAATATCGCTCGGACATGCACGATGCGAAAAAGGCGAAGCGCGCATCCATGCATCCGACCTCGAAGAGACGCGCGATCTCTTTTTCTTGTGCACCACTCCCAAGTCTCTTCACTTATTGCATCGAGCACACCATCCGTCCTCGCTGTTCGCTCTATGCACGCGTCACGCACGGGCCGATGAGCGGCCCCGTGAACGCGCCTTGCGCGAGGCTGCACGCGCGGTCGAAGCACGCGTCGTCGGGGGCAACGAGGTCCTCTATCACGACCGAGTGAGGCGCCCTCTTCAAGACGTGTTGTCCTGCATTCGTCATGGGAAAGTCCTTTCCGATGCAGGGCGAACCATCCGCGGAAACGCCGAGCACGATCTCAAAGACCCGGATCAGGTGTCCGCCCTATTTGCCGACGACCCCGAATGCATGCGGCTCAGTCTCGACATCGCGCACGAGTGCTCTTTTAGTCTCGATGACATTCGCTACCGATATCCTGAGGAACAGCTTCCGCAGGGCCAAACCGAGCAAAGCTGGCTGCATGCACTCACCTATCGCGGTGCGCGAGAACGTTACCAAGGAAGCATACCCGACGACGTACGCGTTCAGCTCGAACGTGAACTCACGATCATCCGCAAGCTCGACTACGGCGGGTACTTCCTCACGATGCACGAAATCGTCGAGTACTGTCGAGAGCACGGCGTGCTGTGTCAGGGGCGTGGAAGCGCCGCCAATAGTGCCGTGTGTTTTTGCCTCGGGATTACTGCGATCGACCCGGTGCGCATGGACCTTCTGTTTGAACGGTTTTTGAGCGTCGAGCGCGCCGAACCTCCGGACATCGATCTCGACATCGAGCACGACAGACGGGAAGAAGTAATTCAGCACGTCTACACGAAGTACGGACGTCGCCGTGCCGCAATGGTTGCCAACGTCATTCGCTACCGCGTTCGTTCGGCGGTGCGCGACGTAGGCAAAGTTCTTGGTGTACCTCGTACCGACCTCGACACCGCCACGCGACTGCTGCGCCATCGGGACGACGTTCTCAACCCCGATCTTCTCAGAGAAGCCGGTCTTGAAAAGGACGCTCCCACGACGGTTCATCTTGCCTCGCTGGCCTCGCAACTTGTCGATTTTCCTAGGCATTTGTCGATTCATCCAGGTGGATTTCTCTTGGGTCATCGCCCGGTAGACGAAATCGTCCCAATCGAGCCGGCCACGATGGAAGCACGCACCGTCATCCAATGGGACAAGTACGACGTCGACAACCTCGCCCTGTTCAAGGTCGACCTCCTCGGTCTCGGTGCCCTCACGTGTATTCATCACGCGTTCGATTTACTCGCGACACACAAAGACACAGCGATCGAAATCGCTACGGTTCCCGCAGAAGACCGAGCCACGTACGAGATGGTGTCCGAGGGAGATACCGTAGGCGTATTCCAGATCGAAAGTCGCGCGCAGATGTCGATGCTTCCGCGACTTCGTCCGTGTACGTTCTACGACCTCGTGATCGAGGTGGCGATCGTGCGGCCCGGACCGATCCAAGGCGACATGGTGCATCCGTATCTGCGTCGTCGAAAAGGCGAAGAAGAGGTAAGCTACCCGCACCCGAAGCTCGAACGCATCTTGAACAAGACGCTTGGTGTACCGATCTTCCAAGAGCAGGTGATGAAACTTGCCGTCGAGGCGGCAGGCTACACCCCGGGGGAGGCCGACCAGCTTCGGCGCGACATGGCTGCCTGGCGACGCTCAGGTCGTATCGAGAAGCACCGCTCTCGCATGATTCCCCGCATGCTCGAGAAAGGCATTCCCGAAGAATTTGCCGAGCGAGTCTTTTCTCAGATTCGAGGCTTCGGTGAATACGGGTTTCCCGAGAGCCACGCGGCATCGTTCGCACTGCTTGCCTACGTGACTGCCTGGCTGAAGCGCCACCACCACGATGCCTTCACCTGCGCCCTGCTCAACGCCCAGCCGATGGGCTTCTACACGCCGGCAACACTCATCGAAGACGCCAAGCGCCATGGGGTGACGGTGCTGCCGATCGACATCCACGAGAGCGCCTGGGATTGCACGCTGGAACCTGAGTTCAAGAGCATGAAATCAAAGGGTTTTTGTCTTCGAATGGGGCTTCGCTACGTGAAGGGGCTCGGGGCACCTGAACGCAAACGAATCGAACGCGCAGCCGGTCCTCATCCCAACCTTGCAACGTTCGTACGACAGACGGGGCTCCACAAGAACGCACTTCATGCCTTGGCCGAGGCAGGGGCCTTTGCTTGTTTTGGTCTCAATCGGCGCGACGCGATTTGGCAGGTTCGGAGTCTCAGTCGGTTCACGCGCGATTCGCTGCCGCTCGAGCCCGCGTCGAGCCAGATCTCATTCGCATCGCTGGTACGTGAAGACGAAGTGCTCTGGGACTACAGGTCGAGTCATCACAGCACGCGCGGACACCCCATGCGTGGGCTTCGCAAAATCCTCGACGCACAGGGCATTCCCGATGCTCAAAGCATTCGCGAATTCCAGCATGGCAGACACGCCCGCTACGTCGGCATGGTGATTTGTCGTCAACGGCCAGGCACCGCGTCTGGGGTCAATTTCTTCACGCTCGAAGACGAGACGGGGTTCGTCAATTTGGTCGTTTGGAAACAGGTGTTCGACAAGCATGCGACCATTGCCAAAACCGCATCTCTTCTGGGCGTCACGGGGGAAATCCAGAAGGCCGACGGGGTGATTCACCTGGTTGCCCATTCGCTGTGGTTGCCCGAAACGAAAATCGACGGCCACACGCACCGCTCTCGCAACTTTCACTGATCGCGGTACACTCCGCGGCGCCATGAAAACACGCGTGCTGACCAAGGCCGACGTCGAGCAACTTGCCACTGCCGAGCTCGCGGTCAACGCCGTAGAGCACGCCTTCGCAGAATTCGCCCGACACCGCGCCTCGATGCCGCCCAAGGTCTATCTATCTATCGAAGACCACGACGGGGACTTTCGGGCGATGCCGTCCCGACTCGGCGACGCCGCGGGCATCAAGTGGGTCAACGTTCACCCGAGAAATCTTGAACGCGGACTGCCGAGCGTCATGGGGGTGTTCATTCTCAGCGACCCCGCGTCTGGATTTCCCCTGGCAGTGATGGACGCCACCTTGCTGACCGCGCTTCGAACCGGGGCGGCGGGCGCGGTGGCATCGAGGTACCTGGCATCGTCTGCGCCCAACACCGTGAGCTTCGTAGGAGCGGGCGTGCAGGCACGTACCCTCTACGCCGCGCATCGGGTGGTATTCCCATTCTTCGATCCCCTGATTCACGATCGGGACGAAGCCGCGGCCACGCGGCTTTCGCGCGAAATTGGCGGTCGCGTAGTCAGCCTCGAAGAGGCCGCGGGGGCAGATATCGTGTGTACGGCAACCCCGTCGAGAACGCCGCTCCTCGAGTCGAGCTGGATCCGGACAGGCGCCCACATCAACGCGATGGGTGCCGATGCGCCGGGAAAGCAAGAACTGGACGCGGCCATTCTCGACGACGCCGCCGTCTACATCGACGAGGTCCATCAGGCGACGGCCAGCGGCGAGATCAACGTGCCCATTCAGGAGGGCCGCTTCAGCGTCGACGACATCGCCGGCTCGCTTGGCGAGGTCGTTGTCGGGTGGCTCACGCGCCCGGAGCCCGGCCGGACCACGGTGTTCGATTCGACGGGCCTGGCGGTGCAAGATGTCGCCCTGGCGAGCGCCCTCCACGAGGCGGCGACGGCCACCGGTGTCGGGTTCGAGATCGATCTCGTCGGAGTCGAGCCGCTCAGCTGAGCCGCGGAAGCGGACCGCTCAGGGGAATCGTCGTCGAGCCCACCTGAACCTCCGGAAGCCCAAAGTGGTCGCGGTCGGTGAGCCCCATCGAATGCATCAGGTTGACGAAGAGGCGCTCCTGCGCGTAGCCGATCTCGAGATTCTCCCACGCCGCATCGACCGCTTGGGTTTGCGCGTAGTGCACGTAGCGTCCCGTTCGAAAATGGCCGGAGCCACCACCCGCGATCACCACCGGCGTGCGGTGCAGGTCATGGCCCCCCGTGGCCAGCTCGGACAGCCAGACGACCGTCGTGTGGTCCAGCAGAGTCTCGGAGCCTTCTTGCACCGAGTCGAGCTGGTCGAGCAGATTCGCGAAGTGGGCCGCGTAGTTTCGGTTGTAGCTCATCATCCCTCGAATCCCATCCGGGGTGCCGCGCTGCTCGTCGGAGGCATGCGCGATGTCCTGATGAACGTTGACGCTCGCGTCGAATCCAAACTCGGGTGCTGGAATGTCCTGGGTGACGAGGGTGACGACGCGGGTGAGATCGCACGCAAGGGCGACCGTCGCCAAACGCGAGAACTGGTCGATGGCATGTCCTTCGGAGAAGAAGGTCGGATCGCAGCCCTCCATCGCGGGCGGGCGATTAAGACCGATTTCGAGGTCGCGGATCAACGCTCGATGGCGCTCTAACTTGTTGCGATCGCTTCCGTTCAGCTTCGGAAGCACCGAATCGAACTCCTGGTTCGCCATGTCGAGGGCACTGGACCGGGCCTGGCGAATGCGGTCGCTCCGCGAGATCGGACCGTCGCTCTCGTCGACCTGTTGAGGGGTCAGGCCGAGGATGTCGTTGAAGGCGTTGGTCGGATTCTGCTCACGCGGAGCCGGCTGATTGGCACCGACGTAGCTGTAGGCGTGCTGATGGTTGAACCCATAGACGCGGCTGTTCCACCGCCCCGGCTCTCCGACGGCGTTCCCGATCTCCTGGTCGATCGAGTGGGCCCCGCCCCGCGCCGTGGCCGCGCCCTGATGGGCCCATTGGCTGGTGAGCAGATGGGCCTGCGCAATGTGGTGCCTGTTGATGTCGCCCGGCGCTCCGCCACGGGCCACGCGGTACTCCTCGGCGTAGGTCACTCCCCGAGCAAGACCGTCGACGATGAGAAGCTTCTCGCGATGATGATGGAGCGGCCTCAAGATGTCGCTGAACTGTTCCCGGCCGAGGTCTCGAAGACCGTAGTCGTACTCTTCGCGGTCGCGGCCCGGTTGACGCATATTCCATCGCCCGGGGACGGTTCCATGCGGAGTAATGAAGAAGATCAGTCGGGGAGGGACCGACTGGGCCGCTGCGGAACGGGGACGGAGCGACGGAAGATACAGAGACCCCGCTCCGAGCCCAAGCGCGGTCAGAAAACGGCGCCGATCCATGATGTGTCGCTGCCCGCTCATATCGCTCCTCCGGGGGCCCTCATGCGGAATTCGGGCTGCGTCACGAGATCGACGAGGAGCTCGAGGACGTTGCCGCCGTTGTCGATGAACGCGCTTTGAAGCGCCTGAAGCTGGCAGGCGTCTGCGGCCTCGAGGCTTCTTCCGTACGCGTAGGTGAACCACTGCGTACTCACGCACTCGTGAACGACTTCGCTCTGCGCAAGAAGACCCTGCAGCTCGACCGCACCGTCGTACTCCGTTTCGTTCGAACCGAGGCCGATCGCAAATCCGCTCGCGTCTACCGGGAACCCGTTGTCCAACTCGCGGAAGATGCCTGCGGCATCGTAGGCCTCGAACCCGTAGCCGAATCCGTCGATTCGAACGTGACAGCCGCGGCAGGTGTCGGGCGCCACGCGCTCTTCGAAGAGTTCGCGGTTGGTTCTGGGACCCTGGTTCGGATCTTGTTGGGGAGGCGAGATGTCCGCGTCGGCCGGCGGAGACAGCCGCGGCTCACAGAGGATGCGGTCCATCACGAACACGCCCCGCAGCGGCGGCGAGCCATTCGCATCGTGCGCGTGGGCCGCAAGGAAGGCGATTCGGCTTAGAATTCCCGCTCTTTCGTTCGGATCTAGCTCGACGCGCCCCCATTGCTCGCGTGGCGCTTCTACGCCGTAGAGCTCTGCCATTGCCTCATCGACGTACGCGACGTTGCTGGTGAAGAGGTCGGTGACCGTGCCCCCGTCGAGAATGACGTTCTCGATGAAGCGCAGCGATTCCTCGCGTGCGGACGCCTTGGTTTGCTCCCCCCACATCGGGAACTGGGCAGGCACTTTGTCTTCGTCGAGAACGCGGTCGAGGTGGAGCCACTGGCGATGGAAGTTCCGGATCGCGGCTGCAGCGCGTCGGTCGGTAAGCATCCGCCGCGCCTGTGCTTCGAGTTGAGCATCGGTGCGAAGCTCGTCGCGGGCGGCAGCATCGAAGAGCTCTTGGTCGGGCATGCTTTCCCAAAGGAAGTAAGAGAGCCGATTGGCGACCTCGTAGCCGTTGAGCTCTCGCGGGGCGTCTTCACTCTCGTCTGATTCGAGGCGATAGAGAAACTGCGGAGACTGCAGCATCGCCGACACTGTGAGCTGAACGGCCGCATCGAAGTCGATCGCAGCGCGTTGGTCTTCGAAGTACGACAGCCAACGCGACTGTTCTTCGGCGTTGAGAGGTCGACGAAATGCGCGGAGGCCGAAGATCTCGACGAACTCGCGCCCGCAGCGAGCAGCATCGACCGAGGGGTCGCAGGGAATCAAACGGCTTCGCACGCCCGGGTCGTCCACGGCGTAGTCCGCAAGCGCGTTGGCGGCGTCCTCATAGCGCGCGATCCGAACGTCCGAGGGGCCGAGCGAGGTAGCATCGTTTTCGAAGCTCCCTTCGAGAACCGTGTCCGTCGGCTGCTCGGGGAGCTGTGGCAGAGCGCCACCGAGAAGGTCCTCTACGGTGTTCTCGTACTCGACGTTCGTCAGGCGACGCACCGGGGAACTTCCGACTTTGATCGAGCCGGGATCCGCGCAGACGTAGAGGTCCTGGGCCCTTGGTGGACGCGGAAGATCCTGGATTCGCTCTCGGCCGATCAGACCGTCGCAGCTGCACAGGAGCAGTCCGAAGCACAGCGTTACAGGTATTTTCCACCTAGGCGGTGGCTCGCATTGCCTCATACGAGTTTCACTATGCCGAGAGAAGCAGGCCTAATGCCACCGTACGGGTTAACTCAATCCAATGAATTGCGCGTGGAAACGCCTATTTTCACCTCTTTAGGCGAAAGGTAAAAAGATGTCCTTCTTAAACAGAAAATTATTTCAGTGCCGTATGCGGACCCGGTGAGATCGCGCGCGCAACTGGCGTCAGAACGACTACCCTCCCGCCGGTGCGCCGATCGATCCCGTTTCTGTTCCTCTGTCTCCTCTGGCTGACTCCCGGGTTTGCGGGCGCCGACCACGCTGAACCGAGCTTCCTCGGCGAGCCCGATGCGCCGCGGGTAGCCTCCCTTCGGGACCAGCCCCTCCTCACGGTGACCAAGGGCCGCGGCGGCAGGAGCCTCGCATTCAGAATCGAGCTGACCGATGGGACGGAGGGCTACTTCAAGCCGAAGCAAACCTTCTCCGCGGCACACTGGTACTCCGAGGTTGCGGCCTACTATCTCGACCGTGAACTCGGCCTCGGGCGAGTTCCGCCAACGACGGGTCGCAGGTTCCCTTGGGGGTCTCTGGTCGACGCGGCGCGGGGCGACGCTCGCATCGATGAGCTCCGGTTCGACGCGGAAGGCGTGCTGGTCGGAGCGTTCATCTGGTGGATCCCCGAAACTCTCGATCGCTTGAGACTCGGTCGCGGTTGGGAGCGCTGGATCCGCGTACAGCCGAGCCTCCCGATCAATCCGTATCAACGCCCGATGGACTACCGCTCGGATCTGAATGGCCGTCCCGGTGTGCGCGAAGCCACCGATCCGAGCCGCCCCTTGGCAACACGGCCCGACGTCGAAGGCAGACCCGCCGAGCTATCGGATATGATCGTGTTCGACTACCTCACCCAGAACGTCGACCGGTGGGGAGGCAACTTCACCAACGTACGTACCCGCGGTAAAGGCGGACCCCTGATCTATCTCGACAACGGCGCTGGCTTCTGGCTCGGCGAACAGCGGCTTGGCCTCATGGAAGCGAGGTTGAAAGCCGTGCAGCGCTTCCGACGCTCCACCATCGAGTCGATTCGTCGACTGGACGTCGAGGCTTTCGCCGCAGCGATGGCGACGGACCCGCTTGCCCCGGTTCTGAATCGCAAGCAGATCGACGGTCTCGAGCAGCGGCGCGCCGCGGTCCTCACCCACGTCGACGAAATGGTCGCGCGCTTCGGTGAGGATGAGGTTCTTGCGTGGTAGAATCGACCAATGCAGGGCCCGCTTCGAATTCCGGCCGAATGGGAGCCTCACGCGTGCTGCTGGCTCGCGTTTCCGCATCTGCACGACGAATGGCTCGGTGAGACGGGCCTCGAGGCCGCGCAGCGGACGATCGCCGCGCTCTGCCGAACGATTGCCGAGGCGGGCAACGAGAACGTCCGGCTCTTGGTCTTGGACGCCGAGGTCGAACGGCGCGCGCGATCGGAGATCGGGGCCTCCTCGCGCGTCGAATACATCCGAGCGCCATACGGTGACTGCTGGACCCGAGACACGATTCCGCTGTTCGGCTGGGGCAACGACGAAACCCTGGGCGCCGTGCAGTTCCGCTTCAACGGATGGGGCGGGAAGTTCCAGATGCCGTACGACGCCGAGGTCGGCGCCTGGGTCGCAGAACACACCAAGGCCGACACGCGGCTGAGCGATCTGGTGATCGAGGGTGGCGGCCTCGAGTTCGATGGTGCCGGGTCGTTCATCACGACCGACTCCTGTCTGCGGAACGCCAATCGCAACCCTGGTCTCTCTCGCACCGCCGCAGAGCGCGCGCTGAGCCAGTGCGTGGAGGCAAAACAAGTCATCTGGCTGGATCGAGGACTTAGCCACGACCACACCGACGGGCACGTTGACATGGTTGCCCGGTTCATCGCGCCGGGAACGGTTCTATGCGCCCGCCCGGAACAAGGCGATCCGGACTCCGCGACCTTGCAGGCTATCGAGAGGTGCCTGCGAGATGCTGGGCTCACGGTGGTGACGATTCCATCGCCCGGGCTGGTCGAAGGTCCCGAAGGCGAGCCGCTGCCTGCCAACTACTGCAACTTCTACATCGCCAACGAGGCTGTCATCGTGCCCATCTGGAATGTCGAAAACGACCGCAAGGCCCAGTCGGTCCTCGAGGGCGCGTTTCCTGGTCGCGCCGTGGTCGGCCTTCGCGCCAACGACCTGCTACGCGGTGGGGGCGCGTTTCATTGCGTCACCCAGCCTCAGCCTCACCCCGAGCCATGACTCCATTTCTGCAAGTTGCCGTCGTTCAATGCGCCCTCCACGATTCGCGCGATGCGAACGTCTCGAAGGTGGAGCGACTAATCCGCGATGCGGCGGCGGCCGGAGCCCAGGTCGTGCTCGCTCCCGAGCTCTTCGAAGGGTCGTACTTCCCGCAGGACAAAGACCCGGTCGCGTTCGAGCTGGCCGCGCCTTTGGAGGGGCACCGCACGATCGAGCATATGCAGGAGCTTGCCCGAGAACTCTCGGTCGTCCTGCCCCTCTCGTTTTTCGAACGCGCCGGCAACGATCGCTTCAACAGCCTGGTGATGATCGACGCCGATGGCAGCCGCCTTGGCGTCTATCGCAAGAGCCACATTCCGGATGGCCCAGGATACGAGGAAAAGTTCTTCTTTCGGCCCGGCGACACGGGGTTCCGCACCTGGGAAACCCGACACGGCCGCATTGGGGTTGGCGTCTGTTGGGACCAATGGTTCCCCGAGGCGGCCCGCGCGATGGTCCTGCAGGGTGCCGAGCTGCTTCTCTACCCCACGGCGATCGGAACGGAGCCGAGCACTCCCGGCGAGGACAGCCGTGACCCATGGAGACGGGTGATGCTTGGACATGCGGTCGCCAACGCAACGCCAGTTGTTGCAGCGAACCGCATAGGCGTCGAAGGTTCCCTCACCTTCTACGGAAGTTCGTTCATCGCGGACCACCGCGGCGAGTTGCTCTCGGAACTTGCGCGCGACGAGGAAGGCTTCGCGTTGGCCGGGATCGACCGCGCCGCCCTCCGTCGCTATCGGGACAACTGGGATTTTCTCCGCGACCGAAGGCCTGAACTCTACGGCGCGCTCGTCGAACCAGTCACCGAGAACGACTCATGACGCTGAATCGCTGGCGCGACTCGCTCTATGCGATCGTGGACATCGAGGGAGCCGCCGGAGCGCTCGCGGAACGAGCTTTGCAGTCGGGATGCACGGCTCTTCAACTTCGCGACAAGCACGCAGCGGACAAAGAGCTCTTCGCTGCGGCTCAGGGCCTGAGGACCCGCTGCAGGGCCGCGGGAGTCGCATTCGTCGTCAACGATCGTCCAGATCTCGCCGCGATGGTGGGAGCAGACGAACTGCACCTCGGCCAGGAGGACATGTCGATCGAGGATGCCCGCCTGGTCGTGGGTGCAATGCGCATCGGGCTGTCGACCCACAGCCTCGCCCAGGCCCTCGAGGCGGAGCGCCGTGGCGCCGATCGCATCGCGTTTGGTCCCGTCTTCGCGACCACGAGCAAGGACAACCCTGACCCCGTAGTGGGGCTCGAACAGCTCCGAGAGGTTTGCGGCGCCGTGTCTCCCCCGGTGGTGGCGATCGGCGGCATTGGGCCGGAAAACGCTGCCAGCGTGCTCGAGGCCGGTGCCACCCAGTTCGCGGTGATATCGGCCCTCCGCCGCTTCGTGAGGGACTAGCGCAACGCGGCGCTCGCCGAACGGTGCCCTCTAGGCAGAGGGGTGTTCGAAGTGCTGGATCGCCGTCTCGATACCGGCGCCGAGCGCCTGATTGACGAGATTCGCCGTTGCGTCCTCACCGGCACGAAGGGCTTCGTAGTAGCGCTGTCGCTCGGTCGCGTGAATCACGACCGGCGGGAAACCCGCCCGCATCAGGATCAGATTCATCACCAGGCGAGCAACCTTGCCGCTGTGCCTCGGAAACGGGTAGATGTGCAAAAGCTGATAGTGCGCCTTGCTCGCCATCCGCACCGGATGCATCGTCTTTTTCGTCTCCGGGTCGCCGAGCCACTGAACTAGCTGACGCATTCGGTAGCTGATCTTGTCGGGCTGCGCGATCTCGTGGAAGTACAGACGATGAAGAGGCATGTCCTTGCGGTACTTCGGGGGACCCTTGCCCTCGAGCTCTTCGGGAGCGAGCTGCGCGAACAGGCGCTTGATGACCTCGAGGTTGATCGCCGAGCGGCGCCGGGTAGCGAGCTCGCGGATGATCTCGATCGCCGCGACGTGATTGCGGATTTCGTCGTACACGGGAATCATCGACGTGTCGGCGACCACCCCGTCGCGGAGCGCGTCGCGAAGCTCGTCCATCGCGTACACCACGCCCTCGAGCGCGCTGTCGTGGTAGATCCACGCAACGTCAAACCGTTGCTGATACTCCTGACGCGCATCCTCCGGAACCGAGTCCATCAACTCGGTGAGCCGCGCCACGCGCTCTTCTAAGCTGGGACCTTGAAGGGCTTGGACCAAAGAAACTCCTCTGCGTGCGCGGGCTCACGCGCGTGGCGTGCCCGCGCGGCCGGCGAAACTAACAGTGGGACCATCTCTCGTCAACCGTGAGCAATTACCGTTAGTTTAATGCCTTGGAAACCGCGTCCCGAAGGTCAGAACGGCTTGGGACCCCGCTCGCTGCCCAGGCGATGGCCCCGTCTGGGGCAATGACGACGACCGTGGGCAGCATCTTGATGCCGTAGGCTCGCTGCGCCGCGCCTGCCCGGTCGTGCATGGTCGGAAAGGAGGTTCCGAAGGACGCGTGCGCCTCCTCGAGCTGGGCCTTCGTGATCGGCTCCACGTTGACCCCGAAAAACGAGACCGGAGCGTCAGCGAACTCTTCGCTGGCGGCGCTGAGTATCGGGGAAGCCCGCCGACACGCCGTGCACCAGCTCGCCCAGAAGTCGAGAACGACGACGCGACCACGCAGATCGGCGAGTCGCTGCTGAAGGGCGCCGTCGGGCGCCCCCGTGACCGGCAGGGTGATGTCCGGTGCTGACTTCCCTACCAGCGGAAGCGGCTTGGGCCGCGAAGCAAGCGCGTACACGCCCACGAAAACGGCTATCATCAAGAGCCACTGCCAGGTCCCCTGCCAGCCTGACGTTTCACTCATGTTGACCCCATCAGCGGCAGCTCAATTTGGAATCGGGCCCCACCTTCCGGAGCGCGGTCGAGGGTGATGTGCCCGCCGTGCTCGAGTACGACCTTCTTCACGATGGCCAAACCCAACCCGGTGCCTTCGGATTTTGTGGTGTAATACGGATCAAAGACTCGCTCCCAGTCCGATGCCAAAATCCCGGATCCGTTGTCCCGCACTTCGATCACAGCGTGGTCTTCCGCGGCGTACGCGCGAAGGAGCACAGCGCCGCCCCCTTCGGGATGCGCTGCGTACGCGGCCTGAACCGCGTTGCGCAGGATGTTGTCAACTCCACGCCTGAGCATCATGCCGTCCATACGTACGGGCATCGGCTTCGTTGCACAGCTCATGTGAACGTCGATCGGAGCCCGGACGCCCTTCCCGACGTCTTCGAGGATCGCAGGCACGGAATCTCGTACGGACTGCACGAGTTCGCAGAGGTCGGCGGGTGCCAAGTCCGCCTGCGGAAGCTTCGCAAACGCACTGAATTCGCCTACCAAACGGCGCAGCGTCGCAACCTCCTCCTCGATGATTGCACGCGCGTGCTCGAGTTTGCGGCGGTAGGCGGCGTCATCACCCTCGTAGGTTTCGTCGAGCTCCTGCGCGGCGAGTTGGATCGGTGTCAGGGGGTTCTTGATCTCGTGTGCGAGACGACGAGCGAAGTCCTGCCAGGCACTGACGCGCTGGAGGTACTCGATGCGGGTCCTCGAAGAGCGTAGATCGCGGACCATGTCGTTGAACGCCTGTGTGAGCTCGGTGACCTCGTCGGTCGACCCGGTCGGAAGCGTGACCGAGAAATCCCCCGCTCCGACACGGCGGCTTGCTTCGGCGAGGTCGGTGACGCGACGGGTGACGCGACGAGAAAGAATCGCGCCGATCAGGAACGCAGCGAGGATGACGAGGAACACCAGGACACCGAACACCCAGATGTAGATCGACGATACCGACGCGCTCTGCTGCTGAAGTCGCGAGTAGACCTCGGCGGCCTCGCCTGCTTCTTGCAGACGCCGAAAGAGCTCCTCGGGCACGGTCACCTCGACATCGACGTCAAAGGTCTTTCCCGCAGCCTCGACGCGACGCTCGCGGGTCGTCGCGCGGACATCGTCCCCGTCGAGCTCACGAACCGCCTCGAGGACCATGCCGGTGTCGGACTCGACTTGGATGCGACTCACTTCATCGTATCGCTCGAGAAGTCCTGTCAGCACGACCTCGAGTGCCTCGGGCTTCGTGCGCCGCAGGACCGCTGACTCGACGGCGGATGCGACGGCATCCGCGACCTCGTCCGAGCCTTTGCGAAGCGCGATGAGCTGGGAGCGCCTGGCCTCTACCGCACCCTCGATTTCCTCTCCAAAACGAGCGTTTACGCCGACTCCATACACCTCGCGCAGGGCCCCCTGCGCAAGAAACACGCTCCCGGCCAGGGCAAGAAACACCGAGAGGCCGATCGCGAAGAGAATCTTGCGTTCGAACCGGCTCATTCGGGCACCCGAACTTCTGCGCTTCGAAAGAGGACGGTGCGCTCGGCCTGACAGATTCGACGACGAACGATGCTTACCGTGATCGGGCCTATGGGGTCATCGCTTCCCGACGGTTGGATGAGCTCACGGCACTGCTTGTCCGAAATCGGATTGAACTCAGCGCGCACCGAGAAGAAGATCTGTTTCCCGCGGTAGGACTCGTACTTCGGCGGCTCTCCTACAAAGAGTCCTTCGACGACGAGACACCGATCGAGCGCCTTGTCGAGCGTGGACAACCGCTCGGTTCGCGTGCCGATGCGAACCAGGTATCCGTCTTCCCAGAGATCGCGCGTAACGTCACAGCCGAACTGCCGCGTCACGATCGTGCGACCCGAGCCCCCAACCTGCGCGGACACCGTGATCACGATGCGCTTCCGAAGAGCGCTTTCAAGCTCCTTGCGAACCTTCGCGTCGGCGAGATCCTTGGCCGAGAAGCTCACCTTGGGAGCGCCCCGCGACCATGTCACCGCGACGTCGCGCTCGCTGCTCGTCTGGGCAGCTGCGACGACTGCGAACAGCCAGAGACACGCTATGAGCGCGTACCTCACAGGCGAATGAATCCCAAGAGTGTCGAAAAACCGACCTGAAAGACGCCCGCGCGGGTATCGAAACGGAACCCGAAATCGAAGGTGAGATCCATCGGGTAGCGCGAGAAACCCGAATATCCGCCCGCCTGGAGACGCTGATCGCGGATGTCCATGAGCGAATAGAGGCCAATCGACATGTAAAGATCGATCTCACGCAAACCGCGGTCTCGAACCCGCTCGTAGACCGGAATGTCGTAGCCGATGTCGATCCGCCAAGCGAGATCGCCCAGGTAGTTGTTCTCGATCGAGGTGTTGAGGAGATTGGGTGCGGTGCGGCTGTCGAGCTGCATCTGCAAGAAGCGCGAAGGCACCAGGTCGGTGAGGTCCGACACGTGAAACAGATAGAAGAAGGGCGTGTTGCCGAACGAGGCACCGCCGAAGACGCCCAAGCGAATGGTGTGGTTCCACGGAAGGCGCCACCATCGACGCGCCCAGAACTCGAGCTGCAGGTAGTCGTAGTCACTACCGAGAAACCGCGTTCCAACGGTGACCGCGCCGCGCAGGAGCACGCCTTCTTTGGTGAACCCTGGGTCGTTGCGCTTGTCGAATATCAGCGCGAAGCGGAGCGACGAGACGAAGCTTCGCCCGTTCTGAATCGCGAAGTCGATCGGACGAATCTGGTCTCCCCAGGTCTCGCTTGCCGCCTCGGGCCGCTGGAGAACGCTGACGATGTCGCCGATCCAGTCGAGCGTGTACCGGAGCTTGGAGGTGATGTCCTTGTCGGTGCCGAGCATGAAGCCGCCGCGCCGATACCGAACGATTGCGCTCGGCACGATCGAGGTTCCCGGGCATGTCGGGGCCCCGCACGGCACGCTCACCAATGGGTTATTTCCGTAGAATTCCCTGCCGTTGAGGAAGAACGTGCCAAATCGAAGACCCCATTGATCGGCGATGAGCTTCGGGTATCGGAGGTCGATCCGACCGCCCTGATTGAACTGGCTGAGCAGCGCGGTACCCGAGAGGCGGATGCCGAGTCCGGCTAGATTGGTCTCCGTCAGCTTGAAGCCGAGCCATGGAGAAAGATTGCGCGTTCGATTGCTCTCAAAGACGCCCTCCGACAGGCCCGCGACGAGCTGCTCGATAATCACCGTGTTCCGCTCTTGGACGTGAACGACGAGAATCACGTACCCGGGCTTGTCGCCGCGCTCGAGCCGGATGTCTACCCAGTCAAACCAGCCTGTGCCCATGAGGCGCCATTCGGTGGCCAGCAGCTCCGGAGATTCGGGATCGAGAAACTGCCCTGGCTCGAGAGGAACGAACTTGCGGATGATGCGGTGCTTGGTGCGTGAGTTGCCGACGACCTCGATCCGTTCGAGCACATATCGAACCTGGGACGAAATCTGCCGAGGGCTCTGTCCTTCGCTCGCTGCACCGTAGGGATCGACGAAGGGTTCCTCGTCGGCTTCATCTTGCGGCGGCACCGGAACGACTTCGCCCGGCTGGTACGGCTCGGGGGCGTCCTCCGCGAGGGTAACGGTGTCCGCGTCGGGAGCACCCGGTTGGTACGGTGTGCCCGAGGGCCAGTCCGGCTGATCGTCTTGCGCAGCGGCCCGGCCCACGAGGCTCTGCGCCGGGGCCAGCGAGCCGAGCGCCAAGGACATGAGAAGCAGACCGGCGACGCGGCATCGACCGGCGGCGTTGCAAAAGTCGTTGCAAGCAGAACGCCAGCGTTTCGGTCGCGACCGCGGGCCCACGGCGCCGAGACTACTCCAGCGGCGGGAGCGCAGCGAGAAGCCAGAGGCAGCCCATGACCACCAGAAACACGGCGCCCACCCAGCCGAGAGTGCGCCAGAAGCCGATTTGCCGACCGTCGTCTTTGGACTTCACAGGAGCGGTTGTAGCAGGTTTCGTGCGAAAAGAGGGAGAATACTCCAGCGGACTCCACTCGTCTTCGGCGAGATCCGCCTGCCCTTGGGCGTCTTCGTCGTCGACCATGTACCGCCGCACGATGCGTATGGTGGCGTCTTCGTCGCGCTCCATCTTGGGTCGGAGGGCGGAGACCGGGGTGGGGTCCTTCCGCGCGTAGGGGCCTTGGGCTCCCGTGCCTTCCGCTTCGAGGGACGGGAGTGTCGTAGGACTCAACGGATTCGCAGGGGTCGAGTCGCGAAGCATCGGGGGGAGCGTCTCGCGCGGGGGCGGTACCGCGTCGACGCGAAAGGTTCCCTCGGTCCAGTCGAGCGCATTGACGAAGTCGGCTGCGGTGCCTTCGTCAATGCTGACGTCTTCGAGCTCTCCCTTGTCGTAGTAGCCGATCGCGAGGCGTCCGCGTCGCTCGAGAAGTAGCCGGCCGGTGAGTCCCGCGTTTTCACAGTAGCGCATAAGCTCAGCGGGAGGATGCACCGAAAGTGAACCGCGCCGCGTCGTCTCGGTGCCGCGCGAGACCGGCAGCGGTGGCAGTGCAGTGTAGACGGCGAACTCGCCTTCACGGAGCCTGAGAAGCATCTCGATCGCGCGCGCCTCGTCGGGCGTCGTTTCGGTCTCGGCGATCTGTCCATGAAGGAGCCGCACGCTCCCCGATCCGTCCGGACTGTCAAAGAGAAGCACGCCGGTGGTACCGACTTCCTCGAGACTTCCGAGGAGCACCTCGACGCCCTCTGCGGGGATGGGCCCCTGGAATACAGCTTGCGCAACCATGGCTTAGGGAAGTGCTTCTCGGGCCACGAATTGTCAAGGCGCTCGGCGTACGAAGCGCGTGTCCCGGGGTCCAGGTTTTCCAGATCTGTCAGGGGAAGATGCCGCGCTCGGCGTACGAGGTGGCCAGGCTCTCGAGCGCGAGGCTGTAGGCCGCGATGCGCGGATTCACTTTCTTTTCCGTCGCGTAGAACGTGGTCCGCTGGTAAGCCCGGCGCATCATGTGCCGAAGGCGGCGCTGCACTTCTTCAGCGTCCCAGTGCTCGCTGTTGCGGTTCTGAACCCACTCGTAATAGCTGACAGTCACCCCGCCCGAGTTGGCGAGAACGTCCGGAATGATTGGAATCCCCCGGTCCGCGAGCACAGCCTCCCCTTGGGGGTTGACCGGACCATTGGCACCTTCGGCGACCAGCTTCACCTTCAGCGCGGTCGCCTCTTTTTCGCCCACCTGGTTTTCAAGCGCGGCCGGGATGAATAGGTCAGCGGGGGTTTCGAAGAACTCGTCCCGGGTGATGCTCTCACCGCGCGGATAGCCACGGATCGATCCGTGCATCCGCACGAACTCCTGGACCTTGTGTGCGTTGAAGCCTTCGTCGTTACGAAGGTAGCCCGTGTGGTCTCCGATGGCGACGGTCGACACACCGAGCTTCGCCAGGAGCAGCGCGGCGTTCGAACCGACGTTGCCGAATCCCTGCACGATGGCGGTCGCGCCCTCGAGTTCGAAGCGCCGTTCTCGCGCCCATTCTTTGATGCAGAACACCACGCCTTGGCCGGTGGCTTTTTCGCGTCCCTCCGAACCACCCGCGTTGATCGTCTTCCCGGTCACCACCGCGCGCTGATCGCTCTTCTCATACGTCGGCCCGGTGTTGATGTACGTGTCCATCATCCAGACCATCGTGTTCGCGTTTGTCCCCACGTCCGGGGCAGGGATGTCGCGCGACGGGCCAATGTTGCTGCTCAGCGCGTGCGTAAAGCGACGGGTGATGCGCCGCAGCTCGTCCTCTGAGTGCTCGCGAGGGTTGAACTTGATGCCGCCCTTGCCTCCGCCAAAGGGCACGCCGAGCAGCGCGCACTTCCAGGTCATCTGCATCGACAGCGCTTTGAGCTCGTTGAGGGTGACGTCCTGGTGATAGCGAATGCCGCCCTTGAACGGACCCATGATGTTGTTGTGCTGAATCCGGTAGCCCTTGAACATCCGGTTGCGACCGTCATCCATTCGGACCGGAAAGTGCACGATCAGCTCGTTCTTCGTTTCGCTCAGAATCTCGCGCACGTGCTCGGGCAGACCCACGACCTTTGCGGCTTCGTCGAGGTAGCTCTGAACGACCTCGAAGAAACCGAATTCTTCAGCTGCTGAATCCATCGGCGGGAGCCTACACCGGCGTTTTCTACGCTACCAGGGGGGTTCGACCGCGGGTCGTCCCGTGCCGGGGCCGCAGTCGAGCCGTTCGTGGGCGAGGCCGAAAAACCGCGTCCTCGCCGAGTTTCGTCCTATACAGGATGCAATGTCCAACACACGCATACCCACGAGCGCCGGTCGCGCGCTCCTCGCCGTACTCTGTTTTTCGAGCCTGGGAGCCTGCACGCAGGTCGACGCCGGCAACCTGGGAATCATCATGAAGTGGGGTCAAATCCAGCTGGATCCCCTTCCCGAGGGGATCTACTTTCGCACCCCTGTGAAGACGCAGATCATCAACATGTCCACGCGCGTCCACAAGATCGGAGCGAGCTCCACCGCATCGTCCAAAGACCTTCAGGTGGTCTCGACGGAGATCGCGCTCAACTACCGACTCGACGGCGCGAAAATCGTCGAGGTCTTTCGAAACGTCGGTACCCGGGACGTCGTCGAAACGACGATCATCGACCCCGCGCTGCAGGAAGCGGTGAAGAAGGCTACCGCGCAGTACACGGCCGAAGAGCTCATCACGAAACGACAAGCCGTGAAGGACGACATCGCGGCCAACATCGCGACGACGCTCGCCAAGAACGACATCAACGTCACCGAGCTATCGATTACGGACTTCCAGTTCGACCCCCAGTATCAGCAGGCGGTCGAGTCCAAGCAGGTGGCGGAACAGCGGGCCCTGACGGCTCAAAACGACCTGGCGCGAATCAGAGTCGAGGCGGAGCAAGCCGAAGCGAAAGCCAAGGGCGAGGCCTTAGCGATGCTCGCGCGAGCCGAAGCCGAAGCCAAGGCGCAGGAGCTCTTGAAACGGACGATCTCGGCAGAGATCGTCATGCTTCGCGCTGTGGAGAAGTGGGATGGTACCCAGCCGATCGTGGTCGGCGAGGGCGGTGCAATCCTCGACCTCGGGCAGATCAAGAAGGCCGCGAAGCGCTAGACCGAGTTCACGAGATCAGAGCCCGGCGATGAACGTTCCGTAGGCCCACGCTGCGGGCGCGGTGAACACGAGCGCGTCCACGCGATCGAGCAGCCCTCCGTGTCCCGGAAGGATTCCGCCGCTGTCTTTGACGCCGCTGCTGCGTTTGAGAACCGACTCGAAGAGATCGCCACCCTGGCCGGCGGTTCCCGCCACCAGGCCCAGCGCAATCGCGTCGAGAACGGGAAGGGCGGGGATGAATGTGCTCATGATCGCGGAAAAGATCACCGATCCGGCGAGGCCGCCGCCCGCCCCCTCGAGGGTCTTCTTGGGAGAAATGCGGGGCGCGAGCTTGGTCTTTCCGAACTTTCGCCCGACGAAATAGGCGGAGGTATCGCTCGCCCATGCGAGCCCAAACGCGAGAAGCACCCAGGCACCCGTAGGAGGAAAGTCGCGAAGGATGTCGACGGTGGCGAGCGCGCCGCCCACGTAGATCGGGGTCGCGATCAACCATCCCAAGTGCACGCTGGCGTTGTGCAGCGGATCGTCCTGCAAGAGCCCCAGGACCATCGTCGCCAAAATCAGCAGCAGCACTACCCCGTAGACGTGAGCGATCGAGGTGCCGAAGATCACGGCGCACGCAAAGGCCACCGACGAGACGGAACCCCACACGCGAAGCGCGCGCGATTCGGGAACCTTCATCGCCATCATCTCGTACCCGCCGACGGCGATCGCGGCGAGGATGAACGCATGCCAGACCCATCGTGGACCGACGAACATCATCCAGATGATCAGAGGGATGAGCGGGATCACGGTCGCCACGCGAAGGGCGGTTCCCGAGAGACGTCGGGTTGGAGGAAGATCGTGACCTAGGGGATCGGTCATACCGCGTGCTCCAAACCACTGCCGTTGGTGCTCGACGACGAGGCCGACTCTTCGTCGACTAGCCCGAATCGGCGTTCTCGGGCCTGATACTCGCGCACCGCGGAGTAGAGCGATTCCGCGCGAAAATCGGGCCAAAGCGTGTCCGTGAACACCATCTCCGCGTAGGCGACGCCCCAGAGCAAGAAGTTGCTGAGCCTCTCTTCGCCACTGGTTCGGATCAAGAGGTCGACCGGACCCACGCGCATCGAAGGTAGCGTTCGGTCGAGCAGAGACTCGTTGACATCGTCGGGATCGAGCGAGCCTTCGGCGACTTGGTGCGCAATCGCGCGCGCCGCATCCGCGAGTTCCTCACGGCCGCCGTACGAGAGGGCGAGGGTGAGCGTCATTCCTTCGTAGTGGGCTGTGTCGCTCATCAACGAATGCAAACGCTCACGCGCGCGCGTCGGAAGCTTGTGAAGACGTCCGATCGCGGACAGACGAATCTCGTTGTCGATCAGCTCGTCTCGTTCGGAGATGAGATGCTCGCAAAGAAGCTCGACGAGCGCGTCGACTTCCTCGCCCGGTCGGTCCCAGTTCTGTTCGCTGAACGCGTAGAGTGTGAGTGCGGGAATTCCGAGCCGTCGCGCCGTGCGCATGACTTCGCGAACCGAATCGGCCCCGCGTTCGTGACCAGCCGTCCGCGGCATCCCCCGTGCACTCGCCCACCGCCCGTTCCCGTCCATGATGACTGCGACGTGCTGCGGGAGTCGGCTTACGTCGACTAAACCCATGGCGAGCGAGTATCATGCAGCCAGCAGCGCAGCAAGAACAGCGGCGCTTGCCGCTAGGCAGACGGAGCAGGGGGTTTAATGCGCCAATTTTGGCTTATAGAGAGCGTTAAAGATGCCAATATGGCGCATTCCGTCCGATGCCCTCATTGAAAGAGCATTGGAAGTGATTATGTTGAGGCCCAATGCCTGATCGCGATTTCTATTCGATTTTGGGGGTATCGCGCGACGAGAAGCCGGACGCGATCAAGAAAGCGTACCGCGCGCTTGCGCGTGAGCTGCACCCGGATCGCAATCCCGACGATGCTTCCGCGGAGGACCGCTTCAAGGATGTGTCGGCGGCATACGAAGTTCTTTCCGACCCAGAGAAGCGCAAGCTCTACGACGAGTTTGGGGAGCTTGGACTTCGGGATGGCTTCGACCCGGACGCGTACCGAGCGGCCACCCGAGGGCCTGTGGGGTTCGGCGGAGACTTCGGTGGAGGCGGCGGATTCGGCAGCAGCGGCGCATTCGACTTCGGAGACATCTTCGGTGGTTCGGTACGGGGTGGCGGTTCGGCCGGACCGGGCTCGTTTCGGGTGAACCTCGAGGACCTATTCGGCGGCGCCGCCGGGGGTACTTATACCCGCACCGCGCGGCCGGGCGCCGACATGCAGTCCGAGGTGACGATCGAGTTTCGCGACGCGGTGCTCGGCTGCACCAAAGAGCTCATGCTGCGTTCCTCTGACGGAACTGAAAGAAGTCTCAAGGTCAGGATTCCGGCAGGGGTTCAGAACGAAGGGAAGATCCGCCTGCGGGGCCAAGGTGGACACGGCCAAGACGGAGGACCGGCGGGCGATCTTCTGCTTCGCGTAATGGTCCGGGAGCATCCGTTCTTCTCGATCGAGGGCAAACAGCTCCGCGTGAGAGTGCCCGTGAGCCCGCTCGAGGCCTATGCGGGGGCGAAGGTCAGCGTGCCCACGCCCGACGGCAAGGTGACCCTGGCGGTGCCGCCGGGTTCGCAGACCGGGAACAAGCTCAGGATTCGAGGCAAGGGCATCGAAGCCAAGGGCAAGGAACGCGGAGACCTCATTGCCGAGCTCGAAGTGGTATTGCCCGAAGGGCAGTCGCCTGAGGTCGAGAAGGCGCTCGAGACCGTGCAAGACGCATTCGACGTCGATCCGCGCGCCCGTCTCGTTCTCTAGCGGTCGTCGCGCGGGCGGGGTCTCCGAAGTCGACTGCCTTCCCAACAAACGCTGGAGTCTCACTTTCTCCCCGGTGCTGCGCCTCCTGCGAAGGAGTCCTCCTGGGTGTTGCACGTGCAACATGAGGGCCTCACGCAGGCGCCCGCAGGCCCCCCGCGCACGCCCCCACGCACGCCCCCACACGGGCTCCGACGCAGGAGGCCCCCCCACGCAGGCCCGCCACCCAGGCTCCCACCCAGTCCCCCAGGAGATCTCGTGCCTCCGCGCGCTCCAGAAAAGTCGCTAGCCACGCCGGGTGACGCGGCGCCTGACCAACCCGTCGCCCCATCGACTCCCACCGACCACCCGAAGCAATCGTTGATCGGCGACCGGCAAGCGGTCTCGTTCCCCACGGGGAACGCTTCGCTGAGGCGCGACGCTGCGACGAGAGAGACCGGTGCTCGTTGGAAAGTCGGCGCGACGCCGGCCGTGGAGGGGAGTGGCTCGCCCCCTGAAGAGTTCCCCCGAGATCGCCGCGCCAAATACTGAGCTCCCCCGTTGCACGTGCAACAATGCCGTACCCTCTTGCGAACAAATCCGGCCCGGCGCTCCGACCCGTTGCACGTGCAACACTCCCCAGGAACTCCCTCGCGGCGGTGCCCCCCGTTGACCCTCCGGCCAAGGGCGCTTAGATGACGAGAATGCGGTTCCAGGCTGAGATGCGCCAGGCTCTCGACGATCTGGAAGCTGCGGGACTGCTTCGTGCGCATCGCCGCATCGAGACCGCCCAAGGCCCGGTGGTGCGGATCGACGGTCGCGAGATTCTCTGCCTCTGCTCCAACAACTATCTAGGCCTTGCAGACCATCCGGCGCTTCTCCGAGCCGCGCTCCCTGAAGAGGGATTCGGCGCGGCAGCCTCCCGGCTCATCACTGGGACGATGGATGCACACGAGGCCGCCGAGCGCTCGCTCGCTGAATTCGTAGGAGCACCGGCCGCGGCCCTCTTCGCCAACGGCTACGCGGCAAACGTCGGCACCGTGCAGGCACTGGCCGAGTCTTCCGACGTCGTCTTCAGCGACGCGCTCAACCATGCGAGCCTCATCGACGGCTGCCGCCTGTCACGCGCAGCGGTTCACGTCTACCGGCATCGAGATCTCGATCACCTGGAGGCGCTTCTGCGCGAACACCGCGGCTCGGCGCGGCGCGCGCTAATTCTCAGCGACTCGCTCTTCTCGATGGACGGCGTCGCGGCGTCGCTCAGTGATTTGCTTCGGCTCGCCCGCGCGCACGACGCCGGGCTTCTGGTCGATGAGGCTCACTCCCTCGGCGTCTTCGGCCCCGAGGGGCGGGGACTCTGCGCCGAGGCAGGAGTCGTCCCAGACGCCCTGATCGGCACGCTCGGGAAGTCTTTCGGCGGAGCCGGCGCGTTCGTCGCCGGCGAGCCAGAACTCGTCTCCCTCATTCGCAACCGCGCCCGAAGCTACATCTACTCGACCGCGCCTCCTCCGGCGCTCGCCCGCGCCGCGGTTGCAGGCGTCTCGCTTGTACGCGAAGCAGGCTCGCGACGGAGCCAGCTCCTCCACCACGCAGGCCGACTTCGCGCAGAGCTCAGCAGGCTCGGCTACCGCGTCATCGAAGGCGATAGCCACATCGTTCCGGTCGTGATCGGAAGCAACCACGACACGATGCGCATGTCCGCGGAGCTGCTCGCGAAGGGCATTTTCGTCCAGGGCATTCGACCGCCCACCGTCGCCGAGGGGACGGCCCGACTTCGGGTCACGCCGATGGCAACGCATACCGACGAACACATCGACAAGGCGATCCGCGCGTTCGCCGACCTAGGAGGAACAGGATGAACGGAGTCTTCATCACCGCGACCGGCACCGGCGTGGGCAAGACCTGGTTCGGCTGCGCGCTCACACGAGCCATTGCCGCCCGGGGCACTCGGATCGCCGCGATCAAGCCCCTCGAGACGGGTGTCGATCCGCGTGCACAGGACGCCGAAGCCTTGGCCGAGGCGTGCGGGCGATCGACACTTGCCAACGCGCCGGGGCTCTATCGGGCTCGCGAGCCGCTTGCACCGTATGCTGTGCAGAAACGCGGCGGGCCCGCGGTGGGTTCGCTCGAGGTCCTCGCGTCGCGGATTGAAGAGCTCGCGAGCGAAGCGGATTTCGCGCTCGTCGAAGGCGCGGGCGGGGTACTGGTACCACTGGACGAAACCCAGACGATTGCAGACCTCGCCAAGCTCGTCGGTCTGCCGGCGATCGTCGTCGCGCGAAACGAGCTCGGCGTACTGTCCTACACGCTCACCGCGGTCGCCTCGCTGCGACAGCACGAGGTCCCGGTCTGTGCGGTCGTCCTCAACCAAGTGGATCGACGCGATCTGAACGACGACCTCAGCCTCGAGTCGAATCACGAACTGCTCGCCGACTACCTGCCCGACATCCCGGTGTTTCGCGCGCCCCACGCCGACCAACCCGAGGCGCTGACTGCGACCGCGACCAAGCTCATCGCACGAATCGGACTCTAGATTGATGGTATCGTTCGTAATACCCTAATGGAACACACCTGATACCTGCAGTCCGGCTCCGCGAAGTGCGACCTGCGGTCTGCCTACTTCGCGCTGACGCCGCGCTCCAAGCACAAACCAAGTGGCACTGCCGGCAAGCGCCGCTGCGCCCAGGCCTCCGTACACCCAAGTCCACGCGGTCGTCGAGCGCTCAGTCACGCACTCGCCGTTGACGGTGCTCGCGCATGAACCGTCCCGCGCGAGGCCAACGGCCATCGCGGTCACTCCCGCAGCGCCCACAGCCGCAAGCGCCGAACCACCCGCGATCGTCGCCCGAGACAGGCGCCTCGGATCATCGGTGGAGTCGAGTCGCGCAGCCGTCGCCTCCTGCTCGGCGGTTTCCGCAAAGGTGCGCTTCGTGGCCTCGGCGAGCGCGCGTTCCGTCGACTCGCGCACTTCGATTGACTCGCGCAGCGCTTCGATTCGCTCGCGAACTTCGGCTTCCCGCGTCGGCTGCGTCGTGTTCGCAAGATACGCTTCGAACGCGGCAAGCGCTTCGTCCTCGCGCTGGAGTCGATCGGCTGCAACGCCGATGTTGTATTGCAGCTCGGGCCGGTCACTCAGCCGATACGCGTGTCGAAAGTATGCAAGCGCCCTCTCGTAGTCGGCGCTGTCGAACGCGGCGCGTCCTTCTTCGAACACGGCCCGTGCTTCGGCGTCCGTCGACTTCGTGCGTTGAACCGCGGCGCCGCCGTCCTGTGCCCAGCTCGTAGACACGGTCGCCGATGCCGTTCCCAAGACAAGCGCGAAGAGCAGCACTCGCATGCTGCTGTGGCGTCGTGTCGTTCGACGTGGATCCCCCATAGCGACCAAGGTAGAGCGCGCCGTCTTTTCGGGCCAATCTCAGGCGAGCGTGCAGAGCGGTAGGACCTGTCTACGCCGCCCTAACAGACTGTTTTTATTGCACTTCCGGTGGAGCTGAGGGGAATCGAACCCCTGACCTCCGCATTGCGAACGCGGCGCTCTCCCAACTGAGCTACAACCCCGAATTGATCGTCGCCGATCGTATAGCGTCGCGCCCACCTCGCGCAACTCAACGACCGGCTGCCGCTCTGTCAGACGCGGGTCATCTTCCTTGCAGCGCGATGGGTGACGCCACCCATCACGATCATCATCCACCCGGTCATCAGCAGCCGAATGCCGACCAGGAGTCCGATCGCCCACTCCGCCGATGAGGGAAAGTCGACGGAGAGCATGATCGCAAGCGCGAGGGAAATCAGACCGCCGAACAGAAACCAGCCGCGTCCCCGCACCTCCGTGAGGCGAAAGAACGCGACCAGATGATAGAGCCCGTCGACGATGAAGTAGGCAATCACCGCGATCGTGAGAGTGGTGAGTCCGAACGTGGGGTTCGCGAAGATCACCACCCCCGCGACGACCGAGATCGCGCCGAACAAGAATGCCAAGACGCCCCGCCCGAACGACGGCGCCCCGAAGGCGAACACCGTCTCCAAGAGGCCTGCGACGATGAGCGCTCCGGCGACGACTACCGTGGCGGCCACGCCCCCCACATGGGGCATCGCGATAGTGAACACTCCCGCGAGCATCACGAGAACGCCAAAGGCCATGCCGGCCCGGGACGCGCGCTTAATCGACTTTGATTCTTCGGTCATCAGACTCTCCAAGGCCCCCTCTTTATCCCGGCAATCGACTTCGATTCAAGCGGCAATCACGGGTAGCTTGCGTCCGCGGCGGCCAGGGCTAGTCTCCGGCGCCTATGGCTCGCGTCATCAATTTTAGTGCAGGCCCCGCGACCCTTCCGGTCTCGGCGCTTGAGTTCGCCCAGCAAGAATTTCTCGATCACGAAGGCACTGGGATGTCGCTGATCGAGCATAGCCATCGCGGCACGGCGTACGCCAAGGTGCATGCCGAAACGAAGGCGCTGTTTCGAGAGCTTCTCGACATCCCAGACACTCACGAAGTGCTGTTCATGCAGGGCGGCGCCACCGGCCAGTTTGCGCTCGCCCCGATGAACCTTCGTGGACCCGGTCAGTCGGCCGACTACATCATGACCGGGACCTGGAGCAAGAAGGCTCTCGCTGAAGCGCGGGTCACTGGGCAGGCCCGCCCGTGCGGCACCGGCGAAGTCGACGGCAAGTACGTGCGCGTGCCCAAGCCCGACGAACTCGATCTCGATCCCAAGGCTGCGTTCGTTCACATCACCAGCAACAACACGATCATGGGGACGCAGTTTCACTCGTTCCCGGACACCGGCGATGTGCCCATGGTGGCCGACATGTCGAGCGACATCTTGTGGCGCCCGATCGACGTATCCAAGTTTGGCCTGATCTACGCAGGAGCGCAGAAGAACCTCGGCCCAGCGGGGATCACCATTCTCATCATTCGCAAAGACCTTGCCGAACGCAGCCCAGACACCATCCCCAACATCTTCCGCTACAAGACCATCCTCGAAGGCGACTCCCTGCAGAACACGATTCCAACCTTCCCCGTCTACATGGTCCGCAACGTGCTTCGATGGGTCAAAGACCAGGGTGGTGCCGCGGCGATGGAAAAGCGCAATCGCGAAAAAGCCGCGATGATTTACGGGATGATCGACGGCGACTCGGACTTTTTCCACTGTCCGGTGGAGGTCGATTCACGCTCGGTCATGAACCCGGTGTTTCGACTTCCGACCGAGGAGCTCGAAAAGAAGATGATCGCCGACGCGGCAGAAGCCGGCATGGTCGGTATCAAGGGACATCGCTCGGTCGGCGGGATTCGCACTTCGATGTACAACGCGATGGACCCGAGTAGCGTGGCAAAGTTCGTCGAGTTCGCCCAAGCGTTCGCCGCCAACAACCGCTGAAGAATCCGGTCACGCGAGCGCGTAGGTCTCGTAGAGATAGCGACGGATGTCCGCAGACTCGAACATCTCGACCTCCGTGTTCGGGTCGACCAGGTATGGCACCTGCATCTTACCGGACCTCGCGATGAACTCCTCGCGGTCCGGACTCTTCCGCGGGACGTTCCTCAGCCGGTAGGGCAGCTCGAGTTCACACAAGGCTTCGCGGGCAATCCGGCAAAACGGCGAACCTTCGTACGAGTAGAGTTCGAGCATCTGTTCGGGCTGCCGTGCGGGCACGACGCGGCCGCCCATCGACGGGCGAAACCCCGAAGCCAGCATTGAGGTCCCGACGGCGAACCCGCGGAGACGTAGAAACCAAGGAACGCCGCCTTCGCCGTACTCTTGGAACAGATATTCCGCGATCGCATCGGACTCGTACATGGCAACTCCGGTATTGGGGTCGACCAGGTAAGGAAACTGGTAGCGGCCGCCTTCCCGATTCACCTTCTCGCGATACCGGGTGCCCCCCTTGGGGCAGGGGTAGACGATCGGGTCGAGGCTCAGCGCGGAAAGGGCCTCGCGTGCAATTCGGCAAAACGGGCAGAGCTCGAACTCGTAGATCTCGAGCGGCTGCTCGGGCGTCTTGGTGCGACGATAGTGGACGTTGCCAAAGTTCGGGCGAGCGGCACTTGCGGCGGTCGCCGTCGTCACGTCCAAGAAACGCGCGAGTTCCATGGATGCTCTCTAGGTCGGCTTTCTCGATTTTCAAGGGGTGGTAGCCTCCCAGCATGTCGCGCCCGCTCGAACTGCTCTCCGAGCTATCGCCGAAGGGCGACCAACCGGCAGCCATCGCCGAGCTCGTGGCTGGCCTGCAGCGTGGGGACGACCATCAGGTGCTTCTCGGAATCACGGGCAGCGGAAAGACTTTCTCGATCGCCAACGTCATCGCGGAGGTCAATCGACCGACGCTGATCATCGCGCCGAACAAGACGCTGGCTGCGCAGCTCTACAGCGAAATGCGGGAGCTTTTTCCACAGAACGCGGTCGAGTACTTCGTGAGCTACTACGACTACTACCAGCCCGAAGCGTACATCCCTTCCTCCGACACCTACATCGAGAAGGACGCGATCATCAACGACAAGGTCGACCGGATGCGCCACAGCGCGACGCGTTCGCTACTGGCGCGTAACGACGTGATCATCGTGTCGAGTGTCTCGTGTATCTACGGCATTGGATCGTCGGAATGGTACCAAGAGATGCTGATCAACCTCGAGGTTGGGCAAGAGTTCCGTCGCGATCGACTCCTGCGACGTCTCGTCGACATTCAGTACCAGCGCAACGACATCGACTTTCACCGCGGCACCTTTCGTGTCCGCGGCGACGTCGTCGAAATCTTTCCGGCGCACTCCGAGAACCTCGCCGTTCGGGTCGAGTACTGGGGCGACGAGATCGAACGCATCGTCGAGATCGACCCGACGCGCGGCCAGGTATTCGAAGAGCTCGACCACTACGGAATCTACCCGGGCAGCCACTACGTCACTCCCGACGCCCATCGCCGGCGCGCTATCAAATCGATTCGCGAGGAGCTGCTCGAATGGCTCCCCAAGCTCGACGCGGAAGGCAAAGCACTCGAGCGCCAGCGGCTCGAGCAGCGCACCCTGTACGACCTCGAGATGCTCGAGCAGATGGGCTTCTGCCACGGGATCGAGAACTACAGCCGCCACCTCTCAGGCCGTAAAGAGGGCGAGCCGCCACCTACTTTGCTCGACTATTTTCCCAATAATTTCATGGTGGTGCTGGATGAGTCACACATCACGGTGCCGCAGATCGGCGCGATGTACAAGGGCGATCGCTCGCGGAAAGAAACCTTGGTGGAGCATGGTTTTCGGCTCCCGAGCGCGCTCGACAATCGCCCGCTGCAGTTCCCCGAGTGGGAAGAGCGTGTCAGCCAGGTGATTCACGTGAGCGCCACGCCTGGCAAATGGGAGGTCGAAAAGACCGACGGCGTCATCGTCGAGCAGGTCATTCGCCCCACGGGTCTCTTAGACCCCGTGATCGTCGTGCGGCCGACCAAGCACCAGGTCGACGACTTGCTTGGGGAGATCCGCACGCGAGTCGAACGCAGCGAACGCGTTCTGGTCACGACCCTCACCAAGCGAATGTCCGAGGACCTGACCGAGTACTACCAAGAGCTCGGTGTCGCGGTTCGCTATCTTCACAGCGACATCGATACGCTCGAGCGCGTCGAGATCCTGCGTGACCTTCGGCGCGGCGAGTTTGATGTGCTGGTCGGTATCAACCTACTGCGAGAAGGACTCGACCTTCCCGAAGTCTCTCTCGTTGGAATTCTCGACGCCGACAAAGAGGGCTTTCTTCGATCGCCGCGTTCCTTGATTCAGACGATCGGGCGCGCGGCGAGGAACTCGGAGGGCCAAGTCATCATGTACGCAGACCGGATCACCAATGCGATGCGACAGGCGATCGACGAGACCGAACGGCGGCGACAGCGTCAGGCTGAATACAACGAAGAGCATGGAATCACTCCTGAAACCGTGAAAAAGGCCGTCCTCGAAATGGATCCGTCCACAGGATCGGCGGACTACGTTGTGATTCCGATTCTGCGTCCCGGCGAAGAGTCGAGCTCCGCCACGGTGCCCCAGCGTATCGAAGAGCTTCGAAGCGAAATGCTCCTCGCGGCCGAAGAGCTCGAGTTCGAACGCGCAGCCGAACTCCGCAATCAGATCGAGACCCTTCGCGCCTCACTCGACCCTCGCAAGAACGCGAAGGGTCGACGAGCGGGGCGGTAGTTCGGTCGACGGACCCGGCTAGTCGGGCGCAAGCCAGGGACTCTCGACGACACGTCGCTCGCCGGTCTCAGGATCGATGAAAGACAGGTAGCTCGCGTGCAGCAGATGACCAAGGCCGGGGCCGCGGGAAGGCCCGCCATAGAGCGTGTCTCCGAGTAGTGGATGTCCTATCGCCGCGAGGTGGGCGCGGACCTGATGCCGACGCGCCCGATCGGCGCGTACTTCCACTCGACTTCCCTCTCTTGTCGGCTCGCTCGCGAGCAGTTCGCTCAACGCGGGTTTGGCATCGAGTCGTCGTACCTCACGCGGATCGACGCAGACCCGGACTTTGCGTCGGTCGCGTGGATCGTTCGCGATCGGCAGGTCGATGCGCTGTGGCGCAGATACCGAACCGATGCATCGTGCCAGATATCGCTTCTCGATCGCGCCTGCGCGCAGGGCATCTCGGAGAACCTCAAACGTCGCCTGATCGCGCGCCGCGAGCATCAGCCCCGAGGTCCCGTTGTCGAGCCGATGGAGAATGCCGGGCTCTCGGTCGCGATAGCCGACGCCCCGCATTTCGGGATAGAGGCCGACCAATGCGCCAGCGAGAGTTCCGAGCTCGCCGGGCCTGAGCGGGTGGCTTGGCATATCGACAGGTTTGTCGACCACGACGTAGCCGGGCGCCTCCAACCGCACCTCGACCGCAGTCGCCGTATCTGGGGACGCGTGAAAATCGGTGGGCTCGGAAAGACCCTGCGTCGACTCGATCTCGACGCGGTCACCGACCGCCACCACGGTGCCCTTTCGGACGCGATAGCCGTTGAGCCGCACCTGCCCGGAGTCGAACAATTGCTTTGCGCGGCCCCGACTCATCCCCTGAAGCCGCTGCGCCAACACCGTATCGAGACGCTTCCCAGCTTCCTCCTCACCGACTTCGAAACAGACCTCGGACACGGGCGGTCCCTCCCACACTTCCTCATGAGTTTCCACACGGTTTGCGCCGCGGTGCGCCCCGTCTACACTGGGGCTCAGGTGACCAAGCGCGACTACTACGTGGTCCTGGAGGTGACCCGGACCGCCTCGGGGGACGACATCAAGCAGGCCTATCGGCAGCTTGCGATGCGCTTTCATCCCGATCGCAATCCGGATGACCCCTCTGCGGAAGACGCTTTCAAAGAAGCGACCGAAGCCTATACGGTGCTGAGCGACCCGAGCAAACGTGGTCGCTACGACCGGTACGGACATTCGGCGTTCGAAAGCAACGGCTCAGGCTTCGAAGCCAGTGACTTCGGGGCGGTCAGCGAAATTCTCGAAGGCATTCTCGGCGACGTATTCAGCGGAGGCCGACGCAAGCGCCGCGCCGGAAGGGATCTCCAGTACGACATGGAGATCTCGTTCACCGAGGCTGCACTTGGCGTCGAAAAAGAGATCGACGTCAATCGTCCCACCGCCTGCGACACCTGCGGAGGAACCGGGGGCAAGCCGGGAACGCCTGTCCACAAGTGCAACGTCTGTCAGGGCCGAGGCCAAGTGAAATACCAGCGAGGACTCTTCGCTGCATCGCGTCCCTGTCATGGGTGTCGCGGTACCGGCAAGAAGATCCCCAGCCCGTGCGAGGAATGCGATGGGCTCGGTACCAGGCCGCGAAGCGAGAAGATGACCGTCAAGATCCCGTCGGGAGTCCAGAACGGCGCGGTTCGCACGGTCCGTGGTGCCGGAGAGACAGGCGAAGGCGGCAACGGCGATCTGCACATCCACATCAAGGTGGACGACCATGACCTGTTCACACGGGAAGGCGCCGACATTCTCGTCACGATCCCGATTTCCTTCCCGCAGGCCGTACTCGGGGCCAGCATCGACATACCGACCCTCGAGGGCAAGGTCGTCATGAAGGTGCCGCCCGGAACGCCTTCCGGAAAAGTCTTCCGGCTGCGCGGAAAGGGAATTCCCGTGTACGGCGGCTACGGCAAAGGCGATCAGCTGGTGACCGTCATCGTCGAGGTGCCTCGCGAGGTCAACCGCAAGCAGCGCAGACTCATCGTTGAGCTCGGCCAAGAGATCGGCCTCGAGGGCCACCCCGAGCAGGCGAGCTTCCTCGGCAAGCTCCGCTCTTTGTTCGATAGCTGAGCGATCCGCGACTTGCATCCCTAGAACGGCTTCTCCAAGGTACGTCCATGCGAACTGCCTGTCTGATGCTGTTGACCGGAGCGCTTGCCCTCGGGTGCTCCAAGAACGAACCGATTGCCAACACCACCGCCGAAGCGTCCGGTGCACCGGACGCCGCAGAAGCCGCGACCAAAGCAGCCGACTCGCCGAGCGGCACTCCCGTTCGAGATTCGAACGAGGCCGCGCCAGATCGTTTCGCCGTCGAGCTCGACACCACCAAGGGGCCGATCGTCATCGACGTACATCGCGCCTGGTCACCCCACGGCGCCGACCGATTCTACTCGCTGGTGCAAAACGGCTACTACACCGACGTGGCCTTCTTCCGCGTGATCGACGGCTTCATGGCTCAGGTTGGTATCAGCGGAGACCCAGCGCTGAACGCGAAGTGGAAAAACGACCGCATCGAGGACGACCCGGTCGAGCAGAGCAACACCCGCGGCATGGTTTCGTTCGCCTCCTCGGGCCCGGACTCGCGCACGACCCAGTTTTTCATCAGTTTCGTCGACAATTCGCAGCTTGACCGAATGGGCTTTTCTCCGTTCGGCAAGGTTCGAGACATGGCCACCGTCGACGCCCTGTACGCGGGATACGGTGAAGGGGCGCCACGCGGTCGCGGACCCTCGCAAGCGCTGATGCAGTCCCAGGGGAACTCCTATCTACAGAAGGACTTTCCCAAGCTCGACTACATCAAGAGCGCAAAGGTGCTGCCGTGACTTCGCCCGCTTCGACGCGATAGTCGACGCGGTCTCGATCGAGCAGGATGAACTCCGGGTGTGTGGTGGTCAGGAACACTTGGCCGCCAGCCTGGCTGAGAACCTCGAAGAATCTGCGGTTCCGACTGCGATCGAGTTCGCTCGACACGTCATCGAGAAGAAGAATCGGGACTTGGCCGGTGCGCTCGCTCAGGAGATCGAGTTCGGCTGTTTTCAAAGCCAAGACGATGGTTCGATGCTGGCCCTGAGAGCCGTGGTGTCTGGCCCCAACCTCGTGCAGCCGGAGTTCGAGGTCATCCCCATGGGGACCGTCGGCAGTGAACCCGCGCGCGCAATCCTTGGTGAACGAGCGATCGAGCGCTTCGAGGATGGCGCTTTCGGTCGGAGTCACGCGAGGCCGATAGGAAACGCCTAGCGGGGTATCGCCCGCGAACACTTCCTCGAACGCACGAGTGACGCGCGGCGCGAGGTCGTCGATCAGCCGGGCGCGCGCCTGTCCGATCACGGCGCCAGCTTTGCTGAGGAGCCCGTCGAACGCGTGGATCGCGCGTGGATTGGCGGTGTCCGCCTTCAACAAACGATTCCGGCTGCGCAGCGCCTTGTCGTAGCTCGCGAGCGTAGGCCCGTAGACCGGATCGATTTGCTCGAGAATGCGGTCGAGAAACGCACGACGACGGTCGGGCGCACCTGCTGCAAGGACGAGATCTCCCGGATGAAACAACACCATCTGAACCGCTTGATGCCAAACCGCGGCCGATCGGGGGCGCTTCGTGTCGAGCTGGAGCTGGCGCCGCGCGTTTCTCGAGATGCCAACCCGGAAAGAGCGCGGCACGACGTCGCCGGCGATGCTTGCTTCGAGGGTTGCAGCGTCAGAATCGAGGCCGATGAGGTCGTCGGTTTTCGCGCCCCGAAAGCTCTTGAGCGCCCCGAGATAGTCGATGGACTCGAGCAGGTTGGATTTCCCGGCACCGTTGTCTCCGTGGATGACGTTGAAGTGAGGGCCGGGCTCGAGTGTGAGCGGCGCCAGATTGCGGAAGCCACGCACTCGAAGGTTCACGATACGCGTTGGAGTGGGGACGGCTCGCTGGTCGCTACACAAGGATGCGAACCTAGATGCGCATGGGCATGATGACCCCGATGTAGTCCGGGTCGTCGCCTACCGGCTTGATAACTCCTGGGTCTCGTTCGCCGCTCAGCTCCAGCGCCACTTCGTCGTAGGGAAGCGCGCCGAGCACGTCGAGCAGGTATCGAGCGTTGAACCCGATGCGCAGCTCCTCACCCGCGTAGTCGACGTCGACCTCTTCGCTTCCTTCGCCGACGTCCGGGTTCTGGCTCTGAAGACGCAGTGTACCGGCCTCGATTTGGAGCTGTACGCCCCCGCTCTTGTCGTTCGCCACCAGGCTGATCCGTCTGAGCGCTTCGATTAGCGGACCGCGCGCGGCGATCACCGTGCGGCTTTGCTTCGTGGGAATCACCTTGTCGTACGGAGGAAAGTGCTCTTCGGCGAGCTTCACGCTCAGCGAGAGGTCGTCGCGAAGAAAGAATGCGTTTCCGCCGGCGCTGGCGACCCGCAGAGACGTGTCCGCCTCACCTTTGCCCGTAGCAGCCTTTACGTCATCGAGGAGCTTCTTGAGCTCGCCTATGCCCTTGTGGGGCACCAGCATGCTGAAGTTGAGCATCGGGCCTTTGCCGGCGGTCTTCTTTTCAGCTTTCGAAAGCCGATGACCGTCGGTGGTCACCATCCGCACCACCTTGCCGTCGCCTTCGAACAAAGCACCCGCAAGGTGAGGGCGCGTGTCGTCATGTGACATCGAATACTGGGTGAGGCCGATCAAATCGCCGAGGGTGGAGGCATCGAGCTCTGCGAAGTCGATGTCTCCGGCGTTCGGCAACGGCGGAAAGTCTTCCCCCGGCATCGCTGGAATTCGGTAGCGCACCTTTCCGCATGCAAGTTCGACCGCATGGCTGTCGACGAGGGTCCAACTGACGATTCCGTCCGGAAGGTTTTTGACGATGTCGAAGAGCGTTCGGGCCGAGACGGCAATGGTACCGCCCTTCTTGACGACTGCCGGGACCAACGCGGTCACCCCCAGGTAGAGATCGGTAGCCGATAGGCGGATGCGATCGGTGCCTTCTGCCGAAAGAAGAACGTTCGACAGGATGTGCATCGAGCTCTTGCGATCAGCGACCCCGTGCGTACGCGACAAGCCTCGAAGGAAAGCTTGCTTCTCGATCGTGAACTCCATGAGCTGGTTACTCCATCAATTCCATGAAAGGGGTTGGCTGACTTATCCCCTTGCTACGGATCTCAATTTTAAGATCTCTTCTTCGTCTTAACGGCTGTGGATTGGGGATACACACGCGCAACGATTTGAAACAAAAGGGGTTTGGGCGATACTGGTGCCGGGGAAGGATCGTGCGACAAATGTGGACTCGTCGGCTTTGGGATAGTTTCCAGTGTGCGTCCCCAGCTTGATCCCGGGTCCCGCACATCGGCGGGTATACACCAAATGAACCGGATGCGCCCGACCCACGGGGCGGCGGTTCGGATGCGGGAATGGCACCTTCGAAGGGGTAGGTGTCGAGGCTTTCCGTCACACGCCGAGCTTGCGCTCGATCGCGTCGACGGCGCTGAGAACCCGCTCATCCTGCGCCTCGACGAGACCACCGATCTTACGGACTGCGCTGAGTACCGTCGTGTGGTCCTTGCCGCCGAAGCGTTCGCCGAGCTCCGGATAGCTGGTTCCCAGCCGGTGGCGGCAGACGTACATGGCCACCATTCGAGGGAAGCTGATCGCTCGGTGACGCTTGCGTGACTTCAAATCGACGAGGCGAATGCCGAAATAGCCGCATGCGATACGCTGGATGTCCTCGACCGTCGTTTCGGTCTCCTGGCTCGGCATCGTGCTGCGCATCGTCTCTTTCGCGAGCTCAATTCCGATGGGCTGCTCCATGAGCTCCGCCTTCACCGCGATCCGCAGAAGTGTTCCTTCGAGTTCGCGCACGTTGCTGCGCACCGTCTGGGCGAGGAAGAGAGCGACTTCTCCATCGAGTTCGATACCCTCGCTCTCGGCTTTGTTCTTGAGAATCGCGATACGGGTATCGAGTTCGGGCGCCTGAACGTCTGCAACCATTCCGGATTGGAAACGACTGACTAGGCGTTCCTGCATCTCGGAAATCTGCTGGGGGTAGACGTCGGACGTGACCACGATCTGCTTGTCCGAGTGGTAGAGCGCGTTGAAGGTGTGAAAGAACTCTTCTTGAGTCTGCTCTCGACCCGCCAAAAACTGGATGTCGTCCATCAGCAGGACTTCGCACTGCGTTCGGTATCGTTCGCGAAATGCACTGATTTCGTGGTTTTGCAGAGACCAAATGAACTCGTTGGTGAACTGCTCAGCCGACACGTATCGAATACGAGCGCGCGGCATGCGCTGCAGAATCGTATGGCCGATCGCATTGACGAGATGGGTCTTGCCGAGGCCGACGCCGCCGTAGATGAAAAGAGGATTGTAGCGACGGCCCGGGTCGGAACCGACTGCGACACTCGCTGCATGCGCGAGCTGGTTCGCGGGTCCGACGACGAAGTTTCGAAAGCGGTACTTTGGATTGAGATCCGCCGGCGTAGACGAAGGCGCCCTGGGCACTGCGCGCGGGATGGGAGTGCGGGGCGTCTCGCGAGCGGCTTGCGCTTTTTCGCGGAGTGTTTCGTCGAGCTCCCAACGCACCTTCTTCGGCACGTGCTGATCCTTGGCTTCGCTCTCGAGCGTCTCGAAAATTAGATCGAGGTAGTGAGCCGAGATCCAGTCGGCGAAAAACTGGTTCGGGATTCGCAGTACGATCGAATCGGGCTCCACACCCCCGAACTGCACCGGCTGTAACCAGGTCTCGAAGTTCTCATCGGAAAGTCGTGACTTGAGAGTTCCGAGTGCCCGTTCCCACAGCTGATTCATCGTCTGGACACCCCCAAAAAAACACGCAATTCCGCGTCTTCGTCCCCAAAGCATCCACATGTGCTTGGGGCGACTTTTCCACCATCATCCGCCGCAATGACGACCCGACCGATGCTCTTCCAGTGAAGGGCGCCGAAACTAGCAGTCCCCCTCCGAGGCGTCTACGACGTTTCCTGGAGAAACTTCTAAGCGACCGGGATCGCGAAAGATTCGATAGCTGTTTTTTTGACAGCCGAGGACGTTGCGTCACGCGCCGTTTCCACCTTGTTGACAAGGTGTTGCAATCACTCCGAATTACGACTTGTTATCGTTCGCGCAACACCTGCGTCGATCCGGACCCGAACTTATCCACACGGTGTTGATTCGCGCGCGCCTCGTCAGCTCCGCGGATTCGCAGTGGGTGCACTTACTCTCCACAGTTTATCCACCGGAAGATCACGCATCCTGCGTGTGCGTGGACACCCACCGACTCACACGCGCCCACTGCGCATAGAGCCAGAGCAGGCGCTCATCGGCTTCTTTGGGTATCTGCGCCGCGGGGATCCGCCACACGGAACCGGCCACGGTGGAGCCGACGATGTCGCCGCTGAGGAGGTCTTTGATCTTCGCGAAACTCTCGAGCCCCGCGTGTGCGAAGAACACGCAGTCGACTTCGGGCAGCGCGTCGACGAGCGCGAGAACGCCGCCGGGTTTGGGCGGCAAAACTCGCTCGAAGGTCTCGGCCTGCGCCCGCAGTTCAGGGCTGTCGCGCCCTAGGGTTTCGAGTACCTGGCGCCGCTTTTCCTTGGAGAAACGCGTCCCCTCGGGAAAGATCAGCACCCCGTCCGACCCCAGCTCCTCGACCAGTGACCGAATGCCTTCGAGCTCCTGGCGCCGATCCCCAGTCCGGTCGACAAAGTAGTTCGGAAGGATGTTCCCGACCACGTCGACGCATGGATCGAAAAGCAATTCTTGTTTGAGGATGTAGCGGACGCGCCAGTTCGTCGGCCGTTGGAGGAAGACGCAGGGGAGGATCGTATCGAGGATGCTCGCGTGCCGGATGAGCAGGATCGCCGGCCCGGGCGCCGCCTCTTCAGCGCCTCGGATGTCGAAGTCGAGCTTGAGAAACCGCTGCACCACCCCCAGGAGCACGGCCGCCCACCAGCTCTGAAGAATGAGCATCTCGCTCTGGCACCGGGGGTCCGCTGCGTCATATCGTAGACGCGTGACTGCAACGCGGATTAACGCGACGAGCTCGAACCCGAAATAGAACCAAGCAAACACCAAGAGCCTGAGCAATACGAAGGAGCGCTGCCGCAACAGACCGATCACCCACGCCGCCGGAAGCCAGAGGAGGGCTGAGCCGGACAAGAGCAGGAACGACAGCGCGTAGAGCGAGATTGTCCCAACGCGCCGAAGGGCGGCACCTTCCTTCGGGGGCTTCACCATCTCGCTATCCCGTTCGTTGGCCTGCGCCGAGGGCTCCTGACCACCCGCTCATCTCCCCCAAAGCCTTCCACAGAGCCGCGCGGTCCCCGGGTCGTTCTCGGGTCCGCTTCATTCGATGGGTGGGTCGGGGTTTTCGGTCGTGCCAAAATAGCCCTGTGCTTTCAGCAGCTTCCGGGCTCGCGCAGAGCCAGACGACCGTGTCGGCACCCTGTTCGCTCGTCCGCAGGAGCGGGCGCGTCAATCGGTGGAAACGCGGGAGCGAACTCTCGACGCCCGGCGTGTCCGCCCAGCCGGGATGCATCGCGTGAACCACGACACCCCTGTCCCGAAGGGCGTCGGCCCAGAGCTCGGTAAGTATCACCTGTCCACGCTTGGCCCGCGCATACGCGATCGTTCCGTCGTAGCGGCCTCGCTTCATTTCGAGATCGTCGACTCGAATCCCCTGGGTATACATCCCGCCTGAGGAGACGTTCACGATCCGAGAGGGAGCGCTTTCGACGAGCGTTTCGGCCAGGAGATTCGTGAGAAGGAAGTGCCCGAGGAGGTTCGTCGCGAACGAGGTCTCGATGCCTTCCCGAGTCTCCGTCCGTTCGGGGAGAAGAACGCCCGCGTTGTTTACCAGCAGATGGATCGGACCCTCGAGTCGTGCGGCGAGGGCGCGGACGTCGGACATGATGCTCAGGTCGGCGATTTCCATTCGGACTGCGTCGTTGCCGGTCGTTCGCACGATTTCGTCGCGGACGCGCTGCGTCTTCGACTCGTTGCGTCCTACGATCGTGACCGCGGCCCCGAGCCTCGCAAGCGCGGTGGCGGTTGCCTTGCCGAGCCCGGAAGTCGCCCCTGTGACGACCGCGACGCGGCCGTTCAGCTTGGTTTCAATCGGGGGATGGGGTCGCAGCCGATAGCCGAGCGCGGTGTAACCTAGAACGGATTTGTCCAGCAGTTCGTCGAACATGGCAGGCCGCACTTAGCGCCGCGACTCGGCCGCGCCAAGGGGCCGGGAAGGTTCACAGGTCCTTCGACGTTGAAGGAACGCAGGAGCCGGGGCCGACAATTTGGATGGGTGATCCAACGCTGTTAGCTTCCCGCGAGGCACCGAAGATGGGGGAAAAACGAGCTTTTGGGGCCGCGGCAGCAGTGTGCGTTCTCGCGATCTGCGCCTGCTCGAGTCTCGCCGCTGCCCAGACGGAGAGGCCGACGGGCGTCACCGGTTCCGCGAATCCCGATCCGGTCCCGGAGGACACGTACGAGACCCCCTACACGCTCGGAATGGGCCTTGGCGTGCGCGCCGGGGCGAGCGGCACGTCGGGACTCGCCCTCAACGCGTCGAACATGGGCGGGGCCCGGGGCTTCGACCTCGAGGCCTTCTCGCAAATCATCCCCTCGAGCAGCGGCGGAACCTACTGGACGTTCGGGAGCGCGGTGGTCGACTCGACCACCAGCGACCGCATCACGCTTGGAACCAGCTACCGGTACATCTTCCAAGGAGAAGACCGTCAGTACCAGGGATGGGACTGGCGTACCGCCATCGGCGTGATGCTCATCGAGCAGCTGAGCCTCGGCGTTTCGGTTCGCTGGGGCCGCATGAACAGCCGCTGGAGCGACGGTGAGCGTCTCGGGCCGTTCTTCGACGGCGTGACGATGGATGCCTCTCTGACCATCACGCCGATCCCCTGGCTCAAGATCGCCGGACTCGGCTACAACCTGATCAAGACCGGGTCGACTCTCGCGCCTCAGATGGCCGGCGGAAGCGTCTCGATCGCGCCTGTGCCCGTGTTTAGTTTCGGCGGAGACGTGCTGGTCGACCTCACTACGTTCACCAAGACCGAGCTCTTGTTTGGTGGTGCCGCCCAGTTCATTGCGGGCGAGAAAGTGCCGCTGCGCTTCGGGTACCGTCGCGACAACGGCCGAGTACTCAACCAACTCACGGCATCCGTTGGATTTACGCAGGGGAAGTTCGGAATTGAAGCGGCCCTTCGGCAGACGATAGGCAACAACAAAGAGACCTATCTCGTGACGGCGTTTCGCTTCAAGATCGAGTAGTCCGGGTCTGCCCGAAGTGCACCAGGCTCGGAAGGTGCTTGCCGACGAATGCGCCGACCTTTCCATGTCCGGTGAACACGTACTCGCGCTTCCGCGCGGCGATCGCGTCGACCATCGTCTTGGCGGCGCGATCCGCGGGCCACATCAGCTTCTCTGGTCGCTTGTCGGGGCGGTCAGCGTGGAAGATCCCCTCGTTGTCCACCTGCGCAATCTCGCTTTCGACGAAACCGGGATGAATCGTCGTGCAGGTGACCCCGGACCCGTGCAGCTCGATCGACAGCGTCTGGCCGATTGCGCGGACCGCATACTTGGACGCGGAGTAGGCGCCCATGCCTGCGGTCGTAATCATGCTCGCTACGCTTCCGATGAGGGCCAAGCGGCCGCCGGTCCGCTTGAGCTCGGGGATTGCGTACTTGGCCGTCATCGCAAGGCCAACGACGTTCACGTCGAACTGTCGTCGCCAGTCGTCCGCCGAGAGCTTCTCAATCGACCCCGACACGCCGAACCCTGCGTTCGCGACAGCCACGTCGAGCCGGCCGAGCGGTTCGACTATCTGATAAACCGCCTCTTGCACGGAGCGCTCGTCGGTGACGTCGCAGGGGACGGCGATCCCTTGGACGCCGTGGGACTCAATCTCACGTACGACCTCTTCGAGGCGGTCGCGCCGTCGTCCCGAGACCGCCACCGTCGCACCTTCGTTTGCAAAGGCCAGGGCCACTGCCCGGCCAATCCCGCTCCCGCCCCCAGTAATCCACACCACTTCGTCTTGGAATCGCTTGCTCATCGCGAACGCCTAGCAGCTCGACCGAGCGTCGTCACGGCCCTCTATTCCGCGTTCGATTCCGTGCTTTCCTCGACGGCTGCAGCCCCTGGGTCGGTCACCCATCGGGTGAAAGGCGCGAACCAGCGCGATACCCGGCCGGCGATGTCCACATCGAGACGGTAGAGGCAGGGAACCACCACGAGGGTGAGGAACGTCGAAAAGGTCAGACCCCAGACGATGACGCGCGCCATTGGTGCCAGGAAGGGAAGGCGCTCCGAAGCGAGAGAAAGAGGAAACAGCCCCGCGATGGTCGTCACGCTCGTCAGCAGGATTGGCCTAAGCCGGAGACGCCCGGCTTCGACGATCGCTTCGTCGAGCGGCATACCTAGGCCGCGCCGTTTGTTGATGAAGTCGACGAGCACCAGCGAGTCGTTGACGACGATTCCCGTTAGCCCCACCACGCCCACGAGTGCGATGAGCCCGACGGGTGTCGGCGTAAGCAGGAGACCCATCGCAACTCCGATGAACGCAAGCGGGATGGCTGCCATCACTACTAGGGGCTGCGAAAAGCTCTGAAACTGCGTCGCGAGAATCGTGTAGATCAGCAGGAGCGCGACACCGAACGCGCGCAACAGCGACTCCACCGACTCCTGTGTCTCTTCCCATTGGCCGCCGTATTCGAAGCGAACGTCGGGATTTTCGGCCTCGAGTGACGCGAGCTTCGTTTGGAGCAACGCGTTGACTTCGGCGCTGTTCGTGACGCTCTCGTCGAGATTCGAGAGGACGGAGACCATCTGTTTCTGTTGGAAGCGCTGAATTTCGCCGGCGCCCCTGCCCTGCGCGACGTCAGCGATTTCCCGCACCGCCACCTTTCCTCCCGTGGGTGTAAGGAGACGCAGAGAAGCGATCTGCTCGGGATCTCGCTGGGCGTCTTCTGCGAGCTGAACCACGATGTCGATCTCGTCGTCACCGTCTCGCAGTGTGGCGGCCGGCGTTGCTCCAAACGCGCTTCGCAGCCACCCCGACACGGCGCTCGGGGTGAGTCCGTGAAGAGCCGCGCGCTCCTCGTCCACGCGAATCCGAAGCTCCTGTTTGCCGAGCTCGTAGTCGTGATTGGCGTTGCGGGTCCCTGGGATCGTGCGAACGACCCCCAGCACCTGTTCGGCGAGTTCGACGAGACGCTCCTGATCGTCTCCGCGAATCCGGACCGCAACCGGCGCCCCTCGTGGCGGGCCAGGTCGAACCTCCACGATTTCGAGCCGGGTTGGTCCGACTACGTCGTCGTAGAGAGAGCTCACCGCGGATACCAGGTCCCGGCCACCGTGCAGGCTGCTCCGCTGGTCCGCAGGCACGACGAACACGCTGACCATGCCGATGTGATCGCCCGTGTCGGCTCCCATGTCCGTGCGAGCCATCCCCCGAATCCCGAGCGTTGCCTCGACGTCCGGGTTGCCGAGGGCGAGAATTCGTCGCTCGAGCTCTTGAAGCAGCGCCTCGGTCTCTTCCTTCGAGGCGTCGGTTGGCATCCGGATCCGCACATCGAACGCGTCGACGTCCCCCTCGTTGAAGAGCACGACGTCTTTGACGAAAAACGCCGCGATCACCATCGCCACGCATGCGGCGTAGCAGGCGAACACGACCGTACCCCGCCGTTCGAGCGAGCGGCGCAGCGTGCGTTCGTAGAGCGCCATCGCACGTCGTCGGGTTCGCTGAAAGCGCGTCTCCGGCACTTCCGAGCTTGCATCTCTTGCATCTCTTGCCCCGAGTTTGCCGAAGTCGGCCATGTGACTCGGTAGGATGAACATCGCTTCGATGAGCGAGGCGGCGAGCGAAGCAACGACGACCTTCGGAATGATCGCGAAGAACTGCCCGAGGACACCTTCCATTAGCAGGAGCGGCAAGAACGCGGCCCAGCTGGTCAGCGTCGAAGCAACGACCGGCCAAAACACTTCCTGCGTGCCTATGACTGCAGCTCGCCGCCGGGGCACGCCCTGCTCCATGTGCCGAAAGATGTTCTCGATGATGATAATCGCGTCGTCGACCACGACACCGAGGCAGAGAATCAGTGCAAGGAGGGAGATCATGTTGATCGTGATCCCCATGAGCTGCATCGCGATGATCGCTCCGGCCAGTGCGACTGGAAGGCCGAGTGCGGCCATCGTCGCGTTGCGGGCGCCCACGGCGGTCCACAGGAGCAAAAGCACCAAAAGCAAGCCCGCCGCGGCGTTGGCGTACAGGGCATAGAGCGCGCGCTCGACCTCGTGAGCCGCGTCGCCGAACGTGTCGACACTCACTCCTGCGGGCAGTGACTCGCCAAACTCCGCCACGAGTTCGTGGACCGCGCTACTGATCCGTACGCTGTCGGACTGCTCCTCTTTGCGCACCGTCAGCACGATCGCCGGCTCGCCGTTGACGCGCGCGCTGTACCGAGCGGGCGCGTAGGTCTCGTGGACGTTCGCGACGTCACCGATTCGCACCGAGCCGCCGGTTGCGTCCGGGCGCACCACGACGGCCGCAAGTTCGTCGGCACTGTCGACGCGCGTCATCCCGCGGACCAGACGTGCGTTGTCCTCCCCGCTGGTCGTTCCTGCGGGGACGTTGGCCGCGCGAAGGCGAAGCGCATCGGTAACCGAAGTCAGCGGAATTCGATAGGCGGCGAGTCGGTCCGGTTCGACGTCGACCCGGAGTTCGCGGTCTCGGATTCCGTTGCGGCGCACGCCCGATACACCGTCCACGCGTTCCAGCCGATCGGCTAGGTCTTTGCCCGCTTGCCGGAGAACGGCTTCGGGCACTTCACCGCGCACCGCGACCAGAATCGTCGGAAAGTCCACCTTGAACTCACGGACGATCGGTCGATCGACCTCGTCGGGCAGGTCGTCGATGCGATTCACCTCGTTCGACACCTCCATGATCGCGGCCGCCACGTCGTCGACTTCGGCGTTGAGCTTGAAGCTCACATAGGACACGCCTTCTTTCGACGTCGCCCAGATCTCGTCGACGTCGTCCACGTCTGCGACGGCGTTTTCCACGGGAATCGTGACGAGCTGCTCGATCTCCTCGGGCGAGGCACCGACATAGGTCGTCGTGACCGCCCCCCATCCGGTGGGCATCGTCGGAAGCGATTCTCGGTTCATGCCTCGCAGTACGAAGGCACCCACGACGATCATCGAGATCGCCACCAGATTGACGAGCACGGGCTGGCGAACCGCGAAGGCCGGAACGCTCACGGGGTCTCCGACTGCTCGGCAGCGACGACGTTGCGAGAGTCCGCAGGAACCACGCGCACCAATGACCCATCGACGACCCGTTCCACCCCACGCGTGACGACAAGGTCGCCCGGTGCCAGTCCAGAGCGGACTTCTGCGAGTCCGTCCCGCACGCCGCCGACCGTGACGATGCGCCGATTCGCGATTCCATCTTCGATGACGTACGCATGGTCGCTGCCAAAGCGTTGGAACACGGCTTCGATCGGAATGCGAAGCGCCTCCCGGGGCGCGCCGCTATCGACGATGAAGCGACCGACGAGGCCTGGGCGAATCCGGTGCTCTGGGTCGTCAACCTCGATCTCAACGGGCAGTCGCCGCGTCGCCGGATCGACCACTTCGCCGACTCGTACCACCCGGCCGACGAACGTTTCCTCGGGCCGTGCGAATACCGACACCGACACGGCCGAACCGATTTCGACGTCGAGCGCCTCGCGCGGGTCGAGGAGCACTCGCGCTTTGAGCCGACTGGTGTCTGCCACCGTGAGCAGGGGGCTTCCCGGTGAGACCCACTCCCCCACCTCGATACCTCGTTCGACGACCGTGCCGCCGAAGGGCGCGCGCACCACCGCTTCGGTCAGTCCCCTGCGGGCCAGGTTCGCCTCGGCGCGGGAGGCTTCCTGCGCGGCGCGTGCCATCCGGACCATGTCGCTTGCGTCGTCGAGGCGCTGTTCGGGCAGGCCCCCGGTTGCAACGAGCTTCTTGGTGCGCGCGAGCTCACGCTCTGCCTGCTGGAGCCGCGCTTGGCTTTCGGACACCCCGGCCTGCGCCGCCTGCACGGCAGAAGTCGTCCTCCCGACGTCGAGTCTCAGGAGCACCGCGCCGGCGTCCACGCGATCCCCCGCGTCCACTTCCACGGAGACCACGCGTCCGGTGGTTTCCGCGCGCAGATCGGCGACTCGGACCGCCAGAATCTCCGCTGTCGACGTCGATGTCGGAGTCATCCGCTCGAGCGCGACTTTTTCTGCGTGCACGGGCGGGGGGGGAGGCGGAGGCGCTTCTACCGTCTCGGGGGTGCAGGAAAGTACGAAGGCGAGTACGAGAGCCAGCCAGCACGAGGAAATCCAGAGGGGTCGAGCGTTGATCGGCACCACTGAGGAACCGTGTGTGTCCTTGCCGGCCACGGCAAGAGAAAACACCCTAGACGATCTCTGCGAAGCCCGCGCTGAGGCAGATTTCGGAGGGACGCTCCTCGGTCCGCACGCGCACCAGGACCCGCGACCCCTCTTGCCAACCCTCTTGCCAACCCTCTTGCCGACCCTCCCGCCAACCCTCGACCAGCAGCGTATCGCCTGGAAAAACCGGGGCGGTGAACTGGCCTTGAACCGCTCGAAGTCGATCGGGCCGGCCCTCACACACCTCGTTCAGCACCGCGCGGCCCGCGTAGCCAAAGGTGCAGAGGCCGTGAAGGATCGGTCGGTCGAACCCTGCCTCCCGTGCGAACTCGGCGTCCGCGTGCAGCGGATTGAAGTCGCCGTTGAGTCGGTACAGCAGTGCCTGCGACTTGGGGACGCGCTCTCGTACTTCGAAGTCGGGGTTGCGCGCCGGGTACACGATCCGTTCGCTTCGAGGCGGCCGCTCCCCGCCGAAGCGGCCGTCGTTCCGCAACAGCAGAGTGACGACTCCTCGAATGATCGGGTCGCCGGCTTCGTCGAATGCATCGATGTCGAACACCGACATCGCGAACCGTTTGAGATCGTAGAGCCCCGCGACTCGACCCTTCACCCTCAGGGTCGCATCTGGCCTCATAGGCTTCAGCAGCTCGAGCCGCTGGCTGTGATGGACCATGCCCTGGCGGTCGCACCCGATACGATCGACAAGCGCGTCGAATGCGGCGAATGTCGGGATCGTCGCGAACGTTGGGAGCACCCTGGGACCGTGGCCTTCGTAGAGGTACTCGATTTCGTCTTCGGTCGCGCCCACTCCGAGTGCGTAGATCACCACGTCCCGCCATGTGTAACGAAACTCGATCGGCGCCGTTTCGTACCCAATGCTTTCGAGATCGAGCGGCATCGGTCCAAAGTAGAGCGCTCAAGGCCCTTGCTGGCAATCAGACGAGAGAACGCGTTCTCCACGCTTGTATTCGCCTGGGTCCGGTCGGTAGAGTGCGGCTTGATGAAAGAAATCAAGCGAGTGGCGATCATTTTTTCCGGCGGCCCGGCTCCGGCAGCGAATGCTGTCATCGCGGCCGCGGCCACGTCGTTTCTCGAGGCGGGCGTCGACGTGCTCGGTGTATTCCACGGGTACACCAACCTCAACGAGTACGACGCGGCGACCCACCCGATCATCGAGGGTGAGCACTATCGGCGCCTGACCGCGAGCGACATCCGAGGTCTTCGCAACACGCGAGGCATCATCATAGGAACGGCTCGCGTGAATCCGGGCGCAAGCATCGAAGCGCCATCGGATCTGCTCGATCCTCAGAAAACAGAGCGACTCTCTCGGATTCACCACGCCCTCGCCGACCTCGGAGTGGACGCATTGGTCTCGATCGGAGGCGACGACACCCTCAAGACCGCGAACTTTCTATTCGAGTTTCAGCGGCACCACGTTCTCGAGAAGAATCGGATTCGAATCGTTCACCTCCCTAAGACGATCGACAACGATTACCGCGGCATCGACTTCACGTTCGGCTTCTTCACCGCCGTCGACGTCATGGCCAAAGAGCTGCTGAATTTGCGCGCCGATTGCATCGCAACCAGCAGCTACTTCATCGTCGAAACGATGGGGCGCAAGGCCGGCTGGCTCTCCTACGGTGTCGCCATTGCCGGCGAGGCCAACATGGTTCTTTCGACGGAGGACGTGGAGGGGGATCTCGCCATCGATGAACGGAGCGAAGACCCAGTGACCGGCGAGACGGTCGTTCGTCGTCGGCTTTCGATCACCGCGCTGGTCGATCGGATCGTCGATCTCATGCTCGCCCGCGAGGAGCGCGCCCAGTACTACGGCACCATCGTGCTGGCCGAAGGTCTCGCAGAGCTGCTGCCTGAGGATTCGCTCCTCGGCCTACCCCGTGACGAACACGGTCACATTCGCCTGAGCGCGTTCGACCTGGCGAAGATGGTCTCCGATCGCGTGCAGATGCGGTACGAAGAGCGAACCGGCCGTCGCAAGAAGGTGCGGCACATCCAGCTTGGATACGAGTCGAGGTGCTCTCCGCCTCACGCGTTCGACGTGATGCTCGCCAGTCAGCTCGGCATCGGAGCGTACCGCGCCCTGGTCGAGGAAGGACTCGATGGTCACATGGTGAGCGTGAGCGGACAGCTCCACCTCCACTACGTCGAGTTCTCGAAGCTGATCAACCCGACGAGTCTGCGTACCGAGGTGCGCTTCATCGAAGCCGGAAGTGACTTTCACCGTCTCGCACGATTCCTCGAAACGAGAACTGGCCTTCGACGAGGCTGGAGCCCAGGTCTACGCGCAGAGCCCGAAACCAAAACACCGCCGCCCATCTAGTGGCTGATGGGCTCCTTTCCGGCACGGCGGTCCGACGATGCCGAGGGGGCGTGCTCAGTATTCGGCGCGCTCGGTCAGCTGCCGGACGCGCTTGCGTCGACGGCGGGCCGCTTCCGCAGCCTTCTTACGCTTCTTGATGGACGGCTTCATGTAGTGACGGCGTCGCTTGAGTTCCCGGAGGATCCCTTCGGTGGCCATCTTACGCTTGAGGTGCTTGACCGCACGCTCGAGCCCACGTTCGCCGACGTGAACTTCGATTGGTTTTACTTGTACGGTCTCGACCATGAACGCTTCGTCTCCTTCAAGAGCCGCGGAGGCTTACACAGTGTACACGGGGGCGCAAGGAGGCCTTGGTTTCCGGGGTCATCGCGCCCCAACCCTCTGACAACGCAGGGCTATTCGGCCGTCGCCCGCGGTTCGCTGGCGAGGGGCTCCTCGACGCTTTCGAAGCTGAGTTTACCCTCGTCGGCGTTGACCCGAATCGTGTCTCCAGCTGAAAAACGCCCTGCGAGGATGTCTTCTGCGAGCCCGTTTTCGAGATAACGCTGGATCGCGCGCTTGAGAGGCCGCGCGCCGTAAGTCGGGTCGTACCCCACGTTGGCCAAGAAATCCTTGGCGCCGTCACTGACTTCGAGCCGCAGGTCTCGCTCGGCGAGCCGGCGTTCGAAGTTCTGTAGCTGAACGTCGACGATGCTCCGGAGCTGAGCGCGAGCAAGCCGGTGGAAGATGATGATTTCGTCGAGTCGGTTGAGGAACTCGGGTCGAAACGCATCGCGGAGGTCGCCCATCACGGCGGCCCGCATCTCTTCTTCGTCCTCGATCGACATGATGTGGTGCGAGCCGACGTTCGAGGTGAGAATGATCACCACGTTGCGGAAGTCGACCGTGCGACCCTGTCCGTCGGTCAGCCGTCCGTCATCGAGCACCTGGAGCAGGACGTTCCAAACGTCGGGGTGCGCCTTTTCGACCTCGTCGAAGAGCACGACCGAGTACGGCCGACGACGGACCGGCTCGGTGAGCTGGCCGCCCTCCTCGTAGCCCACATATCCGGGAGGCGCTCCGATGAGGCGCGCGACAGCGTGCTTCTCCATGTATTCGCTCATGTCGAGGCGAATCATCGCTTTCTCGTCGTCGAACATGAACTCGGCGAGCGCTCGGGCCAGCTCGGTCTTTCCGACGCCCGTTGGTCCCAAGAACAGGAACGACCCAATCGGACGGTTCGGTTCGCTCAACCCTGCGCGCGAGCGCCGCACCGCGTTGGAGACGGCGACGACCGCTTCCTCCTGGCCGATCACCCGTTCACTCAGGCGGTCTTCCATGTGCAGGAGTTTGTCGCGCTCGCCCTCGAGCATCTTGCTCACGGGAATGCCGGTCCACTTGGAGACGACCTCGGCAATGTCCTCGTCCGTGACCTCTTCCTTGAGGAACGAACTCGAGGTTTGGATCTCCGCGAGCCTCTGCTGCGTCTGCGTGACCGCGGTCTCGGCTGCGGGGATGTCTCCGTACTGAAGGCGAGCCGCCGTGTCGAAATCTGCGGTTCGCTGCGCGCGTTCGAGGTCGAGTCGCAGGCTTTCGACGAGCGCCTTCTTCTCCCGAATCTCGGTAATCAGCTCTTTTTCGCGAAGCCACTGGGCCCGCATCGTGTCGCGCTGTTCCTGCAGCTCCGATAGTTCGCGCTCGAGCTCGTCGAGGCGCTTCTTGCTGGCTTCGTCGCTCTCCTTTTTAAGCGCCTGGCGCTCGATTTCGAGCTGCATCACGCGGCGCTCCAGGGTGTCGATCGGCTCGGGGAGTGAGTCGATTTCCATCTTGAGCCGAGAGGCCGCTTCATCGACGAGGTCGATCGCTTTGTCTGGGAGGAATCGGTCGGTGATGTATCGGTGGCTCAAGGTCGCCGCCGCGACGAGCGCCGAGTCCTGAATTCGAATCCCATGGTGGATTTCGTAGCGTTCCTTCAGGCCGCGGAGAATCCCGACCGTGTCGGTCACGGAGGGCTCTCCCGCGAACACCGGTTGGAAGCGACGAGCAAGCGCGGCGTCCTTTTCGATGTGCTTGCGGTATTCGTCGAGGGTTGTGGCTCCGACGCAACGGAGCTCGCCGCGGGCAAGCGCCGGCTTGAGCATGTTGCTCGCGTCCATCGAGCCTTCGGCGGCTCCAGCGCCGACCAGAGTGTGCAGCTCGTCGATGAAAAGGATGATTTCGCCCTTGGCGTCTTCAATCTCTTGAAGCACCGCCTTGAGTCGTTCTTCGAATTCACCCCGGTACTTCGAGCCGGCGACCATCGCGCCGAGGTCGAGCGACAGCAGTCGCTTGTCTTTCAGGCTCTCCGGAACGTCGCCCTGTGCGATCCGATGAGCAATGCCTTCGGCGATTGCGGTCTTGCCGACGCCTGGCTCGCCGATGAGGACGGGGTTGTTCTTGGTGCGTCGCGAGAGCACTTGCATCACGCGGCGGATCTCTTCGTCGCGACCGATCACAGGGTCGGTCTTGCCCTGCCGGGCGGCTTCGGTGAGGTCGCGCGTGTATTTCTCGAGCGCTTGGAACTTCCCTTCTGGATCAGGGTCGGTCACGCGCTGACTCCCACGCACCTCGCGAATCGCGTCGAGCAGGCTGTCGCGGGACAGCCCCTGCGCTTCGAGCACCTGGCGGAGCTGGGCATCCCCGAACGCCGCGAGCAGAATATGCTCGGCCGAGGTGTATTCGTCTTTGAGTGCCTCGGTCTCTTTCCAGGCGGCCGTCATCACATCGCGCAGGCGCCGCGCAAGCCCGGCCTCTGAGCCGCCGGCAACCTTTGGCATCCGGTCGAGGATCGCACCGAGCGCTCGAATCACGCCCTGCAGATCGGCGTTCGCTTTTTCGAGGATTGCGGGCGCGAGTCCGTCGGCCTGCGCCAGCAGCTCGAGAAGCAGGTGCTCCGGGTAAACTTCGGGATTGCCTCGGTCGCCGGCGTTCTGTTGCGCGGCCACCAGGGCTTCGCGTGTTTTCGTTGTGAGTCTGTCCAAACGCATAGTCTTCTCTCGCTCCGTCTAAAATAAGCACGTCACCGGTTCCGTCAACGGTTGGACACGCACGAAAAACGAAGCGATAACCGAGGCGTGCGCAACGTTTGCATTGTGGGTCTCTTGCTCCTGGTCGCCGCCTGTACCCGATCCCCATCCGATCCGGGGTTCGAGTCTCCCAATGCCACCATCGAGACTCTCTTTCGTGCCTACGACGTTCACGAGGTTCCCCAGGCCGAAGTTCGACGACGGCTCGAGGCACGCGAGCGGTTCGAGCTGATCGATCCCACCCTGTTTCGGAGCTGCTTCACCGATTGGGAAGGAGAGCACGACCAGGGGCTTGGCGGGTTCGTCTTCGGACAGCTCGTTGCAGGCAAGGATGAGCTTGCCGTGACCTTGGACGACGGCACCGCGCGGGTCCGCGTGCGTTCTGCGCCACCCGATCTAGCACCGGTCGTGCTGGTCAAGCAGGGCAACGCCTGGAAGATCGATTTGCGTCAGAGCGTCCCGCCCGAGATTCGCCAGCAGCTTTACGAGGTCTATCGTCGAGCGCGTCGCGTCGAGCGCCGGGGCGAGTAGCGCTCAACGAACGCGGAACGGTGCGACGTCGATTCGTTCGCCCGGAGGAACGCTGTCGAGGGCTTCTTGGAGCGCCCGAAGCTCCCTCGCGTGCGGATTGAGCGCAAGCCCGGCAGCCACGCTTCGTCGCGCTCCGTGCGAGTCTCCAATTCCGGCGAAGTAGAGCGCGTCGGCGTAGTGTCGCCAAAGCAGTTGGGTCGAAGTCTGCGGATCGATTGGCCTGCCGACCCGGCTATAGAGATCGTCCCACAGGCCTGCGTGAAGCTGCATCGCCCTCGACTCGTCCATCTCGGTGAAGTCCGCCGTCAGAATGCGATGATAGAGCTGCTCTGGGACGAGAAGCTCAAACGTGTCGGTTTCGATTCGAATGTCCATCTCGACGAAGACGGGCCGGAGGGCTGCCAAACTTTGAAGGTCCGAGCTGCGCAGCCGGCCGTCGAGGAGGTAGTTCCTCAGCACGGGCGCGAGCTCTGGGTTCACTGAGACCATCCGGTCGACCAGCTTCGGGTAGGTGACGAGTGGGACCGGGACCAGGGTCACGTCGGGGCGCGTGCCTTCTTCGGCCTCACCCCCCCAGAATCGAAAGATCGTGTCCGGATTGTGAGCGAAAACGACGGCCTTCTCGGGAAGCGTTCTGCGGAGCCCGTCGTCAAACACGTCGGTGTCGACGAAGTCTGCGAGCGAAGCGGTCTCCAGGTTTCGAGAGAACTGAAAGAGCGACGCGCCGACGACGACCGCCCCGAGAACCGGCGCTAGCCGAGGCATGCTCGGAGCAGCTTCAACTACGGAGGAGAGCACCACGCCGACTGCGAACGCGCAGAGTACGCCGAGCGATGCGTACGCGGGCATGAGGTAGCCGAGCGCGTCCGGATTGTGTCGCACGAACCCGAGTGCCGCGCGGCCGAAGGTGAACACCAGCAGGAGGCTGAGCCAGAACAGTCCGAACTTCCGAGAACTACGCAGCCGAAGCATCAGATATCCGCCGAGCAGCGCAACGAGGAGCGTCCCGAGATGGGCATCTTCGGCGATCGTCACCCAGACCTCGACCAAGCGGTCGAGGAAGGGCGCAGCCTCCTCTGCTTCGAAGCTCTTTTGAAACGCGGCGGCGCTCACGACCCAAAACAGTCGGCCGGGGGTTCGCGGGTCGCCAAGGTTCAGCATCGGCTCGGCGATTGCTCGAAGCGGCAAGAATAGATAGGTGAGCAGCCCGGCGGCGCCGAACGCCGCCGACCACGCAAAGGGTCTCCAGCCCCGGGTCGCCCACACCCCCAACACCAGCCAAAGCGAAGGCAACACCACGAGCAGCGCGATGAAGTGGTGATTGGCGAGCGCGAGGCCGAGCGCGAGTGATGCCTGATAGAGCAGGCGTACGTCGGGGTCGGGCCCCTGTGCGGCCATCTTCGAAATACGCTCGATTCCGACGCACAGAAGTGCCGCCTGCAGCGCGTAGACCTCGGGCCTCACCGCCTGCATCCACCAGGCCTGGGTCCCGGCAATCCACCACGCGGCAGCGAGCGAAAGCGGGAAGACGAGACCAGAGTCGATGACCCCACTTGCTCGGAGGGTGTGCTCGAAGGCGCGGCAGATTGCGATGACCGCGACGGCCATCAGCAAGCTGCAGATCGCCGCGACACGAAACGCGATCGAGCCCAACGGGAGAAAGTTGGCGGCGCCAAGCACGATCGAGGCGAGCGGATGTCCCGGCGGGTGGGAAATCCCGAAGTCCGAGGCTGCCGCAACGAACTCGCCCGCATCGAGCCAGTGTGCGTAGCCCGAGGCTGTGCACAGGTAGACGATGAGTGGGACCCCGCCGGCGAGCAGGCCCTTGATCAACCCCCGAGTCAAGACGTGGCGATGATCGAACGCCAGGCCTGCCCGGTCAAATCTGCGTCGAGTCCGCCCCGAGGCTGTGCCATAGTTCGCCCATGGCCAAGCGCGGCGTGCAGTACTGGCTGATGAAGAGCGAGCCCGATGTTTACTCGATCGACGACCTGGCTCGCGACCGAACCGAGACCTGGGAAGGCGTACGAAACTACCAGGCCCGCAATTATATGCGGGAGATGTCGGTAGGCGATCTGGCGATCTTCTACCATTCCAACGCGAAGCCTCCCGGTGCCGCGGGCGTCTGCAAAGTCGCGCGGAACGCGTATCCCGACCCCACCCAGTTCGATTCGAAAAGCGGGTACTACGACGCCAAATCGAACGAAGAAGACCCGCGCTGGTCGATGGTCGACGTCGCGTTTGTCGAGCGGTTCGACGAGCTCATCCCGCTTCAGGTCCTCAAAGACGACCCCGCGCTCGAATCGATGGGAGTCACGCAGAAGGGGTCGCGCCTTTCGGTGCAGCCCGTCGAAAAAGCCCACTTCAAGCACGTCCTGGCGCTGGCCGGCGCCAAGACCAAGGTGCGCTAGACCCAGAACTCGCGAGCCGTGGCTTCGTTCGGCGTCAGCGTGACCTGAACGTGGTGACGCTTGAGCGAGCCGTTTCGGATTCGATGCCGGGGCACCTCGGCCGCATTGACGTAGAGCGTACCGTCCTTGCGGACCTGGAGTGGACGGGCCTTTCCCGACTTGGTTCTCCTATGCATGTGCCCAGCGACCGTCGCGAGAACGGTTCGACCGGTGCTCTTCGCGTACGCGATGGCATCTTCGAGATCGCCGTCTCCCCAGTCTTCCTCGCGCTTGCGAAAATCGCATCCCCAGATCGAGTCGGCCCGATCCCCGAGGCCCGACGGCCCGTTGTGCGCCAGGAACAGAATCGGCGCATCGCTGCAGCGGTCGACCAGAGAGCGCAGCAGGTCGGTCGACGTGTCGATCGAATCGACCCCGTATTTCTTGGCCAAGTACCGAATGCACGCGACGCGGCGACCCCCGATCGAATGCGGCCGACAGGCGATTAGATTCAGCGCGAGACCGCCGAGTGTGATCTCGTGGTGGCTGTAGCCCACGAGGTCCACCTCTCCCAAGGCCTTGCCGAAAATTCGGCACCTGAGGTCTTGGCCCTGGCAGAACGCGCGTCGGAGTCGGTGCGCTCGGGGCGCGATCTCCGCTCCGAGTTGCAGGGCGTGCAGGCCGTCGTGATTGCCCGGGATGCACATTGCTGGCACCCGGAGTCGACTGACCTCGCGGGCGACGGCGAGGCCCCGCACCTGCGTGTAGCCCGCCAAATCGCCGACGAACAGCACCATGTCGTAGTCGCTCTCGTTGAAGTAATCGCAATCGTGGGAGTCCCAGTAGAGATGTACGTCGCCGATGACTGCGACCCTCGCCGCTTGCGCGGTCTGACCATTCATGGGACGAAATTTAGCTGACCTCAGGCCGTGCGCGAGGAGGAGAAGGAGCGATTCGATGAACACAGCCAGCGTCCAACGTCGTGAGCCCGCTTTCGTGCTGGTGTTCAGCATCCTCAGCCTCGGCCTCTACATGCCGTTTTGGTATCACGGCATCTACGGCGATCTTCGGGCGCTCGGCGGGGAGACCCCAACCGGTCGCGGCTATTGGCTCGACTTCCTGTTCGTGCTCCTGACCCTCGGGATCTACGGGATCTGGGTCGACTACCGCATCTCGATTCAGCTCTCCGAGATCGAAGAAGCCGCAGGGCTGGGCCCCTCGCAGGACACCTCGGTGATCACCGTGATTCTCGACATCGCGGCCTATTTCACAGTCTTTTTCACCAATTTCGTCACGAGCGCGATTCAACAAGACCAGATCAACCGGCTTGTCGACGCACTCGAGACGCGCATTCCGGCCGATTCCCGCATTCTCGTCTGAGACCGATGTCGGCTTCCTGCTCGCTTGCCGTTCTCGTTGGAGGCCAGTCGCACAGGATGGGATCGCCGAAAGGCCGACTCGTGGTGCCGGGCACCAGGCGCAGTATTCTCGAGCATCTGGTCGAGCAGGCGCGGCTGGCTTCGCTCGAGTCGGTTCTGGTTGGCGAAGCGTCGATCTACTCTGACTTGCTTCCCAGGGTCCTTCGCCTCCAAGACGATCCGGTCGGGGTGGGACCGCTCGGCGGGCTCCGCGCCGCTCTTCTTCACGCAAGCGCGGCGGGGCAGACGCATCTCATCGCGGTCGCATGCGACATGCCCTACGTCGAGTCCGGACTGCTGCTGCGCCTTGCGACGCATCCGAGTTCGAGGGCGATCGTGGCACCCCGACGCACGCCCGATGCGCCCTGGGAGCCGATGCTTGCGCGGTATCGCTGCAACCCGGTGATTTCCGTCGTGGACAAAGTGCTCCGGGGGGGGCGTCGGTCGCTGCAGTCGTTGTTTTCCGAGTGCGAGGTCGAGCCTCTGACCCTGAACGACACCGAGGTCCGGTCGCTCGAAGACTGGGATACGCCGGACGACGTGGTCCGCTGAGCCCGCACTGCTAAGCTCTCGCCGATGGACGACGTGGCCGACGCGCTCCCGCGCACACTGCTCCAACTCGCCGAGATCCCCAGTCCGATCGGGGAAGAAGCGGCGATTTGCGACCACGTCGAGCAGCGCATGGCGGCAAGCCTGGGCTCCGAGGCCGTCACTCGGTTCCACGATAGCCTGATTGTGCATGCGGCGGAGCACCCCGGCCGACCTCGTGTGGCCCTCGTAGGCCATCTCGATACCGTGCGTACGCGGCACGACCAGCCTCCGCGTATCGAAGGCAACCTGCTCTACGGCGCGGGAGCCGCAGACATGAAGTCTGGCCTCGCCATCATGATCGAGCTGGTCGAGCGCGTGGACCGGGCCGCGCTCCCCTGCGACCTCACCCTCATCTTCTACGAGCGCGAGGAAGGCCCCTTCGAAGAGAACCGTCTCGGTCCGATTCTCGACGCGTTCCCGGCGCTCCACGAACTCGATCTCGCGATTTGCCTGGAGCCGAGCGACAACGAGCTTCAGCTGGGCGCGATGGGCTCAGTTCACGCGACGGTGACGTTTCACGGTCAGACGGCGCATAGCGCGCGACCCTGGCAGGGTGACAACGCGCTCTACAAGGCGGCACGATTCCTCGGCGAGCTCGAGCGCCGTTCTCCCAACGTCGTCGAGGTTGATGGCTACACCTACAAAGAAGTCCTCACGCCCACGGTGATTTCGGGGGGAGGCGCGCGGAACGTCGTCCCCGGCAAGGCGGACCTGAACGTGAACTACCGCTTCGCGCCGGGTAGAACCCCCGAAGACGCCGTCGACGACCTACGGGGCCTGGTGGGTTCCGACTGCGAAGTCACGCCTACCGATCTCGCACCCGCCGGCCGCCCGCACGCGCACGATCCGCTGGTCGAGCACCTGATGGGCTGTGGGGTCACGGGCGTACGCAACAAGCAGGCTTGGACCGACGTGGCGCGGTTCGACAGCGTAGGCGTGCCAGGCGTCAATCTCGGGCCCGGTACCGCAGCGCAGGCGCATCAGCCCAACGAGTACACCGAGCTCGACAAACTGATCGCGGGCTACGCGATCTTCGAGCGCTTCGTCACGACGCTGCCCGACTGACGCGTGAGGCTCACTTCTTCTTTTTGCACTCGCCGAACGCCTTGAAAGCGCGTGCGGGCGATCCAATGCGGCAGATGGTCTCGGCACTGCCGTTGGGTCCGACGCTCAGCGGGAGTCGCGGCGTTGGGTCGACGTCGGTCCAGACCTCGCACTGCAGCGCGGTGCTGCACCGGTTGCTCACGATCACGACGTGCTTGTAGCCGAGCGCGCCGTAGCGTGCCTCGCCGCTGATCGTGTAACAGTCCTTGACCGAATCGGCGCTGTCGTCGGCGGCAAGCGGCGCGCTTGGGAGGGTCAAGGCCAAAACGAAGAGTGCGAGCAGCGAAGCTTTAGCGGTCGTGTTCATGATGACTACCATTGTCCGTACCTGACGACGCTTCGCAACTTCTGGCGATTCACCGGGCAATCGGCCGCGTCAGCACGGACTATCTGCTGCGATTGCGGTTCTGTTGGGGGGTCCTCGTTCTGGGATGTGAACGGAATACGCCCCACGAAACCCCTGTCGCCGACAGCGCCGCGGCGCTGGAAAGACTACTCGAGAGTTTTGATCTTCAGTTCGAGGAGCTGCTCTGGTTCCACTCGTGAGGGAGCCTGAGTCATCAGATCGTTGGCGCGCTGGGTCTTCGGGAATGCGATGACGTCGCGAATCGACTCGGTCTCTGCGGCGAGCATCGCGATGCGATCCATGCCGAATGCGATTCCGCCGTGGGGAGGCGCTCCGAAGTTCAGTGCATCGAGCAAGAATCCGAACTGCTCGCGGGCTTCGTCGTCGCCAAGACCGATGACTTGAAACACCTTCTTTTGCACTTCCGGATCGTGCAAGCGTATCGAACCGCCTGCGATCTCGAACCCGTTGAGCACGAGGTCGTACCGGTAGCAGAGCACGTTTCCGGGGTCTGAATCGAGCAGCTCGACGCAGTCGTCGTGGGGTCGCGTGAACACGTGGTGTGCCGCGTCCCAGCGTCCCTTCTCTTCATTTCGTTCGAAGAGAGGTGGATCGATGACCCACAGGAAGTTCCATTCTCCGCCGCTGCCGCTCTCGGGAATCAATCCGAGGCGTCGCGCGACATGGAGACGCAGATTCGCCATCACCGTGTGGACTTTGTCGGTCGGACCAAACTGAAAGAGAATCAGGTCGCCGTCTTTGGCGCCGACCGCTTCGTTCACGGCCTCGCGAAACTCAGGCGTCACCATCTTCGCAAGCGGGCTCTGCACCCAGTTGCCCTCTCCATCGAGCTTCGCTCGGGCCAGGCCCTTGGCTCCCATTTGGCGCACGAATTTTTCGAGCTGGTCGAGGTCCTTGCGCGAAAACCCATGGCCCTCGGGCACGACCATCGCCTTGACGATCTCTTTGGGCAAATCGCGCCGGTACTCGCCCGAGGCGAACTTCTTCGCGATCGGCTCGAGCATCGAGATGCCTCCCCCGTCGTGTTCGACGGTGAGGTCTGTGAGGTCGATGTGCTCCATCGCGAAGCGCATGTCGGGCTTGTCGTTCCCGAAGCGGCGCATCGAGTCGGCAAAAGGAAGCCGCGGAAACTTTGCTCCCGGGTAGAGCGCCTCGAGATCAATTCCTAGGACCTCTTTCCAGAGTCGAAAGACGAGGCCCTCGATGGTCGCGAACAAGTCGTCCTGGTTGATGAACGACATCTCGATGTCGATCTGCGTAAACTCTGGCTGCCGATCGATCCGCAGGTCCTCGTCGCGGAAGCAGCGGACGAGCTGGTAGTACTTGTCGTAGCCGGCAACCATGAGGAGCTGCTTGTAGAGCTGGGGGCTTTCCGCCAGCGCGTAGAAGTGCCCGCCGTAGAGCCGCGATGGGACGAGGAAGTTCCTTGCTCCGCCCGGTGTGTAGCGAACCATAAAAGGTGTCTCGACTTCGACGAAGCCTTCTCCGTGGAAGTAGGCGCGCGTCTCGTGGTTCAGACGACTGCGCATCATCAGATTCTTCTGAAGCGTTGGTCGCCGCAGATCGAGATACCGATACTCGAGGCGCTTGTCCTCGTGTGTCCCGATGTCGTCCTCGATTTCGAAAGGCGGGGTGTCGGCCTTGTTGAACACCGTGGCCTCGAGGGCGATTACCTCGATTGCGCCTGTCGCCAGCCGAGTGTTTCGCAGGCTCGACCCATCGTCTTTCTGACCACGGTCGCGAACCTTGCCGCGGACCCCGAGAACCCATTCCGAGCGGGCCCGATCGGCGGTCTCGAAGGCGGCTTTGTCTGTGGTTTCCGGGTCGAATACGACCTGGGTGAGCCCCTCGCGGTCGCGCAGATCGATGAAAATGCAGCCGCCATGGTCGCGGCGGTTCTGAACCCAACCAAAGAGCACGGTCTCTTCCCCGATATGGGAATCACGCAGCGCGCCGCAGGAATGTGTTCGCTTTAGCTCGTCGATGAAACGGGCCAATGTCGGCCTCCTTCAGGCGCGTAAGGCGCGCTCGCGCCGGAACGTAGCCGCCTCGGACAGCGCGTCAAGGCAGGGGACTTTGTGTCGAAACTCCGAGCAGTTGCACGAACGCGCTCCTGTGGAGACAATGGGCCCGGAGCCTCCTCGACGTGGGGGCTCACGGGGGAACAAAGCGCATGGCCGCCAACCACATCGAATGTCACGTCTGCGGAGCTCGCAATCGCACGGGGAGCGACCGCTGTCGTTCGTGTGGAGCAAGGCTCTCGGAGCTGCTCTCAGAGATCACGGCGGAAGAGGCTCATGCGCGCCGCAATCAGCCCGATTCGTTCGAACCCCGCTGGGTGGCGATCTCGTTCGGTCTCTTTCTCGTCCTCGCCGCTCTGGTGCTCGGTCTGCTGCCTCTGATCATTCCCCCGTACGACCCCCAAGGGTTTTCCGGGATCATGATCGCCATCGTGCTCTGGTTTTTCGGCGCGGCGGCCGTGAACTACGTCTCGCCTGGCAAGAACTTCCTCGAGCCGCCGGTTGGCGGACTGCTTGCCGCGATCCCAACGATGGCGTTTCTCTCGAGCATCGCAGATGTCTACCAGCTCTCGATCGGTGCCTACGTCCTCGGCGTACTGATGGCCACGATGATGGCCTTGATGGGCGCGTTCGTTGGGAATTTCCTGAAGCGGAACGATACGTCTCCGCCTCGTTCATCCCGTGCATCCCGACGCTCGAATCGACCCAAGGCGGTCTAGAGACGCAGGCGCAGCGCGAACGCGGGGATGAGCGCGAAGCCGCCGCGATTGAGCGACACCCCGGCCTGGTCGATGAACCAATACTCGTAGGCCGCGGTCAGTTCGACGAGCGCGTGAAACCGCCGAACCCCGAGTGCCATTCCGACCACCGGACCGAACCGTATTCCGCCGCCGCTTGCACGGCTCGTTCCGCCAGTGACCTCGAAGTCGCCGAATACCGCTTCGCCGCTCCCCCGGGCGCCGACCCAGAGTTCATAGACGCCGCCGATATCCATGCCGTAGGTAAAAGGCACCTCGAGGCCGACACGCCCGCCGTGGCCCGAACCGTCTCGGTCGCCGATCCAGCCTCCGTAGGGCGCGATGCCGACGACGAAGCTCGATCGGGTCGTGCCGTTTCGCAGCACGGTCTCATGGCGTGCGTCGACGCGGATCGTCGTCCCTGCCACCAGCAGTCCGATGTCCCAGTCGCGGCTGAGTCCGTACCGTCCGTAGCCCATTGGCACGATTCCGCCGGCGTCTGCGGCTTCGCGAAAACCCGAGTCTCCCGGGTCTTCCACCGAGGGGTCCTTCAAGTCGCCGAGCGGGACGCGCGCCGCGCCTCCAATCCCAAAGTCGGTACGGTGCTTCGGCGTCGTCGAGCCACCGGCCATCGCAGGCATCGCGGTCGCGCACCCGCCGGCGACGACTAGCCAGGCGACTACCACCGAAAGCGCCAACCACCTCACGAGAGCGTACGTAGCTTAACTTTGGAAACCCGTGGATCTTTTGCGCCCGGCGGCGCATCTCGGCGTCCCGATGCGTCGACGAAATCCGCTAGGAGGTCGTAGTCCGCCGCGTCGGTCACGAGCACGGGGACGATCTCACCGGCCGACGCGGTGCCGTTCGCCAGGTAGATGCTGCCGTCGACCTCCGGCGCCTGTCCCCACCATCGGCCCTGCAGGAGGAATTCGCTCTCGTCACTCGGGCCTTCGACCAGCACGTCGAGCTGAGTGCCGACCAGGCGCTCGAGACGCTCACGACTGATCGGCCGCTGTACCCGCATCAGTTCGGCCCGGCGGGCCTCTCCGACCTCCGATGGGGGTGCGTCGTTCATGGTCGCTGCGTGGGTTCCGTCCTCGGGCGAGTAGAGAAAGACCCCGACGTGGTCGAACTCGGCCCACTCCACAAAGCGCACGAGCTCGTCGAAATCGGCGTCGGTCTCTCCGGGATGCCCCACGATGAACGTCGTTCGAAAGACGAGGTTGGGGAGCGCCTGCCGCAGGCGCGTCACCACCCGCTTCATCCGATCGCCGCCGTGGCCGCGCCGCATGCGCTTGAGCATCGCATCGGACGCGTGCTGAAGCGGCATGTCGATGTAGGGAAGGACCTTGTTGTGCGACGCCAGCACCTCGATCAGCTCGTCGGTGAGCGTTTCCGGGTAGAGGTAGTGCGCGCGGACCCACCGCAGTCGCTCGACCTCCGCCAACGCCGAAAGCAGTTCGGCCAGAGAGCGTCGGGATTCGAGGTCTCGGCCATACGCGACCGTGTCCTGACTGATGAGATTGACCTCGACGACCCCGGCGTCCGCAAGACGCTCCGCCTCAGTGACCAGGTCCGCGACCGTCCGCGACCGCTGCTTTCCCCGGAACGAAGGAATTGCGCAGAAGCTGCAGACCCGGTTGCAGCCCTCGGCAATCTTCATGTACGCGCTGTGCATGGAGCCCGAGAGCACCCGAGGGTCCTCGGCCCTCATGGTGTAGTCCGCCGGGTTGCCGACCAGGAGCCGCTCCGGCTGGCTCTCGAGCACAGACCTGAGCTTGAGCATGTCGCTCGAACCGAGGAAGTGGTCGACCTCGCCCAGCTCGGCGCTCATCTCTTCGGGGTACCGCTGAGAGAGGCAGCCCGCGACCACGAGCTTCTGACAGGTGCCCCGTTCTTTGTGCAGTCCCATCTCGAGGATCGTGTCGATGGACTCTTCTTTCGCGGGGCCGATGAAACCGCAGGTGTTGACGACGATCACCTCGGCCTCGGCCGGATCGTCGACCCGTGCGTAGCCCGCCAGGTCGCTGACCCCCAGCATCACCTCGGTATCGACGCGGTTCTTCGCGCAGCCGAGCGAGACGAAGTGAATGGTTCGAGAACTGCCCACCAGCCGGGATTACTTGGATTTTCCCGCGGCCGCCAGCCGCCGGCCCCCAGGTCGACGCCTGAAATTACGCTCGATTTGCCTCCCCGCGAGAATGCCGCTAGAAGGGCGGCCTTCCGCGGAGCCGTCCAATTTCACGATTTCGCGTCAGGAGCCGAATAGATGTCTCGATATACAGGACCTCGGGTAAAACGCATGCGCGCGCTCGGCATCGATCTGCCGGGTCTATCCCGCAAGAGCATGTGGGACCGCCCCTATCCCCCCGGCGTGCACGGACCCAAGTCGGCTCGTCGCCGAAAGATGAGCGACTTCAAAAAGCAGCTCCTCGAAAAGCAGAAGCTGCGGTTCAACTACGGTCTCAACGAAGGTCAGTTCCGTCGATTGTACCACGAGGCGGTGCACAGCAAGGATCCCTCGGGCGACAAGCTCCTCGAGCTCCTCGAGCGCCGACTCGACAACTTCGTGTTCCGCGCGGGCTTTGCGCCGACGATTCCGGCGGCCCGTCAGCTCGTTTGCCACGGCCACTTCCTGGTGAATGGCAAGCGGCTCGACATTCCGTCCTACCGCGTTCGCGAAGGCGACGTGGTCACTCTGCGAGAACGCAGCCAGAATCTCAGCGCTGTGGAAGCAGCGCTCGGCGATGTGCGCCTGACGCGTCCGGAGTGGCTCGAGTTCGACGAGGGCAACAAGAAGGCCACGGTCAAGGACATGCCCAAAGCAGACTCCGTGCCCTTCCCGCTCGAGATCGACCTAGTCATCGAGTACTACTCCAAGCGGCTCTGAGTTCGCGCTCACAGGGCGCAACAGCCGCGGTTCATTCCGCCTCATGGTTACCGTCGACGTCGTCATTCCCGCGCTGAACGAGGAGCGCGCGATCGCGAAGGTGATTGCGGAAGTTCCGCGCCCGATGGTCCGCCGCGTCGTCGTTGCAGACAACGGCTCGACCGATGCGACATCGTCACTGGCTCGAAGTGCCGGCGCCGAAGTGGTGTACGAGCCCGAACGCGGGTACGGGGCGGCCTGCTTGGCGGCTCTCACTCATCTGGCTGCCGACCCGCCGGAGGTCGTCGTCTTCCTCGACGGAGACTACAGCGATTGCCCCGCCGAACTTCCCCAGTTGATCGCTCCCATCGTCGAGCGAAGCGCAGAGCTCGTGATCGGGTCGCGCACGGCGGGGGTCCGGGAACCCGGGGCGTTGACGGTGCAGCAGCAGGTCGGCAACGCGATTGCATGCCACGCGCTCCGACTTTTCTATGGGGTCCGGTATACCGATCTTGGGCCGTTTCGGGCGATACGATGGGAGACGCTCGGCTCACTTGGCATGGTCGACCGCAACTTCGGCTGGACGGTGGAGATGCAGATCAAGGCGGCCCAGCGCGGCGTGCGCCATCGTGAGGTACCCGTGTCCTATCGACCCCGCATCGGCGTTTCCAAAGTCAGCGGCACGCTTCGCGGTTCCTTGAGCGCGGGCGCGAAGATTCTCTGGCTGCTAGGGCGCTACGCATGGAGCTAGCGCAGCTGGTCGTCTTCGTCCGGCCGCCCGACGTCGGAACCGCGAAGACTCGACTCGGACCATCGCTTGGAGAACGCGGCGCCGCAGAGCTCTACGAGGCGTTCGTGGAAGACACCGTTCGCCTCTGCCGTCGTATCCACGCTTCTGGCCACGCCGATGTGGCGCTCTGGTATGCTGGTCCTGAAGACGCGCGTGCACGCGCCTGGGTGGACGCAGCACAGGGTTCGCTGCACCGGCAGCCCGAGGGCGACCTCGGCGATCGTCTCACGGCAGCTTTCGACGACGGTCTTTCGAGCTACGAACGCGTAGTGGTCATTGGAAGCGATGCGCCGACGCTCCCGGTCGGCCTCGTAGCGTCGGCATTCGATGCGCTTGAGGACGCCGACTTGATGCTCGGCCCTTCTCGCGACGGTGGCTACTACGCGATCGGCGCCTCGGGCGGTCGGGTTCCGAGCTTCGATGGCGTCCGCTGGTCAACCCCGAAAGCGTTCGGCGACACCGAGAAGGCCAACCCATCGGCCAAGCTTGCCGTCACTTCGCCCTGGTACGACATCGACGAGCCCCGCGACCTCGAGCTGCTCCGGACGCATCTCTCGCTCGACCCGCTGTCCGCGCCCGCAACCGCCGAGCGGTTGGCCAGGCTCGATGGGCGTCCGGTCGCCCGTCAGAGATAGGGCTTGAGGAGCCTCGCCGTGCCGTCCCTGAGTTGGAGCAGCGGGCTTCGCTGCGCGAGTTCGTCGACGCTCAGCAATCGCGCTTCCTCGATGCGCTTGATCGCATGTCGGTCGAGCACACCCCCGAGGAACTCGTCGTAGCATTCGAGGTTGAACTCGAAATTGAGCCGCAGGCTGCGTGGGTCCCAGTTGGTGGAGCCAATCGAGCTCCAATAGCCGTCGACGACGACGAGCTTCGAATGGTCGAACGGCTTCGGGGTCAACCAGAGGCGGAGTCCCTCTCGGAGCACCTGCGGGTAGTGTCCCCACATCGCCCAGCGCACGACGGGGAGGTTTCCGACTTCGGGCACGATGACGTCGACCTGCACCCCTCGCTTGGCAGCGAGGTGAAGCGCGCGGAGCAGGTCTTGCGTGGGCAGAAAGTACGGGGTCACGATTCGGATCGAGCGTCGCGCGGCGCCTATGGCAGCCAAGAAGACCCAGTTGAGCGCGTCGATGTTGCCGTCGGGACCGTCGGCGATTCCCCTCGCCAAGGTCGGCCCTTTCCGATCGATGTGCGGAAACCACAGATCTCCGTCGAGGCTTTCTCCGGTCGTGAAGACCCAGTCTTCGACGAACACCTCTTGGAGCTGATGCACCACCGGCCCCTCGACACGGAAGTGCACATCCCGCGTGGGGGAGCTTGGCTGGGATTCGAGCACGCATCCCTGACGGACGTTCATGCCGCCGGTGAAGCCGAGCATTCCGTCGATCACCATGATCTTCCGGTGATTCCTCAGGTTGAAATGCGTGATGCTTCGCGGGAGCAGCGCTGGCAGGAAGCGGGCCACGGGTACCCCCCGCTTCCGAAGCACCCGGTGAATGAGAGGGCGTGCGTATCGTGTTCCAACGTCGTCGATCAGCACCCGCACCTCGACGCCGCGTTCGCAGGCAGATGCGAGTGCGTCGACGAACATGGCGCCCACGCCCGTCGCCTCGAAGATGTAGCTCACGAACGTAATCGAATGCGACGCGGACTCGATCGCGGCGAGCATCTCGGGGTACGCCTCATCCCCGTCGACCAAAAGCTCGATCGTATTGCCGTCGACCAAGGGGCGTGAGGTGACGTCCCTCACGACTTGGGCAAGTTCCCCGAATCGCGTTCGACGCGCTCCAAGCGCTCGAGTCAGGTCGATCGTCGACGTCGTCGCGTCGTGTGTCCCCGTATAGCTCGTCGCCTCTGAGCGTAGCTCCTTGGCGCGACGTTCGATGCGGTTGATCCCCAGCAGCAGGTAGAGGCCCGCTCCGACCACCGGGACGAGCCAGATCAACCCGACCCAGGCGGTTGCCGCGCGGGTGTCGGTTTTGTTGAGGATGACGTGGCCGGACGCCAGCATTGCCAAGAGGGCGCCGAGCGCGACGCCCACCTCAGGTGCCAGGGACAGAACATGCTCCCAGTCGACCTGCATCGGAGCCACAATAGACTACGACCGAACGATCTGGCGGTCGACCTCGCGTCGGGGTAGATTGAAAAAGGTCGGGCATGGGGGATCCCTCGTTGGATGACAGGTTCGGAGTTCGCCTACGGGAGGGCTCAACGGTCTTTCGCCAAGGCGATGCCGGCGGGTCGATGTACGTCATCCGTGCGGGCCGGGTACGCGTCGTAAAAGAGGCGCACGGTCGTCAACGCGTCGTGACTGACCTCGGTCCGGGCGACTTCTTCGGCGAAATGGCCGCGGTCACCGGGAGGCCGCGATCGGCCACGGTCGAGGTGACCGAGGACGCCGAGCTTCTCAAGATTCCAGCGGACAAGCTCCAGGACATGGTGCTCGAGGCCGGTGAGGTCGCAATCCGGCTGATTCGTCATCTCGCTGAGCGGCTCGACGCCGCGAACCGCTTCATCGACCTGCTTCTCGAAGAAGACATGAGCGCCCGCGTCGTCGTCGAGCTTCAGGACATCCTCCAGGCGGGCCCAGGGTCGGCGGCGCCGGACATCACCGCCGAGCATCTAGCCCTCAAGCTCGGCTCGAAAGACACCGAGGTCGACGAGGCGCTCCGTCGACTAGTTCGCGTCGGACTGATCGAAGTGTCGGGCGGATTCGTGCTGGTCCGCGATGCCGACCGACTCGGCGACTTCTTGGAGTTCGTTCGCGGCGGAGGCGGTACCTGATGGAACTACACGTCCTTGGGTGTCACGGCGGCGAGACGCCAAAGCATCGCACCTCGAGCTTCGTGGTCGACGAGAGGCTGGCGATCGACGCAGGCGCCATCACCGGGTCGCTTTCGCTCGACGAGCAGGAGCGCATCGACGCAGTCCTCGTGAGCCATTCGCACATGGATCACGTGCGCGATCTCGCCACGCTGACCGACAATCGCTTTCAGCATGGCAGTAAGGTGCTCGACATCGTCGGCGTTCCGGCGACCATTCGCGCGCTCAAGACGCATTTTTTCAACGACGTGCTTTGGCCCGATTTCACGCGGATTCAATCGAGCGAAGGACCAGCGGTGCGCTTCGTCGAACTCGAACCCGGAAAGCCTCACGACGTGCAAGGGTTCGAAGTCACGCCCGTCATGGTCGATCACACCGTCGACACGTCCGCGTTCATCATTCGCGAACGCGAGTCGAGTCTGGTCTACAGCGGCGACACCGGTCCGACCGATGCGCTCTGGGATCACGTCAACTCGCTGCGCGATCTGCAGGCACTGATGATCGAGGTGTCATTCCCAGACGAACACGCTGAACTCGCGCTTCGCTCGGGTCATCACACACCGCAAACCCTGATGGCCGATCTCGATAAGCTGACCCAGCGTGATGATCTTCCGGTGCTCCTCTTCCACATCAAGCCCGTGGTCGAGGCGCGCGTGCTGCGAGATCTCGCGAAACAAGACCGCAGAAATCTCCAGATTCTCCAGCTCGACGACGAATTCTTGCTCTAACGTCACGCTGCACACTTGGCGCGGCGGACCGATGCAGGTATGTTCCAGGTGTGAGTGGCGTTGCCCGAAAAAGGGAGTCCCCTTTTTGCAATGCAGCTCGTTGCCGGTGGCGGTTGGGCGATGAGCCCCGCAATGGTGCGAACACCTCTCCTACTGTGGAGAGGCAACTCGCTGTCGAGAACCGGCTCGCGCGTAGCGTGGGTCTAACCACCAAGAACGCCCGACGCGGTCTGAGCATGGTGCTCAGAGACCCGAGGGCGCCGGCCTCGCCGGGGGAGGAGTGTGCATATGGACAGTAGCAGTAGAATCGGACTCTCACCGGAGGTGCGGGCGAGTTAGCTCACATCAGTAGCTCCCCCACACCGGTGGGAGTCCACGGAAATCAGGCCGGCACCGAAAGGTGTCGGCCTTTTTCTATGGTGTCTGGCCTATGACGCCGTCCAGGACGCCGCGGTTTTCCTCGAATAGAACGACGCGACGCGTCGCAAAGCGCACGACGACATAGAGCGTCAACCCGAGCGGTCCGAAGAGCAGCGTGGCGATCAGACAGGGGACCACCAGGATGTGCGGAAGCCCGAGGCGCTGGGCGTCGCGTACTTCCCATGCGCCGACGAAGAGATCGAAGATCAGGTAGTGGATCCACCCAGCGACCACGAGGCCGGGCGAGGTAAACGCTTCCATAACGCCCCAGAGCGTCGTCATGTCGACGTTTGTCGAGGACGACCCGTAGCCGAAGAGCATGTACGCGTAGATCGGCGCGAGGAGGAGCAATACGACGGGGCCGTGAACCAGCAGAGTCGTCCACTTCCAGCGCGGCGCTACGACCAGTAGAAACCAAAACGGAAGGACCGCGATGTTCGCACCTTGAAACAAGAGTTCGAGAGGCATGGGCAGGTTTTAGCCGATCCGATCGACGATCACGATCGGATCGCCGCCGTTAGGCCTATCCGTCGATCCGAGCTACCCTGCCGCCCATGGCTTGTTCTCGCTTCCGCGCGTGCGGCGCGCTGCTTCGCGTCGTTTTCGGTATCCTGCCACTTAGCCTCGCCCTCAGCGCATGCAGCGAGAGTTCGGACGGTTCCGCAGGCACTGGCGGCACCGGCGACCCGCTCGAGTGCGACTTCGACAGCACGTACGCAGCCATTCAGGCGAATGTCTTCGAGGCCGAAGGCTGCGCCGTTGCGGCTTGCCACGGCGACAACTACGTCTCGAGCGGCGGGCTCGATCTACGCGCCGAGGCCTCGTTCGACGCGCTAGTTCGCGCACCGAGTGAAGTTCAGCCGGAACTCGACCGGGTGTTCCCCGGTGATCAAGACCTCAGTCTGCTCTACCAAAAGCTCTCGAAAACTACCGAAGAGCTTGCTGCGGACGGACTCGGCCAAGCGATGCCGCTGACCGGCGCGTCCCTCTCCGAAGCAAAGCTCCAGTCGCTCGCTCGATGGATTCGCGGGGGCGCGCCGCGTGACGGAATCGTCGAAGGAACGCTCGAAGGTCTCGGATGCGACGGCGCCTTCACAGCCAGTCCGAACAAGATCGAACCGCTACCACCTCCTGCCCCCGACGAGGGCGTGCAGTTCTACTCCGGTGGCTGGGCGCTCGACTCCGAAACTGAAGACGAGGTCTGCTTCGCGACGTACTACGACTTCACCGACCTGGTTCCGCCCGAGTATCAGATCGACTGCGACGAGTTCGGGGAGGGCCGCAAGTGCTTCGCGTTCGGGCGAAACGAACTCGCGCAGGACGGCCAGTCTCACCACAGCATCATCACGGTTTACACCGGCGACTCGGATCCCAACGGAGGCGAATGGGGCGAGTGGAGCTGTCTCGGCGGCGACCGCGCCGGAGAAACCTGCGACCCCACCGAGGTCGGGGCCTGCGGGGACCGGTCCGCCTGCACGAGTCCCGTGCTCACCCGCGTGGGGTGCATTGGGTACCCGGGTCCTCAGGATTTCGCGGGCTTCGGCTCCGGGGCGTTCGGCGGTGTCTCGGGCAGTCGCGTCCAACTGAGCGGCGCCCAAGAATCGACGTTCATCAGCGACCCGCCCGAAGGCGTCTACTCGCGGCTGCCGCTAGAAGGCTTCGTCGCGTGGAATAGCCACGCGTTCAACCTCACCCAAAGCGACACCACGATCGAACAGTGGGTCAATCTTTCATTCGTTCCGGCGGCGACCCGACGTTGGCTCCAGATCCAGATCTACGACACGAGCGAGATCTTCTCGATGAGCCCGGTCCCTCCGTTCGAGAAGCGCGAAGTCTGCATGAGCTTCACCGTACCCCGGTATGCCCGACTCACCTCGTTGAGTTCTCACATGCACACTCGCGGAGAGCTCTTCCGCATCTGGCACCCGCCCAACGCACCCTGCGCGTCGAGCTTTGGCTGCCTCCCACCGGACCGAGAACCCGAGTATGTGAGCCGGCTCTATGACGACCCGGTCTACACCCTCTACGAGCCCCCGCTGCCGTTCGACGGCATGGGTGCCGCCGACCGAACCTTCGTGGCCTGCGCGACCTACGACAACGGCGCCGATGACCCGATGGAGGTCAAGCGCGAGTCGACCAAACCGGATACCCCCACCTGCAACTATCCAGTCGCATACTGCGGATGCCCCGAGAGAGAACGCGTTTGCCTCTTTGGCCCGGACCAGGGCGCCTCGTGCGACGGCGACGATGACGCCTGCGGCGGCGATGGGGTATGTGACGCCTGTCCCGTGAGGGGCGGTATTACCACGGTCGACGAGATGCTGATTCCCCTCGGCTCCTACTTCGTGCAGCCGCCGGCCCCTTGATGACACCGAGCCTCCAGGCCTTTCGGGATCCGGTAGGACCTCCCAGGCAGGCGATCCCGTCCGAGCTGGCCGATCGGCTGCGAGTGGGGTACATCCGCCGCGATGGATCGACACGACGCCTACAACTCCGAGTGCCTCGTCTTCGTGTACAAAGAGGGCCTTCTTTCGAAGTTAGCGCACGACCTAAAGCTGCAGGTCGACCGTTTCTCCATCGAGTACGACGAAGCCGAACGCCGGGTCGTGGCCACGTTCGACCCGAGCAGCTTTCAGGTCGTTTGCGCGATGGCCGATGGCAAAGACGATCCATCCGCGCTCAGCTCTGGCGACAAGAAGAAGATCCTCGCCAATCTCTCCAAAGACGTACTTCACGCCCGCAAGCATCCCGAGATTCAATTCGAATCATCCGAGGTGACTCCACAGGGCGACGGGTTCGTCGTTCAGGGTCAGCTCACGCTCCACGGCGTCTCGCGAAGCATTCGAGCCAAGGTGGCACCTCAGGGCGACCGATGGGCCACCGAGGTGAGCCTCCATCAGCCCGACTACGGCATCAAGCCCTATACCGCGGCCCTCGGGGCGCTTCGCATCAAGCCCGACGTCAAAGTGCGCATAAGCGCGCCTCGGCAGTGAGCCAGCCCGATCCATCCGCCGAGACGAATCATGACTGAACAGCTTCTGCGATGCGCGCTCGCCGCCGCGCTGACTCTTGCGGTTTCGAGCTGCAGCGGCTCGGATTCAGGCGACGGCCTCGGCGACGGCGCGCTCGTCAGTAATCTCGACTGGGTTCCCATCGATTCGGGCGACGAGATCTTCGGCCCGCCGCCCCCCGATGCGATCTGCATTCTCGAACCTGAAGGCGATTGCCCGGTTCCCGACGGCGAATGCGTCAACATCGAGCCGGGCTCGAACTGCGTGGTCTCGTTCATCGCGGAGTGCCTCGATCAGTTCACCGTGCTGTCCGTCTACACGCGGCGGCCTGACGGCACGGTGGGATGCAACTGGATTACCTTCGAGCAGCCCTCGCTGACGGAGATTCGTGAAGGGGACTCGGTCGAAGTAAGGGCATTTCACTTCGCACTCAACGCGCCCATCGGCGCCCAGGCTAGAATCATGCTGAGCATCGGGGACGAACTCGTGTTCGAGCAGACGGTGCTGATCCCTCGGGACTTTCAGTTCTACGACGACATTTGGATCGCGACGCGCGACTTTCCTGCGGGCACCCCGGTCCGGTTTCACATCGATAACCACGGCACGAACGAATACGGCCTGGTCGAGGTCAACGTCATACGTTGAATCGGAAGTGCATGACGTCGCCGTCTCGGACGACGTACTCTTTGCCCTCCACGCCCAATTTGCCTGCGCTCTTGACCGCCTGCTCCGAGCCGAGTTCGAAGAGGGCTTCGCAGGTCATCACTTCGGCGCGAATGAAGCCGCGCTCGAAGTCGCTGTGAATCTTGCCGGCCGCCTGCGGGGCCTTCGTGCCTTTGGCAATCGTCCATGCGTGAACCTCTGGATCCCCTGCGGTGAAGTAGGTGATCAGCTCCAAGCTCTCGTATCCCGTCCGAATCAGCTTGTGCAGACCTGGTTCGGCGAGGCCGAGCGACTCGGTGAACTCAGCCCGCTCTTCCTCCGGAAGCTGCATGATCTCCGATTCGATCGCCGCACTGATGACGACCACCGGCACCCCGCGTGAGGCTCCGAGTTCGCGGACCTTCCGTACGAGGGGATCGTCATCGACTCCAGCGAGCTGGTCTTCCTTCACGTTCGCGACGAAGAAGCTCGGTTTGTCGGTCAGAAGAAACATCTCTCGAAGGATCTTGGCTTCATCGTCGTCCGAGGGTGCAACCGTGCTTGCGGGGTGGCCTGAATCGAGTGCGGCTTCGAGTCGTTCGCATACGGCGAGCGCCTTCTTTTCGAGAGCGTCCTGGCCTTTGGCGGCACGCTCGGCACGCTCGCGTCGCTTCTGACAGGTCTCGAGGTCTTTTAGAATGAGCTCGGTCTCGATCGTCTCGATGTCGGCGAGCGGATCGACGCGATTGTCGACATGCACGATGTTTTCGTCCTCGAAGCATCGGACCACGTGGGCCACCGCGTCCGCCTCGCGAATGTTGCTGAGGAACGCGTTGCCCTTGCCCTCCCCCTTCGATGCACCGCGTACGAGCCCGGCGATATCGACGAACTCGACCGTGGCGGGAACGACTTTCGCCGGTTGGTACAAAGCAACGAGCTTGTCGAACCTCGGATCGGGTACCGGCACCACGCCGACGTTCGGATCGATCGTGCAGAACGCGTAGTTCGCTGCCTCGGCTTCCTTCTCGGAGAGCGCGTTGAAGAGCGTCGATTTACCGACGTTGGGAAGACCGACGATGCCAACGGAGAGCGACATGGCCGGTGCTTAGCGCGCGGGTGGCTCGGCCGCTACTCAGAGCAGGAGCTGCCGCGCGATGATGAACAACACCGCCGCCAAAATGGCCGTGAATGGAACGGTGATGAACCAACTCGCGAAGATTCCACGGAGGACCCGCATGTTGATCGCGCCGATGCTTCGCCCGAACCCAACCCCGATGACCGCCCCTACGAGGGTGTGCGTCGTACTGACCGGAAGCCCGAGCTTACTCGCGAATACAATCGTCGTGGCGGCGGCAAACTCCGCCGAAAACCCGCGTGACGGAGTGAGCTCGGTAATTTTCTTCCCGATCGTCGCCATGATTTTGTAGCCGTATGTCGCCAGTCCGACGACGATGCCCACTGCGCCGATCAGGAGCACCCGATAGGGCACCTGCACGGTCTCGCCAATCTCACCGCGCACCGCCCCAAACACGGCCGCGAGGGGTCCGACGGCGTTCGCGACGTCGTTGCTCCCGTGGGCGAATGCGACGAAGCAGGCGGTCATGATCTGGAGCACCATGAAGGCCTTCTCGGTACGAATCAGATTCTCGCCGGGGTCTGTGCTTCGCACTGCCGTGAACTTTTTGAACACGGGAATCGCTGCGAGACTCGCCGCGAGTCCGAGGCCGAGCGCGGTCAGAATCGCTTGGCCGAAAGGCAAGTCCAAGCGGAGCGGCTTCAGCCCCTTGAACATCGCGCTCAGCGCGAGAATTGCGATGATGGGGAATACGAACATCGGGCCCATGCGTCTGAGCGCATCGAGCGGATCGGCCGTTCCCAGGATCGATCGCCGCACGAACACGAACACGGAATAGCCAAGAATGCCTCCGAGCAGCGGGGAGATCACCCAGCTCAGCGCAATGCTCCCAATCATGCTCCAGTCCACTGCGCTCATACCGCCGGCAGCAACTCCGAAACCAACGACTGCGCCGACGATGCTGTGCGTCGTCGAGACCGGCCAGCCTGCGAAGGTCGCGAGGTTGAGCCAGAGCGCCGCCGACAGCAGGCAGCAGGTCATTCCGACCGCGACCACCATCGGGTCGCTTCCCAACGCATTGACGTCGACGATTCCCTTACGGATCGTGTCCGTCACCGAGCCACCGACGAGCATCGCGCCGCCAAACTCGAACACTGCCGCGACGATGATCGCGCCGCGCAGGGTCAGAGCGCCGGAGCCAACCGAGGTGCCCATCGCGTTGGCCACGTCGTTGGCGCCGATCGTCCAGGCCATGTAGAGCCCGCCCAGCGACGCCGCAGTCAGAATGATGGTGGTGAGTTCCATCTGTTTACGTTGCCGCGACGAACAGCCGAAATTGGTCGCCGATGTTCTCAGCATGATTGGCTACGTCGCCAATCTTGTTGAGGAGCTTGGTCCACATGAAAACCGCGACCGGCGACAGTTCGTCTTCGCATCGAAAAAGCACTTTGGCGCAGCGGTCTTGAAGTTTGTCGGTCTCGTGCTCCAGGCGACCGACCTCGTCGGCCTTGGCGAGAGCGATCTCGGCGGCGCTCCCCCCAAACCCCGTGGCGGCAAGGTCTTCCATCATCTCTACGAGTTCGGCCGCCGCCGCCACGACGTCCATGACGCCCGCCACGAACTCTCGCACAGGAGGCTCGAGGGTTGCAGGTACCCGCCATGGCCGGAGGGTGAGCAGCACGCCAACGTCTTCGACACAGTCGGCGACGGCGTCGATCTCGCTGACCAATCGCAGCACGTCGCGTCGGTCGATCGGCAAGAACAGCCGATGCGGCATCCGTGCGCGGACCTCGTTCTTCGCCCGATCCGCTTGACCTTCGAGGATGCTGACCTCGCGGGCTGCACGCTCGAGGCCGGAGGCATCTTCCGCCGCGAGCAGGTCGATCAGTTCCGGCAGGCGGGCGGCGCACCGCTGCACCTCCTGCATCAGGTCGGCGACCTTCGGAAGCGGGCTGCGTACGAGCAGGTTTGCGAGCGGGATACGCATGGGCGTTGTCAGCGTTCGCAGGCCAGGTAGCACACCAGCAAGCGTCGGCGCTAGCGTCCCCGGGCCTCTGGACCCGCTCGTGCCCATCTGTGGTATACGTTGCGCTGTCGAGACGGATAGTTCACGGCACTGTAACAATGAGCTGCGAGGCTCCCCGCGAGAAGCATGGGCGCACACATCTTGGTGGTCGAAGACGAGGTCGATCTTGCGGATCTCGTGGCATTCAACCTTCGTGAGGCAGGCCACGAGGTGGCGCTCGCGTATAACGGCGCCAATGCGCTGGCGGAGATCAACCGGCACCGCCCCGACCTGATCCTCCTCGACGTGATGCTTCCGGACATCAGCGGGTTCGAGGTCTGCCGGCGTCTGCGACGCGGCGCGGAGACGGCGAGCGTTCCGGTGATCATGCTCACCGCCAAAGCCGAGGAAGTCGACCGGATCGTCGGCTTCGAAGTAGGGGCCGACGACTACGTCATCAAACCGTTCAGTCCGCGCGAGCTGACCCTGCGCGTTGATGCAATCCTGCGGCGCATAGGGCCGCAAGCGCAGACCGAGGGTCCCCAGGTGCTCGCAATAGGCGAACTGCGCATCGACGTTCCGGCGCACCGGGTAGAGGTCGAGGGTCAGGAGATCATTCTCACGGCGCTCGAGTTCCGGCTGCTGCTCGACCTGGCGTCCCGCGCAGGTCGCGTCCAGCCGCGTGACGCGCTTCTCGAGCGTGTGTGGGGGTACGCACCCGGCGTCGAGACGCGTACGGTCGATACCCACATCAAACGACTCCGTGAGAAGCTCGGCGACGGTGCCCGCTACCTCGAGACGGTGCGTGGCGTGGGCTATCGCGTACAAAAGCCTTCGTAAGTTGTTATGGTCTGCAAGTGGAGCGCTGGGGCCTACGCTGGAATCTGATCGCCGCAACGATGACCGCCACGGCGGCGATCGTCTTGACGATTCTGCTTCTGGAGGACCCGCTCACCGACTATCGGCTCTCCCGCACCCAGCGCTCGGATCTGGAGGCGGCGACAGGGGCGGCGGTGGCTGCGCTCGACGAGGGTCAGGACCCGGAGGCGGTCGCCGAGGACGTCGGAGCGCGACACGGGGCCTGGATTCTCATCCTCGACGGCGAGATGAGGGTCGGCGACACGAGCGCCAGGCCCGGCCCATTGGATCCCGCCTATCGTCTCGGACTCGATGCCGGCGAGACCTCGAAGTTCGAGCGAATGCGCCCGCGCGACGACGCTCCTGAACTCTTCGTCCAGGCCGAGCGTCTTCCTGACGGTACCGTCGTCCAGGCGATGCGGCCGAGTGACATCGCCGATGCGATGCGCTCGAGCGTGCGAGAGCTCATGCTGGTGGCAGGCGCGCTGGCGCTCGTCATCGGCGTCATTCTGACCTGGGCTCTTTCGCGCGCCATCGTCGTGCCCGCACGACAGCTCACCGAGGTGGCCGACTCGCTTGCACGAGGAGACCTTTCGGTCCGTACTTTCAGCGAGCGCGACGACGAGCTTGGCGACATCGGACGTTCTCTGGATCGGCTCGCCGATCAGCTCAACGAGCGCATCGGCTCTCTTCATGCACAAGAGAATCGCCTCAAGACGATGCTCGACTCGATGGTCGAAGCGGTCTTCGTCGCAGATTCGCTCGGACGCATCGTCCTCACCAACACTGCGCTCGACCGCATCTCGGAAGGCGATCCGATCGGCAAGGCGCCCTCCGAAGTGCTTCGAAGCAGCGCGCTGCACGATGCAGTGAAATCTGCGCGTAAGGGTGAGGCGGTATCGGTCGACCTCGTGCTCGGCTCAGACAGCCGCGCACGGAGCTATACGACCATGGTGGCGCCTCTTCCGGGCCATGCGGGTGTCGTCGGCGTTCTGCACGATGTGACCAAGCAGAAACTCGCCGATCGGGTCCGACGGGACTTCGTCGCAAACGCGAGTCACGAGCTTCGCACGCCGTTGACCGCGATCCGCGGGTTCGCCGAGACCCTCAAGGCCGGGGCCATCGACGATCCGGATTCGGCGCATCGATTCGTCGACGTCATCGTCCGCCACACCCTTCGCCTTCAGGCGCTGGTCAACGACCTCGTCGCGCTCAGCAGAGCGGAATCGCCCGAGCAGGAGTACGAGCTTGCCCCGGTCAACCTCGCCGAGACCGTGCATGACGTCGTGCAGGGACTCGAGGCTCAGGCGAAGCAGCGCGGTATTCGCGTCGAACTCGATGGGATCGGCGGCCTCCCCGACGTCATCGCCAATCACAGGGCGCTCGACCAGGTCCTGGTCAATCTGTTCGACAACGCAATCAAGTACACCCCCGACGGCGGCCGAATTGCCATGCGCAGTCGGGTCGAACCCAACTGGGTCGTTCTCGAGGTAGAAAATAGCGGCCCGGGCATTCCGCCTGACCAGCTCGGTCGAATCTTCGAGCGCTTCTACCGCGTCGATGCCGGACGCTCGCGCGAGATGGGAGGGACGGGGCTAGGCCTTTCGATCGTGCGTCATCTCGTGGCTCGCATGGGAGGCACCATCGAAGCGGAGAGCAAACAAGACGAGTGGACGAGGCTGCGTCTCCGCCTCGGTCGTGCTGGCGTCGCCAGCACTCGCACCCTTCCGCCGCTCCCGGCCTAGACTAGTGGCGGCAGCCGCCGATCGACGTTGGCTCGCTCGCGACCCGGCCTACGATCCCCCTTGGTCCGCCCGAGGCTCCGAACAATCGTTGCTTGGTGCGGTCATTCAATTCTTCCACGTCGAGCACGACCAGGAAATCGATCACGCCGAACGCACGGTCCAAGGCGGGTTCGCTGCATACCTTGGCGCCCATATCGAGATAGGCCTTGAATAGCGGAGGCAGCGGCACGGCCTCCGCGACCCTGTCGCTCCCGGAGCACGAGCAGGCTCGGGTGGCAGCGGCGACCAGGCCGGGGAGCACGTATCCCGCTGCCGCGAGCTGGTCGTAGGCGCGGAGTCCGACCCCAGGGTCGGTCGCTGGCAAGGAACAGCAGCCGAACAGATAGCGTCGACTGTTCCACGCGAGGTACCGTGCGATCCCTTTCCAGAGCAGATAGATTACGCGGCCGGAGCGATGGTCTGCCGCGACGCAGGCCCGTCCCAGCTCTACGCCTTCAGAAAGCACGGAGGACGGAAGCGCTTCGAGGTGGAATTCGGCTTCGGAGTAGAACCCAGCCGCGCCGCCCATGTCACGCGTCATCAGTCGATACGTACCTACTACACATCCTGTCTTTCGATCCTCGACCAAGAGATGGTGGCAACGCACGTCGTACTGGTCCTCGTCGCGGCCCGTCTTGTATGAGGCGTGCAGCCCCTCACCGAGCTCGAGGTTGAACACTTCGAAGCGAAGGCGCTGCGCGGCTTCTAGGTCGGCCTGCGTCGTTGCGAAGCGCGCGGTGTACTGGCCGCTCTTCACCGCGAAGTTGGGAACCCCGCACTCCGCGACCGGATATCGGTGCTCGCGGGACTCATCGAACCCAACCTTCTTCCGCTCGGTGCCTGCACCCCAGATCGAGTCTTCTGCCCCCGTTCGTTCTATGTCCATCCTTATACCCCCGAGAAGAGGCTCGCGGATCCAGACCACAGCCGCGAGGACTTGGGGTTACAATTGCGCGAGCAGCGTGACCCCTAGGTGAACCACACGTTGACGGCTGATGACAAGGACCGCGTTCGCTCTGATTCGCTCAGTTGGCTCCAGGCTCGATGACTCACGGCCGCTCGGTGCAGAAAGTCGAGCAAGAGCAAATGGCGGCGGAGTGTGCGTCGCACGCGGTGCCCTTTGATCGGGTTGAACGTGCCCAGCGCCGAAAATACTTGCTTCGGGTTCTTCCGCACCCAGTTCCAAGACCCCATCTCGAGGGTCATGGGCAGGAACACTCCACCTGCACCCTGTCGCGACAGGTCATACAGATGATCCCAAAGGTCACCGTCGATGCTGTAGGCATGCGATTGGGGCTCGGTCCGATACACATGGTGCGGCAAGGTCTGGTTGAGCAGCTCGTGGAGGGCGTACAGCTCGGCAATCTGAGGAAACGGCTGCGGCGTTCGTGCATACGGGAACCAAATGCGGTCGACGAAGCCAAACCCCGAGTGGACGTCCAGCGACACGGCGGCGTCTGCGGGCAGCACGCGCCTCGCAGCGAAGTCGATCAGAGCGCGCGACTCCAGCTCCAGCTCTCCCTCAGCCCCCATGAACCAAGGCAGCATGGACGAGATCCGGTGTCCGCCGACCAACGGCGCACCGGCTCGCCGGCCGTGGGTTGGACCATTCCGCATCAGGTCGACGCCGTTGCCGTTGCTCCGCTGGCCATTCTTCATGCCGACCGGATTGAGCAGCGGGATGGCTACGATGCGGGCTCGTTCCAGCGCTTCATGTGTGGTCTCATCCCAGCGCAGACGCTCGGCAATCATCCCGAGGTAGGCGAGTACCACTTGCGTGCCGATCCGCTCGAGTCCGTGGACCCCTCCGACGAGAAAGAGACATGGGGTCGTCACATCGCCACTTCCGAGCTCGATGCCGTAAATCGGGAACCCCTCTGGCGACCCGAGGAGTTCGACCGTCGCCCGGTCGCCCAATCGTTCCAGAAGGACGTGCAGTTGGTGGAGCTCCCGGAGGCTCACGAGTGCAGAACGCTTTGGATCTGACTGCGGGCCGCCTTGCCGATGGAGCTCGGGTCGGCGCCTCTGCTTGGATCGATTGGCGCGCCAAAGACGACTTCGACGTCGAGACGACGATGACGATGAAGTTTGAAAAAGTGTGGCAGGAACGCGGCGTCCCCAACCCAGCAGGCGTCGACCAGGGAGTACCTAAGCGCGATGGGCACGACGGGCACTCCCATCAGCTGGGCGACCCCGAAAGCGCCTCTTTGGAAGGGGAGCACGTCCTGGCCGAAGGTGGTCGTGCCCTCGGGGAATACCAGCACGGGCAGGCCGGCTGTAAGGATCCGCATCGCTTTGAGGAGGGCCGTGGCGCCGCTCGCCGGGTGCCCCCGTCTCACGAACACGACGCCGAGCTGCTCAATCGCCGAGCCGAGCCAAGGCCATCCCGCAAGTTCGGCTTTGGCGACCGCGCCCGTCGGCAGCGCCTGAGCGATCGCGATCGGGTCGAGATAGCTCATGTGATTGGCAACGAGTAGCGCCGCGCCCTGCGGTACCGGGCCGCGTACCTGCAACCTGAGCCCCAATCGATCGCCAACCCGATGGCTGGCCTCATGAAGCCATTCGGCCCGATCTCGTACGGAACCACCGCACCGGGCGTCGAATCGGATGGCGCGCCAGCACGCCATCACCTCACGAATCGTGACGAGGCTGCGCACAGCGGCGACGGGCACAGGCGCGGTCCTCGGGCGGGGCCCTGCCGTCAGGGCGCCGGTTCGCAGGATTCTGTCCACGATCGCCAGCATCGTAGCCCCGGGTGTCGCCTCCAAGTTTTCGTGGTGACGGCGGCGCAACAACCCGGTCGCCTGTTCGGATTCTCACGGTCGCGGCACATCGTCGCAACGCGCCTGTCACATGGGGAGGGAACAACAGAGCGTCTCATGTTGTCCGAGGTCTGTGTCCTATCTGAAGACGCGAGTCTCGCGAGTGGACTCGCGGAACCGCTGGCGGACGAGCGGCTGGTCGTCGAGCCTACGTGCAGCGGCCAAACCGCCGTGCGCCGTGCGCTGTGCGGTTGTTCGTCGGTGATGCTCATCGACGAGGAGCCGTCCGACATGGCCGCGGCCGATGTGCTGCGACGCCTTCGGAGCGGTGCGAGGGGGCGAGAGACCTTGGTGGTCATACTCTCTTCGAAGGCGAGCGAGATCGACCGGGTAATCGCGTTCGAGCTCGGCGCTGACGACTTCGTCTCCAAACCGATCGGCCTCCGCGAACTGGCGCTGCGCCTCGCTGCCGTCGCACGACGCCATCGCGATGAGCGCTCTCGCAACACCGAGCTTCGAGCGGGCCCGTTCTTCATCGATCCACGGTGCGAGACGGCGCTCTGCCGAGGGGAGCCTTTGCGCTTGACGAGCGTCGAGTTTCGTCTGCTCGAGCATCTCGCCCGCCACGCCGGCCAGGTGCAGCCGCGGCAGGAGCTCCTTGCTCGCGTCTGGCGTTGGTGCGACGTCAACGGCGAGCGAAACGGCGGCTCCCGCACGGTCGACACCCACGTCAAACGCCTCCGCGAAAAGCTCGGACCTGAATCCCAATTCATTGAAACAATTCGAGGGGTTGGGTACCGCCTTCGGACTGCCTCTTGAGCCGCGGTTTTCGGCCTACGGACCCTTCGCTCAGTCGCCACCCCCGTGTCACGCGTTCGTCACATTGGGATCATATCGATGGGCCTGAGGGTTGGGTGACGCGCGCGCGCGCATCGAACACGACCACCGATGTTCAAAGACTTCGATGAAAGCAAGAAGCCGGAGGACTCCGAGGGGCGAGGGCGCATGGGCCTGTCGCTGGCGCTGTCCGCCGTGATCTATGCACTCATCGGACTGGGCATCGTTGCCGCCGTCGCGACCGCCAAGGTGGTCGTCGACCGACGCGACCGGGACATCGACGTGAAGTTTGCCGCGGCGACGGCTCCGGCCGAAAAGGAAAAGCCGAAACCCAAGCCCAAGCCAAAACCCAAGCCCAAAGAGGCGAAGAAAGAGGTCAAGGCATCCGAAGGTCAAACTCGCGGCCTCTCCGCTCCGACGGAGATCCCCGACGAGGCGTTGGAAGAGGCCACCAGCGGCAGACTCGCTGAGGTCGAAGAGATCAACATCGACGACATGATCGGCGGCGGCGGCGACGGGAAGAAGAAGACTGGGCCACAACAGAAGCGTGAGACGGTGTCCCGACCAGAGTTCATCGGCGGATGCCGCGCTCCGGACGTCCCCACGGCGGTGCGCGACAGCGCAGAGACGATTCGGGTGCGGGTGCGCATTCTCGTGATGCCCGACGGCGTCCCAGCCAAGGCGGAGATGGAGACCTCGCATCCTGCGATTCCCGACGAACTCATCATCACCTGCGCGCTCGCGCAGCGCTTTGACCCGGCGCGTTTGCCGGACGGGACCGCGGTGCCCTACCCCTACCGTCGCCAGTTTACGTTCAAGCCCTCGAATATTTGAGCGGATCGAAAGGACAGAGTCATGGAAATAGATATCGTAGAGATGTGGCACGCCATGAACCCGATCGTGAAGACGGTGGTCGTCGTTCTCACGATTCAAGGTGTGTGGGGCGTGACGATTACCGTCGACCGTCTTCTCATGCTTTTCATGTCGAAGCGAAGGTCGAAGCAGTTCGCGCAGGACGTTTCGGCTCCGATGGAAGCCGGCGACGCGTTTGGCGCAATGAAAGTTGCCGACGAAGCAAAGACAAAAAGCCATCTCGCGCGCTTCATCTATGAAGGCATCAAGACATTTGAGGACAACCTCGCGCTAGGGATGACCCGTGACCGCGCCGCGCAGTTCACGCAGCGCAACCTCGAGCGAACCGGCGAGAACTTGAGCTCGGATCTCAACAAGGGCCTGAGCGTGCTTGCAACCACGGGTTCGACCGCACCGTTCATCGGACTCCTCGGGACGGTCTTCGGTATTCTCGGCGCCTTCAAGGTCATCGGTCAGGAGTCGGGGGGCGGCCTCAGCACGATCGGCCCGCTGATCGGCGAGGCGCTCTACGTCACGGGTTACGGCCTCATGGTCGCGATTCCGTCCGTGATGCTCTTCAACTGGCTGAGCGGTCTAATCTCGAAATACGAGGCGGGGCTTGCCAACGCGGGCAGCGAGTTGGTCGACCAGCTCGAGGCAGGCGCGATTGGCGGCGGCGTTTCGGGCACCGGCATTTCGAGCGACTCCGATACCGATGGGGCTCACGGTCACATCGCACCCGCACCCGCCGAGTAAGCCGCAGGACACACGATGGGTCTCTCACGAAAGAAGAAGGGCAAAATCCAGCCCGAGATGAACGTCACCCCGCTGGTGGACGTCTTCTTGGTGTTGCTGATCATCTTCATGGTGATCCTGCCCGCTGCCGTGAGCGAGTTGAACATCGAAATGACCAAGATCCAGAATCCCGACGCGAGCGACGAAGAAGAGGCGTTCGAGCTCTCGATCGACCGTGAAGGCAATCTCTACTTCGAAGACTATCGGGTCGAGCCCGACCAGCTCGCCAACCACTTGCGCAACGCAAACGCGGCGGAACCGACCAAGAAGCTGGTTCTCATTGGCGACTATCGCCTCGAGTACGGCGACGTCCGCGAGGTGATGGCAACCGTGCAGGACGTTGGGTTCCCGGGAGTCAACCTTCGCGCCACCAAAGCGGCTCTCGACAACGCCGCCGCGTTCGCAAAAAGCATCGGCCGATCGGGTGACTCGGCCAACTGATCCGCAAAGCTACTTCGCCTAAAGGAAACAGCAGCTCATGGGAATGACAGTCGGCTCGGGTGAGGGGAAAAAGGGCCAGGCCCGCCCCGAAATGAACGTGACCCCTTTGGTCGACGTGCTCGTGGTCCTGCTCGTGATTTTCATGGTGATCATGCCATTGGTTCCGGCACATTTTTGGGTTCATGTTCCGGACAAGCCGGAGGAGATGGAAGAACCGCCTCCTCCCGATCCCGATCAGCAGCAACCGATCGTGATCAGTGTGAACCCAGAGGGTGAGTTCCAGATCAATCGCGAGATTGTTCCGGATGAAGAGTTCTCAGAGAAGTTGAAACGAGTGTTGATCGCGCGGGGTGAGCGCAAGGTCTTTTTCGACGCAGCAGACAATGCGCCTTACTCGCGCGCCGTGCGAGCGCTTGACTTGGCACGTACCGGAGGTGCGGCACACATCGCGGTGCTGACCACCGGTATGTACGACGAAGACTAAGACAACTCGCAGGGCCTACTTTCAACGAACGGATTGAGGAACGGTATGGTGTACGCGCGTCTGGAAACGCTCCTCGGAGCGGTTCTGCTGGTGGGGAGTGTGCTCGGGCCAGGCCATGCGGCCGCCCAGGAACCGGACGTGGCCCCGTCGGCCGATGCCGAGGAGGCGCCCGTCGGAGAAGAGGACTCCGACGGAGACGATTGGATCACCCCCGACGTCGGTGCCGCCGAAGAGCGCGAGGAAGACGAGTCGATGGAGGACTCGGACCGAACCGAGCTCGAGGACGCCAGCGACATAGACCAGACGGTGGACGCGGAGGACGTCGACCAGGTGATCGTGGAGTACGGCGACGACACCGACAAAGACCTAATCACGGACGACAAGGGTCGCGAAGTGCCTGACGTCGCAATGCCCATCGTCAGCCGGGCCGTGGAGGTCCAAGACCCAGACAAGCTCGAGCCGAACGCCGACAAAGACACGGGCGTCCAGGGGCAGGTCGTTTCGCGCAGACCGAAGAAGGTACTCCCCGACGCGCCGGTGCTCGCACGCGGCGACAGCGACGGCAAACTGCGCAGCACCATCACAGATGAGCGCGGGCGTTACCGGCTGTACCTTCCGCCCGGCAAGTACACGCTTCGCTCGTACTACGACCTCTATCATGGAGCCCGCTGGGACAACATCAGCGTTGCACGCGGTGCCTTCAAGCGGGTCAATTTCATCCTCGACCCCATCAGTGAAAAGGACGCTGGGGTCGAAGAGATGGAGGTCGTCTATCTCGCCGATACGACGAGCGAGCAGGCGCAGCTCAACATTCGAAAAGAACAGGTCACGGTCGCAGACGCGATCAGCGCAGAGGAGATCAAGCGTGCCGGCGACAGCACCGCCAAGGGCGCTGCGGCACGAGTCGTCGGCGTCACCATCGACGAAGACGATCGCGTCATCATTCGTGGGCTCGCCGACCGCTACAATCAGATTCTTCTCAACGAGATGCAGGTGCCGGGCGTCGATCCAGACGTACCGAGCGTGCGCCTCGACATCTTCCCAACCGACATCGTCGCCAACCTCGCCGTGGTGAAGTCTCCGGTGCCGAGCCTCCCCGGCTCTTTCGCCGGCGGCCTGCTGCTCATCGACACCACCAACTACCCGCGCGACTTCACCCTCAAAGTAGGCGGTTCAATGGGGGTGAACTCGCTCAGCACGTTTCGTCAGACGCCGAGTTACAACGGCGGGAAACGGGACTGGATCGGCTACGACGACGGCACCCGCGCGCTCCCCGCTGCGGTCGGCAACCAGCGCCTCGATGTCGGCACCGCCGGAAGCGGAACCCGTTACCAGTCGCTCGATCAGGTCAATGAAGTTGGGCGGCAGTTTCCAAACAACTGGAACAGCGGCTTTCGCACTGCCCTGCCCAAGATCGGCATCAAGGCAAGCGTCGGAGACTCCGGCGACCTCCGCAAGGAAGACCGCCGGGCCGGGTACATCGTGAGCTTTCTCTATGAGTATGAAGACGCGATTCGGACAGGCTTCAACAAGCGCTTGCGTTACAACGCCGAAGGCCAGTCGGATGGTGTTCTTCAAGACTTCGACCTGAAGGCCGGGAACCAGAATGTGCTTTGGGGCACCTTCGGCAGCGGCTTTCTCGAACTCAACAAGGACAACTTCCTGAATCTCACGACCCTCTTCAGTCGGGCCGCTCAGGACAAGACAATCACCCAGCTTGGTGCGCGCGAAGATACCGGCCTCGACGTGTTGACCACCAAGGACAGTTTCAACTTCATCGGGCGATCGATCTTCTTCAATCAGCTGACGGGCGACCATCGCAACCTCGGCGATAGCAAGCTTCGACTGCAGTGGAACCTCACCGGCGGCACCGGTAAGCGCGACGAGCCCGATCGGCGTGAGGTGCAGCAGTTCGTCGGGAGCCAGCTCGTTACTGCCGCAACGCGCTACTACGCGTCGCTCGATCAGTGGTTCGTAGGCGGTCTCAGCAGCATTCGCTTTCCGCTCTACGAAGCATTCGAGCGTACCTCGAACCTCGAAGTGGGCGTGACCGGCAACTACACCGACCGAAACTTCGAAGCGCGCCGGTTCGTCCAGCAGCAGCTCGGCAACAATCGGCTCGTAGGCGATCCGGAAGTCCTCTTCGACTTCGAGAATATGGGCAAAATCAGCACGATTCGTGAGGTGACGCGAATCGAGGACAGCTATTTGGCAGACCAGTGGTTGGTGGGCGGCTACGCGCAGCTCGAGACACCGATAGCGCCCTGGCTCGACTTTCTGGGCCTCCTTCGTTTCGAGGCGTTCACCCAACAAGTTACGTCGCAGAGCCCGTTTGCCGCAGGGGCGTTCAACCCCGACCTCATCAGGGCTACCAATCGAACCGACCTCAACCCGCTGCCATCGGCCACCTTTCGCTTCAAGATCAACGAACAACAGAATGTGAAGCTCGCCTACGGCATGACGGTCATTCGGCCCGCGATTCGCGAGCTCGCTCCGTTCAACTACGTCGACTTCATTCGCGGCTGGAACATCACCGGAAACCCCGACCTGGTGTCGACGGTGGTCCAGAACGTCGAGGCCCGGTGGGAGTACTACTTTGGCGGGAGCGACCTCATCGCTGCTACCGCATTTTACAAGTACCTCGACAATCCGATCGAGTTCGTCATTCAGAACCAGGTCAACAGTACCGCAACCTTCCAGAACGCCGACCGCGCTTGGCTTGCCGGAGGGGAAGTGGAGCTCCGCATTGGCTTCGAGCGATTCCACGAGAAGCTCGATACGCTGTTTTTCACTGGAAACGTTGCGTTCATGCAGTCGAAGACTTTCCTTCCTGCGGGACAGGGTATTTCCGGCCGTCTCGAGCGTGCGCTGTTCAATCAGTCGCCGTTCGTAACCAACCTGTCACTTCGTTTTGACGATCCTGATTCGGGCGTCCTCGTCGCGGTGGTCTACAACGCATTCGGGCCGCGAATCGTCGAGGCGGGATCTGCCGCAGGCAACTTCATCATTCCCGATGTCTTTGAACAGGCACAGCACCTTCTCGACCTGGTCGTTTCCTGGCAGCCCACGGACCACGTCAAGCTCGGATTTAAGTGGAGGAACATCGCCTTTGCCAAAGAGCAATACAAGCAAGGCGACGAGCTCGTCCTCCTTGAGAACCGAGGCACGACCGTCAGCATCGGCGCCGAATACATCTACTGATGCTGGGGCGCGGGGAACGAACGAGCGCAGCGATGGCAAACGACACTGGGGAGACTCATGCGCGAGCGATCGCGGCGAATAGATCACGCGGCTTTGAGAGGGGTCGCTAACAAAAAGAGGATTGAGGATATGATTCGATATATTGGAATTGTTCTTGCTGGCGCGCTGGTCGCTCTGGCGGGTTGTAGCGACGATACGACCAACGGCACCGGCGGTGTGGGTGGCACGGGCGCAACCGGCGGCACAGGAGGAACCGGCGGCACGCCGACGTTCGCGGATCCTTGCGCAGACCAGGGTGGCAGCGGCCAGGTCGACGTAGCCTCCGAAGAAATCAGCGAAGACACGATCTGGAGGAGCGCCTGCACCTACTTGCTTGCCGCCGACACGATCGTCTACGTCGTCAACGACACCACTCTCGAGATCGAGCCCGGCACGACCGTGCTCGGCAGCAACGGGTCTGCACTCGTCATCACCCAGGAGGCAACGATCGAGGCTCCGGGTACCGCGGCAGAGCCCATCATCTTCACCTCGTCACGCGCCGAAGGCAGCCGGACTCCTGGCGACTGGGGTGGTGTCGTCCTTCTCGGATCGGCGCGCCTGAGCTGGGGTAACGAAGAGTGCGACGGCGAGCAGGGCCAGTGCACGGCGAACATCGAGGGGCTTCCCGCGCAGGAGAACCGCGGCACCTTCGGCGGCAATGACGATTCGGACGACTGCGGCACGATCACCTACGCGCGCATAGAGTTTGCCGGGTTCACGATCGGGATGGACAACGAGCTCAACTCGCTCAGCGTGGGTGGCTGTGGCTCGGCAACGACCCTCGACTACATTCAGGTGCACCGTGGTCTCGACGACGGCTTCGAGTTCTTCGGCGGCACCGCGAACCTGAGTCACGGTATCTGCACGGGCACCGGTGACGACTGCTTCGACACCGACCAGGGCTACCGCGGCACGATCGATCAGTTTATCGCGCATCACTTCGCCGGCAGCTCGAACGACCCTCGCGGGATCGAGTCCGACAACTTCAGCAACAACAACGACGTCCAGCCACGCTCGGCGCCGATCTTCACCAACGGAACGGTCGTGGCCACGACCGGGACCTCTACCGACCAGGGCATCGTCGCCCGTCGCGGCACCTACGCCACTTATGACGGGGTCGCGGTGGCCTACTACGCCGACCGTGGCTTCGACATGCGTGACGCGAGCTGGGAGACCGGCTGGGACGGCACCGAGGACGGCGCCTTCGTCGTGAAGAACAGCTGCTTCGCCGAGAACAGCCCGAACTGGCCGCCTCTGGGAACCGACTGCGAAGACGAGATGGCTGCGTCCGGTGACTGCAACGATCCCGAGGGCGTCGTCGCCGAAGACACGTTCGATGAGGCCACCGAGCTCGCTTCTGCGGCGCTTTCCAACCAGGAAGGCAGCGATGCCGAAAGCCTGCTTGGCCTCACCCAGGCGGCCATTGCACCGGCAACCACCGGCGGCACGCCTGACTACGCGCTCTCGGCGCAGGCCACCGAAGACTGCAGCGGCGCCTTCAGCGGCGGCAGCGACTGGACGACCGGCTGGACCGCCTACCCGGTCGACTAGGTCGGCACGGCACGCCCCACTTCTAGAAGTGAGAACCAACCGTCGCTCCGTAATCGGAGCGGCGGTTTTCTTTTCCTCTTGTTCACACGGCCGACACGGACTTGGTCCTGAGATCGAGTACGTTCCTCTCCTGCGGTCGCACGACCGAGCATCCTTTCCTACGCAACACTCATCCCACCCCGGCCCCGACTGCACACCCGGCAGTCGGGGCGTTTAATGGGTAGCCGACGGTTTGTCCCCAAGCAGGGGGTTCCGTATGCTCCGCCGGTGGGACGATTCGCGGGTGTACTTGGCTTCGTCTGGATAGTCGCCGCCTGTGCTTCCATCGCCTCGGCCCAGGCGCCAAGCTACACGAATACCCCGGCCGAAGCGGCCCCCGACGAGTCAGAGTCCGACCCGATCATCATCCCGCCTAAGCTGGTTCGGTTCGTTGAGGCGGCGCGCCCGGAGCCCGCGGTCGAAGGCGCCGAGCCCGAGGAGGTGGCGGTTGAGCTCGTTCTGACCGTCGACAAGGACGGGTCGGTGACCGAAGCCACGGTCGCGAAGTCAGGTGGCGCAGACTTCGACGCCGCCGCGCTCGCGGCCGCGCAGCAGTTCGTGTTCGAGCCCGCACGCAAGGACTGGGACCCAATCGCTTCGCGCATTCGATATCGATACGTCTTCGAGCTCAAAGCCGAGGAGCTTCCTCCAAACGAGGGGTGGCTTTCGGGGGCCGTGCTTCTGGCAGAAGACAGCAGTCCAGCGGGCCGGGTGCCGGTGGAAATCCTCGACGAAGAAGGCGCGCTCGTTCGCGATCTCGTCACCGGGCCCGAGGGCGACTTCATCATTACCGATCTCCCACCCGGGACCTATCGCGTGAATGTCCTCGGCGGCGAGTTTGGCGACCTCTCGGCAGAAGAAACCGTCGGCGCCGGCGAAGTGACCGAGGTCATCTATCGCCTCGGCCAAGCCAAGAAGAAGGCCTACAGCGGCTTCAGCGAAACTGCGGTCGTCGATGCGCCCCCGCGCGAAGTCATCCGGCGTACCATCGATGCTGAAGAGCTCACCCGCATTCCAGGTACGCGCGGGGACGCTCTTCGCGCCGTCGAACTTCTCCCCGGTGTGGCGCGCGCCCCCTTCGGGCTTGGCCTGCTGATCGTGCGTGGCGCTGCGCCCCAGGACAGCGAGTCGTTCATCGACGGCATTCCGGTACCGCTGATCTTTCACTTCGGCGGAATCACCAGCGTCTACAACTCCTACATGATCGAGCAGATCGACTTCTACCCGGGCAACTTCTCGGCCCGGTATGGGCGCCGGACCGGCGGTATCCTCGAGGTGACCACACGCGATCCCGCCACCGACAAGCTCCACGGCGTAGCGGAGTTTTCGTTCATCGATACGTTCGTGACCGCCGAGGGCCCGATCACCGACAAACTAAGCATCTCGGGGGGCATTCGCCGCAGCCTCATCGATCTCATCCTACCGGCGGTGATCCCTGACGACGCGCAGGTCGGCATCCGACAGGCTCCGGTCTACATCGACTACCAGTTTAAGCTCGTCTACCAGCCGACCAAGCGCGACCGGCTGCGGCTCTCGGCCTACGGCTCGAACGACCGCCTGTCGCTTCTTTTCGAGGAAGAGCAAGGCGACGACCCCACCATTCGCGGCGCCGGGAACTTCGACACCAGCTTCTACAACAATCAGCTCGATTGGCGTCGACGCATCAGCGAGAAGACCGAACAGTCGATCGCGTTTGAGGTGGGGCCGGTCAAGCTCAACTTCGGTGTGGGCGATGCGTTCCGCTTCGAGGCGAATCTGCTTCAAATTTATTCGCGCGCCGAGTGGCGCTATCAGATGACCGATCGCGTGCGGCTCATCATGGGCCTCGATCTGTCGGTGACTCCGCTGCAGTTAACCTACTTCGGGCCGCAGCCGGATGCTTCGGAAGGCGCGGGAAGCGGACAGGGGTCGCTTGCGACCGAAGACGAAGTGTTCGTCGACGTCGACTCGGTCATCGCGCGACCGGGCCTCTACATCGAGTCGGGACTGAACCTCGGAAAGTTCACTCTTCTCGTGCTCGGTCTTCGCTTTGACTACTACAGCGAGATTGCGAACTACACGGTCGACCCTCGCGTGACGACGATCTTCACCGTGCGCCCGGACCTCCGAGTCAAACTGGGGGCCGGCATCTACAGCCAGCCCCCCGAGTTTCAAGAGTCCGACTCGACGATTGGTAACCCGAACCTCGATCCGATTCACTCCGTGCACCTCGGAGCCGGAGTCGAGTACGACCCATTTCCGGGAGGTCGCTTCGGCGTCGAAGGCTTCTACAAGTACCTGTGGGACCGCACCATCCCGACCCCCAATGGCGAAGCGCCGTTCTTTGAAACCGAGGGCGTTGGGCGCATCTACGGCGCAGAGTTCAGCGCGAACATCCGTCCGGCCACGGGCCGCAAGTACTTCGGGTATCTCTCGTACACGATCTCCCGCAGCGAGCGGCGCGACGGGCCCAACCAGCCCTGGCGGCTTTTCGATTTCGATCAGACACACATCCTCACGGCCGCATTCGTGTACAAATTCCCGCGAAATTGGGAGATCGGTGCCACATTTCGACTCGTGAGCGGCAACCCGAACACCCCGGTCATAGGCTCGATCTACGATGCGCTCGCCGACGTCTACATTCCTGTGGACGGGCGCGTGAACAGTATCCGAAACCCACTCTTCAACCAGCTCGATATCCGCGTGCAGAAGGAATGGGTCTTCGACACCTGGCGCCTTGCGCTCTTCCTCGACATTCGAAACGCCTATAATCGTCAGAACCAGGAGGGAATCGTCTACAACTTCGACTTCAGCGAGAGCTCTCCTCTCCTTGGGCTGCCGATCATTCCGTCGCTCGGCGTCAGGGGAACGCTATGATCCGAACTATGGCGAACGCGGTATGGCGCGTGGCGCTTGCGTCGGCAGTGCTTTGTCTGGCCGCCTGCGGAGACAGCTTCGATCCGGCGTCGACCGTCACCGACCTGCGCGTCACCGGTGCGCGCGTCGAGGTCGTGGGCAAGCCGGGGCGCGCCAATCCCGATCCCGGCGACACAATCGAAGTGTCGACGCTGGTAATCGACCGTGGCTTTCCTCCGACCGAACCGCCCGCGCCCCCTCCGTACAGCCCGCCCCCGCTTCAATGGGCACTCGTGCCCTGCGTTCCGGCTCCCACTGTGCTCCCCGTCCCGTTTTGTCAGGACGTGCTTCCTTGCGAAGGCTGTGAAGAGACGCCTCCGGTCGATCCACTCGCCCTTCCGGTCTCGCGATTTGCGGTACCCGCAGAGGATGAGCTCGACGACGCAAGTCGTGTGGTTCTTCAAGGAACCGTATGCGCCAACGGTGCGCCCGCTGGGGTCGACGCGATCATTCGGTTCCTCACCGGCGAATCGGACAGCCTCGACCCCTGTCAGGATCCAGCGGACGAAGGTCGATTCATAAGTATCGAAGTGCCGATCGAGAGCGATCCCAGCAACCCGAATCTGAACCCGACAATCGCGGAACTCCTCTACAACGGTCAGCCCTGGCCGCCGCCTTTCGACCAAGGGGTTCCCCGAGACCAACCGACGACCGGCTGCGCAAGCCTCGTCGATGACCCAACCGGGTTGCCCCGGGCAGGAGATCCTCCGGCGGCGATCACCGTCACCGCCAGCGACGAGAGCTTCCAGGAGTACACCGTCGACGAGATGACACTCACCGAAGAGATGCAGGTCAGCTGGCTCGCGGACGGCGGAGGCTTCGAGTTCAGCTTCTCGTTCATCACGGATCCCGCCCGATCTGGCCTGATCCTGTGGGCATTGCCGAGCTTCCCCAATCCGGCCGGCAGTCTCGTACGCATCAACGTCGTGATGCGCGATGGCCGCGGCGGGCTCGATGCGGTCGAACGAGGCCTCTGTGTGCTCCCGGCCGACTCTGCGCCCTAAGTGTCAAGTGCTGCAAGAACTGCGTGAATCCCGGTTTTCTGGGCTCGTTGACACCGCTCAGGGGCGTGCGTAGGGTCTCTGCTCCCGTGGTCGAACGTATCGGAAACTGTCGCGTTCTTGGCGAAATTGGAAGTGGAGGGATGGCGATTGTCTACGAGGCGATCCAGGAGCCCCTCAACCGCCGAGTTGCGATCAAAGCGCTCAAACCGTCGATCGCAATCGATAGCCAGTTCGCCGAACGTTTCGAACGTGAGGCCAACTTCATGGCGTCGCTGCAGCACGAAAACATCCTGCATGTGATCGACTTTCTCAAAGACGGACGCTCGATGTTCATCATCATGGAGCACGTCGACGGCATCGATCTCTACGATCTTCTCGAGCGCTCCCCGAGGCTCCCCGCTGACATTGCGGCGATCATCGCATTGCAGCTCGTGCGCGGTCTCGACTACGCGCACTTTCGCGGAATCATTCATCGCGACATCAAGCCCGCGAACGTCATGGTGTCGATGCAGGGGGACGTGAAGCTGATGGATTTCGGCATCGCACGGCATGAACGGTTCGGCGACCTGACCGAAACCGGGACCGGGCTCGGCACCCCGAGTTACATGAGCCCCGAGCAGATTCTGGGCGACAAGCTCGACTTCCGCAGCGACCTCTTCTCGGTCGGCATCGTGCTCTATCAAATGCTCACGGGTCGCAAACCATTCGTAGAAGACGACACTCGTACGGTGATGCAGAAGATCCGTCTCGATCGCTACGAGCCTTTCAAGAAGCTCGGGGTCGAGGTGCCGCGCAAGCTCGAGCGAATCATGTCTCGATGTCTGCAAAAAATGCCCGCGAACCGGTACCCCACCACACAGGCTCTCATGGACGATCTGACGGAGTTCTTGGCGCCCCGTGTCGCGATGAGCCACAACGCGCGCCTGGTCATGTTCCTCCATGAAATCGGCGTGATGACGGGGGAGCAGACCGACGAAGTCCTTTCCGCAGTGGCGCCGCGCGTCCTTCGCAGCACGCGGCGAAACGGCGGGTTCTTGCGTTCGGTTGCAATCAAGCAAGGCCTCGTGTTTGGTGCGATCCTGCTTTCTGGGCTGACGGTCCAGGCCGCGAGTGGGCGCTGGTCGGGACCCGGTTCTCAAGGTGAGCCCGGCTTCGTCAACCCATCGGATGCCGGCTTTCTCAAAGTGAGCGCCGACCCTTGGGCACATGTATTCGTCGACGGAGAGCGCGTGATGACCACCCCCGCGGCACGTTCGGTTTCGCTCACACCGGGTCCGCACTTCGTCAAGTACGCCAATCCCTACTTTGCGCCGGTCGAGCGCGAGATCTCGATCGAACCGGGCAACACGCTTCACGATCGAGTGACCCTCGACCAACCCGCAAACGCCGACGCCGACGATCCGGCTAACTCCCAATGAACCTGCCGCGGCTCTTTCGCTTGGTCGGAGCCTTGGTTCTGCTGTCTCCTTGGGCCAACCGTTCGTTCGCGGGGGCCCAGGCGGTGTTCACCCACCCGGTCCAGGAGGGCGACACCTTCGAGTCTATCGCGCAGCGCTACTACGGAGACCCAACGCGTGATGGAGTGCTGCGCGAAGCGAACCGCGTGCGTGAAAACGATCCCAACGCGCTCGTTTCGGGCAGCTGGGTCTACATCCCCACCGTGGCGTTCTACCGTGTGCAAGAGGGCGATACCTGGAAGTCGATCGCGCTCGACCTTTTCGGTCGGGAGGACCGCTTCTCGGCGCTCGTCGATGCCAACGGTGCCGATCGACGCGAGGAACCGAGCGTTGGCACCGAACTCCTGGTGCCGTACCCGCTCCCGCACCTTGTTGCACCCGGCGATACGCTCTCGGCGATTGCCAAGCGCTACCTCGGAGACGAGGCGCTCGAACTCAAGCGTCTTCGCCGGTTCAACGCCGGCGCACGCATCGAACGCGGTCGTATTGTGCTCGTCCCGCTGCTCGACCTGCGCCTTGTCGGTGAGGGCGGAGCCGAGGCGCGCGAAGCGTTTCAGCAGGCTGCCGGTGACGGCGGTGCGCAGGCGATTCAGGAGGAAATCGCAGGGTTTCTGCCCGAGCTCATTCAGCGGGTGCGCGACGGCCAATACGTAGAGGCCGTGGCCCTCGCGAATCGCATCCTGGGGATGCGCCGGCTCACATCCTCACAGACGGTCACTGTCCACAAAGAGCTCGCGGTCGCGTACGTCGCACTCGAACGCCTCGACCTCGCAGAGGCCGCCTTCCGCACGGCGCTCGCTCTGCAGCCCAACCTCGAGCTCGATAGCGTCCGGACCTCTCCCCGGGTGCTCGAGGCCTTCAATCGCGCCAAGCTCGGCGACTCTTCCGATCAAGGCGCAGGGTCGACGCCGTGATCAGCGCTTTTTCTTCTTCGGCTTCCGAGGACGATACTTGGCAGGCCGGTCGTCGCCGGAGGGGACTGCCGCGGCGGGTTCCGGGTCCGAGGCGAGAGCCCACGCAGGAAGAGTGACGTCTCCAACTTCGTCAGCGCGTTTCTTCAGCTGCACGTAGGCGATGATGCAGGCCGGAACGACGGCAAGCGAGATCAGCTGCGAGGTCGAAAAGCCGAAGGCGGAGCCTCGCTCTGGGTCGTCCCGCAGATACTCGAGCATGAATCGCAGGACCGCATAGAGTCCCGCCACGGTCACGAAGACCTGCCCGCGGAACCGCCGGTTGAGGAGCAGCCAAACCGAGAAAGCAAAGAGGAGGAACCCAGCCAGCGATTCGTAGAGCTGCGTCGGGTGCACGGGGAGGGAGGTCACGCGGTCGACCATCTCGTTCGGGTAGAGATCGACGTGGTGCTGATAGGCGGGCGAGCCGGTCACGGTCGCATCGCAGGCAAGCGCCGGGAATGCGTCGCTTTCCCACCGCGGAAAGGTCCCCGCGCGGGCTAGCCAAGCGGGGGCGTCGGGACCAAGCGTGCGGCCGTAGTCGCAGCCGTAGAGGTAGCAGCCGACGCGCGTGAGCATCAGGCCGGCGCCGAGCGTCGGTGCGACGAGGTCGGCAAACGGAAGCAGCGGGATCTTCTTAGACCGCCAGAACGCCCAGGCGGCGAGAAACCCACCGATGAACCCCCCGTACGCCACCAGCCCGCCCGAACGCAGGTCGAACCAGGACCCGATCGTATCGAACGACCCCGGATTGGTGACGATGTAGAGCATCCGAGCCCCGAAGATCGCGCCCACGGCGGTCCAGGTGAAGCAGCTTGCCAGAAGGTCGCGGTCGAAATTCTCGACGCGCTTGCCCATGTACATCAGGAAATACCAAGCGAAGAGCAGGCTGCTGCCCAGCATGACGCCGTACGAATAAATGGGAATCGCGCCCCACGGAGTCGGAATGCTGAATAGAATCGGATGCATCGCGGCGAATCTCGCCGGGTTCGGCCAAGCCGTCAAGCCCGGCGTGTGGGCAACCGACGCCTTGCCTGAGGCGACTCAGTTCACGGTGACGCGTCGGAGGAGCCAGCGATCGTCTTCGCGGCGCAGGTCGAATACCGTGTTGGCGAGACCCTCAGTCGTTCGAACGCGGAGCGCAATTCGGGCACGTTCTCCATCGATAGAGATGCTTTCCTGAATGAGATCCAGGTCGGCGCCGGTCAGGCCTGCGAGCACGCGACGTGCATCGACGCTCAGGGCGGAGGCGTTGTCTCTGTCGTAGCGATGACGTCGACCGTCGTGAATCAGCTCCATCGCGACCTTCGACGGGTCGGCGTAGCGCAGGGCTCCGTCGATTCGTGAATCGGAGACACGACCGGTCACGGCGTCCACGAACTCTTCCATCTGCTCGTGGTCGGTCACGACGGTGGCGTCGGTCACCACCGCGGCGCCGACCACGAGAGAGAGAAGAACAAGGAGATGAATGGCCGTTCGGCGCATGGAACCGAAGTACAATGCGAGCGCCGTGCCAATCTAAGGACCGGCGATTTGTCCAATAATTGCGTCACAACCCGGTCGGCATCCACCCTTTGGGCTGCCATTGTGACAGTCTACCGCGTCGGCCAGCGACAAATTGGCACGACGCGATCGAGTTCTGATGAGCCTCGCGTCGCGCGCGGCGGTCTGATATCAGCGGTGGGGGAGGAAGCGATGGCGAGGGGTTCGAAGAGCACGATCCGCTTGTTCACGCCCACTGGCTGGGTCATCGGCACCCTGCACCTGCCCGAAGGCCGCGCGCTGCTCCCGTTTGTCAACGCCGATCACCCCTTCTTTCGGATGACCAACGTCAGTCTGCCTGAGCATCCGACGACGATTCCGTTCCTGGCGCTGCAGCGAAAGGCGGTTTTCATCATCGTGCCCGGCGAGGACGTTTCTCTCGGGCTGCAAGCAACCGAGGGGACGACTGCACACGAAGTGGCCTGTTTCTTCGATGGGGGGCTCGTGATGGGGACCCTTCGGCTGCCGAAGGGGGTCCGGGTCTCCGACGAGCTGATGCAGTCCGAGGAGTTTTTCGCAATCGAGGACTGCACCGTGGGGATCGATGCGTCGCCCGAAGCCACCATGGAGGCCGAAGAGCTCGTCTTCGTGCACGCAGCCGAGATGTTCGGCGTTGCGGAGCTCGACTCCGAATGATCGTTCGCCGCTGAAGCACGTTCGGTGCAGCCTGGTGGCCGCGCCCCACTCCCGACGATTCACCCGGTGAGTACGCCCCGCATCGCCTCGACTGGTGGCTTCCGTCCAGTCCACATCTCGAATGCGATCGCACCCTGATGAAGGAGCATCCCAAGCCCATCGATCGCGCGGAGCCCGTGCGACGCTGCAGCCCGTAGCACCGACGTCTCCCGCGGCTCGTACACCATGTCGAACACGGCCCCGCCTGCAGGCACTAGTTCGAGCGGGAGGCTTGCTGCGAAGGCCTCTGCGGTAGGGCTCGACCCGAGCGTTGCGCTCGTCGCCTGAACGATCAGGCTCGCTGCCCGAAACCTAGGCTCGGCGTCGTCGAGCGAACCCGCTTCGACGGGGCAGCGGACGTGTGCCGACAGTGACTCTGCCAGGGCTTCACTGGCCCCCGACCGCCGGGCGAGCACTGCGATCTGTTTGGCGCCTGCCTCCGCGAGGCCGACGACCGCTGCCCGTGCCGCACCGCCGGCGCCGAGGATGACGATGTGACTATCGGCAAGCCGCACTCCGGCTTCTTCGAGCGCCCGGACGAGACCCGGGGCATCGGTGTTGTGACCAACGTAGCCCGAGTCGGTCCGCACGACCGTATTGACCGCACCAATCGCGTCGGCTGCCGGTGACGTGGCATCGAGCAGGCTCACGATCGCTTGCTTGTGGGGGACGGTCACGTTGTATCCGTCGATGCCGGCAGCATGCTTGGCGCGCACGGCGGCGGGCAACAGATCGGGTGTCACTTCGAAGCGCTCGTACTCGAGATCGATGCCTAGCGCCTCGGCGGCGGCGCGATGCATCTCAGGGGACCGCGAGTGGGCCACCGGAAACCCGAAGATGCCGAGTCGTACAGGTGCGCTCATCGTCAGTCGTCGACCTTCGCACCAAACTCGCCTTCGGACACCCGAATCTGGAGGCGGTCGCCCGGTCGCACTTCGTTCGAACTGCGGACGGCCTTTTTCGTGGCCTCGTTCAGCACGATGGCGTAACCGCGCTCCAGCACCCGCAGGGGCGATAGCGCATCGAGCTGCGCGCAGGCTTCGGCGTAGGAAGACCGTGCCCCCCGAACGAGCGGTCTCCCCTGTGCCTTGAGCGCGACGGAAAGCGCGAGCATCCGTTCGCGACGCCGCAGGACGGGGATGCGGCCTGCATCCCGAAGCGCTGCCGTCGTCTGAGCGAGAAGGCGCCGGTCGGCTTGGAGCGTCGAACGCGGGTCTCGACGACGAAGACGTTCCCGCAGCGCACTGAGTTCGCGCTCGTGCTGGCGCACGGTTGCGGGTGTCGTGGCGGCGAGGCGGTCGGCATAGTCTTGAAGCTCACGCCGTACGGGCGAGATGACGCCGCGCGCACCGTAGAGCGGGCGAAGAAGCCTTTCGAGCCGTAGGCGCATCGCCCCGATCTGATTGTCGAGCGCCTGGTTCAAGTGGCGCTCAAGCGAACGTAGGCTTTGCACAAGGGCCGCGCGCTCGGGGACGACGATCTCGGCCGCATTCGAGGGCGTCGCCGCGCGAACGTCCGCGACCAAATCGGCGATGGTGACGTCGACCTCGTGCCCGACGCCACTCACGACGGGAACCCGGCATGCGGCGATCGCTCGCGCGACGCTCTCGTCGTTGAAGGCCCAAAGATCTTCGGCGGAGCCGCCTCCGCGCGATACGATTACCACGTCGAGTTCGCTGAGTCGTTGCACCTGGTCGAGCGCTTGAACGATCGTCCGCGGGGCGTCGTCTCCCTGCACTCGGCAGTCGACGACTACGAGGCGCACCGGGCATCTGTCGGACGCCACGCGAATGATGTCGCGGACCGCCGCACCGTCTCGACTCGTGACCACGCCGACCACGCGAGGCAGCATCGGAAGTGAACGCTTACGTTCCGGATCGAGCAGCCCTTCGGCCTCGAGTTTTTCGCGGACGCGTCGGAACTGGGCCGCGAGGTCGCCTTCTCCCGCCAATGTTGCGGACCGTGCGATGAGCTGAAACTGCCCGCGCGCTTGGTAGAGCGAGAGCTTGCCGCGGAACCGGATGCGCGCGCCGTCTTCCAGAGGCGCCTTGGTGCGCCGCGCGTCCGACTGAAACATCACGCCTCGAAGCTGCGCCCCCTCTTCCTCGTCGTTGAGACTGAAGTAGACGTGCCCCCGCGCTCGGCGCACGTCCGACAGCTCCCCTTCGACGAGAACGCTTGGCCAGGCATCTTCGAGCGTTAGCCTGACCGCGCGATTGATTTCGCCCACGCGATAGACCCGCTCGGCATCGGTTGGCTGTTCTTCCTCGAGCCGCTCGAAAAGCGGCATATCCGACATGGCCTCAACCTAGCCGCGTTCCTTCGGCTCCACAACCGACCGCGCGCTTGCCCCCAAGCGTTGCGCCGCGCCCAAAAGAAGGGAGAGTGCGGGCTTCGAGGAGGCGGGTTGAGCACGGCAATCGTAGGAGTCGGGTCGAACCTGGGATCGCGCCAAGCGACGATCGAGATGGCGCGCCGAATGCTCGCGTCGGAGGAAACGATCGACGTGCTCGCGAGCTCTCCTCTCTACGAGACTGCGCCGATCGGCCCGCCACAGCCATCGTATCTCAACGCCGCGTTTCGCATCGATACGAGGCTTGCCCCGATCGATCTCCTGCACGTACTTCTGGCGGTCGAGCGCCGGCTCGGCAGAACGCGGCATCCCGATCTCCGGTGGGTCGCGCGGAGCATCGATCTCGATCTCCTGTGGGACGAGCGCGGCCCCGTCGCACGGGAGGCTCTCGTCGTTCCGCACCCTGAGCTCGTCCATCGACGGTTCGCGTTGACGCCACTCTTGGCGGTGGCGCCTGAACTCGCAGCGTCGTTCCAAACGCCGATGGACGGGCTGGGTGGACCACTCGACCCATGGCAGCGAGCCGCCCTGATTGAAGAGGGACTTCACACCGTACGAGTAGAGGCAGACGCAGTCGTCGATGCCTGCGCGATCGCCGTCTCGCGCCTCGCCGCTCATCAGGTAGGGGACGACAGCATCGCGAGGGTTGTCGACGCGACTCCCGAGGCGCTTGCCCGCGCCGTCTCCAAACTCGCGAGCGAAGGCTTTGAAGTCGGAGGCGTCACCGTCAGCGACTGCGCGGACGAGCAGTGGAGCGTCGACGTTCATGGCTCCAGGCGCGGGGCTCGCCACGCGCGGCGTGTTGGCATTCAGGCCACTTGCTCAGACAGCCGCGCCTTTGGTGTCGACGTGTCGCTAAGTTCCGCAGACCGCTGAGACGGTTTTTCTGCACAAAGGTTTGTTGCTTCACGAAAGCCTCGCTAGTCTGAAGCTCGGGGGCACAGACAGAACGCATGGCAGATGCACGCAAGGACAAGCGCACGCTGCTTTCGTTGAAGATCCGGTACAAGAGCGCCACGCTCGAGGACTTCATCGAGCGCTACAGCGGGGATATTTCTGAGGGTGGCGTTTTCATCAAAGCGAAGAAACCGCTTGCCGTGGGAACGCTACTGAAGTTCGAGTTCCTTCTCCAGGATCAGTCGAGCGTCATTCACGGAGTGGGTCGCGTCGTGTGGCGTCGCGATGCCATCGAAGCCGGCGCTGACGGCGCCACCGGCATGGGGATTAAGTTCGTCAAAATGGACCCCCATTCGCGAGAGCTGGTTCAGCGCATCGTCGAAGGCCGGGGCCAACCAGGGGTATTCGAACAGGGTGGGCCGCAGCCGCTCGCCGCCGTGAGCGAGCTAGCGTCGGTGCCTTCAGGGCCCTCGCCGGCCAATTCCGCAGCAGACGCCAGCACTCAGGTGCGGCACGTGAGCGAGTTTCTGGCAACCGCCTTCGAAGAGGGCGGGGCTGGCGAAGCCGCTACGCGCGAAGCCCAGGTCGGTGCGCAGCGTGCCCGCGAGGTAAGCCGCGATCGCAACTCGAATCGGGCGGCAGCCGCTCGGGGCGCACTCGGGGGCGGACACGAAGTGCCCACCACCAAGCGCACGGCGGTGGCCCAAGGTTCCGCACGAAGCGCCATGTCCGCGTTTGGCCGTTCTCGCGGCAGCGCGAGTCCTGCGGCCGCTGAGCAACTCGAAGAGTTCGATGCCGAGGACGATTTTCTCGATGAAGAGAAGACGCGGATCCACGACTACCCTGACGCCGACCAGACCATCGTCGGGGGTGCGGGCTCGGTGCCATTTGCGCCCGAACGCCGCCCGACGCCTCTGATGCCGGCCGTCGGAGCGCCATCGCCGCTCGAGGCCGAGATCCCCGATCTCTTCAGCGACGCCGTGGAACCGATTCAGGCTGGCGGTCTTCAACCGGCTCCCGGAGAGTTTCTGGACTCGAGTCTGCTCGATCCCGCGGTGCCCACCGTACCGCCGCCCGCCGCCGTGCCGTCGGGTCCTGGGATTCCAGTTGAAGCCTTTCGACAGGCTGCACTCACCGAACCGGCCCCATCTCGCGGTATTCCCGCGCTGACCGAACGAGCACCACGACCGGACTCCGAGCTTCTGGCTGCGATGGCTGCGACCGAAACGTCCAGTCCGTCCACCGGGGAGGGCACCGGTACATCACGCGGCGTTCTCGCAATTCTCGGCGTGCTGATCATCCTCGGTGTTGGCATCGCCGGCTGGCAGCTCGGGTTCTTCGACGGTATCGCCGCTCTGTCCGACGGCTCGGATGGTGCGAAGAAGACACCGGCCCCTCGCGCGCAGGCTCCCATCGAAGAGACCGCGCCAATCGCCGACCCTGTGGTGGCGGCTGTCGATCCGACCGAAGTTCCAGGTGACACCGCCGATGAGTCTGACGACACGGCGGTCGAGGCATCTGATGCCGCCGCGGTCGCAGAGGCCGTTCCCGAGGGGATGGCGGCGCTCGTGATCCGGGCACGCCCCTCGCACGCCTACATCATCGTCGACGGAAAATCGATGGGACGTTCGCCGGCGACGATCACTGTCGAGCCCGGCACCGAGGTCTCGGTCACCGCTCGCGCCAAGGGATACGTACCGCGAAGCGAGACGATCACGGCGACCGAAGGCAGCGAGACCCTGGATCTGAACCTGACCAGCCTTCCGTACCACCTTGAAGTCATCAGCAGTCCTGCGGGGGCGACCGTAACCGCCGTCGGCGGTGGCCAAGTCACCACCCCGGGCGAGTTGACCTTCAAGTCACTGAGAGGCTCCCGATCGATCGTATTCTCGAAGGATGGCTTCGAGACCGTGTCGAGGAAGGTGAGCCGCCGCGAGTTCGTGGAAGAAGACGGGCGTATGGTGACGACGATGGCGGTGACCTTGCCGCTAGAGCTCGCCCAGCCGTCGAAGCCTCAAGCCCCGACTCCCACCGAGCCGGAGCAGGAAGAGCCAGCAGGGATTCCGGCCTTTGCCGCCGAACCGAGTCTCGAGGCTAGCCCGGCGGACGACGTCCCGTAGTCCTGCCGCGGTACAAGGGCCTCACCGCGATGAGCCCGACCAAGAACCCTCCGATATGAGCGAACCAGGCCACGCCGCCGCCTCCTTCTGCGATCAGTCCGAGTGACATGTAGCCGAGGACGAGCTGCAGCAGGAACCAAACGACGATGAACACCGCGGCGGGTACCTCCATGAAGTGGAAGAAGATGAAGATCGGTATCAGGGTGACGACCCGCGCGTGCGGAAAGAGCACCATGTATCCCGCAAGAACCCCCGAGATCGCGCCCGAGGCGCCGATCATGGGCACGGTGCTGTTCGTATCGACCCAGACCTGCGCCACCACGGCGCCAAGCCCGCAGAGCAAGTAGAACGCCACGAACCGTACTCTGCCGACGACGTCTTCCACGTTGTCTCCAAAGACGTGCAGGAAGAGCATGTTGCCCCCCAGATGAAGCACTCCTCCGTGAAGGAACATACTGGTGAACGGTGTGACGAGGCTCCCGGTCGCACCCCCGACGTCGCGCGCCACCCCGTAGTCGCCGTGGAGCAGAATGTCGGGGATTACGCCGAACCGCATCACCAGCTGCTCGGCCGAGGACCCGCCGGTGAGCATGCTCCCGACGAAGATCGCTATGTTCACGGCGATGAGCGTCCAGGTCACGACCGGCGTCCGGCGGGTCGTGTTTCGGTCGCGGATGGGGATCACCGGGCAGCACCTTAGCGCGTCATCCAGTCGGAGGCAGTATCCCGTGCTACAGGGACGCGATGGACGCGGGGCACCTGCTCGGACCGACGGGGCCGTTTGCGCGAGGTGTCGAAACCTACGAGCATCGACCTGGCCAGATCCGCATGGCTCGGGCGGTGCAAGACGTGCTCGAGCACGATGGCGTACTGCTGATCGAGGCCGGAACCGGGACGGGCAAGACCTGGGCCTACCTGATTCCGGCGGTCCTGAGCGAGCGCCGGGTCTTGATCTCCACAGGCACTCGCGCGCTACAGGATCAGATCATGGAGCGCGACCTTCCAGCGCTTCGAGCCCACCTCGGTGTAGATATCGACGCGGCCTGCGTCAAAGGGCTTTCGAACTACGTCTGCCGGCGGCGATATCGGGAATTCCTCGAGAGCCCGGAAGCGGCCCAGCCCCGCTACGCGCAGTCTCTTCCGGTCCTGCGCGAGTTCGTCGAGTCGACCGCCACGGGTGATCGGGCCGCGCTTGCCGCCGTCGCCGAAGAGGATCCGATCTGGGCTCGCGTGGCGAGCGGCTCCGACACTCGAATCGGGGCGAAATGTCACTACTACGACACCTGCTTCGTCACTTCAGTCCGTCGCCAGGCTGAGCGGGCGAGTCTCGTCATCGTGAACCACCACCTGTTCTTTGCGGACCTCGCGCTTAGGGACACGGGTTTCGCCTCGGTGCTCCCGGACTACGACGCGGTAATCTTCGACGAAGCGCATCAGATCGAAGATACGGCGACCTCGTTCTTCGGCTCCCGGCTTTCTGTATCGATGCTCGAGCGCCTCGTGCGCGACGCACGGGCCATTCCGACCGGGCGCGGCAGTACCGGCACCACCGGCATCGACGCGCGGCAGCTGGACGCGATTTTGGCGCAGACCTCGGGCTTCTTCGCGGCTCTTCCATCGGAGTCGCAGTCGGGTAGAGCGCCGTTGTCCGACGAAGACATCCCCCAGGAAGCGATGTTCGCGCTCGACAATGCGCTCGTCGAACTCCAGATGCGCTGCCGCAATCTGCGCCCGCCCGATGAGCGTGTTCTCCAGATCGCACGTCGCGCCGAACAGCTGCGCAACGTACTCGGTGCCTTGGGGAGCCCAGGTCAAGTCAGCTGGGTTCAGAGCGGCGGTCGGTCTCATGTCGTGGGGACGAGCCCGATCGACGTCGCGCCTCTGCTGCGCGAGCGGCTTCATCAACGGGTTCCGTGCCTGATCTTCACCAGCGCCACCCTGACGACCGGCGGCAACTTCAAGTTTTCCAAACAGCGACTCGGCATCGAGGACGAGGTCACCGAAGAAGTCGTCGAATCGCCGTTTCGCTACGAGGAGCAGGCCGCGCTCTACGCGCCGGCGCACCTTCCAGACCCGCGCGCATCGAACTACGCGGACGCCGCCGTCGACGAAATTCTCGAGCTCATCCAGCTCACCGACGGTGGTGCGTTCGTCCTGTGCACCTCGAACCGCATGATGCGCTTCTTTGCAGATCGCGTCGGTCCCAGACTCGACCAGGAATGGTTCGTCCAGGGCGACGCGCCCAAGCAGACGCTCCTCGATCGATTCCGCGACGTCGGCAACGCGGTGCTCTTCGCCACGGCGAGCTTCTGGGAAGGGGTCGACGTTCCCGGCACGGCTCTGCGCCTGGTCATTCTCGACAAGCTCCCATTCGAAGTGCCGAGCGACCCGGTCGTCGCCGCGCGGTGCAAGCGTCTCGAGGAGACCGGCGAGTCGGCGTTCATGCGCTATCTCGTTCCCGCTGCGGCGCTCTCGCTCAAGCAGGGCTTTGGCCGATTGATCCGCACGAGCCGGGATCATGGCGTCGTCGCAATTCTCGACTCGCGCATTCGTCAGCGCGGCTACGGAAAGGTGTTTCTCAGGAGCCTGCCTCCTGCGCAACACTGCGAAACGCTGCAAGACGTGCGGGGCTTCTTGATCTCTGCTGCGTCTGAGCCCACCATCGAGCATCGTCAGTTTTCGACCTAGGAGGCGCGTGTGACTGAAGCCGTAGTAGCCAAGTATGGCTCTGTAGCGATTCCCGAGGCCGAACACCGAATCGAGCCCACCTCCCGCGCTACGATCGACGAGGCCCTCGCCATCCTCCAGGATCAGAAACAGGTCTGGGCCGAACTCGACATCGAGGAGCGTATCGAACTGCTCGAAGACGTCCGAAGGGGTGTGGTCGCAGTGGCCGAGCGCTGGGTCGAGGCTGCCGTCGCGGCCAAGGGGCTTCGTGCCGGCACCGCCGAGGAAGGGGAGGAGTGGCTTGGTGGTCCCTCGTTGGTCGTGCGGAACCTCTCGCTTCTCATCGGGTCCCTGCGCGACATCGCCCAGCATGGAAGCCCACAGCTGCCCAAAGCCGCGTATACGCGCGCCGGTGGCCAGGTGGTGGCGCCGGTCTTCCCCACGGCATTCTGGGACGCCATCTTGTTTCAGGGGTTCACCGCCGAGGTGTGGATGGAACCCGACGTCCAGCTCGCCGAGTTGCCCAAACACCAGGCGGGTTTCTACCAATCCTCGGCGCCGCGCGGACGCGTCGCCCTGGTGTTGGGCGCAGGGAACGTCGCGTCGATCGCCCCGATGGACACGCTCTACAAGCTCTTCGTCGAAGGCGAAGTCGTCATCTTGAAGATGAACCCGGTCAACGAGTACCTCGGCCCCATCCTCGACGAGGCGTTCGCGCCGCTACGCGATCGCGGCTTCTTCCGCATCGTCTATGGAGGTGCGGTCGAAGGCGACTACCTTTGCCGGCACGACCTCGTCGGGTCGATTCACATTACGGGCTCCGACAAAACCCACGACGCGATCGTCTTCGGGGTTGGCGAGGAGGGTGCCACCCGGAAACGCAACCGAGACCCCCAAAACATCAAGCCCATCAGCAGCGAACTCGGCAACGTGAGTCCGATTATCGTCGTGCCGGGGCCCTGGTCCCAATCGGATCTCGCGTTCCAAGGGGTCAATCTCGCCACCTCGCTGATTAACAATGCGGGTTTCAACTGCGTCGCAACCCGCGCGATCATTCAGCACGAGCAGTGGCCCCAGCGCGAGGCGCTACTCGATGCGGTGCGCGCCGCGTTTCGCGAGCAGCCAGACCGCAAGGCTTACTATCCTGGCGCCGAGGACCGCCAGCAGGCGTTCCTGGCCGAGCACCCCGACGCGGATCAGTTCGGCGCCAAGGGCCCAGGGAAAGTTCCCTGGACCCTGGTTCACCATCTCGACCCCAACGACACCGACGACATCTGTTTCACCACCGAGTCCTGGTGTGCGCTCACGGGCGAGGTTGCTCTGCCCGCCGCCTCGGTGATCGAGTACATCGACAAGGCGGTCGAGTTCGCGAACGAAACCACCTGGGGGACGCTCAGTGCCTCCATCATCGTCCATCCGAAGTCGCTCAAGGACCCGGCGGTGGCCGCGGCGGTCGACCGTGCCGTCGCGAACCTCCGTTTCGGGAGCGTCGCCGTCAATCACTGGTCGTCGCTCTCGTATGGCCTCGTGAGTCCGACATGGGGCGCGTATCCTGGCAATCCGATTGACGCGATCGGCTCCGGTCGCGGAGTCGTCCACAACACGTACTTGTTCGACCGGCCGCAGAAGTCGGTGATTCGCGGTCCTTTCCGCGTGTTCCCGAAGCCCGCCTGGTTCTCCACCCACAAGACCTCGGCTGAACTCGGTCGCAAGCTCACCTACTTCTACGCCGACCCGTCGGCTGCGCGGGTTCCGAGCCTGCTCTGGTCTGCCCTGCGCGGCTAGACCGAGCTCAAGGTGAACTCGGCCTAGTCTTCATTCTTGGCTTCGACGAGCTCGACGTGGCTGCGTCCCGGCTCGGCGTTTGTGGCCACCGCAAGCCCTGCCGATCGCCAGCCCGGCTCCAGCAGACGCCCAAACGGGTCCTTGGCACCCTCGAAGCCCGCGCGCTGGTCGACCACGTTCGAGAAACCCGCCTGCTGGAGGATCTCCGCGGCTCTAAGCGAGCGACCTCCCGACCGACAGCCGAGCACGATCTTGGCGCCTTTGTCGAAGGACGCGTTCACCTCTTCCACGAACCGGGCATTGGGCTGCATTCCAGCTGGGGTCATGTGTGCGATCGGGATGTTGTAGGCCCCGGTCGGGTGCCCTTCGTCGAACTCGGAAATCGATCGGACGTCGATGTAGACGTAGCCGTCCTTCTCGACCAGGTCGTGGGCTTCCTGTGGAGAGACTCGCGTGACGCTCATGCGCATGCACCTAAGGCAGTCTGGCGCCCGACGCCAGTCCCGTTCACTTCCGAGCAGCCGACCCTGCGGCGCTCAGCCGCCGGCGCTCTCGAGAAACAGGCTTTCGAGGGTCTGGCGCTCGGGAATCATCGCCTCGAGCTTTGCACCGGCCGCATTCGCAATGCGAAGAACCTCTGAGGTCGTCTCGTCACCCTCGACGCGCAGGGTGAACCTGCCCTCGCCCTCGTCGACCAGTTGCCCCCGACTCACGAGGCTCTGCTTGAGGGTCGCCGTGGCGCCGCTGAGCTGGATCTCGAACCGCCGACGCGTCGTGGCAAGAAGGTCGTGTACGCGCCCTTCCGATGTGATCTCGCCTTTTTGCATTATTACCACGCGGTCACAAAGCATCTCGACGTCGCTCAAGATGTGGCTGGTGAACAACAGCGTCTTGCCCCGACTTCGCTGTTCGAGGAGGACGTCACGAACCTCCTTGCGGCCGATCGGGTCGAGTCCGCTCATCGGTTCGTCCAGCACCAATAGCTCGGGATCGTGGAGGAGTGCCTGGGCCAGACCCACACGCTGCATCATCCCCTTCGAGAACTTTCCGATCGGTCGGTCCACGGCGTGCCGAAGTCCGACCTTGTCGATCATCTGCTCGGAGGCTGTTCGACGGGCCGCGCGGTCAAGCCCGACCAGTCGTCCGCACAGGTCGAGAAACTCGAGCGGCTTCAGGTACTGGTAGACGTAGGGGTTCTCCGGCATGTAGCCGATTCGCTGCGCCGCTCTGCGGTCGTCTGCAGCAAGCCCGAAGATGCGAATCTGTCCTCGTGTCGGAAAGATCAGTCGCAGCATCGTCTTGATCGTCGTGGTTTTCCCGGCTCCGTTGGGGCCCAAGAGGCCGAAGATCTCGCCTCTCTTCACGGAGAAACTCGCGCCCTTCACCGCGTCGACGCGTTTCCGGAAGAAGCCGATGTGAAACACCTTCTCGAGGCCCTGCACGTCCACCACCACGTCGGGTTCAGCCACGGAGCACCCCGTTGACCTTGCCGATGACCGTCTCCACCTCGGCGTTCCGCATCTGCGGGTAGAGGGGCAGGGCGACGCCCTGTTTCGCGAGATGTTCGGTGGCCGGAAGCCTAGACCCGTCCTTCGCGAAGGTCTCGAGTCGATGCACGGCATGCGACAGCAGCCCCGCCTCGACGCCGCCCTCGCGAAGAGTCGTGATGAACGTCTGCTTGTCGATTGAGTCGGGCAGTACGATTCCGAAGGTCTGATGATTCGCTATCGACCCCTCCGGAGTGCTCTGCGTCTCGACCCGATCGTCGATCTCTCGGCGGTAGGTGGCTGCGATCTCGCGCCGACGACCGACGATCTCATCGAGTCTCTGCAGCTGCACGAACCCGAGCGCCGCCGCCATTTCGGTCATGCGGAAGTTGCCCGCCGCCTCTTCGAACCCTCGTTCGCTCTGACCGTGGTTGCGCAAGACACGAATCCGTTCGGCGAGCTCCCCGTCGTCGGTGAGGCATATGCCTCCCTCGCCCGTCGTGATGATTTTCCGCGGGTGAAAACTCATGCAGGAGATCTTTCCTAGGCTTCCGCAGGCCCCATCCGCGAACAGACTGCCAAGGGCGCAGGCCGCGTCTTCGATGATGGGAATGGCGCCAACGCTGTCCCGAATCTCAGCCGCACGCGCGGGGCTGCCAAACTGGTCGATTACCACGACTGCTTTGGTCGCGGGTCCGATTGCGTCTTGAAACGCCTGGCCTCGCGCGTTCCACTCGTCCGGGTCGACGTCGATGAACCGTACCCGCGCCCCGACGCGTCTGGCGGCGTGCGCCGGGCTCGGCCAAGTGAACGCGGGACAGAGCACCTCGTCGTCTGCGCCGACACCCATCGCTTCGAGCGCAAGTTCGAGCGCGGCGGTTCCGCTCGAGACCGCGACCGCGTGCCGGCGGCCCACCAGCGCCGCGACCGACTGCTCGAAGCGGCGCACCATCGCCCCCTGCACTAGCATTCCCGACTCGAGGACGGCGGCGACCGCGCGCTGCTCGTCTTCGCCAATCCAGGGTTTCGCAAGGCGGATCACAGCGTCGGAACGATACCAGGTCGGGATCGCTCAGACGAAGATTGCGGCGAGGGCGGCGGACGCTCACGCTTTCGAGGTGGACCTCCAGCGGCAGGTAGACGTACTCGAGGCAGCGATCGTTCGACTCGGAGTTCGCATCGTCGAGGAAGCCCTTCCAGAAGAAGCGCAGGTCGATGGCGGCCTTTGCACCGTGGACGGCAATCGGGTCGTCTACCTTGCTGCGGCCGCGCCGCCCTGGCGCAGGGTCGAGATTTTGGTCGATGCGCTGCGCCGACTCCCCCACCAGGACCTCTGGCTGCCACCGGAAGTCCGAAAACTGCTCCACGACCAAGATTTCGCCGGTTCGAAGGGGGGGCTGGTAGCTTCTTCCGAACAGACCTCTCATCATGAGGAGGCTGAGGAGAACGATCGTTGAGCGGCTTGGGATTGGTACTTTCGGGAGGCGGAGCGCGCGGCGCCTATGAAGTGGGCGTTCTCGAGTACATTTTCAGCGAGTTTCTCGACGCCGAGCACAAGCCACCTCGCGTCGACCTCATCTCGGGAACCAGCGTGGGCGCCGTCAACGGAACCTTCATCGCGTCCAACATCGAGGACATTCCGACCTCGGTGAAGCACATGGTCGGGTTGTGGACCGGCCTCGAGCTGCCCGATGTGCTCGGCTTCGGACTCCGCCAGGCGGCAGGGCTCTACCGCGTGCTGTTCGGAGGCTCGGAGGCCCGCGGTGTCTTCGACCCAGCCAGCCTGTCTGCGATCGTCGGGCGCAGCATCAACTGGCGCAATCTCCGGAGAAACATTCGCACGGGAGCGCTCAAGGCCCTCACGGTGAGCACGACCCACGTCGGAACCGGGCAGCCGGTGATCTTCGTCGATGCGGCCCCTGGCATCGGAATCCCGCGAAGCCTCGGACTCCATGCGCTTGTCCGACGCGCGACGATTGGCGAGCACCACGTCCTCGCTTCCGCGGCAATTCCACTGGTTTTTCCGCCCGTCGAGATCGGCGACGAGATTCACTGTGACGGCGGCCTTCGTCTCAACACGCCGATGGGCCCTTCGATTCATCTAGGGATGAACCGCCTGCTCGTGATCGGTCTTTCGACACCGAGTACCACGGGACGGAAAGCGGTGCGGGATGGCCGTTATCCTGGTGCGCCCTACATGCTTGGTAAGGTGCTCAACGCGTTCCTTCTCGATCATGTAAATTCCGACCTCCTCGACGTGCAACGCATCAACGACTTCTTGAAAGACGGGATCCGGGCCTATGGACCTGGCTTCATCGAAGATCTCAACGACGCCGCGCGGGCGAGGGGCGCGCTCGCGCCACGAAGGCTATTGAGTTCGCTCGTCCTTAGACCGAGCGTCGATATCGGGCTCGTGGCTTCAGACTACCTGGCCTCGCATCGCGTCCGCTTCGGCAAAAGCCTCGGTCGCGCCTTCATTTCGCTGCTCGACGTTGGCGCCGGGGCCGACGCCGACCTTGCGAGCTATCTCCTGTTCGACGGTGGTTTCGCCCAAACCCTGATCGAAATGGGTCGCCGAGACGCCCACGCGCGTCGTTCGGAAATCGAGGCCTTTCTCTTCGAAGACCCCGACGCGTTCATGTCCACAGCAGCCCCTGTGGACGCAGCGGTTCACTCCGAGTCCAAGCCCCCGGAATAGCTACCTCTTCCCCGCGCGTAGACCCTGTGGGAAAAAGGGGGGTAGCCTGATTGACACGGTTGCTAGTATTGTAAAATTGTAACCACACAACCCCTTATGATAGGCTCCAAACGTGGCACAAACGAGCGTCGCGCATATTTCTGAAAACGCGACCCAGCTATCGAGGCGTCTCGTCGAGAACGTCGCGCTCGTGGTTCGGGGCAAAGAAGAAGTCATTCAGCTCGCCGTGGTGTCGATCCTCGCACGCGGCCACCTCCTTCTCGAAGACGTGCCGGGCGTCGGCAAGACGACCCTGGCCCGCGCGCTGGCGGCATCGATCGGTGTCTCGTTTCGCCGCCTGCAGTGCACATCGGATCTGATGCCGACCGACGTTCTCGGCGGCAACGTGTTCAACCAGTCCAAGGGAACCTTCGAGTTTCGCGCCGGACCGATTTTCACGCAGGTGCTTCTCGCGGATGAGGTCAACCGAACCACGCCGAAGACGCAGAGCGCACTTCTCGAGGCGATGGACGAGCGGCAGGTATCAATCGATGGGGAGACCCACGAGCTCGAAGAGCCCTTTTTCGTGGTCGCGACCCAGAACCCTGAAGAGTTCTACGGGACCTACCCGCTTCCCGAATCACAGCTCGATCGCTTTCTCGTAAGGCTGAGCCTCGGCTATCCGCCGCCCGCCGTCGAGCGAGAGGTCCTGATGCGTCGCGGCGCAGACCCGGTGCAGCGCCTCGATTCGGTAATTAGTGCTGCAGAGCTTCGGCACGTGCAGCAGGCCGTCGACTCGGTGCGAGTCGACGAGTCCGTACTCGACTACCTTCATCGCATCGTGATCGCGACGCGCACGACCCCTCTTCTCGCCGTGGGGGTTTCGACGCGCGGCGCCCTCGGATTCGAGCGGGCTGCCCGTGCACGCGCGCTTGTCGATGGCCGTGCTTTCGTGCTTCCAGATGACGTCAAGGCGCTTGCTGGTCCTGTTCTCGCGCACCGTGTGAAGGTCAGCGGCGCCGTCGCAGGGATGCCGGCGCGAGACGACGCGCAGCGAGTCATTCGGGAGCTGCTCACGCAGGTGGCCGTTCCTCTCTGAGCCTGTCGGCCAATGCGGATCTTTCGACGACGACGGCGTAGACGAAATTTTCGATTAACCCGCGAGGGACGGGCATTCCTCTTCGTCACGATCGGTGTGGGTCTCGCGGCGGTCAACACCGCCAACAACCTCCTTTATCTCGTCCTCGGGCTTCTGCTCAGCCTTCTGCTGGTCAGCGGAGTCTTGAGCGATCTCGCATTGTGGAAACTGCGCTTCGCCCGAAGCCTTCCGCGGCACGTGTTCGCCGGACAGCGGGCGCTCATCGACCTGACTGCGTTCAACGACAAACGCTGGCTCTCGAGTGTCTCGATCGAAGCGACCGAGGACCTCGAGGATACCGAGGTCGAGCCAGCGCACTTGATGAGGATTCCCCCGGAACACGAGGCCACCGCAAGCTACGGCCTGCGACCCACGCGACGCGGCCTACTCGAGCTCGGTGGCGTTCGCGTTGCCACCCGATACCCCTTCGGACTCATCGAGAAAGGCTACACGCTCTATCTCCCCGATGAAGTCGTCGTGTTTCCCCAGCTCTTGGGCGATCTTCAGATGCCTCCATTGGAACAAACCCCCGGGGATGCAGCGGCGACGCAGCGCACCGGTCGAGGGAGCGAGTTCGCGGGAAGCGTCCGATACTACCGCGATGGAGACGAGGCCCGGGAGATCCACTGGAAGCGCACCGCCTCGCGGGGTGAGCTCGTGGTACGCGAGCGCGAGCAGGACCAGAGCCTTTTCGTAACCCTCGTGATCGACGACGTGCGACCGCCGGCCGCTACCGAACCCTCGGGCGAGGATTCCGCCTGGAGAGAACGATTCGAGCATTCGATCTCGGAGGTCGCCACCATGACCGCCTCCTATCTCGTGCGGGGGGTCTCGGTTCAGGTCCGCGCGAGCCGTGACGCGTCCCCGAGGGTTCTCGGAGGATCGTCGCCAGACCCGATTTGGCGATTTCTGGCGCTGTTGCGCCCAAAGGCACCCGAGGCCTCCCCCGAGGCAGGGATCGTGGCTGCATGAAGTTTGGGCTCGCCCACAAGATCGTTGCCTATCTTTTCGCCGGGCTAGGGCTCGCGGCGCTGATGCTCGGCGGCACATTTGGCCCGATCGAACTCGGACTCGCGTTCGCGGCGTTCGTCGCAACTTGGTTCGTCGAGTCTCCGCTGGTCGATCGCCCCGGGTACACGCGCTTCTGGAACGTTGCGGCGGTCGTGCTGCTCGTCGTTCAGGCTGCGCTCGTGCTCGGCGGAGAAGCCTTTCTCACGGCTGGGATTCAGTACGCCGCGTTTCTCCAGCTCTCCCGCTTGGCGCACCGAAAGAGCTCCGCAGACTACCAGCAGATCGTAATCCTCGGCTTCTTGCATCTGATCGCGGGCACCGTGCTCTCGTCGGGGCTCGACTACGGGGTGATCTTCTTCGGCTTCGTCGTGGTCATGCCGTGGATGCTCGCGCTGACGCATCTCCGCAAGGAGCTCGAGACGCAGTTCGGGGTCGACACCCCTGCGCTGCGTGCTCAACTCCGTGGGCGCGACCTCACGACCCCGGCGTTCTTCGGGGGCACCACCCTCCTTGCGGTTCCGCTCTTCGTGTTGACGGCGGCGATGTTCTTCGCGTTCCCGCGTGTCGGATTCGGCCTGCTGTCGAACCTAGGCAGTCGCGTTCAGTCTGTGGCGGGCTTCGGCGACGATGTCGAGTTGGGTGGGTTCGGTACGATTCGCGATGACCCCACCGTGGTCGCTCGCATCAAGCCGCACCGCAATCTCGACCCTCCGCAGCCCTCGATCGGCATCCGGCTCAGGGGCACCTCGTTCGACAGATACCGAGAGGGCCGCTGGGCGAGGACCCAGATCGCCGCAGAGCCGGTGCGACGCATGCAGGACGAGTACATTCTTCATCGCCCTACAAAGCCGGGTGACGCGCACTACGAAATCATTCTCGATCCTATGGAAGAGTCGGTCGTGTTCATTCCCGAAGGGACGGTTTCCCTTCAGATCCCACCCGTCGTTCGATCGGGCCGCAATCGACCGCGCAAGATCGTCGCCGCTCCAGGGCTCGACGTGCGCTATCGGGAGCGGTTCGACGCGCCGCTCACCTACAGGGCCTTCGTCGGCCCGGATGCTCGCTCCTTCGAAGAAGCGGTGCCTGCGAGAGTCCTCCGGAACTACCTCGAAGTGCCCGACGGCTACGAGCAGATCTCCGACCTCGCCCGATCCGCGGTCGGAGATGCAGAGCGTCCCATCGACAAGGCTCAGCGACTCGAGGCTTTCCTTCGCAGCGACGGTGGCTATCGGTACTCGCTCCAACAACCCGATACGCGCGATCAGGAGCCCCTTCACGTCTTCTTGTTTCTGGCGAAGTCGGGCCACTGCGAATACTTCTCGACCGCAATGGCGCTGATGGCGCGGACTCTGGGCATTCCGGCGCGCAACGTAACCGGGTTTCTCGGGGCCGACTACAATCCCTACGGCAACTACTACGCCGTGCGAAACGGCAATGCGCACAGTTGGGTTGAGCTTCTCATCGACGGCAAATGGGTGACCTTCGATCCCACCCCCGCCTCGCGTCAGGTGGTCGTCGTGCCTTCCGGCATGCGCGTCAAACTCCGCCAGATGATGGATGCGCTCCGCGTCCGGTGGGCCGAATACGTCGTCGAGTTCGATATTCGTGACCAGGCCCGAGCGTTTCGAGGTTTCCTCGGCTGGTATCGCTCTCTACGCGGGAACGACTCGAAAGGTCTCGGCGACTTCGGCGTGAAGCCGAAGGGTGTAGACGGCGTCGAGGTCCCACTCCGCCCCGACTGGCGCTGGTTCGTGGCCATCATGGGCGCGTTTGGAGTCGGCGTCCTTTGGTTGCGATGGAGCCGCCGCCGCCGTCGTGAGCATCGCGCCCACCGAGAGCTCGACCCGGACAAGGATCGCGCGGTTCGTCTCTATCTCGCTCTCGAAAACAACCTGCGCCGCACCGGACGCGCTCGTCCGCCCGACGTTACGCCCGCCGAGCACGCCGATCAGCTTGGCCGTGCAGGCTTCGTCGCGGCCGACGAGGTGCATGAGATCACCGTCGCGTATCTCGCCACGCGGTTCGGGGAGATTCCGATGCCGCACGGTGAGTATCAGCGACTGAAGCAGATGAATCGCAGCATTCGGAACAAGGTCGACGCGCCGCCTACCGCGTGAGGAACCAACCAATTGCGATGCCGAGCGCGCCCAGGAGCGCAGCGGCGACCCCGACTCCGAGCGCGCGTTTCTGGCGCGGCGTGCCCGCATGGGCCGGAGCTGCGGCCTGCGCCGTTGCTCCTGGGGGATGGAAGGTCTTCACTGGGCCTGTCTCGGCCGTCTGTCGCGGCGTCGGTGGATTGAGCGACGGCCCCATCGCCGGGAGCTGCGGCGCCTTGGGGACCGCAGGGTGTTCGGGAGAAGCTCCGGTTTCGAGCCATCCCATCGTCGCGCCGGCCGGGGCACTGTCCCGAACGTGTTCGATGGCTCCTTCCACCGCCGGGTCTCCCTCGAACCATTGGCTGGGATCGACGAACTCCGATGCGTCCAGTGGCGTTGCCCCGTCTTTGGGGTTGTGCAGGGCGAACGACGATTCGTCGATGGGTTCGTCGGCTTCGCTTTCGAGCGAGGTGAAGCGCGCCAGCTCCTCTTGGATCATCGTGTCGATCATCACGGGGCGCGGCGGGACCGACTTCTGCCGCTCGAGGGCCTCTTTGACTAGGCTCGCGATCTCCCAGGACGTCACCTTCATCTGCCGATGGAAGAGATAGCCCGCAAGCGAGTCGCCGAACTCGCGCGCCGTGGCGAAGCGTTCGTCGGGGTTTCGAGCCAGAGATCGCATCAGCACCGCCTCGAACTCTTCGTCGACTTCCGGGTGCTCTCCTACCAGCGACGGCACCTCGGCCCGGGCGACCGCCTGGACGGTCTCATAGTCGGTCTCGCCGAGGAAGAGCCGTCGCCCGGCAAGCATCTCCCAAATGCAGACTCCCAAGGCGAAGATGTCGGCGCGCTCGGTGACCGGAATCCCCGAAGCTGCCTCGGGCGAAAGATAGCTGAACTTGCCTTTCACGACTCCGGGGTCGGTGCGCTCGAGCTGCGTCCGAGCCTTGGCGAGCCCGAAGTCGGTAACCTTCACCTCTCCACGCTGGCTGATCAGAATGTTGGGGGGCGAGACGTCGCGGTGAACCAGTTCCATCGGATTTCCGTCGTCGTCGCGGAGTTCGTGCGCGTAGCTCAGGCCTCTGCAGGCCTCCATGGAGATGTAGATCGCATCCTTGAGCGGGAACGACTGACGCTTGACGCGAAGTGTCTCCATGACCTTCTTCAGGTTCGTTCCGTCGACGAACTCCATGACGATGAAGAAGCTGTTGTCGGACGAGCCGATGTCGAAGACGCTGACGATGTTGGCGTGAGACAGTCGGGCGCCAAGCCGCGCCTCGTCCAAGAACATGCCGATGAAGTTCTTGTGCGAAGACAGATGCGGAAGCACCCGTTTGATCGCCACTCGCTTCTTGAAGCCCTGAACGCTCGTGGCCTCGCCGAGAAACACCTCGGCCATGCCCCCGGCCTCAAGTTTCTCGATCAGGCGGTATCTCTGATCGGTCATCGTCGCCCGTACGCCTCGTCTCGAGGCGTTTTCGCATTCTCGGCGGACGAGACGCTCAGGGTCAAGGAATGGTTGCCATTGACAGTTCCGCCCCACGGCGCTTGACTCGGGCGGTGTCGCGCTCTTCCAAACCGATCCGCATTGCCCCATCGATACTCTCCTCGGATTTCGGCCGTCTCGCCGAGGAGGTGAAAGCTGTCGAAAAAGCGGGCGCAGACTGGATTCACGTCGACGTGATGGACGGACGTTTCGTCCCGAATCTCACGATTGGCCCGATCGTGGTCGAGGCGGTCCGGTCCGCGACCAAGCGCACGGTGGACGTTCACCTGATGATCGTGGAGCCCGAACGGTACGTCCAGGCGTTCGCCGAGGCGGGTGCGGACATCATTACGGTTCATGCCGAAGCCAGCACGCATCTCCACCGAACGATACAGCAGATCCGGTCCCTCGGAAAAAGAGCCGGCGTTTCCCTGAACCCCCATACCCCTCCGGACGTCCTACGCTACGTTCTCGCGGACGTCGACCTGATCCTCGTGATGAGCGTGAACCCCGGCTTCGGCGGACAGAGCTTCATCCCCGCCGCCAACGACAAGCTCAGACTGGTCCGGCAAATGATCGACGAGGGTGGTCATGACGTCGATCTCGAAGTCGACGGTGGGGTCAAGCCAGGCATCGCCAGCCAGGTCGTTGCGGCAGGTGCGGACGTCTTGGTTGCTGGCAGCGCGGTCTTCAACACCGAGGACTACTCCGCAGCGATCGCCGCGCTCCGGAAGGACGCCGAGTGAGCGCGGACCCGCCGCTCAGCACCGTCTTCGTCGACCGCAAAGCTACCAAACGAAGGCTCCGCAAGAGCGACCTCACCGTTGTCGACGGCCCCGACACCGGCAAACGTCTCGAGATCGCGAGTGAGCGTGTGACCATCGGACGCAGCCGCATCTGCGATCTGGTGCTCACCGACACGTCCGTCACCGGCACGCACTGCGAGATCGTCGCGAAGGAACACGGGTTTCTGGTACGCGACCTCGGCTCTGCGAGCGGCACCGCGATAGGCGAGGTGCGGGTGCGAGAGGCCTGGCTCGAGCCCGGAGCAGAGCTGACCCTTGGGCAAACCCGCATTCGATTCGAAGCGGGCAGCGAGACGATCGAGATTGACCTCAGTCGACAGGAGCAGTTCTACGAACTCATCGGGCACAGCGTCCGGATGCGCGAGATCTTTGCCGTTCTCGAAAAAGTGGCCGCCTCGGACCTCACCGTCCTGATTCGCGGGGAAACCGGGACGGGCAAAGAGCTCGTCGCCCGCGCAATTCATCGTGCATCTCGGAGGGCTCAGCGGCCGCTCGTCGTGCAGGACTGCAGCGCGATTCCGGCCAATCTCATCGAGAGCACCTTGTTTGGGCACGAGCGCGGATCGTTCACCGGCGCAGCCGACCGGAGGATGGGGTGCTTCGAGCATGCCGACGGCGGAACTCTGTTCCTCGACGAGATCGGCGAACTCGACATCAGTCTCCAGCCAAAGCTCTTGCGTGTTCTCGAGCATCACGAGGTTCAGCGCGTCGGCGGTTCGCGGACCATTCCCGTCGACGTACGCGTGGTAGCCGCCACCAATCGCGACCTGCGACAGATGGTCAACGAGGGCACGTTCCGAGAGGACCTCTACTACCGACTGACGGTCGTCGAGGTCGACCTTCCGTCGCTTCGCGAGCGGGGAGAAGACATTCCGGCGCTTGCGGAGAGGTTCCTCGACGAGTCCGTCAAGCGAAGCGCACACCCTGCGGGCACCCGTTTTTCCATCACCCATGATGCGATGACCAAGCTCCGCGCGTACCCGTGGCCCGGCAACGTGCGCGAGCTCAAGAACACGATCGAGCGCGCGGTTTCTCTTGCCGACAGCACTGAACTCGGGGTGCAGGACCTTCTTCCTGCTTCCCAGAAGACCCCACCGGTGCTTCTGCCCGGCGGCACTGCGGAGCAGTTCGTCGAGGATGGTGTCGAGTTCAAAGAAGCCAAGCGCAGAGTCGTCGATGCGTTCGAAGCGCAGTATCTCAAGGCTCTTCTCGATAAGCACGGCGACAACGTGAGCCGCAGCGCGCGCGCCGCGGGACTGACCCGCTATCATCTCCGCGAACTGGCGAAGCGCTTTGGCCTGCGAGGCGATCCTGTCGGCACCAGCGACGAAGATTGAGCCCTTCGACGTACTACGATTTATAGTGGCCGGGATGACAAGGGCCATTGTCCTCGGTTTGGTGATTGCCGTCTTCGCCGGCCCGGCGTCCGGTCGAGCGCAGCATGCGGCCCCCGCCCCCTCGTGGGCCCAGTCGATCGAAGTGGTCGATGACGGTGCACCGGTCATGCTCGAACCGGGTTCCGACTCCAGACGGCGCGGCACCGTCGGTGCCGGTACGCGGCTCGGCTTCGCACGGCGCGTCTTTGGAGAAGGCTGTTCGACCGGCGTGTGGTTCGAAACCAGCGACGGACTGTTCATATGTGAGGCGCACGTGCAGCTCTCGCCCGCGCCGCCGGGCGTGGCTGCGACCCACGACGCAACGCCGAGGTCGATTCTTCCTGAGCGGTACGCCTTCATCCGAGTTGACGGCACCCGTGCGTACTCTCATCCGAGCGACTACTTCCGCAACGACTACGTCGAGGCCCTTGGGCGCGGCTTCGGGATCGTCATCACGGACGAGCAGACCTATCGAGGCGTGGGGTTCGTACGCATGCGGAGCCATCTCTGGGTTGCGCGCGACTCGGTCCGGTTTGTGAAAGGGAGCGCGTTTCGCGGGACGATTATCCGTCCCAACGAACCTGCATTCGCGTGGGTGAGCGAGAGTCCGACCCGGGTGCATGCGGCGCCGCGCGGCCCGGCCAGGCACAGACTCGATCGGCACAGCTTGGTCAGAGTGGCTGCGGAACGAAACGGATGGGTTCAACTCTCCGGCGGAGGTTGGGTTCGCGCCACCAGTCTTACACGTCCGAGGTTCGTCAGCCCGCCCGATGGCATCGAGACGCATCAACGATGGATCGACGTCGACCTCGAGCGGCAGGTGCTCGTTGCGTACGAAGGGGCGACGCCGCGCTTCGCAACCTTGATTTCATCAGGGAAGCCCACCCCGGCCTCACAGACTCCACGCGGCCTCTTCGAGATCTGGGCGAAACTCGATGCAACCGACATGGATGACATCGAGCGCACCGACGTGCCTCAGAACTACTCAATTCAAGACGTGCCCTGGGTCCAGTTCTTCGAGAAGAGCTATGGGTTTCACGCTGCGTTCTGGCACGACGACTTCGGGCGACGCCGAAGCCACGGGTGCATCAATCTATCCCCGGCCGACGCGCGGACCCTCTTTCGCTTCACCGAGCCGATGCTGCCCCCCGGTTGGAACGCCATCCTGTCGATGCCTCAGGACCGGCCGACGGTGGTTCAGGTTCGATAGGCCCGATTCCAGGGCGCCCGCGGCTGGCTTCGGTCGAAGTTGCGGCCGGGTTTTGCGCGGTGACCGAGCCAGCCTTACAAAGAAGGTCTCGTGCAAGTACGGTTTTCAAAATACGAAGGGCTCGGCAACGACTTCCTCGTCATCGACGAAGCCGACCTCGGTGGGCTTGCGCTCACCGTTGACCAGGCGGTTGCGCTCTGCGATCGCCATCGAGGCGTTGGCGGGGACGGCGTGCTCGTCGTGGGTCGCGAACCCGCTTCGATGCGCGTGATCAACGCCGACGGCTCGGTCCCCGAGATGTGCGGCAACGGAGTTCGGTGCGTTGCCCTTCACATCGCGCGTCTTCGCGACGCATCGAATCTCGAGATTCCCATCGATACCGCGGCGGGCCCTCAGCGCTGCGCTGTCGAGCGCACGGGCAACCGCGGTGAGGTCACCGTGCAGATGTCTGGTGGCACCCTCGCTCCCGAAGCGATCGGTCTCGCGAGCAACAGGCCCTGGAAGGATGAACCCATGGAGATCGACGGTCGTGCCCTGCAGGTGACCGCAGTCTCGATGGGGAACCCACACGCGGTGATCTTCAACGAGGTCGGCGATGCGCGCTTTGCGCTTGGCGAGCGCTTTCAGCAGGACCCGCGGTTCGGCGACGGTGTTAACGTCGGGTTCGTCTCCGAACTCGCTGCGGGTTCCATCCGGCTCGACGTCCTCGAGCGCGGCGCGGGCTGGACCCAGGCCTGCGGAACCGGCGCGGCGGCCGCGGTCGTCGCGGCGGCGGAGACGGATCGGCTTCCACGGCACACGCCGATCGCCGTTCAGCTTCCTGGCGGGACACTGACGATGACCGTCGGTGCGCTCGGCGATCCCGTCACCATGACCGGACCCGCGCGATTCGTGTTTTCAGGAGAAGTCGGCGTTGCACGCTGATTGCGGTATTGGCGTCTAGCGGGTAGAAGCTGACGATGCCCGTTGCATTCCGGACCGCGTTCCTCGCGGCGACAGTCTTTTTTGCGGCGTGTAGCAGCGACTCCGACCAACCTCCGGTCTCTCCCGATCCGGGCCGCTGCGCGAACTTCGACGAGCTGCGCCAGCCGCTCTTTGGCGACACGCACGTCCACACGGTGCTGTCGCTCGATGCGAACCTGCAGGGCACGCGTCCGGGACCGATGGACGCCTACGCGTTTGCGCGCGGCGGCACGTTAGGCGTGCAGCCGTACGACGAAGACGGGAACGCGCTGCGGAGCGCGGCCCTCGATCGCCCGCTCGACTTCGTGATGCTCAGCGACCACGCGGAGTTCCTCGGAACCATCGCCGCCTGCAACGACCCGAGTTCGCCCGCCTACGATCGAGAGGCCTCGCCGGTCTCATGCCAAGACTTCCGCGACGATCCGCCCGGCGTCTTCATCACGCTCAACGGAGCATTGGCAATTCCTCCCGAGAGCGCGGCCTACCCGACACTCTGTGGAGACCCCGACGGCGGCGACTGCCTCACAGCCGGGCTCGACGTCTGGGCTCAGGTTCGTGAAGCCGCCGACGCGGCGAACGACGGTTCGGAGAGCTGCGAGTTCACGGCCTTCGTCGGCTACGAATGGTCGGCGACCCCGGCCGGGCTCAACCTGCACCGCAACATTCTCTTCCGAAACGGGACCGTCCCCGACTACCCGATCGGCTATTTCGATGAGCCCCACGCCCAGGATCTGTGGGCAAGGCTCCGTGACGAGTGCATCGATGCGAACACCGGGTGCGACGTGCTTTCGATTCCGCACAACTCCAACATCGCAGGGGGACTGTTCTTCGAAACCGTCCAAAAGGACGGCAGCCCCTTCGACGCGGACTACGTGCAGCTTCGTCACGATCTCGAGCCGGTCATCGAGATCTTTCAGCACAAGGGCGCCTCGGAGTGTCAGCCCGGCCAGCTCATCTCGGATGAGCTCTGCGGCTTCGAGTTCCTTCCGTTTTCCTCGCAGGCGGCCAACACGCTCGAGATTTACAGCGACCCGGTTCCTACGGATTTCGTGCGAAGCGCGCTCGGTGAAGGGTTGAAGCTCGAGGAGAGCTTTGGGGTTAATCCGTTCCAGCATGGAATGATCTCGGCGACCGACACGCACATCGCCGCTCCCGGCTACGACGACGAGAAGAACTTCATCGGGCACGGTGGCGGCGGGCAGAGCAACCGCGACATCGTTCCTGAGGGCTTTCCCGACATCACGACTCTCAATCCGGGCGGCCCTGGGGGCGTCTGGGCGGAGGAGAACTCACGCGAGGCGATCTTCGATGCGATTCGGCGCCGAGAGACCTTCGGGACGAGCGGCCCGCGGATCGTACCGCGCGTGTTCGTAGGCTGGGACCTGCCGAGCGATCTGTGCGATTCACCCGACCTTGCGAGGATCGGGTACGCAGAGGGCGTGCCGATGGGTGGGGAGCTCACCGATGCGCCCGAGGGCGTGAGCCCGAAGGTACTGGTCTCGGCGCGACAGGACGCGCAGAGCGCGCCGCTGCAGCGGATCCAGATCGTAAAAGGCTGGCTCGAAGGCGACGACTACCAGGTACAGGTGTACGACGTGGCGGGCGACGGCAACAACGGGGCGAGCGTCGACCTCGACACCTGCGAGACGACGGGGACGGGCTTTGCGGACCTGTGCCGGGTCTGGGAAGACCCGGACTTCGACCCGACGGAGCGGGCGTTTTACTACGCGCGAATCGTCGAGAACCCGACCTGCCGCTGGAGTACGTTCCAGTGCTCAGAGCAGAGCGTCGACTGCGGCGACTGGGACGCCGATGCGTGCGAGACGCTCGAGGCGACGGGGCAGCGGGACTTCACCTGCGACTGCTGCAACCCGAAGACCGGTCTCAACGTCGGGTTCTGCGACCAGGTCGCCGCGGGTCTGACGGGCGATGAGGCGGCCTGCTGCGTGAGCGACAGCCCGACTTCTCTCGTGAGTCCACAGTTTTGCGCAGGCGTCGCCGACGAGGTTGCCGAGTCGGTGTCTCCTGAAGCCGGTGCCTGCTGCTTGCCTCGGGTCGAGCCAGCGATTCAAGAGCGCGCCTGGACCTCGCCCGTCTGGGTGCAGCCCAGTCGATAGGCTGCTTGCGCGCTGGGGGATCGCTCCGCCGCCATGCCGATTGCAGTATCGCCCTCATGCGGTAAAACGCCGGCCATGACTTTCCCTCGTTGGGCTGCGCCTCTCGCAGTGCTTCCTCTTCTTGTTTTCCTTACCTCTTGCAGCGACGACTCCGACAGTCCCCCCACCCCGCCTGGGCCGGGCCGCTGCGCGAACTTCGACGAGCTGCGCCAGCCGCTCTTTGGCGACACGCACGTCCACACGGTGCTGTCGCTCGATGCGAACCTGCAGGGCACGCGTCCGGGGCCGATGGACGCCTACGCGTTTGCGCGCGGCGGCACGATAGGCGTACAGCCGTACGACGAAGACGGGAACGCGTTGCGGAGTGCGACCCTCGATCGCCCGCTCGACTTTGTGATGGTCAGCGACCACGCGGAGTTCCTCGGAACCATCGCCGTGTGCAACGACCCGAGTTCGCCCGCCTACGATCGGCCCGTCGAGAACCAGCCCAGCTGCGCGGACTACCGTGACGAGAGTCAGGCCGACACGGTCTTCGTCCAGCTCAACTCTCTGGCCGCGGCACAGCCGGCGAACGTCAGCTATCCAGCTCTCTGCGGTGACCCGAACGGCGGTGACTGTCTCGACGCCGGTCTCAATGTCTGGACCCAGGTGCAAGAGGCCGCCGAGGCCGCTTACGACCGGTCGAGCAGCTGCGAGTTCACGTCGTTCGTCGGCTACGAATGGACCGCAAGCACCGGCGGTCGCAACCTTCACCGGAACATCATGTTTCGGAACGAGATCGCCCTCGACTATCCGATCAGCTACTTCGACGAGCCCTACGCCCAGGACCTCTGGTCGAGGCTCCGCGATGACTGCATCGATGCGGACACCGGGTGCGACGTGCTGTCCATCGCGCACAACTCCAACATCGCGGCAGGACTCTACTTCGAAACCGTGCAGAAGGATGGCAGCCCCTTCGACGCAAGCTACGCGCAGCTTCGTCGCGATCTCGAGCCCGCGCTCGAAATTTTCCAGCACAAAGGTGCGTCAGAGTGCCTCCCGGGCCAGCTCATTTCGGACGAACTTTGCGGGTTCGAGTCGCTTCCTTTTTCGACGCAGGCCAACAACTTCCTCGGCATCTACAGCGACCCGGTTCCTACGGACTTCGTGCGAAGCGCGCTCGGTGAAGGGTTGAAGCTCGACGCGAGCCTCGGCGTGAACCCGTTTCAGTTCGGCATCACGTCGGCGACCGACACGCACATCGCCGCTCCCGGCTATGACGACGAGAAGAACTTCATCGGACACGGCGGTGCAGGGCAGAGCAACCGCGATATCGTTCCTGAGGGCTTTCCCGACATCACGACTCTCAATCCGGGCGGCCCGGGCGGCGTCTGGGCGGAGGAGAACTCACGCGAGGCGATCTTCGATGCGATTCGGCGCCGAGAGACTTTCGGGACGAGCGGCCCGCGGATCGTACCGCGCGTGTTCGTGGGCTGGGACCTGCCGAGCGATCTGTGCGATTCACCCGACCTTGCGAGGATCGGGTACGCAGAGGGCGTGCCGATGGGTGGGGAGCTCACCGATGCGCCCGAGGGCGTGAGCCCGAAGGTACTGGTCTCGGCGCGACAGGACGCGCAGAGCGCGCCGCTTCAGCGGATCCAGATCGTAAAAGGCTGGCTCGAAGGCGACGACTACCAGGTGCAGGTGTACGACGTGGCGGGCGACGGCGACAACGGGGCGAGCGTCGACCTCGAGACCTGCGAGACGACGGGGACGGGCTTTGCGGACCTGTGCACGGTCTGGGAAGACCCGGACTTCGACCCGACGGAGCGGGCGTTTTACTACGCGCGAATCGTCGAGAACCCGACCTGCCGCTGGAGTACGTTCCAGTGCTCAGAGCAGAGCGTCGACTGCGGCGACTGGGACGCCGATGCGTGCGAGACGCTCGAGGCGACGGGGCAGCGGGACTTCACCTGCGACTGCTGCAACCCGAAGACCGGTCTCAACGTCGAGTTCTGCGACCAGGTCGCCGCGGGTCTGACGGGCGATGAGGCGGCCTGCTGCGTGAGCGACAGCCCGACTTCTCTCGTGAGTCCACAGTTTTGCGCAGGCGTCGCCGACGAGGTTGCCGAGTCGGTGTCTCCTGAAGCCGGTGCCTGCTGCTTGCCTCGGGTCGAGCCAGCGATTCAAGAGCGCGCCTGGACCTCCCCGGTTTGGGTCCAGCCCAGCCCGTGATGCTCCGCCCTCTGGTGCACTTCTTCTTGATCGGTGCGCTCCTCTACGCTGGCCGCGTGGCACTCGATCTCGAACGAGGCGAGCCGCCTGAGATCACGGTGTTCGTCCCCGCCGGCGCGAACGACGCCCAAGTCGACAAAGAGATTGAGAATCAGATTCTTCTCAACGAAGCGCGCCGGTACGGCTGGTACCAGACCGATCCGATCGTCTTCAATCACCTCGTCCGCAACATGCGGTTCATCGAACCAGACAGTCCACAGAGCGACGCAGCCCTGTTTCAACGCGCGCTCGAGATGAACATGCAGGAGCACGACCCGATCGTTCGCGCGCGACTGCTCTACCGCGCCCGAGAGGCTCTCCGGTACGTTCCCGAAGACGAGATGCCTACCCGCGAGGAACTCGCCGAGCATCGTGCAGCGCACCCGGATCGATTCGAACGGGAGGGAAAGATTCGCTTCGAGCACCTTTTCCTGAGCGGCACCAAGCGCGGCGAGAAGCTCGCCTCCGACGCAGTTGCGGTTCGCGCCCAGCTGGACGCGCTCGGGGAAGAGACGCCCGAAGGAATCGGCGATCCCCTTCCCGGCCTGCGACCGGTCCAGTCCAGTCGGGCATCCGAAATCGCTGCGAGCTACGGCGACGCCCTTGCGAACGTGCTCGGTGAGGGCCTGATCGGAGTCTGGCGAGGGCCGGTTTCTTCGGTCTATGGCCTGCACTTCGTTCGCGTGCTCGACACCGAACCGGCCTCGGTGCCGGAGCTCGAGATCATCGAAGCGGAGGTTCGTGCCGACCGCCTCGAGGAGATCCGGACCGCGCGCGCCGAGGAGCGCCTCGAGGCGCTTCGGGGTGCTTACGTCGTGCAGCTGGAGAGAGCCCGGTGAAGAGCGGATCCGCCGTCACCGCGGTCCTTTTGTGCCTGAGCGCGCTTGTCGGGCTCGCCACACCGGCGTCGGCTCATCCCCTCGCACCGGCGGTGCTCTCACTCATGCCGAGCGAGGAAGACGGCACCGTCACGATGACCTGGCGCGCGCCAGCCACTCGACCCACCGGACAGTCGCTCCGCCCAACGTTCCCCGAAGGCTGTGTCCCGCTTGGGCCCACCTCACGCGAGATGCTCGAGGAGCGAACGTCGTTCATCGAGACGACCACCCTGCGCTGTGACCCGCCGGATCTTCTGGGACTCACAATCACGGTGGACGGTCTCGAACGCTCGACCGTGAACGTGGTTCTGCGCCTCGGACGCGGTGACGGGTCGGTTGACCATGCGATCATCGACGCGCGCAGCCCCTCGTTTACAGTAGCGTCTGCCGAGGAAGAGACGCCTTCGTTCTTTGCCTATCTCGGTCTCGGGGTCGAGCATCTCGTCACAGGTTGGGATCACCTGACTTTCGTGCTCGGACTGTTGATCTTGTTTGGCTGGCACCGGCGCCTCATCGCCGCCGTCACGGCATTCACGCTTGGGCACAGCCTTACCCTGGCGCTCTCCGTGCTCGGTGTGGTCAGCGTGCCCCAAGCCCTCGTCGAAGCCTTGATTGCCTTGACCATCGTGGTGCTTGCGCTCGAGATTCAAGCCGGTGGACGCGGCCTTGTCTGGAAGCACCCCTGGGCGCTCCCCGCCTCGCTCGGTCTCTTGCACGGGCTCGGCTTCGCATCGGTGCTCTTCGAGGCGGGCCTGCCCGCGTCCGAGATTCCACTTGCGCTGCTCGGCTTCAACCTCGGTCTGGAAGTTGGCCAGCTTGCGGTGATCGCCTGTGCGTACGTCGTGTTTCGCCTGTTCCGGGGCCTGATGCCCGAATCGCTGCGAGACAACCGTTCGATCCCCGCCTACGCGATCGGATCGATTGCAGCCTACTGGACGATCGAGCGCACCCTCGCCGCGTTTGGGATTGTCGCCTAGGCGGTACGCGCCCGGCACGGATCGACCACACCGAAGGCGCCTGCAGCCGCGCGGTCGGACGCGCTCCGTTCTTTGGCGGCGTCGAGGTACCCGCGTAGTTGTTCCGCGGCAGTCTCGCGATCGAGAGGCGATGCAAGATCGAGGGAGTCGAACACCCCGTCGAGATGCTCCACCAGGAGCGCGGACTCCCTCGCCGCCCGGCTGAGCCTAGGCGACGTCACCGCCTCGGCTGCCCCGAGGTCGCTCACCGCCCGCGCGAGCAGGCCCCGTCGCGGATACTCGAGGTTTCGGAGCACACGCGGTCCGAAGAGGCGGTAGTGCCTCACGAACTCACGCACGAAAGTCGCATCGCGCACGTCGTCCCAGGCCTGTGCGCCGACCGACTGTGCGGCCGCCTTGGCTACGAAGGCCCGCAGGATGAAACGAAAGGCCCAGATGTCCTGCTGGAGATTGCGTTCCGGCGGGTTGGCGGCGTCGTCCGGGGCGCCGCGCTGCGCGAGGCTTCGAAGGTCGCGCGCTGCCTTCTTCACGCTCAGCCGCACATCCGCAATGCCCTGACGCAGGCGTTCTCCCTCGAGCGCGACCCCGCCCTCGGTTTCGAGTGCCGGAATCGCCTGATCGAGTGCGTTGCGCGTGTTGGTGTGAATCGTCGTCGCCAGCGCTTCCATCGCATCGCGGAGGTCATGCAGTTGCTGCGCGTTCTCGGTGATGTCGGTGCGCGCCCGTGTGATGCGAACGTCGTCTTGCAGCAGAAGACGCGCCTCGAACTCCTCGGCTAGTGATTCCACCCCCTGCACCAGGAGAAATCGGGTCAATGTTCGGAGTTCACGACGCACCGATGCGACGACCACGTGCGCCTTGTAGAGGCCTTCCTCTTCGTGAATCAGCTGGTCGGCGATCCCGAGGAATCGGTGACTTCGAACGAGGGCCAGGAACGCCACCGATGCGGTGAGCTTCGCCGCCTCACTTTTCCAGGCTTCGAGAGACGGAGTGATGCTCTCGGCAAGGACCAGCTCGCGCACGTTCGCGAATTCGAGTGGTTCTGGCGGACGAAAGAACGCGTTCGACGCGAGGTCGCGTAGGAAGAGGTCGGAGCTCGCCTGAAAGGCCCCAGCGTCGACGAGCGGGAGTTCGAGCAATCGCGCAGTGACCCGTGAGGCGTCGGTGAGCGAACGTTCGAGGGCACGGAGCGACGCCTGCGGTTCGACCAAGGCAACGATGTCTGAGTGCGCACGCGGGGCTGGCTCGGAGCCCAGGTCGGAAACGAGCGAACGAGCCCAATCGTAAGTTGATACCACCGCGTGCAGGTGTGGCCGAAAGTCGGTGACGGTTGGACACAGCGGGTGGTTGTCGAGGTGCCGAAACGCAACCAGCCCCGACAGCGCGGCCTGCAGCGGAATGAGCGCCTCCGCCCGCTGCTCAGCGGTGAGCGCCCGGCGCCACCGACCCCAACGCTCGGCGTCCGAGGGGGCCCAGCGTTCGACCCAAGAGAGGCGGCTCTCGTCAGCCTGTGGAGAAGGGGAAGTCATTCGTTGGGGATTGCACCACAGCCTACGCCCGAAGGCGAGGTCAAAACAGCGCGCTCTAGGTCAAAAGAGGCCGGCCTGTCGGCCCTTGGGTTCTTTCTTTCCGAGATGTTCGAACGCATGACGCGTCGCGACCCGGCCGCGCGCCGTGCGTGCGACGAAGCCGCGCTGCAGCAGATAGGGTTCGTATACGTCCTCGAGGGTATCGCGCGGCTCGCTGAGCGCTGCCGCCAAAGCTTCGATGCCTACCGGGCCGCCATCGTAGTGGTCGATCACGACCGAGAGATACCGTCGGTCCATCTGGTCGAGCCCTGCTTCGTCGACATCGAGTCGACGCAACGCTTCCTGCGCGGTCTCGGTAGTCAGAGTTCCGTCGCCGAGTACGTCGGCAAAGTCGCGCCCCCGTCTGAGCAATCGGTTGGCGATTCGGGGTGTACCGCGAGATCGGCGCGCGAGTTCCTGTGCGGCGTCCGCGGTCATTGATACGCCGAGCAGTCTTCCGCTTCGCTCAATGATGGAGACTAGAGATTCGACGGGGTAGTAGTCGAGCCGCGCCACATAGCCGAAGCGGGACAGCATCGGATTGGTCAAGAGCCCCGTGCGCGTGGTCGCCCCCACCAGGGTGAACGGCCGAAGCGGGAGCTGTAGGGTCTGCGCGTACGGGCCGTCCCCGTTGACGATGTCGATGCGAAAGTCCTCGACTGCCGTGTAGAGGTTTTCCTCGACCGTCGCGTTGAGTCGATGGATTTCGTCGATGAAGAGCACGTCGCACGGCTCGAGCTTGGTGAGGAGCGCCGCAAGCTGCCCCTTGTGCTCGATTGCCGGGCCGGAGGCCGAATGCAGGGTCGCCCCCCGTTCTTCGGCGAGAATGGCTGCGAGCGTGGTCTTGCCCAGTCCGGGAGGGCCGCAAAACAGAGTGTGGTCTACCGGTTCGCTCCGGCGCCGCGCCGCCTCGACGAAGATTCGAAGATTGTCCTTGATGCGGTCTTGTCCGACGAAGTCGTCAAAGCGGGTCGGCCGCAGGCTTCGGTCGAAAGCCTGTTCGTCTCCCTGCTCGACCGCGTCGAGGGTCTCGTTGGCGCGTGCTGTCATCGGTTGATTGCCATGGGTATCAGGCGAGCGCGGAGAGGGCTGCGCGAAGCAGCTCCTCGACGTTCATGGTCTTGTCGGTCGGTGTTGGGTCGGCCTCTTGCGGAGGACCGTTCGATGCCGGCCCGGGACGACTGTTCACGGCAGCCTCGGCTTCGCTTCGTTTGTAGCCCATCTGAATGAGCGCACCCACGACGGTTTCCGTGATCGAGTCGGCCGCTTCCGGCACGGCGCGCAGATGCACGCCGGACTTGGTGGATGAGCTTGGTGGCACGAAGTCGAGCTTGTCCTGGAGATCGACAAGCAGGCGTTCCACCGTCTTGCGGCCAACCCCGGTCACACCTTTGAACGCGGCTTTGTCTTGGCGTGCGACGGCATCGCGGAGCAAGCCCGCATCGAGTGTGCCGAGGACGGCCAACGCAACCTTGGGACCGACTCCGCTCACCTTGAGCAGCGCCCGGAACGCCGCACGATCGTGCTCTGTCGCGAACCCGAAGAGGGTCATCGCGTCTTCGCGGACGTGGGTGTGAACGTGGAGGGTCACAGCCTGAGGTTCGAGTGCGGTGCCTGGCGTACCAGACGAGGCCCCGAGCCGGCCGGCTGTGCCTACCGGCAGAAACACCTCGTAGCCCACTCCCCCAACCTCGACGACGACGGACCCGTCGATGGCGGTCTCGGCGATGGTCCCCCTCAGCCTCCCAATCACGGGGCGAGACTAGCAGGTCACTGAACGGATGTCCCTATTTTTGCGCCACCCGAACGGGCGGCCTGGATGTGCGTGATCGCCACCGCCAACGCATCCGAGGCGTCGACCTCGAGGGACGCCGGGGAGAGGCCGAGGAGGACCGCCACCATCTGCCCGACCTGTGCCTTGTCCGCTTGGCCGCGACCGACGACCGTCCGCTTCACGACCGCGGGCGTGTATTCGTGCACCGAGAGGCTCGACTGCGCCGCCACCAGAAGAGCGACCCCGCGTGCGTGTCCGAGCTTGAGGGCGGCATTCGCGAACTTCGCGAAGAAGATCTCTTCGACCGCGACCGCCTCGGGCGCGTGCGCAGCGATGATCTCCTCGAGCCCTTTGTGGATCACCAGCAGTCGACGATGAAGCGGGGCGCCTCGCGCGTTGGAGATCGTGCCGGCCCCGATGTGTCGAAGTCGCGTCCCTTCGAGCTGCACCACGCCCCAGCCCGTACGTTGGCTGCCGGGGTCGATGCCGAGGACGCGCACGTTCAATCGAGCTCCGCGAGCGCCTGCTCGCTGAGCTCGAAGTCGGCAAACACGTTTTGGATGTCGTCGTGATCGTCGAGCGCTTCGAAAAGCTGCATCAGCTTTCTGGCTTCGTCGGCTTCGACGACCTTCGGGTTGTTCGGCAGGTAGACGAGATTGGCCTCTTCGGTCTCGATTCCGGCGTCCGCAATCGACTTCGACACCGCGTCCAGGTCGTTCCTGGCGGTGGTCACGACCCAGTGGTCTCCATCTCGCTCGAGGTTCTCGGCACCGGCCCCCACCGCAACTTCGAAAAGCTGCTCTTCGGTGCCGGCGCTTGCGGGAAGTCTGATGATCCCCTTCTGCTCGAAGGCCCAGGCCGCCGATCCGCCGTTGCCGATTTGGCCGTGGTTCTTGTCGAAGACTTTGCGTACTTCCGCGATCGTTCGATTGCGATTGTCGGTGACGACCTCGCACAAGAAGAGCGCGCCGTCGGGGCCTATGCCCTCGTAGAGCAGCTCTTCGTACTGAATTCCCTCGAGTTCACCGGTGCCCTTCTGGATGGCCCGCGTCACGTTGTCGGCCGGCATGTTCGCAGCCCGACCAATGTCGATGGCACGGCGAAGCCTTGGGTTGCCGTCGGGGTCACCCCCGCCCTGGCGCGCCGCCACGGTGATTTCCTTGATCAGCTTGGTGAAGAGCTTGCCCCGCGCGGCGTCGACGGCCCCCTTCTTACGCTTGATCGTAGACCACTTGCTGTGTCCGCTCACTGGGCAATCCCTCCGCGGTTCGGCGAAGTGCCATGAAAACAAAGCAGAAACGTTCTCCCCATGTCCGAGTTATCCGACGTGGTGGGCGGTTTTTCAAGCGGCCTTCTCCAGTGGGGCCCAGTGAATAGCCCTGCGGTCGCCGCGTCCAAACCCTCATGACACGCGCTCAATCTCTTTCGATCGCCTTGTTCGTCGGTCTTTGGTCCTCTGCTCTCCCGGGATGCGACGAAGACACCGAGTACGTCTGCGTTGCAGACGGGGACCCGAGTCAGCGGGGCTGCTTCGTCTGCCGCGACGAAGTCTGTGAAGAGCAGCCTCCTCCGACGCGGCCGCCTTGTCTCGACCCGGTCGACTGCGCGGTCGGCGGGATCTGCACCGATCTCGGGTGCGTCGCCGCCTGTCGCGAGGAGCTCGACTGCGCCCTCGGAACGACCTGCATCGACGACCTGTGCCTCAATCCAGTCGAACCCACGCCCGGTCGCCCCGACAACCCCCTCCCGAACCCCGATCCGGAACCTCCCGTCCCTGAAGACCGCGAAGATCGCTGCCAATTCAACTTCGAGTGCTCCGATGCGCGGATCTGCATCGACGGTCAGTGTCTCTTCACCTGTCTCGACACGCCGTGCCCAGGGGAGCAGGACTGCGTCGACGGAGCGATCTGCCGTCCTTGTCCCGAAGGCGGGTGTCCTACCGTCGCCGCGTGCGATGACGACGTCGACTGCTCCGACGAAGAGTACTGCGAGGCATCGCGATGTGTGCCCGACACCCGTGCCGCGCGCTTCTGTCCCGACAACGCATGTCAGCCCGGACGCGTGTGCCGCCGCGGACAGTGTCGAAGCGTCTGCCAGAGCGATCGAGAGTGCGCGCTACTGGACGCGTCGATTCGCTTCTGCGCGCCGGTCGCAGATGAGAAGCTCTGCGTGCGGGGCATTGAGCTTCTCGCCGACTGTCAGCTCAATATCGACTGCGGTTTGGGCGAAGAATGCGTTGATGGGAGCTGCGTCGACCCAGAATCGATGCTGATGTCGCTCATGCGCTGAACCGTGCCCTTCTTCGAACGGGAGCGCACCACCTCGAGAAGGCTTCGCACCCCGACGTAGAGGAACCCGGCACAGAACAACGAGACGAAGGGGAGGCTCGCCCAGCTCTGTGTCGCGACCGCGACGGTAAGGGTCACGGTCGTGTAGAGGCCGAACCCGAGCTCGAGAAGATTGTGCCAGGGCCATCGTGTGTCGCTTGCGACCGGTTTGACGCGTGTGCCGTCGACGACGCCGCTCTTGGGCGTACGGACGAACTCGACATCGTTTCCGAAGAGCCCCTCGATACTCGCCCGCGCGTTGTTGACCGCGAGGCCGACCCCGAGCGCCATCATCAGGGGCAGTCGCCTGATCGCCGGCCAGCGAGATCCGTACAAATCAGCATACGCGGTGACGTAAAACGCGGCTACCGAGCCGCAGGTCGCCACGAACAGGGGCACGTCGAGCATGAGTAGGGCGGGGTTCTCGAGCTCACGTCGAATCACCATGTTCGGCAGCTGAAGCAGAGCGAGAAGCAGCAAGAACGGATACGCGAAGTTGTTGGTGAGATGAAAGAACGCCTCTTGCTTCGCCCGCCAAGGAATCGGTGCGCGCATGATCCGAGGCAGTAGCTTCCTGCCGGTCTGTACCGAACCCTTGGCCCAGCGGTACTGCTGGCTCTTGAAGCTCGTCATGTCCGCGGGAAGCTCGGCCGGGGCACTCACCTCTGGCAGATAGATGAACTGCCACCCCCGGAGCTGGGCACGGTAGCTGAGGTCCATGTCCTCGGTGATTGTGTCGTGCTCCCAGCCGCCAGCGTCCTCAATCGCGGCCCTGCGCCAGATCCCCGCGGTGCCGTTGAAATTGAAGTAGCAGCCGGAGCGATGCCTCGCGGCGTGCTCGATGACGAAGTGCCCGTCGAGCAGCATGGCCTGGCATTCGGTCAGGGCGGAGAGGCCACGGTTCAGATGTGACCACCGTGCCTGCACCATGCCTACAGCCGGATCGGTGAAGTAGTGTACGAGGTCGCGAACGATGCTCTCACCGGGAACGAAGTCGGCGTCGAAGACGACGATGAGTTCGCCTTTGGCCGTGCGCAGACCGCGCTCGAGCGCACCGGCCTTGTACCCAGTGCGGTCCTCTCGATGCAGATACGAGATATCGACCCCTCGGCTCCTCAGTTCTGCACACACCGCGCGCGCGATGGTCTTGGTATCGTCTGTGGAGTCGTCGAGGACCTGAATCTCGAGGCGATTCGCGGGATAGTCAATCGCCGCGGTCGCACGAATCAGACGTTCGGCGACCCGCGATTCGTTGAACATCGGAAGCTGCACGGTCACCGCTGGAAGCGACGCTTCGTCGAAGCAAGCCGCAGGTGCCATTCGCTCACGCCGATGTCGCAGGTAGCGCCATAGGAGTTGGCTACGGTGCACTCCGTAGAGTGCGAGCACACTCAGCGCGACCAAGTAAAGAATGATTACGAGCGTTTCAAGCACAGAACCACGCTGGTCCTAGTGCCCGCCCGCCGCCGAAGCAAGTTCGGCTGCGGTCCGCAGGCGTTCGACTGACTTTTCCTTCCCAAGCACCTGCATCACCTCGAACAGGCCCGGGCTTCTCGTACGGCCAGTGAGTGCGACGCGTGCAGGCTGCGCGACCGCCTTCATCGAAAGCCCTTCGGCTTCGAGCCAGCTTTTCACCGTCTCTTCGAGAGTTTCGTTGGCGAACGGTTCCACCTTGGACACGAGGTCGGCGAGGCGGGCAAGGTTCTCGGAGGCCTCGGGTTTGAGGAATTTTCGCTGTGCCTTCTCCTCGAACTCCACATCGCGCAGAAAGTAGCTCACCGCGTCGGCAACGTCGGCGAGGGTCGATGCGCGCGGTTTCACGTAGGGCATCGCCTCGAGCAGCACGGGATCGTCCGCGGCGACCTCGATTCCGATCTCTGCGAGAAAGGGTACCGTCAGTCGTGCGACTTCTGGGTCCGGCAACATCCTGAGATGCTCCTCTTGGACGAAGAGAAACTTCTTCGAGTCGTAGCGTCCTGCGGTCGAACCGACGCGGTCCCAGCTGAACTTCTCGATCAGCTCCGGACGCGTGAAGACTTCCTGGTCGCCGTACGACCAGCCGAGGCGCGCCAGATAGTTCAAGACCGCGTCAGGCAGATACCCCATGTCACGGTATTCGAGGACTCCGACCGCGGCATGACGCTTCGATAGCTTCTCCCCGTTCGGCGCGAGCACCATCGGCATATGGGCAAACGCAGGAGGATCGGCACCAAGCGCGCGATAGAGCAGAATCTGAGGTGCCGTATTGATTACGTGATCGTCGCCCCGGGCCACGAGCGTGATCTTCATCGTCAGGTCGTCGACCACGCACCCGAAATTGTAGAGCGGCATCCCGTCCGGCCGCAGCAGGATGAAGTCCTGCTGCGTGTCGTTCCGCACTTCGATCCGGCCTTTGACCTCGTCGTCCCAGTGGACCGTCCCCTCGTCTGGGGCCCGGAAACGAATCGCCGACCTCGCGTTCGGCTCTGCTGGCGCGGGGGCCCCGTCTCTCCATGGGCTCCGAAATCGAAACCCGCCTTTGGCACCGGTCGCCTTGTGCGCCTCGCGAGCTTCGGCGATCTCTTCTTTGCTCGCGTAGCAGCGATACGCGTGGCCAGACGCGATCAGCGCCTCAGCGTGCTGCGCGTAGATATCGAGACGCTCGCTCTGCACGTAGGGGCCGTGCGAACCGCCCACCTCGGGGCCTTCATCCCAGTCGAGTTCGAGCCATCGCATCGACTCGAGCACGACTTGAATGCTCTCGTCGGTGCTCCGCTCCCTGTCGGTGTCCTCGATGCGGAGGACGAAGGTCCCCCCGTTTCGTCGCGCCCACAGCCAGCTGTAGAGCGCCGTACGAACCCCGCCGATGTGCAGGTATCCCGTGGGTGAGGGGGCGAACCGGACACGAACCTCCGACATGGCGGAGGGCTAACTGCCCGGTGCGACCGGGTCAAGCGATGGCTGGGCCTGCGAGCGTCAGGGTTGTCCGACCGGTTGTGCGTTGGCTTGAAGCACTCCGGCAAAGGAGTCGCGGTAGGCCCAGGCGAGGAAGGCCTGCAGAACGAGAATGACGATGGCCATCGGCAGCCCGCCCTGGTCGAGGAATAGATGCGCGAAGAAGATGTGCACCGATACCGGCGCGAGCAGGATGAGACCGAGGGGCAAGAAGCGCCCGGTGAGAATCATCACCCCGGCGACCACCTCGACGAACTTGACGACGGCCATGAAGTAACCGGTCCCGACCAGGGCACCCATGAAGGACCCCATTGGCTCGTTCATTTCGGGGTTTGGGATGAAATGGAAGAACCCGTTCAACCCGAACACCACGAAGACCAAACCGAGAATCACTCGGGCTGCAATGATCGCATACTTCATCAGTGGCTCCTTTCGCCGGACGAGGAAAACCAAACGAGGCGTGGCCCCGCTGCAAAGTCCGACGCCGCGAGCTTATCAGCGTTTGCAGCGATGCGGATACACACCGCGGTCATCCACGCCAAAGCACCTGAAACTTCGCACAGCGCGCATGGAGCGCTTCGCCTTGACCCTACGGGGTCGACTGAACAGGATGCGCCGCCTTGATGGATTCGCCAGAACCCATGGTCGCGCGCCTCAATCGGGGCGTGCGACGGCCGAATGCGCGATGGTCTTTCGTGGGTGCGAGCCCCTTCGGTGATGCCCTCGGACTGCGGCGCTACCGGCTCGGAAACGGGCTTCGCGTCGTAACGCTCATCGACCGATCGGCGCCTACCGTCAGCTATCATACCTGGTTCGCCGTGGGGTCGCGGCACGAGAAGCCGGGCAAAACCGGGCTCGCACACCTGTTCGAACATCTGATGTTCAGTGCGACGAAGCAGCATCCATACGGTGAGTTCGATCGCTTGATGGAGAGCGCGGGCGCAGAGGCCAACGCCGCTACCTGGACCGACTGGACCTATTACTACGAGAACGCCCCCAAGAAGGCACTACCGCTGCTGATCGAGCTCGAGGCTGACCGAATGGCCAATCTCGTCCTGCGCGCGCCTCAGCTCCGCTCCGAACGCGAAGTGGTGATCAACGAGCGAAAGCTCCGGGTCGAAGACGACATCGAGGGTCGTGCGGTTGAACAGCTCTATGCAACCGCGTTTCGACACCATCCGTATCGATGGCCCACCATCGGATGGATGGACGACATTCGCGGTTTCACCGTCGAGGACTGCAAGCGATTCTATCGTTCCCACTACGCGCCGAATCGCGCAACGCTCATCGTTGCAGGCGACTTCGACGAGCGCCGAGCACTCGAACAGATTCAGAGCGCGTACGGTTCGCTGTCTGCCTCTTCGGCGCGGCGGCCCCATCGCATCGCGCCCGAACCTGGTCAGCGGCGTGAACGCGTCTTGCCGATCACTGCGCCGACCCCGACCGACAAAGTGCTTCTTGGCTATCAGGCTCCGTCGTTCGCGCACCCGGATAGCGCCGCCCTCAACGTGGTCAACGAGATGCTCTTCGCGGGCCGTAGTTCGCGGCTTCATCGTCGGCTTTGCCTCGAGGACGAAGTTGCCCTCTCCGTTCGTGGCGCGGTGTCTCCCTTCGTCGACCCCGGTCTCTTCGAGGTCTGGATCTCGATGCGAAGTGGGCGTTCGATAGACAAGGCGGTCGCGGCGCTCGACGCCGAGATTGCGCATCTGGCCTCACGAGGTCCATCGATCGCCGAACTCGACAAAGCGCTCCATCAAATCGAACTTTCGTTCCTCTACTCGATGGAGACCGCGGGTGGGAAAGCCGAGCAGGTCGGCTTCTACGAGACGGTGATGAATGACGGGACGACGGCCTTCGACCGTCTCGCCGCCTATCGCCAGGTTACCAAGGCCGAGGTGAAACGGGCAGCCGCCACCTATCTGCGTACGTCGCGACGCACTCGTGTCGAGGTGACCCGGGCATGAAGAGAGCCGAGCCTCGCCTACTCGTCGAATCGAGTGACGTACTTCCCATCGTGGATATCGAGGTCGCTTTTCCGATCGGCAGTCTTCTCGACCCCATCGGCAAAGAAGGGCTCGCACAGCTCAACGGGCAGTTGATTCGTCGCGGGCCGCGCGGCGTATCGACAGAGCGTTTCGAGGAAAACCTCGCGCGTCTCGGCGCGCGAATGACGATTGACGTCGGGATGCGCTCGACTCGCATCCGAGCCACCGCGCTGCGTCGAAACCTCGAACCGGTAATTGCGATGCTGGCAGAGCTCATCTGGGACCCCGCGCTGCGGGCACGCGACTTCGCCAAGCTCAAGCGTCAGGCGGCTGCCTATCTAACCGCCCGCCTCGATGACGACCAGACCGTAGGAGGTCTGCACTTCCGCCGCATCCTGTTCGAGGGGCATCCTTATGCGCGCCCCACCTCGGGCACGGCGGCGAGTGTGCGGCGTGTGCGCCTCGATGATGTGCGCCGGTTCTACCGACGCCACGTCCAGCGCGGTCCCTTCATAGTCGGCATGGCCGGGCAAGTGAGCGGCGCCGAGGCAAGCGAGCTCGTGCGAACGTATTTCCCCAAGGCAGGCGTGCTCGCCAGCGATTCGCATCAGGTTCCACCGACCCGCGCTGGCCGTGGCCGACATGTAGTCATCGTGGACAAGCCCGAACGCACGCAGACCCAGCTCTTCATCGGTGCGCTCGGCGCCCGAACGCACGATCGCGATCTGATGCCCGCGGTGGTCTCGAATACCGCGTTCGGCGGTACGTTCACCGGTCCGTTGATGCAAGAGGTTCGGGCAACCCGCGGCTGGAGCTACGGCGCCTACAGCAGGCTCCTCCACTCGACGCAACGCGATGCGTGGTACGCATGGAGCGCCCCCGGTGCCGACTACTCGGCCGACTGTGCCGCTCTCGAGATTGGCCTCATCGAAGGCTGGCTCGGCCGCGGCCTGCCGCGTGCGGATCTCGATTTTGCCAAGAAATACCTGATCAATAGCCACTGCTTCGAGGTTGACACCCCCTCGAAGCGGCTCGAGGCACGCCTCGACGTGGAGCTTCTGGGTGTGCCCCGCAGACTTGTTGATCGCCACGACGAGCTCGTCGCGAAGGTGACGCGCACTGAGGCGAACCAGGCGATGCGCCGCCGAGTCTCGCCGGACGATCTGCTCATTGTAGTCGTGGCGACGGCCGAGTGCGTCCAAGCGAGCTTCGAGCGACTCGCAGGGCTGAGTTCGCTCCGCGTCGTTCCGCACGAAGCCGTCTAGTTGCTCAAGACCGAGCGGACCGCAGCGCGAAGCTCCGAGCGGCTCCACCGCGTTGGGATTCGGGCGTGGGGCAGACGGGCAGCCAAGGGAGAGACGGTTCCGTCGGGCTCCGGCAAGAGAATCGTTTTGAGTCGTTCGGTGCGCGCAAAGAACTCGATCACTTCCATCGCTGCGCGATCGTGCGTCGCCGAGTGCACGATGAGACCCGCGTACTGCGTGTCGTCGGTCTCCAGCTCGCGAACGAGTTCCTCGACCGTCTCGACCGAACGCACCGCCATTGAGAAACTTCGCAGCTCGGATTCGATTTCGTCACGAACTCGATGCCTCGGTTCGAACACCAAGAAGGGCAAGCGCGCACCCGGTGCGCCGCGCCGCAGCAGGGCACGAAGAAGCGCGTCTTGGATCGCGTCCTCCTGGTCTGCCGAGAGGACCCGGAACTGAACCACGACCGAGTTCTCGCCGTCGTCGCCGCGGACTTGCTGGAGGGAACCCGTGAGGCTGAGTGGAGGCTCTCCGTTCTGGAGTTCGACCAGGAGATGCACCAGGTGCCCGGGGCGCAGCCCGCTGCTCGCCTGGATGCGCGCGCCCCGTGCCGAGAGGCTTTCGAGCGCGTAGCGGCCTAGAGAGTCGCCGCGCTGAGAGATCAGCGCACTGCCGTCGACGTGCCGCCGATCGTCGACGCGTCGTTTCCAGTCTTTGCCCGTGTGCCCCATCCATCGTCGAGAGTGCCGAGAACGACCTCGAAAAGCTAGTCCACAGCGAGGGATGACATCAAACGGGGATGATCGGTGGACTGCGAATCGGGCTTCACTATCGTCCAGGACAGAGGTACAGTCCCCGCTGGAGGTCCCGTAGATGGTCTGGCAATGCGTCGGTGACGTGCTTCGCCTGAAGAGCAAGCGTGTGTACTCGGTAGGCCCGCTTGCGACCGTCATCGAGGCGGTTCGGCTCATGGCGGATCGACACGTCGGCTCGGTTGTGGTGCTCGAGGGCGGCTACCCGATTGGGATTCTGTCTGAGCGCGAGGTGCTCGTGGGCGTCGTCGCGGCCGGCAAAGACCCCAGTCGGAGCCTCGTCCGCGACGTGATGACCACCCGTCTCAACTTCGCCGCGCCCGACGACAGTATCGCCGACGTGATCACCCTGATGACCGAATCGCGCTGCCGCCACGTGCCGATCATGGACGGCGACCGCTTGGTGGGCCTGCTCTCGGTGGGCGACCTCGCCAAGGCCGTGCGCCGTGAACTCCCCGAGGCCGAACAAGGAGCGAACCGCGTCAGCGGCTTCTACGGGACCTGAGCCGACGCTCCTGCTGCGCTTTTTTTGACTGTCGCCCGACCCTCGAAGGAAGGTGGGGGCATGTCGGATTCCCGTGAGCGCGCCGAGCTGCGTGGCCAGATTCTAGATGGCCGATATCGCATCGGAAACGCGATTGGGGTCGGAGGTACCGGGATCGTATTCGAGGCCGAACGACTCGCGACTCTGGAGCCTGTCGTCGTCAAGATGCTGCGACCGATGCACGCGGGCAACGCGGACCTGATGGCGCGGGTGCGGCGCGAGGTGGAAGTCGCGCGCCGCGTGTTTCACCCAGGAATCGTACCGGTGATCGATCACGGCACGCTCAACGATGCTTCGCCGTATGTCGTGATGAAATACATGCGGTCTGAGAGCCTGTCGTCATACCTGCGGCGCTCCGACCTGCTGAACGAGCCCCTTCTTGCGGTGATTATCGCCCGGCTCGCCTCGATTCTGCACAGCGTCCACCGCCATGGCTACGTCCATCGCGATATCAAGCCCGAACACATCCTCCTCAATAGCGGCCCGTACGGAGAGCTCGAGGTCCACCTGCTCGACTTCGGCGTGTGCGCCGCGGAGACGGCGCCTTCCGATGAGCGCGCTCGCGAACGGGGTCGGGTCTACGGCACCCCCAGCTATGCGTCACCCGAGCAGGCAAGCGGCAATCCCTTTGTCGACGCGCGCGCCGATCTCTTCGGGGTCGGGGTCACCATGTTCGAAGCTCTGACCGGTCGACTTCCGTTCCGGGGCGGAGACGTCAACACGGTGTTGCGCCGGATCATTCGAGAGGATGCCCCTCGGGTCTCGCGCATTGCGCCATATCTCGATCCCGCGATGGACATGCTCCTGGCCAAGCTGCTCAGCCGCAATCCCGCGGCGCGACATCCCTCGGCCCGCGCACTGATGCGCGATCTCACGCCCTGGCTGCAAGACCGGGTTCGCACCGAACGATACCTCTGCAGCAGCCTGCAGGTTGCCCCTGCGGCGTCGACCATTCGCCCCACCGCTCGTCACGAAGTCGTGGCTGCGTAACCTGTCCCGCGGTCTAGTCGGCGAAAGTTTGGTCGATCAGTGAACCCACGTCGGCCGGCGCTGCCATCGCGTGGTAGCCCTTGTCGACGTAGAGAACGGTCCCGGTAATGCCGCTCGCAAGCGGGCTGCACAAGAACGCCGCTGCGTTGCCGACCTCTTCTGCGCGTAGAGGATCGCGCAGCGGGGCGTTGAGTTCGTAGTAGCGGATCATCTTGTGGATGAATCCGATCGCGCTTGCGGCGCGGGATGCATGGGGCCCCGCGGAAATCACGTTCACCCGGTGGCGTGACTCACGCCCTAGCTCGAAGGCCAGCATTCGCGCGTCGGTTTCGAGCGCCGCCTTGGCTGAGCCCATGCCGCCGCCGTAGTCGACGATGACGCCCCGGCTCGCCAGGTACGAAAGTGCGAGGAATGACCCTTCGGGTCGCATCAAGGGCCGCATCCGCTGGGTCAATGAGACGAAGGAGTAGGCGCTCGCGCTCATTGCCGCGAGGTACCCGGCACGGCTGGTGGCAATCAGGGGCTTTTTGACCTCGGGGCCGTTGGCGAGACTGTGCACGACGATGTCGAGGCAGGACTCGCCGAAGTCGTCACGGAGCCGCGCTGCCAAACCATCGAGGCTGAAGTCTCCCCGGTCCCGATATCGCTTGTTCTCTCGCACCTCGGCGGGCACCTCGTCGAGAGTGTCGTACACCGCGTCGAGCGGATAGATCGCCTCGAATTCGAGTTTGCCACCGTCGGGAAGAGCGAGTGACTCGTCGAGCTTGCCACGTCGGAGCAGAGTTTCGAAGATTCCCAGCGCAGGCGGCCACGTGCCGACGCAGACCGAGGCTCCCGCGCTCGCAAGCGCCTTGGCGATCGCGAACCCAAAGCCGCCGTCGTCTGCGACGCCGGCCACGAGCGCTCGTTTGCCAGTGAGATCGATCGTCAACATGAGACGAACCTTATCGCCTGGGGCGCGTACCCGCTACACTCCGCCGATGTCGCGCCAGGGGGTCGAGTACGAGCAGGTCGAAGACGCCTATTTCCGGGACCGCGGGCTGCGCCGCTACGCCGGGGTCTGGTCGCTTTGGGCGCTCGGCGTGGGTGCCGTGATCTCAGGCGACTTTTTCGGCTGGAACTTTGGCCTTGCCGCCGGGGGCTTTGGCGGACTTCTCATCGCGACCGCCATCATCACCGTGATGTACGCGGGCCTGTGCTTCAGCATCGCTGAGATGACGGCTGCGCTGCCCCACACTGGAGGCGCCTACTCGTTTGCGCGATCGGCGATGGGGCCGTGGGGCGCGTACGTCACCGGGCTTGCCGAGAACATGGAGTACGTGCTCACTCCCGCGGTGATCGTCGTTGGGATTGGGGGCTATCTCGGAGCGATCTTCGGGACTTCGCCGGACGTCGAGCCTCTGTGGTGGCTCTTCAGCTACGGGATGTTCGTCGGTCTCAACGTGGCCGGCGTCGAGATCACCTTTCGCTTCACCGTTGTGATTACCCTGCTCGCGCTCGGCGTGCTGCTGGTGTTCTGGATCTCGGCGATCCCACACTTCGACCTCAGCTGGGCCCTCAACCTCGAGCCGGATACGGGGAAGTCCCGTTGGCTTCCGAGGGGTGGTCTTGGCGTGCTCTCGGCGTTGCCCTTCGCGATTTGGTTCTTTCTCGCAATCGAGCAGCTTCCGCTTGCTGCCGAAGAGGCGGAAACCCCCGCCCGAGACCTGCCCCGAGGTCTGATCTACGGACTGCTCACGCTCGTGGTCGCGGCCTTTCTCACTCTGTTCCTCAACTCGGGGATCGCCCCTGGTGCGGCTGGGCTTGCCAGCTCCGACGAACCGCTCTTCGTCGGCTTTCGGACCACCTTTGGCGAGGGACTCGGGGCCAAGGGGTTGGCGCTGGTGGCGGTGACCGGACTGGTCGCAAGCTTTCACAGCATCATCTTCGCCTACGGACGACAGATCTATTCTCTGTCGCGGGCAGGCTACTTTCCACGCTGGCTCTCGCGAACCCACCCGACCCGCCGGACGCCCCACGCCGCGCTTCTCGTCGGGGCGGCCCTCGGGTACGCGGTCGCCTACGGAATTCACTCGTTCGGCCCCGAACACCCTGTCGGTGCGGTCCTTCTGAACATGGCGGTATTCGGTGCGGTGATCGCGTATGCGCTGCAAATGCTGTCGTTCATCATGCTTCGGCTGCGGCTCCCGGACATTCCTCGACCTTACCGGAGTCCGTTGGGGATTCCGGGGGCGGTCGTCGCGCTCGCCATCGCAATCATTACCCTGATCGCCCTATTCGTGACCGACCCGATTTACCGAAACGTCGTCCTCGGCGCGGCGGTCTGGTACGGGCTCGGCCTTCTCTGGTTCGCACTCTACGCCCGACACAGGCTGGTCTTGGCGCCCGAAGAGTCTTTCGCCCGAACCGCAGCCCGTCCGGAAGACGAGGCATGAACACCGTGCCAAGCTTCTGGCGATGAGGGTCCTCCTGGTTCGACACGGCGCCGCCGTCGATCTGCGCTCGGCGCCCACGGATGAACTCCGTTGGCTCAGCAATGAGGGGCGCCGCGACATGGTCTCTGTTGGAGAGACCCTTCGGGAGCACCATCTTGCGTTCTCGCGGATGTACACCAGCCCTCTGGTTCGTGCCGTGCAAACCGCCGAGGTGCTGGCGACGACCCAGGCGGACTTCGTCGGCCCGGTCGAAATTCACTCGGCGCTCGCGAGCGAACATGGAACGATCGCACAGGCTCTTGCTCCGCTCGACCAGGTTGCCGACGATGAAGTCGTGGTGATGGTAACCCACATGCCCAAGATCGAAGTGCTCGCCGGCGACCTGTGCGGGACCAGCCGGTTCCAATCATTTCAGCCAGGCGCGGCCTGCCTGATTCACATCGACCAAGGTCGCGGAACGGCCGAGTGGATGCTCGATCCGAAGACGCGCGAGTTTCAACGGCGCTGATCAGACGGTGCAGACCTGATTGCGGCCGCGGCTCTTGGCGTCGTAGAGGGCGCGGTCGCTTTGCGCGAACAGAGTTTCTGCCGTGGCGGCGTGGTCCGGAAAGGTCGCGACGCCGAGGGATGCGGTGACGTTCAACGGCCCGAGCTCGGTCATCACTTCGGCCTGCTCCAACTCTTCTCTGACTCGCTCAGCCAGGAGCTTGGCGCCCCGCGTATCGGTTTCTTCGCACAGAACACAGAACTCCTCGCCGCCGAAACGAGCGACGATGTCGGTTTCTCGTTTCACACGATTGAGCAGCTCGCCGAGTTCCTTGAGCACCTTGTCGCCCGCTGCATGACCGTAAGTATCGTTGACCGTCTTGAAGTGGTCGAGGTCGGTGACGATGAGCGAGAGCTTGCGACCGAACCGTTGGGCGGCGAGGATCTTCTGTTCCATCTCGACCAAAAACGCGCGCTTGTTGAGACATCCCGTCAGACCGTCGGTAGTTGCCTTCTGTTCGAGGAGCCTGACGGCGCGCGCGTTGGCGAGCGCGACAGCGAGCTGGTTCGCCAGTGCCTGCAGCGTCTCTCGGGCCGACTCCCCGAACGCGCCTTTCGCTCTCGAGGCGACGATTAGCGTTCCGACCGGTTCCTCGCGAACGACGAGTGGGAGTACCAGAAGCGACTCCATGCCTTTGATCTTGGCCCTCTTGGTGAACAGCACCTGCTGTTTGGCATCGAACTCCCCACGGTACGGCAGGTAGTGTTTGTTCTTCACCACCATCGCCGTGAGTGAGGCGTTGTCGCGGAACTGAAGCGCGTCGACCTCATCCGCCTGTTCGCCAACACTTCGAAGGACGATGTGCTGACGCTTGTCGACTTGGTACTCGGTGATTGCCGCGAAGTCGTGAGGTGCGATCTCCGCGGCCGTGGCGAGTCCGACGTCCATCACGTCGTCTTGATTCAGGGCGGTGCTGAGCGCCCGCGATCCGCGATAGAGAATCTCCTGCTGCCGCTTTGCGCGCTCTAGTTGCACGAAGACCCGCTCGTTCTCGAGGCACCGAAGGATGTGAGAGGTGCTCTTACGCAGCAGCTCCTCCTCCTCGGAGTTGAACGGCTCACCGCCCATACGGTCTGCGCAAAGCACGGCGCGGAAATGTCTCCCCTCGACGATCGGCACCGCGACGAACGAGGTCACAGGGGCGGGTCCCCGGTAGTAGCAGAGCCCCCGGTATCCGGGACGAATCTGCTGGAGACTCGTGGTGAGTCGTCGGCGGACCGCCGCCCCCACGGCGCCAGACCCCAAGATGAACGGACCGTCCGCAACCTCGTCACTCGAGGTAATCAACTCGGCGATGTGGAGTTCCTCCTCGCCATCGCCTGGCATCAGCAGCACGCAGGTCTGAAGCCCAAGCGTCTCATGAAGCAGCTCGAGCGTGTGATACAGCGCCTGGTGGACTTCCTGGACGCTGGTTTCGCAGATTCGTGACTCTTCGCGCAGGCCTTCCGAAACCGGCGCCACGAGACGAAAGAGGCGAGTTTCATCGCGAACTTTCTCCTGTGCTGCCCGCTCTTCACGCACCGAGTTCCGACGAATGCGCAGGATCTCCGCCCGCGTGAAGATGAGGTTCAGAAGACCGAAACAGAGCACGAACATCAGGTGCGCCGCGAGCACGCGAACGTCCGTGATTCGTTCCGCGAAATACACGACTCCGAGATCGAGGGCCGCGGCAAACCCGACGAAGGCGGCTCCGGCGCCCCCCGCGACGAAGGACGCCCCGAGGGCCACTGCGACATAGGTAAGCGGATAGAGTTCGCTCGACACACCTCCGCGGAGCTGCACCAAGGCTTGGCAGCCAACTAGAAGCAGGGCGGCAGCTTCGAAGGTGGTCTGTGGCTCCGGGCGGGCCGCCCGCGTGTCGCGCGCCTTGATCGCGAACGCAACGATCCAGATCGCCCCCAGGGAGAGCGCGGCCCAGCCGACCTCCCTTCCCGGCAAGAAGAATCCGCCGACGACGAATGCGCCGAGGAGAAGGGCAACGGCCAGCCCCCACATCGACCGCGCCGTTCGCCTCACGCGGAGCGCTGCCTGGACCAGGGCGGTCATAACCAAGCGGTGTTACGCCGCCGCCATCCCTTCAGCAAAAAAGTCGTCTCCACTCGTGCCGGACCCGTTCCTACTGCGGGGGAAACTGAAACACGAACTCCTCGGGCCGTACCATCCCGAGCTCGTCCCTGGCGATGCGCTCGACCGAGCTCGTATCGGACCGGAGCGCCGCGATTTCGGCGCTGAGGTCGGCGATTTCCTGAACCAGCTCCTCGTTGGTTTCGCGGAGCTCTTCGACGTCTGCGCTCAGGTCGCGGTACCTCGGGAGACCCTGTTCGTCGAGAACGAGGGTGGGGACGGTCATGATCGCCATGACCATGAGGGAGAAGGGCAGAAGGGCCGCCGTGCGCTTCATCCCCCGAACCTGCACGAAGCCGCTTCCGGAGGCCAAATTCTCGAAGCTGCTCCGGGCTTGACAGCCCCAGCCCACAATCTACTTTCAGGGGGAGTGGCAGTGACTTTGGACGATAGGCACAGGCGAGTCCTGTTCGCGGTGGTGACCGAGTACATCACTTCCGGGAAGCCCGTGGGTTCACGGAGCCTAGCGAAGCGCTATGCCTTCAACCTTTCACCCGCCACGATTCGCAACGTTCTGGCGGATCTCGAGGACACCGGGCTCCTCCATCAGCCCCATACGAGCGCGGGCCGCGTCCCGACGGATTCGGGCTTTCGCTTCTTCGTCGATGCGATGGCAACCGCGGGCGAGATCTCGACAGCCCATCGAAACGCGCTCATCGAGCGTCTTCGGAGCCTCGCGCCAGGGGCGGACGCGGTTCGTGAGACCGGTCAGCTCCTGAGCGATCTCACCGGGACGGCCACGATCATCGCTCTGCCTGCGGTCGCCGAAACGCGCCTCGATCAGCTCCGATTCATGCGCCTCAGCGACAATCGCACCCTCGCCGTCTTGGTAATGCGTTCCGGCGCCATCGAGAACCGTGTCGTGGTCAGCGAGCTCGACGTTGACGAATCGTCACTCGAGCGGGTCAACAACTACCTGGCCGAACTGGTCCGCGGAAAGACGCTCGGCGCGGTTTGCGAGGCCCTTGCGGCACGTCTTGCCACCGAGCAGGGACGATACGAACAGCTTCGGCAGCACGCGCAGCGGATGGTGGAGGCGACCGTCGAGGGTGACAGCTCGCAGACGATTACTTTCGTGATCGAAGGGCAAGGGGCTCTATTTGATCGCCCTGAGTTCGGCGATGCCGAGAAGATTCGGAGCTACCTCAACGCCTTCGAAGACAAGCGCACCCTGCTCGCCTTGCTGGAGCGCACGCTCGATGCCGACGGTGTGCAAGTGTTCATCGGTTCAGAAGCCGCGTTGAACGACGTTCAAGACATCAGCGTCATCTCGAGCCCTTATCGACACGATGGTTCACGCATCGGGTCGTTTGGCATCGTCGGACCGACGCGGATGGACTACAGGCAGTACGTGCCCTTGGTGGGCTTCGCTGCAGAAGTGCTCAGCGACGTGCTCGACGGGCGAACGCCAGGGGCTTCCAAGGAATCATAGGGGAAAGTCGAAGAACATGAGCGAACAGCCTGGCGAAGAGTCCGACCACGAGCAGATCGAGGAGCAAAGCGCGCCGGAAGTCGGAGGGGCAGAAGCTGAAGACCGACCTGCCGAAGAGAAGGTGCCGACGATCGAATCCGCCCAGGCCGAACGCGATCGTATGCGCGAGCAGCTTCTGCGGATAGCGGCCGATTTCGACAACTTTCGGAAGCGTTCACGCAAAGAGCTCGAGGAGGTTCGTCGACGTGCGATCGAAGACACCCTTCGGGAGGTGCTGCCCGTAATCGACAATCTGGAGCGGGCCGCGGGCGCCGCCGAGGGTGCTGCAAACGCACAGGCTGTCGCAGACGGCGTGCACATGGTTCTTCGGGGGTTCGATGAAATCGCGAACCGGTTGGGTCTCGAGCGCGTCAAAGCACTCGGCGAGATGTTCGACCCCACGCTGCACGATGCGATGCAGCAGCAAGAAACGAACGACCAACCGCCTGGAACCATCGTTACCGAAGTTGTGCCCGGCTACCGCCTCGGCGATAGGCTGCTGCGTCCCGCGATGGTCGTGGTCGCTCGACCGCCGACCGGTACAGCCGATCAGGGTGCGGCGGGCGGCGACGAGAACGACGACCAACCAAGCGGATGACACTGCAAACGGTGTGTAAACCCGCGGTCGCCTGCCAAGAGATGCGACAATCCCCTCGCTCGGGTTATAAAGAACCTAGGGTTCAATGGGGAAGATCATCGGGATCGATCTGGGAACGACCAATTCCTGCGTTGCGTTCGTGGACAACGGCGAGCCGCAGGTAATTCCGAACGCGGAAGGAAGTCGCACGACGCCTTCGGTGGTTTCGTTCTCCAAGGATGGCGAGCGGCGCGTGGGCAGCGTGGCCAAACGCCAAGGTGTGACCAATCCGGAGAGCACAGTCTTCGCGATCAAACGGTTGATGGGGCTCGGCTTCTCCTCCGACGAGGCGCAGAAGCATGCGCACTGGGCTCCGTATCGCGTCGTCGAGAGCGAGCGGGGAGACGCCTGGGTCTCGGTCGACGACCAGCACTTCTCCCCCCCTGAGATCTCCGCCATGGTGCTTCAGCAGATGCGAGAAGTCGCAGAATCCTATCTTGGGGAGGACGTCAACGAAGCGATCGTGACGGTTCCGGCGTACTTCAACGATGCACAGCGATCGGCGACGATCGCGGCCGGGAAAATCGCCGGCCTCGACGTTCGGCGCATCATCAATGAGCCCACCGCTGCCGCGCTCGCGTACGGATTCGAGGAGAAAGAGGGCAAGCGCGTCGCGGTCTATGACTTGGGCGGCGGCACCTTCGATATCTCCATCCTCGAGATCGCGAGTGGCGTGTTCAGCGTCAAATCGACCGCGGGCGACACCCACCTCGGCGGTGAAGACCTCGACAACACCTTGGTTGAAGAACTCGTTCGGCGCTTCCACGACGACACCGGGATCGACCTGCGCGAAGACCGCGTGGCCCTCCAGCGGCTCAAGGAGCAGGCCGAAAAGGCGAAGCACGAGCTTTCTTCCTCGTTCGAAACCGAGATCAACCTCCCGTTCATCGCATCGGATGAATCAGGGCCCAAGCATCTCGAGACCAAGCTCAAACGCAGCGAGCTCGAGATTCTCGTCTCCGAACTGATCGACCGCACGCTCGGCCCCTGCCAGCAGGCACTCACCGACGCGGGAATCAAGAAGGAGGAGATCGACGAAATCCTCTTGGTAGGCGGCCAAACACGCATGCCGATGGTGCAGGCGAAGGTCGAAGAGTTCTTCGGAAAGCGCCCGTACAAGGGGGTCAATCCGGACGAAGTCGTCGCGATGGGCGCCGCCCTGCAAGGTGCCGCGCTGACGGGGGACGTCGAAGAGATGCTTCTGCTCGACGTGACCCCGTTGAGCCTCGGCGTCGAAACCGGTGGTGGCGTGTTTTTCCGTCTGATTCCGCGCAATACGACGGTGCCTACCCGGGCGCGTGAGATCTTCACCACCAGCGTCGACAACCAGACGTTCGTGCCAATTCACGTGCTCCAGGGAGAGCGCGAAATGGCCGACGACAACAAGTCACTGGCCAAGTTCGAGCTCGCGCCCATCCTGCCTGCGCCCCGAGGGGTTCCCGAGGTCGAAGTGACGTTCGACATCGACGCCGACGGTGTGGTCAACGTGCACGCCAAAGACCTCGGCACCGGGCGAGAACAGAACATTCGCGTCGTCGCCTCGAGCGGGCTCACCGAGGACGACATTCATCGCATCATCGAAGAAGCCGACGCGTACAAGACGACCGACCAAAAGCGTCGCGAGCTTGCTGAGCTTCGCAATGCCGCCGAGGCACTTCTTTACACAAGCGAGCGCGCCGTCGCCGAGTGCCGAGAGCTCGTGGCCGCCGAAGTGATTGACCAGGTAGAAGCCGACGTCGCCACGCTTCACCAGTGCGTCGACGAGGGTGATGCAATCGCGATCAAGGACGCGCTCGAGACCTTGGAGTTGAGCGCCTACAAGATCGCCGAAGCGATGTACGGGAGCGTCGATTTCGACGCGGCTGCCGACGGCAGCATGCCGCCCGACGCGTAAAGATGAGCCCAGTCACGGATGCTCAATGGCTGTCCCGCATGCGGTGGGGCGCGTTTGCCATCCAGGCCGCTGCGATTTTCGTAGGCGACCGCGTGCTCGCGCTCGGGCTTCCCACTTCGGCCATGTGGGGACTGGTCGCCGTAGGGGTGGTTTCGAATCTCTGGCTCGCTCGGCGACCCGGAATGGCACCGGGTCTCTTCCTGGTGCTCGACGTCGCCCTACTGACGGGGCTGCTCTATCTATCCGGCGGTCCAACCAACCCGTTCAGCGTCATCTACGTAGTCTACATTGCGATGTCGGCGGTGATGCTCCCGCCCGCCTGGACCTGGGTCATCGCGGGGCTCTCGGTCCTCGCCTTCGGACTTCTCTTCGCGTTCGATTCTCCCTCTGCGGGACTTGGACACGCAGCGCACGGCGGCAATTTTCAGGCGCATCTCTACGGCATGTTCGTTGCGTTCGGGCTCGCTGCATCGCTGATCGCATACTTTGTCAGCCGGCTTTCGGAGGCGCTCCGAGAGCGAGAGCGGGCGCTCGCGGAAGCGCAGGAACGCAGTCATCGCTGGGGCCGGCTCGCTTCGATCGCGACTCTCGCCGCCGGGGCCGCCCATGAGATTGCCACCCCGCTCGGGACGATTGCAGTGGCCGCCAAAGAGGTCCGAAGGCGCGCTTCGGGCCTGGCCGACGGAGAGCGGCTCGTCGAAGATGCCGACCTGATCCGCGCCGAAGTCGAGCGCTGTCGCGTCGTGCTCGATCGCATGTCGCTGACCGGCGGAGAACATGTGGGGGAGGCGGTTCGCGAGGTCGAAGTCGAGTCTCTCTTCGACGAGGTGCGGCGGCGACTTCCTGCGGACGACGCAGGCCGATGGCGTACCCGGTCGACCGTGTCCACCCTCGTGGCTCCCGTCGATGCGCTCTCACAAATGATCGAAAATCTGGCGCGCAACGGTTTCGACGCGTCGCCACAGGGCCAGGTCACACTCGAAGTCGATGCGGGCGACGAGCAGGTCGAGCTTCGATTCGTCGATCAGGGTACAGGGATGCCCGGCGAGGTCGTCGAGCGCGCCGCCGACCCGTTCTTCACCACCAAGGGTCGCGGCGACCGCATGGGTCTCGGGTTGTTCCTTGCCCGCACGCTCGTAGACTCCTTGGGCGGCCAGCTCGTCATCGAGTCCACCGCCGGCCACGGAACGACCGTGCGCGTCGTGCTCCCGCAGAACCGATGACCGACGAACCGGATTCTTCCCAGGCACCCCAGCCATCGATATTGCTCGTCGACGATGACGAGCGCCTCCGTTCGCGCATGGGGCGAGCCTTCGAGGATCGGGGCTACGAGGTGCACCAGGCGCACGACTACGACAGCGCGGTCGCCATTGCGAACGCGGCGAGCACCGAATTCGCCGCTGTCGATCTGCGAATGCCGGGGCGGTCGGGCCTCGACGTCGTCAAGGAGCTCCACCGGATCGATCCGTCGACACGGATCGTCGTCTTGACCGGCTACGGCAGCATCGCCACTGCGCTCGAAGCGGTTCGCCTCGGGGCGACGCACTATCTGACCAAGCCCGCCGATGTCGACGAACTCATCGCTGCCTTCGATCGGGACGGCCCTCGCAGCGAAGCCGAGGGCGACGACCCGGCAGAATCGACGGCTGCTGAGACCCCGTCGCTTGCGAGGGTCGAGTGGGAGCACATCCAGCGCGTGTTGACCGATTGCGGCGGAAATATCACCAAAGCAGCCGAAAAACTCGGAATTCACCGACGCTCGCTTCAGCGAAAGCTCGCGAAGTACCCCTCTCGCCGCTGACCGTCTGCGACGATTTGCCGCATACCCCGCATCCCGGACGGGATCTAGCCTCGGCCGGTGAAGAACTGGTGGATGATCTTCGCAGTGGGGGCGTTCTGCTGTTGGCCCGTTCGGGCTGAAGCCTGCGGAACCTGTTCGGTGGGCGATCCGACCCTCACCATCGTCGGGTTCGAGCAGCCCAAGAGCAATCGCATCCGAACGTCCGCAACGGTTCGACACCGGAACGATAGCATCGGCGAAGAAGACATCGACCGGCTCCAGCTCGCCGAGCAGCGCCTCGAACTCGCGGGCGCCTACTCTCCCACCGACCGCTGGACGCTGTCGCTGATGATGCCGCTGGTCCGTCGATTCGTGACGGCCGTCAATCTTGCGGAAGCCGACATTTGGGCGCCCGGCGATCTCGACCTCCGGGTTCGCACCGTGGTCTACCGCGATCGCAGCTTTTCTCCGCGGCACTTGGTCGCGACGATCGCCGGCCTCGAGTTTCCGACGAGCACGATCGAGCGGGATGCCAACGGAGTGCCGCTGCCGCTCGAGTTTCAGGCGGGCACCGGATCTTGGGATCCGATCGTCGGGGCATCGTACACGGTGTTCTCCGACCCATGGTCGGTCTACGTCTCGTCGGTTGCCGTGCTGACGACGCGCGGCACCGCCGACACGCGCGCACCGATGACGTTTCGCCAGACCGCGCTCGGCCAGTACCAGCCCTGGCATTTCCTTGCCTTCCAACTCGGCGTCGAGTTTCGCATCGATGGCCCGGGCTACATCGGAGACACGCGCGACCCCGACACCGGCGGATGGATCACCTACGGGTCGATTGGGGCCGTCGCGATGCCGCACGACAAGGTTCTGCTCCACTTCACTGCAGCCATTCCGATGGTCCAGCGCCTGGATGGCTCTCACCGCGAAGGGATCGCGCTGCTCGGGGGGCTGATCTATGAGATCTAGGCTCTTTTGGACGGCATTGATGGTCCTCGCTGGATGCAGTCGGGTGACCGACGGCATCGAGGTGGACGTCGCCTACCAGACCCCCGCGATGCCGCAGGCCGTGGTCACCTCGGAGAACTATCGCGTGTGGCTCGATGAGGCGCTGATCGTGCTTGGCCCCATCGAACTTGTGAAGTGCGACAGTTTTGCCCGGAACCTGTGGACTCTTTTCGCACCCGCCCGGGCCAAAGCCCACGAAATCGAGACCCCCACAAGCCTCGGAGCTCCCTTCGTGCTCGACCTCGTCGAGGGCGTCGGACCCGGACTCTTCGTCGGCACAATTCGGCCGCCTCCCGGGCGATATTGCGGAATCCGGGTGGTTGCCGCGCCGGCCGACGAAGACGCGATCGGACTCGGAAAGCGCGTTGCAATGCTCGAAAACAGCGTGTTCGTTGCCGGCGAGGTGGAGGACCCGACCACCGGCCGCCGCGAGCCACTCGTCGTCCCGGTGCAGGTCGCGCTGACTCGAGTGCTGGAGTTCGACGAGCCTTTGGTGTTTCGATAGCCCGCGCAGCGTTGGGCTTTTGGTCACCATCGATGCCCTTAGCTGGTTCGATGGCATCGATTTTGCTGCACTCGCAGGCAGCACCACAGAACCCGTCGCCAAGGGCGACGCCACGGCCCTCGGCGTGAGGCTGATCGAGAACATCCGATCTTCGCTCACCGTCGCGAGCTTCTACGAGTAGGAACAGGAGTACCGGATGAAAAGCGCGATGATTGCGATGACGGTGGTGATGGCCGGAGGCGCCCTCGTAGGGTGTGGAAGCGACGACGAGGGCAATACGGAGCAATCCGTGTCGGTCACCTTCGCCGCGAAGGTAGGAGCGCAGGACTTCGCCTGCGGCACGAGTTACGACAACCTCGGCACCGCGGGGACGACGCTGGAGCTCGTCGACTTTCGGTTCTACGTCGCTGACGTCGAGCTCCGAAACGACGCGGGCGATTGGGTTGAGGTGGCGCTCGATGAGAACGACTTCCAGATTGGCAGCACGGCCCTCCTCGACTTCGAGGACGGCTGCGGCGAGTTTGGCAATCCCCGGCAGAACGACAGCGTGACCGGCACCGTTCCCTCGGGCACCTACGACGCGGTCCGGTTCAGCATGGGTGTTCCCGAGGATATCAATCACCTCAATAACGCGACCCAGCCTCCCCCAATGAACCTCACCGACATGTTTTGGGCCTGGGAGACCGGTTACAAGTTCCTCCGGATCGACTCGGGCACGTTCGCCGGAGGAGGCTGGCGCATGCATCTGGGGAGCACCGCCTGCACCGGTGACCCCGTCAGCGGTGAAACCGTGACCTGCGGCAACTCGAACCGCGTCCAGGTCGAGCTCGAGGATTTCGACACGGCGACTAACGCCGTCGTTGCAGATGCGCGAGCCCTGGTAGCTGGCCAAGACCTCGACAACCTGGCCCCAATGCCCCCAGGCTGCATGTCAGGTCCAACCGATCCAGACTGTACAGCGATCTTCGCGAACCTCGGTCTGCCCTTCATGGATGAGCCAGGGAACGCCCAATCTTTCTTCTACGTAGAGTGATACACACACGAACATCGTTGGGTTTGGCTCTGGCGCTCGCGCTCGCGTGGGCGGGCTGCAGCGGCGACGACGGGTCGGCTGCTCCAACGAACAACTGGAGTTGGAATCTCCCCGAGACGGTTCCCGAGCCTCGCGTCCCCGAAGACAACCCGATGTCGATCGAGAAGGTCGAACTCGGCCGCTTTCTCTTCTACGACACGCGGCTTTCGGGGAACCAGACCCAGAGCTGCGCGAGCTGCCACTTTCAGGAGCTTGCTTTCACCGACGGCGAAGCGGCATCTTTGGGGTCGACCGGGGAGTCCACCGTGCGGAGCTCGATGAGCCTTGCCAACGCGGGCTACCAGGCGTCGCTCACCTGGGCCAACGATGCCTTGGTTCGACTCGAGCAGCAGGCGTTGGTTCCCATGTTCGGCGAAAACCCGGTCGAACTCGGCATGTCGGGCCGCGAGACCGAGCTTCTGCAGCGAATGCGCGACGACGAACTCTACCCGGAGATGTTCGCCGAAGCCTTCCCGGAACAAGGCGATCCCATCAGCGTCGACAGCATGACCAAGGCGCTAGGAGCGTTTCAGCGGAGCATGGTCAGCTTCGGGTCTCGCGTAGACCGCTGGCAGTCTGGCGATCCGACCGCGCTCAACGAGTCGGAGCAGCGGGGGCTTGCGCTCTTCTTCGGCGGAACCAACGCCGCGGGCGTCGAAGATGCGTTCGAGTGCTTTCACTGCCACGGCGGGTTCTTGTTTTCGCAGTCGTCCGACGACGCCTTTCAGGTGTTCGACCAGAAGTTCTTCATGAACAACGGGCTCTACAACCTGGACGACGACGGAAGCTATCCGCCGGAGGACGAGGGTTTGTTCGATCAGACGGGCGATCCTCGGGACAAGGGCAAGTTCAAGCCACCGAGTCTTCGCAACATTGCCGTCACCGCTCCGTACATGCACGACGGTTCGATCGAGACGCTCGACGAGGTGCTCGATCATTACGCTCGCGGCGGGAGGCTCACGGAATCCGGCCCGAACGCCGGGGACGGGTTCGACAACCCGAACAAGAGTTCGTTTCTAAACGGCTTCGACATCACCGAGCAGGAGCGCGAGGACCTCAAGGCGTTTCTTCGTGCTTTGACGGACGAGGCCTTCCTCACGGACCCTGCGTTCAGCAACCCGTTCACCGACTAGACCGAGTTCAGGGCGAACTTGGTCTATAGAGCAATCGAGGCTCGCGGTGGAGGTGCACCCCGAACCGCGACTCGACGCCTTCGGTGACTTCCGCAGCGAGAGCCAGCAGCTCTGCCGTCGTGCCGCCTCCATGGTGTACGAGCGCGAGCGCGTGTCGGCTCGAGATGCCCACCCGGCCGCGTCGCAGTCCCTTGGGGAACCCTGCCTGTTCCACCAGCCAGCCAGCCGCGAGTTTGACCGCGCCTGTAGGCATCGGATAGCGGGGCACCGAATCTGCGGTCCGCACGAGCCCTGCGGAGAGCGCGACCGCGGCTACGCGATCGGCTTCCGACTCGGAAACGACTGGGTTCAAGAAGAAAGAGCCCGCGCTCCGGCGGTTCGGGTCGTCTGGGTCGAGCACCATCGATTTGTTTCGACGAAGCTCGAGGACCGCACGACGCAGTTCGCCGAGACCCGCCGCAGACGAAACATGGCGTTCGAGTTCGGCGTAGCGGACCGTGCCGGGTCCGTTCGGGCGCATCGCAAACGTCACTCTCGTGACCACGTACCGCTCGGGCTCCCGTTTGAACAGGCTGTCGCGATAGCCAAACTGACAGTCTTCGACGGTCAGCTCGGTCAGAGCGAGCGTCGCGCGATCGACTACCTGGACCGAGCGGATCACCTCGGAGACTTCCTGCCCATAGGCGCCGACGTTCTGAATCGGCGTTGCCCCGGTCGAGCCCGGAATCCCCGTCAGGCACTCGACTCCGGCCCAACCGCGAGAGACACACCCGTCGACGATCTGCTCCCAGGGAACCCCCGCCCCCGCTTCGACGTGGCCGTCGTCGCCGAACCGCAGCCGTGCGTCCCCGGTCCGAATCACCAGTCCATCGAACCCGGCGTCGGGGACGATGAGGTTCGACCCTCCGCCGAGGACGAAGGCGGCGAGGCCCTGAGCACGAGCCCAGTCGAGCGCGGCGACGAGCGATTCGGTACTCGGCGCTTCGACGAAGTGTCGAGCGGGCCCTCCGAGCTCGAGGGTCGTGAACGGAGCCAGGGGCACGTCGCGCCGTATGTCGAGCTCCGTCATGGCCCCGCTACGGTGCGACGATTCTGTCGATACCGCCCATGTAAGGCACGAGCGCCTCGGGGACCGTCACGCTTCCATCCGCGTTCTGGTTTTGCTCGAGGATGGCGACGAGCGTCCGCCCGATCGCGAGCCCGGAGCCATTGAGCGTGTGTACGAACTGCGGTTTGCCCTTCGGCTCGGGCCGAAACCGTGCCTCCATCCGGCGCGCCTGAAAGTCGCCGAACCAGGAGCAGCTCGAGATCTCTCGATATGCGTCTTGCGCCGGCAGCCAGACCTCGAGGTCGTAGGACTTCTGGGCCGCAAAGCCCATGTCGCCGGCACAGAGCTGCACCACCCGATAGTGCAGGTCGAGCTTCTGCAGAATCGCCTCGGCGTGTCCAGTGAGCGCTTCGAGCTGCTCGGCGCCTTCATCTGGGTGACAAAACCGCACGAGCTCGACCTTGTCGAACTGGTGGACGCGGATCATGCCCCGCGTGTCTTTGCCGTAGCTGCCCGCCTCGCTTCGAAAACAAGCGGTGTATCCGGTGTAGGCGCGGGGGAGCTCGGCATGTTCGAGTATTTCTTCGGCATGCAGGTTGGTGATCGGAACCTCGGCGGTTGGCACCAAGTACAGGTCGTGGCCCTTGGCGTCCGCCTGCGCTTCCCAGTCTTCGTCCTTCGCAATGCGAAATGCATCCTTGGCGAACTTCGGGAGCTGGCTCGTCCCGAGCATCGCGCTGTCCTTGACCAGAGTCGGGGGCCAGACTTCGAGGTACCCGTGCTCTTCGGTGTGCACGTTCAGCATGAACTGCATCAACGCGCGTTCGAGTCGCGCGCCCGCACCCTTGAGAATCACGAAGCGAGAGCCGCTGATCTTGGCGGCGCGCTCGAAGTCGAGGATCCCGAGGTCGACGCCTACGGCGACATGGTCTCGCGCTTCGAAATCGAACGAGGGCTTGTGTCCCCAAACCCGCACCTCGACGTTATCCGTTTCGCTGAGTCCATCCGGGGTCGACTCGTCGGGCAGATTCGGGAGATTGAGAAGGATCGCTCGAATCTCGGATTCGAGTTCTCCGCGATCCGCTTCACCCGCCTTGATCTCATCGCCCAGCGATCGAAGCTGGTCACGTTTCGACTGGAACTCGGCGGATTTCTTGTCTGCCACCTGGCCCATTGCCTGACTTGCTTCGTTTCGTTGCTGTCGCAGAGCCTCGACCTGGGTTATCGCCTGACGCCGCCGTTCTGAGAGCGCACCCAGTCGCTCGATCAGGGACGGATCGTCGAATCCACGACGTTCAAGTGCCGCCTTGACGGTGGCCAGGTTCTCGCTCACCAGGCGGAGGTCCAGCATGGCAGCGGGTCTACAACACGGGGCACATCGGTACCAGTCGCGTCGTCCTTGGCCGTGCGATGAAAAAGCCTTAAGTTGTTGGAACTACCAGGGATGCGAAGACTGAACCGCTGCGGGGTGATAGGTGATGTCCATTGCGAATCCGAGGTGCTCGAGCGAGTGCTCGACCGGCTCGACGCAATGGGAATAGGCGTCGTGCTGTGCGTGGGCGATCTGGTCGATGGTCCGGGCGATGCCGACGCCGCCCTCGCCCTGCTCCAAAGCCGAGGGGTGCAGTGCGTTGCCGGCAACCACGAACGCTGGTTCCTGACCGACGAGCAGAGAAGCCTACCGCACGCCACGCGGCAGCTCAGCGACGACAGCCGTGCCTTCATCGAGAAGCTGCCTCAGATTCGCCGCTATGAGACCGCGCTCGGCGGTGTGATGCTGTGTCATGGCGTCGGCAAAGCCGACGAAGCATGGCTCCTTCCGGACTCCAAGGGCTATGCCCTTCAGGACATCCCGACGCTTCGCGAGCTGATGTTGGACGAGGACGTTCAGTTCATGATCGGCGGACACACCCACGAACGCATGGTGCGCGTGTTTCCCGGCCTCACCGTCATCAACGCCGGGACCATTCACCGCAAGGATCCCCAGACTTTCACCGTGCTCGACTTCGATTCGCAAACCGTCGACGTTTATTCCGCGGCCGACGCGCATACCGGCGAGCTCATCGAATCGAAACAGCTGCCGCTTCCTGCGCCGCTTGTCTGAGTCGTCGTTCGGTACGCGCTACTGAGCAGCTGCCGAAAACGCTTCGACCGTCTGGCGCTCGTCGTATTGATACTTGAAGCCCGTCGCGCGCAGAAACGGCTCGCTGTCGACGACGATGGGATACTTCAGGTGGTCGATGGCGGCCTGCGGCAGCCGGGGGCGAGCGAGCTTGCCTGCCCCGAGCGAAATGAGCGACCCGGGTATACTGATCGGACGGCGTCCTGCCGCGCGCACGATGCGAGAAAGCGGCACCGGGGAGGGGCCGCCGACGTTGTAGACGCCGTGCAGTTTGTGCCGAACCGCAGCCACGATCGCGTCCGCTGCGTCTTGTTCGTGAATGAAGTGAATCAGCGGATCGAAACCCATGATCAGCGGCACGGCCCGGCCCCTCAGAAACGAGGCAAGCGTTCCGTGTTTGCTCGGACCGAGCGTGTACACCATCCGCAGGACACAGGTCGTAATCTCGGGATATCGCCAGAGGGCTGACGCAGCGTAGAGATCGGCTGCGACGAGGTCCGCGAGTTCTGGGAACGCCTGCGCCGACATCGGAGGCTCGTCTTCGGTGTGGTAGAGCGGTGCGTCCGCCGCCGCGCCGTAGTACGTATGTCGGCCGACGAACACCGCCTGCTTGACTCCATACGAGTGGCAGTAGTGGATGAACGCCCGGGTGCCGTAGAGGTTGACCCGCATCCGATCCGGACTGCGGTGCAGAAGGTGGGTCACGGTCGCCATGTGAATGGCGGCGTCGGGGCGGCGCAGCCGAAACACTTCCTCAGCGGGCCTCTTTCGCACGTCGGTCTCGTGCATCTCGATTGCATCGGGCGCCTCTGGCCACGGCCTGTGGTCGATCCCGATGACGTCGTAGCCGTCGTCGAGCAGGCGCAAGGCCACGAGCCTGCCGACGTGCCCCGAGATGCCGGTAACCAAAACTTTCATCGCGACAGCTCGAGGTCTTCCTCGGTGATTTCGCCTTCTCTGAGCCGACGCCCCTGGTCGATGAGATTGCGAATCCGCCCCTTCACTTCCTCTACCATCGATTGGCAGACCTCATCCCGCTCGTGTCCGGTGCCTTCGAAGACCATCGGTTTGCCGTACAGGAGTTGAAAGCGAGTGGGCTTGGGGATGAGCAGGCCCCACTTGGTCACCGGAATGTAGGGAACCCCAACCATCCTGCCGAGGGTTTTCAGATTTGCGATCGTGGGGAGCGCGTCGCCGCCGCCGACGAAGCCGAATGGCACGACCGGGCTGTTCGTTTCGAGCGCGAGCCTCATGAACCCGGTCCCGAACTCGACGAGCGAGTCGGCGTCCTTGGCGAGCTTCGCGGTGCCTCGCGCACCCTCCGGGAATACGAGCACGAGCCTCTCGTCTCGGAGCAGGCGCAGGGCTTGATCGGGATTGCCGCTGAACTGACCCATTCGACTCATCACGCGTGAGGCGCCGGGAAAGCGATGGATGAACTTGTCGAGCATGGCATGCGGCAGTCGCGGCGGATTCGCGTCGAGCAACATGGAGCCCATCACCATGGCGCCGTCGATCGCTACTCCGCCAGAGTGGTTGCCAACGAGAATCGCTCTGCCCTTGGCCGGCACGTTTTCGAGCCCGTAGACATCGACCGAGAAGTACTCGCGATAGAGCCACGCGAACTTCGAGGTGAAACTCACGAGGTCCCGCTTGTCGATCCCGTAGGGATCGATGCCGAAGCTGTTGAACGAGAGGTCGAGCGCGTCGATGCGCTTTTCAACTTCGGGATCGTTGGGGAATAGGTTGTCGAACACGGCCAATACGCCTCAGCTTCGGATCTCTATGGTGCGCCGCCCGATAACGCAATCACACGTCGCCGTCGCGGCGAACGCCGAGTGCACGCATCTTCTTGTACAAATGGCTGCGTTCGAGGCCCAGGTCCGCCGCGGTCTTGGTCACATGTCCCTGCCGAAACTCGAGCGCTTGCTGAATCAGTTCCCGTTCTACCTGCTCCAGCATGTCGCGAAGAGGTGTCTCTGGGCTGTAGTACGACCCTGACGCCGCCACGTTCGCAATCGGCAGCAGAGCCCGCGCCTGGTCTTCGGTGATGACGAGCCCGGGTGTCAGAATGACCAGGCGCTCAACCAGGTTTCTGAGCTCGCGCACGTTCCCTGGGTAATCGTAGGCTTCGAGCAGTGCCATCGCTGCTGGTTCGAGCGATTTCTGCGGCCTGTCGTGGACCTCGCAGGCAAGCTCGAGAAAGTGGGCCACCAGCATCGGAATGTCGCCAGTTCGGTCGCGGAGTGCCGGCACCTGGAGCGGAAGGACGTTGAGCCGGTCGTACAGGTCGGCTCGAAAACGTCCCGCGTCAATCTCTTCGGGGAGAGACTTGTTGGTGGCTGCGACTACGCGCACGTCCACCTCGATCGACTTCGTCGAGCCGACTCGCTCGAGCTCGCCCTCCTGCAGCACGCGGAGGAGCTTTGCCTGCATCTGTGCCGGCATGTCTCCGACCTCATCGAGAAAGAGCGTTCCGCCCGTGGCGCGTTCGAACTTCCCGGGCCTTAGTTTCGTTGCTCCGGTAAACGCCCCCGCCTCGTGGCCAAAGAGCTCGCTTTCGATGAGCCCTTCGGGCACGGCAGCCGAGTTGAGTTTCTCGAGGGGGCCTGTCTTGCGGGACGAGGCCGCGTGTACCGAGGTCGCGACGAGCTCTTTGCCGGTCCCTCGCTCCCCGAGGATCAAGACCGAAGCGCTCGAGTCCGCTGCCAAGGCGATCTGCTCACGGAGCATGCGAATGCGAGAACTTTCGCCGAGCAGCGAGGCGCTCACGTCGTACTTGCGACGCAGCTCTTGGTTTTCCTCCTGAAGCGCATGGAGCGCGAGGCTCCGCTCGAGGGACAAAAGCAAGCGATCGCTGCTGATCGGCTTTTCGATGAAGTCGTCGGCGCCGCGCCGGGTCGCCTCGACTGCGGTCTCGATGGTGGCGTGCCCGCTCATCATGATCACCGGCGTCGTCAGTCCTCGCTGACGAACTTCATCGAGCATCTGAAGCCCGTCCATCCCCGGCAGCTGGAGGTCGAGGAGCATCGCATCGAAGCTCTGCGCGTCGAGCTTCTGCAGCGCAATCTCGGCAGTTCCCGCTACCTCGACCGCATACCCCTCGAGCCCGAGCGCGCGCGACACCGTGGTCAGGATGTTCCGCTCGTCATCGACGACGAGAACCGTCGCAGCAGCCATGGCCCTACGCTAGCACAGGGGATCGACTCAGGAGACGGCGCCGCCGCGCTTGATCGGCAGGCTTCGAATCTTCGTGTCGGACGCTTTGTGGCGGTTGAGGAGCCAAGGGGTGAGCGCATCGCCCGATTCGGGGCGGGCGTAGAGATATCCCTGCGCGGTGTCGCATCCGTTTCGTCTCATGTAGTCGAGCTGACTCTCAGTCTCGACGCCCTCGGCGATGACCTCGAGGCCGAGGTTCTGGCCAAGGCCGATGATCATCTTCGAGATGGGGCCCCCACGGCCCTGCGATTCGACGTTCTGCACGAAGTTCTTGTCAATCTTGAGCGCGTTCAGCGGGAACTCGTGCAGATAGGTCAGAGACGAGTATCCCGTGCCGAAGTCGTCGACTGCGATCCGCACGCCGAGTTCGCGCACCTCGCGCAAGAGGTCTACGACCGTTGCTGCATCAGCCATCAGCGAACTCTCGGTGAGCTCTAGCTCGAGAAACTCTCCGGACAGGTTCGTCTCGCGCAGCGTGGAGTGGATCTTATCTACGAACATCGGGTCCTCGAACTGTTGGGCGGCGACATTGACGCCTACCCGCATCGGCTCGAGGTCCATGTCGTGCCAGCGCCGCATCTGCTCGCAAGCGGTGTTCAGCACCCATTCACCGACCTCGGAGATCAGGCCGAACTCCTCGAGGCCGCCGATGAAGTGGTACGGGGTCAAGAGTTCTCCGGTTGGGCTCATCCACCGAAGCAGCGCCTCGACGCCGACCACGCGTCCGGTTCGAAGGCAGACCTGCGGCTGATAGGCCAAGCGGAACTCTGAGCGTTCCACTGCCCGGCGGAGTGCCCACTCGAGTGCGTGTCTCGACTGCGCCTCCTCCTGCATTGCGTCTGCGAAGAACTGGTACCGTCCGCGGCCCGACGACTTCGCTTGATACATCGCGAGGTCTGCGGCGCGCAGTAGCTCCGACAGGTCGCTGCCGTTGTCCGGGTACATCGCGATACCGACGCTGATCGAGCTGTTCACTTGGCGGCCTTCGACCGTACGAACCTCCGAGACGCTCTGAATGATTCGCTCCACGACGGGGAGAACTTCTCTGGCTTCGCTCACGCCTTCGAGAATCACCGCAAACTCGTCGCCCCCGAGGCGCGCAACCGTGTCTTGATCCCGGACGTTGTCGCGAATCACTCCCGCCGCCTCGATGAGAAGCTTGTCTCCGACTTCGTGGCCCAACATGTCGTTGATCTCTTTGAACCGGTCCATGTCGAGGATCAGCGTTGCGACGCCGTGTCCAGCGCGTCCCGCCCGGCGAAGCGCGTGCTCGACGCGCTGCCGAAGAAGCGTGCGGTTCGGAAGCGAAGTGAGCTGGTCGTACTGCGCAAGACGCACGAGCTCGAGTTCGGTCCGCTTTCGTTCGACAGCGTATCGAATCACGCGATGGAGGTTCGGCCCATCGATGTGACCCTTGACCAGGTAGTCCTGCGCGCCTGCCTTTACCGATTGCAGCGAGATCGCCTCGTCCTCCCAGGCGCTCACAATGACCAGGGGCACGTCGGGGTAGGCATTCTGCACGCTTGCCACGGTGTCGGTACCCTTCGAATCAGGCAGATTGAGGTCGGCGAGGATTACGTCTGGGGAGAGCTCGTCGGCAGAGAGCACCGCGTCGTCGAGGGTGCGAACGTGGGTAATCCGGTAGTACGCATCGCTTACTCGACGCAGCAGTCGTCGGATCAGCTGGGCATCAATGATGTGGTCCTCGATGAGGAGCACTTCCCGGACCTCACGCTCGCCCTCGTTTCGGTCTTCCAGCATCCAGCCACGTCCCCACAAATGCGTTACTAGCGCTTTATTACAGTGCTATGGTTTCACAGGGGAGTCAAGTGTAATTGCATCCTGAAGGCTTATGTCCATGCTGTGGCCTGAGGCTTACTCGTCTCGCAGCCCGAGCTCTTTCATCTTGTTCTGCAGGCTCTTTCGAGAGATTTTGAGCAGGCGAGCCGTGTGGGTGACGTTGCCGCCCGTGCGCTCGAGCGCGCGCGCAATGAACTCGCGCTCGACCTTCGAAGTTGCCTCCCGCACCGCCTCTTTGAGCCCGGTCTCCCCGGGCTTTGATGCGAGACTCGCCGTCCATGGGACCGTCGTGCCGGTGCCTGCCGTGCGCATGTCCGGAGGTAGCGACTGAGCCCCGACCGTGCCGTCCTCGGCAAAGATCATGCATCGCTCGATCACGTTCTCGAGCTCGCGGATGTTGCCCGGCCAGTCGTGGCGCAGCAGCTTGTCGAGCGCCTCTTCATCGAATCCGGTGATCGAGCGTCCGAGCTTCTCGTTGAACTGTTTCATGAAGTGCTCGACCAGCAGCGGAATATCGCTCGGTCGCTCTCTCAGCGGGGGCAGCTCGACGTGTACGACGTTGAGCCGGTAGTAGAGGTCCTCGCGGAACTCGCCGCTCGCGATACGTTCTTTCAAGTCTCGATTGGTGGCTGCAATCAGCCTCGAGTCGATGGTGATGGTCTTGATGCCGCCGACCCGCTCAAACTGCTGTTCCTGGATGGAGCGAAGCAGCTTGACCTGCATGCTCACCGGGATTTCCGCGATTTCATCGAGAAACAGCGTTCCGTCGTTGGCCAACTCGAACCGCCCCGGCTTGCTGGTCACCGCACCCGTGAACGCGCCTTTTTCGTAGCCGAACAGCTCGCTTTCGAGCAGGTCGGGCGGGATCGCGGCGCAGTTGACGCTGACGAACGACTTGTCGCGCCTGGCACTATGCTCGTGCAGCGCGCGGGCGATCAGCTCCTTGCCCGTGCCGCTCTCTCCGGTGATCAGCACGGTGCTCGGCGTGTCCGCCACCTTCTCGATCACGTCGTAGACCTCTCTCATCGGCGCAGACTGGCCGATGATCCGGTAGCGACCTCGCTCGTTCGGGTCGCCGCTCACGTGGGCTTGTGACAGCTCGCGCGTCCGTGCGGCCTTAGCGACTACATTCCGAAACTCGGTCTTGTCGAAGGGTTTGGTGACGTAGTCGAACGCGCCGAGCTTGAGCGCTTCTACCGCGGTATCGACCGTTCCGTGGGCGGTGATCATGATGACCGGGAGCCTCGGAAACCGCGCGCTCACGGTTTCGAGCACCCGCATGCCGTCCATCTTCGGCATGCGCAGGTCGGTGATGAGCACATCGATATGATGCTCGTTGAGCGCGCGCAGCACCTCTTCACCGTCGGCCACGGTGTGCACGTCATATCCATCATGCTGAAGCTGCGCCTTGAGAACGCGCCTGAGGTTCTCTTCGTCGTCCGCAACGAGAACCTGTCTTGTTTCGGTCACGCGCGGAGTGTAGCCCCAGCGCGAGCGCGGTGCAGACTTAGCCGGCTGCGAGCTTCTGCTTGGCGGCCCGAATCACCGTGGCACGGTTCTTTCCGCCCTTTTCGTAATCGAGCAACGCCGTTGCCTGGGGTCCGGAGAGTCTCTGGATCCGACGAACCACATCTTTCGCAGTCAGTTCATCGTAGTTGCGAATCGGCGCGCGGCCGGAACCCTTCGCAGAGGTCTTCGGGACGATCGCAAGCGCCTTGCGGGCGGTGGTCTTGTTGCGGGTGGCGGTCTTGCCCTCCACCGACGCTTCGAGCCGACCCTCGACGAACGACTGAGCGCGCGCCAGCATTTCGTGTGCGGTGCCCCAGACGCGCTTCTCGAGAGCGGCCGGGCGAATCGACACATTGGCTTCCTGAGTCACCTCGCGAGCCTTCGATTCCAGCTCCTCGACCCGACCGACCCAGCTCTCGGTGTAGGCCTCGCGCGTCTGCAGGGCGAGTTCCCACCACAGGCTCGTCTCTTTCTGAAGAGCCGCGCCGAGCCCGGATGCCGATCGCGTCAGCTGTTCGAGGAGCTTCTGACTCGCCTCGGAGAGCTGCTCGCCGAACGCGAGGCTTGCCCCACGGGCATCGGCGACGAATCCTTCTCCTGCCTGCCGGGTCTGCTCAAGAAAGAGCAGCCCCTGCTGCTGAAGACGGGTTCCGGTGACTGTGAGCTTTGGCTTATTGGACATGTTCGCCCCCTTTAGATGACGCATTGCGTTATCAGCGGAACATAACCTCTGCCGACTGGGTGTCAACTCCCAGCCGAAACCATGCCCAGATGCGCGAGTTGCATTAGACTTTAGGGCTAATGGGCAAGCTGCGCGCGCTGGTCGTTGACGACTCCTCCGCCATGCGGGGGCTCCTCACGGAGCTCCTCGAACGGCGCCGCTACGCGGTGTTGGCAGTCGACAACGCAGAGGACGGCCTCGAAGCCCATCAGCAGGAGCCCTTCGATCTGATGCTTGTCGACTGGACGCTCCCGGGAATGAACGGCCTCGAACTCTGCCGGGCGGTGCGCACCCAGACTGGCACTGAGGAGGTCTTTTTCCTCATGATCACAGGCCGGAACGACCCGGCAGACCTTCACGCGGTGCTCGATGCGGGCGCGAGCGATTATCTAGCCAAGCCCCTCGACCCCGAGGTTCTCGGGACCCGACTGCTCATCGCCGAGCGGGCGATTGCCGACCGGGCGCGCCGCGCCGCCGAACGCGATGACATGCAGGCGCGCCTGGTGTTCGCCGACCGGATGGCTGCCGTCGGGACGCTTGCCGCGGGCGTGGCTCACGAACTCAACAACCCGCTTATGTATGTGCTGTCGAACCTCCACCTCACCCGAGAAGAGCTCGACGCGACCGGGGAGCCCGGGTGGCGCGATCGAGTCAAGCAGCAGATCGACGAGGCTCTTCAGGGCGCTGCACGGATGCGCGCGATCGTCAGAGACCTCAAGACGTTTTCCCGGGTGGACGACGAGGTCCAGTCTCGGGTCGACGTGTCGCGTGTCCTCGAGGCGTCGATCAACATGTGCTGGAACCAGATCCGCCATCACGCGACCCTGACGCGGGACCTCGAACCGACGCCAGAAGTTCAGATCAACGAATCGCGCCTCGGACAGGTTCTGGTGAATCTTCTGATCAACGCCGCCCAGGCGATGCCGGAACGTCCCATCGAAGACAACCGAATCGTCGTCAGGACCCGAACCGACGACGATGGCTGGGCGGTGATCGAGGTCGTCGACAACGGTACGGGGATGGCACCCGAGACCCGCAGCCACATTTTCGACCCCTTCTTCACTACGAAGGGGGTGGCGGAAGGGACCGGACTCGGCCTGTCGATCTGCCAGAGCATCCTCGAGGCTGCCGGGGGAACGATCGAGGCCGAGAGCACGGTGGGTCAGGGGACGACGTTTCGGGTGGGTCTGCCCGCGTCGACGCAGGCGTTCGCGCCCTCGACCACCCAGACGCTATCGATCGCGGTTCCCGAGAAGCGTGCCCGAGTGGCGGTCATCGACGACGAAGTGCTCGTCGGACGTTCGATTCAGCGCGCCCTTCGCCACCACGACGTCACCCTGTATCCCAGCGGCAAAGAGGCGATCGAGTCACTCGTGTCGGACGGCGTCTACGATGTGGTCTTCTGCGATCTGATGATGCCCGAGGTGAGCGGGATGGAAGTCTACCGAACCGTCTTGGAGCGCCGTCCTGAGATCGCCGCGCGGTTCGTGTTCATGACCGGCGGCGCGTTCACCCGCGATGCCCGAGAGTTCATCGAGAGTACGACGCTGCCCTATCTGGAGAAGCCGTTCGAACTCAGTCAGATTCGGGACCTGGTCAGAGAGCGCGCTGAGGTTGCGGTCGGCTGAGGCGCCACCTCGACGCGGTTGCGCCCTTGGTCCTTGGCCCGATACAGAGCGGTGTCGGCCCGGCCGAGCAGATCCGCCCCGGACTCGCCCTGGTGAAGCGATGCGACCCCGATGCTGATGGTCAGCGCCCCTTCGGGCTGACCCACGCCTCCCGGGAACTCGGTCGACTCGACGATCGCGCGCAGTTTCTCGGCGGCCCGGGCCGCAGGCTGCGCGCCGGTCTGCGGCAGCAGTACTACAAACTCTTCGCCTCCGACGCGTGCAACGGTGTCTATGCGCCGCAGATTTCGCGTCATCAGCCCTGCGAGCTTGCGTAGCGACGCGTCGCCCGTTGGGTGACCGTGCCGATCGTTGAGCTGCTTGAAGTGGTCGATGTCGATCGCCAGAGCGCTCACCGTTTGATTGAATCGCTCGGCTCGGTGCAGCTCGTCCTCGAGTCGAATGCGCAGCAGCCGGCGGTTGCCGAGACCCGTGAGGTCGTCCTGCTGGGAGCCGCGTCGCAGCTCGTCGAAGAGCTGCGTGTGCCGTATGGCGAGGCCGAGCTGATCGGCGATGGCGTCCAGAAGCGCGACGTCGAGTTCGGAGAAGGCGTTTGTCCCCGCGCGCGTCGCAACGAGAACTCCGGTCGTCGTGCCGCGGTGCACGATCGGCAATGCGATCATGGACCCCGAACGCTCGATCTGACTCCAGAGCGACCCATCGGGAAGGTTCGCGACGTTCTCGATCGAGATTGTCGTGCCGCTGCGCGCGACCTCGCCGAGAGGCGCCTCGTCGAACAGGATACTACGGTCCACCAGATCGGCCGGATCGTTGGTGCCATAAAGCGCGCGGAGGGTGATGCGCTCTGTCTCTGCGTCTGCCAGAAAGAGCATGCACTCTCGAAGGTTCAGAGAGCCCACGAGATGCGCGGCGATCGTCGCGAGTACGGTATCGAGCGCTTCTTCCGATGCGCTCGCACGCACGATGTCGAACAAGAGCGCACGCTCACGGAGGCGCTGCTCGAGCTCCGCGGTCTTCTCGCCAAGCTCCTGTTTCAACACAAGCTCCTGCCGCGTGCTGTGAAGCTCTTGGCCCTGCTCGATCATGCGTACCTCGAGCGAGGTGAGGTTCGCCAGGAGCGCGTTCACAGCGTCCGCGACCTCGCCAATCTCGTCGTCGCCCATGTCCGGCAGCCGCTGCAGACTCTTCTCCTGCGCGTGGGCGTCGATGATGCGAACCATGCCCGCGATCCGCCGACTGACTGCATACCCGACGTAGAACCGCGTAAGAAGCCCCGCTGCCACAACCGAGCCAGCCGTAATCGCCGCGAAGACGCCGGCACTCACGTCCACCCCTGCGGCTCTCAGAGCAAACCAGCCTACCGCTGCAAGCGCGGTTGAGAGGAACGCTGCTTGAAGTCCGGCGCGTCTTGCGAGACCCCGGCGAGCGTTGGGCGGCATCTGGCGACGCTACGCCTTCAACTTGCCTTGTTCAAGGCCCGCGAGACCAGCCGTCACCCCCACGCACGGGGGCTTCGGTGGCGATGGGTGGAGTCGAACCACCGACCTAGCGCGTATGAAACGCCCGCTCTAACCACCTGAGCTACATCGCCGAAGGGCCGCGAGTATAGGCGTGGGCGCCCCCGGTGCAAATCTGCGCGACGACCCTTGGCAGCGCAGCGCGGGTAGTCTATTCGACCCCGGTGTTTCCCAAGCCAACTTTCTCGCAGTTCGTCGCGCTCGCGGTCGCGATCCTCGTCGCGCGACCCGCGGCCGGACAAGACTGGGGCGCCCCGATTGAGCCCCGTGCTCCGGAGCCGGTCGTCGAGCCAGCGCCAACGAATCCCGACTGGTCCGATGCGCCGCCGACCCAGTTCGAGAGCAGGTCGCCGACCAACCCCGACTGGGTACTGGAAGACGAGCCGCCCCAGATTGGCAGCCGCCGTCTCAACGCTGCCGGTGCGTACGATATTCGCTATGCGAACCGCAGCCTGACAATGCCGCTTGGCATGATGCGCGGCACCTTCGACGTCGTCGGCGGACGGCTCGATTCGGAGACCACATCGACGATGAACCTCGGGGCGGCCGTCGCCGTTGGCCGCAGCATCGAGATTGGCTTCTCTCGCTACAGGATGGGCAGCTTTCCCTCGATGAGCCTGCTTCCGAACGAAGGGTTTGGCGCCGAGGGGTTGGTGTCTATGCTGTTCACGCCCGAGGTCGCGTTCGGAGACATTCCGTTCTACGTGAGGTTTCAACCACTCAAAGGGCGCCGGGCACAGCTCGCGTTCGATGCGGTCTTTCGGATTCCAACCCGCACCGAGTTTGGGTTCCTGTTCGGCGCTCCGATGCGATTCGTCGCCGCGGAACGGGTTGCGTTCGACACGGGGGTCGAGGTGGCCATCGACAACAACCCCCAAGGTCAGTCGGTCTGGTCGATGGCCCTTCCCTTTGGCGTCACTGCAAACGTGACCAAGCAGTTCTTTCTCAAAGTGCACTCGGGGATGAATTTCTTCGACCTGAGCCACGTAGTCCGCACCGAAACCTCCGGTCTCGTCAACGGGCCGTTTTACTTCATTCCGCTTGCGTTCGGCGGCGGCTACACATTCAGGGCCAAGAGCACGATGATCGACGCCTTCGTGCTGTTTCGCTTCCCGACGCTCTATGGGTTCACGACAGAGGACTCGGACGTCAACTCAGAGAACTGGGCGATCACGGTCGGGCTCAACGTCTATTCGCCCCTGCTCTTTGGACGGACCCAACGCTGATGATTTACGAACTCGGCGACAGAAAGGTTCGGACCGAAGGGACGATTTTCGTGGCCGATTCGGCCGACGTCATCGGTTCGGTCGTGTTGAAGAACCAGTCTAGTGTTTGGTTCAACGCGGTGATTCGCGGCGATTCGGACCAGATTGTCATCGGGGAGCAGAGCAACGTGCAGGACGGAGCGGTGCTGCATACCGATCCGGGGATCCCTCTCACGGTCGGGCGCGGGGTGACCATCGGGCACCAGGCGATGGTGCACGGCTGCCAGATCGGCGACTACAGCCTGATCGGCATTCACGCGGTCATTCTCAATCACGCGAAGATCGGGCGGTACTGTACGATCGGCGCCAATGCCCTGATCACCCAGGGGCAGGAGATTCCAGACTACTCTCTCGTCGTCGGCTCCCCGGGCCGGGTGATTCGACAGCTCGACCCGACGCAGGCGACCGAGCTCGAGCGAAGCGCCGAGGGATACGTTGCTCGGGCGCAGAGCTACCTGCGCACGCTCCATCCCGACATTCGCTTCTCCTAGCCTGCGACGCGACCCGTCTCAGCGCCGCGGCTTGGCGTGTGGAATCCTTTCGAGAAGGGCCATGTCCCCAAGGTCCGCACAGAGAGATTCGAGTGCGTTCCAGTCGGGGCCGGTCCACTGCATCTGTTCGAGCGTTTCGGGGATCGGGGCATCGACTCGGAGGGTTGCGAGTTCGCGATAAAGCCTGGCCTCGTCCCGCATCTGTTCGAGTTCTCGCGAAAGCGTCTTGGCGCCGCGTACCGTGAGTTCCCACTCGCCCGGGTCGACGGGGATTGCTTCGAGATGCACGAACTTGTCGAGCACCAAGGCCGCGCTCTTCTTGCCCCACCGAGGGACGCCCGGGATCCCATCGGCCGAATCGCCGACCAGTGCCAGGTAGTCAGGGATAGACTCCGGGCGCACGCCGAACTTTTCGTGCACTCCGTTCTCGTCGAGCACGATCTCGCGTCGACGGTCCCAGGTCACGATCCGGCTTCCGCGCACGCACTGGCAGAGGTCCTTGTCGGGCGACGCGATGACCACCTGGCGGACCTCGGGCGCGTTTGCGAATCGGGAGGCAGCCGAGGCCAGCGCATCGTCGGCCTCGAACTCCACCATCGGCCAGGTCGCCAGCCCCAGAGCTCGGCTTGCCTGCTCGACCCGCGGGAACTGCGCGAAGAGGTCGGGCTCGAGCCCTTCGCCGGTCTTGTACCCGTCGAACATTGCGTTGCGGAACGACTCCACGGTGTGATCGAAGGCGCAGCCGACGTGGGTTACCTCGGGGTCTCGGAGCATGGCGACCATCGATCGGAGAAAGCCCCGCGTCGCGCCGACTTCGTCGCCCTCAGACGAGCTTGCGGGCGGGGCGCCGAACCAGGCCCGGAACAGTTCGTAGGTGCCGTCGATCAGGTGAACATTCACCGGCCGTTCTTACCGCAGATCGTGCGCGGGCATCGGGTACCTACGAGAACAATTTACATTCCGACTACTTGCGAAACGATCTTGCGGCGTTCGCCGAGGGGTGTGCCCCAAGATCGCGGATACACGATCGTTCCGGCGTTGGCACCCAACTGATACCACTCGTTGCGGTTTTCTTGGAGGCACCCCCAATATCTCGTATGCTGTAGGTTGTGACCATACACCCAATGTCACCTAGTGTGTTTCTTCCCTGACACGCCCTGTCGAAGTGTCTGAAACCCCGGGTGAACCGGTCGACCAGCCTTTGTACAATCATGAAATCATGGAAGAAATGAAGAAAGCGGATCGTGGCCTGGTTTTCTGCTTGACGGGATCGGTCTCCCGGCGCTACTCCGCAGGTTCGGCCCCTAGCGGTTGTGGTGGCAAGGAGGCTGCCATCACAACCCCTTGTGGGATCAATGTGAATTACGTGTGGGCTGCCTGGGGATGAAGGGCGAGCCGCACTCGGACGGTGACTTGCGTCTGGTGGGAGGTATTCTGTGACATTAGAAATTGCTGGAATGACAGATAGTGGTGTCGAGGTCGAAGGAGCCCGACGGGCCGAGGTCTCGCAGAACGCGGGAGGCCTGTCGGTCGAACGGAAGCTCACCAAAGCGGGCGAAGACCCGCTCGAAGCGGTCGACTACGTGCTGCGAGACAGCCAGATCACGAACTCGGACGGTTCGGTGGTGTTCGAGCTCAAGGGCGCCGAAGTCCCGGGCGACTGGAGCCAGCTCGCGACCGACATTGCCGTTTCGAAGTATTTCCGGAAGGCCGGCATCCGGGGCGACAAGAACCGGGGCGAGCGCAGCGTGCGCGAGCTGGTCTACCGCGTGGCGCACTCGATTCGAGAAGCCGGTGAGGGCTTTGGCGGCTACTTCGCGGACACCGAAGCCGCCGACAACTTCGAGGCTGAGCTTTCCCACCTGCTCATCCATCAGAAAGCGGCATTCAACTCTCCCGTGTGGTTCAACTGCGGCCTCTACCAGCGGTACGGAATCGAAGGGTCCGGCGGCAACTACGCCTGGGAGCCCGAGCAGGACGTCATCGCCCAGACCGCCAACGCCTACGAGCATCCGCAGTGTTCCGCCTGTTTCATCCAGAAGGTCAACGACGACCTCATGGCGATTTACGAACTCGTGAAGAACGAGGCTCGCCTCTTCAAGTATGGTTCGGGGACCGGCACCAACTTCTCGAAGGTACGCGGAAAGCAGGAAAAGCTTTCTGGCGGCGGCACCTCGAGCGGTCTGATGAGCTTCCTCGAAGTGCTCGACCGGGCGGCGGGCGCCACCAAGTCCGGCGGTACCACCCGCCGCGCGGCAAAGATGGTCTGCCTCGACATGGACCATCCCGAGATCGCGGACTTCATCGAGTGGAAGGCGCGAGAAGAGAAGAAGGCGCGCGCGCTGATCGAAGCGGGCTACGACGCCGACTTCAACGGCGAGGCCTATCACACGATTTCCGGTCAGAACTCCAACAACTCCGTGCGCGTCACCGACGAGTTCATGAAGGCCGTCGAGACGGACGGAGAGTGGAAGACCTATTTCCGCACGACCGGCGAGGTGTGCGAGACCTACAAGGCGCGTGACCTCTGGACTCGGCTCGCCGAGGCGGCATGGGGCTGCGCCGATCCGGGCGTTCAGTACGACACCACGATCAACGACTGGCACACCTGTCCGAACACCGATCGCATCAACGCATCGAACCCGTGCTCCGAGTACATGTTCCTCGACAACTCGGCCTGTAACCTCTCGTCGATCAATCTCACCAAGTTCCTCGGCGACGACGGCACCTTCGACATCGATGGCTACCGCCAGGCGATCCGCGTCTTGATCATCGCCATGGACATTCTGGTCGACTACGCGAGCTATCCAACGCAGGCGATCGCGAAGAACAGCCACAATTACAGGCCTTTGGGGCTTGGCTACGCCAACCTCGGCACCGTTCTGATGCAGCTCGGCATCTCGTACGACAGTGACGAGGGTCGCTCGATGTGTGCGGCGCTCACCTCGATTCTCTGTGGGCATGCCTACGCGACATCCGCCGAGATCGCGGCCGCCAAAGGACCCTTCAATGGATTCCAGCGCAACCGGCTTCCGATGCTCCGCGTGATGGGCAAGCATCGCGACGCCGCCTACGACATCAACGAGCCCGGGGGTCCCGGACTCACGGGGGATGCACCCGTGGACTGTCCGCCCGACCTCATCGAGGCGGCCCGCGAAGACTGGGACCTCGCCTGCAAGCTCGGTGAACTCTACGGTTACCGTAACTCGCAGTCGACAGTGCTTGCTCCCACCGGGACGATCGGTCTGCTGATGGACTGCGACACTACGGGCATCGAGCCCGACTTCGCACTGGTGAAGTTCAAGAAACTCGCCGGCGGCGGATACTTCAAGATCGTCAACCAGAGCGTGCCAGGGGCACTCGAGCGTCTCGGGTACACCGATGCTCAGGTCACCGACATCGTCTCGTACGTGACTGGCACGAACACCTTCACGGGCGCGCCCCACTTCGGGCGAAAAGCGCTGCTCGACAAGGGCCTCACCGATCGTGAACTCGAGAAAGCCGAGAGCTCGCTCCGCGGTGTGTTCGACATCGGTTCGGCGCTTGCCCCGTGGGTCATCGGCACCGAGGCCTACGATCGTCTGGGCATTCCTTCGGACGTTTACACCAAGCCCGGTTTTCACCTGCTTCGGCATTGGGGCGTGAGCGGCAAACACATCGCCGAGATCAACGACGTCGTCGTGGGTCGGATGACGGTCGAGGGCGCACCGCACCTTCGCGCAGAGCATCTCCCGGTCTTCGACTGTGCCAACCGCTGCGGCAAGATCGGCGAGCGATACCTGCAGCCGATGGCTCACGTTCACATGATGGCCGCGGCTCAGCCCTTCCTTTCGGGCGCGATCTCCAAGACTGTCAATCTCCCGGCCGAGTCGACCGTCGAAGACGTGAAGCAGATCTACAAGGAAGGCTGGAAGCTCGGACTCAAAGCCGTTGCGCTCTACCGAGACGGGTCGAAGTCGTCGCAACCCCTGAATACGGCGGACAACTCCAACGAATCGGCCGACGACCAAGAGCCCGCGAAGGAAACGGCACAGGCCGCCGTCAAAGCGGTCGCAACCCCGATTCGCGAAGGACTCACCCCACCGCCAACACGACGACATCGGCTTCCGAAGAAGCGTCGCGGCTTCACCCAAGAAGCACGCATCGGCGGACACAAGGTCTTCCTGCGGACCGGTGAGTACGAGGACGGCTCGCTCGGCGAGATTTTCGTCGACATGCACAAGGAGGGCGCAGCGTTCCGCTCTCTGATGAACTGCTTTGCCATCAGCGTGTCGATGGGTCTCCAGCACGGCGTGCCGCTCGATGCCTACGTGAAGCAGTTCACGTTCACGCGGTTCGAGCCACAGGGTGTGGTCGAGGGTCATCCCAACATCAAGTTCTCGACCTCGATCATCGACTACGTGTTCCGCGTGCTCGGCGTCGAGTACCTCCAGCAGTACGACTTCGCGCAGGTGCCGCCGAAGGAAGAGCAAGAGGAGCTGCAGAATCCGACCGACGTCGCGGCCGTGCATAGGCTCGAAGGAGGGTCGGCGACCGCCACCGAAACGCCCGACCCCGCGATCACGCGTGCGGAGCAGGTCACGTTCGGATTCGATGATTCGGCAGAAGCGCAGCCCAATGCGCTCGATCAGCAGCTCGGCGAAATGATGGGTGACGCGCCGATGTGCGACAAGTGCGGTCACATCACCGTCCGCAACGGCGCTTGCTACAAGTGTCTCAACTGCGGCAACTCGATGGGTTGCTCCTAGCGGCTCCGAACGAAAGCGGTCGTACCTTGGGGTTCGATCTCACTGACGCTCGCGACGGCGTCTGATAGGATCAGTCCGTCATGCCGAGCCTCAAGTGGATCGTTCCCGAAGGACGACCCCGAATGTTCGGGATCTACAAACGCGTAACGTCGATTGGCCGTGCGGGAGCCAACGACGTCGCCATCGACTCCGGTTCGCTTCGGGACCACCACGCGCAAATCGTCTTTGACGGGCGCGATTTCTCCGTGAACGCGGTCGATCCCTCGAGCGTGCTGCGGGTCAACGGCAAGAAGAAGCGCAAGTCGAAGATCTTCCACCACGACAAGCTGGGTCTCGGTGATGTCGAGCTTGTGTTCTCACTCTACGACGAGGGCGCTCCGCGCGAACAAGGCCCCGACCAGGCGCCGACGTCTGAGCTCGCAGGCATGATGAAGCTGAGCGACTTCAACCGACGGCTCCTCGAGATCCGATCGGTGCCAGAGCAGATCGAAGCGCTGCTCGATGCGGTCATCGATGGGGTGCATGCGAGCAAAGGCTTCATCATCCTCGTGCAAGACGGCGAGCCAAGCGTTGCGGCGGCCCGAAACGTCGACCGCGAAACGATTCCCGACGCGGTGACTCAGCTCTCCGACAGCATTCTTCGCCGGTGCATCGAGACGAAGAAGCCGCTCATCGTGAGCGACGCGGTCAACGACACCATGTTTCATTCGAGCGCGAGCGTGCTCAACCTTCAGCTGAGTTCGGTCATGGTCGCGCCGCTGATCGCGCAGGGTCAGCTTCTGGGGCTCATCTACGTCGGCAACGACAACGTCGTGAACCTGTTCGAGCAGTCGAGCCTCGACGTATTGACCGTGTTCGCCGGACAGGCGTCGCTTATCCTGCAGAACGCGATTCTGCTGGACCAGCTCACCGTCGATCGCGACAAGATGGCCGAACAGCTCGATGCGCAGCGCTTCGGTGACATCATCGGAAGCTGCCCGAGTCTGCTCGAAGTGTTTCGGCGCGTCGACAAGGTCGCTGCTGCAGATATCAGCGTGCTCATCACCGGGGAGACCGGCACCGGCAAGGAGCTGATTGCGCGCGAGCTTCACCGTCGGTCGAATCGCGCGAGCGCGCCGTTCGTCGTCGTGAACTGCGGTGCCATTCCAGAAAATCTCATGGAAGCGGAGCTCTTCGGGCACGTTCGCGGCGCGTTCACCGGCGCGGTCGCCACCCGCGAGGGAAGCTTCCAGGCGGCAGACGGGGGCACCTTGTTCCTCGATGAGATCGGCGAGATGCCGCTCCAGCTGCAGGTCAAGCTCCTCCGCGCACTGCAGGAGCGCGAGGTGGTCAAGCTCGGCGAGCACCGCCCGCAGTCGGTCGACATTCGGGTGGTTGCGGCCACCCACCGCGATCTCGAGGCCTGCATCCAAGACGGCACGTTTCGCGAGGACCTCTACTACCGGCTGAACGTGATCAATCTCCACCTCCCTCCGCTGCGCGAGCGGGGCGACGACATCGTCGTCCTCGCGAAGTTCATGCTAAAGAAATACGCTGCCGAGTTCGGCGGAACGGTCAAAGGGTTCACGCCCAAGGCTCTCGACGGGATGCGCAACTACGCCTGGCCGGGCAACATCCGTGAGCTCGAGAACCGAATGAAGAAGGCAATCGTGCTTGCGGACACGCCTCTGCTCGACGCCCAGGATCTCGACTTCGACGGGGCCGGTGGCCCCGAGGTCGTGCCACTCGCGCAGGCGCGCGAGGACTACACCCGCCAATACATCCTCGAAGTGCTCGAGCGTCATGGCGGCAATCGGACCCGCGCAGCCAAGGCCCTCGGGGTCGATCCTCGGACGGTTTTCCGCTACCTAGAACGAGACCCTGACGCGCCGGACCCCGGCGGAGCCGCCTGAGGATGACATTCTTGTCATAGGTGGCTCTGGGTTTTCTTGGAACCGTCCGAAAAACCCCTTTAGTTCCGGCGTCGGAGCCTCGGCATGGCCTTTGCTTTAAAACTGTCCCGGATGCTTATCATGGCTTCGACTCTGCTTCTGGGCTCGGCCCCGGTGGTTGGTTGCATTGCGACCGACACCATCGAGTTTGAGCCCACCGAGAACTTTCCGCCTTCGGTAGTGAGTCAGGCCGACGCGCAGTACCCGCTGAACGCCATCGGCTCTCTCGACCTCGACGATCCGCCGCCCGATCAAGGCTCGGAGCTCCGGCTCGAGACCGTGGTGCGCGACCCAAACACCGATCAAACGCTACAGTATCGAATCTTTCTGGACGCACCGGAGCCCCCGGCTTCGGAGTTCCCCATTCTCGACGACGACATCCCTCCGAGTGGATTCGTCGAGCGTGACGTCGACTTCTCCATTCCGTTCAGCTTTCTCAGCGCCGGGGTCTGTCATCGACTCGAGCTCGTGGTCGTGGGCGAGTTCGCGAGCTTCATCGAACCGCGTCGCCCGGTAGAGCCCGGCGACTTCGACGAGGTCACCTGGTGGGTTCGCGTCACCGACGGCGACAATCCAGAAACGACGGAGTGCGAATGAGACTCCGTGTAGCGCTGCTCGCCATCTCGTTGGCTATTTCGTTGCCCGTCTCGCTCGGCGGCTGCGCCTTCGGTGAAGCATCGCAGGCCACCCTTCAGAACCTGTGTTCGGACGACGAGTCCTGCGCGCTCGGGGTCTGCACCGATGGCATCTGCATCGACGACTCGGGCCAGGAAGTGACTGTTGTTATCGAAGTGCTTCGCGGCGCGGGCGACGCGCAGCGCGCAATCCCGGCAAGCTGGGCATTCGCACCCGCGGACGTCAGCGGTGAGGCCACGCTCGATCTCACGCTGCCCGTCACCCGCCGAGTCGTGGGCCAGGTCCGCTGGCAGGGACAGCGGGTGCCGGCGACGATTCGCTTCACCCGCCGCGCCGAGGCAGCTGTCGCGCCTTTGTCGCCCGTGCCCGTCGAGGTGGAAACCAGTTCCAGCATCGCGTCGCTCGATGGCGAACAGGACCTCGACTATGCCGCGGTGCTGGTTGATGGCGCGACGTACGACGTACGCGTGACCCCGAGCAGCTCTCCGCTGACCGTGGGCGACCAATCTGTGGCTGCCCTACGCGCGCTGCCGCCGTTTCGCACTACGATCGTCCTCGACGACGAGTCGGTCGAAGGGTCTCCCTATCGGTTGGACGTGCTCTTCTCGGAGGGGCTCGACCAAGACTGCGATGCGGATCAGACGACCGGGTGCACCTTGGCTGGACTGATTCTCAGCTTCGATGGGGAAACCCTCGAACAGACCTCCGGCCTTCAGATTCGTGCGATCGAGCGGGAGACCGAACGCCTAGTTTCCTCGATTGGGGAAACGACTCCCTCGGGCGCCTACGAGATTCGGATCAGCGAAGAAGCGGGACCGTATCTGCTTCGAGTGAGTCCGAGCGCCGCGAACACCCAGCTTCCATCGGTCTCGCTCGCTCCCGGCGCAGACTCAGAAGCCGGGTCCGACTCGGATCTGATTCTCGTCCCTCGCGGCGATATCGTGCAGGTGATGGGCGCGGTCCGCGATCAGGAGCTGCGCCCCGTGCAGGGCGCCAGTGTGCGACTCACATCGACCGGGGGCGGAGTTCTCGACGTAAGCTCTCTCGGAATCGAAGGCACGTTCGCGGCCACTGCGGTCACCGACGGCGACGGCCAGTTCAGCGTAGCGCTTCTGCCCGGACGGTATCGCGTCACCGCAACCCCGCCCGACACCCTCAACAACTCTGCGGCTCCTGTCGCCACCGAGGTTTCGGTCATTCCGGGGCTCGAGGATCTCGGTGAGATCGTGCTTCCTTCCCAGGTCGGACTCTCCGGCTCCTGCGATACCTTCGACGGTGCGCCTGCAAGCGGCGCGACGATCGTCGCCCGCGCGCGCGGAGACGAAACCGACTTGCAGCGCTCTCGTGAGACGGTCTCGAATGCCAACGGGGCATTCGACATGAGCGTCGATGCGGGCCCCTATGATCTCCTGGTCAAGGTAGTCGACTCGACAGGCTACGCTTGGTGGGTCGAACCTGGTCTCGAGCTGGCGTCAGACCAGGAACGCATCGGGCGCTCGTATACGCTCGACCCGCCGATCGTGGCGCGCGGCTTGCTTCGCGGCGCCGGAGGCAGAGTGCTCGGGAACATCCCGATGCGTGCCTACGTCTTCGAGGGCGAGGGCGACGAGCAGCGAGCCATTCAAGTGGCAGAGACGGTCACCGAACGAGACGGGACGTATCGCTTGCTCATTTCCCCGGCTCTCGGCGCACGCTGAGCATCAGCAACGCCGCAAGGAGACTGAGCCAACCAGGCCAGTCGCCGAGGGTGCCGTAGACGGTCCCTCCTTCGAGCATCCGCACTTCTTGTCGGATATTTTCCCGGGTCAAGACACCGGTCTGGGCTACGATGCGACCGACTGGATCGATGACGGCGCTAATGCCGCTGTTGGTTGCACGCACGAGAAAGCGTCGATGCTCGATCGCACGAAGCTGAGCGAGGACCAGATGAATCCACGGCTCCTGCGTCGCGCCGAACCAGGAGTCGTTCGTCATATTGATGAGAAGATGCGGCTTTGCTTCCCGCACCATTTTTCGGGTGAACCCAGGGAGCACGTCTTCGTAGCAAATCGGCGTCGAAATGCGCCAGTCTCCCAGGGTCAACGGCTCAACGTGGCTTCCGGGCGTGAAGTGGCCGCTATTCGGCGAAAGCTCGTAGAGCGCCGGGAACGTTTCCCCGAGAGGCAGGTATTCCCCAAACATCAAAAGGTACGTCTTGTCGTAGCTCGACGCGATCGTGCCTTCCCGGTCGATGAGGAACGCGGTGTTGTACACGTGCCTGCGGTCGTCGCGGCGTTCGCGTGACACACCGCCAAACAAGACTGGCGTCTCAATCGATCCGCGCACTCGATCCCCAGACATCGGGAGCGTGCGCGGCAAGCTGTCGATGTAAGAAGACTCCGGCCAGACCAGCAGGTCGAGCGGACCTTCCTCTTCGAGCTGTCGGCTCTGCTCCAAGTGTCGGCGGTGGCCCTCTACGGCATCCTCGCGCTTTTCGAAGATGCCCATGTTCACCTGCACGATGCCGAGCCGAAAGGGCTCTGCAGTCTCGACCGCCGCGTCGATTTGCTGCATGCGAATTAGACCGAAGGTCAGCGACAGAGCCAAGGCACCCCCGGCGGCTAGCCAGACGCGGTTCGGCCGACTCCGTGAACCCTTGCGCCACCTCCATGTTTCGAATACTGCGACGTTGATCAACACCGCCACCGCGCTCACGAGCAGCGGACCGCCGAGTTCAGCGGCCTGGAGCAGCGGTGTCTGCCCATGGAAACTGTTGGCGAGGTAGACGGGGAACAGCTTCGGGTAGAGCCATTCGCAGAGCAGCCAGGTCGGCAGCGCCGCGAGTGCCACCGACCACCCCCGTCGCCGCCCGAGGCCGTAGAGCAGCGCGACGACCGCGTACTGCCCTCCGATGAACGCGGAGAAGACCAGCCAGAACACCAGGCTCGGTCCGGTCCCGTAGCCCGAGAACACTTCGAAGAACGGAACCAACCAGTGGTAGCCGCCTGCGATCATCACGAGCCCGTAGACGCCGCCGAGCAGAAGCATTTCGAGCGCGCCTCGGTCGAGCGAGAGCTCGACGGCCGCCCAGAGCGGAACCAGCGCCACGAGCGCGAGCGGCCAGATGCCAAACCCTGCCCAGCCTAGAAAATACATCGCTCCCCCGACGGTAGCGAGAGCGTAGGCACGCAGACGATCCGAACGTCGACCGCTGTCGTTCACGTGCCTCCGGCCAGCGCGCGCGCGGTGGCTTCCTCGACGATCGCGAGAAGCTGCTCCAGCTCGTCGTCCGTGATCGTCAGGGGCGGGATGACGTAGACCGTGTTGCCGAGCGGTCGAAGGTGGGCACCGAGTTCGAGCGCGATTTCCGAGACTTGCCAGCCGATCGTTCCCATGTATCCGGGCGACCCCACCTCGAACCCGGCGCACATTCCGAGGGCGCGGGGGTGCCGAATCTCAGGACGCTCACCGAGCGCTTCGATGGCGTTTTTCAAGCGAGCCGCCTTGCGCCGTGCAGCTTCGAGCAGGTCCTCGTCGCGGTAGATCGCAAGCACTTCGAGAGCGACCGCGGCTCCGAGCGGATTGCCGAAGAACGTGTGTCCGTGCATCAGCGCGCGGTCTTTTCCACCGCGAAAACCATCGTAGATTCGCTCCGAGGCGAGCGTGGCGGCGAACGGAATGATGCCGCCGGAAAGGCCCTTGGCGGTGCAGAGCAGGTCGGGCGCGATCCCCGCGTGGTCGCAGGCCCACATCGGACCGGTGCGGCCAAAGCCGGTGAACACTTCGTCGGCGATCAGGAAGGTGTCTGCGCGCCGCGTCTGCTCGCGGAGCGTGGTGAGGTACTCGGGCGCGTACATGCGCATCCCGGCGGCGCCCTGCACGATCGGCTCGACGATCACCCCGGCGATTCGGTCGCCTTCGGCTTCGAGTCGGGAGCCGATCTCTTCGAAGACAGGGGCCCAGTCGTGCTCGATCGGATCGACGGGGCGCACTGCGTTGAACAGCAACGGTCCGAAGATTCCGCTGAACTCGTCGACCGCGCCGACGCTCATCGCGCCCAGGGTATCGCCGTGGTAGCCGCCCGGTAGCGTCAGGAACCGATCGCGCTCGGGGCGTCCGTTTTGCTGCCAGTACTGGAACGCGATCTTGAGAGCCACCTCGACGGCGGTGGAACCGTCATCGCTGAAAAAGACGCGGTCGAGGCCCTCGGGCGCCGCCGCGGCAAGCTCGGTCGCGAGGCGGACGCCGGGCTCGTGGGTGGCCGCGGCGAAGGTACAGTGCATCAGAGTTTGCGCCTGTTCGGTGAGAGCCTTGCGCAGTCGAGGATGTCCGTGGCCGAGGTTGTTGCACCACCACGACCCACTCGCGTCGAAGACACGCTGACCGTGCGTGCCGATGAGCCACGGGCCTTCGGCGCGCTCGACGATCAGTGGGTCGTTCCGCTGGTGGTCCTCGCTCGATGTGTATGGGCGCCAGACGTGCCGGCGGTCCAGGGCCAGAAGCGCTTCATCGGAAAGACTCATGTCGCGAACTCTGGGCTAGGGCGTCCGGTGACGCCAGTCCTGGCGGGTCGTCGGCCATGCAGTACGCGCCTACTGCGGACCGACCAACACTTCGCGCCGACCGCCGGCCTTCGAACTTGGCGGCCCCACGACACCCTCTTGCTCCATGCGCTCGACGAGTTTCGCAGCCTTGTTGTAGCCCACGCTGAGCTGCCGCTGCACATGGCTGATCGAGCAGTATCCAGCATCGGCAACGACCGAGACCGCCTGGTCGTAGAGCGGGTCGTCGCTCTCTTCGCCCGAACCCTCGTCGTCGCGCGGCTTGAGGATCTCGTTCTGATACTCGGGGCTGCCTTGTTCCCGCAGGTAATCGCATAGCGCGCGCACGTCGTCTTCGCCGATGTAGGCCGCGTGAACGCGCTGCAGATCGCTCGCGCCCGGCGGAATCATCAGCATGTCGCCCATCCCGAGCAGATGCTCTGCGCCCGATCGCCCGAGGATCGTCATCGAGTCCTGGCGCTGCGAGACCTTGAACGCCATTCGCGCGGGGAAGTTGGCCTTGATCATGCCGGTAATCACATCGACGCTTGGCCGCTGCGTCGCGAGGATGACGTGGATGCCGGCAGCCCGGGCCTTCTGCGCGAGTCGAGCGATGCAGGTCTCGACGTCCTTGGCGGCAACCATCATCAGGTCGGCGAACTCGTCGACGACGACGACCACCGAGGGCAACTTGTGCGGCGTGAAGTTCTCGGCATCGGCTGCCTCGCCGTCGACCGGGTCTAGCAGGACCTCGTTGCCGGATGCATCTTGGGCGCTCACCTTGCCCTTGCGACGCGGCATGAACTTCTCGAGCGAGAGATCTCCGCTTTCCACGCGGCCCACACGACGGTTGTACGTATCGATGTTTCGGGTGCCCGCGTCCGCGAACAGTTGGTAGCGCCGCTCCATTTCATCGACGGCCCAACGCAGTGCAAGAGCGGCCTTCTTCATGTCGGTGACGACCGGCAAGAGCATGTGCGGAATCCCATCGAAGACCTGAAGCTCGACCACCTTTGGGTCGATCATCAGCATGCGCACTTCTTCCGGCGTCTTCTTCGCGAGAATCGAGGCAAGCATCACGTTGAGCGCAACGCTCTTGCCCGACCCGGTCGCGCCCGCGACGAGGAGATGCGGCATCTTGGCAAGGTCGACGTAGACCGGTTGGCCGCCGATGTTCTTGCCAAGCGCCATCGGGAGGGCGCCGTGGTGGTTCGTCCAACGACGATCTTCGAGGATCTCACGCAGATGCACCGTGTTGCGATCGTCGTTCGGCAACTCGAAACCCACCCGCGCCTTGCCTGCGATTGGGGCAACGATGCGGACCTTCTGGGCGGCGAGCGCCATGGCGAGATCGTCTGCGAGCCCAGCGATCTTCGAGACCTTTGTCCCGCTGCGCGGCTCGAACTCGTACATCGTCACAACCGGACCGGGGTGGATCTCGTCGACCCGACCCTGCACCCCGTAGGCGGCCAGCTTCTCGGTCAAGAGTTCGGCGTTCTCGCGGAGCGCCTCGGCGTCGACACGGATCACGGACGCGTCGGGCTCGGCGAGGAGCTCGACCGGGGGAAGCTGGAACGCTTGCTTGGGCGTCCGGGGGCGAGTCGAGATAGACAGCGGCTCCTGCTTGGTCTCCTTCGGCGCGACGATCGTCGGCATCGTCGGCGAAGCCCCGGCGGTGCGCGCGTTGTCATCTGCCGCGCCCGCGCGCGGAGGCTTGATGACGGGCGCGCTTGCGCGACTCTCGGGGTCTTCGAACTCGTCGTCCGGGTCTGGGACGGGCTCCCCGGTGGCGGTGTCCATCACCTTGGGACGCGTCGTCCGAGGACGTGAGATCCGCGGCTCCGAGATTCGCGGTTGGCTTGCGCGGATCTCTTCCTCTTCGAGCTCTCGCGCCGCTGCCCAGGCCTCGCGGATCGCAAGCACCGTCTGCTTCACGTAGTCGACGCCCGCCGCGATGGTCCGCAGGAAGGCCTGCCCCACTTCTTCGAGCGTCCACGGGGTGCGCAGAATCACGGCGATGCCCAGGACGGCAAAGCCGATCACCACCGTGCCGGTGAACCCGAGCAGCGAACGCAGAACCTCGCCCAAGAGCTCACCTACCGCGCCGCCGGGCGACGCCCCCCAGATCGCCTGCGGCTCGATGAGCAGGTGGGCGAGTGCCGCCCCGATCACCACGAGCACGAGCGTCGACGCCAGCGTCGCCAGCCCGAGCATCGCGGAACGACGTCGAAAGAGGCGCAGGGTGAGAAGTGCGCCCTCGAGCGGAATCAACCAGGCGAAGAGGCCAAACGCCAGCATGAGCGCGCGGGAGAACCGGTGTCCGACCGGACCGACGAGGTTCGCCGACATGTCTCGCGCGTCGAATGACAGCAGCGCGAGAGTGAGTAGAACGGTCCCAGTCAGGCTCACGATGGCGAGCACGTCCTGCCGCCGCCCTTCCGGGGCGACCAGGTCTCCGGAAGAGGTGGTTTCATGTACGCTCAAGTAAGATGCCTCCTACATGCGGAGGCTAGGGGTCGACCGGGGGCCTGGTCAAGAAATCACGTCGGTCGCAATCTCTTGATTGCATTGGTGAATCCTCTATCATCCCCACGAGTTCGAACTCAGGCGGGGGATCGTTCGTTGAGTCAGAAGCAGCAGATCATCCAGATCGCGATTCTTTGCATGGCGGTGAGCGCGCTCCTGGTCGGCTGCAAAGCAGACTACGACGATGTCGAAGCGTGGAAGGGTACGGTCAAGGGTCCGAGTCGGCTGATGGCCGTAGTCGGCAGCGATCGCTACTCGGACGACCTTCGGGCCCAAGCCGCCTTGGCGAGCGTCGAGATGGATCGAAGCGATGTGAACGGGCTTCAGCTCCTCGACCGGACGCTCGATCAGCTAAGCCACGAAGATGCCGAGGCCACCGGTACGATCGTGACCGCGATGGTCCCTCGGCTGCAGGGGCTTCTCGAAGCGGATGCCACCGAGACCGACCTGCAGGCTCAGATTCGCGCGAAAGACGCGGCGTACATGTTGATTCCCTACGCCCCGGAGGCCTCGCGAACCACCCTGACCGAATCGGTCGTCGGCTGGTACGCGAGCGACTTCGAGGGCCGGAGCCTCGCCGGCGACTACAGCGCTGAGCAGGTCACCCGATCGCTTGGCTCTGAGGCCGCAGGCATGCTCGTCGACGCGCTCCACGAGAAGATGGCGCCCCTCGCGATGATCAAGATCTCCGAAATCATCGCGGAGACCGGCGACGAGCCAACGAAGGCGCGGGCCGCCAAACGGCTCGTCGACATCGAAAAGAAGATGGAAACCCGCGAGTTCGTCAGCTGGCTGAGCGGCGAGATCCGCGCGTCTCTCGAAGCCGCAGGTGAACCTGCCGACGATGCTCGGGTGGCCCCCATCGCCGTGTACAACCGAGAGAACTACATCAACAACGGCGTTCTTCCGGCGATGAGCAGCCTCGCCGACGAAGAGGTGATCTCGATGCGCCTGATGCAAATCGCCGACACCAAGCCGGGCCCCGAGGACAGCGCGGCCTGGACCGAACGGCTCAACGCGCGTCGCGCCACCGCGCTCAGGGCGCTCGAGGGTCATGTGACCACCGCGCAGCTCAACCGGCTGCTTGCGATCGCCCTCGACCCCGGCAACTCGATGGAGGTTCGGGACTACGCGTTCGACCGGGTGGGCGACATCCGAAGCCGACGCGCGATTCCGAAGCTTTGGCCGTTGGTGACCCTTCCCGGCTGTACCGCCGCTTCCTGCACCAGCGATGACCAACTGAACAAACGACTGCGTTGGCGCGCTGGAGAGCTCGTGCTGATGATCGGCGGCGACTCCCAGATCGAGAAATTTTCCGAAGAATTACCGGCAGCTGACGGGATCCAGTACGAGCCAGAGGAACTCGGAGGCTACGCAACCCGCCTGAGTCAGATGTCCCCGCCGCCGACGCAGACCGTGCTTGAGCTGCTTGATTCCGCACATTGGTGGAATCGGATCATCGCATTGCGCTATCTTGAGCGCAGGGGTCAGGGGGAAGACATTCCGACGATGGGCAAACTCACGACGGACACGGCCGTCGTCGCGGGAGAAGGCTGGGCTCAGCTCAACCCTCCAGCAACGCAGGTCGGAGATGTTGCGAAGGCCGCGATTGCGGCGCTTCAAATGCGTGAACAAGGGACCGATGGCGAATAAGTCGACGAGATGACGGATCAGGGCGACAAGAAAACAGTGAAGGCCTTTCAATGTCGGGAGTATCTCTACGAGATCTTCGACCGCATGAGCGATGAGCTCGACTGCTCGGTCGACTATCTGATCAACGAGGCGATGCGTGAGTACGCGCGGAACCGCGAACAGATCGTCTCGCGGATCGGCAACCAACTCGACGTTCCGGAAGAGCATCGTGAATCGTTCGGCGTGGCCGCAGGCGACGGTTCGCTGGCCCAGCCGCAGACCGCGCCACCGCCGTCGCGTCCGGCGCCGGTTTCGGCACCAATGCTCACCCCCATGCCGACGGCCAAGCCGACGGCCCCACCGCCGCTCCCGGGGCAACGCTACTCGGACTCGGTCTCACGCAGGATGCTGGTTCTCGAGTTCAACGGTCAGGACTTCAGCGTCGACAAGGACGAGTTCATCATCGGACGCGGCGCGAAGAGCGCAGACCTGGCGATTCGCGACGGCAACATTTCGCGGCGGCACGCCGCAGTCGTGTTTCATGACGGGGTCTACTTCATGAAAGACTTGGGCAGCACGAATGGCATCGAATTCGCGGGTCAACGGGTCGAATCCAAGCGCATCGAACACGGCGACGTCTACCGAATCTGCGACTACGAGCTGCGCTTCAGCTACCAGTAGTGCGTTCCTTCGACTCGCCGTACTGAGCTGCGCCTTGACGGCCGCGGTTGCGTTCGGCGCAAGAGCCGACGAGTTCGGTACCCCGGCATCGGTGGTTCGCGCCAAAACGCCCGAGCTGGAACGGCGCCTGGCTGCAATCGAGGCGCAGCAGGACGCAGCGGTCGCACGTGGAGCCCTCGATCAGGCCAAACGGGCCCTTGCGCAGGCGGACGCCGCCGGCGTGAGTGCCGCCAGCGTGACGCGGTCGCAGGCAATCGCCGACGCTGCGCTCACGCTCGGCGACCGGCAGATCGCGCGGCGGAGCGCGCAGCTAGCGCTCATCGACGCCGAACGCCGGCTCAAACTCGTCAAGCAGCGAGCCATCGCGCAGCGTCGTGCGCTCGAGACGCTCATGCGAGAGCGCGCCGAGCTCGCGAACAAGCTGGAGGTGCCGTGACGGCGCGCGAGGTGGGTTGCCGACTCGGCCTGCTCGCGTTGGTTTCGTGCCTCGCGACGGCCTGTGGCGGGCGTCAGCAGACCGAGTCGTCGGCGACTCTATTCGAATCTCCAGCCGCCGCCCTTGCCAAGGAGCTCGCGCCCGACCTCTACGCCAATGCCGACATCGCGACTGCCGGGGCCGAGCGTGCTCGACGCGACCGAGACCCGGATGCGGCAGAGGAACTTGAGACCGAGGCCCGTCTCTGGCTCGCCGCGGCTGCCACCGAAGGCGAACGGATCGAACTCGACCGCCGCCGCGCCGAGCTGGAACGCGAGGAAGAGCGCTGGAGCAAGCAGCTTGGCCGCGACCAAGAGGCTGCTGCCGCAGTTGCGCGCGACATTTCCCTCTACGAGGCCAGGGACGTGGCGCTTCGCGAGGCGGAACGCCTGTCGCCGAACGCTCCGAATGCGTCCACCGAACAAGTAGTGGCCGCGCTCCTCAGTCGGGCGCGGCTCAATCTTGCGCTCGCGCGCGCGCTTGGCGCTTCGCAGGCCGAGCTCCGGCCCCGAGAGGATCGCGCCGCCGAGATCGAAACGCGTAGTCCGCGGTCCGCCGATCTTGCCGAAGCGCTGCTCCTCGACACCGAGGCGCTGATCGGGACGATGCGTCGTCAATGGCCAGAGCCGCTTCCGGGCGCGTCGACCGAGCTCGTCCAGACCGCATTGGTGATGGGCTTCGTTGCCGACCGCACGAACACCGGTGTCATCGTTCGATCCGACGGGTTCTTCGACGCCTCCGGGCAAGTGTCGGGCGCGACGGTGAGACGCTTCGAGGGCCTGCTTGCCGCGTTTCCACACGGGCCGGTCGCCTGTCAGGTTGGCGTCTCGGGATCTCCGAACAAGAGCTCCACGCGGCGTGCTGCCGGGCTGGTCGACCGCCTCGAACGGACCGAGGCCGGCGACCGGGTTTCGACCACCATCGTCAGGACGAAGGCGCTTCCGGTCGGCGCCGTTCAGTGCACCTTCGCGGCCTACCGCTGAGCGAGCTTCGGAGTCCGAGGTCAGTCGAGGAGTCGGAAATCTCGAACCGCCTGCTGGCGGACCTCTGTTTCGGCCGGCGGATAGGCCGGAGGGGGCGGTAGCTCGGTGATCGCGACGCGCGTCAACCCATTGCCGATGTCGAGGATGGAGACATCGACCTTGGTCGGACTCATCTCGGCGCCGCGAACGCTGGCCGTCCGGTACACCGCGCCCTGACCCTGACGCTCGACCCGGCCGGTGACCAGCATCGGCCCAAAATAGGCGAGCACTTTCCGGATCGGGGCACGGATACGGTAGACGTGCATCAGGTTTTCTTCGTGGAACGGCTCGAGTCCTAGCGGGAGCTGAATCCCGACCACGAACTTGTCTGAAGGCCGCAGGGCGCCCTTCGTGTCGTAGACCGGCATTCTCTCGATGGGCTCCGCGGGCTGTGCCGCAGGCGCGGCGTCGGGCTCTGCGGCAGGAGCCGGCGGGGCTTGCGCTGGCTCAGAGCGACAGGCGCTCAGCAAGAGCGAAATCGAGAACAAGACAGTGGTCGGTGTGCGCATCATCGTGTCCACCTATTCCAGCGACTCGCCCATGCCGGAAACCGCAGTGAACGTTTCAGGCGCGGCGATCGACTCTCCGAGGACGTCGATGGAGAGCCCGCCCACCGGGGTGCCCGAGCCGCTCAGCGCCGCGACGAGCTTGAACTGTCGGCCGCTGGTATTGACGGGGAAGGTCAGCGAGCCAACCCCGAACGGGTCCGTAATCGCGGAGTTCGCGAGCGTTGTGCAGACCGGCTGCTGCGCGACCTGAAGCCCGAACACGAGCGACGTCGCGAGGTCGGGGATGTCGCTACCATCGAGGAAGGGTACCGGGTTGCCGAGCGTGTCGGTGAGCGCGGGCCTCAAGGCGCCGGCGTTCTGCGGGTCATCGAGATAGTTCACGCCGAAAATGCGGCTCCCGCCAATGCCGCACGCGTCGACCGGGTTCGTGCCGGCGGCACGGAAGCTGCCGAAGAACGCCTGCCCGTTGAAGAGCTCGAGTGGACCGGTCATCTGTTCGCCGTCCTCGAGGACCACCTCCCAGTTGAGCCGACCCTCGAGGTCCGCCAGATTGCCGGCCGTGTCGAACGTGAGCTTCTCGGTGATCGAGACGACTCGGTTCTGCGCCGTCGAGTCGTCTAGCACGTCGATGTTGCCGGTACCGACCAGGACCACGATCTCCCCCGCGGGGTTGATCGTCAGAGCCGGCGGATAATAAGTGGGCTCGGCCTCGTCGAAGGCGGTGTCGTAGTAGATGTCGTGCAGGGCGAGTGCGGTCCAGTCTTCGGGGTCCGACGGGGCCATGTCGATTCGCCAGAGCACGCCGTCCGCGTCGACCGTGTACGCCGCGCTGCCTACGGTGCCCGTATCGCCTCGGAACACGGAGACGGCCCCGTTGAGCGGCGCGGGGAAGATCGTCTCGTCCATCTTGCGAATCATCGCGCCCGTCGCGAGGTCGATGAAGTAGAGCGCGCGCCCGACCGCGGGCGCCGGCGGAGACGAGTTCGCCCCTCGCCAACAGCGTCGGTTCGAGCGCGGACCGATGACCGTGACGTTGTCGGCTTCGACCATGCCTTCGGGCAGCGAGTCTCCTGACGGAATCAAGCACGGGCTCGCCGCCGCGTCCTCGATTCCCTGGCCTCCCGGAAGAATCACCACGCCGTGCGACTGACGGGGGCTGAAGACGATGTCGCCGCCGCTGCCTCCGGTGACGGGGAGCGGGTCCTTGTCTTCGAGGAAGACCTGCGCGGCCGTCGGCTGGCCGTAGGTGTCGCCGAGGTCGTCGTCGGTGAACTGCCACATGAACTCGGGCTTACAGGGGTTGGTCACGTCGAGCGCAACGATGCCGTTGCCGCCGTTCCGGAAGCTCACGATGAGCACGGTGCGCCAGACGTTGGTATTACTCGAGACCGAGTTGATCTGCGTGCCCCCGCCGTCGTCTTCAGCGAACTTGCGCACGTCGTAGAGCTCGCGCACCACGAGGTTGCCGTCGGCAAACCACTGCTTGCTGCCGCCAGACAGCAGATTGTCTAGGTCGTCGAGGAACATCGGCGCGATGAAACCCCAGAGCTCGGTGCCGGCGTCTTTGCCGTCGGCGCAGGCGAACTCGTCGAGCATATTGCCCGCGTTGAAGGTGTTGGTCGGGTAGTCGTCTGCAAGAAACGCGTGGATGACCCCGTCGTTGGTTGAGGCGTAGAGCACCCGCGGCCGTCGATTGAGCTGCCACCCCCCGGAAGCCGCGAGGTCTTCGGCAGATTCGGGACTCAACTGATGGGCGAGGCCGAGCCGCCAGTCGTTGTAGGTCTGGTCCTCGAGATCGTCGACGAGCGGGCCGACGATGGCGGGGGTCGAGTGATAGATGTCGCCGAGTCGTTCGTTCTCACGGCCGCTGCCACCGACGCCGTGGATCCAGTTCACCAAGGTGGCTGCCTCAGCCGTGTCTGCCTGGCCGTAGCCGAAGTATCGGGGATCGATCGCGGCGCTGAATTCGGCGGCCGGTACGCTCGAAAGGTCGGCCGTGTCGACTGGGACGTCGATTGCTTCGTCCGAGAGCGCGGTGATCTTGCCCCGGCCGTTGCCGACAAGGTAGTCGTTGACCATTCCGAAGTTGTCGTTCTGTGGCAGCACCGTCCATAGATTTCGCGAATACCCGCCCGAAAAGCTCACTCCGACGTCCGAGGCGAAAGGCTGTACAGCGCTCGGAGGCGCAGACTGCTGGTTGAGCAGCAGGTGGAAGCGGTCCGAGTCGACGACTACCTGCTCCACCGGGGTCGGCGGCGTGCCGACGCACAGCACGCGTCTACGTTCGAGAATGCCGTCCCAGGGGTCCGAGGCGTCGAACGACGCGTTGAAGCCCGAAATGAACTCCGACTGAATCAGTCCTGGGACCAGGCCGGTCAGGACGGGGGCGGTTCGGCTGGTCGCACCGGGGTTCTGCTCGTTCAGGATCGTGCTGAGCGCGCTGACGAGTTCGGCTCGCCCGGAGACGAAGAGTGCGGCGCCGGTGTCGCCGACCGACGCGATGTCGTCGAGGAGCGCCTCGGTGTTGGCCACCTCGGTCGGGTCGCCGTCGAGCGCGAATCCGATGACATAGAACTGATCGATCTCGCCCGCCGAGATCATCGCGGCGACCGTGGCTTGAATTTCTTCGTACGGGCAGCCGTTGGCGCCCACCGGCTGTCCCAGCGCCTCACAGAACACAGGGCTTCCGCGCATGTCGCCGTTGGGCCTGCCGTCGGTGATCAGCACTGCGCTCTTCTTGCGGCAGCTGAAGTACGGGTCTCCTGGGCCTGGGTCCGCGGTCTTGACGATGAAGTTCGGGTCTGTCTGTGCGAAGTTCTGAAAGTCCGCGACCAGCGCGCCTGTCGGCGTGTTGCCGAAGGGTCGAAGGGGGTTCTTGCCGAGGCCCGCATCGCCGAGGAGCGTCGCCTGGATCGCCGCGTTCGTGGCATTCATCGAGCCCGTGCCGTCGTCGCCGACGCTGACCAGGCCGCCTTCGGTCGCCGACGCCGACCGCGCGCCCGCGTTGAGCATGTACGTAGTCAACGCGCCTGGGAACGAGAACGGCGCGTCGACTCCATAGGAGTACATGCCCTTGGTGCCCAACGATTCAGTCGGGAACGGAGCTGTCTGAAAGATCGTCTGCGGGACCAGCGGCGGCTGATCGCTAAGCGTGCCCACCGAGTCGAAGGTCATCAGGCCGAACTTGATTCGCTCGAGATAGATATCGAGGATGCCGTTGCCGTCCTGGGTTCCTGCGTAGACGGGCAGCTCCTGAGGAAGCAGCACGTGCGGAAGGAAGTAGCCCTCGTCGTATTCTCCCGAGTAGATGCCTCCGAGGCGGTTTTCCGAGCTGCACTCGTACGGCGTGAATTCGCCGGTCAGCGCCTGGGTGACGACCGACCAGCGGTTCTCCTCGAAGGTGGGGGACGAGCAGACCGGCAGACACTCGAGGCAGGCCGGAGTGACGCAGAGGCAGTCGGGCTTTCGCTCCATCGAGCCCGAGGTATCGATGAGAAGCATGACGTGGGGTCGGATGTTGCGGATGTCCGGGGGCTGCGCGCTCGCCATGGAGGCAGCGCCCACCGTCCCGAGCAGCAGCAGTCCAAGCAGGGTGGGGAGGGTGCGTTGCATCATTGTCCTGTCAGGAAGGGCCCGCTGATGACGTAGGCCCGATAGTCCGCGGCTGTTTCGTTCCGCTGACGCGGGTCGTCCGTGTCCTGGAGGTCGCCGCTCACCAAGGTGTTCGTGTCGACCTGTGCGCGCGCCCGCGCCGTCAGCGTGGTGCGCATGTACTTGAATTTGGTCCCGCCCTGCGCGGCAGCGCCCGCGGGCAGCTTGCTGATGATTCGTTCGTCGTAGATGTCGATCGTCACGACCGGGGCGAGCGCGGAGTTCTGTCCGAACGAGTCGTTCTTGGTGTAGGGGTCGCCGATCAGGAGTCCTGGACCGCCGCCGGTGGCCTTCAGCTCGGAGAAGTGCTCGGGGTAGAGTCGATAGGCCCGACGGTTGTTCGCCATCGGCACCTCCGGGTAGCAGGTGCCGCCGCCTACCGGGCAGGTGAACAGCACCCCTTCATTGCCTCCGGGCGCGAGCATCAGGTTGCGCACCGTCTCGGGGCCGAAGATGTCGAACCAGTCGAGCGCCGCGATGAGGCCAGCCTTGGCCGCGTAGCGCGTCTGCATCTGCTGACGGGCGAACCCCGTGCCGCGCACTTCGTGGGCGACGCTGCTTGCGGAGAAGACGGCGCTTGCGGTCCCGACCATCACGATCATCAGGACGATGAAGAGCGCAGCGCCCTCCTGCTTCTGTCGGTCGTTGCGGGAGCGGGTCATCCGAGGTTCCTACTGGCGACGCTTGGCACGGGGATTTCGATGCGGAGTTGACGAACGCGGGCCGTACCCTTGCGCGTGTCGTCGATGTCGAAGCGGGTTGGCGGCTGATTCCCGATGGGAGCCACGTACTCGAGCGTGGAGTCTTCGAGCGGGCTTCGGATTCCGAGGTTGATGATGACCGTGCGCACTCGCTGCGGGTTCGCGTTGATTTCGGTTTCGGCGTTCGCGCCCTCTTCGAAGGCGAGCTGCGGGGGGTTTCCTGCCTGCGTCACCCCCGAGTTGGTGTCGATGCCGAAGCTCACCTCGAAGTGCGTGACAAACTCGGCGAGCACCTGGGTCGAGTTCGGCTGAACCGTTTGGTCGGTCGCGTTGAGAATCCTCCGCACCAGGACCCGGTTGGGGGATTCGAGCAGGTCCGCCTCGGAGAGCTGATGCACCTCCAGCACGGGGCTATCGGAGTCGGCGAGATCTCCCGAGAACACCGAGTCGAACTTGACGAAGTCGTCGGTAGTCCCCGCGTCGGCCGGCGCAAACGGGTCCACGATGGCGTACTCAACCCACTGGAGCGGGGCGATGGTCGAGCCCTCGGCGGCCCCCGGAAGACACGAGGTGCCGATCGGCAGCGCCGGGGTGATGTTGAGCCGAATCTGATCCTGAACGCTCGCCCCCTTGCCGAACACCGTTCGAAAGAAGTGGCGACCCTGGGGGGTTTCAATGTGGAGCACCGAGCCCACCTGAAAGGCCCGCGCACCGGTCTGGCTGATTCCCCGCCAGTCGTCGGTGGCACCGCCCCAGGCGTTGTCCCAGTCGAGCACGCCGTCCAGGTAGTCGGGGGCCTGCCCCGCGGTGAACGGCCCGGCGGTGTTGCCCCAGGCAAAGGTGCGGCGATAGGCCTGGTTGCCGTCCTGCAGAACCAGGGTGAGCCCATCGATGCTCGTCGAGTTCACCAGCAGCTGCTCTGTAAGGTAGAGACTCGTCAACACCCGGAGTCGATCGGCGCGCGCGCCGACGTTGATGCCTGACGGGTCGAGGACGCCGATATCCTCGTTGAAGTAGTACTGAAACGCCCCGAGCGGGCCGTTGCCGCCACCGATGAGCGGAAGGGTCGGACGCAGCGCGTCGCAGGTCGGATCGAATCGGTTCACCCCGGCGTCGCCCTGCCGAATGAACGCATTGGGGGTGCCGAAAAGCCCCGCCCGCGAGATGTCGCGCCGGAGCTCGAGGGTGGCAACCCGCGAGGTCGACTGCGAGGAAGCGACCCGCTGCTCGACGAAGAACTGCTCGCTCATCGCCGAGCCTAGGGAGTAGACGGCGCTGATCGCGGTGAGTCCGACGACCATTGCGATCATGAGCTCGATGAGCGTGAAGCCCCGTTCGGTGTGTCGTGCGAGCTTCTGACGGAGTCTCTGGGGCTTCATGGTGCGTCCCTTCGTAGCCAAGTTACGACCGTCGACGCGAAGATCGTGTTCACGTTGGGTGCGACCCCGAGGTCCCAACCATCGGCCGTGGCGGCGTCACACGCGGCGCCTCGAAAACTGGTGCCGCTGACCCAGTCAGTGCTGGCAGGCGTGTCGACCGTATGGCCCTCACGCAGCCAAAAAGTACGGACATCCACCCGTGCTGAGCTCCCCTGCCGTAGCCAGGTCAGCCGCATGTTCACGCAAAATTTCGTTTCATCGTCGTCGGTGGTGTCGATGCCAAAATAGTCAAAGGCCCACGACTCGCGGGTCTGATCTGCCGGAAGGGGCTTGAACCAGGCGCTTTGCGTCGCCACGCCTGCGAGCTCCTTGAGGTAGTCGGTCCCCTGCAGCTCCACGGTGTTGAAGCCCTGCGCGGTCCAGAGCAGGGCATCGCGCTCCGCCCGCTCGAGCCAGGTCTCGGTGATCGCGATCGCGGTGTTCATCTCGCGTGCTTCACGATTGGCGCGGGTCACCGCGTGGTGCATCGAGAGAATCCCGAGCGAGCCCACCGTCATGATTCCGATGGCGATCATGACCTCGACGAGGGTGAAGCCGCGCTCACGCTTGGGATCATGCTTCGTGACGAGATCGCTCATCGCAAAATCCTGGGAGAGCCCGAGCCCGAGGGCACGAGCACCTTTCGCGCAACGCCCATCGGGTCTCCGTCGAGCTCGCGGTACACGACGAAGCCGAAGCCCGCCTGAGAGCGCGGGGCCTGCCAGTTGGAGTAGAGCACCGAGCCGACGAGGACCTGGTTGTTCGAGCCGGCCTCGTAGCAGAAGGTCGTGTCGCCGTAGCCTTCGACCCGCACCAGATCGTTGTCTGAAGGGTCGGCGTCGTGGGTGCTTGCGTAGAGATGATCGACGCAGCGCCAGTGCGCCGGGTCGTCGCAGGAGAGGTCGGTGAGATCGAGGCCCGACTCGAAGGTGCTCACCGCGCAGGCACTCGAGGTGCCGCGCAGGGTTTCGAAAGCGAACTCTTCGGCGAGTCCGCTTCCGTTCGCCGTATCGAAGACTACCTGGTGCGCGCGCCCGTAGGCGCTCGACATGTACCGGGCGCGCTGAAACAGCCCGACGACTTCGCGGGAGACAATCGCAACGCGCCGGTCCGCGAAGCCCTTCCCGATACTCGGAAGCGCCGCGCTCACCAGAATGCCCATCACCGCGAGGACGACCATCAGCTCGACCAAGGTGAGACCCGACAGCTGCTCTCTAGATTTCCGACCCACGGGGTCGAGTACTGCAACCCTCGTGCCGAGCCACGCGGCCGGTTAGAATCAAGAAATCATTTATTAATTTAGCCCATTTCGCGCTCTTTAACCCCGCAGTGAATGCGAGCCTATGAAAAAATTACAGGGCTAGGAAGCTTTGCTGCCGATGCGTCGGCACTGGCTTGACAGCCCCGGAGCCAACGTCTATCGAGGGCAGTCTTCAGCGGAAGTGGCGGAATTGGCAGACGCGCATGATTCAGGTTCATGTGAGGTAACACTCGTGGAGGTTCGAGTCCTCTCTTCCGCACCCTGGTCGGGCATCGCCCTCCCCAGCTTCGAGGACTCGACGGTTCCTTCACGCCGGCCGCCTTCACGGACTGTCGTCCGTTCCGGTTCGGCCTCCTGAAGTGTCCCGGGGCGAGTCCTCTCTTCCGCACTGCACGCCGCCCAAGGGCGGCGTTCGTGCTCGGTTCTATGCTGCGCGGCGGGAGACTTTGCTGGAACCGGCTCTCGAGACGGCGAGCACCAGGCCGGACATCGTGAGGCGACACCGCTTAGCATCGACGAGCCCTTCGGCGTCGAGTCGGCGTAGCAGCGGAGTGAGTTCCGAACTGGCGATGCCGAGGGACTCGGCAAGGTTGCTCGGACTGGCGGGTAGGTCGGCGCTCGCCAGCTCGTAGAGGGTCTCGAGCAGGTGCATGCCTCGTTCGTGTTCTTCTGCTTTCATGGGACACCTAGAATACCGACTACTGAAAATCGGTCCAGTTTTCTGTGTTCAGTGAGATAAACCCTCTGCGTATCGTAGACGATCGCCGGCTGCTTCTGAAGACCGATCTGCGCCCTCGGCCGCCGACGGCCGCACCCCGCCGAGCTCTCGTGCCGCGCTAATTGGTGCGGAGATCGAAGCGCGTGGTGCCCTCGGCGGGCACGGTAAGCGTCCGTTCGTAGTAGTCGGCGGGGCTTCCGTCGCCGTCATAGGTAGTGATCTGCAGTTGGTATTCACCCGGAGGAAGACTCAGCTCGTGGGCGAAGACGCCGCCCGGGTCTTGGTTCGCTGCCCGCCGAAAACGCGCGCTCTGCATCGCTTCGTTGTCTAGGACAATATCGACGTCCAGCTGGCTCGCGTCGGTCTCATAGACGAGTGGGACCGTTCTCGGCCAGGCCCTCGCAAGCCGCGAACCAACGAAGGCAATGCCGACGACTGCCACGAGGATCGCGAGGCGCCCTCTCCATGGGGATCGGTCAATTGCAGGATCAGGGCGCGTTTGCGTGTTCATGGCTATGATTCGGGAAGGAGCAAACGTCACTACCTTGGCACCAATTCCAGCCGGTGTTAAATTCGGAGGTGCCGGGCTACACCATCATGGTTCGCCTCACCAACATCCTTGAAAAGGTGAAAGGGTACCATCCCCGGGCAGATACCGATCTGATCAACAAGGCGTACCTCTACGCCGCCCGAATGCACGACGGTCAGAGTCGGAAGTCCGGAGACCCCTACTTCACTCACCCGACGGCGGTGGCCGACATCATCGCCGACATGCGGCTCGATGCGTCGAGCGTATGCGCTGCGTTCCTTCACGACGTCGTCGAAGACTGTGAGGCCACCGTTGCGGACATCGAGACTGTGTTCGGTGAAGAGGTCGCGTTCCTCGTCGATGGCGTCACCAAGCTAGGTAAGGTCAACTTCGCTTCGCGCGAAGACCGCCAAGCCGAGAGCTTTCGCAAGATGCTGGTCGCGATGGCGCGCGACATTCGGGTGCTCTTGGTGAAGCTTGCCGATCGCCTCGACAACATGCGGACGCTCGAGCACATGTCCGAGGAATCGCAGGAGCGGATTGCCCGTGAGACGCTCGAGATTTACGCACCGCTTGCGGGCCGGCTCGGCATCCAGTGGCTGAAGGCCGAGCTTGAAGACCTGAGTTTCCGACACCTCGAGCCGGAAGCCTACGAGGTGCTCGACGAGCAGGTCGACGCAGTCGCCAAGAGCACCGACGCGTACATTGGAGACGTGACCGGCCAGCTCAAGAAGATGCTGCTCAACCGCGGCTTCCCGGTTCAGATCAGCGGGCGCCGCAAGCACCTTTACTCCCTGCATCGAAAGATGCGTGCGACCGGGGTGGGATTCGAGCAGGTGCACGACTTCGTTGCGTTCCGAGTCATCACCGAGAGCGTGGCCGATTGCTACGCGACGCTCGGTGTCATCCATTCGGAATGGACGCCCGTACCAGGTCGCTTCAAGGACTACGTCGCCCTGCCAAAGTCCAACATGTACCAGTCGTTGCACACGACCGTCATCGGGCCCGGAAACCGACGCGTCGAGATTCAGATACGCACCCACGAAATGCACCGCACCGCCGAGTACGGGATCGCGGCGCATTGGCAGTACAAGGAGCACACCGGGGGCATCGACCCCAAAGACGCAGCCCGTTTCGTCTGGCTGCGACAGCTCATGGAGTTCCAGAAAGAGGTCGCCGACCCCGAAGAATTCTACGAGAGCGTCAAAGTCGATTTGTTCCCGGAGGACGTCTACGTCTTTACGCCGAAGGGCGACGTCAAGACATTCCCGCGCGGCGCGACGCCGATTGACTTCGCTTACGCAGTTCACTCGGAAGTGGGCAATCGCTGTTCGGGCGCGCGCGTCAATGGTGCGATCGTTCCCCTGCGGCACAAGCTGCAGAACGGCGACGTCGTCGACATCATTACGAGCAAGAATCAGCACCCCAGCAAAGACTGGCTCGAGTTTGCGTTCACCAGTCGGGCGCGCTCGCGAATTCGCACGTACCTTCGCACCGAAGAACGGCGGCAAGCAGTGAGTCTCGGTCACGAGCTTCTCGAAAAAGAGATGCGCAAGCGAAAGCTGTCGCTCTCGCGTTTCTTGAAGAGTGACCGCGCCAAGGAAGTCTTCTCACATTTCAAGACCGGCTCCGCCGAGGAGTTCTACGCACGCATTGGCATCGGCAAACTCGCGCTTCCGACAGTGATGGAGCACATCGTGCCGAGCGAGGACGTCGAGCGGCAGCAGCTTCGTCCGGGCCTGCTCGAGCGCACCGTGCAGCGCGTTGCAAAGAGCACCGATGCAGACGGCATTCGGATTCAAGGCCACGACAACATGCTCGTCCGGTTCGCTCAGTGCTGCAGCCCGGTGCCCGGCGATCCGGTGACCGGATGGATCACGCGAGGTCGAGGAGTGTCCGTACACCGTCGAGGCTGCCCGCGGGTGCTCGAGCTCGACCCAGAGCGTCGCGTCCAGGTGAGCTGGGCCAACGACGTAAAGGTCGACCTTCCCGTCTCGCTCCGAGTCATGACCGACGACCGGTCAGGAATCCTCGCCTCGGTCTCGTCGGTATTCTCCTCAAACGGCGTCAGCATTAGCGAAGCCTCGTGTCTGTCCAAAGACGGACGCGCCGAAAACATGTTTCACTTCCGCGTCGGCGACCTGAATCGCCTCCGCGAAATCATGCGCGGCGTAGCCAAGCTCCAGGGCGTGCTGGACGTCGAACGCGTCTGAGCGAGCTGACGTTCTTCCCCGAGCCCGGTCGCCTATTTCGGGTCGGTCGTCCTCTTTGCGGTCGAGCGCCACAGGACGAACAGGAGCGCGCCCGCGATGGCGACCGAGGTCACCAAGAGCGGCACGCTGATGTGTTCGACCCGATCCGAGAGGGTGTTGAAGCCTTCGATGCGGGTGAGGGTGACCGGGAGCAGAAGGGGGAGCGCGTTGATCCCCGCGTGCACCGCGATGCTGGCGAGCGTCGACCCGGTGCGAATCGCGATCGCACCGAGGATGAGACCGCCTACCGTCGCGTAGACGATCGCGCCCGGTTCGATGTGAATCAGTCCGAACAGCATCGAGGTCCAGGCGAGTGCGGCGGTCGTCCCGTATCGCTCACTCAGCATGGGCAGCAGCCACCCTCGAAAGACCAGTTCCTCGGTGACGGGCGCCACGATCACGAGCGCGAAGAGCGCGGAGAAGCCGTTCCACCAGGTTGCAGGGTTGACGAGCTTGTAGCGCAGCGCGAGTTGATCGAACGGAACGGGCCAAACCACCTGCGCGAGGTTTCCGAGTTCGGCGAGCGGGAGCTGGAGCGCCAGGCCCATGGCGAAGCAGAGCGCGACCACCGCGCCGGTCAGGGGCTTCACGCGCAGGGCCTCGAGCAGTCCGTTTTGGCGCTGTCGATGCGGATACGCGATGGCGAACAGCACTCCCACGCCTGCTGCTTGTGCCAGTGCGAGATTGAGCGGCGCGCTGGCCGCTGCACGAATCGCCTCGCCCCAGGTCACCGAAAGTGTGCGAAGTTGCACGAACCCGGCCGCTGCCAGGAAGAACTGATTCAGAAAGACGATCGCGCTCGCGATCAACAGCGCTCCGAAATATCCACCCACGACGCCGCATAGCCTGACACGGACCGATGGGTATCAGCCAAGATATGTGCCTACCCTGCCCCTCCGACCCTGCTATAGCGGCAAGCTGAATGAAGTTTCGGTCCTTTCTCATCCTGGGACTCAGTCTCGGTCTCAGTCTCGGGACCGCCTGTGCGCACACCGGCTCCGGAAGATCCACCGCTGCAGCGCCGGTGCGTGTGGCCGAGCCCATTCCAAGCGCCGAGTTCGCCGCTGAGCTTCGCCGCTATCAGATGATGGGTCTCGAGGACGCGGGCCGCAGCGACCTGCGGGATCGCTTGGTGGCGTCCGTTCTCGCGCAGGCAAAGAGCCTTGCGGCCATCGACGACTACGAGGGCGTCGTCTACCAGGTCGAGCGCCTTACCGACGTTCTGTCGCCCGCCGACTATGCCAACGGGGTGCTGCCGGCCGACCTCGCGCCGGTAGCCGAGTTCATCCGAGATCGCGGCGGTCGGCTTGGCGATGAAGGTCGCGTCCTCGCCGCCTATTACATGCTCATTCGACTGACCGACGACCCTGCCTATCAGGAAGGGTACGACGAAGTCGCTACCTGGGGTCGCGAAGCGAGAGTCGACCTCGAGGAACCGCTGCTCCGCTACGGACAGCTACTGCGGGAGTGGGAGCAGCACGCCGACCTCACGCCGGCACCGGAGGTCCTCGACGCCTACGCGTCGCTCTACATCGCAAGGCGCGACACCGTGGGTAGCCAAGCGTCGAGCGAGATGGGCGCAGAGTTCGGCGCTGCGAAGACCCGTATCTCGCGCATTGCGCCACTCGACGTCGCGGCGGTGTACCTCGGCCACGGGGACGTCGACTCGGCGATCACGGCGGTTGAATCAATGGGTCCGGGTGGTGGCGAGCTTCAGGTGCGTCTGCTGGAGCTCTTGCGGATCGCACAGACCACCGGGCCAGAAGGTGCGAACGCGACCTACGAACTCGTCGAAGGCTTCTCGGTCGCGCGTCCCGACGTGGCGGCGGGCTTGTGCACGGCATCGCTGCAGCGGTATCCGGAAGACTTCCGTTTTCGGCGCTGCATGGCGCGGTCTGCTGCCGAAGCCGAGCAGTTTGCTGACGCGACCGCCTGGTACATAGCTGCAATCGATCTCGCGCCGGACAAGATGGAGCTCTACGACGAAGCGTTGACCCAGCTCGACGCCTTCATCGAGACGCGGCTGCTCGACCCGCATCCCGAGCGTTCCAACGAGCTTGCCCGCGGCGCCGAACAAATCCTCGATGCGCGACAGACGCGCTGGCCCGAATCGGCGCCTCCGATCTCGGCAGACGAACTCGAGCTTCTGATCGGCATGCTCGAGATGAACGCGGGCCGTGTTGCCGAGGCAGAGCAGCGGTTCCGGGCGAGTATCGAGCGCGAAGAGAACGTCAATGCGCTGTTGCAGTTAGGGCTGTTGCTCGAACGCACCGGCCGCCCGCAGGATGCCGAGCAGATCTATAAGCAGGCTCTCTCGCTCACCCCCGAAGGGACGCTCAGCGATTCGCTTCGTCGGGCGGAGATACTCGAGCATCTCGGCAATGCGGCCGAAGCGCAGGGTAGGGTCAAAGAGGCTCGTGCCAACTACGAGACTGCCCTCTCGGCCTGGACTGAGGCGTCGGGGCTCGTCGAAGGTCCCACCGCTGCGCTCGTCGAGATTCGCCGCGGGGTGCTCCTCGACGAGCTTGGTCGCCACGCACAGGCCATCGATGCGTTCCACGGGGCGATGGCCCTCGCGCCTCAGTGGCGAGAGGTCTACGCGACGATCCTTTCCCACCTGGTGGTCTCCGAACCTGACTTCGCGTTTGCTTCCACGGTTTGGCGTCGGGCGCAGCTTCAACTCAATCTCCCGCCCGAGTGGAAGGTCTACTTCACGCTCTGGGTTCAGTTCATCGCGGCGCGAGCGAATCAACCGCCCGATCCGGAGCACACCGAACTCCTGCGTCAGCTCGGCAAGCCCTCCAACTGGTGGGGCAAGCTCGCCCGGCACGGCGCACAAGACCTCAGCTACGAAGAACTCGAGACGGTGGCGTCCAACCTCGGCGAAGAGACCGAGGCTCTGTTCTACGAGGGTACGCGACGGTTCGTCGAAGGCGACCCCGCCCAGGCCAACGCGCAGTTCCAGCGAGTCCTGGAGACCAAGATGGTCAGCTTCTACGAGTACGAGATGGCGCGAAAGCTGCTTCTGTCGACCACACCTTTGCCTTCGCCCGCGCCCTGACGCTCGACTGCTATAGGGCGTCGTAGGCCGAGACGACTTCGGGTGGAGCCTCGACCAGCTCGATGAGCACGCCCTCGCCTCCGATCGGCAGCTCTTCGTTGCCCTTCGGGTGGATGAAGCAGACTCGGTGGCCGGCGGCTCCGGGTCGCACGCCGCCAGGAGTGAAGCGCACCCCCTGGGCTCTGAGCCAGGTGACTGCCGCATCGATGTCATCCACCCACAGGCCGATGTGGTTCAGCGGTGGTGTATCGACACGGGGCTTCTTCTCGGGATCGATCGGCTGCATGAGATCGACCTCGACGGCGAACGGACCGGAACCGAGCTGTACGATGTCTTCGTCGACGTTCTCAAGCTCGCTTCGAAAATTGCCGGTGGGCGTAAGCCCGAGGACGTCGACCCAGAGCCTACGCAGTGACGCCTTGTCGGAACCGCCAACCGCGACCTGTTGGATCCCAAGGACCCGAAACGGACGAGTTTCCATGGTCGACCTTCATACCCCGGTTGCCGGCCAAGTCCACATGCGACAGTCTCCGCCCCGTGAAGACGTCGTTGACCGGTATCAAGCCGACTCATCTACCTCATCTCGGCAACTATCTGGGGGCGATTCGTCCGGCGCTGTCTCTCGTCGACGAATACAGAACCCTCTACTTCATCGCCGACTACCACGCGCTCACGTCGGTACGCGATGCAGACAAGCTCCGCGGATACGTCCGCGACGTAGCGGCCACCTGGCTCGCCTGTGGGCTCGATCCAGAGCGCACGCTGCTCTACCGACAGTCCGACATCCCAGAGGTGTTCGAGCTGTCGTGGGTGCTGAGCTGCTTGCTTGCCACCGGCCAGCTCGAGCGCGGACACGCCTACAAAGACGCCGTTGCTCGCGGCGAGGCGCCCAGCGCTGGGTTGTTCTACTACCCGGTCCTGATGGCCGCCGACATTCTGCTCTACGACACCGACGTCGTGCCGATCGGAAAAGACCAGAAGCAGCACCTCGAACTCACTCGCGACGTGGCCCAAAGGCTCAACCACGCGTACGGCGACGGGACGCTCGTCGTGCCGGACGCGCTGATCTCCGAAGCGCCGCTGGTGCCCGGCACGGACGGAGAGAAAATGAGCAAGAGCCGTGGCAATGGCATACCGCTGTTCGAGACCCCAAAGAAGCTTCGCAAAGTCGTCATGGGCATCACCACCACCTCGGAGCCGCTCGAGGCGCCCAAGGTGGCCGACGGGTCGACGGTGCTCGAGTTGTTCGCGTTGGTCGCGCCAGACCGCGCTCCCCAGATGAAGAAGAAGCTCGAGGCTGGCGGCTACGGATGGGGTCACGCGAAAGAGGAACTCTTCGAAGCGCTCGAGAGCGAGATCGGTCCGATGCGTGAGGCTTATCTTGCGATTCGTGACGATGAAGCGAAGCTGGACGCGGTTCTCGAACAGAGCGCCGAACAGGCTCGCGTCATTGCGCGTGCCACGATGCAGCGGGTGCGCGAGGCGATCGGAATCCGCTGACGGTCCGCGGCGCTAGTTCGCCATGCTCCACTGGTCGTCGCCGAAGTCCTCGTACTCGTTCTCCTGGACGGGAACGCTCGTTGGTTCGTCGACAGTCGGGATCGAAAGGAGTTCCGGGTGTCCACTCTCGACCGACTCCGAGGTCAGCAGGAAGGTCTGCTTATGCTTGCGCCAGGACTGCCGAATCACCGTGTTCGCAATCACCATGGTGCTCGGGTCATACCAACGAACCGCCACCCGCGAACTCGCCCCCGTCCCGTCTTCTTCCGTTTGGGGGTTCACCGCGATGATCTCGCTGTCTGCGATCTGGATGTCGCGACCCCACCGCATATGCGAGAGCTGAAACTGGTTCTGAAATTCCGGAGACACGTACCCCCCAGCGACGTCCATACGGCCCCATCGCGCACCCTCGTTGAGCTCGATCACGGAGTCGCGAAGCCGCGTCTCTGGCGTGAGGTTCTGGATGAGGCATCCGCTGGCCATCAGCAGGGCGCTGACCATGAGCACGGCGCCGGCCCACCAAAAACGTGTCCACATGGCCCGACGCTAGGCCGTGCCCGAGAAGAAAGGCAACTAATTGAGCGAGGTGGTCGCGGACTTGGCGAGCCGGGACTTGGCGGCACGGTTCCCCGGGTCCTGGGACAGCGCCTTGCGCCACGCCTTGCGGGCGCCGGCAACGTCCCCTTGGAGCATGCGCGCGTCCCCAAGCAACACCTTGTACGGCGCGCGGCGAGACCGCTTGGTCACTGCCCGCTGGGCCCATTCTTCGGCACGCGCGCCTTGTCCGAGGGCAATGTAGAGGGTGGCGTAGCCCGCCATCGCCTGCGGGTTCTTTGGGTCGAGCTCCCACGCGCGGTCCAAGGTGGCCTCCGCCCGTGCGAGTTCGCCGCCGTTGACGAGTTTGAGCGCGCGATACACGAGCACGTCCGATGCCTTCTTCGGATCCCGTGGCAGATTCTGCGTTGGAATCGCTAGGTTGGTGTTCGCGGCAGTCTTGGTGACCGCCGTCGCGTTCTCGGGTGGTTCTGGAGCCGAACTCGGTACGGGTGGCGCCGCCGCGTTCGCCGGCTCCGCGACTGCTTCGACAGGAACGACAGCCTTGGCAGATGCGGCGGAGCCCGGCTTCTGTGCGCGCGCAGTCGCGTCAGCGGCGGCCTCGTCGAGCGCTTCGAGTCCTTGGGCAGGCCCGGTTATCGGCTGTCTCGCCTCGACGACGGTCGGGCTGGGAAGCGACGTTCCCGCTGACTCCGGCTCGCCGCGCAGGGCGAACTGCCACAGCAGTAGCCCTCCGCCACCGACGAAGGCGCAGAGCAGCAGGACCTGAAGCCAGGCTGGGTTGGAGCGGGCAGCTGCCGGCGCGAGAATCGTCGCGGGCCCTTCGAGCATCGGGGCGAGCTCTGGTTCGAGCGCACCGTCGTCGAACAACGGCCCTCGCGACGGCCGGGCAGTCATCGGAAGCGGTGGCGGGGTCGGCGAATGGAACTCGGCGAACTCGGGCTCGTCGGTGCCGTCATCGTCCGGAAGCATCTCGAACACGGGGGCAAGCCCCATCTCAGTTCGCTTGTCTCGACCGGGGACCCCCGACGTCTTCTGCTCTCGGGCGGGTGCACGCGTGGTCGCATGGTCCACGTGACGCTCGCGCTCGTGGTGCTCTTGAATCTCGCCAGTCGGTGACACCGCCATCTGCTGCGTTTCCACGCGCGCGATCAGCTTCGGCATCTTGTTGGTCGGTCCTTCGTTCTGAGAGAAGGAGACCTCGGCGCCTGCTGCCTGAAGGTGGCGAAAGCGCGGCGGTGCCATGGTGCGAAGCTCTTCGAGGTCGTTGCTGGTGAGCGAGCCGGGCGGCAGAGTCACGTTGTCTTCGACCTCAGGCGATGCTGGCGGGACCGTCTCAGCATCGACCCGAACTGCCTGCTCGTCGGAGACCATGAGATCTAGAGCGACCACGCCGAGAGCCTCATCGACGGGCATCATGATGTTCGCCACGGACGGGAGATCCTGCTCGCGGACCGAAACGCGCCCTGAGTTCATGCCCCAGATCGCCATCAGCGCCGGCATGCCTTGAATGTTCTGCTCAGTTCCCTCGTGGATGGTCGCGTAGGCGCCGAGAATCGAATTGTCGGCGATGTCGATCTCGACGTGACGCTTGCTGCTGTCGACCGTGATGTGGCGCACCCCCGGCCGGTCTCCAAGCGCGCGCAAGAGACGTCCGGGGCCGATGAGCTCGAGCCGTGTGTCGAAGTCGACTTCCTCGACTACGCGGCGGCCGATCTCGGCGTCTTGCTCGATGAGTGGAAGCACACGAGAAGCGAGCTGAACGATGTTCGGGCTCTCCTCTTCGCCGTGCCCGGGCCAGAAGTCGTCCCAACGAACGACCAGCATCGATGCCCAGCGAAGCTGCGGGTCGCGGCGAATGGCTCGAACGAACTCGATGCCCTTGCCGCCCACTGCGTGGCTGTCCATCACGATGACCTGGGGATCGACTTCGCGCAGTCGCGGAATCACGGCACTCGAGAAATCGGCCGCGGCGATCTGAACTCCGCGCGCATGCAGCACGTGTGCGAGCCGCTCGGCACGCAGGGAGTCCGAATCGAGAATGACCATGCGCAGTCCGGCGAGCAGGTCGACGTCGACCCCGTCCTGTTCATTTTCATTGAGAGCTGCCGGTAGAGTCGATAGGCGACCACCGCTTGCTTCGTGAAACTCGTATTCGAGGACATCTGACTCTCGCATCGCCTCGCGCAGACGCTTGAGGACAATTTCCATGTTGTGTGCGCTGGGCGATTCGGTCTCGATCACCATTGGCATCCCCTCGACGACGCCTTTGGGTGACTGAATGCTCAGAATTCCCGTTTTGTGCTCGCTCGAGACGAGGGACACCACGTCCTTGAGGTTGTGCTCGTTCAGCTCCCCACGAGCCAGGCCGGGACGCTCGGGGATCTCCCGTGCCAGCTCGGCGAGCCTGCGGGCGATCGAGTCGGCACCGGCGCCGCGTGGGACGATTGCAACTGCGCCACTTCGAAAGTCGGGCCCTTCATGTTTGAGCACGGCTTCGTTTGAGACGACGACGACGGGCAGGACGTCGGTCGCGCGATTGGCGGCCATGCGCTGCACGATACTCGTGCCGCCACGGACCGCTGCGTCACCGATCAGCACGACCAAATCGGGCGCATAAACGCGCACGGCTTTTTCAAGCTCGGCCGCGGCGCTTGCAGCAACGGAAACGCCTTGACGACGAAGCGCCTCCCCCAGAGCCGCTTGCATCGGTTCGCCCTGGCCCACCAATAAGATGGTAGGTCGGTGCTCCTCCTCCGACATCGAGACGCATGGTGGCCGATTCTCGTGCGTTTGGCCAACTTGTACGACCTTGGTTCTTCGCTATGCTCCGCCGCCAATGAGTGTTCCTCCCATCGACTTCCTCCGAAACCACTTTCCGCCGCTCTTCGGTCGGGGGGTCGCGATCCTCGAGGCCCGCGCCGCCGCCGGCGATGAGCGAGCACAGCGGATCCTGGCGGACGTCAAGGGCGTGACCGGTGCCGTCCGGCTTCATCTCGGCGACGAGGCGCCGGTCGTGCTCTCCGCCAAAGAGGGCTCACTGACGCCTGGTGACGCGCCCGAGGCCGGGGTCCCCCTCAAAGCCATAGCCAAACTGCCCGCCGATGCGATTCAGCTCCTGCTCGGCGAAGCGATGGGGGCGGGCGCCCTCGAGAACGACGAAATCGCCGTAGGCGCGGCACAAACCGCCTCCAAGCGATTCGAGGAGGCGCTTGCCGGTCAGCCGATGACCATGCGTGCCACGGTTCGCGGGGTTCCCGAGCTAGGGGACGTCTCGCTCGACGTGGCCTTCAACGTCTCGGAGCTGCCCGCAGAGCCAGGATTCACGACCGAGGTGCAGTTCGCCGACCTCGACGCCGCCCGGCGAGGCGAGCTCACCCCACAAGACCTGTTTCTCGGCGGAAAGCTGAAGATGGAAGGCGACTACTCACTCGCGCTCCAGATTTCGATGCAGCTTCTCACCAACCCCCTCTGAACGGACGATCCGCAGCACCTGCGGAACTTGCCCGTCGCTCTCCCCGCCAGATACTCTGAGCGAGTTACGCGGGGGAGCATGTTTCGGGCGGTTTCCAAGAGTAGATTTCTCGTGCCGGGGCTTCTTTGCTTCGTGCTGGCGTTCGTGATCGGGCCGATCGGGGCGGAGACCGGCGCGCTCACCGTCGTTTCCGCCGGGGTGATGGCCGCCGTTCTCGGAGTCCTCGGCATGCTGGTCATAGCCGCCGGACAGCCACCCATGCTCGATATGGGTGAGGTCGATGCACGGATGCGGAAAGCGCAGAACGAAGTGATCGAGATCGAAGCGGTCATCGCGGAGAACGCGCGTGAGCTGGCCGATGGGCTCGGGGAGCAGATGGTCGCGATCGAGGAGACCGCACGCTCGCTCAAAGCCATGGCGATCTCTCTTCAAGCGATCAACGACCGTGTAGATGCGCTGTCGTCGGGTACGGAGGAAAGCTCATCGAGCATCCTTCAGATGACGGCGACGAATCAGGAAGTCGCCGAGAACATGTCGAATCTCGGTTCGAGCGTCCGAGAGACCGCGTCGTCCATCGAAGAGATGACGTACAGCATCAAAGAAGTCGCGAGAAACGTGGACGCACTCTCGATGACGACCGAGGAAACCTCCTCCTCGATGAACGAAATGGATGTGTCGATCGACCAGGTGCAGTCCAACGCGAACGAAACCGCGAGGCTCTCCGAGGAAGTCGCCGCTGACGCCGAGACGGGTGCCAAGTCAATTTTGAGAATCATCGAGGAGATCAACCACATCAAGTCGACCTCGCTTCAAGCGGTCAGCAAGATCTCCAACCTCGGTAGCCGCATCGAGGCGATCGGCGACATTCTCAACGTCATCGACGACGTGGCCGAGCAGACCAATCTTCTCGCTCTGAACGCGGCAATCATTGCGGCGCAGGCCGGCGAGCACGGCAAGGGGTTCGCGGTCGTGGCCGACGAGATCAAGGACCTAGCCGAGCGAGCGGGTGCATCCACCAAAGAAATCGCCGACCTCATCAAGGGCATTCAAGAAGAAACGAAGAATGCCATCGAGGCGGTCGAACGGGGTGCCAGCACGGTCGATCGAGGCGTCACGGCAAGCGCTGACGCAGATCGGGCGCTCAAGAAGATTCTGGAATCCTCCAAGCAGTCCACTGCGATGGTCGGGGGCATAGCGCGGGCCACGGTCGAGCAGGCCAAGGGGTCGCGGCAGGTCACCGACGCGATCGGTCGCATCGCGGAGACCGTGCAGCAGATCGCTGCGGCCACAGCCGAACAAGCCAGGGGCTCAGAGCTAATCATGAAGAGTGCCGACAATATGCGACTCATCACCCAGCAAATGGAGCGCAGCAGCCAGGAGCAGGCTGAAGGCGGACGCCAGATGAGCGGGGCGATAGAGCTGATATCCGACATGGTCGAGCAGCTTCAGGGGTCCCATCGCAAGCATGCGGAAAGCAGCGAACAGACGCTGGCCGCCACGGTGCGCCTCCAAGAGCTCACCAGGGACTACGAGATGCGTGTCCGAGCGGTCAATCGTGCGACCGAACGGCTGCGCCAGTTGCGTTTCGAAGGGTGAATGCGGCACTTCGAGGGGGGAGGTTGCTCGTGAGGGTCTCTAAGCGCCATCCTACAGGCAGATGTTCGGGATAGGCCCTACCGAGATGATCTTCTTCCTGGTCATCCTCCTGCTGGTCGTCGGTCCGGAGCGCTTGCCGACGTTCATGCGCACGGTGGGCAAGGGCGTCCGCCAAGTCCGCAACGCGAGTCGGGAGTTCAAAGAGGCCATCGGGCTCGATGAACTCATGCGCGAAGGGGATCCGTTCCGGCCGCAGCCCGTGCGCCCACCTCGCGCGCGCCCGGTACCGATCGAAGAGGAGTCCACCGAGCCCGAGATCCTCTCTGAGTCGACGACCGAAGCGACGACCGAATCGTCGTCCGCGGATGGGGCTCCGCGTACGGTTCCTCCTCCGCTTCCTCAGTCGCTCGATGCCTCCGAACCTTCGCTCGAAGAGCCCAAGCCTCTCGACGAGAAGCCGGAAACGTCGACTGAGCCCGACGCATCGCCCGAAGCGAATCTTCCATGACCGAATCCGCGCCCGCCACGCTTCCGCCGCCTGCGCCGAATCTGCCCGAAGCCGATCAAGAGATGTCGTTCTTCGAACATCTGGGCGAGCTTCGCATGCGGTTGCTCAAGAGCATTCTGGGCTTGGTTCCCGCCGTGGCGATTGCATGGGTCTTCAAGACGGAGATCAAAGACTTTCTCGTCGCTCCCCTTCAGCCGGCTTGGCAGAAGCTGAATCTGCCGGGCGAGGCGGTGTTGCGGTTCTCCGGTCCTGCGGACGCCTTCATGATGTACATGAAGAACTCTCTGATTGCGGGGCTTCTTCTCGCGTCGCCATGGATCTTCTGGCAGCTCTGGATGTTCATTTCCCCGGGGCTCTATAGGAAGGAAAAATTCCTCGCAATTCCGTTTATCGTTGCGTCCACCGTCTGCTTCGCGGGGGGGGCGGTGTTTGGCTACAAGTTCGTATTCCCCGAAGCGTTCACCGTGCTGCTCGGGTTCAGTGACGAGACGCTCGTCGCGACGCTCTTCGTCAAAGACTACATGCCCTTTTTTCGGCGAATGCTGTTGGCTTTCGGCGTCGTGTTCGAAGTGCCGGTGGTCGTCACCTTCCTCGCCGGTGCGGGCATCGTCGACTGGCGTCAGCTCCTGAGGTTCTCGCGCTGGTGGATCGTCGTTGCCGCGTTCATCTCGATGCTTCTCACCCCGCAAGACGTCTACACCATGGTGATGATGCTCATTCCGTTGGTGGTGCTTTACTTCGTCGGGGTCGGCGCCGCGTACATCATCAGCCTCTTCCAGAAAAACAAGGAAGAGCCGGGCTAGCCCCGCTCAGGCACCGGGTACGGTGGATACTTCGGTACGTCTTCCGGAACGGTCCACTGGTCACCCCAAATGCTCGCGCCGCCATCGATGTAGACCGTTTGCCCGGTCATGAAGTCGGCGTAGCGCGACGACAGGTACGTAATGAGGTGCGAGACCTCTTCTGCGGTGCCGAGGCGGTGAAGCGGGTTGGCCTTTTCCGCGGTATCGAGAAGCTCGGGCGGGTACTGTTTGGTGCCGCTGGTCACGATGACACCGGGAGCCACGGCGTTGATCCGGATCCCGTGCATGGCCCACTCGACCGAGAGCGTCTTGGTTACGTTGTCGACTCCAGCGCGCGCGGCGCCCGTGTGAACCATTCCCGGAAACCCACGCACGACGTTGGCGATCACGTTGACGATACGACCACGCTTCTGCGGAATCATCGCAGCGGTCGCGACCGCATGGGTCATGGCCCAGGTTCCGACCAGGTTGTTTCGCACCACGGCGTGAAACCCTCTCGCCGATAGCGCTTCGGCAGTGGTTGGGAACTGGCCGCCCGCGTTGTTGATGAGAACGTCGATCCGCCCGAAACGTTCGAGCGCCGCCGCGACGAAGCTCTCGACGACATCGGGCTCCCGGATGTCGCAGGGTGCCCCAAAGGCCTCGATTCCCATCTCTTCGAGCCGTTGGACCGCCGTGGAGATCGGGTCGGGGCGCCTGCCGCAGAGCACGATCTTCGCGCCCAGACGGCCCATTTCCGTGGCGCAGCACAGGCCGATGCCAGTGCCTCCCCCGGTAACCAATACGACTTCATCGGAGAACAATCCGTCGACGAACAGCTGATCCATGGTGCCGGTCCCATACCATGAGACCGGGCCTGCGACATCGTCAGGCGATGGCTGCGGGTTTGGCGGCGGGAAGATTCGCTTCCACCATCTCGATGAGATCGTCGGCCAAGAAGGGTTTGCCGAGTGTCCCTGCGACGTCGAGATTCTCTGCGATTCGCGCCCTCAGGGTGCTTGCACTCAGCAAGATGACCGGTACCTGCGCGTTCAGCCACCGACGTCGAAACTCACGCAGGAACTTCTCTCCGTCTTCGATGGGCAGCATCAGGTCCACGACCATGAGGTCGGGGAGCTGCATCGCGCACTGAGCCAGAGCCGAAGGAACATCTGCGGCCCCGACCACGCCGTAGCCGCGCGAACGCAGCAACACCTCAAGCAAACGGCGAACGGCGGGATCGTCGTCGAGCACTAGGATCGTAGCGCTGTTGACCATCTCCCCAGCGTAACAGCCGTGGCAGCGTTCGCGAATATGCGCAGACTGCCTACATGGGAGCTGCTACGCTCACCTCGATGCTTCGTTCGATCGCGGTACTGACCCTTGCTCTGTTGTCCTTCAGCGCTTGTCGTGATTCGAAAACACCGGAGTTGCAGCCGCCGTTAGTTCTTTCGTCGATGAATCTCTATCCCCTTCGCCCTGGAAACGCGTGGTCCTACGAAGTGGAAACCGGAGAGCGCTCTCCTACACTCGCCGTCACGCGGGTCGAATCGCTTCGCGGTTCGATCGCGACCGTGCGCACCGGGCAGACGACTCTGAAGTACGAGATTCGCCAAGAAGGGGTGTATGTCGTCTCAGATTCGGCGTGGCTGTTTCGAGGGCCATTCGAGCAGGGCGCGAGCTGGCCGGCACGTGGAGACCGCACCGCGGTCTTGGTGTCGACCAACACGAGTATTCAAACTCCGGCCGGAACCTTTCAAGGCTGCCTCGAGATCGTCGAGACGGGCGGGTCGCGGGCTCTCGAAGTTCGCACCGTCTACTGTCCGTTCATCGGACCGGTTGCCGTCGATTCGACGATGAAGTCCGATGTTTCGGACCGCGTTCTTACCGTACGCGCAAGACTGCGCGGCTACGAGGTTGGCGGCGAAGAGTCGCCGGCGCCCTAGCGAGGTTCCGCGGGCACTTCGACGAAGTCGTGCTTGAGCTCGACCACGAGGGAAAGCGAACCCGAAGCGCGAAACACCTGACGCCAGGTTCGGCCGCTCGTGTCGCGGACGGCAAGTGCGTGTCGGACTCCCGGCGTGACGGTGAACAGGGTGTTGTCGATCGGCACCCCATCGAGAGTCACGTCGGCTCCGGGCGGTACACCAAGCAGCTCCACGCGTGCTGCCGGGCCGGCAGGCACAAAGCCCCCCTGTTCCGCGGGGTTCCGCTCGAGCAAGGCCCAGGCGATCGCGGCGAGCACGGTCATCACCGCGATCGCGAGCATCCAGCGGCTGTCGAACGCTTTCGGCGTTGTGTTCGGAGAGGATTGGGAATTGCCTGGTGTGGAATCGGTCATGGGCTGAGCAGTTCTACCTGCGCGATCGCATTGCCATTGTAGGCCGTGCCGGCATGCTTCGTCACGTTCCGAGATGGTTCCATGAGTAGTAGCGTGATTCTCGAGGCTCGCGGCCTCACCAAGAGCTACGGGGACCGCAAGGTCGTCGACGGTCTGAGCCTCGATTGTCGTCCAGGGTCGGTACTCGGGCTTCTCGGCCCCAATGGAGCCGGGAAGACGACCACGTTGCGCATGCTCTATGGATTCGTACCCCCCGACGCGGGCGAGATCAGGTACGCCGGAAAGCCGTTCGAAAGCCATCGCTCCGAGGCGAAGCGAATAATTGGGGTCTGCACTCAGGACGATTCGCTCGACTACGACTTCACGGTCTCCCAGAACCTGATGATCTACGCGAGCTACTTTCGACCTCGCGTCGAGGATGTGAAGGGAAGAGTTGCCGAGCTGCTCGATCGATTCGACCTCGCGCCCTACGCCGATGCCTCCCCCCACGTACTCTCAGGCGGGTTTGTCAGACGCCTGCTGATCGCGCGCTCAATCGTGCATCGTCCACGCGTACTCTTTCTCGATGAACCCTCGACGGGCCTCGATCCGAGCGCTCGGCTCGACGTCTGGGAACTCATCGACGGCATGCGCGCGGAGGGGCTCGCGATCATTCTGACCACCCACTACATGGATGAGGCGGAGCGCCTCAGCGACGAGCTCCTCGTGATTCATGAAGGCCGAGACGTCGCTCACGGGGAGCCTCATCGAGTCATTGGCGACCTCCTCGGGGATCACGTCATCGTGATTCCCAAACACGAGCCGGCTCGAGACCGCATCGAACACTGGCTTTCGGGCCGTGGCGCGACCCAGGTCGCCAGCGTACTGGGCGAGCTGCGAATTCCCGTGACCAAAGACGACTTGGTTGCGCTTTCCGAGGAATTCGAGGGTGCTATCTGGCAGGTGCGCCCTCCCAATTTGGACGATCTCTTCATCGCCTTGGCTCGGCAGAACGGCAAGGCGCGATGAGCGCCTCACAGAGCCTGACCGCTGCGTTTCGCTGGCAATCGTGGGCCGTGCTGCGCCGGAATGCGCTGGTGTTCCTTCGGAACTGGCGCACCGCGATTCTGCCGCCGGCGATGGAGCCCGTGATCTTCTTCCTCGCCTTCGGTATGGGATTCAGCGGCTACATCGAGAATCTCGACTACCACGGCGTGCAGATCAACTACGCCACGTACGTTGCGGCCGGTCTCATCGCGTACACCGGGTTTGGGACTCCGTACTACGAGGCTCTGTACTCTGCGTACGTTCGAATGTTCTACCAAAAGACCTGGGACGGCCTTCTGGCAACCCAGGTGGAGCTGCCGAGCGTCGTGTGGGGCGAGATTCTCTGGGCCGCGCTACGAGGGATGGTGAATGTCGCGATCGTTTCTGCGGTGATCGCAGTGTTTGATCTCATCGGCATCGTCGATGTGAAGCTGCCTGCGCTCCTGCTGATGCCAGTTCTAGGGTTCATCGCCGGTTGCGCGTTCGCATCCTTCGCTCTCATCTTCACGGCGACCGTGCCGGCGATCGACCACATGAACTATCCGGTATTTCTCATCGGCTTGCCGTTGAGTCTGGTCAGCAACACGTTCTTCCCGATCGATCCGCAGAATCCGGTGCTGCGGTTCCTGTGGCAACTCAATCCGGTGTACCAGCTTGCCGAGGCGGCGCGCGGCCTGCTCGTGCTCGGAAACCCTGGTTCGCACCTGTTCGGACTCCTCGCTACGGCGGCACTTGTTCTGGTTCCGTGCACTCTCCTTGCGGTCCGATTGACCCATCGACGAGTCCTCGGCGAGTAGGTCTTCGGAGCACACAAAATATTCTTTCAGATCAAGGAGTTAGGACCGGGATCAGTCCTTGCCATGCACCCCTGCGGAGGCTAGATACCGCTATGGCCGATCCGCCCCTTGCAGAGGCAACAGCAGCACCGCCTGGATACGACCAAAGCGCGATCCAGGTCCTCGAAGGTCTCGAGGCGGTTCGCAAGCGTCCAGGGATGTACATCGGCGATCCGCACGACGGTACCGGGCTTCACCACCTGGTCTGGGAGGCGGTCGACAACGCCGTCGACGAACACCTCGCCGGGCACTGCGATCGCGTCGAAGTCATCGTTCACTCCGAGGGTTCGATCACCGTCATCGACAACGGTCGCGGCATTCCCGTCGGGATGCATCAGAAGGGTGTGAGCGCCGCCGAAGTCGTGATGACGCAGCTCCACGCCGGCGGAAAGTTCGACAGCGAAAGCTACTCGGTGTCCGCGGGCCTTCACGGCGTCGGCGTGAGCGCAGTCAACGCGGTGAGCGAATGGCTGAAGATGGAGATTCGGCGCGAGGGCAAACTCTGGTTTCAGGAGTACGCGCGAGGGGTGCCCAAGGCGCCGGTCGCAGCGATTGGTACCAGCACCAAGACCGGCACGAAGATCACGTTCAAGCCCGACGGCGACATCTTCACGATGACCAACTTCAGCTTCGAGGTTCTGAACAATCGGCTACGCGAGATTTCGTTTCTCAACGCGGGGCTCGAGGTCTCGCTCGAAGACGAGCGGGGTGAGGGCAAGAGCGTCACCCATCGGTTCGAGGGCGGCATTCGCGAGTTCGTCGAAGCGCTCAACCAGAAGAAGACGCCGCTGCACGACTCGGTCATCTACCTTCATTCCGTCAAAGATGGGGTCGACGTCGAGATCGCGATGCAGTGGAGCGACTCCTACAACGAGTCGATTTTTCCCTATACCAACAACGTGTTCAATAGGGATGGCGGCACACATCTCACCGGCCTCCGCACCGCGCTCACCCGCGTCATCAATCAGTACGGTTCTCGCGAGAAACTGCTCAAAGACCTCAAGAATCCGCTCAGCGGCGAAGATGTCCGCGAGGGTCTCACGACGATCATCTCGGTCAAACACCCCGACCCCGCGTTCTCGTCACAGACCAAAGACAAGCTCGTTTCGAGCGAGGTGAAGGGCATCGTCGAGAGCATCGTCGGCGAAAAGCTCAACCAGTATCTCGAAGAAGACCCGAAGTCGGCGAAGCGCATCGTCGAAAAGACGGTGCTGGCAGCCAGGGCCCGCGAAGCGGCACGCCGAGCGCGAGAGATGGTTCAGCGCAAGGGGGTCCTCGATGCAAGCACGCTTCCGGGCAAGCTGGCGGACTGTCAAAGCAAAGACCCGACTGAGAGCGAAATCTACATCGTCGAGGGCGACTCGGCGGGCGGTAGCGCGAAGCAGGGTCGCGACCGGCGCTTCCAAGCAATCCTCCCGCTCCGCGGAAAGATCCTCAACGTCGAACGCGCCCGTTTCGAAAAGATGCTGTCGAGTGCCGAGATAGGCACGCTCATCACCGCGCTCGGTTGTGGAGTCGAAGGCGGGGAGAACTTCGACATCGACAAGCTCCGGTACCACCAGGTCATCATCATGACCGATGCCGACGTCGATGGTTCGCACATCCGGACGCTGCTGCTGACCTTCTTTTACCGTCAGATGCCGAAACTCATCGACAACGGCTATCTCTACATTGCCCAGCCGCCGCTCTACAAAGTGCGTCGCGGCAAGAAGGCGCGCTACCTTCAGGACGATGCGGCCATCAGTCGGTATCTCATCGAGCTCGGCACCGACGGCATGACGGTAGGTCTAAAGGGCGGCGGGGCGCAGCTTTCTGGCGAGACCCTGCGCAGCCTGATGGCCGACGCGGCGAGGTTTAAACTCCTGCTCGACAACATCGGGCACCGGCTCGACCCTATGGTGATCGAAGGGCTTATCAAGGCCACCTCTCTCGCGGTCGAAGACCTCACCGATCAAGCCAAAGTCGAAGACGCGATCGCTGCGCTTGAAGCGTATGTCCACCAGAAGCGAGAAGGCGAGTTCACGGCGACGATCGAACGCGATGAGGAACACGATCGCCACCGCGTGATCATCGAGACCGACGACGGCATTCTTCATCGCTTCACGCGAATCGATTTCGACCTGCTATCCGCAGGCAACATTGCCGAGCTTCGACAGATCCACGAGGGCGTCAGTGGACTCGGCAAGCCGCCATTTGTGCTGAGTGCCACCGGCAAAGACGGGGGAACGGTGCAGGAGCTCGACGACATCGATGCGCTCTGGACGGCGATCGATGCCCGTGCACGCAAGGGCACGATGATCCAGCGGTACAAGGGCCTCGGGGAGATGAACCCCGACGAGCTCTGGGAAACCACGATGGACCCGGAGACCCGCACCCTGCTTCAGGTGCGCATCGAGGACGCGCTCGAAGCCGAAGAGCTCTTTAGCGTGCTCATGGGCGATCAGGTCGAGCCTCGGCGCGCGTTCATCGAAAGCAACGCGCTCAACGTCACCAACCTCGACATCTAAGACCGGGTGAACTCGGTCTAGGTCTACGCGGAACGCACCGCGTTCCTGCCGCGTCGGTTCTGGGATGCGAGCAGCCGCCGGAGCAGTGACTGCACCGCCTCTTCGACCCTGGGGATCTCGGCCACGACCTCGCTCACTAGAGCGAGAGCCGGCTCCACCGAACGTTCTCGTTCGATGGCGCTCAGTAGCTCGCCAACGCGCGTGGCACCGATCTGTTTGCTGGCTCCTTTCAGAGAATGGGCCGTTCTGTGAACGGAATCCATGTCGGACTTCGCGAGGTCAGCGCTGAGCGCAACGACAGACTCTCGGAGCTGCTCGACGTACGCCACCATCACCTCCTCGACGAATCCGTCGTCTTCCTCGTCGAACGAGACCAATTGTTCAACCATCTCCATGTCGAGAGCCATTCGATCGGCTGCGACGGACTCCAGGATCGGGAGCGCATCGCCCTGCACCGATAGCCAGCGCTTGAACAGTCCTTGGAGCACAGGGGCTCGGATCGGTTTGGCGATCGTGTCATTCATCCCCGCATCGAGGCAACGCTGACGGTCGTCGTCGGCGGTGCTTGCGGTCAGCCCGATCACCGGCACGTCTTGGTTGCGCGAGCCCGCCCGGATCCGCTGGCTCGTCTGGAACCCATCCATCAACGGCATCATGCAGTCGAGCAGGATGATGTCGTAGCCTGCGTGCGTCGCCCGCTCTAACGCGTCCCGTCCGTTGACGGCCACATCGACTTCGCAGCAGAGTTGCTTCAGCAGGGCCTCGATCACCATTCGGTTTGTCGGGTTGTCTTCGGCGACGAGCACGCGAAGCCCCTGTCTAATCACGAGATCGCCCATACCAGGCGGACCCTCAACGCGAAGCGTGTCTTCGCGGCCCGGCTCGAGGTCGAGCTCGACGAAGAACGTCGCGCCTTCTCCGACGCGGCTTTCGACGCCGATCTCCCCGCCCATCAGTTCGACGAGCTGCTTAGAGATCGCGAGGCCGAGGCCAGCCCCCGCGCCCTTGCGCTCGCCCATCTCGGCTTGGCGTTGGTAGCGATCGAAGATGCGCTCGAGCGCTGACTCCGGGATGCCGACGCCCGTATCCTCGACCGAGACGCGGACCCGACAAGGGGTTCCTCGGCTCAGCAGCTCAGCGCGCACCGTGATCGACCCCGACTCGGTGAACTTGATCGCATTGTTGATGAAGTTGAGGAGGACTTGTCGCAAACGTCCCGGGTCGCCCACGAACCCCGTCTGATCCATCGCATCGACGTCCGGCGTCAAGACCAGATGCTTCGCCGCGGCCCGAGGCTCCATCAGCTCGACGACGCCTTCAACCAACGTGAGGATGTCGAACTGCACCGGATCGAGCTCGAGCTTGCCCTCCTGGAGTTCGGAGAAGTCGAGCACTTCGTCGACCACGTCGATTAGCGCTTCGGCCGAGTCGCGGACGGCTCGAACCATCTTGCGCTGCTTGTCGTCGAGATCGGTTTCGAGAAGCAGCGCTCCCAGACCAACGATTCCGGCCATTGGTGTACGCACTTCGTGACTCGCGGTGGCGAGGAACTCGGTCTTCGAGCGCGACGCGCGCTCCGCTGCAAGTCGGAGTGCGTGGAGTTCCATCAGCGTCCGTCGCCGCACCATGTGCATTCCGATGACGACGACCGAGAAGCCCGCGAGGTATGCGATGCCCTGAATCCAACCGACTCCCTGCACTCCCATCGACACGACAATCCACCCAACGTCGCCGAGGACCATCACTGCGATGAGCCAGGCGCGGCTTTGGAGGAGTGCTCCGGCGGCAAACTGCAACAGGACGAACAGGTAGACGCTCGTCGGATCTCGATTCAGCGCGTAGCCAATTGTGATCGTTCCGGTGAACAGGACGAAGAGAAGACCGGCTACGTGAAGCCACCAGTCATGGGGCAACGGCTGGGCGCGTATCCGGACTGAGAACGCCACGAGCGCGACCCCAATGAGACCGTCCATCGCCGCGAGCGCGAGGGGCGCCACGGCGGCGGGTCTCGACCACTCCCCCAGGGCGAGCCCCATGTAGGCGAGTCCGGCACAGGCGGTCATGGTCCCGATGTGCTGTCCGGTGATCGAATTGAGCAGCGCGACCCGTTTTTCGGCGTCAACCGGCTCGCGCGCCGCGACCGTCTCGGCCGATGGCGCGGCGCCCTCTACCCAGCCAACCGAGTCTTCTCGTGTCCCCCACACCCTTCCAATGTATCGGGCCAGGGGCCGAGTTTCATGGGATCTTGCTCTCGAGTCGGTGACGCGCCTCACCAATTGCCTCGAGAGCGGTGTCGTGGAGCAGTCCGTTCGATGCCACGAGCATGCGAGCCTCAGGCGAGAACGAGTTCCCGCCGTAGCCAGTGACTTTCCCGCCCGCCTCGCGGACAATCACCGCTCCGGCACCGACGTCCCAGGCGTTGAGACCCTGCTCCCAGTAGAGGTCGTAGGTGCCATCCGCAACGAGGCTCAGATCGATGGCAGCCGAACCGCACCGCCGGATGCCCCGCGTACGCTTGATGAACACGCCGAGCTCGCGGAGGTTGTCGTCGTCGCTCGTCGCGCGGTAGTAGGGAAAGCCGGTCGCGCAGACCGACTCGCCGAGCGTCGCGCGCCGCGAGACCGAGCAGGGTTCGTCGTTCCGAAACGCCCCCACACCTCTCGCGGCACGCCAGGTCGTGGCCAGTGCCGGTGCATGCACGACGCCAGCGAGGCCTTCGTTGCCCTCGTAGAGCGCGATCGACACGCAGAAGAACCAGTGGCCGTGGACGAAGTTCGTCGTCCCGTCGATTGGGTCGACGTACCAGACGAGGCTCCCTGTCCCCGTGTCCTCGCCTTCCTCCCCGACAACGCGATGATCAGGAAACGCGGCGGCGAGTTCCTTTCGAATCTGTACTTCGCTACGCCGATCGTACTCGGTTACCAGCTCCGCACCGCTCTTGTGCTCGATCCGGCCAACCGTCCGAAATCCCTCCATGACGAGGCGCCCTGCGTTCTTCGCAATGCGGTCGGCCGTCTGCATCGCTTCGTCGCATTCAGTTTTGCTGAGCATGAATCCGTGCATTTTCGATGATTTTCGCCGACATGCTAGGCGGATTGTTCGATACACGGTGGTGTTCACTGGCGTTCGGCCGCCAAACCCCTTAAAAGCCGGGTCATTGTGAACCCGGCCCATTGGGCTCGGCGTAGGCTCGTGTGATTATGCCCGACAACGACATCCCGACGCCGACACTGCGCAATCCACTCGCTTCCCCGAGCGAGACAGACTCCTCAAATGGGGCTGCGCAGGGTCCGTACGAAAAAGCCGTGCGCGAAGGTGAAGCCCTTCGGAAGCGCCCACAGACTGCCGCGGGGCCCGTGCAGATCGGCCGGCAGCACGCCAAAGAGCGAATGACGGTCTGGGAGCGCATCGACGTGCTCCGCGACGAGGGGACCGAGCCGACGGTCCTCTATCAGAACTGGGGTCCCAACCTCGACGGTGCCTCCATCGTCACTGCCGTCGTCCAGATTCAAGGTCGAAGCGTTGCGCTGTACGGCCACGACTTCACCGTCCGTGCCGGCTCCATGGACGCCACGAACGGCACCAAGCTTGCCAATCTGATTCGACTTGCGGGGAACCAGGGTCTGCCGCTCGTCGGCATGAACGACAGCGCGGGGGCATTCGTGCCTGCCGGTATCGGCGGCCTCGACGGCTATGCGGAGGCGTTCACCGCGCTTCGCAAGATCAGCGGGGTGGTGCCGAGCATCATGTGCATGTTCGGATACAACGCCGGTGGCGGCGCATACCTGCCTAGGCAGGGAAGCTTCATGATTCAGCCGACCGACACGTTTTTCGGCCTGACCGGTCCCGGCGTCGTCAAGACGGTTCTCGGCGAGGATGTGACGGCCGACGAGCTTGGGGGACCGGGCGTACACGGCCAGAGCGGCGTGGCGGACCTCACGGTGGAGGACGAAGTCGCCGCACTGCGAACCACGCAGCGGCTGCTGAGCTACCTGCCCGGCAACAACCACGAGTTCGCGCCGTACCAAGAAACCTCCGATCCCATCGACCGACCGACCGGCGAGATCGACACCCTTCTGCGCAAGGCGTTCAACTCGCCGACGGGTTTCAACACGCCCATCGACGTGAGCATCATCCTTCAGCAGCTCTGCGACCACGGCGACTACTTCGAGCTTCAGCCACAGCGAGCGCGGAACACGATCACCGCGTTTGGACGACTCGGCGGCCATGTGGTGGGTTTCGTCTGCAACAACAGCGCGGTCGCGTCCGGGCAGATCGACGTCGACGCTGCGTTCAAGAACTCCAGGTTCATTCGCTTCTGCAACCTCTACAACATCCCGGTCATCTTCATGGAAGACACGACGGGATTCCTGCCGGGCCGCGACCAGGAAAGCCGAGGCATCGTGCAGGCGGGTCGCGCGATGCTCGACTCGATCATCGATCTCCGGACACCGAGGCTACTGCTGATCATCCGAAACGCGTTCGGAGGCGCCTATGCCGCGTTCAACTGCTACGCCGTAGGCGCCGACCACGTGATGGCGCTTCCGACGACTCGGGTGGCGGTCATGGGCCCCGCCGGCAAAGAGTTCGTCTACAAGACCGAGCTTCGCGCCATGCGCGCGAGCGCGAAAGACCGCATGGCCGACGCCATGAAGGGCGGCGCTTCGCGAGAGCAGGCCGAAGCTGATGCTGCCGCTTGGATCAAAGCACGCGAGGCAGAGTTCAACGCTCGATACGAAGAGGAGCTGATGAACCCCAAAGAGGCGCTGAGCCTTGGTTCGATTTCCGAGATCGTCATGCCGACCGACGTGCGGGCCTCCTTGGCGAAGAATCTCAACTTCTACCTTTCACACTACACCCCTTCTCCGCTCCAAGCGGTTCAACGCGAGTTCCACTGATGGGTTCGTCCGACCTCTACCTCAACAACCCGCTCATTCATCGAGATCGTCGCCTCGGCGAGAGCGAGTCCGACTGGGTCCGCTCGTTCTCCTGCGAAGACATGTCGATTCTGATCGTCTGTCGAGGGCCGATTCGACAAGAAGCCCTCGACGTTTTCGCCGAGATGGGGATTCAGAAGACGGGAATCCTGCTCTCGGAGAAGGACTCGATCGTCTACCCGCGCGCGCTCGCGCCGGAGCTTCGCCGTCTCGACCCCGACAGGGTGCATGCCGTCGCCGACTACACGGGCGCGTCCAAAGAGGAGCGAACAAAGCGGATCGCCGAGATCATCCAGATCGCTCGGAAGAACGGGTACGACTACATCTTCGCCGGCTACGGCTTCATGGCCGAAGACGAAGAGTTCGTTCGCTCGATCGAAGAGTCCGGGCTTAAGTTCGTGGGACCGGGCTCTCATACGGTGCAGGCCGCGGGCTTCAAGGACGAGGCCAAGCGCACCGCAGAACGCGTCGATGTGAGCGTCACGCCCGGCGTGAACAATGCCACCGCGCGGCTGCTCCTGAGCAACCATTCGACCCGAGCTGCCCTCAAGAAGCTCGCCAAGAAGCACGATCTCGCGGTGCCCGCGCTCGACGACAAAGACATGGAACTCGAGGCGCTTGCCGACCAGGTTCTGGCTGCGTCGTACGACAAAGGCATCGACCTCTACACCGTCGACGAGCTGGCCGCACAGCTTCAAACTGAAGTCGCGGCTGTCTTCGAAGCAAACCCGGGTGCCCGCGTTCGCCTGAAGGCAATTGGCGGCGGCGGCGGCAAGGGCCAGCGCATCATGAGCAGTGCCGACCAGGCTCCTGCGATGGTGCGTGAAATCCTGAGCGAGGTGAAGGCGCTCGGCGTCGGAGACAACAAGAACATCCTCGCCGAGCTCAATATCGAGACCACCCGCCACAACGAGATTCAGCTCATTGGCAACGGCGAATGGTGCGTTTCGCTCGGCGGCCGCGACTGCTCACTGCAGATGCACGAGCAGAAGCTGCTCGAAGTCTCGATTACGCAGGAAACTCTGAGAGAAGCCGTGGAGCGCGAGAGGGAGGCCGGTCGCGCCGAGTTCGCGAACGCGATCGAGCAAGACCTGAAGATTCTCACGCGCATGGAAGACGAAGCGGAGCGCTTTGGGCGCGAAGTGAAACTCGATTCCGCGTCGACCTTCGAATGCATCGTCGATGGCGCGCGGCACTACTTCATGGAGGTCAACACGCGCATCCAGGTCGAACACCGCGTTTCGGAGCTCTGCTACGCGCTGAGGTTCAGCAACCCCAACGACGCCGAAGACTATTTCGAGGTCACGTCCGTCGTCGAGATGATGGCGCTTCTTGGCAAGCACAAGACCCGTCTTCCTCGCCCCGAACGCACCCGGCGCGATGCGGCGGCGGTAGAAGCGCGCTTGAATGCAACCGATCAGTCGCTGTCCCCGCACGCCGGTGGCGAGATCATTCACTGGTCCGATCCGATCGAAGGAGAGGTGCGCGACGACCAGGGGATCTGTTTCAAGAACCCGGATACCGGGCTTTTCATGCGCTACAAGCTTGCGGGTGCGTACGACAGCAACGTCGCACTCCTCGTGACGACCGGCGACGACCGGCGCGACAGCTATGAAAGGCTTCGTGAAGTGTTGCGGCGCACCGTGCTTCGCGGCCCCGATCTACAAACCAACCTCGGCTTCCACTACGGGCTCGTGTGTTGGTTCCTCGCGAACGGGGTAGACGCCAAGCCCACCACTCGGTTCGTGGTTCCGTACCTCACGCTCATCGGAGAGCTGTTGGCCGAGGCCAACGAGATCGACGTCGACTACGCCTATCGCCGAGTGTGCCGCCAGTATCTCGAGGCAGTGGCATCGGACCCAGCTGCGGCCAAGACGACCGACGAGATCGTCCAACTCAAGGCGACGCTCCTGGGCCGTCCGATGCGACGACTGCTGGCGGAGCCGCATTTATTGTCGGCGTGGCTCACCACACACCAGACGGACTTCGAACTCCGCGATGGCTCGGTGCAGTGGAGCAAGAACCCTTGGACCTTGCTGGAGGAAACATACCATCTGCTCCACATGGAGGCGTCCGTCGGCGCTCCGGCCGCCCATCGGATCTGGAACCAGGATCAGGACCTGCTCGAAGACGGCAAAGCGTTCTACGCGGCGGTATCTGCCAAGCTCGGCGAGGTTCCGTGGCCGGAAGTAGACGCGGCGCTCCGCGGTGAATCTCCAGCGATCGGATTCGGTGCCGCCGGATGGAACGCCGTCCGCGAGGCCCACATCGGGTTCCAGCTTGGTACCGAGGTCCTTGCTCTGCTCCCCCTCATCGCGGACAAGGTCGGCTTCTACGACCTGCACGTGAACGACGACCTGACGATCACGCTCCCCGAGCGCCTGCTGGATGCCGATCACCAGCTCAAGATGAAGAAGACGCTCGTACCTCCGCCGGTCAACAAGGCCGACGAAATCGTCTCGGTCAGCGGCGGCATGTACTACGCTCAGGAAGCGCCCGGCATGCCCAGGTTCATCGAAGAGGGCCAGCACTTCGACGTGGGCGATCCGCTCTATGTCGTCGAAGTCATGAAGATGTTCAATAAGGTCTATGCGCCGTTTGCGGGCACGATCGACAACGTGCTCGTCGAGACCGACGGGACGATTGTGTCCAAGGGGCAGCCGCTATTCAAAGTCACTCCCGACGAGACATTCGTCGAAGTCGACCCGGAAGAGCTGGCGGCACGAATCCGCAGCAACACCGACGGATACCTGAAGCTCGTCCTGTAGCGAGCTTCTCGCTCTGCCGCGTTCGCCGCCGCGGTCAGCCTCCAACGAAGGGGCTAGGACCGTGCTGTCGGTTGTCGAGTTTGTCGTCGCGCCCAGTGGCCACCACCACCCGATTCCGCCCGGCCGACTTCGCCCGAAAGAGCGCCCGATCCGCGGTCGTCATCAGTCGCGCGCGCAGAGCACTCGGCGGCTGACCGTTTAGTTCTCGAAGTCCGTTGAGCGTGGCTACCCCGACCGAGACTGTGATTCTGGGTAGGATTCCTTCGGGCCGCATCGGCCCTGCCGTGCTTTCGGCGACATGACTCCGCAGGTGGTCTGCGAGCGCGCGAGCGCTCTCCTTGGAAGCCTGTCGTTGAACGACGACGAACTCATCGCCACCAAAGCGAAACACTGAAGCAACTCCCACGGACGCTTCGTCGAGTGCGCGCCCGGTTCGTTTGAGCGCCTCGCTCCCCGCGGAGTGTCCGAGTTTGCTATTGACCTTCTTCAAGTGATCGACGTCGACGAACATCAGCGCCATGTTCCGCGTGCTACGCCGCGCGGCGGAGACGGCACGCGTAAGCTCGATGCCGAGCTCCCTGACGTTCCGTAGGCCGGTAAGGGGATCGTGTGCCGCCACCAGCTCCTGCTTTCGCAGCGATGTCGTCTGAATGACGGACGTCGTGATGTAGCGGCTCAACGCTGCGACGACTTTGGCATCGCGCGCGGTAAAACTGCCTCGCGTCTTGGCAAGCTGCAGGAGTCCGAACGCCCGACTGCCATCGTGGAGCCGTACGGAGATCACGTGCTGGCTTCGCGCTGCGCATTGGATGAACTGAGGGTCCGGGTCGGGACGACTCACCAAGAGCGGTTTCGCCCGATTCCACGTCCGCCGCATGAGGTCTTGGTTCGGCGGCCGACCTGCTTCGAGGAGCCGTCGGGCGGCCGCACCGAAAACGGCGACGGCGCGTAGCGTCTCTGGGTCACTACCCATGAAGATGGTGCCCGCATGCGCCCCGGATCCGATCGCAACGGTCTCGAGCCCCTCTTCGAGCACCCGAGATGCCGGTCGCGCGCGGGCGTTCGACGCCGCGAGTAGCGATTCCTCCAGCAATGCCCCCCTCAAGGTATGAACCCGCACTGCTTCAGCGTAAAGAGTTGCGCACCTCCTGGGCAACTGAGCGCGTGTGCGGGCCTCGGCCGCGAATTCGTTTTCGCTCTTTCGTGCCCTCAGTCAGGGTCGCCTGATGGCGCGCCGAGGGTGTTCCTGTAAGCTAGCGACGTGGGGGCCCCTCCGACGGACAACGACGACCTTCTCGGGCAATACCGTTCGATGATGGTGATTCGTCGCTTCGAAGAAGAGGCGGCGCGCAACTACGCCAAAGGCAACATTGGTGGCTTCCTTCATCTCTACATCGGACAAGAGGCGATCGCAGTCGGTGCCGCCGCCGCGCTCCAAGACTCCGACTACGTCTTCCAGACCTATCGCGATCATGGGATCGCGCTCGCTCGCGGGATGGCCCCTAGCGCCGCCATGGCCGAGCTCTTCGGCAAAGATAGCGGCTGCTCACGAGGCCTGGGTGGCTCGATGCATTTCTTCGACGTCGAGCGAAATTTTCTCGGAGGGTGGGCGATCGTCGGCGGACACCTGGCGCTTGCGGCTGGAGCCGCGTTCAAGTCGACGTACACCAGCGACGACCGCGTCACCATCTGCTTCTTTGGCGAGGGGTCGACCAACATCGGTGGCTTTCATGAAGCGATGAGTCTCGCAGGCCTCTGGAAGCTGCCGGTCATCTTCGTCTGCGAGAACAATCAGTATGCGATGGGAACGCCCATGGAACGTACCAGCGCGCTGAAAGATTTGTCGATCAAGGCCAAGGGGTACGCGATGGCTGGCGATCGCTTCGAAGGACACGATGTCACGCTCGTTCGTGAACGCATCGCTGAAGCTGCGAAACGCGCGCGCAGTGGCGAAGGCCCGACGTTTATCGAGATTCTCACCTATCGCTTTCGTGGGCACTCGATGAGCGATCCCGCTAAATATCGTTCCCGTACCGAGCTCGAGCAGAAGAAGCAGCTCGATCCGATTCACGTAGCCCGTGAGCGTTTGCTCGAAATGGGGGTCGAGGAGAACGCACTCGATGATATTGATCTCGAGGTCGATCAAGAGATCGAAGCGGCGGTGAAGTTCGCTGAAGACTCGCCTCCAGCACTCGAAGAGATGATGTTCAACACGGTCTACGCCGAGGAAGACGAGTCGTGAGAGAGCTTCGCTATCGAGACGCTCTGCGCGAAGCGATGTTCGAGGAAATGGAGCGCGACGATCGCGTCTTCTTGATGGGCGAAGAGGTGGGCTACTATCAAGGTGCCTACAAGGTCTCCGAGGGACTGCTCGACAAGTTCGGTGAGCGACGCGTAGTCGACACGCCGATCGCAGAGGCGGGGTTCGCAGGTATCGGAATCGGTGCCGCGATGGTAGGCCTTCGCCCAATCATCGAGTTCATGACCTGGAATTTCTCACTCGTCGCCTTCGACCAGATCATCAGCAACGCCGCGAAAATCCATCAGATGAGCGCCGGCGCGCTCAGTGTGCCGATTGTCTTTCGCGGCCCGAACGGTGCAGCGCGGCAGGTTGCTTCGCAGCACAGTCATGCGGTTGCGCCTTTCTACGCCAGCGTCCCAGGGCTCTACGTCTGCCAGCCGAGCACGCCCCGAGACGCCAAGGGGCTCCTGAAAACCGCGATCCGGAGTAACAATCCGGTCATTTTTCTCGAGGGAGAGACCCTCTACGGCGTCAAAGGCGAAGTGCCGGACGAGGGGGTGGAGGAACTCATCCCGATGGGCGTGAGCCACGTCGCGCGCGCCGGCACGGACTGCACGGTCGTCACCTGGGGACGACCCTACTACGTCGTCATGAGCGCTGCGGAGAAGCTAGCCGCGGAAGGCATCGAGTGTGAAGTCGTCGACCCGCGCACGCTTCGGCCTCTCGACATGGGGCCGATCCTCGATAGCGTCCGAAAGACCAACCGTTGCGTGGTCGTACACGAGCACTGGCCGTACGGCGGACCAGGGGCCGAAATCGTCGATCAAGTGCAGCGGCAGGTATTCGATTATCTCGATGCGCCCGTAGAGCGTGTCGCGGGCCTCGATATCCCAATGCCCTACGCCTCGAATCTCGAAGAACAAGTGCTCCCCACCGAGGCACGAGTCATCGACGCGGTGAAGCGCGTCGGTTACGTAAAGTAAATCATGGCGAAGATCATCGGACTCCCCAAGCTCTCTCCCACCATGGAAGAGGGCACCTTGGTGTCCTGGGCCAAGAAGGAAGGCGACGCGATCGACGTAGACGACCTCCTCGCCGAAGTCGAGACCGACAAGGCCACGATGGAGTTCCGCTCATTCGATCGCGGAGTGCTGCTCAAGATACTGGTCCCCGAAGGCGTGACCCTGGAAGCTGAGGTTCCCGTTGCGATAATCGGTGACGAGGGCGAAGACATCTCGGCTCTGCTTGCCGAGGTCGAGCAAGGCGCTGCAGCAGCCCCTGCCCCTCCTGTGGGTCCTGATGCGACGCCCGATTCAAAGGCCGTCAAAGCCTCCAAGCCCAGCGCCGCGACGACAGCTGCCAAGCCCGCCGAGGCCTCGGCTCCTTCGCCCGAGCCTGCCGAGGCTTCCCCCCCTGCCGAGGCGTCCGCAGACTCCGGTCGTGTGCTCTCCTCGCCCCTCGTTCGCCGTCTCGCTCGCGAGCGCGGGATCGACCTCAGTCGCGTCGACGGAACCGGCCCTCACGGCCGCATCATCAAGGCCGACATCGATGCGTATGAGCCAGGTGCCGGAACGGCCCCGGCGGCGGGAGACCGGCCGCCACCCCGTGTTGAACCGGCGAGCAGCATGCGGCGCACGATCGCGAGACGACTCACCGAGTCGAAGCAGACCGTCCCCCACTACTACCTGACGATCGACACCAACATCGCTCCACTGATGGAGGCACGCAAAGAGCTCAACGCGGTGCTCGAAGCCGAGGGCAAGAAGGCTTCCCTCAACGACCTCATCATCAAGGCCGCAGCGGTTGCTCTGCGCCGAGTGCCTCAGGTCAACGCCTCGTGGGTGGACAAGGCAATTCACTATCATCAGGTCGTCGATGTTTCGGTTGCCGTGTCGATCGAAGACGGTCTGCTGACCCCGGTCGTTCGCGATGCCGACAAAAAGGGCATCGCGCAAATCGCCGATGACGTGCGCGACTTGGCAACTCGAGCACGCGACCGAAAGCTCGGCCTCGAAGAAATGACTGGGGGAACCTTCTCGATTTCGAACCTTGGTATGTTCGGCATCGACGAGTTCGCAGCGGTCATCAACCCGCCCGAAGCCGCGATTCTCGCAGTGGGCACCATCCGCGAGGAGCCGGTCGCCCACGAAGGGCAGATCATCCTCGGCAAACGAATGCGCTTCACGATGAGCTGCGACCATCGCGTCGTCGACGGGGCTACGGGTGCCAAGTATCTCGCCGCGTTCAAGGGAATCATCGAATCACCGCTGAGCATGTTGCTCTAGCTGCATACGCCCCGCATGGGGACAGGAGCCAGGTATGATTACTCTTCGATTCGCTCTCATGCTGTGCGTTTTTACGATCACGCCAGCGCTCGCTTTTGCCGAACATCACGGGTCGCATGACGGCAAGCACGACGAGGAAGCGTCCGAGCTTCACAAAGAGGTTCAGAGCGTCAAGAAGACTTGGCAGGCCAAAGACCCTTCTTTCCAAAGCACGCTAAAGAAGGCGCACGCTTACGCGATTTTCCCTTCCGTCGGCAAAGGCGGATTCCTGGTTGGAGCCTCCCACGGCAGCGGGGAAGTCTATGAGAAGGGGAAACTCATCGGTCACGCGAAGATGACGCAGGTGACTGCGGGCGCGCAGGTCGGGGGCCAGGTCTACGCGGAGGTAATCCTCTTCGAGAACGCCAAGGCGCTCGAGCGCTTCAAGGCGAGTCGCTTCGAGGGCAGCGCCGCCGCGACGGCGATTGGCGGCAACAAGGGAGCAGCCGCCGCATCCAAGTACAAGGACGGGGCCGCCGTGATGGTCTTGCCGCTCAAGGGGGCCATGGCCGAAGCGGCAGGCGGCGGTCAGAAGTTCGCGTTTACTCCTGTTGGCGACTGAGGACGGGACTCGGTCTAGCAGGTTCCGTGGAACCGTTTGGCATCGGCCGGGAAGATTTTGCCCGGATTGAGTATGTGTCGCGGGTCGAATAGGTCTTTGATCCGTTGCTGAAGATCGATGAGGGCCGGCGACTGTTCGAGCGGTAGGTAGGGAGCCTTGAGCACGCCGATGCCGTGCTCGCCGCTCAGCGTGCCGCGCAGCGAAACGACCCGTTCAAACAGACTCCGAATCGCGGCGTCGACCTTGGGTCGCTCATCAGGGTCGTTCCACAGGAAGTTCACGTGAAGATTGCCGTCGCCCGCGTGGCCATAGGTCGGGACCACGATCTCGTTGCGTTCGGCGATCTCCGCGCACGACGCGAGCAGGTTTGCCATCATGGTGCGCGGCACGACCACGTCTTCAGATAGCTTGTGGTTTGCTTGCCGACGAAGGCTGTAGCTCAGCTCTCGGCGCGCTGCCCAGAGACGCTCACGCTCCGAGCTTGTCTGCGCGACCAACACCTCGAGCGCGCCGACCTCGGTCAGCGCGTTCCCGCAGACTTCTAGATCGGCCTCGAGCTGTTTCGCTTCGCCGTCTAGTTCGAGCAGGAGCAGGGCACGCGTCTCGGCCGGAACCGTCAGCCCAGCTTCGGGTCGAACGATTCGTATCGCCTCGGAGTCCAGGAGCTCGATACATGAAGGCACTCTGCCCTGCGACAACAAAAGCTGCACCGCGGGCGCGACCTCGTCGAGCGAGGCGAAGCAGGCCAGCAGAGTCACCGTCGCTTCGGGTTTCGTGATGAGTCTGAGGGTGGCCTCCGTCACGATGCCGAGCGTTCCTTCGCTGCCGACCATGAGTGCGGTCAGGTCGTAGCCAGTCACGCCCTTCTTCGTTTCGCGCCCCAGCTGCAGCACCGTTCCGTCGGCAAGGACCACCTCCATGCCGAGCACGTACTCTCGGGTCACTCCGTACTTGAAGGCCCGTGGCCCTCCTGCGTTGGCGGCCAGGTTGCCGCCAATGGCGCAGGAGTCTCGCGAGTTCGGATCGGGAGGGTAGTAGAGGTTCTGTTCCTCGACCGCTCGCTTGAGTTCTCCGGTTACGAGTCCCGGTTGAACGCGGGTCGTCAGCTCGGCGGCGTCGATGTGCTTGATCGCGGCCATGCGTTCGAAGGCGAGAACGATGCCTCCGGGCACGGGTACGGCGCCTCCGACGCGCCCTGTGCCTCCACCTCGGGGTGTCACTGGGACTTCATGCGCGAATGCGGCGCGCATTACCGCGGAGACTTCGTCGGTGCTGCGCGCGCGAACCACCGCTTCGGGCAGGCAGGGCTCGGTCTCGCTGTCGTCGTGCGCGTATCCCTCGAGTAGACTCGGGTCGCGAAGGACTGAGTCTGAGCCGCAGCTTCGCTCTATCTCGAGTAATGCTTTGTCGACCGAGCCCATCGCTCAGAGCGTTGGGCGATCGATTGGAAGCGTCAAGGGCGCGCGTCTACGCGGAGGTTTCGCCGGCCTTGGCGGCATGCGCCCGGGCCCGTCCCATCAGCGCAAACAGGCTCTCTACGATGCCGATTACCACGTACGCCGAGAGCAGCCAGACCAACGCCATCGAGGGGTGCACGCGAACGGCGATCCATACCGTTACCGCCAAGGCGGTTGAAATGAAGAGCACGGTTCGCCAAGAGAGCTTCAAGTCTTTGAAGGACCGAAACGGCATCGTGCTGACCATGAACAGCGCCAGGGTCACCACCAGCGCAGAGATGATGATGGGGGAGAACGGCAGCTTACCCGTGAGCGTATTGGCAACGACGATCGAAATCAGAATCGCGGCCGCTGCCGGAATCGGAAGACCTTGGGTGTACTTGCCGGGCGCCTCTGGCTGCCCATCGTCATTCGTCGAGCTGACGTTGAATCGTGCGAGGCGCACGGCACCCGCGCCCACGAAAACGAAGCCCACGAGCATTCCGCCGGTAGTCCCGAGTTCCTGGAGCGACCAGTGGTACACGAGGATTGCAGGTGCGACCCCGAACGAGATGACATCTGCGAGTGAGTCGAGCTGCACGCCGATGGCGGTTTGAGTCTTGGTGAGCCGAGCGACCCGACCGTCGATCGTATCGAAGAAGAGCGCGAAGATGATCAGCAGCGCGGCGCGATAGAAGTCGTCGCCGGTTGGCTGATTCGAACAAATCAGGATGGCGTAGTACCCACAGAGCACGCTCGCGAGCGTGAAAAGGTTGGGCAGAATGAACAGACTCTTGCGGAGGTCGACTTTCATCTGGAGGGCAAGCCGGGCGGGCGCTGCGCAGCTAGGCTACGGGAAGCCTATCTCGCTGTCCACTCTGGGCTATTTCCTATCGCCCCGCCGCGTGCGCCGCGGCAAAGGCGCCAAGGGCCAGATTCCGCAGCCTGAGCCGGTGATGCTGCGTATAGAGTGCCTCGAGAGCCGTAGCCGCAGTGGTCGGCTTTTCCTCGAGGAGGTCGAATAGCGCAGCAGCCTCATCGGCATTCGCGCCACCTGCTTCACGATACGCGGCCAGTGCGTTCACTCGCTCCTGCAGCGGCGCTCCCCATCCATGCAGCGCGAGCCAACCCCAGTACGCCTGACGCTCGATCTCGGAGAATCCGCTGGTCGCCGGAAGCCGGTGAATGAGGTTCCATCGGGCTTTGTACAAGGACCGAATCGTCAATGGGGGCGCGATGAGCACTCCGTCGTCAATTGCGCCGTATCGCTCCAGCATCTGGACGAAGCCTCCGAGCGCTCCTTGGTCGCGTTGGTCGAGACTCTCGCGTGAGTCGACGAGCCGCGCAACGTCGTTCACCGCGCTAGCTCTCATGACGGCTAACGATTCCGGTCCATGCGCTTCGACCAGCGACCGGACCGCGTGATGGATATGCGCCTGCCGCGTGTCGAAGTCGACCTTGCCGTACGGTGGATTCAGCTCGGCGATCCCGTGCTCGAGGAACTGTCTCTCGAGCTCGACCGCTTCCTCGCTGCGCTCGAAGGTCGCGCCGAGGCTCTCCGTGCGTTCGACCTGCTGGGCTGCTGTGTTCCGATCGAGCACCAGGCTCGGGAGCTCCCAAGGGTCCACCGGCTGCGGGACGGCGAGAAGCGCGACGATCAATCCTGCCGCAACGGTCCACAAGACCAGCTTCACCCCCGACTCGCTCACGTCCTCAGGGTAGCATGAGCTCGCCAGATCGAGCTGACTCCTGCCTGCCGGCTGCTAGGCTTCGCGGGCACGATGAAAGTCAGCGTCCACTACTATGCCGCCGCCAGGGAGCTCGCGGGCTGCGACGCGACGACCTTCGAGTTTCCGGACACCAGCCTGGCTCAGCCTGCGTTTCGGCGGGCGGTCGTCGACCGACACCCCTCCCTTGCCGGCTTCCTCGAACGGATGCGGCTCGCGGTGAACGGCGACTTCGTCGACGGTGCGGAGCCGCTCCAGGATGGCGATCGCGTCGATCTCTTGCCGCCTGTCGCCGGTGGTTCTCCCGTGGTGCTTTGCCGAATCGTCGAGTCGTCGATTTCCCTCGACGAGGTTCAGGCCGCCGTATCCCACGACGGCTCCGGCGGCATCTGCATGTTCACCGGCGTCGTCCGTGACAACGCGGATGGCAACGACGTGGCTCGACTCGACTACCAGGCCCACGAGACACTAGCCCTCAAAGAAATGCACCGGGTACTCGAAAGTGTGGTTGCTGAGCACGAGGGGGTTCGCCTGGCGGCCTTGCACCGAGTGGGGCAGCTCGCCGTCGGAGACGTGGCCGTCTGCGTCGCTGCAAGCGCGCCTCATCGGGCCGACGCCTTTGCCGCGTGCCGGCTCGCGATCGATCGCATCAAGGAAACCGTCCCGATTTGGAAGAAGGAATGGGGCCCGTCGGGAGAGGCCCATTGGGTCAACCTCGAAGGCTAGTTGTCGATCAACCCTTCGACCGCCGCCTCGAGGCCACCGTCGAGAGCGCCCACGCACGTGACGAACGCTTTGGACGGGTCGAGGTAGGTGTGCGCGGCTCGTTGGAGGTCGTCGGCGGTCACTGCCGAGACCTGTTCAGCTGCTGCTTCGATCCTCTCGGGTAGCGAAAACAGCGCGCTCGTGCCGACGAAGTGCGTCGTCGCTTCCGGATCGTCTCGCACCGTCCGTAGATTCCATAGGTACCGGTTCTTCGCCTTTTGGATCTCGTCTGGGCTGGGTGGAGTTTCCCTGAGATCGCGCACGAGTTCGAGCGCAGTTTCGACGAGGCGCGGTGCCTTCCGGTGTTCGACTGATGCGCCGATTTCGAAAACCCCGCAGTCCTCGTAGCTATCGATGCCTGCGAAGGCATCGTAGGCGAGCCCTCGTTCCTCGCAGACGACTCGGTGGATGCGGGTGCTCAAACCGTCGTCGAGGATGCGTTCGAGTAGCAGAAACGCGGGAGCCATCGGGCTTCCGACTCCCGGCACGTGAAAGCAAAGCCGGATGTCGGTCTGACTGCCAGGCTCATGTACGTACTCGAAGGCACGTGCCCCGGTTTGCTCGGGGGAAGGGCTCACGGCCTTGGTCTCCGTGCCCGCGGTCATTCCCTCGAAAGCTGCCGTCAGCAGGTCGGCCACCCGGTTCTCGTCGAACGAACCGGCCACGCATACGACGGAGTTGTTCGCCGAGTAGTGGAACGCGTGGTGCATTCGAAGGTCTGGGAAGTCGAAGCGTTCGAGATTCTCGAGTGGACCCGGAATCGAAAAGCCGAGCGAGTGATCGGGATAGAGCAAGCGACGCGACAAGTTGTCGATGTCGATCTCGTCGCCGTGCTCATTGAGGTCTTCGAGAATCTCCTCCCGAATAATCTGCTTCTCCGTGCCCATCGCGTTGAGAAGCGGTCTCAGCAAGACTTCTGCGAATACGTCGACTCCCGACTCGAGGGTCTCACTCGGCAGCGTCAGGTCGTAGCTGGTGAAATCGACGTGCGTCGCCGCCTCCAGCGTTCCGCCAAGCCCCTCGATGGCGAGACTAAGGTCGTGGGCGGCAGGGTGCCGTTCGGTTCCCCGGTACACCATGTGCTCTAGGAAATGGCTCAGCCCGTTGGTTTCCACGCTCTCGTAGCGCGACCCCACGCGAATGAAGCAGCCAATCGTCGCGGTTTGCAGATGAGGGAGCGGAATCAGTCGGACGCGGAGGCCGTTCGAAAGCCGGAATGCCGAGAACGGAAGCTCGGTCACGCCGAGGTCGTTAGGAATTGCCATCCCGAAGCGGCAGCGGATTGATCCGCAGGGCGTTCTCTTCCGCGGCCTGTTCACGAAGCTTGCGGATGTAGAGGTCGAGGGCTTCCTTCTCCTTCAGGGTGCGCAGTACTTCACGGGTCGAGTCGCGAAGATCGTCCGTAAACGCGGTCTCGTCCGGCCTGCGACGATCGACGATGCGAAAGATGACCCACTCGCGTCCAACCAGAACGGGCTCTTCCGGAAACGACTCGCCTTCTTCCACGTCGAACACGGCATCGAGAAGGGCGCTCGTCGACAGCCCTACCAGAGGCACTTCGTCGCGACCGAACGAACCGGTTTCGGAAAGACTCGGAGCGAGCGTAGCTCCGGCGTTCTTTTCGTTCTTCGAGTTGATGTCGCGTCGAAGGGCATCGCTTCCGTTGCTCTTCCACAGTGCCAGCGCCTTGGCGGCGGCTTCTTGCGCCTGCGTCTTGATCCACTCGTTCCGATACAAGCCTTCGGCGAGCTCGCGCCGAGCTTCGTCCTCGGGAACGTCGCCTTCACGCACCGCCACGATGGTGGCGACGTGGTAGCCGAAATCGGTTTCGATCACTTCCGATATCTCACCGACCTCAAGGTCGAAGACCGCGTCATCGTACGCTTCGGGCATGGTTCCCTTTGCGCGGAACCCAAGGTCACCCCCTTTGGCGGCCGTGACTTCGTCTTCGCTCAACGAACGGGCCAACGATGCGAAGTCCTCGCCACCGACTGCCCGTGCCCGAATGGTTTCCGCCTTCTCTTTGGCTTGGGTGCGCGTTTCATCCGAGTCGTATGAGTCCGACTTCACGAGCACCTGCCGCGACCGCACCTGCTTGTCGAGATTGGTGAAGCGATACTTGCTTGCTTCGTAGACGCTCGTCAGCTGTTCTTCATTGGCGGCGGTCCACGCGGCGATGTCCGCGTCGGTCGGGACGGGGGCACGCTTGGCGAAGTAAGCGGGCGCGAATCGGACGTACTCGAGTTCTGCCCGGTCATTCTCGCGGACGTAATCGTCCCAGGCTTCTGCGTTGCTCACGTTGACGGTGGACGCGACGAGTTCCCGCATCTGGGCTGCGAGGTATTCGTCGGCCTGAGCTTGCGCGAACTCTCCAACGCTTCGGCGTAGCCCGTTCTGAATGTAGCGCTTCGCAAGATCGGCATTGAACGCGCCATCCTTGTCTGTGAACGACACGGGAATCTCGCCCTGCGGCACCTCCGGGGGCGCGTTCGTGCCAAGGCTGAGGAGGATGGTGCCATCGTTGACGAAGCGTTCCATGACTTCGTCGTCGGTCATCTGAAACCCTACCTTGCGTGCCTCGCGGGCCAGGAGCGTACGGTCGATGAGTCCATCGAGAACGAGTTGAGGTAGCCCCATCGCTTGCTGGGTCTCGGCGGGGAGACGCCCGAAGTTACCGATTGAATACGCGGACTCGAAGTCGCCCCGACTGATCGTCTTGTCGTAGACACGTGCGACGTACGAGGTTCCGCCTGCGGCGCACCCTTCGGCTTGGCCGCCTCCAAACTGCAGTGCGAACACCGCAGAGAGAAGAACGACGAGAAGTACGAGAAAGAACCCTTTTAGCTTATCAACCATCGCGTTTCGCCCGAAAAAGAGCCGAACCATAGGTGAGGGGCATGCCCGCGGCAAACGGCGGCGTCGGATGCGAATCAGAAGCGCCTAATTGGCCATGCCTGCCAGGGAACCTACACTCGTCACCTTGATACAATGTCGCCCAAACATGGGGAAAGTGAAGGGTCTGTGGCAGACGGTTCGAGCTTACCGCCTCTGAAAACCAACAAGAGCAAGTACCTGGTCCTGCTCCTCCTTCTGCTCGCCACCTGCGGCGGGGCCTGGGCGTTGCTCCAGGGTGGCGACGAGCCGCAGGCCGAGACGACTCCACCGCCTGCTGAACCGGAGCCACCGGCCAGGGAGCAGTTCATTCCCGAGATCGAACTCCCCGAGGAGGAAGAGCCTCCGGCGAAGCCGCCACAGGCAAGCAAAGAGCGGCCGCAGGAACCGATCTGCGACGGTCGGCTTGAACGGATCGAGATTCAGGGGGTGATCAACGGAGCGCCGCGAAAGCAGGTACAGACCTGCTACGAACAGAGGCTCAAAGAAGACAACTTGCTCCAGGGCCAGATGCGCCTGCTCTTGAGGATCGGCGCGAACGGAAGAGTCGAGAGCGTGACCGTGGGTGGATCGCTGAAGGACCCTCAGGTCTACGCCTGCGTCAAGCGTGCTGCTCGCACGTGGAAGTTTCCCCCGCCGAAGGGCGGGTGCGTGCTGACCGAGGTTCCGTTCACCCTGACGCCGAAGCTCTAAGGAACTTCACCGTTCGCAAACCGAAGCGCGTCGGCGACATCCTCCGGGCTGCCCATAAATACCGGCGTTCGCTGATGAAGCTCGCTCGGCTCGATGTCTAGGATGTCGTGCACGCCGTCGGACGCCGCTCCGCCGGCCGCCTCGACGAGGAACGCCATGGGGCTTGCTTCGTAGAGAAGCCGAAGCTTGCCCTTCTCGTTCTTGACGTCGTGCGGGTATACGAAGATCCCGCCGCGCAGTAGCGTGCGATGCAGGTCGGCCACCATCGCGCCGATGTATCGAAGCCGGTAGGCTTTGCGTCCTTCTTGAGGACTCTTCACCCAGTCGACCCAGCGCTGAATTCCTTCGTCCCAGTTGTGGTAGTTCCCCTCGTTGATCGAGTAGATGCCGCCGCGCGCGGGGATCTTGATGCTCGGGTGCGATAGGAAAAACTCGCCGACGCCCGGGTCATAGGTGAAGCCGTGCACGCCTGAACCGCTCGAGTACACCATCATGTTCGAGGAGCCGTAGATGACGTACCCGGCCGCGACGATGTCTCGGCCTCGCTGAAGAAGGTCCTGCAACGTACCGGGAGTGCCCTCGGGGCTCACCCTGCGATGGATCGAGAAGATGGTTCCGATCGACGCGTTGATGTCGATGTTGCCGGAGCCGTCGAGCGGATCAAACTGCAGAACGTACTTGCCGATCGGATACCGAGCCGGCACCGGGATCGGCTCTTCGACCTCCTCGCTCCCCATCACGCAGACGTGACCGCCGGCCTCGACTGTGCTCACAATCGTGTTGTTGGCGAAGATATCGAGCTTCTGCACCTCTTCGCCCTGAACGTTGACCTGACCGGTCAGTCCGAGGATGCCCGAGAGCCCGGCGCGGCTTACGCGGCTCGCGATGATTTTCGAAGCGAGCGAGATCTGTTGAAAAAGGCCGGTAAAGTCACCGGTCGCTTCCGGCATCTTCCGTTGTCGTTCGAGCAAGTGGCGCTCGAGCGTCGTGCCGATGGCACTGATTTCCGAAGGTCCGATCGAGCCACGCAACTCTGTCATGGCTTGCGCACATACCAGTTGGGATCGAGGCGCGCTAGCTCGGGGCGGTCTTGGGACCTGTGCACGTTTTCCTCATAGTATCCCCAGTTAGGGATATCGGGGGCAGCTATCGATTGTGTAAACTTATGCTCGTAGGGCAATCGTGACGAATTTTGGCGACTGGTTGAGGTCCGCGCAGGAACGACGTTCGGGGGTTCCCCGGGTTCGGAGCGTTAAGGGGCTGCCCGGGGTCTTGGCCCGCGGCGAACTGAGTGTCGTCTATCAACCGATAGTGTCCTTCGATGGGCTCGAGCCCTTTGCCTACGAAGCGCTCGTCCGCAGCAACTCGCCGCACTGGGTCAATCCGCCCAAGCTCTTCGATGAGGCGATCAAGAGCCAATGCGTCGGCGCGCTAGGTCGGGTGATTCGCGAGATCTCGACTGCCAACTGCGCGAAGGTTCCGCTCTTTCTCAACGTGCATCCCAACGAGTTCGACGAGTCGTGGCTGGTGCAGCCGGACGACCCGATTTTCACGCACGACGAGCCCATCTATCTCGAGGTAACCGAGTCGGTGCCGCTCACTCACTTTGCATACTGCCACAGCGTTCTTCGCGAGATTCGAGGCAAGGGCGTGTCGCTTGCCGTCGACGACCTCGGTGCCGGCTACTCGAACCTCAAGTACATCGCCGACCTGAAGCCCGAGATCGTCAAGCTAGACCGGAACCTCATCGCCGATCTCGCTGATGACAGGCGCGCTCAAATCCTCGTGCGACACATCGTGAAACTCTGCCACGAGCTGGGTGCCAAAGTCGTGGCCGAGGGCATCGAGCAAGAGACCGAAATGAACGTCGTCATCGACTGCGGTGCAGACTTCGGACAGGGCTACTACTTTGCCCGGCCTGCGTACCCCGCTCCGGGTGTCAGCGCGACGCCGCGCGCAATCATTAAGAAGGGCGCATGAGTCTCGGCTACGTCGCGATGGACTTGTAGCCGACTTCGTCCGCCTCGTAGCCTTCGATCTCGTAGATCGCCGAGACACGTGCCCCTTCGCCGCGTGTGCCCACCGTGACGATGACATCGACTGCGGTTGCGATCATCTGGGAGAGGCTCTGCGGGTCGGCGCCATCGCAGCCCGCGGCAGCGACCATCGATGCGATTGCGTTGGGCTCACAGGCACAGCGTACCCCGAGCAGGTGGCCAGGCTCTCGTGCACTGATTGTCGAAAGCGCCGTCGCCAGGCTCGCGCCTGCGAGATCGTCAATGACCAAGTGCTCCGAACGAAGCCCGGCGCCGAGCGCGATCGCATCGGCCATCGGCAACCCGAGCGTGCCGACGCTCAGGCTGATTGTGGTTGTACGATCGATCTGCAGATCGGGTGTCAGCTCGACGGCCACCGTCGACTCGTCCTGTGGAAGTTCGCGTGCAAGTGCGCTCAACAGCGTGGTCACGCCCGCTCCCTGCGGGCCCGCCACGACGATATTGCGTGATTCGCTGACGGCCTTGGCTAGGTAGGAAGCACCCTCAGCACCGATCCATCCATCCGATGCAAGTGCGTCGAGGGTCGCCTGCCGGCCCATTCTCACTTCGATCACCGGTCCGTGAGAAACAAGAGGCTCCTCGAGAATCGTCAGGCTTGGCCCGAACGACAGTCGACCGTGGAAGAGATTACCGGTCAGCGCGCCACCCGCCTGTGCGACGAGGCGCCGTGCGACCGTCATCAGCGCGTCTTTGGAGGAAAAGCTCAGCGCGGTTCCGCGAAGCCCGTCGCCCGTGTCGATGAGAATTCGCTTGGGTCCGTGAACCACAAGCATCCGGACCGACTCGTTCGAGAGCACGTCGTCGAGCGCCCCGAGTCCGACGGCTTCATGAAGCGCGATGTGCGCGATCTCGCGCATGTCGGCGTCTGCGTCGACGGACCCGTCGTTCTGCATTGCGAGAAAGGTCTCCGCGATGGCGGCGCGGGCTGCCGACCAGCGACCCTGTTTCTGCATCGACTCGGGGTTGGTATCCGAGAGATCGATGCGCTCGGCGAGACGTGCCATCAGTGTTCCCAGCGTGTCGCCCGGTTTGGCTCCCACGCGGGGGGAGGCTTCCTCCGTTTGGCGACGCTCGACTCTCGGGGGGAGGCTCGCCGTTGGCGACGGCTGCACCGTTCTCGGCGGCACCGCCGTCCGACCCGGTCGCGATGTCGCAGGTGCAGGCGGTACGTCGGTTGGTATTTGCGCTGCGTCCGGGACCTCTGGGGGCACGCTGCTGACGGGCTCTGCGTCGTTCGCCGGCTCGAGCGTGATGATGAAGTCGGCGATGTAGATCTTGTCGCCGAGTTTGATTGGATACGGAGAGCTGATTCGGCGACCGTTGACCCAGGTTCCGTTCGTGCTGTTGAGGTCGGTCACGATCGCGCGTTCGGCCTCGAGAGTCAGCCGTGCATGCTGCTTCGAAACGTTCCGTTTCGCGAGCACGATATCGTTCCCCTGGACGCGTCCCACGGTCAGCTCCGGCTTCGAAAAATCGAGCCGCCGCTGCACGCCCCCCTCATCGGTGACAACCACCGCGTACATTGCTCGTCCATTAAGGGTGTGGGCTGCGCCTCGTCAAGTCAGCGTCCAAACTCGCCCGGCGGGCGGCGGTCCAGTCTAGAGGGTGCGATAGCTCACAAATGCTCATAACATTCGGTAATTATGGAGATTGTTAGCAGTGTCGACATGATGAGGTCCCTTCAAAGGGTTAAAAACTCGCCCGACGATGCGTGAATCCGTACCACCGAAGGGGTCAACTGCGGTACGGTAAGCCCCATGACGGGAGGGTTCCTGATCGTAGAGGACGAGCCAACGCTCGCCCGTACGCTTGCTCGCACCTTCGGGCGCCACGGGCCGGTCGAAGTGGTCCACAGCATGACCGCTGCTCGCGACAAGCTCGGAGAACACGACGAATGGACCGGGGTCGTGCTCGATTTGATCCTTCCCGACGGCTACGGGCTCGATCTCCTCGCCGAGATCCGCCAGCTTCACGGAGCGCTGCCGGTCCTGGTCCTTACCGGAGAGCTAAATCGCGACGTCGTGAACAAGGTCCAGACGATGCGCGGCGAATACGTCTGCAAGCCTGCTTCCGCTGAGAATCTCAACCCGTTCATCCAGCGCTCGCTCGCTCAGGAACGTGTCGACGACGCGGCGATTGGTCAGCGCATCGAACATCTGTCCCGCCAGCTAAAGCTCACCCGACGAGAAACCGAGCTGCTCACCCTTTCGGTCGATGGACTCTCGCGGAAAGAGCTCGCCGATTCCCTCGGGGTTGCCGAGAACACGGTAAAGGCGCAAATCCGCTCCCTTCTCAAGAAGAGCGGGGCGCGCAGCCTGGCCACACTGGCCCAAAAGGTCATCAAGGGCGCGGCGCAGGATTCGATCCCGCCTCCTGATCCCGCCTCCCAGTTTCCGGGGTAGCGGGGCTTCGGGCCGAATTTCAGCTCGACGACTCAGTCGACTTCCGCCTTCTTCGACGCGGAATGTCGCCCGAAATCTATACCCTTTTCCTTTGATCTCAACGTCCAGCTGTCGGCCAGTCTGGTTTCGCCGATTCGCCAATCAAGTATTCATTGAAGAAAAAGCGATCGACTCAACTTGACGCACCGCGACTAAGGAGTAGAAAGCTGTACAAGACCTACACATGACTTAGACAGGTCGGAGGAGAAACATGGTTAACAAAGCAACTTTTGGATTGGCGCTTCTCAGCGCACTCGCATTTGGCCTCGTCGGCTGCAGCGATGACAGCGGCACCGCTGGAACGGGCGGCGTAGGCGGCTCCGGTGGCACAGGTGGCGCGGCGGAGACCGCGAACATCACCGCAGTGCATCTTGCTCCCGCGGTTCCCTCGGCCGAGAGCACCGAAGTTTCGATCTTCCTCGATGGGGAAGAAGCGGGCGTTACGCTTTCCTACGGTGAGTCCACCGGTCGCATCGAGCTTCCGGCCGGAACCTACGACATCGGCGTCGGCCTGCCTGGTGGCGATGAGCCCCTGCTTCAGCTCGACGGGGTTGAACTCGTCGACGGCGACGACCTCACGGTGGTGGCCTACGCAACGAACGGCGAAATTCCCTTCAACGTTTTCGTGTTCAGCAACAGCACCGAAGACCTCGCAAGCGGCAGCGGTCGCGTATTCGTCGGACACGGCGCCAACAGCGCAGTTGTTGACCCGGTCAACGTCGTCCTCACCGACGCCGATGTGACCGAGTGCACCGACCTGATTCCTGGCTTCGTGTTCGGGACGACCGCACCGGAAACCGGCGTGCTCGACCTCGAAGTTAGCGAAGTCACCGTGGGCTTCACCCTCGAAGATACATGCCCCCCGCTTGCAGCCGGTCCGATCGCCGTTCCGGTCACCCCCGACGTCGTCAGCATCCTGGTCGCCGTCGATGAGGACACCGGCGAGGACCTCGACCTCGAACTTTGGGCCATCGTTGATGCGTCCGACGAACCAATTCCCTTGGTTTCTGAATAACCCAATCCTCTTCCTCTACAATACCACCGCGCCTCGGCGCACGGGCCGCTCACTTCCCGGTGAGCGGCCCATTCTACTTAAGCTCGTTGACCTCTGTCTCGTTCCGAGGCTAGGAGCCATTGAATGCGTCCCACCGCCATGCAGACAACTGCGGCTACCCTGGCCTCGCTCTGCGTCATCGCATGTGTGGACGAACGCCCGAGTGAGGCGCCGCCGACTGCCCCGATTGCGCCGCCTCTGAACGAGCCGAAAACCGTCGGCCCAGCGTCGGGCGCAGAGACTGCGGACGAATCGGACACCGCCGACACCGGGTCCACAGAAGTGCGGCTCTACGCGGGCTTCAACCCGGACCCTCGCATCGTGTCCGGCTCCGCGCGGGGCGAAATCCCCGCCCGTTCCATTCACAAGAGGTGTTCCGGCTGGGTGTCTTCGCGGCCAAACCATCTGGTTGTGGCCGACACGGCCTTCCTGAAGCTCTATGTGTTTGCTCGTTCGAGCGAGCGAGTTTCGATTGTCGTAGAGAAGCCGAACGGGCGCGTCGTGTGTGAGGATGGCAAGAAGGGCCGCGGCGATCCGATGCTGTATTCGAATATTCCGATCGGTACCTCGAAGGTCTGGGTCGGCGTTGCCGCTGAAGGAGCAGCCGCCCAATACAACCTCGGTTTCTCGGAGGTGACCTGGCAGTCGACAGCGATCCCTACACCTGGCGGGAACTAGACCGCGCTCACCTCAAACTGATCGGCTGCGACTTGTCCTAGGCGCAGGGCTAGGAGTTCGCCGATCGGCGCCAAACCGCCAGTCGCTCTTTCCCCTCGCGGCCCGCGTGCGTATCGGGCTCCTCCCTTACTTCGACTAGGTCGAACGCGTCCTGCAGAACGCTTTGGACCAGCTCGACGTTGATCGGCCAGGGCGGGCCCTGTCGATCGGAGATCGGGTCCGAGTAGGGGAACAGCAGCGTGGCCAAGATTCCGCGCTCCCGCACCAAGCCCAGCATCGCGGCCGCCCATGATTCGCGCTGGGAAGGGTCGAGGGCGCAGAAGAACGTGTAGTCCCAAATGAAGTCGAACGGGTCGTCCGGCGCGAACGCGAAGAAATCGCCGATCCGATAGTCAACGCGCCCCGGAAGGTCGGGGTGCGACTCGAGGAACGCCTGCTTTGCTTCGGGCGCGAGATCGAGCCCGATCACTTCGCGGTCTTCGCGCGCCAGGGTCGCGAGGTCATATCCGGTGCCGCAGCCCGGGACGAAGATGCGTCCTGCGGGGATCGTACCCTCGGCATCCAGTCGGTGGAGCGCCGGAGGGGACTTGCCCTCGTCCCAGGGGGTTCGCCCCTCTTTCCATGCTTGCTGCCAGTTCGGTCCCATCGCGTTCTTCATCCGATCAGCCCGACCTCGCGGGCCATGCGCTCGACCATCGGGAGAGCCCGATCGAAGGCCTGGTCGGTGGCGGCCAAGATCCCTTGCCGATTGCGGAGATCGCGGCCCCCATATTCGAAGGCTCGCCCCTCGAGGTCGGTCATCTTACCCCCGGCCGCGCGCAAGATCGCCTCGGGTCCGCAGGTGTCCCAGGCGCTCGTCTTGCTCGACATGTTGACGTAGAGGTCCGCTGCCCCCTCGGCGATGAGCCCGACTTTGAGACCGACCGAGCCCATCTTCGTCGCTGCGTCTGCGTCGAGCACACCCATTAGGCGCTCGAGGGATTCTCGTCGGATCGAGCGGGACACGACGAGGGTGAGCTCCCCGGGGCCGGGCGTCTGCCCAAGCGACAGGGGATGCCGATGGCCGCCGTGTTCGACAAATGCAGGGCCTCCGAGCACACCGGCGTAGAGCTTGTCGCCTTCCGGCTGATAGACTACGCCGAGTGTCGCGGAGCCGTTGATCGCAAGCCCGATCATGACGGCGAATTCGCCGTTTCGGGCAACGAATTCGCGCGTTCCGTCGACTGGATCGACGTACCAACAACGTCCGGCCAGGAGTGCGTCGCTCTGGTCGTCGGTTTCTTCGGCGACGATCCCATCGTCAGGAAACGCGTCTCGGAGCGCCTCGACGATGTACACGTTCGCACGCGTGTCTGCTTCGGTCACCGGGTCCGATTTGGTCTTGTATGCAACGGTGAAGTCGCCGCTGTAGACCTCTTGCAGGATGGTGCCCGCGCGCCGCGCGATTTCGATTGCAGTTTGCAGCTCGCGGTCGAGCGTGTCGCTCACGAACCCAACCTGGTGCCCCGGCCCGGCTCACGCAAGGTGGCGGGCCAGGTCTTCGAGCAACGAGGCGACCTCCGCGTCTCCGGCAAGGGTGGGGATCCCCACGCGTGGAGGCGTTGGACGCTCGTTCGAGAGTACGAACGCGCCGATTCCCACGCGTGTTGCGAACTCGATCGCAGGCAGATCGGTGAGGTCGTCTCCGGCGAAGAACGCCGCGGCCGCCCCGGCGCGCTCGAAGATTTCCTCGAGGGCACGCCCCTTGTCGTGCGGTTCGGCTTCAGCCTCGCGAACTTGCCGCCCAGCGCGCACGTGAAGCCCGAGCTCCCGAGCCTTCGTCTCCGCCCGTCCGAGCAATGCCTCCGCAGCCTCCGGGCGGACCTCCGCAAGCGCCCGCACGTGGACGGCAATCGCGCGTGGCTTCACTTCGACCAGCGCTTCGGAGGCGTGGGCGTCGGTCCATCGCTGGAACTCCGTCAGCGCCGCACGGAGTGCCTCGTCGACGGGCTTTGGCTGCGGCTCTTCCAAGGGTGCGAGGACGATGCCTCCGTGCTCCGCCGCCCGCCAGGTGCCCGCTATCGGCACCAGGCGCACGAGTGAATCCAAATCGCGGCCCGTGATCAACGCCACCCGGACCCCGTTGGCCCCCGTGAGACTCGCGAGGGCGTCGAGCACGGGCTGGGGGACCGTCGCTTGGTCTGGGTCGGCGACGATGGGGGCGATCGTGCCGTCGACGTCGAGCGCGATCAGCAGCGGCCGTTCGAGGGCAATTACTTCCTCGCAGAGCGTCACGCGCCCTCCAGCGCCGTGATGTAGCGATCGGCCCAACGATGCACATCGAGTCGCATCACCTCGGCACGCAGCGCCCGCATCCGTTTTCGCATCTCCGGACGTTTCATGGTGAGGGCATGCTGAAGCGTGCTGGTCATCGCGTTCACGTCATAGGGATTCACCAGAAGCGCGGTCTTGAGATACTTGGCCGCACCCGCAAACTCGCTGAGGATCAGCACGCCGTCCTCGTCGGCCCGCGCCGCCGGATACTCGTGTGCGATGAGGTTCATCCCGTCGCGCAGGGGCGTCACCCACGCGACGTCTGCCGCGCGGTAGTGGGCAAAGAGCGCCCGCTGGCTCAGATTGCGATAGAAGTAGTGCAGAGGGATCTGCCCGGTGCCGGAGTAGCGGCCATTGATGTCGCCAACCATGCGGTCGATCTCTTGTTTGAGATCGGCATAGGCCTTCACGTCGGTCCGGCTCGGCACCATCACTTGAATCAGCGCGACGCGATTGCGGGCGCCGCGGTCCTGCTTGAGCAAGGAGTCGAACGCCGCGAGCCGCTCGGGAATGCCCTTCGTGTAGTCCAGACGGTCGACCCCCAGAATCAGTTTTCGCCCGCCCATGCTGTGCCGAATTCGTTCCACCTCTCGCTCGACGTCGGGGTCGACCGCCAGGGCCTCGAGATCGTCCACCGGCACCCCGATCGGTGCGGAGATGGTCGTGACCGTCCGATTTCGAAACTGAATCGACGACCGCGTGACCCGATGCGGGGTGAATCTCTCGACGCACTCACGAAACTGAGCGGCGTACTTCGGCAGGTGAAACCCGAGCACGTCAGCGCCGAGAAGACCCTCGAGAATTTCTTGCCGCCAGGGGAGGATCCCGAACGTATCGGGCGAGGGCCACGGGATGTGGCAGAACCAACCGATGCGAGCCTTCGGCCGCTTCGCGCGAAGATACGAAGGGACCAGCATCAAGTGGTAGTCCTGAACCCAGATGAGGTCCGACGAACCACTGGCTCCGAGCGTCACCTCGGCGAACTCCTGATTCGCGTTCACGTAGTGGTTCCACGGCGCGTCGCCCACTCTGATCGTCGGCGGAAACCCGTGGAGTAGCGGCCAGATCACCGCGTTGGAAAACCCTTCGTAGAACCCGCGTTCGTCGGCAGGCTTGAGCGAGATGTAAGCGAGGTCGTAGGCGAGTTCGGGCGCTGGAACGGTGATCGCATCGAAGTCCTTGGCCTGTTTGGCGCTCACCCAGACACCGCCGCGCCGCTGCAGAACCGGATCGAGCGCGGCGACCAGGCCTCCTGCCGCACGCACCCAGCGCTCCTTGCCCCGGGTCGTCTCGTGGCGATAGGGGCCGCGGTTCGACACGACGATCAGTCTGCGATTCTTGGGACCCATTCGTCGCCAGGATAGCAGGATCGACCGGCCCGCGGATTTCTGATACCCGATCCCCATGAATCCAGACCCAGCTCAGTTTCTCGAGGGGCGTACACGCGAGACGAGCATTCGGCGCGATGCGCGAGGGCGCTGGTTCAACGGCACCGACCCGATTGCTCACCCCAACCTGGTGCGTTCGTTCGATGGCTGGGTCGATCGAGCCGAAGACGGACGATTCTGTCTGAGCAACGCGATCAATTGGGCCTACGTCGACATCGAAGGGCCCCCGTACTTCGTCAAAGACGTTACCGTCCAAGACGACGTCATAATGCTTCACCTCTCGGGCGACCGCACCGAATCCCTCGATCCTGCTTCGCTCCGCCAGGGCCCCGAAGGAGCACTTTGGTGCGTCGTGCGTGAGGGCCGATGCCCGGCTCGCTTCGACAATCACGCCGTGAGCAAGATGGCCGGTGCGGTCGACGAGGACGACGAGGGCGTGTTCGTTCACGTGGGCGGATCCCGCATTCGACCCCCGGTCATTGTCGATCCGCTTTCGCTCGGGTCGGAAAAGCGCTAGGTCTGCCGCCGTGTCACGACGCGAACTCATCGCTACGCTGATCGTTGCCCTCATCGCCATGCCGCTCCTCGCGATATTCGGGGTGGCCGTTGTCGATGCGCGCGCGCGCTCGTCGGAAGCACCGTTTCGGGCCGTGCTCGGCAACGCCCGCTTCGAGCAGCTCATGGAAGGTGAGGGTGGGGTGCCGCACTACCTCGGAGCGTCCCTTTCGGCGCCGGACTTCACTCTTCCCAGGCAGGGCGGCGGTGAATGGAGCCTCTCGCAGAATCGGGGGAAAGTCGTGGTGATGAATTTCTGGACAGTGACCTGTCGCCCTTGCATCCAGGAGATGCCCACCATCGAGCTGCTCGCCGAGATCACCGAGAACTGGGGCGACGTCGAGGTGGTTGCCGTCTCGACCGACCGCAACTGGGAAGAGGTCGAAGCCGTGATTCCTGCGAGTTCGCGGATCGTGAGCCTTCTCGATGCATCGCGGGGCGTGGTGAACGAAGAGTACGGCACCAAGCTCTTTCCCGAAACCTGGGTGATCGACAAGAACGGCGTCGTTCGTCTTCGTTTCGACGGGGCGTTCGATTGGTCGAGCCCGATCGCCCTCGACCTGATTCGAAGCTATCGGTAGCGCTCTAGGCTTCGGCGAGCAGGTAGCTCGAGACCCAGAGCCCGAATCCGATGAACAGCAGGTCGAAGGCCGTCAGAATTCGGATCCAGTCCACCACGTCGGACCACGGGGCGCCCCCGAAGAGTTCCCGAGTAGCGACGGCCGCCGCCAGCAGAGCGGGGGCGACGAGCGGAAACACCAGCACGCTCAGCATCAGATCGCGGGCGCGCGTTCGAATCCCGACCGCGGCGAAGAGGGTTGCCGTCGTGATGAACCCGATCGAGCCGAGGAACACCAGAGCCAAGAGCTGGAGCAGCCGGCTACCGAGATCGATCTGAAAGAACATCAGGCAAAGCGGTACCAGCAGGAGCTCGACTGCAAACAGCAGGACGAGCGCGCTGATCGATTTTCCGACGTACACGGCGGCGCGGGGGATCGGCGCCATCAGCACCGCGAACACCGCATCGTTCTCCCGCTCGATCGCCCAACTTCGTCCCGTCAGAAGAATCCCGCAGAACAGGATCGTGATCCACAGCACTCCGGGAGCTACGTTGGGAGCGCTCACCGGGTCGGTATAGAACGCAAGCGAGCCAAGGGTGACGACGAGTAGCGCGAAGAGAGACGTTGCGGTGAGGATCTCTTTGGTACGGAACTCGAGGCGCAGATCTTTGAGAGCGATGATCCAGGCGGCCCGGAGGATATTCATGAGCCATGCTCCACGACGCGCCCGCGCTCGATCTGGAAGACTCGATCGCCGACGGCTTCCGCGAAGCTCATCTCATGAGTTACGACGACGACGATGGCGCCTTCTGCCTTTTGTGTCGCGATCATCGCGCGAAGCGTGTCGGCGGACCTCTGGTCGAGGCCGGTCGAGGGTTCGTCCATCAGCAACAGTCTCGGTCGATGCAGGATGGCCCGCGCAATCGCCACGCGCTGCGCCTGCCCGCGCGAATAGGTTCGCACGGGGCGGTCCCAAAATTCCTCGAGGTCCAGATCACGCGCGAGCTCGAGGGTCCGTATCGGCGCATCGATGATGGAGAAGAGCTGCGCGGCCAGCATCAGGTTCTCTCGGCCGCTGAGTCCGGGGTAGAGCTGCAGCTGGTGCGCGACGAAGCCGATCCGACCACGGAGCTCATTCCCGCGCTCGGTGCCGTGGCCGCCGTATCGAATCTCTCCCCGCGTCGGATGTGCGAGCAACGCCAGCAACCACAGTAGAGTCGACTTCCCAGAGCCGTTGGCGCCGCGAATCACCGTGACCGTCTCCTGCTGAAACGTCATGTCGACGCGTGCGAGCGCGAGCGTCGCGCCATACGACTTCGCCACCCCCGCGACGGTCACGTCTTCGAAATCCAGCTTCACCGCGCTGTCAGTCTAGAACAAGTCACGCACGATCCCGTCAAGTTTCAGCCAGCGCGAGGCCGGTACGCGAAGCCGATGACCTTCGTCGATGAGGTCGCCGCGAGCGACCGCGCGCTCGATCGAGCCGGCCCTTCCGTGACGAACGTCGACGCCCGCTCGCTTGCCGGTTGCCTCGAGGTCGACTCCATCGACCGTACGAAGCCCCAGCATGATCGCTTCGCCTACGATCTCCTCGGAGCCCAACTCTTCGGACTCGCGATGCGTCGTCGGGTCTTCGAGATAGCGCTTGGGGATTGGCTCGTTGCGCCAGCGATAGGCTTGGCCGACGTCTCGATCGAGGCATCCCACCGCCGCAGCGCCCAGTCCGAGATAGGCTCCGCCCCGCCAGTAGTGCTGATTGTGGCGCGACTCCTCTCCTCGGGGCGCGTAGTTGGACACTTCGTACTGCTGCCAGTCGCGTTCGGCGAAGTGCGCCTGCGCCATCGTAAACATATCGGCGTACCCTTCCTCGGGCGCGAGGGGGAGCCGACCAGCTTTGTGCAGAGTACCGAACAGGGTCTTTTCCTCAATGGTGAGCGCGTAGGCCGACACGTGCCCGACCCCCAGATCGAGCAGCTTGTCGATGTCGTCGCGGAAGGGTTCGGGCTCCTGCCCGGGCATGCCGAACATCAGGTCGGCGCTCACGCGGGGAATCTCGATGCACGCGTCGCGAACCACGTCGACCGCCTGCTGCGAGTCGTGGAGGCGACCGAGAAACCGTAGATGATCGTCGCGCAAAGACTGTACGCCAATCGACAGTCGATTGACTCCGACTTCACGTAGACGTGCGGCGTGTGCAGCCGACAGAGAGCTTGGGTTGCACTCGACGGTTACCTCGAGGTCGTCGACATGGTCGTCGAACGCCGCCTTGATTCGACCGAGCACGCGCCCAAGGGCGCCTGGCTCCCACAGTGAGGGGGTGCCGCCTCCGAAGAAAACCGAGCTGAGCCTGCGTCCGTGCAGATCGGAGGCTCGAAACTCCAGCTCTTGCAGCAGCGCCGCGGCGTAGCCCTCATGCGGCACCGCATCTTTGTCCATGGGTTCGGTCGCGAAGTCGCAATAAGGACATTTGCGCGCACACCATGGGAAATGCACGTAGACAGAGGTGAGGTTGGGTTCGCTTGACACGAGAGCGTCTCGGCAGAAGGTATAGCTCGATTGCAGAGCTCGCCGCAGATGACGACGCAAGCATTTCCCTCGCTACGCATTTCCGCGCACGACCTCGTGCCTCAGGGCTCGTTCGCCGAAGCGCAGGCTGCGTTTCTTCGCCCAGAGCCTCGCACCGTGGCCGCGCTCGATGCGCTTCTCCGGGACAAGAACACCGGAGTCGTTGCGCATTTCTACATGGATCCAGAGCTGCAGGGCGTGCTTTCTGCCTGCGAGTGGCCGCATATCCACGTGTCAGACTCGCTGGCGATGGCCGACCGAGCCATTGCGATGGCCGAACATGGGGTCACCACCATCGCCGTCCTCGGCGTCGACTTCATGAGCGAGAACGTGCGGGCGATGCTCGATGTATCTGGTTTTCGCGATGTGCGCGTCTATCGGGTCGCATCCGAGCCCATCGGGTGCTCGCTTGCAGAGTCTGCGGAGGCAGCAGCGTATGGCGCCTACCTCAGGGAGGCAGCCGAGACCCCGCACTCGCTGCACGTGATCTACATCAACACGAGCCTCATCACCAAAGCCAAGGCGCATGCGCTTGTGCCGACGATCACCTGCACCTCGTCGAACGTCGTCCAGACCGTGCTTCAAGCATCGTCACAAGTGCCCGACGGTCACATCTGGTTCGGTCCGGATACATACATGGGCGAGAATCTCGCGCAGATGTTCACGGCGATGGCAGAGATGAGCGATCGGAGGATCCGGCAGCTTCATCCCGACCACGACCAAGCCTCGATCCGAGCCCTGCGTGCTCGATTCCACTACTTCCAAGAAGGCACCTGCATCGTTCACCATATGTTCGGCGAAGAGGTCGTCGAGACCGTCAAGGCCAACTACCCGGACGCGTTCGTCACCGCGCACCTCGAGGTTCCCGGCGAGATGTTCGAGCTAGGCCTCGAGGCTCAACGTCGCGGGGAGGGCGTCGTCGGCTCCACGTCGAACATTCTTTCGTTCGTGCTCGCCAAAGTCGACGAGGCGATTGCACTGGGCGAAAGCGCTGGCGAACGTGCCGATCTTCGATTCATCCTTGGTACCGAAGCTGGGATGATCACGCCGATCGTTCGGCAGGTCCAAGAGCGGCTCCGAGACTACGCTTCGGAAGGCGGTCCGGACATCGCCGCCGAGATTATCTTCCCGGTTGCCAGCGAAGCGATTGCCCAGGACGCGACGAGCGAACTGCAGGTGCTTCCCGGCGTAGCTGGCGGCGAGGGCTGCTCCACCGCCGGCGGCTGCGCGACTTGTCCCTACATGAAAATGAACAGCCTTCGGGCCCTGATCGGCCTCCTGGAAAGGGTGGGCGCCGAGCCCTCATCGAACCTCGTGCCCTTCGAGCCGCGCAAATACGTCGAGGAAATTCGGGGCCGAACCGCCGCGGACCTCGGTGGCGAGCCAATTCTGCACATGCGGGCATTTCAGCGCTCCGGGAAACTTCCTGACCACCTGGTCACGGACATACTGACCCGCGCCGAGCTCTCGACCGGCTCGTAGCGCCGCCTCGAGGGAGCGATTCGAGCCTCCGTGGTTGCCGCGCCCGGCACCTTGACCTGATCGCAAGCGTACTTAGGTTGGCCGCGCTGTGTAGCGACGGAGCGCGATGGATAAGCCAGATTACTATCAAGTCCTAGAGGTTTCTAGGCAAGTCACGGTCGTCGAGCTCAAGAAGGCTTACCGTCAAAAGGCGCTGGACCACCATCCCGACCGCAACCCCGACGACCCCCACGCCGAAGAAAAGTTCAAGCTTTGCGCCGAAGCGTACGCGGTCTTGAGCGACCCGAACAAACGTCGCATGTACGATCAGTTCGGTCATGCCGGGGTAAGCAGCTCCGGCGGGGCTCCGGGCTTTGGCGACCTTGGCGACGTCTTCAGCCAGTTCCAGGACATCTTTGGTGACATCTTCGGAGGCTTCGGTGGCTTCGGGCGTCGACGGCGCGACCCGAACGCAGCGGAACGCGGCGCCGACATTCGCACCGAACTAAGCCTGACGCTCCGCGACGCCGCCTTCGGAACAAAGGCTGAAGTCGACCTTTCGCATCCTTCTCCCTGCACGGCATGCAACGCAACGGGAGCCGAAGACGGAGTCCTCGAAGGGTGTTCGACCTGCGGAGGACGTGGTCAGGTGGCGCGAGCACAGGGCGCGTTCGTGATGACGACGACCTGTCCTACGTGCCGCGGGCGAGGTACACACGCCAAGGCAGCGTGCGACGAGTGCGACGGAACTGCGCAAGTCGAGGTAGAGCGCGTCGTGAAGGTCAACGTTCCGGCGGGCGTCGATACCGGACAGACTCTGAGGCTCACCGGGCAGGGCCAGGCGGGGTCGCGCGGCGGCCCGTCGGGCGACCTCTACGTCACCGTACACATCAAGCAAGACGAGGTGTTCCAGCGCGAAGGGTTCGATCTCATTCGGGCGCTCCCTCTGACCTATCCCCAGGCGGCGCTAGGTGCGAAGCTGCACGTACCGATTCTCGACGAGGACGAAGACGCTACCTCGCTTCTCAAAGTTCCTGCCGGCAGCCAGCCCGGAGACACCTTGGTGGTTCGGGGTGCTGGAGTCCCCCGCCTGAACGGCCGGGGCCGGGGCGATCTCGTGTGTGTGCTCGAAGTCTCGGTGCCGAAGAAGCTCTCGCGTGAGCAGAAACGCCTCCTAAAAGACCTCGCGCGGACCCTCGAAGACGAATAGACGCTGGGGCCTTTCGCATCGGCCCCGCTCGGGTGTAGCCTGACCCTTCATGCTGAAGCCTCTGAGTGGCCTAGACGCCTCGTTCCTATTCCTCGAGAACCCTCATCAACCGATGCACGTCGGAAGCGTGCTGGTGTTCGAGGGGAGTATCCAGTTCAGCGAGTATCGAAACATGATTGCGTCTCGGCTCCATCTGCTGCCTCGCATGAAGGAGCGGTTGGTCATGGTCCCCCTCGGACTCGGCAAGCCCTACTGGGCCGAGGACCCCGACTTCAACGTCGACATGCACCTTCAGCACGTCGCACTGCCCCGCCCCGGTGCGTGGAAGGACCTGCGCGCGCTCGCCGGCCGAATCTTCAGCGTGCCGCTCGATCGCACCCGACCTCTGTGGGAGATGACCTTCGTCGAAGGCCTCGACAGCATCCCGCAGCTTCCTCCGGGTTCGGTCGCGGTGATCAACAAGATGCATCACGCTGCAATCGACGGGGTGTCCGGTGCGGAGATGCTCGGCGTCTTGCTCGATGTGACCCGTGAGCCACCGAAGCTTGCCGCCCCAAAGTCGAAATACGTACCGCCGATCCCAAACGAGCTCGAGGTGCTTCAGTACACCGGACGGAAAATCGCGCGCAAGCCTCGCGAGATCGTGCGCGTCGCGCGTGAGGCGATGGATGCTGCGAAGGCGACGTCGAGTACCCAAAAGAAGGCTGGCTCCGCCGCGCCTCCGGCACCGATGGCGGCGCCACACACGCCGTTCAATCACGTGATTTCGGGTCAGCGGATCTGGAACACTGCGCTTCTAGAGCTCGACCGCGTCAAAGCGATCAAGTCAGTCTCGGGGGCCACCATCAACGACGTGGTGCTGACGATTTGCGCCGGCGCGCTTCGACGCTATCTGATCGAACACGGAGCGCTTCCCCGCAAGCGACTCATCGCGATGGTGCCGGTCTCGACCAGACCGAAGGAGCAAAGCGACTCCGCGGGGAACATGGTCTCCGCGATGCTCGTCGAGCTTGCGACCGACCTCGACGATCCGGTTGCGCGCCTCCAAGCTCTTCAGACCCGCTCCAAGACCGGAAAGGCCGTGGAGAAAGCGGGCGCGGCCCGGGCCATGTCGGACTTCGCGGAATTCATTCCCTTCGGCTTGGCCAATCGATTTAGCCAGCTCTACACGCGCTTTCGCGTCTCCGAGCTGCACAACCCGATCTTCAATCTGGTGATCACCAACGTCCCCGGCCCCCAGGTCGAGCTCTACATGGCGGGCCACAAGCTGTTTGCCACCATGGGGATGGCGCCCGTCATCGATGGGATGGGCCTGCTCATCACCGTCCTGAGCTACAACGGTGTGCTGTCGATCAGTCCGACGTCGTCGCCTTCCGTCATGCCCGATCTCGACCTGTTCACCCGCTTCATCCGAGAGGCTGCCAACGAGCTCGAAGCTGCGGTGGTGCCGTCGGACCTGCCCATCGCCCACGCGACGAACGGCGCCGTCGCGAAGGAAGTCGAGGCGTTCGTCGATCGCATCCGAACGACGCTCCACGACGCTCCGCAGGATCACGAATTCGGGACCGGTCTGTTCCAACTGCACGTGACCGGTCAGGACGACAAGAGCTGGCTCGTCGACCTCACGAAACGCAGCGTCGAGGAAGGCGAGGCGGCCAAGGGGGCATCGGACGAGCCCGACGCGACTCTCACGATTCGCGGGGATTACCTGAGCCAAATCCTTCAAGGATCGCTCGACCCGCAGGTAGCGTTCGTGCAGGGCAAGCTACGCGTTGCAGGGGACGTACAAAAAGCGCTGGAGTTCGGCGCGCTCTTTCCACAGTAGCGCGCTGCTCAGAACCCTGCCGCGCTGTAGCGCATCGTCTCGTCGCGGGGCAGCGCGGCGCGGAGCGGCGGGAGCTGTTCGTTCGCAAGCCACTGATAGACTCCGTACGTCTGCAGGACGCGGCGAGTGTACCGTCGGGTTTCGTCGTACGGGATTTCCTCGATGAACACGTCGAGCCCACGACTGGAGTCTTCGTCGAGCCACCGACTCACCGCGCCCTCGCCGGCGTTGTAAGCCGCGGGGACGAGCGCCGGGTTCTGCTGAAAGCGATCCCAGAGCCAGGCCATGTACGCCGCTCCGATCTTGAGATTGACCTCGGGCCGCTTGAGCGTGCGCGGCGTGGCTTTGACGCCGACCTCGGGTGCGAAACGGCGCGCTGTCGGCATGATGAGCTGCACCAGCCCGTAGGCCTTTGCCCACGAGACGGCGTCCGGTTCGAATGAGCTTTCTTCGCGGGCCACGGCCCGGACGAACGCCGCCGGAACCCCTTGGTCCTCTGCGATCTTCTCGATCAGAGGCGAGAATGCCTGGGGGTAGGTCGCTTCCCAGATCAGCCGGCCCTCGCCCTTGGGCAGCAGCCCTTCGAAGTCTTCGAAGTGATCGCGGATGACCCGACTCAGCGTCGTCTCTGCGCCGGCGTGCTGCAGCAGCACTGCGCCTACGACCGCCATCTCGGGCTCGACCTGGCCGCCGACCATCTCGAGAGCTTCCATCTCCTCGGTCGCGTAGCTGATTTCGCCGACCATCAGCAACTCGAGCATCCGGGAGAATGCGGGGTCGTCGAACTCCGGCCGCCACGCAAACACCATCCGAGAGGGCTCGTTCGCGCGCATCACGTCGACGATGGCCTGCGCGCGGTCCGGGACGATCTCGAAGAGGCGACCCAGCGCTTGCTGAGCGTAGTATCGCAGCGGCCAACGCTCTGCGATCGCCGTATACGCTTCGACGGCGTCGATGCGGCGGCCCATCGCGAAAAGTGAGCGTGCGCGCCAATAGTCGGCACGACCGGTGATGCCTTCTTGGTACGTGTCTCCGCCCTTCTTCATCAAGGTGTCGAACTGCCGAAAAGCGTTGTCGTAGTTGCCGTCGCGAAACTGCAGCCAGCCAAGTCGAAACATCGCGCGCGGCCACATGTCGCCCTCTGGATATCGGGTGTGGACCAACGCGAGTCTGGCGAGCGCCGCGTTCGTCCTGCCGATCTCGAGTTCGGCCAGCGCAGCGCGATAGCTCGAGTCGTCTGCAAGCCGGTGCCCCGGCGCTTCCCGTTCGAGCTTCTCGAACTGCGCGATTGAATCGTCCCATCGGCCGACGCGTCCGTACGCGCGTCCAGCGTGGTAGCGCGCCCAGGCTCGGGTGTCGGCGTCGAGACCCACACAGCGATCGGCGACTTCTTTCATGATTGGGGCGCCGCGCGTTCGTTCCCGATCTTGGAGGAGCGCGTGCCCTTGCTTGTATCGGGCCTCGCACCAGACCACGGTCCCGGGCCCCAGGTTCCGAACCATGCGCGCAAGCAGGCGCTGCGCTTCGTTGTACCGTTTGGCTTCGTAGAGGGCCTCGGCCTTCTCGAGATTCTGCTTCGTTCGCGGATGAACCTTGGGATTCTTTGCAGGCTGGCTCTGAGATCTCACGGCCACCGGTGAGCCCGAGTGGGTGCCTGTGATGCGCCGTTCGATTCCCCGCGCGCGCTCCTGGCCCGCCCAGTCGTTCGTGAGCGTCGATGCGATTCGTGTCGCTGTCGCCGGATCTTGGCGCTCGAGCAGCTGCGCCCTGCGAAGCTCGGCCCAGGGCGCGAGCGGATGCCTCAGACCGCCGAGGGTCTCGAAGTGTGCCGACGCGACCTGATTGTACCCTTCGCGATAGGCCGACTGCGCCGCGAGCCAATGCAGGCGACCCTTATCGAGCCCCGTGGCGCGCGCCACCGCCGCTTCGGCGATTTCGCGCGCCTTGGCCGGATTGCCGCGCTCGAGAGCGCTTCGCGCCTGCTCGACGGCCGACTTGTGCGGCAGCGCCACGATGTTCGGGTCGAGGACACGCGCGGGTGCCGCCGGGGTGACCGTGGTTTCTGCGACCTTCGGGACCGGTTCCGCGCCCTTCGTCGGTGGCCAGACCTCGCGGCGAACGTTCTGCTCATGGTGGCAGCTCACCAGCAGCCCTACCGCCAAGAGCCAAACGCGAATCATCCGGACAACCCTAGTGAGTCCGTCGGGAGCGGGCAAGTTCGTACGCTTGCGGGTCCAAGGGGGCCGCGGTGCCGCCACGGGAGACGCGTGATAAGGGCAGGGGCAGTGAGCTACAGCCTCCAGATCGGGATGCGCTACCTGCGCTCGAAAAAGCGGGCCACGATCTCGATGATCACCCTGATCTCGATCATCGGCGTCGCGCTCGGGGTTGCGGCGCTGCTCGCCGTGCTCGCGATTACCACTGGGTTCGAAAAGTCCTTTCGGGACAAGGTTCTCGGGGTCAATGCCCACGTCCTCGTTCTCAAGTACGGACGCGAGTTCAAGGACTACCCGGACGTTCTCGAGTCAGTCGGCAAGATGCCGAACGTCGCGGGGGTGGCGCCATTCACGATCAACGAGATGATGTTGACCCGGGACGACCACCGCGCGGTCGTGCTGGTCAAGGGGGTGACTCCCGAGGGGGTCAACACCGTGCTCGACCTGCCGCAGCAGATGGTCGCCGGCGACCTCCAGGGCCTTCGCCGTGAGGGCGCCGAGCCGACCCGCGAGGACGTGGTAGTGCCCGAAGAGGACTGGGAGTGGCTCCGTGCGCTCAAGAACCAAGACCGCGACAACGAAGTCGAGACCGACGTGGCCGAGCGGACGACTGCCTGGGAAGACGAGGTCGCCGAAGCCAAGCCCCGCAAGGCCCCGCGCCGGCGACCCGAGGCGGTGAGCCCCGCTGACGCCGAAACGCTCCTCGATGCCCTGGCCGGAGACTCGCTCGCGCTGCCGGACGACCCCGACTGGGAGGCGTCTCTCTCCGAGGGAGGCGCGCAGGAGCCCATCGACTCGCTTTCCGGTATCGTCATCGGCAAGACTTTGGCCGCTGACCTTGCGGTGGAAGTTGGCGATCGCGTCCGGTTGATCTCTTCGCTGGCAGCGCTCGGCATGAACTTCGCCGCCGACGGCACCGCAGCGACCAAGTCGCGCGAGTTCCGTGTGATCGGCGTCTTTGAGGCTGGCTTCCAGGAGTACGACTCGGGGCTTGTGTACATCGATCTCTACGAGGCACAGCGTCTCTTCGATGAGGGAGACGATGTGACCGGAGTCGAGCTTCGCGTCGAGGATCTCGACGGCTCGGCGGCCCTTGCCCGAGACATCGAGCAGGACCTCGGAGGAGCGTTCCACACTCTCGACTGGTCGGAACTCAATCGAAACCTCTTCACCGCGCTCGAGGTGCAGAAGATCGCACTCACCCTCGTCATCGCGACCATCATCTTCGTCGCCGCGTTCAACGTGATCGCAATGCTCATCATGGTGGTGCTCGAGAAAAAGCGCGAGATCGCCATCCTCAAGGCGATGGGCGCGAGCGACCAGACGGTGCTCGGCATCTTCATGGTTCAGGGGGTGGTCATCGGCGTCGTCGGTACCCTGCTCGGCGTCCTATTCGGGGGCGGTCTCATCCTCTACCTCGACAAAATTCAGTTCCCGCTCGACCCGAAGGTGTATCTCATCGATCACCTGCCGGTCGTGCTGAACCCAACTGTGTTCTTGGTCACCATTGGAATCGCGCTGCTCATCTGCACGCTTTCGACCATCGCGCCGTCCTGGTGGGCCGCACGCATGCTTCCGGTGGATGGGCTACGATACGAATGAGCCCCGGCTCGACGAGCCCCGGGCCTCGATATGCGCTATCTCTATCGCGTCTTAAACGTCGCAGGAACAACTGATGCCCATCCGCGTACTCACTGACCTCGAGCAGCTCGAAGCCGAGGCGATTCTGGTCATTCGCGAGACTGCCGCCCAGTTCGAAAAACCCGCGCTGCTCTTCTCAGGGGGCAAGGATTCGATCGTGATGGCCCATCTTGCGTGCAAAGCGTTTCATCCCGGCCGGCTGCCCTTTCCGCTGGTTCACGTCGATACCGGCCACAATTTTCGCGAGACGATGGAGTTTCGCGATCGCTACGTCGAGCAGATCGGCGCCGAACTCATCGTTGGAAGCGTGCAGCAGTCGATCGACGAAGGCCGCGTCGAAGAAGAGACCGGACCGCACGCGAGCCGCAACGCACTTCAGATCGTCACTCTGCTCGACACGATTCGGCAGCACGAGTTCGATGCATGCCTCGGCGGCGGGCGCCGCGATGAAGAGAAAGCGCGCGCCAAGGAACGCTTCTTTTCGCATCGCGATAGCTTCGGGCAGTGGGACCCAAAGAACCAGCGGCCCGAGCTGTGGAACCTCTACAACGGCGTGAAGACCAAGGGCGAGAACTTCCGAGTATTTCCGCTCTCCAACTGGACCGAGATGGATATCTGGCGATACATCCGCGCCGAAAGCATCGACCTTCCCATCCTTTACTTCGCCGCGGAGCGCGAGTGCCTCTACCGAAACGGCGCCATTCTCGCCGTCTCCGAGTTCGTCCAGCCGCGCGAAGGTGAGGTCGTCAAAAAGAAGAGCATTCGCTTTCGCACCATGGGTGACGCGACGATCACCGGCGCGGTCGAGTCCACGGCCGACACTCTCGATGCCATCGTCGCCGAGGTGGCGGTAGCCGCAGAAACCGAACGCGGCAATCGTGCCGACGACAAGCTTTCAGAAACCTCGATGGAAGACCGCAAGCGGGAAGGCTACTTCTAAGCTTGGTTCTCGCGCCGGTCGCGTGTCGATCGGATGCGGTTCGAATACGGTGCTAGGTTTCCGCCATGACCGAGGACCGCGATTCTCATAGTCTGCTGATCGGCTACGTGCTTTGGATTTTTGGATTCATGGGCGTGCACCGCTTCTACTACGGTAAGCCAGTCTCCGGCACGCTCTGGCTCTTCACCGGCGGGCTCTTCCTCATCGGCTGGATCGTGGATCTCTTCCTGATGCCGTCGCTCGAGCGGTCTGCGCAGGTGCGGTATCCGCCCGGCCCCATCGACTACAGCATCGCGTGGGTGCTCCTCACGTTCCTCGGCGTGTTCGGCCTGCATCGGTTCTACATGGGCAAGGTTTGGACGGGGCTCCTCTACCTCCTCTCGGGAGGTCTCTTTTTCGTGGGGGTGATCTACGACTTCTGGACCCTCAACGGGCAGATCGCGGAGCAGAACGCGAACCGAGCGAGGCGCTGAACAGCCGAGCTAAGCACATGAGCACGGCACGAAAGGAACAGATCCGCGCGCTGCTCAAGGGCATCGAGACAGGCGATCCTGCGGCGGTCACCGTGGTCAATCAAGAGAAGTACATCCAACACAATCCCCAAACCCATGAGGGCAGCGAGGGCTTGGCCGCACTGTTCAAGCGGCTCGCCAAGACGTCTCCACGCGTCAACGTCGTTCGTGTCTTCGCCGACGGAAACTACGTTTTCGGACACACGGAGTACGACTTCTCCACTCGGCGGATCGGCTTCGAGGTCTTCCGCTTCGAGGACGATCAGGTCGTCGAACATTGGGACAACATCCAACCGCGCCGAGGACCCAACCCATCCGGCCACTGTATGGTCGACGGGCCCACCGAAGCGGTCAACCTGGAACACACGGAGGCGAACCGGGCTTTCGTTCGGGCGTTCATCGAGGAAGTGCTGATCGGCCGTAGGGTCGATCGATTGGTCCACTACGTCGATAGTGACGGGTTCACGCAGCACAACCCTACATTAGAAGACGGAATCGGCGCTCTCGAGGCTGAGCTCGAAGCGGTGTCGGCTGGCCGCCCGGTCGTCGAGTACAAGCGCCTTCATCGAATTCTCGCTGAAGGCTCATTCGTCCTCGCGGTCAGTGAAGGCTTCCGAGACGGCGCTCACTCTTCGTTCTACGACCTCTTCCGTGTCTCGGAGGGTAAGCTCGTGGAGCACTGGGACACGATCGAAGCCGTCCCACCACCTTCCGAATGGAAGAACGAGAACGGCAAGTTCTGACGAAGCTGAGCGGATTTCAGATATCGTAAGGCAAGGGCCCGTTGTAGGTTCGGACACCGCAGCGCGCAGTACCTTGAGTTCAGCCCGAAGTTGCGCTACACGGGACGCCCTCTGCAGGCGTAGCTCAGTGGTAGAGCTCTTCGTTGCCAACGAAGTGGTCGGGCGTTCGAATCGCCTCGCCTGCTCCAAAACATCTCCCGAATTCACCAATGAAGGCCGGGGGATACCTTGAGGCTGGAACAGTGCAGCAGTGCCAAGGTCGAAGTCGTGGGTATGAATCCCATTTTCCGCTCCATCTTCTGATGACGGCTCCGTTTTGCGGGGCCGTTTTTCGTTGAGGGCGCGTCCGCGGCGCTGATCGTTCACCGCCCCAATCCGCCCGAGATCATTGCGCGATTGGGGATGCCCAATTGGTGACTAGAGTGACTCTTTTTTCTGTGTAGTATCGGCGTACACCACGCAGACCCGTCTGGAGGGCTCGTTCATGCCCAAAGCAATCGTGATTTCGGCCCTTCTGGCGTCGTCAATGGCGTTCACCGGATGCAGCGAAGGGGGCGGCGGTTCCGGCGGAAGCGGCGCGAGCGGTGGAAGCGCTGCGTTGAGCTTCGACGCTGAGACCGCCTTGCCTGCCACGAGTGCGGCCGCCACTGCGATGGCATTCTCCGCAACACTCGGGACTACTTTTGGCGCGGTTCTCGCCGCGGTCGACCCAGATTTGCTCCCAGCGGCGCCGAGCGTGACCCCGAAGGTCGACCTTCCTGTCAACGGAGCCTGACCCGGAGGAGGGTCGGTCAACGTCGACCAGACCGGCGGCGTAATCACCGTGAGTCTTGCGGATTGCCTCGGGGTCGGGGTGGGGGCGGCTCGACTTGGAGATCGGCACCGACATGGTCGTCGAAGGCGAGTTCGTTGCGCTCGTCGACCTCGCGAGAGTGGGTCAGCTCCATGTCCGGCTGGGTGACGCGCTCGACGGCGACCGTCTGACGGTGACCGAGACCGGGGAGACGATCCTGCAGCTCGGGTGTTTCGAGATCAGCTTGGCGTTTGATCTCGTGCCGGGTGGACTCAGGCTCTTGCGAATCACGCCGTTCGGTGTGGCGAGCGCAAAAAAGGGAGAGATCGTCTTCGGTGAGGTGTTCACCATCAACGACTGCACGCCGCGGGTAACGAGCATTGGCGAGTCGGTCGGTTGCGACGAGAACGCTCTGGCCTCGGCCGGAGAAATGACGCTCTACAGCGGCCCCGTCGACGGCCCCCATCCAGATTTCACGACAGATGGCGGCGAGCTCGCGTTTGCGTACATACGAAGCAACAGCAAGACATCAGAGGTGTCCGCCATCACGAACATTCATGGCATCGACGATTTCGAGGTGGTCATCGTCAAGGAGTGAACGCCTCGCGACCGAAGCGGCACGGTCATCCTACGCCCCGGGATCGGGTACCAAATCCGGCCATGGGTTTCTGTGTGGTTGGGCTATGCCTGGGTGTCCGTGTTTGTCGCAAGCGCCGGGGCGATCGACGGCCTCTATGGGCTCCCTTATTTCACAGAACGGGTGGTATGATCGCCGTGTGACCCGCCCTGGGGAGAGCGTCTTGATCATGACTGAAGATACAGCTCACATTCATGGCTACTACTCGCCCAACAATCTCTATGACAAGATCGTTGATGGGCTCAATACGCTGGGGACGGATTTGTCGAAAGTCACCCTGGACGATCTTCAGCCTGTGGATGAGTTTCATATCCGTGGCGATACAGCAACCAAAGAACTGATCGCGCTTGCTGAGTTCACGGCTGACATGCATATCCTGGACGTGGGATGTGGCATTGGCGGTTCTACGCGTCGATTGTCACATGAAACAGGTTGCCGGGTAACGGGCATCGATCTCAGCGGCGAATACATCGATGCTGCACAGAGGCTGACTCGGTTGCTCAACATGCAAGAGCGAGTGAGCTTTCATGCATGCAGTGCGCTTGAGTTGCCCTTCGAGGACAACTCTTTCGATGGCGTGTGGTCGCTCCAGATGAACATGAATGTGGACGACAAGCAGGCATGGTTGAATGAAACGTTTCGCGTGCTCAAGCCTGGTGGGCGCGCGATCTTCTATGAAGTATGCGCGCACAAGAATACGCATACTCACTTCCCCGTCCCGTGGGCTCAAGACAGCTCGATGAGCTTCTTGGTGTCACCGGAATCGTTCCGCGAAATCATTGAATCTGCCGGATTCGAAATTGCCCTGTGGAATGACAAGACGGCTCTTGCCCAAGCGGCTTTTGCGAATGCGAGGGAGCCCGTAGGAGAGCCGAATCTACCTGTTCTGGGCGTGTATTTGTTGGTGGGTAGCGACATCCAGACCAAGGCCTACAACCTGCGTCGCAATCTGGATGAGGAATGTGTGAGCCTGATCGAAAGCGTTGCGGTGAAGCCCCCTCTTCCTGCGAGCAGGCTTGGCTAGCTGCTGGCATGCCGCACGGCTGCGCGGCTCTTTGAAATGCGGTATGCATCGGCCTTCGGATGAAGAACCGGACTCAGCTTTCACAGACCCGACACGAGAGATCCAACGCGCCCAAGGCCATCGCTCAACCTCGCATTGGCATCATTGGCGCCGGACCCTCCGGCATTGCCTGCGGCCACGAGCTTCTGCAGCAGGGCTTCACCAACTTCACGATCCTCGAGGCGCTCGATGCGCCGGGCGGGACCTGGCACGTACAGTCGTACCCTGGGCTTGCCTGCGATGTCTGGGCGCATTCGTACTCGTTTTCGTTTGCCCCCAACCCCGACTGGTCGGCGAGCTTCGTCGAGCGCGCCGAAATCCAGGCCTATCTCGCACGCTGCCTCCGCGAGGAGGGACTCGAACCGCACACTCGCTACAACGCCTGCATCGAGTCGGCCCACTGGCAGCCGGACGGCCACTGGCTGCTCAAAACCACCGACGGCGAGACGTTCGAGTTCGACGTGGTCATCAACGCGATGGGCAACCAGCACACGCCGCTCTACCCAAACGTGCCTGGGCTCGAGCGGTTCAAGGGACCGAGCTGGCACGCTGCGCGCTGGAACCACGAGGTCGACCTCACTGGCAAGCGGGTGGCCGTGGTTGGTTCCGCTGCGAGCGCAGTGCAGATCGTACCCGAAGTCGCGAAGGTTGCGGCCCAGCTCACCGTGCTTCAGCGCTCTGCGAACTGGATCATGCCGCGCAATCGGCGGTTCTACACCAAGGCCGAACGCGCGCTGTTTCGCCGCTTCCCGAAGCTCATCGATGCGACGCGCCAGGTCCAAGGGTTCTTGATGGGTCAGGTGCAATACGCGGCGACCATCGGCCACAAGCGGATGGAACACTTCGAGATGTTCGCCCGCCGCTATCTCGACAAGGCGGTTCCGGACCCCGAGCTCCGCGCCAAGCTCACGCCGACTAGCCGATATGCCTGCAAGCGCGGGCTCGTGTCCGATGACTTCTACCCGGCGCTCCTGCGAGACAATGTGGAACTGGTGGCGTCGGCTTTGCGAGAAGTCACCGAAGACGGGCTCATCACCGCTGACGGCCGACACATCGAACTCGACGCGATCATCTACTGCACGGGGTATCGGCTCCTCGACTTCGACCGTATCGAGGTGGTCGGGTCGCGCGGTCAGACGCTCGCCGACGCAATGGGCGACACACCGAAGGCCTACAAAGGCATCGCGGCGCCTGGATTCCCAAACTATTTCTTCGCCGTGGGTCCGAACGGGCTCGTCCTGAGCGTGCCGTACTTCAAAACCGCGGAGTTCAACGTGAAGACCATCGTGCGGCTGCTCACCGAGATGCGCGGCGCCGGGGTCGAGGCGGTCGAGGTCTCGCAGGCCGCGACCGACCGCTACTTCGACTGGATGATTACCCAGTTCGACCAGTTCTCCTGGGGTTCGCGGGACTGCACGAGCTACTACACGAACGCAGCGGGACACGCGCCGTTCCTGTTCCCGGGCAATTTCAAGCAGTGGGTCGAGTTCCTCGATGAAATTGGCCTGCAGGATTTCGACGCGATCGAGTAAAACACACGCATGGATACTTTTTCTGGGAAGACCGCAGTCATCACCGGTGCTGCGAGTGGCATTGGCTTCGCAATCGCAGAGCGCTTCGCGCGCGAGGGGATGCGCGTTGTGCTTGCTGACATCGAAGCAAGCGCACTCGAGGGCGCCGTCGAACGGCTCACGGCGACAGGCGCCGAGGCGATCGGAATCATCACCGACGTGTCCAAGGCCGACGACGTAGCGAGGCTCGCCGAGCGCGCCAAGGCCGAGTTCGGCGGGATTCACGTCGCATGTAGCAATGCGGGCGTGTTCACCGGGGGTCTCCTCTGGGAGGAAAGCCTCGCCGACTACAAGTGGACGATGGATGTGAACCTCTGGGGCGTCATCCACGGGATCCGCACCTTCGTCCCCATCATGCTCGAGCAAGACACCGACTGCCATCTCGTCAACGTGGCGTCGATGGCTGCGCTCACGGCCATGCCGTTTGCCGGCATCTATCACATGACCAAGCATGCGGTGCTCGCGCTGAGCGAGTCGCTCTACCATGAGCTCGAGCTGACGAGCGACAAGGTGAAGGTGTCGGTACTCTGCCCGGAGCTCATCAAGACGGGCATCGCGACCTGCGACCGCAACCGACCCGCCGAGTACTCAAAGCCCGGAGACATCATCGATACCGATGGACGCCAGCTCGTCCTCGACAGCATTCGCGACGGCATGGAGATCGGAATCGATCCGTCGGTGATGGCCGACCGTGTCGTCGAAGCGATTCGCACCGGCAAGTTCTACATCCTGTCTGAAGACAGCTGGCGCGATGCGGCGCACCAGCGAATGGATGACATCCGCGCCGGCGAAAACCCGGTGTTCACGCCTCCCCTCTAAGCTAGCACTCTAGTCTGGCACTCCAGACTAGCCGTCTTGTTGAGCGTCTCAGCTAGGGCACTACAAGCACCGACTGCACGCCGTAGTGGTCCGAGAGCGGCACCAGCTCGCCGCCCTCGACGGGCACCACGTTTTCGTCGAAGGTACGGACGGTTGACTGAACCGCGTCGGCGTCGAGGTTGTAGAGGAGCACGTGGTCGATCCAGACCGAGGTCTCGAGCCCCTCGTTGAGGACGTTGATGTTCTCGGCGCAGAAGGTGCACTGAGGCTCGTAGTCCGCGGCGTAGGCAGGCGTGAACACGGTCTCGAGTAGCTCGAGCGTCGGGGCAGCTTCGGCCACGAGGTCTTGTGCTGGGTACGCGCGACCGGCGTTGAGGTCACCGAGAATCACCGCCGGCGTATCGCCGCTCGTCGCCGCGACGTGGTCGATGAGCTTGTCGGCCTGCAGCTGCTGCTCTGCCTCCCATGCCGCGGCGTCGGTCAAGCCGTCTCCGTACTGGCCGGTGTAGGGGAAGGCCAGACTGTCAAACACGGGAGTCAGGTGATTGCAGTAGACGTCGAGCTCGCCTCCATTTGGGAGTTCTGCGGTGGCGCTCATGACCACGCGGCGGTTCCACGTGCCGGGGATGACCCAGTTCGTCGCGTCTTTGAGAGGGTACTTCGACAGAATCATCACCCCGTTCTGTCCTTCGAACGCAAGCTCTTGATTGATGATCGCGGGGCAGCTCGCCTCGATCTCGGCAAAGGTGCTCGTCGGAAGCTGGGTAGCGAGACAGGCGTAGCAGCGCAGCTGCTGCTCATCTCCGAAAATGAGTGCGGCCACCTCCCCGATGCAAAACTCTTGGGCGCAGTCGGTGCTGGTGGTCTGGCCGCTCTCATCGCCGGGCGCGATCGTGTTGCAGTTCTCGGCGACGCATTCGATCGCCGAATTCATTTGGTCTTCGACGGTGACCCCTGGCAGCACTTCGATCGGCGGACAGGGAACCGTCGTCGGTGCGGGGGGGATGTCGCCGTTCTGGTCGGCCGGGGAGTCGAGCGGTGTGTCGAGGTCGTCTACGAACAGCACCGAGTTCGGGAAGTTCGTCTCGGCCGCCATCCGAATCATCTGTTTGTCGGCCTCGGTCCAGACCTCTTGCAGGCAGAGGATGTCGGCGTCGGCCGCTGCGATCGCCTCTGCGAGTGGCTGCCGGCGCTCCTCTTCGAACGGGATGAACGAGCCCGCCAGCGCAAGGTTGAAGGTCTCGATCGTGACTTCGGTCGGGCTCTGGTCGTTCGAATCGCTGCTGCATCCGGCCGCCGCGATCGCACACACCACGCCAGCTGCGGCAAGAGTCAAAGTATTGAATTTCATGTTGTATCCCCGGTTGAAAGACGGGCACCTCGGAGCGCCTCGCGGGCCGAGTCTATCCCGTCACCCCGCCGTCACAAAAGGGATTCTGCCCGAGAGGCTGCTTTGCGGCGCTGCGCGCGCCATGATTCGCAAGATGGCGACGTCGCCCTCGTCAGTCCGCCCCTTCACCCTTGCTCTCCTGATGCTGCTCCTGCTCGGCGGCGTCGGGTGCGGGGACGACGGCGGATCGTCGGTTTCCGTCAGCGAGGCGCTCGCCGACCGCGGGGTCGACCTCGACGCGCTTTTCGCGGCTCCCACCGTGACCGAGCTCGACACGATGCGGCGCGATTGGGGCACTCGCGAAGCGGGGGCCGATTCGGTTCAGGTGGAAGCGGAGTTTGCCCTCGAGGGCGGCGCCATCCTGCGGGTCGTCTCGCATCGGGTCGACGGTCAGCGCCACTACGGTGCCGTCATCATCCCGCCTGGGCAACACCTTCCGGCGTCGCTCCCGGTGGCGGTGAGCCTGATTGGTTTCGGAATCGAGATGGTGCTCGAAGTCCCCGACGACGCCCGAGCGTTCGACGACCGGTACGTTACCCTGCTGCCCTCGTTCCGTGGACATGAACTACGGTTCGGGGACGAGACCTGGGTGTCCGAAGGTGATTCGTTCGACCAGTGCGACGGGGGTTCCGACGACGCGCTTGCTTTTCTCGAAGCGGCGCTTTCCACGACTCCGTCGGCGCGAGCATCGGATATCCTCGCTTTCAACTCTTTGCGTACCAGGGCGCAGACCATCAGCTCGAGAATCAGCAGGGTGTCATCGCCGACAGGATTGGCGTGTTCCTCGATGGGCTCGACCTCGACTAGTCGTAGATGGTAGGAGGGCAGGATGTGGTGGCTCTTCGGTCTTCTGGCGGTGTGTGCCGCCCTCAACCCGTCGCAGGCTCGCGCCTTCGAAGGCGACGTTGACGCGAAGTCGATCGGTGGCACCGCGCAAGGCGATGTCGCGATGACCATCGCGGTATCGGCCAAGGGTGACATCCGTATGGACATCATCACCGAGAGGGTTCCCGGAGAGACCACGGTCGTTTCCTACATCAAGCCAGCGGCCGGCAAGTACGACTACATGCTCGATCGCGAGCAGCGACAGGCTCTCAAAGTGCTCAAGACGACGCTCGAAGGCGCGGCCCCGCTTGCTTCTGCGTCCACCGAGGCCGATGTTGAGATCGAAGCGCTCGGCGGAGCGACCGTCGCCGGTCAGGCCACTCGTCACATGCGCATCACCGACAAGACCGACGGACAGGTGTCCGAGCTGTGGGTCAGCGATCGCTATCCCGCTGGACTTTGGCGGAGTGCGCTGTCCACCGGCGGCGGTACCGCAGAGGGTCCGATGGGTCCATGGCTGCGGGCGGCCGAGCCGCAGGTCGGATTCAAGCCCGGCCTCATCATGAAGATGCTTTCCACCGACGAACTCGGTCGGACGACGGGGTTCGAGGTCACACGCGTACGGGTGAAGAAGGTCCCGGCAGACCGGTTCACGATTCCGGCTGACTACCAGGTGATTCTGCTTCCTGACAGCTCCGGCGCGAATCCAGTCGTCGAGCGTCCGAGCAGCCAAGGCGAACTCGAGCCCGTACGGCAAGAGTCGCCCCGGCCTCAGGAGGGTCTACGATGAACAAACTCAAGGCAGTCTTCATCTCGACCTTCGTCACCTTCGTGATCGCGTGTTCCGGCTACGCCGCCTGGCGTGCGTTCGAGGGCCCGGCCCTTCCCTGGGTTGGCGTCTTGCTCACGACCCTTCCGATGACGGTCTTTTTCGTTCGGCTCTACGTTGCTGGCGACGTCGCCCGGACGAGTCCGCGCTTGCACGGGCTGATTGCACTTGCCGCGCTCGGAGTGGCCTTTGGCGGGGCGAGCTTTTTCGTCGGCGACGGCGACCCGCTTGCCCTGGTGCTGGCCCTCATCGGTCTCTCCGCTCTCATCACGTACAGCTACTGGTACTCGAGCTTGCCGCGCCCAACCAACGCGGCGCTACGGGTCGGCCAGCCGCTCCCCGCGTTCCAGCTCGAGACCGAAGACGCCCAAGTTGTCGACTCGAGCAGCTTCCTCGGTAGGCCACTGGTGCTTCTCTTTTATCGGGGCAACTGGTGTCCGCTCTGTATGGCGCAGATTCGCGAGGTCGCGGCGCTCTATCGAGAGCTCGAGGCCCGCGGCGCCCAAGTCGTACTTGCAAGTCCGCAGCCCCACGACAACACACGCGGTCTCGCCGCGAAGTTTGACGTCCCGTTTCGGTTTCTCGTCGACCGAGACCACGCGGCGGCCAAACGACTCGGGATCTTCGCCGAGGACGGACTCCCGGCCGGTCTGCAGGCGCTGGGCTACGATTCCGATACGGTCTGGCCGACGGTCGTCGTGACCGACGGCGAGGGCCGCGTGCTGATGGCCGATCTCACGGACAATTACCGAGTCCGGCCCGAACCCAGCACCTTCCTCGAGGTGCTCGACCGCGCAGGCGCCATCGCTCAGCCGGCGTGAGCCGCTTGGGCAACCGGGTCAGAAGATTCAGCCAAAGCCCAGCAGGCCGAGCTGCACGACCCAGTAGGCTTCGATCCCGAGCTGCACCAGCAGCAGCGCGGCGCGGACACTCACCGCGAGCTCGCTCGTGGATGACAGATGCACGGTCGACTGTGCGACACGAGCGACCAGCACCCAGCGCGCAAGCGGGTCGGTGATTGCCTCGTTTCCAGTGACGAGGGCAACCAGGATCAAGGCCGCGAACACCGGTAGGTTCTCGTAGCAGTTGGCGTGCGCTCGGCAGAGTCGCCCAGAAAACGCCGAGACGTCGTCGCCCGAAGGCAAGAACGAGTTGGCGGCACGTTCACCACGGAGAACGAGTAGGGTTCGAAGCGACACGATGGCCACCACCAAGAGCAGCGTCCAAGCGACGTAACCAACGAGAGCAAGCGCGGAAGGGGACATCTAGGTTCTCCTCGATCTCCGGCTGAGAGCCGGGCCGCGCGGAGAATACATGCGTTCGCTACTGCGCAAAAGATTCGTTTTCGAACGCCTGCTCGAGCGATAGTGACTTTACACGAGGGTCGGGTTCGTGGCACTTTCGAGAAATTACGATGACGACTAAATGGGTCTACACACTCGACGAACTCGACCAGGCTGAGAGCGCCGTAGGGGGCGACTGGGATCGCGTTCGCGGCCTCCTTGGCGGCAAGGGCGCGAACCTTGCGGACATGAACCGACTTGGCGTCCCCGTGCCGCCAGGGTTCACCATTACGACCGAGGCCTGCAATGAGTATCTGAAGCGCGAAGGCGAGCTTCCAGAAGGGCTTTGGGATCAGTCTTTGGCTGCGATTCGTGCGATGGAGTCGCAGACGAAGAAGGGCTTTGGCGATCCCGAGAGGCCGCTCCTCGTATCGTGTCGATCGGGCGCCAAGTTCTCGATGCCCGGCATGATGGACACCGTGCTCGACATCGGCCTCAACGACGAGGTGACCGAAGGGATGATCCGACTCACGGGCAACCCGCATTTCGCCTTCGATTCGTATCGACGACTCATCCAGATGTTTGGCACGGTGGTCCTCCGGATACGTGACGAACCTTTCGATGACGTTCTGTCACAGGCTCGCGAACGTCGCGGCGTGACCAGCGACTCCGACCTCACCGCCGACGACTTTCGTGCGATTGTTGCAGAATTCAAAGACATCGTTCGTCGGCACGCGCGCATCGAGTTTCCGAGCAATGCCGAAGACCAGCTGCGAATGGCGACCGAAGCCGTCTTCGACAGTTGGAACGGCAAGCGTGCCCGCGACTACCGCGACGCGGCCCACATTGCTCACGACCTCGGCACTGCGGTCAATGTCATCACCATGGTGTACGGCAATCTCGGGGAGGGCTCTGCGACCGGGGTCGCAATGTCCCGCAACGCCACCACCGGTGAAGACGTTTTCGAAGGCGACTACCTGACCAACGCGCAGGGCGAAGACGTCGTTGCCGGGACGCGTCCTACCAAGCCCCTCGCCGAGCTCGAGCAAGAGATGCCCGAGATCTACGCCGAGTTTCACGCTATCGCGAAGCGCCTCGAAACGCACTACCGCGACATGCAGGACATGGAGTTCACCGTCGAACGCGGGAAGCTTTGGATTCTGCAAACACGGACCGGTAAGCGCACCGCGCAGGCAGCAGTCCGTATCGCCGTCGAGCTCGCGAACGAGGGACTCATTGGGCGCGAGGAAGCAGTCCTTCGCGTTCAACCCGAACAGATCGAGTTCTTTTTGCATCCACAGTTTTCGCTCGAGGCAAAGGCGAACAGCCCGGTCGTCGCGCACGGCCTCAACGTGTCGCCGGGCGCAGCGACGGGCGTCGTTGCGTTTCATCCAGACCTTGCTGAGCGCTGGGCCAAGGAAGGCAATCGCGAGGTTCTTCTCGTTCGTCACGAGACCAAGCCGGACGACGTTCATGGAATGCTCGCAGCCAAGGGTATTCTCACGGCGAGCGGCGGTCGAACGAGCCACGCGGCGCTCGTCGCGCGTCAGTTCGGCAAACCCGCGGTGGTTGGTGCGTCGGACCTCGACATCGATTTCAGCGCACGCGTGATGACCGTCGGCAAGCGAGAGATCCGCGAAGGCGATTGGATCTCCATCGACGGCACCACGGGCGAAGTGTTTGAGGGTAAACTCGAAACCGTCGTACCCGACATGGACGACGAGTGGCTTTCGCGCCTGATGACCTGGGCCGACGAGTTTCGACGACTCGGTGTACGGGCCAACGCCGACTATCCCCACGACGCGGAAAGAGCGCGCAAGTACGGGGCACAGGGCATCGGCCTCTGCCGCACCGAGCATATGTTCTTTGAAGCCGAGCGCCTGCCGATCGTGCAGCGGATGATCACCACGCGGTCCTTGACCGAGCGCCGAGAAGCGGTCGACGCCCTCCTTCCGTTTCAGCGCAGCGACTTCGCGGGTCTTTTCCGGGCGATGGATGGCCTTCCGGTCATCGTGCGACTGATCGATCCGCCGCTCCACGAGTTTTTGCCGAGCTACGAAGAACTCACCCGCGAGCGAGCAGACCTTCAGATACGCATTACCGGTGCGAGGAACCTCGCAGAGATCGAGGAGATCACGACCAAGCTCAGCGAGACCCGCGAGATGCTCGACAAAGTGGAGGACCTACGCGAAACCAACCCAATGCTGGGGCTTCGAGGCGTTCGCCTGGGGCTGATGATCCCCGAACTCACGCGGATGCAGGTGAGAGCAATCTTCGAAGCTGCCTGCGAAGTCACGCGCGAAGGGGTCAAAGCGATCCCGGAAATCATGATTCCGCTCACCAGCCACGTAAACGAACTCCGGCGCCAACGCGAGGTCCTTGAAGCGGAAGCGGCGCAGGTGATGCAAGAGCAAGGCGTCGAGGTCGAGTATCTCTTCGGAACGATGGTCGAGGTTCCGCGTGCGGCGCTCACTGCAAACGAGATCGCGGAGTACGCGGAGTTTCTGTCGTTTGGCACCAACGATCTCACGCAGATGACCTTCGGCATGAGTCGCGACGACGCCGAGTCCGGCTTTCTCATGCGTTACCTCAAAGCTGGAATCCTGCCGGCCAACCCGTTTGCGACCCTGGATGAAGCCGGCGTTGGTCGCTTGATGCGTCTGGCCGTCGAAGGGGCACGGGAGACACGGCCCGACATCGAAACCGGCGTCTGTGGCGAACACGGAGGCGATCCCAGTTCGATTGCGATCTGCGATCGGCTTGGGCTCGACTATGTGAGCTGCTCGCCGTTTCGAGTGCCAATCGCGCGTCTTTCGGCGGCGCACTCGGCGCTGCGACTCCGCAAAGAAAACTAACCCGGTCGCGACCGCGGCAGCTCCAGCGCGATCGGCAGGACTGACTCGTCGGTGCTGACGACGGTGAAAACCATGTCTTCTTCACGCCGCCACCAGCCGTGCAGCGTCAGACCTTCGCGCTCGACGGTCGCCGACAGCGACTTCCAGCCGACGGCATCCGAGGGTTCGGCTCGTACCTCGACGCTCCGGGTGTCGCGACGCAGTCCAACCTGAAGAAACTTGAGAGCGCTCTCCTTTGCGCTCCATGTCAGAGCGATCTGCTGCTCACGGAGCGGACCTCGCAGTCGGTCGACCGCGACGCGTTCGCGTTCGGTGAAGAAATCCTCGACAAAGCGAGCGGTGCGCGGTTCGACTCGTTCGAGGTCACAGCCGACTCGGTCGGTCGAAGCGGCGCAGGCACCGATGCCCTCTCGATGGCTGATCGAAATCTGGTGCGTGCTGGGTCGCTCCGCGACGAACGCGCGCGGGACCCCGTGCGCGTCGGCGATAATCTCGATTCGGTCGAGGGCGTCCGCCTCCCCGAGAAGGCGCAGGGTCTGCTTCGTCAGATAGCGTCCAAGCCGCCAATCGGCGCGACGCTTTGCCACGTGAAGTTCTGCCAGTACGGCCTGCTCTTGGGGCCCGAGCCATTCGTCATCGTCGGGCACGCACGAGGCGGCCCCGATCAGCCACTGAATCGTCATGGTCAAGAGTCAGTCCATCGCGGCGCGCAGCGGCTTTCGCTTGTCCGGCGCGACGTCCTCCGGAAGCTCTGCGGTCCGGTAGCCTCGAAGTACCACGTAGAGATTCCCGGCTTCGTCCGCGACGTGTGCGTCAAACGACACTCCTCCATCGCGCGGCGTGACGATTGCGTGGAGCTTGCCCTGCGCTTGGCTCGCAGACCGCAGGATCTGCACGCGATCGATCTGCTGCGGAAGTCCCATCCGTCCGGTTGTGCCGATCTGCCAAACCCCAGCGGTCTGGAAGCAGAGCTCGACAAGCCGAGGCTCGGTCAGCATGGGCGCATCCTGTGGCTGACGATCCGGCGGAAGCGCCGGGTTCATTCGACCGATGACGATGCCGTCGGTGCGCCACGCTGCATCGAGGACCTGGTAGGCGGGGCCATGGAAGTAGACCTGGTAGATGTCGTCGTCGATGACGGGGGTCCCCTCCTCGGGAGGAGGCGCATCGGCGCGAGCTTCACCGTTCTGCTCTTGGGGCCCGTGCGTCAGCCGCACCGACGCCTTGAAGTGGGTGGTCGTCTCCTCGTTGCCCATGATGGTGCGCGTGCCCGTGAGTCGGCACTCCGCAACCAGGTCGCTCCCGTCCTGAATGAACTGCGCGCTCAGCGCCACGGTTCGCGGCTCGTCTCGGTAGAACTTGAATGGCGCCATGAACTCGACGCCCTCGATCGCGCTGATGTGCCATTCGGGGAACAGCGTCGTCGCCAGCTCACCGAAGCCCTCGATACCCATCACGCCGGGCAGCACGGCGGTACCGCCGATCTTGTGGTCGTACAGAAACGGCTGTTCGCGTGGGTCGAGCTCGGTTTCGACGACTAGGCCTGTATGCACGCCCATCGAGATGCGATTGCGACGAAGAGCTCCCTGCGTGAGTCCTTCGAGCTTTTTGGGGTCGAGACCTCCGGTTTCGTCAAACTCTTCGACCAGTATGCCAAGCGCGCCGCCGATCACGAGTTCGCCTCTCGTGCCCGCCATCAATTCGTCGCGGACCACCGGAATGCCGACCGCAGGATCGAGCATGTCGATGCCGGCAAACTCCATCATCTTCGGAATCGAGCCGCGAGAGGCCATGCCGATATCGGCCCAGGCGGTCCAGTCCAGTGCGATGCCTCGCGTGTTGGGCCGTTGCCGCCGAAAGCTCGACACCGACCGGGCGAGCAGCTCGTTCGCGGCACTGTAGTCCGTCTGGCCTCCGTTCCCGAAACGCCCTGCAATCGAGCTGAACACCACGGCGGCTCCGAGCGGCGTATCTCCAAGTGCCGAAAGAAGATGGTACCAGCCGTTGGCTTTCACATCGAAGACAAGGTCGAACTCTTCAGGCTTCTTGTCGGGAAGGAAGCGGCTAATCTCGAGACCTGCGGCGTGGACCAGGACATCGACCTCGCCGTGGAGCACGCGAACCTTCTCGACCACGCTGGCGACCGCCTCCCGATCGAGAAGATTGACGGCGTGATAGTGTGCTTCGCCGCCAGCGCCGCGCACAGCCTCGATCGCTTTGAGCGCGGCGTGCTTTCGCTCGAGCCCACTGATGAGCTTCTGGACGGCTACCGGGGTGGCTTTCTCCCCACTTTCCTTGAGTCGCTCGAAGAGGGTGCGCTGAAGCCCTTCGGGGTCGCTGTCGAACTGCTGGAGGTCGACGTCGTCCGGATCGGGTTCCGGGGTGAGGTCGAGCAGGTGAAACGTTCCTCCCGTCGCCTTCGCGAGGTCTTCGACGATAGCGGAGACGATCGAGCCTGCCGCGCCAGTGACGATGAATACGCTGTCGCTTCCGAGCGGCTGCGGGTCGCTCGTCTGCAGTGGCTCGTGCGACACTGCGATCGTCCAGCGCCCATCGGCAGTGTACCCAACCTCGCACACGCCCGGGTCGAGCAGTGCCTCTTGCAGCAAGCGTTCTGCGATTGTCGCCGGTTCAGAATGCGCCTCGAAGTCGACGGCCTTCACGGTCGCGCCGGGCTTTTCGCGCTTGTAGGTTTTGGTGAAGCCGACCGCCGCGCCGCCGAGTGGAGCGGACGCGCCTTCGGGCCCGAAGCCATGCAGGCCTCCCATGCGCGTCGCGGTCACCAAGAACGACCCCGACTCTGCAATCTCATCGTAGAGCGCGCGCATCGTTTGATAGAGGAGCTTTGCCCGGCTATGGATCGACTGCTTCCACTCATCTTCCGACAGCTCGGCGATGGGGTTCTCGACGTCGAGACCTGCGAGCCAGAATACGCCCTGCGTTGCGCCCGCATGCGACCAGGATTCGAGCCGCTCGCCGACTGCGCTCGACTCGAGGGTTCCTTCGAGCGCCAAGACTTCCACCCCGCGCGACTCGAGTTCGGCGATCAACGCTGCCGCGACTCCTCCCCGATCGGCCATGATGACGACGCGCGCGCCGTTCGCGAGATCGACTCCGGTGGGTTTGCAGAATGAAAGAGCAGGGCGGATGACTGGTCGCGGCACCTGCCGAAATCCGCGGTCGTCCGTCGACGCTGCAGCCGGTCGTGCTTCCGTCTTCTCGGCGGGCCCGGCCCCTGCGCCGGCTTCGCTGCGGTCTGGCAGGCGATCTTTCACCCACGCGATGACGTGGTTCAGCGTGGGGAACTCGCGGAGCTCGAGATTGTCGTCGCGTTCGAGACCGTAGGCGTCGCGTACCGCTGCAAAGGTCTCTGCCTGTTTGACGGTGTCGATGCCGAGGTCGGCTTCGAGGTCGAGCTCGAGTTCGAGCATCTCGGACGGATACCCCGTCACTTCGGCGACGACTTCGAGCACTTTGGCGGTGATCGCATCGGTGTCCGCTTCTGCCCCCGCCGAGACGGCAGCGTCCACGGCCGCGGGTTCGTCGTCCACGAGATCGGGACGCCGGTCGCGCACGAACTGGATGACGTGGCCGAGGGTTGGGAACGCGCGGAGTTCGAGGTTGTCTTCCCGTGGGATGTCGTAGGCCTCGCGAACGGCCGCAAAGGTCTCTGCCTGTTTGACGGTGTCGATACCAAGGTCGGCTTCGAGGTCGAGCTCGAGGTCGAGCATATCGGAGGGATAGCCGGTCACCCCGGCAACGACGTCGAGCACCTTGGCGGTGACCGGATCGGAGGCCGCGGCGCCGGCGTTCGGCTGCTGCGCGGTGGTCGGCGTTTGCACGAGATCGGGACGCCGGTCGCGCACGAACTGGATGACGTGGCCGAGGGTTGGGAACGCGCGGAGTTCGAGGTTGTCTTCCCGTGGGATGTCGTAGGCCTCGCGAACGGCGGCAAAGGTTTCTGCCTGTTTGACGGTGTCGATGCCGAGGTCGGCTTCGAGGTCGAGCTCGAGGTCGAGCATGTCCGAGGGATAGCCGGTGACGCCGGCAACGACTTCGAGCACCTTGGCGGTGACCGGATCGGAGGCCGCGGCTGCCGGCGGTGTCTGCCGCTGCGCTCGCCGTTGCGCCAGCATTCTGAGCCTGAGCGGTGCCGGCGTTCGGCTGCTGCGCAGTGGCCGGCGTTTGCACGAGGTCGGGACGCCGGTCGCGCACGAACTGGATGACGTGGCCGAGGGTTGGGAACGCGCGGAGTTCGAGGTTGTCTTCCCGTGGGATGTCGTAGGCCTCGCGAACGGCGGCAAAGGTTTCTGCCTGTTTGACGGTATCGATACCAAGGTCGGCTTCGAGGTCGAGCTCGAGGTCGAGCATGTCCGAGGGATAGCCGGTTTGGGAAGAGACGATCGCCATGACCTTCTCGGTGACCGGGTCCGACGCGGCTGATGCAGGTAGCGCCGCGGCCGTCGGAGCAGCAGGTGAGCTCGAGGCGGGTGCGTTCGCTACGGTCGCCGTCGGCGCAACGCTTGCCGTCGGCTGTCGCGTAGGCGTCGTGGGACGGGTCGTCCGCACACTGCCTGGAACCGTGACGTGCCGCTCGCCTGGCCCAGGGTCTTTCACACGCAGCGTTCTGTGCACCACCTCGAGGCTTGGGGACTGGATGCCCGTCGTGGCTGCGACCCACTGCTGAAACACCTCTGGGTGCTCGACTCGATGCGCGTATCCGAGTTCGCGCGGTGCGGGTCGGCGCCCGTCGGGGCTCGGCGCCCAGCGGGTGAGCGACAGACTGATTTGGGACCCGAACCCTGCGCCGAGGCGCAGCGCGTACCCGATGGGGTAGCTTCCCCCCTTCGAGAGGTTCAGGGCACCAAGCTCCGGGTCGATCTCTTTGAAGTTCGCCACGGGAGGCACCATGCCGGTCTCGAGGATCTTCACCGCGGTGGCATCTTCTATCCCTGCGCCCATCGCATGGCCCGTCATTCCCTTGGTGTTGGCGATGACGATCCGATCCGCGTTCGCGCCGAACACGCTGCGCAGGGCGCTGATCTCGGCCTGGGCGCTGCCCCCTCGCGCCGGGGTATAGGTCTCGTGGGAGACGAACACAGTCTGTGCCGCGATCTCGGCCCGATCGATGCCGTGCCGTTGTTCGCATTCGGAGACTAGCTTCTCCATCAAGCCTTGAATGTGATCGATGTCGAGACGACTACCGTGATACGCGCTGTTCGCAGTGACGGTGCCAAGCACCTCGGCGATGGGTCTAAGCCCCCGCTCACGTGCCGCCGACGCACTTTCGACGACCATTCCCGAGGCCCCCATGCCTAAAATGAGCCCGTGCCGCCGACGATCGAAGGGCAGGGCTGCCTCTTCGAGCAGCTCGTCGGTCGCTGCCGCGCCGCTCGCCAAGAAGCCCGCGCCCACCCATTCGATGAGATTGTCGCTCGTGACGTTGTCGGCGGTCACGATGACGACGCGACGGCATCTTCCGCGTGCGATCCAATCTTCGGCGATCGCTACCGCCTGCGTTCCGCTCGCGCACGCTGAGTTGATCTGCGTGTTGGGCCCTCGCGCGCCGATGTACTCGGCCAACTGCGAGTGTCCCATCGACAGCGACTTGAAAATGAAGCGCCGATCGAACTGGTAGGGCTCGCGTTCGAGGTCGGCCTGAAGCTCGGCGATGCGCCTGTCGAGTTCGACGGCGAGCGGATCGCTCCCTCCGTTGGTCATGACCCGGCCTCGCAGGCTTTTGAGCTCTTCGAGGAGCGCGTGGCGCGTGTCGTCCTCGAAGTACCGCCGAAGCTCGTCGGTGTACATGTCATAGCCCGGGAACGCCGAGCCAAAGATCACTCCCGTTTCGTCGCGAAGCGCGTGGGGCAGGCCCCATCGGTCCGGGAGCTGCGTTCCCTTCGATGTGGTCTTGTAGTGCATCACCAGAGGTATGCCGGCGTCCCGGAGCGCTTCGATTCCCGCGCCGATTGCCATCCGGGTGGTGGAGTCCATTGCGGCTGCGCGCTCTTCGGGAATCCCGAAATCGCTGGTGAGGGCGATGTCGCCGCCACGACCGGCAAGCTTGATGACGTCGGCAGCGGAATCGATCGTTTCGAATCGTGGACCACCCTTGTCGGACTTCACCAGGCGCGTGATCTGCTTGCCAGCGATCGCCTTGCGAAGGCCGACGGGAATGGCGTCGATGAACGGCTTGCCATGCAGCATGCGGTCCACGTTGTCGTCGGCGAACACCCGGTCGCCTCCAGGCAGACCAATGCTTGCTCCCGTGATCACCGAAGGTTCGGTGGCACCGACGGCATCCCCGCCACGGTAGATCGCCATGCCCTGATCGAGAAAGTCGGCGAAGAGGCGCCCGAGCTGGCTGTACCGATCGCCGCCCAAGTTCGCAGTCTGCGTCGGCATAGGTGAGGGCACGGGGACGGCTGCGGCAGGCGTTGTGTGCACCTCAGGCGGCCGGGCTTCCGTCCGGGGCGTGCCGTGTCCGCTCGTGTAGATCCCTGTGAGGGCGGCGTTGAACGAGGGCAGATCGCCGACCTTTGGGTGATTGGTAAAGAGGGCGAGGGTGCCGGGCTTGTCGCCGAGCACGTCGTCGGTGAATCCGATCAGCGCAGACTTCGGTCCCACCTCGACAAACACGCGTGCGCCCGCGTCGTACAGGGTTTCGAGCCCCTTCACGAACTGCACCGGGGACGCGATCTGGCGACCGAGCAGGTCAATCATCTGCTCCGTGACTCCGGTGCCCATCGGGTAGAAATCCCCGGTCACGTTGCAGACGATCGGAATCTTCGGGCTGTGGACGCCGAGTCGCGCGAGCTCTTTCATCAGCGGGCCACTCGCCGGTGCCACGATCTCGGTATGGAATGCGTGGCTGACCGGCAGCGGGATCGCCCGATGACCCGCCTTCGTGATCGCCTCGATCGTCGCGGTCACGGCCGGGGTCGACCCCCCGATCACCGATTGCCCGTGGCTGTTGATGTTCGCAATGACGACGTAGTCGTCGACTGAATCCACGATGCGTTGGACTTCGTCGATCGGCGCCAATGCGGCGGCCATCAGTCCGTTGTCGGCAACGGACACGTTGGTCATTTCTCGTCCGCGCGCGCTCACGGCCTCGAGCGCCTCGCGAAACCCAAGGGCGCCTGCCGCCACCAGGGCGCCGTATTCGCCCAGGCTGTGACCCATCACCAGGTCCGGAGTGATTCCGTATGCGGCCAAGAGCCGCGTCAGGGCCAGGTCGGTTGCGAGTACGGCAGGCTGGGTGACCGCGGTTTGTCGGAGCGCCTGGTCGGCTTCCTTCATGGCGCGTTCGTCGTTGGGGTCGACGAAGATAATCTCGCTCAGTGGCTTTCCGAGCAGCGGCTTCATCACGTCATCCGCTTCTCGGAACGTCTCTGCGACGATCGGCTCCACGCTACGAAGCTCGCGGAGCATGTTGACGTACTGCGACCCCTGTCCCGTGTAGAGGAACGCCGTCTTCTGAGGCGCACCGGTCTGATAGAAAATACCTTGAGGCCGAAGTGCCTTCCATACGGCCGGGTTGTTCGCCTTCAGACCTTTGGTCGCGCTCTTTGCGCGCTTGGCGAGTTCGGTGGCATCGCCGAAATCGATGCCGAGGCGCTCGCTCGCAGAGAGGTCCGCCGCGGACGGAGGCTGGCGATCAGGGGCTCGGCCGGCATCGGCTTCCGCGACCAGCGCATCGAGCTTCTTTGCGAGGTCTGCCGTCGACTCTGCACCAATCAGCACCGAGCCCCGCAGTGGGGCCTTGTTCTCAGTCGCCGCGCCGCCCGAGACTGAGGCAGTCCCTCCCCCAGACACGCTCGACGCGCTCGACGCGCCGGAGGTGTTGGGTACCGCCACCATCTTTGGGCGATGGATCCTTCCCGGGAGGTATTCCTCCAACACGGTGTGAAAGTTCGTGCCTCCGAAGCCGAAGGCGCTCACTCCGACGCGTCGCACCTCCTTGAAGTCGTCCCAGGCCCGGAGCTTGTCGTTCACGTAGAACGGAATGTCGCCGAATCCTATCTTTGGGTTGGGCGTTTCCAGCCCGATGCTCGGCGGGATCTGTTTGTGGTGAAGCGCCAATGCCGCTTTGAGTAGACCTGCGGCGCCGGCTGCCCCCTTGAGGTGTCCGATGTTCGACTTCACCGAGCCGAGAGGAATGCTCGACGTCGGCAGCCCGGCGTTCGAAAACGCCTCGACCATGCTCTGCACCTCAACCACGTCTCCCACGCGCGTCGAGGTCCCGTGGCCTTCGATGAGGCTGACTGTCGAAAGGTCTTCACCGGCGTGCGCCCACGCACGTTCGATCGCGAAGCGCTGCCCGATGGGATTCGGCGCGGTGATACCCTTGCCCTTCCCGTCGCTCGCACCACCGACGCCGCGAATGACTGCGTAGATTTTGTCGCCGGCGGCTTCTGCGTCCTCGAGGCGTTTGAGCAAGAATGCTGCCGCGCCTTCGCCCATCACGAAGCCGTCGGCTCCCTGGTCGTACGGGCGCGTGCCAGTGGCCGAAAGCGCCCCGATTTTGCAGAATTTCGTGAAGCTCGACGCGCTCATGTTGCCGTCGACACCGCCGGTCAACACCGCGTCATAGTCGCCCTCTTCGAGTCCGCCGATCGCTGCGCTGATCGCTGCCATCGCCGAGGCGCAAGCCGCATCGGCGGTGAAGTTTGGCCCGTGGAAGTTGAACACCGCAGCCACGCGTCCCGCGATGATGTTCGCGAGTTCCCCGGGCATCGTGTCTTCGGTGATATCCGGAAAGTGGTCGCGCACTCGCTCCACGGTCTCGTCGACGATCGCGCGCCTCACCGGTTCCGACAGCGCTTGAAAACTCGGCGCCCCTCCGAGCTCTCGCGCGAACTCGGGGAAGAAGATGCGAAGCGCGGTTTGGTAGTGCTGGTCGCCAGCCATCGCGTTTCCGAGAATCACGGCGGTGCGGTCACCGTCGAGAGCCCGATCGGGGTAGCCGTAGTCGAGGAGAGCTTCGCGGCACGACATGATCGACCATTTCTGCGTCCGGTCCATCGCCTCGGCGACCTTCGGTGGAATCGGAAGCTTCCACTTGAGCGGCTCCCAGCCATAGTCGCGCACCCATCCGCCAATTTTCGAATAAGTCTTGTCGATCGCCTTGGGGTCCGGGTCGTAGTAGAGAGCCGGATCCCAGCGCTCCGGCGGAGTCTCGGTAATGCTGTAGCGACCTTCGGAGATGTTGGTCCAAAACGCCTTGGCGTCCGGCGCATCTGGGAGCACGGCCCCGACCCCGACGACAGCAATGGCTCGATGTACCTGGTCTGGCATGTGCCGATTCCCTTGCGACTACGACCGCTCGTACAGTGCGTCTCCGACGATATCCATGTCCGAAATCAGCCCGGCTTGGGCCGCGTACACAAGTGAGAGCTTCGCGCTGGCCTCGAGTGACGCGACGTCGTTGCCCCCCGGGCCCTCGGCTCCAACGACCCAGCGCATCCCGTCGACCGCGACCCGTTGCGCTGCCTCACGAGCGAAGACCCGGGCGATTGCCGCAAGGGTTTTCGCGTCGAACCGCGTTGGCGACTTCGGGTTGTCCTGAGCGAGTTCGGCGCGAATGGCTCGTGCGCAGCAGGCCGCCGCGCCTTCGACGTGCGAAGCGAGCTCACCGATTCGGAAGAGCACATGCTGGTTGCGCGTGAGCCGCTTCTCCCGCGCGCGCTCCATGATCTCGGCAAGTGCATGTGCGCCTAGCGCAGCGATGCCCGCACCCACGTCGGGATGCTCGACGTGCATCCCTTCCAGTCGCCGACCGAGATCGTGGTAGTGCTGGCCGCGTGTCTTGATGTGGTGCTGCCAGCGGTCGCGGCCGATGGTCATCTCCATGATCTCGGAGGTTCCCTCGTAGATCGTCGTGATGCGGACGTCACGCTTGATCTTCTCAACCATGTACTCTTTGGTGTATCCGTATCCGCCGTGACCCTGGATGGCAGCATCGGCTGCGGCGTTCCCCGCTTCGGAGGCGAGATACTTCGCGATCGCGCCCTCCGTGTTGAGCAGCTCATCCCCCCCTTGGTCGATTCCCTCGGCAGTTTGCTCGATGTAGGCGCGCGCAGCCTCGAGCCGCACCGCGTGTGGAATGATGAGTTTGTGTGTGAACCCCTGCTTTTCACAGAGGGGCGCGCCCCCCTGGATTCGCTCTGTGGAGTATTGAATCGCACGGTCGAGTGCAGCCCAGCCGGCCCCGAGGCCGAAAGCGGCGACCATGACCCGGGTGAAGCCGAAGACGAGCTGTGCCTGCCTGAGCCCTTGGCCTTCTTCGAGCCCGACTAGCTGGTCGGCGGGGACGAACACGTTCTCGAGATTGAGCGCGGTGGTATTGCTCAATCGGATGCCGTGCTTGTCCTCGGGTTTGCCCGCTGAAAACCCCTCCACGCCCTTTTCGAGCACGAACCACGTGGGTCCTCCCGGCGTTTTTGCGAGCACGGTGTAGACATCCGCGTATCCGCCGTTCGAGATCCACTGTTTGGTTCCCGTGATTCGGTAGCCTACGATTTCGCCGTTCTCTTCGACGCGTTCCGCAACCGTTTTGAGCGCGGCAAGGTCACTTCCGGCTGCCGGCTCGGTTGCGCCGTAGGCCATCAACAGCCCTTCTTCGGCGATCCGGCTCAGCCAGTGGCTGCGCTGCTCCGGTGTTCCTCCGAAGACAATCGGGTCGCTTCCAAGAAATGTCGCGAGGACGCCAGTTGCCAGCCCGATATCGATCCGCGCCATCGCTTCACACACGCGATAGACGTCGAAGGCGCCGCCGCCCATGCCGCCGTGCTCTTCGGGGATGAACACGAGCTGCACACCGAGCTCCTCGCTTCCGATGGCGCGCACCAGCTCTTCGGGGAACACGTCGTCGTGATCCAGTTGCAGTAGCTTCTCGTCGGAGAGGTTCGCCCGAGCAAAGTCATCCAGCGAATCGAGGACTAACCTCAGGGATTCAGCATCGAGTGTGGTCGCGTGGCCCATGCAGTTGGACTCCTCCAGGGTATCCGACGAACGTCTGTGTTTTGGGCCTTGGTGTCAATCGTCGATCGCGAAAACGACGTCCCGGATTCTCCACTGCCCGCGCAACAGTTGCGTCTCATGCAACGCAGATTTTTCGTCGGCGCGAATCGAGGGAGATTCGATATGCTCGCTTTTTGCCGAGACCGAAAAGGGGGCTGAGTGCGACGCGCGAATACGATGACGGTCGATGGGAACCAGGCGGCGGCGATGGTTGCGCATCGTACGAACGAGGTCATTGCGATCTATCCGATCACCCCGTCGTCCGCGATGGGAGAGCTCTCCGACGAGTGGTCGGTTCGCGGGCAGCGCAATATCTGGGGCGCGATTCCCACCGTTGTCGAAATGCAGTCCGAGGGAGGGGCGGCGGGCGCCGTTCATGGGTCGCTCCAAGCAGGAGCGCTCACCACGACCTTCACCGCGTCGCAGGGGCTGCTGCTGTTCATCCCTAACATGTACAAGATCGCCGGTGAGCTCACCGCCTTCTGTATGCACGTCGCGGCACGGAGCCTCGCGACGCATGCGCTGTCGATTTTCTGCGACCACTCCGACGTGATGGCCTGCCGCCAGACGGGCTTCGCGCTCTTGTGTTCGGGGTCGGTCCAGGAAGCTCACGACTTTGCTGCGATCGGGCAGGCGGCGACTCTTGCTTCGCGGGTGCCGTTTCTTCATTTTTTCGATGGGTTTCGGACCTCGCACGAGGTTGCGAAGATCGAGGCCCTCAGCGACGACGATCTCCGGTGGCTCATCGGCGACGAGGGCCGGGAGCAGCACCGCGCGCGCGGACTCACCCCCGACCGTCCCGAGCTTCGCGGAACAGCCCAGAACCCGGACGTGTTCTTCCAAGCGCGCGAGGCCTGCAACAGGTTCTATCAGGCCTGCCCCGAGCTCGTGCAGAGCGCGATGAATCGCTTCGCCGAGCGCACTGGCCGCCAGTACCGGCTCTTCGACTATCGAGGCGCACCCGACGCCGACCGCGTGATCGTACTCATGGGTTCGGGTGCGCAGACAGCGCAGGAAACCGTCGACTGGATGACGGCCCGGGGTGAGAAAGTCGGCGTCCTGGAAGTGCGGCTCTATCGCCCCTTTGCAACCGCCGCGTTCGTCGCCGCTCTCCCCAAGACAGTCCGAAAGATCGCCGTGCTCGACCGCACCAAGGAGCCAGGAAGCGTCGGTGAACCGCTTTACCTCGATGTGGTGGCAGGGCTCCGTGAGGTGCGCGATGCGGGCAACTCACCGCTCGAAGCCGACCCAACGGTCGTCGGCGGCCGCTACGGACTCTCCTCCAAAGAGTTCACGCCAGCGATGGTACGCGCCGTGTTCGACGCCATTGCCGCGGAGCGTCCCCCCAACCATTTCAGCGTCGGCATCGTCGACGATGTCACGCACGCCTCATTGCCTTTCGACTCTGAGTTCGACCTCGAGGCAGAGGACGTCGTACGCGCTGTCTTCTTCGGTCTTGGTTCGGACGGCACGGTCGGCGCAAACAAGAACGCGATCAAGATCATCGGCGAGCAGACCGACCTCCACGCGCAGGGGTACTTCGTCTACGACTCCAAGAAGTCCGGTGCGATCACCATCTCGCATCTTCGGTTCGGTCCGCGCCCGATTCGCTCGGCACACCTAATCCGCAAGGCAAGCTTCGTCGCGTGCCATCAGTCCGCGCTTCTCGAACGCTATGACATTCTCGACTACGCGAACGACGAAGCCGTCTTCCTGCTCAACACGCCGTACCCGCCCGAGGAGGCCTGGGACGCGCTTTCTCGGGACATGCAGCAGCAGATTCTCGACAAGGAGATCGCGTTTTACGCGATCGACGCCTACGCGCTCGCCAAAGACCTCGGGCTTGGCCGGCGCATCAACACCCTGATGCAAACCTGCTTCTTCGCGATCTCTGGCGTCTTGCCCAAGGACGAGGCGATCGCTCACATCAAGCAGTCGATCGAAAAGACTTACGGAAGCAAGGGGCATGCGATGGTCGCGCGCAACTTCGAAGCCGTCGACCGCGCTCTTGAGCACCTGCATCGCGTCGAAGTCCCGGGTGCGTTGTCGAGCGACCGAGAACGCCGTCCTACCGTGCCCGAAGAAGCACCCGACTTCGTCAAGCGGGTTACGGCGGTCATGCTCGAAGGCAAAGGCGACCTCCTGCCGGTGAGTGCATTCTCGGTAGACGGTACCTGGCCGGTGGGTACCAGCAAGTGGGAGAAGCGGAACATCGCGCACCAGATTCCCGTCTGGGACTCCGAGCTTTGCATCCAGTGCAACAAGTGCGCGATGGTCTGCCCGCATGCGGCGATTCGCGCGAAGGTGTTCGACCCAGATGCGCTCGACGGCGCCCCGCCCAGCTATCGGTCCGTTCCGTACCGCGGCGCCGAGTTCGCCGGCAAGCAGTACACCATTCAGGTTGCGCCCGAGGATTGCACCGGCTGTCAGCTCTGCGCTGCGGTCTGTCCCGCGAAGGACAAATCGAATCCGCGGCACAAGGCGCTCGACATGGCGACCAGTCAGCCGCTGGTGGAACCCGAGCGGGAGAACTACGCCTTCTTCCTCGACCTTCCACCGGCTGAGCGAGCGAAGGTCAAGCTCGACATCAAGGGCACGCAGTTCTTCGAGCCCCTGTTCGAGTATTCGGGGGCCTGTTCCGGCTGCGGCGAGACCCCGTACATCAAGCTTCTGACTCAGCTTTTCGGGGATCGTGCTCTCATCGCCAATGCGACCGGCTGCTCCTCGATTTTCGGCGGCAATCTGCCGACGACCCCCTACACGACCAACGAAGACGGCCGCGGCCCCGCCTGGTCGAACTCGCTCTTCGAAGACAACGCCGAGTTCGGTCTTGGTTTTCGCCTTGCCGTCGACAGACACACCGAAAACGCGCGTCGCTTGGTCACGGACCTCGCGCCTCGACTCGGAGACTCCCTCGTCAGCTCGATTCTCGAGTCCGACGGTTCCTCAGAGACCGAGATCGCTGAGCAGCGCGAGCGCGTCGACGCGGTTCGTACGGCGCTCGCGGGTCTCGAGGACGCGCGGGCGCGAGAGCTTGAAAGGATCGCAGACTACCTCGTACGCAAGAGCGTCTGGCTCGTCGGAGGTGACGGCTGGGCGTACGACATTGGCTTCGGAGGTCTCGACCACGTGCTGTCGATGCGTCACGACGTGAACATTCTCGTGCTCGACACCGAGGTTTACTCGAACACGGGGGGGCAACAGTCCAAGGCCACGCCGATTGGCGCGGCGGCGAAATTTGCGGTCGCCGGCAAAGAGGTGCCGAAGAAAGACCTCGGTCTCGAGGCGATCAGCTACGGGCATGCTTATGTGGCGCGCGTCGCGTTTGGGGCCAAAGACAATCAAACGGTTCGTGCCTTCGTCGAGGCCGATGCGTTTCGCGGGCCTTCGCTCATCATCGCGTACAGCCACTGCATTGCACACGGCTACGACATGGCGCTCGGTCTCGAACAGCAGAAGCTCGCCGTGAAGACCGGTGTCTGGCCGCTCTACCGCTTCGACCCCCGGCGCGTCTCCGACGGGCAGCCTCCGTTCCAACTCGATTCGGGCGCACCCAAGGGGTCGGTCGTCGAATACATGCGCAACGAAACACGTTTCCGCTCGGTAGAAAAGCTCGATCCCGTGCGGTCGAAGTACTTGCAGCGGCTCGCACAGGAAGAGGCCCTGCGTCGGTACTGGGTCTACCGGAAGCTTGCCGGGGCGACGCTCCCCGATACCCACCGCGACCCGGACAGCCAAGCAGATTCGCGGAAAGAAGGTGAACGGTGAACCTCTCGACGACCTATCTCGGGTTCAGGTTGCCCCATCCCCTCATCGTTGGCGCTTCGCCGGTGACCAACGATCCAGACAGCGTACGCCGACTTGAAGATGCGGGAGCCGCGGCCATCGTCATGCGGTCGCTCTTCGAGGAGCAGTTGGTCATGGAGCAGATGGCGTCGATGCGCGATCTCGACGCGCACGAAGACGCGCACGCCGAGGCGCAGTCGTATTTTCCCGAACCCGGTCGATTCACCCTGGGCCCCGAGGAGTACCTCGAGAAGCTGCGCCGCATCAAAGAGGCCGTGGCGATACCGGTGTTGGGATCCCTCAATGGGTACACGCCCGGAGGCTGGCTCGACTTTGCACGGCAGATCGAACAGGCAGGCGCGGACGCGCTCGAGCTCAATGTCTATCACATCGCGACCGATCCCCACGAGAGCGCCCACGATGTGGAACGCCGCACGCTCGAGATGGTCGCCTCGCTCTCCTCGCAGGTCTCCATCCCGGTGTCGGTGAAGCTCTCGCCGTTCTATACGGCGCTTGTTCACTTTGCGGGCGCGCTCGCCGCGGCGGGCGCCGACGGTCTCGTCATCTTCAACCGTTTCTACGAACCCGATATCGATCCGGAAGCGCTAGCTGTGAGCCGCACCTTGAAGCTCTCCGATTCCAACACGCTTCGGCTTAGACTCCGATGGCTTGCGATTCTGTCCGAGCAGGTTGACGCCTCGCTCGCAGTGACCGGCGGAGTCCATACCGGGCTCGACGCGATCAAGGCGGTGATGGCAGGGGCCCATGCGGTGCAAATGGTCTCAGCGGTCCTGCGTCACGGACCAAACCGGGTGCGTCAGGTGCATGAGGAGATGACTCGCTGGCTCGAGGACCATGAGTACGAGTCCCTGGAGCAGGCCCAAGGCAGTATGAATCTAGGCAGATCGCCGGAGCCTCAGGAGTACGAACGGGCCAATTACTGTAGATATCTTGCAGAGTTGGGAGCTCGGCAGCGACGGGGCTTGAGCTCGGCACATGCCGGTTGACAGCCAAGCCGCGTCGTCTTGACCGATGAGTAAAGTAAATTTACTTTACCTATTGATGAGCGCCGAGCCCTCCACCGTCATCCCGAAAACCGCGCGGGGCGCCGCGACCCGCACCCGGCTCCTCGAAGCCGCGCGTCGTGAGATCATCGAGCACCAAGGCGAGATGGACTTCGCCTCGGTTGCCTCTCGTGCCCGGGTCTCGCCTGGGCTGCCCTATCGTTACTTCGAGTCGAAGAGCGCGCTGCTGGTCGCCGTGGTCGATTCCTTTTTCGATGCACTCGACGAGACGGTCTACCGGCCGGTGTTCGAAGAGGTGTCGTCTGACTGGTGGTGTCGCGAACAAGCGCGGATCGAGAAACTGGTCGACTTCTTCTACGAGGAGCCGCTTGGCCCGTTCATCGTATCCCAGCTTGCGGGGGACGGGTCGGTGCTTGCTGCCAAACACAGGCGCGTTGCGCGACAGGTGCGCGGCGCGAGCGCCAACGTCAAAACCGGGAAGGCACTCGGCCGCGTTCCCGCCTGCATCGATGAGGAGCTTGCAGGGGCGCTCCTGATAGGCGGGGTGCATCAGTCGATCGACATGGCTCTCGGTCGAAGGCCTCCAATGCCGCGAAGGCGAGTGACCTTGGAGCTTCAAACGTTCATGAAGAACGTGCTTCAGATCGAGGATTGACCATGGACCGTAACCTGGAGATCGCCCTGCTTTCGGATTGCCTGCAGCGGACCCAAGCAAACCGTCCCGTCATGAGCGACGATGAAACCCTGGTGCCTGTCTCAGCGTACTTGGACGAGGAACGCTTCGCCCAAGAGCGCGAACTGGTGTTTCGTCGCGCGCTCAACGTGATTGCGCACGGCAGTCAAATCGCATCGCCCGGCGACTTCATCACACGCGACCTGCTCGGCACACCAGTCATCCTCGTTCGAGACAGGGACGGCGTCGCCAAGGCGTTTGTCAACGTCTGCAGGCATCGCGGCGCCACCGTCGAGCTCCGTGACCAGGGAAATTGCAAGCGTTTCGTCTGTCCATACCACGCGTGGACGTACCGCACCGACGGGGCCTTGGCTTCGGTTCGCCACCAGGAGGGCTTCCCGTCGCTCGACGTCGAAGGAACGAGTTTGGTTCCGCTACGGTGTGTGGAAGAGGCTGGACTGATCTGGGTATGCCCCGACCCGCACCTGACCGACTGCGAGCCTGATCAGGAGACGCGCAGGCTCTTTGCAGAGCTCGAGGGGCTCGGATGTGCCGAAGGGGTGGTCTTCGATGCCGAGACCCGTCTGTGGAAGAGCAACTGGAAGCTCATCGTCGATGGGGGCCTCGAGTCGTACCACTTTCGCGTCGCGCATCGGGACACCGTCGCAGGGTTCTTCGCGGACAACATCTCGACGTTCGAGTTCATCGGGGATCACATCCGCACCGTGCTCCCCCGCACCTCGATCGTCGAGCTTGCCGAGCTTCCACAGGACGAATGGGACATCCGCAAACACACGCACATCGTCTATGCGATTGCGCCCAACGCGACGATTCTCATGCAGGAGCGGCACTTCGAGCTCATCCTCGCCACTCCCGTATCCGCGACGGAAACCCGGGTCGAGGTCATGACGATCGTCCCCAAACCGAGGCCGGAAGGATTCAGCGACAAGGCGCAACGCTTCTGGACCGAGAATCACGCCTTCACCAAGAAGACGCTTGCCGAGGACTTCGAGATAGGCGAGCAGATTCAACGAGGAATGCGCACCGGGGCCAACGAGTTTTTCCGGTTTGCGCGGTTTGAAGGTGCCCTCACCGAGTGGCATCGTCGTCTAGATTCGAAGCTCGGACTTTGAGTCGACTGGCGAAGCCGTACGCCGGGCTCGTTCTGGGCTTGGACTACGGTTCGACTGGGATCCGGATCGTCGCGTCGGTAAAGCTGCACTGACTGAGAATCTGACCCATTGGGTCGTCGGGCAGGGGGCCGGTCGTCAGATACGAAGGGGAGGGCGTTCGAGTCACCAGCGTGAACGCCCCGAGCTCGACTTTGATCTCGGTGGCATCGGACGGCACTTCGACTCGGGCGGTCGCTGCGGGAGGCACCACCGGGACCGCGCCCACGGAGTAGTCGACTTCGCAGGGCACTTCGGTCAGTCCGAGCACGACCGACTGCGTTCCTGCGCCGGCATCGAGGTTTAGCTCCATGGTGGAGCCGATGATTTCGGCGGGTTCTCCCCGTGCGATCGTGTTCAGCAGCGCGGCCGACTCCGCGTCGATTTCTGTGCGCGACGAAAGCTCGAGATCGACCGCGGTGCCGGCACGGACCTCGCTTCTCGGAATGGCGCTGACCTCGACGTCCAAACCGAGCACGATGGCCCCGGCCACATCACACTCGATTCGTTGCGTCGCGGTGACGCCGCCCGTGAGAAACGGATTCCCCGCACCGCAGGTCGGCAAGCCTTGGGCACCGCCTCCGAGGTCGCTCACCCCGTTGAGGGGCCCACAAGGGGTTTCGAACTGCCGCCGGCCGTCTTCGATGCCGTTTTCTATCGAGGCGCCCTGCGAGCCCCCCGCGATCTTGATGCCACCGTCGATGTAGATCAGCGAGCCGCACATCTCGCTGCCGCCAAAGCCCCAGGAGATCACTTCGCCGGTTTCGTTGAGGTACCCGCACTCGGTGCGGAGGTACTTTGCGCCCTCGGACGAGATCGGCGGATCGATGATGCTTCCGAGCGGCTCGCCGATGCTCTGGTTGGTTTCGTAGACGGTGCGGTCTGTCCCATTTTCGTCGACGAAACTCAGCCGAAAGTAGTTTCCCCATTCGTGATAGTGGGGAAGCACGTAGTAGACGCTGTAGTCGGGCGTCGTGTCGAGGATCGCCTCGTAGACCGACCCCATGTCGCAGGTCATGCCGAAGCGCGACTCTCCGCCTGGGGGGATTTCGAGCGATGCGTTGTCGAGGTTCACGAGCTGGAGTCGAGTGTCGATCGACTCTTCAGGGCGCATCGACAGCTCGAACTCGAGCCGCGAAAGAATGTCGTTTGCAGAGACGTTGAGAAGATGAACGCCTCCGACGACGACCGATCGCGGTGGAATCTCGAGCACCGCGCCGTTGGGAAAACGCTGCTCCTCGCGCAGGGCCTGAGTCGACTGGGCAAAGAACACTCCGCCGAACGCGGCGGCGCCGCGCTCTCGGAATCCACGGTCTTCACATCGCCAGGTGCCTTCTTCGGTGGCGTCGTTCCCTTCGATGGCCGGGTCCGGCAAGTAGGTGCCTTCGGGAACGAAGAACCAGTTCGAGTGATGCCAGCCGCCTTCGTTGCGCTGCTCGATTGCCGAGATGTAGAGCGGCTCATCGTTCTCGAGTCGCCAACTCTGACAGAGGTCTGTGATCTCTCCGCCCGATTCGAGTGCGATCGGTTCGAACTCGTGGTTCATTTTGGTTTCGATCGACCCTTCGCTCTCACAGGCGACGAGGGCGCTGAACCACACGGCGAACAATCGGTATTTCATGGGCTTGCCGCGAGGGTAAAGTGGGCGCCAAATTTTGACAAGAGCAGCGCATCGCACTCGGCGCTCTCTCAGCTTCTATGCTCGGCGGCGGGGGTTGGCCGGTAGACGAGGTCTGGCAGGATGTCGTCGAGGGTCCGGCACCCGCTGAGCGCCATCGCGAGATCGATTTCGTTCTTGAGCAGACCAAGCGCGTGTTCGACGCCACGCTGTCCATCGAGGGCGAGGCCCCAGAGGACGGGCCGACCAATCCACACGGCTTCTGCGCCGAGCGCGAGCGCCTTGAGCACGTCGGTCCCGCGGCGAACGCCGCCGTCGAACAGGATCGTCGTCTCCCCGGACACCGCGTCCGCGACTTCGGGCAGGGCCTCGATCGTACTCACCGACGTGTCGAGCTGACGACCACCGTGATTGGAGACGACGACCCCGTCGGCGCCATGGGTGACGGCTCGCCGTGCATCGTCCGCACGCAGAATGCCTTTCACGACGACCGGGAGCGGCGAAATCGACCGAAGCCAATCGAGGTCCTTCCAGCTCAAAGAAGGGTCGAGTAGCCGTCGAAAGTATGCGGCCAGACCCGACTCGCCTTCGGCGGCATCCACCCGTGCGTATCCGTCTGCGTGGAGGTTTTCGACCCTCATGCTTTCTGGCAATGCAAAGCCCGGGCGCATGTCCCGTTCTCGCCGACCGAGTAGAGGCGCGTCCGCGGTGAGCACGAGCGCCTTGCATCCAGCGTCGGCGACGCGTTGGACCAGCGCCGCCGTCGCACCCCGGTCCCTGTAGACGTAGAGTTGAAACCAGACGTCATTCGTTGCCGCTGCGAGAACGTCTTCTACCCGTGTCGTGCTGAGCGTGCTGAGGACCATCGTCGTTCCGAGCGCGCCTGCCGCGCGCACGCTCGCGAGTTCGCCGTCAGGATGCGCGAGCTTGTGAAACGCGGTTGGCGCCAGCATCACAGGGAACGCGAGCTCGCTCGAAAGAACTCGGGTCGTCGAATCGCGGTGACTCACGTCGACCAGCACGTGTGGCCGAAGCGCGATCTCCTGAAAAGCCTCACGGTTGCGAAGGAGCGTCGTCTCGTCGTCGGCGCCACTCGAGTAGTAGCTCCAGGCGATCTCGCTCAGCGCACCGCGTGCGAGCGTCTCAAGCTCAGCAAGATTGATCGCGTCCATCGCCGGCTGAGTCTACACCAGAGTACGCGGCAGATGCTCCCAGGAGCCATGATCCTCCGCGTGCGCTAGGACAACGTGGTGACTCAAGCGAACGAATATGACGTGATCATCGTAGGAGCGGGACCTGCTGGCGCGACCGCCGCGCACTTTCTTGCCAGGGCAGGCAAGCGCGTCGCGCTGCTCGAGAAGGCTCGGTTTCCGAGGGACAAGCGATGTGGAGACGCATGGTGTCAGCCGGCGCTCGAGATCCTCGAAGAGATGGGGGTTCTTCAAGGTCTCGACCGCGAAGGCTCGGTGCGGTGGGTTCACGCGGGCGGCTTGGTTTCGCCTTCGGGGCTGAGCTTCACGAGTCGCGACGAAGGCGCGCGCATCGGCGCGCCGCGGGTCGCCGCGATTCGGAGAGCGATCTGCGACGAACGGATTGCGCGCAGAGCGGCAGAAGTCGGCGCAACCCTCGTCGAGGGAGCGTCGGTGACCGACTGTCGACGCCACGGCGAGCGATGGCGGGTGCGCTGCAAAGATGGGCGCGAGTTCAGAGGCAAAGCCCTCGTGGCGGCGGACGGTGCCAAGAGCAAGATCGCCCGCTCCCTAGGCTTGGTCACGACCGGGGCTACGAGCGCAGCGAGCCGCCAGTACATTCGCGGCGGTACGCACAACTTTACGAGCCACGGTGTGCTGCTCTACCCGCCCTACGTACTCCCCGGCTACGTGGCGCTGTTTCAGCACTCAAATGGGGACATCGATGTGGGGTGCTATCTCCTGCCGGGCGGTCGCGTGCCGCCTACCGGACTGAAGTCACTGCTGAAGACGGAGGTCACCCGCGACCCCTACGTGCGCGAAGTACTCGGCGACCATGCCGAACCCATCGAGCCTCCTGGCATCTCTCCGCTCCGGCTCGGGGGCGAGAAACGCACCCATGCCGACCGACTGCTCGTATTGGGCGATGCTGCAGGACAGACCGATCCCCTCACCGGAGAGGGAATCCATACCGCGATGGTCGCCGCGAAGATCGCGGCCCGGGTTCTCGACGAGGCCCTCGCGGCCGACGACCTGTCCGCGCGCAGCCTCGCAGCCTATTCGACGGGCTGGATGCGAGCCTTTGGTCGCAACTTTCCGATCTCCGCTGCTGCTGGGCGCGCAATCCATCGGTTCCCCATGCTTCTCGACACGGCCGCGCTGGCGGCCCAACGCCACGGAGCCGAGTTCATGGATGGTTTCGGCGCGGCCATGACCGGGGTCCGACCGAAGTCGCTCTTCCTTTCTCCGCGCATGGCGTTTCCGCTCGGCGCCGCGCTCCTCGGGCTTGCTGCGAAACCGCCGCAAGGCGCTTACCGAGCTGGGCCCCGCGCCGAGTCGCCGCATCCGTTTAGTTTCGCCGCCAACGCCCTTGCCTGAACCCGGTGCCGCGAAGGACGTCGCGCGAATGATAACGTGACCTTCCTATCGTCTGTGTTACCCTTCGGTCGTGGCTAAAAAACCCGAGCCACCCAAGAAGGAAGGCGTTTTCGTGCGTCTTCCCATCGACGTTGCGACCCGGCTGCGAATTCGCGCCGTGGAACGACGCATTACTTTGTCCGCTGCCGTCGAAGAAGCCGTCGACGTCTGGCTCAAACACAAGAGCCCTTGAATTCCAGGAGGATTCTAGGAGCTGTCGGGCCGCTCACAGCCACTGGGGGGAGCCCCGATTCCTGCGGTGTTCGACTGAGTGACCGAGCTGCCGTTGCAGCCTGACGATTGACCGCGACGTCGTGAGAGGGCAAGCCTCGTGCGTGACGCAGCAGCCTCGGATCGTCTCCTTGCTCCCGTCCGCCACCGAGATCGTTTGCGCTCTGGGTGCGACCGAACAGCTTGTGGGCATCTCTCACGAGTGCGACTTTCCGCAAGGGATTCATGACCGCCCGGTGCTCACCAGCGCACGGATCGACAGCTCGTTGCCAAGTCGCGACATCGATGCCGCGGTCCGCGACGTCGTGCACAACGCACTCAGCGTCTACGTGGTCGACGACCAAACGCTTGGTACCCTCGAACCCGACGTCGTGGTCGACCCGTTGATGCTCGGCGGTACGTGGATGCCGGAGCTCATCGAACGAGCGGGAGGGACCTCGGTCGGGCCCGAGCCGGGCGCCGATGCTCCGACGGTCACCGAGGCCGAGCTTCGAGCACTCGAACCCGAAGTCGTCGTGGTGAAGCCTTGCGGGTTCGACCTCGATCGAGCGCTTTCGGAGCGGGACATTCTCGAGCGCACCGTTCTCGGCGTGCTTCCGGAGTCGACCCGGGTCTACGTCACCGACGGCAACGCCTTTTTCAACAGGCCAGGCCCGAGAGTCGTCGAGTCGACCGAGATCATAGCGGCCTGCACGCATCCCGAGCTCTTCGCCGACTTCATGACGAAGCACGACGCCGTCATTCGTCGCCTTCGCTGATGTGGACTGCGGGGATGCAACTTCGAGCCGGGCCGGGGTGCGGATGGAAGAGCTATCGGAGGCTCCTGCTTCTGTCGTGTAGCGCGCTGCTTCTCTTCGGCTGCTCGTCGAAGCGCAAGGCTCCTGGTCCCGCAACTCTCACCGTGTTCGCAGCCTCATCGCTGACTGAGGCCTTCGGAGAACTCGAGCGTTCGTTCGAACGACGCTATCCAGGCGTCGACGTGTCGTGTGTGTTCGCCGGCAGTCAGGTGCTTCGTCTCCAGCTCGAGGAGGGCGCACGCGCAGACGTATTCGCATCGGCCAACACCGAGCACATGTCGTCGCTCGCCGCGCAGGGACTCATTGCAGAGCACTTCACTTTTGCGAACAACGCGTTGGCGCTGATCGTGCCCACTGACAATCCCGCCGGCATCGAAGTGTTTGCGGACCTTCCCAAGTCGATACGATTGGTGGTAGGTCTTCCCAACGTTCCCGTGGGAAAGTATACCCGGGAGCTTCTGGAGCGATCCGCAGTCGCCTATGGACCCGAGTTCGAGCAACAGGTTCTGATGCACGTCGCCTCCGAAGAGAGCAACGTTCGACTCGTCCGGGCCAAAGTGGAGCTTGGAGACGCGGACGCGGCCATCGTCTACGTGACCGACGCCTCAACCGGCTCGGGGGTGAGAGTCATCGCGGTGCCCGAGGAAGTGAACCCGTTGATTCGCTACGAGATCGGAGCGCTCCACGGGTCGCCCAATCAAGAGCTCGCCGGGCGGTGGCTCGACTTCGTGCGCTCCGACTCGGCGCGACGGCTTCTTTCGGAGCGAGGGTTTCTGGCGCCGTGAGTGATGCCCCACGCCCCGCTGGGCGTTTCTCGTCCCTGCTGGGGTCGGCCTTGGCAGTTGGCCTTCTCTTGCTGATCGTGCTCCCGGTGATCGCACTCGTCGTGTCGTCATCCCCGGCTGACCTCATGGCGGGGGTGAGCAACCCGCTGTTCTTGCCGGCCCTTGCGCTTAGTGCTCGAACCACCCTGCTTAGTCTTCTGATGATCGTCGTGGCAGGCACTCCGCTCGGCTGGTGGCTTGCCGTGGGTCCGCGCCGATACACTCGATGGATCGAGCTGCTCGTCGTCTTGCCAATCGTCATCCCGCCTGCGGTGCTTGGCGTTGCGCTCCTCCGAACCTTCGGCCGCCTCGGCCTCGTCGGGCCCGCGCTCGAGGTGCTTGGGATTCAGGTGCCGTTCACCACCGCCGCCGTCGTCCTCGCGCAGATCGTGGTGGCCGCTCCTTTTTACGTCGAATCGGCGGCTATCGCGTTCCGCAGCGTCGACGGAGATCTCATGCTCGTCGCGCGTACGCTCGGAGCTTCGGGGTCGAGCGCGTTCTTTCGCGTGGCGCTGCCGGTCGCCGCGGCGGGGCTCCTCGGAGGCGCTGCGCTTGCGTACGCTCGTTCGATCGGTGAGTTTGGGGCGACGCTCTTGTTTGCCGGCAATCTGGGCGGGACGACCCAGACGATGCCCTTGGCGATCTACGTCGCGCTCGAATCTGACGTACGTGCCGCGCTCGCACTCTCGCTCGTTCTCGTCGCCATCGCCATCGTACTGCTGTTCGTCGTTCGCATCGCCCCCCAGCTCCTTTCGCCTCGCACGCTCGGGCAACGCGAGCGAGGCACAGGATGGAACGACCGATGAGCTGGCGAGTCGATCTCCGTGCGCGAGTGGGTGACCTCGATCTCGACGTCGCGCTCGATGGCGACCAGAGACCGACGATTCTCATTGGGCCGAATGGCGCGGGGAAGACCACCCTACTGAGACTGATCGCAGGGGCCCGTCGCCCCGTCTCCGGCCTGGTCGAGATCGGGACGCGGGCGGTGTTCGACTCGACGCAGGGGGTCTCCTGGGCTCCCGAGGAACGCAGGGTGGGCTACGTGCCTCAGGGTTTCGGCTTGTTTCCGCACTTAACGGCGATCGACAACGTGGCGTTCGGACTTGCGGCGCGCCGTCGCAGTCAGCCCCAAGCGGAGCGCCGCGCCGCCGCGCATTCCCTGCTTGAGGAGCTGGGCGCCGGTCATGTCGGCAGCCGACTCCCCGCAACGCTTTCGGGCGGCGAGCAGCAGCGTGTTGCACTGGCGCGAGCCCTCATCGTCCAACCCGAACTCTTGCTTCTGGACGAACCGTTGGCGACTCTCGACCCCGGGGCCCGACGACGGCTTCGCCTGTTCTTGACCGAGCATCTGGTATCGACGAAGGTGCCAGCGATCGTCGTGACCCACGAGGCACGCGACGTCGATGCGCTCGCCGCGGATATCGCCGTCATCGAGCGCGGCCGAATCGTGCAGCGCGGAACCGCAGACGAACTTCGCGCACGACCCGCTACCGAGTTCGTTCGAGAGTTCTTTGCCGCGGACATTCACCCATGACCGATTCCGTCAGTCTCCGAAACGTGCTCAGGCGAAAGCCGATTGTGGCTTGGGCGCTCTACGATTGGGCCAACTCTGCCTTTGCAACGACCGTGATGGCTGGGTTCTTTCCCGTCTTCTACAGCACGATCAGCGAAGAGATCAGTACCGAGCGATCGCAGTTTTGGTTCAACGTCACCCTCGCCGGTGCAAGCTTGATGATCGCAGCGTCGGCCCCAGTGCTTGGCGCGATCGCCGACCGCGGCGGCGCACGCAAGAAGTTCCTCGCGTTCTTCGCGGCGCTCGGCATTCTGATGACGGCGGCGCTTGCGTGGGTGCACTCGGGGCAGTGGGAAGTAGGACTCCTGCTCTACGGGCTCGGGACGGTCGGCTTCTCGGGGGCGAACGTCTTCTACGACTCAATGCTCGTCGACGTCGCACGGGAGGAAGAGTTCGACGTCGTTTCCGCGCTCGGCTATTCGGCCGGCTACATAGGCGGCGGTCTTCTTTTCGCCGTCAACGTGCTCATGGTGCAGAAGCCCGAGCTCTTCGGACTGAATGGAGCCGGGCCCGCGGTTGCCGCGTCGTTCTTGAGCGTGGCGGTCTGGTGGGCGGTGTTCACCGTCCCTGTACTCCTGTTTGTCGACGAAACGCCCACCGAGGATCGCGCACCGGCGCTCGAGGCGGTCAGGGCCGGCATCACCCAGTTGGCCGCCACCTTTCGCGAGTTGCGGAGCTTCCGGATTCTCGTCGTCTTTCTGCTGGCCTATTGGCTGTACATCGACGGCGTGAACACCGTCATCAAGACGGCGGTCTTCTTCGGCGATCGAGTTCTCGGCCTCGAACAGGGCGCACTCATCACGGCGCTGCTGCTGACACAGTTCGTCGCGTTTCCGGCAGCTCTCGCATTCGGCGCGCTTGGTCAGCGGATCGGTCCGAAGCTCGCCATCCTGATCGGCCTTGGGGTCTACATCATGGCCTTGATCTATGCCTGGCGGTTCCTGCGAGACTCGGCCGACTTCTACGTCCTGGCGGTCGCGATCGGACTGGTCCAGGGCGGCGTGCAGAGCCTTTCGCGCTCGCTTTATGCGCGCCTCATTCCACGGTCGAAGAGCGCCGAGTTCTTTGGCTTCTTCAACATGGTTGGAAAGTTTGCCACGATCTTCGGGCCGCTTCTCATGGCGTTCACGCCGATTCTCATTCCTGGGGCTGACGAGCGCGACGCGATCTTGTCTCTGACGCTCTTGTTCCTCGTCGGGGGGTTCTTGCTCACCCGCGTCGATGTGGCGGCCGGGATCGAGGCAGCGCGCCGGTTCGACGATTGACCGAGGGGCGTGCCAGGCTCGGGGCATGTGGAAGTTTGCACGTTGGATTATCCTGCCGGTCGGACTCGCCGTGTTGGCCTTTCTCGCGTTTCGGATGCCTGCTCTGCAGCAAACGATCTCGCGACGCGTCATCGAGTCGCGTCTCGTCGAGCAGCGGGATGCCCTGTTCGAACCGAATGCGCTGCGGGTGCTTCTGTGCGGCACCGCCTCGCCCCTGCCTCACCCGACGCGTGCGTCTGCGTGTACGGCTGTCTTCGCTGGAGGCAGGGTCTGGATCGTCGACGCCGGGCCCCGTTCGGCGAATCGCCTTGGGCTCATCGGCCTCGACGCAGGCCGCATCGGGACGGTGCTCCTCACCCACTTTCATTCCGACCACATTGGTGACCTCGGCGAGCTAAATTTTCAGTCTTGGGCGTCGGGTCGTCCGGCGCCGCTCGAGGTCTACGGTCCTCCCGGCGTCGAGCGTGTGGTTGCCGGATTCAACGAGGCCTACGCGCTCGACAGCGCCTATCGAACCGCGCATCACACCCCGGAATTCATGCCGCCCGAACTTGCGGTGATGGCTCCGATCGCAATTGAGGAACCCAAGTACGGGGAGGGTCCCCGCACCGTATTCGAGCAGGAATCGCTCACCATCACGGCGTTTCCGGTACGACACGATCCCGTGCGGCCCGCGTACGGCTATCGCTTCGACTACCGAGGTCGCTCGGTCGTCATCAGCGGCGACACCGCCAAGTCGCCCTCTCTCATCGCAGCGGCACAGGGTGCCGACTTGCTAATTCATGAAGCCCAGGCGAACCATCTAGTGAAAACCGTCGGCGAGATTGCCAACAAGGTCGATCGGCCACGGGTTGCCCGCATCATGGAGGACATCCTCGACTATCACACGACTCCGATCGAAGCCGCGCAGAGCGCGAACGAGGCGGGGGTCCAGCTCCTCGTGATGACTCACCTCAATCCGCCTCCGCCGAATCGCTTCGCCGAAGGCGTGTTTTCTCAGGGCGTCGAAGAGGTCCGCGAAGAGTCCGGATGGCTGCTTGGCGAGGACGGCATGCTCATTACGCTTCCCGCGGACTCGGAGACCATCGAAGTGAGTCAGCTATGAAGCGTGTGTTCGTTCGAGTCGGTATCGCGCTCTCGGTCCTCGTCGTGGCATTCTTGCTCTTCGCTCCGGCGATCGTCGATCGCGCGGCCAACCGTGTGCTGGCGCCTTCCCCGTATCGGGCAAGCGAGGAAGCCACGCGGTTGCACCACGATCTCTTGGCAGTCGATCTGCACGGCGACCCGCTTCTGTGGGATCGAGACCTCAGCGATCGCCTCGAGCACGGCTCGATCGACCTGCCCCGCCTCATCGAGGGCAACGTCGCGATTCAGTGCTTCTTCATCGTGAGCAAGTCACCATTCGGACAAAACGTCGATCGCACCGTGGATGGTCTAGATTCGATCACCTCGCTCGCGGTTCTTCAGGGATGGCCCCGCCGCACCTGGGGCAGCTTGTTCGAGCGCGCCCTGCTGCAGTCGTCGAAGCTTCACGAACTCGCCGAGAACTCACAGGGCACCTTCTTCGTCATCGAAACGCAACGCGATCTCGCGCAGTACCTCGAGAGGCGCACCTCCAATCCGACCATCACGGCGGGCATCCTCGGCATCGAAGGCGCGCACGCGCTGGAAGGCAATCTGGACAATCTCGCAAAGCTCTACGAGGCTGGGGTGCGCATCGTTGCGCCGACGCATTTCTTTGATAACCAGGTGGGGGGTTCAGCCCACGGCGTCGACAAAGGCGGCCTCACATCACTCGGCACCGACATGGTTGCGGCGATGGAGGCCCGCCACATGTTGCTCGATCTCGCGCATGCATCTCCCCAGGTCATCGAGGATGCTCTGGCGGTGGCAACCAAGCCGGTCGTCGTCTCCCACACGGGGGTCCGGGGCACCTGCGACAACAACCGCAACCTGACCGATGCTCAGCTCACCGCGATTGCGGCGACGGGAGGCGTCATCGGAATCGGCTACTGGAAGACCGCCGTTTGCGGGGAAGATGCGGCCGCGATCGTGCGGGCGATTCGCTACACCGCCGACTTGGTCGGGGTGGACCACGTTGCGCTCGGGTCGGACTTCGATGGGGCCGTTCCCGTTCCCTTCGATACGACCGGCCTCCCGCTTGTCGTCGAGGCGCTTCTCGAGGACGGCTTCGAGGAGGCCGAGATCCGAAAGATCATGGGGCAAAATGCGATTCGGGTCTTTCAGGCGACGCTTCCCGACTGAGAGGCGTGCGCATCCCCTTTGTGGTTCCGTCGAGGGATCGTATGCTCCGCCCAATGAGTTCGTTCTTGCCGATCTCCAAGGCAGTTCTGTGTTGTGCGCTCATCCTCGCGGTGACCGGTTCGTCAGCGAGGGCACAGAGCGACGATGGCGAGGGTGCGGCCCTCGACGAGGTGCTTGATTCGGTAGCGCTCGACGGCGCGGTGGCCGCGATCGGGATCGGCACGACCCCGAGGGCACAGACGTCATACATCACCCTCAGCACCGGCCGACTGGTGTTGCTTCGCGGACAGCGCTTCGTCGTCACCAACGAACCCGGTCCTGCGGCCGTGCTCGAGGATGCGCCTCCGGCTCCCGCGGCTCAGGATAGCCAACCCGCAGAGGAGCCCTTCGCCGACGCGATCTGGGTGCCTGGCCACTGGCAACCCAGCGCAGGGGATTTCGAGTGGGTTGATGGAGCCTACATCGAGCCCAAGGCTGGGCACGCGTTCGTTCCTCCGCGATGGGTCGTGGTGGAGGAACGCTATCTTTTCTTTAGCGGTTTCTACGTCCCCTATCGCGTCTACGTCCTCAGCTTCTTCAACACGTACCACTACAGCGGCGACCCGAAGGCTCCGTCGTCCCGAACGAATCGCGATCGAGGGCCGTATTGGCCAATCGGAGTTTCGGGACGGCCGGTCGGGGTCTCCACCGCGCGCAGTCGCGGGCCGTACTGGCCGCTCGGACTCGGGCCTCCCCAAGTATTCAATCGTACACCGAGCAGGCCGGTCGGTCTGCCACCGAGTTCTCGCCGCTAACCTCGAAAGCCACGTTCATGCGTACACCTATCCGCCTTGGTCTCGTTGCGTCCTTCGTCCTCCTCGTCGCATGCGACAGCAGTGACGACCCAAACACCGATCCCGTAGACGCGCCTGAAACACTCGGAACGTTCGCGGTAGGGTACCAAACCTTCGCCGCCGTCGATGCTGCCCGCGACGACCGCACCTTACGCGTCGATCTCTGGTATCCAGTCGACGAAGCCGATGCCGCGGATTCGCCTCGCGCGATGTACGTGCTTCAGGAGCCGTTCTCGCTCGAATCCGACGTCGCTGTCGAAGGCCTGCCTGTGTCGGCACGACCCGGTCAGACCCTCCTCGTATTCTCGCACGGCTATGGCGGCACCAATACGCAGTCGACTCCGCTGATGGAAACCCTCGCCAGTCATGGCTTCATCGTCGCTTCCCCCGAGCACACCGGAAACGCCGTCGGTTCGAACCCGCCCGACGATCGCGACACGGCGGCCGCCAATAGGGTGCCTGACATCTCATTCGTCATCGACGCCATGCTCGAACGCAGCGCGACGCCGGGCGATCCCTTCGAGGGCCGCATCGCACCCGAGGTGGTCGGCGTGCTCGGCCACTCGTTTGGCGGCACCACCTCGCTCGGGGTCGCGGCCGGCTTTGCTGGCGGCGCAATCGATCCGCGCGTCGGCGCCATCGCGCCGATCTCCGGCGGGGTCGAAAACACGTTCAGCGACGAGCAGCTCACCGGGATCGAGATTCCGGCTCTGCTCCTCGGCGGCACCCTCGACGAAGCGGTACCCATCGAGAACAACGCGTATGCGTTCGAACGCATGACGAGCGCAGCGGCGCTCTACAAGGTCGACATCATCGGCGCGACGCACACACATTTCGCCAACGTGTGCTCGATAGGGGGGCTGCTGATCGGCCTCGGCATCGAGCAAAGCGCGTGGCCCGGCGTGGGTGCTGGCGCTCTCGTCGACCCGTACAACGACACCTGCGCGCCGGACGTGTTCCCGATCGATGAAGCCGTCCGCCTGCAGAATCTGTACGTCGTCTCGTTCTTCAAGCGCCACCTGCTTGGCGAGCGAGGGTACGACGAGTACCTATCGCCGACCTACGCCGAAGACAACGAACCGGCGATCGACTTCAGCTCGAGGTAGCCGAGAACCGGCGTGCTACAGGCGTCGTCCCCTCAGGGTCGTCCGACGATCTTGCTGACCCGGTCGAGGAGTGACTTCGAGTAGAGCCGTCCTGCGAGCGAATGCCGCGCCTGGTACTGCACTGCCTGCCAGGAGTTGGCGTAGGGTGCGAGGTTGACGACCTTGAGGCGTTCCTCGAGTTTCTGGCTCGCCTCGTCGTCGACCTGTCGGCTGTTGAGGTCGAGCGCCGCTTCCTCGAGAAACTTTTGGCCTGCTTCGGGAAGCGCATCGACCTTGTCCTTTCTGATGACGAACGCGCCCACCACGATGCCGCTCGACTGCTTCGCCATCGTCTTGAGCTTCGTGTACCACTGGAAACTCATCACCGCGATCGACGACGCGATGACCGTGTCGACCATGCCGGTCTGCAAAGCCGAGTAGACTTCCGGAAGCCCGAGCAGGACTCCGTTGGCGCCGGCCGCCTTCAAGAAGGCCTGCATCGTTGGCGAGTCGCGCCACGCCCAGGGTCGCGCGCTGCGCAGCTCTCCGGGTTCCCGAATCTTCCGCTGCGAAAACATGCGCACCCGCCCGGCGTCGCCCCAGGCAATTAGCTTGTAGTCCGCGCGCTCGAAGAGCTCTTCGAAGTCGCCATCTAGCTCTTTGCGCACGGCGTCGAGCTCGGGGTAGGTCGTAATGAGACCGGGCGCCTGAAGTACGAGCACCTGCCTCACGATTGCGCCGAGCCCCGCCGAGGTGATGAGCGCGCCGTCGAGCTGACCGACCCGCATCTTGCGGACTACGGTGCTCTCGTCACCGGAAACGCCGCCGTAGTAGATCTGAATGTCGACCGCGCCGCCGGTGGCCTCCTTCATGCCCTTCTTGAGCTTGAGATACTCTTCGCCGAGCGGAGACTGCCGCGGGGCCAGGGTCGCGATTCGAAGGGTGTGAGCGGCCTCTGCAGCCGCGGGGGTGGTGAATGAATCGCTGCTGAACAGCAGGCCAACTAGAACCAGGAGGACCAAAGCGCGCATGTCGCGGAGGCAATCACGTTCGGCCTTCGAGAACAAGCGAAAACCAACCGTCCTCCACGCGGGTTGACTTCCCCGCTCCGTTGGATTCTGGTTGATGGACTCATGAGTACCCTGCTTACGCTTTCTTCACGCGCGCCACATCGCTTCGGAGCATCCAGCGATCGGCCGCCCTCTTGGTCTTGCCGTCTCGGTCCCCTGCTTGGCCTCGCCCTCGCAGTCGGCGCGCTCAACGGCTGCAAGAGCCATGAGCTGACCGAACGTGGCACCCAGGTTGCGCTGCTCCAAAGCGAGCCCTTTGGATGCGAGAACGTCGGCGAGATCGAGGCGCGTGCGGGCGGCGCCAGCGGCGGCTACGTGACCGAATCGACGCTGATCGACGAAGCGACAGTTCGTCTCCGCAACCAAGCCGCGGAACTCGGAGCAACCCACCTGCTCGTCAGCGACAGCCAGATGCTTCAGGGCGTCGCCGAAGCTGCGGAGCGACATCAACAGCCGGCGCTCGCTCACGGCGTCGGCGCCAATGCGACCGCTCTCGCACAGGGCATTGCCTACAAGTGCGAAGCAGGTTCCGCGCCGCCGAAGATTGTTGAGGCGCTTCCCGCTGCCCAAGCGGTGCCTGGGAACATCTCGATGGCTCCCCTGGGCGCGCTGACGCGGATCGTCGTCTATCAGAGAGCGCCAGCGTTGGGAGATTCGCCCGCGTCAGAAACCGAAGTACTGGTCGTCGACGATCAGGAGGCTATCCGGGAGGTGACCGCCTCCCTGATGGAGCTCGCGCTTGATCCGATTCGGTACGTGCCCACGCATCGGATCGAGTTCGTCGGTGCGATGGGTACGCAGTCACTCCTCTACGGCTTCGGCTATCTTCTCTACGCCGGGAAGACCTATCGGCTCACGACCGGGACGTTCGAGCGTGTCCTCGAAGTCGGCGACCCGGAAAACCCTGCTGTGGGCGCTGCGCCGGCTCCAGCCATCGAGACGATTCCGGAAGAGACCCCGGCGGCCGACGAGCCCAAGCAGCGACGTCGGGTCAGAGTCCCTTTCGAAATCGGCCCACGAAAGCCTTGAAGGCGAGCGAGCTTCCCTCGACTTTAAACCGCCCCGTCGCAACGGCCTTCATCGGCGAGGTGAGTCCGATCGCCATCCTGCGCCAGGTCGCGCCGTCGGTTGTGGCAATGGCCACAGGCTCCGGCGTTCCGGGCAGCGGGTCGCCTTCGATCACTTCGGCCACCCCGTTGCGGACGGTGATGACGAAACGCTGATCGACGTCGGTGAAATGCACCTGGACTGATTCGTACACGCCACCGGCCCGTGCAGGGTCGAGCCTCGTCGACATGACCGAGAAGAAGTAGCTGAGCGGGGTTGCGTCCAGCAGCGGCGTGTCTTCACGCACGTCGTTCAGCGGATTGACACCCTCGCGAAGCTCGATTGCCGACTGCAATAGATACGCGCGACCGTTGGTGTTGGCGATCGAGAGGCCAAGCGCTTCGAGCGCAGCCGCCATCAGTTCGGTCTGCTCAGCGTCGAGACCCTGGGCATCGCGCACCAATGCGAGCAGCTCGAGCGCCCACCGCCTATCCTGTCCAGCGATCGCCTCCCGGGCGGCGTCGGTCACCGGGCCGGGGCCACCCATCATCGAGATGGTGCGCGCCGCCTGCTCGCGTCGTGCAAGTGGGTAGAGCGATTCGGGGCGCCCATCGAACCAGCCGAGCCGGTTGGTGTAAATCGCGCGCGCCGCCCAATCGAGCTGTCCGTAGAGTTCGACGAGCGCCGGGTCTTCGGCGAGGCTCTTGGGAAGCCCGACGGATTCCGCGATTTGGTCGACCGACAGGCCGTCGTTTGCTCCCTGCACCACCCGGTCGCGCACCCATTGGATGCCATCGCGATAGCGCGTCAGCGCGAGTTCGACTTCGCTCTTCCCGCGCACGGGCGTCGTATGCGCGGGGACGAGGTACTCCGGGGCGCGTCGCCGAATTGCATCGAGCGATCGGATCCAGTCGTTGACCGGTCGCGGCGTCGTCCCACGGATGCTGTACAGATTTGGGTAGGCTGCGTAGTAGTTGTCTCCGGGAAATACGACATGGAGTTCAGGAATGTGAACGAAGATCTGGTCCGTCGTCTCACCGTGCGCTTCGACGAGCTCGAACGTCAGGTCGCCAACCTTGAACTCCGTGCTGCCGGTGAAGGTATCGGTTGGGAGCATCGCACCGGTCTTCGCCGCACCCTCCACATCGGGGCGGCGACCGAGCGATGAGCAAGGGAGCGCATCCTTCGAGACGCGCTGACCAAACTGCCGAGCGCCCCGCGAGAGTTCGGCTTTCGCGAACTCGCCGTACTGACGGAGAAAGTTAAACGCAAGCGATTCGCTTCCCCAGATGGGAGTGTCGGGGCCGGCGAATACGTTGGCACCGCCGATGTGATCAATGTGGCTATGCGTGAGGATCACGGCCACGATTTCACCGGGCGCCTTCGAGATTAGTGCCTGTTTTGCAGGCTCGGAGCGCTCTGGGCTCATGCCGGTGTCGATGATGACGTTCCCCGCGTCCGTATGGATCATCGCGATATTCGCGAGGTCATACCCGATCGCGACGAACACCCGGCCCGCGACCGTTTCGATGCGCGGCTCGCCGACGATGTCCCGGCATCGCGCCTCCAGCGCAGCCACGGTGACTACCTCGCGCGTCTGTTCAACGGGTGCCTCCGCGCTGCGCGAACAGCCCCCTCCCGACGCCGCCATCGTCAGCATCACGAGGGCGGGGTATGACGCTCTGCACCAAACGCGTTCCAGAATCGACTCTCCCAGTCGATCGCAACCGTACGACAATGTCACGCAACTGAGAAGGGGTGCGTGCGGCTGTACATCAGTTGCGTGCTCACACACCTTGCGCCGGCAACGGGCCGCCGCGCTGAGCTCGTCGAAGCGTACATACGTAAAATCTTTGTAGACAAACGCAACGCGCTCGGTGCATTCTCCGGACCGTCGCCGATTCGAGTAGTTGTGGTTGTGGAGGTGCGATGTGAAGTACTGTTGGATCGCAGGAGCCATCTTGGCGTTAGCGCTGTCGAGCACGAGCTCGGTCTCTGCGCAGCGGCCAGGCACGGTCGACCCTGGGGGCGGCACCGGGGACCCTACCGAGGAAGACTTTCTCGAGCAGAACAAAGAGGCCAACGACGAGTCGACGATTGAAGCCTTCGTCGACCAGGCCGACTCGGAAATCGACACCGACGTCGAGCTTCGTCCCGCGACAGAAGGTCCGGCGTCTGAGGCGCCCGCTTCGTCGACCGGCGCCACCACTCGCTCTGGAGACCCTGAATTCGAGAGAAGCCGAAGTATGGCGGCATCTTCTATCCGCCCGAGCTCGCGAGAAACCCGTCGTAACGCTGAGAAGGACCTCATCCCGCTCGAGTTCAAGATGCACGGGTACTACCGCGCTCGCTACAACTGGATCGGCAACGTCCCGCTTCCGCGTTCGATCAGCGCGAGCGGACAAGAATATCCGACGGGACAGGCGAACTACGGCGTCATGCGCCTCCGAATCGACCCGGAGATCACCTACGGTCCCAACCCCGACCTGCCGATCGCGCGCTTGCGCTTCACGATTGACGGCTTCGACAACGTAGTCTTCGGCGATAACGCCCGCGTGTTCAGCACGCCGCTCTTTGCGGTCGACCAGGGCTACACCGCGGTCGGGTTCGGTCAGATCGACGGTATCGACCAACGCGACAGCTTCAAGCTCGAGCGCGCTTGGATCGAGTTCCTCGTCCCCGTCGGCCAGGTCCGCGTCGGTCGTATGGAGTCTCAGTGGGGCTTGGGTCTGTTCACACACGCCGGTAACGGACTCGCCGACTGGGGCGAGTTTTACCGAGGTGAGACCTTCGACCGAATTCTCTTCGCGACCCGTCCCATTACCGTTGGCCGCGCCATCAAGAGCGGCGACTCTCGGCAGACACCTCTCGTGTACGCGTTCCTCTACGACCGCATTACACAGGATCCCGTCATCGACTCGACTATCAGCGTCGCGGGAGGCGCAGCCACGGACTACCAGTTCCGCCCGTCGTTCTCGACCTTCCCCGAGCGATACACGGCGCCTTTGGCGTTCCTGACCAACCTCGACCGCCGCGTGAGTGAAATCGCAAACGTCTTGGCGTGGTTCGACGAGGACTACGGACGTGGCGAAGACGACGAGCTCTTCGCGGGCGTCTACGTCGTCTATCGCTGGCAGCGGTCCACCGAGAGCCGAATAATCATTCCAGACTTTTCGTGGCGCCTTCAGCACACCGTCGGCAAGCGCGGCTTGGCGATTACGACCGAGGGTGAGTACGCGGGCATCCTCGGGCACAGCGGCGCCTTGTCGTTCACTGGTGGCTGCCCACCCGCTCCGTGCAACCGCGGAGCCGCCGGCATCCACAACGTGCTCGGCCGCATCGGCGTGCGCGACCCGGGCCAGTGGGACTTCCGCTTCGAGAGCGGCTTCGCCCAGGGTGACTCGGATCTGATCTTCAACAACCGTCTGACCACACGAGGCTTCAACGAGAACATCAAGGTCGGCCTGCTCATGTACCAGGTCGTCTATCGAGCTCTCGGCTTCGATGCCCTCAACCCGCTTGGGGCAGTCGAACTCGGCCCGAACGGAAGCGTCTTCAACTCGAAGTACTTCTACCCGCAGTTCCGCTTCACGATCATTCCTGGCCTCGAAGGCCATGGCACATTCCTCGTCGGCTGGGCGAACAAGCTCGACAATCTCATCTTCAAGGCAGTCGAGGACAACTGTGGCTTCAAGAAAGAGTGCTTCCTCGGATGGGAAGCCAACTGGGCGTTCCGTTTCCGCATTGGCCAGGACATCGTCTGGGTCGACCTCGAGTCGGGCGTGATGCAGCCGGGCCAGGCATTCAAGAACGCGGGCGTCACCGACCGCTTCCTCTGGACCGTCCAGCTCCGCGCGGCGATGGTGTTCTAGCCGCTGCCGCAGGCCGCCATGATATCGAACACCGAATCACGACAAGGGAAGCTATCGAGTGGTTCCTTCTCGAAGAAGTCGTCGACGTCGATGCACTGCAGCTCGCTGACGCAGAGGAAGCCGGCTTCCTGGGCAGCTCCGCACTCGGGAGAGATCGCCTCGGTTTCGAGGAGGTCGCACTCACAGCCCTGCGCGCACGCCCCACCCCCGTCGACGATGTTGCAGTCTACGGCCACGCGTTCGCAGAACGCCTGGCAGGTAGAGCCGACCGGAAGCGTGTCCGGGCAGCGAGGTAGAACGGTCTCGGTCTCGACCCCGCACCCTGCGCCGAGGGTGCCCGCTCCGACGACGAGCGATGCCACCAACAACCGAACGACGGCGAAGCTAGTTGCCAAGCGGCCCGCACGAAACAAATCTAATCTAGTCATGTTGAATGGGCTGCAGGGTGTCATCTCTTGGCCAGTCGAGTCAACGGCCCCAGCTCAGTCCCGCCAGCCCAGCCAAGTCCCGTCAGCCCAGTCACGGCTATGGACAACAGTCGGCTCACCCAGGTACACCTAGAGTCCGGGTGAGCAGTCGAAAGGAACCTGCAATGAAGTACGCAAGTCTTATGTGCCTGGTCGTGTTGAGCGCCGCAGTGGCTATCGGCTGTGGAGAAGTCGAGGCGGGCACGGCTGCAGCCGGTGGGAGCGGCCCGGTTGGCGGCACGGGCGGCGGCACGGGCGGCACGGGGGGTGGTCTCGGCGAGGGCGCCTGCACCGATGACGCGAACCAGGAGACCTACAGCCAGCTCGAGTACACCGACCGTCGCAACATGATGACGACCGGCAGCGCTTCTGCGTCGGCGATCGCGTCCGACTGCATCTTCGGTCCCACGACAGGGCCTTCCGAAGGCTGTGGAGCTCAGGCAGGCGTCATCATCGGGGGCGACACATCGGAAGCAGCGCTCAATGCGCTCGCAGGTTGCGTCGAGATCTGCTTGGAGGTGACGGTCGGATCCATCACGGACGGCGACGAACTGAGCGAAGAGTGTGTCACCTGCTACGGCGACAGCGTCGTCTGTAGTGCAGCCAACTGCACCGCAGAATGCGCGGCCGATCCGGCAGCGGATCAGTGTGTGCAGTGCCGCGCGGACAACAACTGCACGGGCGGCTTCAACGTCTGCTCAGGTCTTGGCGGCGGTGGCGGCGGCGGCACAGGCGGCGACGGCGGCGGTACCGGCGAGGGCGCCTGCACCGACGAAGCGAACCAAACGACCTACGGCCAGCTCGAGTACACAAGCCGGCGTAATGTGGAGAGTACGGGCGTGGCATCAGCGTCCGACATCGGCGCCGACTGCATCTTCGGACCGACGACCGGGCCTTCGAACGGCTGCGGCGCCCAGGCGGGCGTCATCATCGGGGGCGATATTTCTCAGCCAGCGCTTGACGCGCTTGCCCTTTGCGTCGAGGACTGCATGTCTGAGACCATCGTCTCGATCACTGGAAGCGACGATCTGAGTCCAGAGTGTCTGGGCTGCTACGGCGAGAGCGTCGTCTGCGGTGCGGCGTTCTGCACTGCGCAGTGCGCAGCCGACCCGACTGCCGATCAGTGCATCGCGTGCCGCGATACCAACGGTTGCCTCTCTGAGTTCGACGACTGCTCGGGCCTCAACCTCAACCCCTGAAGCGACTGCGCTAGGGCGATATCGCTCTCGCTACAGCGCTGCCAGGAAATCAAACGACCAGACATGCACGTTCGCGATGCGCGCGTGCATGTCGGTTTCGCGCTCCGGCCACCCCATGTATTGCTTGAGTGCATCGGAGCCACGGAGAGATGTCTCGTAGAGGGCGGCATACTGCGGGAGGTCGCCTTCGAGACGACGGAATCGCTCTGCGCTCCAGAACCATGGTGACTTGATCACATCGGCCGCGTGGACGCGGTCGTACCATGCGTTGAAGTCGGCTTCGTCCCCTGGGTCCGTGCAGTTGGTCAATCCCACCATGAGCCCACCGTCCGGTTCGGCGTTCGATACGCGCGGGAGCCCAGAGAGCGCTTGGAACGCACCCGCGCCGAGCGGCCGCAACACCGGGTGCTCGTAAGGCTTCGTCAGGGCTGCGAGACTCGACGCCGGGTCGCTCGTCTCGAACACGCTGAAGAAACGTGGCTTTGCCATGGTACCGCTAGAACGCAGTTTCTGATAGACGACCGCCGATGAGACGCCGACAGCCTTCACGGCCGCTGCGCGCCGTTCCATCCACTCGACCGCTGCATCGCTTTCGAGCGGACCGACGAGTCCCTCGACGAGGATCACGATGCTCTGAGGGTGGCGTCCTTGCATCGGGCGCCCTTAGCCGATCCGCGTGGGGGCGTTCGAGTCGACCCGGGTTTCCGACTCGTCCGACGCGTGACTCTCGCCGGTTGGCGTCTGCGCGGCGAGTTGCTGGACTTCTTCGGCGTCTTTGAGCCACGCGGTGAACACCGTGTACCCCACGGCGAGCACGACGGCCCCCACGAACAGGCCGATGATGCCCTCGAGAACGAAGCCGCCGATCGCCCCAACGAAGATGATTGCCATCGGCACGTCGATGCCTCGCCCCATCAGAAGTGGCTTCAAGAAGTTGTCGCTCAGGCCCACGATGCCCGCCCAAATCGCGAACAGCACGAAGGTTGTCGTCGGGCTGGTGGAGAACACATACACCGCAACCGGCGCCAGGACGAGCAGGGTAGGGAGCTGCACGAGCGCTACCAGCAACACCAGCAGGGTCCATACGCCTGCGGCTGGGACGCCCGCAAGCAACATCCCGAGGCCCGACAGAAGCGACTGGATCATCGCCACGCCTAAGATTCCACGCGTCACGCTTCGAACGCTCGCGGCCGCGAGGCTGACGAGCTCGGCTCCTCGGTTGCCGGTAAGGACAACGGCGACGCGCCGCGCCAGCGTCTGGCCGCGTTCGGCGTTTGGCAGCAGCAGTCCCGCGATGACGATCGAGACAACGAACGTGAACAGGCCCACTCCGAGGTGACCCATGCTCGAGATCAGCCATAGGCCCAGCTCCTTGAGCTGGGGCGTGAATCGGTCGAGGGCAGCGGCGAGGTTCTCCGATGCGCCGAGCCAGAGTGCGTAGAGCCTGCTTCCGACGATCGGCCAATCCTCGACGCTGGCCGGTGGCGGGGGCACCGAAAACGGCTTTCCTTCGAGGTCTTCGGACAACTGGTGTGCTGTCTCGAACAGGCTTGCCCCGAGTGCCACCGTGGGCAGAATCAGCAGCAGTAATCCAAGCAGCACCATCAGCGCTGCCGCGGCCTTCGGGTGCCCGCCGATCAGCTGGGTCAGCTTCTGGTACGGCGTAAACGTCGCAATTGCGATGATGACGCCCCAGGCGGCCGTGGTGATGAAGGGCTCGACGACCAAAAAACACAGGTAGACGAGAAGACCGAGCAGAGCGATCCGAACTGCGGTCTGTATGGTGCGCCGCTGAAGGACGCGCTCTTCCTCTGGCACGATGCTTTCCGTCACCGGACACGGTGTACCGAATATGTGAGCCCTTCGCTAGCGCTGGGCGTTGGGGCTAGTCCTCGCCGACCCACAGGAGGGCTTCGTCGCGCTCTGCCATTGGGAACGCGCGCGCCGCAGCGGAAATGAACTGTGAGCTGATTCGCGGGAGCACCGACAGCAGGCGGTCATCTGTCACGAAGGCGACGCGTCGAATCTGTTTGTGGTGGTCTCGGACGAATCGCATGTGCGACGTGAGGGCGGCAAAGTCGTCCCAGCCGGGGAAGTGTTCAGCAACGATCATCAACCCCTTGAGACCGCCGGCCTCCTCGATATAGGGATCGACCTCGGCGGCCAGCCGCTCGAAGTCGCCCGCTTCGAGCTCTCCTTTGGGCTCTAGGATGAGAACTCCTCTCTCAGTCAGTAGCTCGAACCGCAGATCGCTCGTGGCGGCGGGTTCGGAGATCCATGTGCGGGCATCTCCCAGCTCGTCTTCGTCGAAGACACGGACCTCCCCGGGCATTGCGAACCCGAACGCCTTGACCATGTTCTCGATCCAGTCGACGTCGGTAACCACTGCGACGCGCTCAAACGCGGTGAGGTGCTTCATCCCAACCTTCGTATCTTCCCAGGCGGCGCTTCCCGAGTAGCTCTTGAAGTCATCGCCCAGAACGTAGAGCAGACGCACCTTCTTCAGACTGCTCAGTTTCTGTTCGAGCGCCGGCACGACGACGTTCGTGTAGTCTTCCGCCGTGACTTCGCCGGTCGCCTTGAGTCCGAGGACGCGGTCCGGAAGATCTGTGATGAGTTCGATCATGCGCGACTCCTTTCGAGCGTGGTCGATCGCCTGCTCCACGCATCGGGGAATCCAGGCGACAGGTCATCCAAAATGTGCGATGGTGACCCCGTTTTCATGACTCAAAAAATCTCAACAAACAAGGTCGTCACTATCGCGTACACACTCCGTGACGACGATGGAACAATCATCGACAGCTCCGACGAGAGCAATCCCCTCGTCTATCTGCACGGCGCGCAGAACATCGTTCCCGGCCTCGAAGAGGAACTCGAGGGCGCCGGTGAGGGTGACGCGGTCAAAGCGTCGGTTCCGCCAGAGAAGGGCTACGGCCCTCGCATCGGCGACGCGCAGGAGGTGCCACGGCGGCTCTTCCCGGCCGACGCCGCTCTGTCGCCGGGCATGCAGGTCATCGCCCACGACGACGAAGGCCGAGAGATTCCTTTCTTCATCACTGGCATTGGCGAGGAAACCATCACGGTCGACCCGAACCACCCTCTGGCGGGGGAGACCCTGCACTTCGAGGTGACCATTCAAGGGCTTCGTGACGCCACCGAAGAGGAAATCGCCCACGGTCACCCGCACGGACCGGGCGGCGCCCACGCCCACTAGCCTGTATTCAAGCGGCCGCCGGCTCACTGTCGGTGGCTTTGACATACGGCGTTAGAAGAGGAAGGTCAGCTGTATCGTGAGCCGCAGTCCGTTGCGCGGGCCGGCGTCCCACCTCTGATTCTGCCAGGCAGCTTCGAACATCGTCTTCAAGCTGTTGCCGATGATGTGCGCCGTCGTGGCCAACGCGAGCTCTGCATCAGTTCGCTGCTGGCCGTTCAGCCCGTACTGCGCGATTGCTGCGGGCACATCGGTCGATGTTGCGATTCGAAAATCAGCATAGCTGCGCGCGTCCTGACGGAGGGCTGGAGTCAAGAACACCCAGTTGTAGCGAATCGCCAGCTCGAACACTGCACTGAATCGGTAGCCCGTCTCGCCCATGAGTCCAATGGGCCCAAACAGGATCTTCCCTGTTTCCCAGGGCTCGAACCAGGCTAGATAGGTCACGATGTTGAAGTTGAAGTGCCTGATCTTCGCGAGCCACTCCGCAGAGAGCCGCAGCCCGAGATCTTCGATGGGAGTCGGACGCGCGTCATAGGCGAATCCTACCCCGACGCTCTGGCGAAGTTCGGCACTGCCCGTGACGTCGCTGTTGGTGTCCGTGTTGATCTTGCCGAAGTTCTTTGCCACGCGGCCGACGATTTCGGGATGAAACTCGGTCACGATCTCCCCGTCGCCGAAGCTCGAGGGGTTCACGGGCGCCTCGCCGTAGACCTCCGTAATGCCGACGGCATGTGACGCCCGCGCATTCACCCCGGTGAAGATGCCGAAAGAGTATTCGAGATCCAGGAAACCGCCCCGTGCGAATACCTCCGCCCCAATCTGACGCTCGGAGCCGAACATGTTCACCGTCGGTCCCCAATCAATGAACGAGAGCGCAGCGAAGGATTGAGCGCGATAGCGATCGTAGGGAATTTTGAATTGCCCGATGCGGACGGTCGCAAACTTCAATCGCGTGAAGGAGAGCCACATGTCTATTAGCTCGAAGGCAGAGGGCGTTGCGTTGATCTGAAAGCGACTCCGGATGCGTCCGTCGATGAACGAACTCGATAGGGTAAAGCGAATGCGGCGGAACTGAAGCGTTTCAGTCGAGGCTTTGTCCAATCCGCCACCCGCGAACTGCTGCACGTAGTCGAACTCGAGTTGGCTCGCGAACCCGAACGCGATCCAGTCTTTCGTGTCGCCGATGTAGAGCCGAACCGGCCCCAAGCGGCTCGGTAGTCTTCGGGCCTCAGCCTGCGAGTCGACGACGTCCCCGAGAGGTGTGGTACTCGGTTCGGCCGACATCGCGTCTCCAGAGTCCAAGCCGGTGGCTGTCGTCAGCGACCCGCTCTCCTCGGCAGTCTCGAGCGTACCCTTCTTACGGCTCTCCTTCTGCTCCTCTGCCTCCAACTGGGCCTCGATACAGGCCAGGTCGCAGGCTACGTCCTCCGCTTGTCCCTCGCTCCCGGTTGACTCCGACACATCGGCTGCCGGAGACTCCGAAAGGCCCGGTTCTCCGCCAAGCTGCTCGTTGTCGGACGACTGGCCGTCGCGCTTCACGAAGCCAGTGCGCTTCTTCGTGCGCTGAGTGGTCCTTCGATCGTCCGACGAGGTCGCGCTCGCGGGCTCCTCGGGTTGAGCGTGGGCAATCGCCGCGGATGTCAGCGTAAGTGCCGAAAGCACGAGCAGCCACGACCGAACCATCGTCTAAGCATGACGGATCGGCGTTCGGTTGCGGAACTTCCTGCGGCTCCGCAGCCGACCACCTGTTCAGTCCAGTATCGAACTCAGTCTTGCGTCGAAATTTCGATCTCGGAGATTTTGGCCGCTTCGATGTCGGCTTCGCAGTAGGGCATGTCGTTCCAACCCTTGCCCGAGTACAGCTCGGTCATGTCCGAGTAGTGGGGTGAGTCGGGGTTCGTCGACTGCGAGTAGGTAAGTACGGCGAATGCGTCCGGGCATTCTGTCTCATCCCAGGTCACCGTCTGGATGTAGCTGTTGCCGGTGGAGATGTTGCTGTAGCCCTCTCCTTCGACAAACCCCGAGCTGATCACACTCCACATGAAGCCGCCTGAGCCGCCGTGAATCGGAATCTGTTCGGTGCGGTCGCCGTTCCATCGGAACTGCACTTCACCCCAGGGGCGGTCGAGCGGGATGCCCGCGTCGACGAGGAAGTCGGTTCCCCCGCCGAGGGCACAGCGTACTGCCTCAACGACCGCCGGATCTCCGATGTTGAGCACGCTCGGCGTCCCGATAGGGTCTGCGGCATTGAACGGGATCTCCCAAAGGTTCGGCGCACCGCTCATTCTGAACCAGACGTTGCGCCAGAGCGCGGCACCCACGCTGTCGTTGTTGAACAGGCCATCCCAGTTCTCGAGAACGGTGCAGGCCTCTTCCGCCTCGTCGGGGTTGGTGGTGTAGGGCAGTTCGTCGTCGCCGCATGTTCCTGCCGTCCAGTCCGCGACTCCGTTGCAGATGTCGACGACGTCGTTGCGGGTGAGTTCCCCGGCGATGTTACGGTTGCCAAACATGATGTCGCGCAGAAGATCGATATTGAAGCCCGGCGCACCGAGGCCGTCGGACCCCGCGAGGCGCTCCTCGGCCTGGATGAAGCCCTGCCGCGTGCGGAGTGACTGCTGAATCTGTTCCGGGGGCTCGAACCCATTCCGACCCATCAAGGGCGAGAAGTTCTCGAGCAAGGAATCGGGACTACTCAGCCAGTAGCTGTCGTTCGAGTTGGAAACGTACGGTACGTCCGCGCTCGTGCGCAGCTTCGGAAGGTTGTCATACCCAAGCAGGCCTTCGGGCCCGTCCGCGTCGGTGTCCCAGTTGCACTCGCTGCGCGAGCCGTTGAGCGTTGCGACGCCAGAGGTCGTGATCGTCTGCGAGAACAGATTGTCCGCACAGTCCTCGAGCTTCTCTTTGCTGATGTTCGGTACGGTTGACACGTCGGCGTAGAAGCCGGTCCCCGCGCGGTCTGCAGCGATGGTGTTGACCCATGGAAGGCCAATGTCTTCGAGCGCAACCTCGAGTTCGTCGATCGAGTTCGACTGACCGAGTTTGACGAACTGGTCGACCGCTCGGACATTGTCGATGTTGGCGTCCCGAATCGTGAAGAGCGTGTTGGTGACCGTCGGCCACCCCCCGACCAGCGGATTCAACGCCTCGAGGTTGACGACAGGTCCGTACTCGGTGGTGTAGATCGATTTGGTCTGCTCCTCGATGCTGCCGTCCTCGAGAAGAATTTCAATCGTCGTCGGGCTGGCCTCGATGTCACGCTCCTCACCGTCGACCAGATACTTGAAGGGGTCGTCGTCGGTGAGTTCGACCTCGAAGAATGAGAAGCGCTGCGCGGTCGAGACCGTATGCGACCAGGCGAGATTCGTATTGAAGCCGATGGCCACGAGGGGGAGCCCTTGCAGGGCGGCGCCCATCACGTCGTACTCACCCGGTAGCGTGAGGTGATGCACGTACCAGCGGAGCGAGCCGCTCCACGGAAAGTGTGGGTTACCGAGTAGGAGCCCGGACTCGGTTTGCGAGCCTTCGGCTCCGATGCCGTACGCGTTGCTACCGAACGCGACGGGCTCGGGGAAGTTGAGCGCGTCCAAATTCAGAGGCGTGCTCTCGATCAAGACCGGCGACGAGAGGCTTGCAAGCGACTCAGTCGGGGCGGCGTCGCTTGCTGCGACGATGAGTGCGTTTATCTGACCGAGCCCAGCCCGCACCAAGAGCTTGCGGTAGACTTTGGCAAGGTCGACTGCGGTAAGCGGGCGCACCCAGTCGCTGCCTCGGCAGCCCTCGGGGCCTTCGGGAAGCTCGTCGACGCCGGTTTCGTCCAGATAGCGGTTGAGTCCGGCCGCGTAGCCGGTGATCACCTCTTGAAAGTTGGGGCTGAGTCGATCCAGGAACTCGGTCTGGGCGGCTTCGTCCGTGTTGTACCAGGTGTATAGGTAGTCCTGGTTGACGCTACCGCCGTCTTCGCCGAAGTAGCGCGCGGTTTGCCCGTTGGAGCGAACCACCTCGCGCATCAAGACGCAAAAGTTGTCCTGCGCATAGGCATAGCCGTCGCCGTAGCCGAGGCTTCCCCAGTCATCCGCGGTGACATGCGGCACGCCGTACGTCGTGCGCACGATCCTGGCGCTGTAGTCGCGCGGGACGATCCCGCCGCTGCCACCGTCGCCGCCCATGCCACCCGTGGCGCCAGAGCCGCCTCCACCGTCGCCACAACCCATTGCAGCGACCAACGCCGCTGTGCCAATCCAAGCAAGTCGTTTCATCTGATCGTCTCCCGCACACTTCTGTTTCGACAATGTCGGCGAACGGTACCAGTGATTGCTACGGCGTCCAGTTGTGGCTGACACGTTGCGTCACAAATGCAGATCAGAGATTTTGGAGGCGGTGTCTCACAATGGCCGGTGCGCTCTTCAACAGCTCGGAGACCACTCGCTGCCAGCTGAAGCGGTCGACCCATTCCACGATCTTCCCGTCCTCGACGCGAAACTCCCCCTGGACCGGGAGGTTCATCTTGAGACCTCCGCCCTCGGCGATGTCGACGCGATCGGTGAACACGACACCGCCCGCACGTTCGTGGATGTCCCGGAACTGAACCTCGAAGCGCGTGACCATGCGGAACATGCCCCGCAGTGCTTTGTCGAACTGGGTTCGGTTCGACGCGGTGGTGAGCGGGGCATTGATCCACCGCACGTCCGGCGCGCATAGCTCTACGGCCTGCACGAAGTCGAGCGCTTCGAGCGCGGCGATGAACCGTTTTACGGTCTCCATCGGGCCCGGGGTGTGGCCTGTCTCGAGGCGGGTGACTGAGTTGGCATTCGTGCTCATGGCTCAGTCATAGAGCCGATATCTCCGTCGCACACCCGGAAAAGAATCACGACTGCGCGCGCCCCTAGCCGAGTGCCGCAAACCGGCTTGCGAGTTTTGGCGCCGACCCTTTGTCTTCGTGTTTGAAGAACACGAAGGCCTCCTTCCAGGGCTGCGCGTCTACTGCCTTTCGCCATCGTCCGAGAGCATCGTCGGTGTAGTCTTCGCGTCGCAAGCGTAGGTACCCCCAGTCGGTGGTCGAGACGAGTTCGGGACGCTCGGTCTCATCGGTTTCGGCGACACAGAGCGCCTTTCCAGCTTCTCGCAGGGCCGCAAACGTGTCCTCGTCGAACCAGGACTCGTGGCGAAACTCGAAAGCTGCTCTCATCGCCACAGGCAAGCCGTCCATGAAGCGGCTCAGAAGTTCGACGTCCTTCTTGAAGAAGGGGGGGAGCTGAAACAGGAAAGGGCCGAGGTGCGACCCGAGCTCACCGGCAACCTTCCACAAGTGCTGCACGGCATCGTCCACGTCGGCGAGTCGGTTCGCGGAATGCGTGATTTTGCGCGACGCCTTGAGCACGAACACGAAGCCCTCTGGCACCTTGTCCGCCCAACCTTGCAGCATCGAAGCCTTTGGCATTCGATAGAAAGAGCTGTTGATCTCGACCGTCGACAGACGCTCCGCGTAGAAGCCAAGCATCTTGTTCGCCGGGAGTTTTTCGGGGTAGAACGGGCCCTTCCACTCTTTGTAGCTGAAGCCGCTCGTGCCTGCGCGCACCTGCATTTGGGGAGTCTGCCGCAAAGCGTCCGCTGCCGCGACAAGTTCTCGACGAGGCGTTCCCCATGCTAGAAACGCCAACGATGAGATCAGGCGACGTACAACCACTCGCGGGCAAAATACTGCTGGTGGTCCTCGTTGGATTCGCTTCCGCCTGTGCCCACGTGCCGAAGCGTAATCCGCTACCGATGGCCGACATCGACAAGGCCACCGTTCTCGGGATCCCCCGTGCTCGGTACTGGGGCGATGCGCCCGAGCCTTGGCTCGAGCAGTGGCTCCACATGACCAAGCGGGAACTCCAAGGACGATATCCCGGAGTGTACGGGCGCCCAATGCAGTTTTTGGCGATCTCGGGTGGCGGCGAGAACGGCGCCTTCGCAGCTGGGCTGCTCTTGGGATGGACCGCGGCAGGAAACCGACCGGAGTTCACGCAGGTAACCGGGGTCAGTGCGGGCGCTCTCATCGCGCCGTTCGCGTTCCTCGGACCCGAGTACGACGACGTGCTCAGGAAGGTCTCGGTGGAGCTGACGGCGAAAGACGTGTTCAAGAAGCGGCGATTGATTCAGGGCCTTCGCAGCGACGCAATGACCGACACCAAGCCGCTCGAAGCACTGATCGCCGAGTACGTCGATCAGCAGCTCGTCGAAGACATCGCCGAACAGCATCGCCGCGGCCGCTCATTGATGATCGGTACGGCGAATCTCGACTCGATGCGCTCGGTCATCTGGCGCATCGGCGCCATCGCCAATAGCGCGCACCCGCGTTCGCTTGCCCTCATCAGGAAGATCATGCTGGCCTCCGCCTCGATTCCAGGGTTCTTCCCTCCGGTGCTCTTCGACGTGGATTCCGGAGGAGAGTCGTACGACGAGATGCACGTCGACGGCGGAACCACGCAGCAGGTATTTCTCTATCCGGTCGGCCAGAACTTCGAAGAGATGTTGGCCAAACTCGAGATCCCGGGTCGGCCTGAGGTGTATGTCATTCGGAACAGTCGCATCGACCCTCTTTATGAGACCGTCACGCCGAAGACGATTCCGATCGCCGAGCGCTCCGTCAGCTCGATTATACGAACGCAGGGCATTGGCGACCTCTACCGCATCTACCTCGAAACGTTTCGCGACGGTCTGGGTTTCAACCTTGCCTACATCCCCAAGGATTTCACTCCGACCTCTTCTGGGGACTTCGACTCGGAGTACATGAAGGAACTCTACGAGTTTGCCTTCGATCGCGCGAAGGAGGGCTACCCGTGGCAGAAACTGCCGCCCGAGCTGAAAACAGCACCTCTTCCTTCGAAGTAGCCTCGCTTGCCGCCCCCGAGCCGGGCCCTAGTATTGTGCCATGCGCATCATCATTTTGTCTCTCTCCCTCACCTTCCTCCTCCTGGGCTGCAAAGACTCGAGCCCGGCCGCCAACTCCGAGGCTGCAGCCGCACCGACCGTCGTCGCCGAGGCGCAGATGGTGGAAATCTCAGTCGCCGACGCAGACCAGGCGCTTCAGTCCGGCGCGGTTGCGGTGGACGCCAACTCCGAAAGCACACGCAAGAAGAACGGCACTCTCCCTGACGCCGTCATCCTCACGTCATCGTCCAAGTACGACCTCGCGCAGCTGCCCTCGGACAAGAGCCAAGACCTCATCTTCTACTGCTCGAGCACTTCGTGCTCTGCCTCCGACTCCGCCGCCGAGCGTGCCGCAGCCAACGGCTACGAGAACGTTCACATCATGCGTGAAGGCATCAAAGGCTGGAAAGACGCGGGCAAGCCCACGCAGCCCTTCACAGAGAGCTGATTTCGGCTCACGTCATTCGGTGAAACGGAATGACTGAATTCCAGGACGGGCCGCAACCTCGTTGATGTCGAACGCGATATCGATCGACTCGTTCCGGAGATAGAGCTCGAGCAGGTCGTCGTAGTTCGGGCTGTCCGGAAACGCCGATTGTCCGCCCGGAAGCTGAATGGTGCACTGCACGGGCGTGGTGCCTTCGCACTGGAAGCGGATTGAAGCGCCAGACCCGTGAATGCCTTCGCGGTTCGGGCTCGCGACATCAACCGTGAACAGACCGCCATCGTTCGCAAAGAAGTCTTCGGCGCCAGGCGGATTGTTGAACGAGTCGAAGAGTGCGCTCAACGACGCGAGAAGGCTTCGCAGCCGGAACCCGTGCTTGCGGCCCCAGGGCCAGACGGCCTCGTCCTCGCCGAGCTCCGCAACCAGCTCGCTGCCCGCCGTGTCCAGCGCGGCGGCGATGATGTCGAAGCGTGTCTCGACCGCGGGCGTCCGCACGTCGTCCCAGTAGACGTCGCCGGCTCGTAGGCGGCTCGGGTCGATGAGGGAATAATAGGTGACGAAGGAGGGGTACTCCTTGCTCGACTCATCGCCTGCAAGTGCATCGTTGACCGCCCGTATCGTCTGATGCCATGCCGTGCATCCCGACGACTCCTCGACTTCGGCGGTATCGGCCAAAGGCGACATGACGGGGTCGGTGCCATCGAGCCCGGTTGGGCAGTCGTAGTTCCATGCACTGAGCGCGTTGACGACCTTTTGCGCTTCCGGCGTGAGCGTGGTCTGCGCGTCGTTGGCGATCGCGAGAATCGGCGGCACCATGTCGCGTCCGATCGCCGACTCCACGTCGCTAATGAGCGCCGCGTTGGTTGCCGGGGTGTGCTCGTCGGTCTCTTCAATGAGCTCCACGATTCGAATGGTGCGGTACCCGCTCGAGATGTTGTCGGTCTGCTGAGGAGCAAAGCCGTCGTTCGTGGGGTTCCCGTCGAAGCTTGCTCCGGTGTGGTCGCTGTTGGCCGTGGCGATCCAGCCCTTGGAGAGGTTGAAGGCCTGGGGAAGCTCTTCGTACGCGAAGTACTCGTCCCATTCGTATTCGCCCGTGCCCGGAAGCGGGAACCAAGGGAACGGCTCGCTCGGGTCCGTCAGGTCGAGGTTCTCTGCCCAGGTGCGCTTCGGAATTCGGTTGTATGGGAACCATCCGAAGTTGCCCTGGTTGTCGATAACGACCCAATTCTGTCCGATCGTGGTGCCGTTCTCGAGCGCGTCTCGCGCTTCGAGGACTGTCGTGGCCTGGCCCAATGCCGACGGGATGTTCACGTCGGTGGTGATGTCGTTGCCTGTCCATCGCAGTGTGACCGCCACGTCGTTTTCGGAATCGATGCTTCGGACCGGCCCATGGTGCGGTACGAAGAGGAGCTCGCGCGTCTCGCTCGAACCGTCGCTGAACTCGAGCTCGAAGTCGACGCGCACGAACTCGACGACTTCGCCGTTGAAGCGAACGCCGAACGGCTCGCCTTCCTCGTCTTTGACCAGTTCCTCGACGTAGACATCGGTGAAGTCGAGTCCCGTGTTGGTTACGCCCCAGGCGATCGTTTCGTTCTGGCCGACAATTACGTACGGAAGCCCGGCGAACGTCGCCCCGGCCGTGTGGAGTTCGCCGGTGCCATTGGTTTTCGCGTCCAGGTGCGCAAGGTACCAAACCGCTGGCTGTGAGAGGCCGAGGTGAGGGTCGTTCGAGAGGATCGTGTTGCCGCTCGCGGTCTTTGACGGGCCGAGGACCCAGTTGTTCGAACCGATGCTCGAGTTGGCGATCTCGGTCTGTGGGAACAGACGTCGAAGCAAGTCCGCACTGCTCGGCCTGTCGCTCAGGGCCGCGATCGAGCGCTGTGCACGCCGTGTAAGCGCAAGATTCCCCGGGTTACGAACTTTCTTCTCAACCGTGCCGGGAAGCAGGGACGCGGTAGCGGTTGGATAGCTGCCCTGTTCCAGAATCGGCGACTTGCCCACTGGCTCCAGGCTCCAGAGGTCGAGGTAGCGATCGATGTCGCCAATCCGGTCGAGCGCCTGCTGCGCTCGAAAGTGCTTGTCTTCGTCGTTCGTGAGCGAGCCGATGAGGGTGAGAATCGTTGCGACGGAGTCTGCCGGCGTCCAGTCCGAGGCGTCTTCCGGACCGTAGTCGAGGAGCGGGCTTTCGAACTCGACCGGCCAGACCGCGTCGTTCTCGCCGCCGCGCACGTCGCTCAACCACTGGTTTACGCCGACGGCATAGGCGTCTAGGAGCCCACGCGTCTTCTCGTCGGTGTTTTCGATCGCGGCGTCGCTCGCGAGTCGCCCGTCGCGGGTCGAGTAGAGCGCTCGGTTCTCGGCAGCCGTGTCGATGAGTGCGTCGAGAAGCCCCACCTGTTCGACGAGGGTCTTGTTGACGACTTCGGTTAGGCGCCCAGTCGAGAGCCGTCGCTGCAAGTCCATCTGCACGAAGCGGTCGCGGGCATGAAAGTAGCCGAGCGCCATCGCACAGTCTGTATCGGTCGCGCAGTCGGCGTTGAAGATGCCGTACTCGTCGAGGAATACGTCGGCGTCGGGCGGCCAGGTACCGGGCAATCCGCCGGTGCCCGCGTCCCCGCCGGTGCCACCACCCATGCCGCCAGTTGCGCCGGTGCCGGCAGTGCCGCCCGAACTCGCGCAGCCGAGGGCCAAAAGAGAAATACCGAACAAAGCGACACCAAGAAATCGACGCATGCGCATACCTCGCGAAAAAGATGAGCTGATGATTGTATCGGTGGTATGTCGCAAACCCAGCCCGAGTTCAACGCCTCGGCTCACCGCGTGCGACGAGAGAGAGCAAGGCACGGTCCGGGGCGTCTTCGAACCGTCCGTTGGACATGAACACGAGCACGTCCCCGGCGCTCGCTTCACCGACGGCACGAGAGATCGCGTCGTCGACCGAGACAGAGGCCCAGGCGGACCGGCCCTTCGCCGTGAGCACCGCGGCGAGTCGCACGGTATCGAGCTTCTCGGATTCGTCGATCTCGCTGCGCCCAACCGGCGCCAGAACCACTGCGTCTGCCGACTCGAACGCGGTGGCGTAGGCCGCTTGGTGCATCCGGCGCGATGCGGTTGCGCTTCTCGGCTCGAACACAGCGATGATGCGACCGTCGAAACGCGCTCGAAAACCGGCGAGGGTCTCTCGGACTGCTGTGGGGTGATGGGCGAAGTCATCGTACACAAGCACCCCCTCCGCGCTTCCAACGAACTCTTGTCGACGCTTTGTTCCGCGGAACGAGGGCAGGGTGGCGATCAGACGATCGAGCGGTGCCCCTGCGGCTTCACTTGCCATCCCAAGTGCGGCGATGGCGTTGCGCAGGTTGTGCTTTCCCATCAACGGACTGGTCACGCGCCCGCAAAGCGACCCGCCGCCGAACAAATCGAACGCGCCCTGCGGTGCGGGCACGCCAAGCCACATCGGCTGCACGTCACCGCAGTCGTCTCCCTCGAGCGCGTAGAAGCGAACGCGGCAAGAAGCGGCTTCGGCCACTTCACGCACTACGCGGCTTCCCGCCCATGCGAAGAGCCAGCCCTCTTGGGGGATCATCGCAACGAATCGTCGAAACGCATCGACGTAGGTCTCCGCGTCGGGGTAGATGTCGACGTGGTCGTATTCGATTGAGGTGAGCACGGCGGCATAGGGCGAATACTGCCAAAATTTCGGGATTTTCTCGAAAAATGCGCTGTCGTACTCATCGCCTTCGATCACGAACGGCGCGCCCTTCGCGCCCAGCCGCGCGCTCGTCGTGAAGTCCAACGGGAGGCCTCCGACGAAAAAGCCGGCGTCGATTCCGGTGCGCCGAAGAAGGTACGCGAGCAGCGTCGAAGTGGTCGTCTTGCCGTGTGTGCCCGCGACGACGAAGGGCTTGCGGGTCGAGAGCACTTGGTTCTGCAGGGTCGCGGCCATCGAAGCAACGGGGAGGGCGCGTTCTGTGGCGGCGACGGCCTCGGGGTTGTCGGCGCGGCAAACGTTCCCCACCACCACGAGATCAGGTTTCTCGTCGAGGTTGTCCGGCGACCAGCCGGCCTGGCATTCGATCCCTAGCTCGTCGAGATACGGGCCGATGGGAGGATCGAACGACACGTCGCTTCCCGTGACGCGATGCCCTGCCTCTTTGAGCAGTCCGGCGAGCGCACTCATGCCCGTTCCCGCCACCCCGATTAGATGGATGTGCATCGATCCGGCCGCTCTCCCCAATTATTCAGCAATCTCGACGTACGTGTTGACACTTCGGCAAGTGCCCCCATTATGAAAGGCAGGTGGCTACGAAGACCAAATCCCTTTCAGAGCGAATCCAAGACGCCCTCGACTCTCTGGTTGAAGCGCTCAACGACTTGGTCGCCCCGCCGCCCACTCCAGTTCCGATTCGGACCGCGCCTCGGCGCCTTCCGCCCCGTCGTCGGTAGCACGCGGGTAGCGCGGGCGTTCGCGTCATTCTGCAGCATCCGCGTTGCTGTCGGCAGCCGCACTCGGTGCGACGCTGACCGGCACACCGCAAAACGCAGCGTTGCCGCTAATCGCGTCGACGAGCTGGTCGTCGGTTAGGTCGTTGACACTCGCACCTGGGTGGCTCGTTGCAACTTGGAGCTCAACTCCCTCGCGTCCGTGGCCGAAGCCGTGCGGCAAACTCACCACCCCTTCCATCACCTCGTCGGTGACTTCAGCAGGGGCGGCGACCTCACCGACGCGCGATTGAATCGTCACCGTCGCGCCGTCTTCGACAAAGAGCCGTGTTGCATCGTTGGGGTGAATCATCAGCGTGCAGCGCGGCTTGCCTTTCATCAGTCGCATCGTGTTGTGCATCCACGAGTTGTTGCTCCGCAGATGACGTCTGCCGATGAGGAGCAGCTGGGTCGGGTCGATCTCTGCGGCCTTGCCGTACCTCGCGTCGAGCCTGTCGAGGTCTTCGATGAACAGATCGGGCGCAAGGTCGATTGCGTCGTGGCCCTTCGGAAGACCCTCGGGAAACACCGATTGCAGCGGCCCGAAGTCGACTCCATGAGGCTGCTGTTTGAGTTTCGCAAGCGAGAGCCCTGGTCCCATTGGCTTTAGACGCTGCCCGTACGGCCCGAGGCGAAGACCGAGGTCGAGCACGCGCTCAGGTCCTGCTTTCTGGATCGCGCGGGCACCGATGTACTCCTTGCTCAGCTTGCCATGTCGCTTCGCAGCGAACCGGCAGTTGAGCTCGCTCAGGATCTGCCAATCGTCGAGCTCACCCTCCTTGCTTGGAAACAGGGGCGGCGAGTAGTTGGCGTGGTTACGAACCGCGGTGAGATAGAGCGCGAGATCGTAGTGACTGCGCTGGATCGGTGACACCGGCGGAAGAATCAAATCGGCGTGCCGCGTCGTCTCGTTGATGAAGAAGTCGATCGCCAGGGTGAACTCGAGAGATTCGAACGCCTCGTCGAGTCGGCCTCCGTTGGGCGTGGAAAGAATCGGATTGCCCGCGAGGGTGACCATCGCGCGTATCTGCCCCGGCCCCTCGGTCAGGATCTCCTCGGCCATCACCGATGACGGTAGCTCTCCGCTGAACTCGAGCAGTCCGCGCACGCGGCTTTTCCATCGGCCGTACGATCCTGGGCCGATCCCGAAGCCGGCGATCTCTTTCAGCGTATCGATGGCGGGCGTCGCGAACATCGAGCCGCCGGGTTCATCGAGGTTGCCCGTCACGGCGTTGAGCACGTTGATCAGCCACATGCACAGGCTACCAAACTCCTGTGTGCAGGCACCGACGCGCCCGTATGCGGCTGCCTTCGGGGCCTCGCGGAACTCCTTGGCGATTCGCCGCACCGTGTCGGCAGGAATGCCCGTGACAGGCTCCGTCTTCTCAGGAGCGTACCCCTTCACGATTTCGACGATGCGCCCTGCGTTCTGGGTGTGCGGCGCCAACCGTCCTAGGTCGACGCCGGCCGCGGTGACTTCGTGGAGCAGGCTGAGGAGAAAGAGCGCGTCGGTCCCCGGTCGAACGAACACGTGCTCGTCGGCGACGCCAGCAGTCTCGCTTCGTCGTGGGTCGATTACGACGACTTTGCCACCGCGGCTCTGGATCGCCTTGAGGCGTTTCCTGATTCCGGGAGCGGCCATGATGCTGCCGTTCGAGGCGAGCGGGTTGGCACCGATGATCATCATGTAGTCGGTGCGGTCGACGTCGGGTAGCGGGAAGCGCAGCTGATGGCCGAACATCAGATAGCTGGCCAGCATCAGGGGCCACTGGTCGCAAGAGCTCGCAGAGAAGCGGTTCTTGGTCCCGAGCGCTCGAAAGAATGCGGGGCCGTAGACCAAGGTTCCGAAGTTGTGTGCGTTCGGGTTGCCGAAATAGATGCCGACCGAGCTCTTGCCGTGCTTCTCCTGGATCGCGTGGATCCGCTCGACGGCGATGTCGAACGCTTCATCCCATGAGATCTGCTCCCATCCGTTTGGGCCGCGACGAACCGGTTGCTTCAACCGGTCTGGGTCGTCGTACAGATCCTTGAGAGCGGTGGCCTTCGGGCAAATGTGGCCTCGGCTGAACACGTCGTCGGCGTCACCCCGAATCGATACGACCTGGTCACCTTCGACCTCGACCTCGAGGCCGCACATGGCTTCGCACAGATTGCACGTGCGCTGATGGACTTCTCGCGTGGCGGGCATCGCGCGAGCATAGCTGAGTCGCGGCCTTCGAGTAAGCCGCGCCGCTCAGGTGACCTACGCCGCCTTTCAGGCGCCTGTTTTCTTCGTGGCTGCGACGAATCGAAGACGCAGGTCGTAGAGGACCTCGCTCAAGAGACGTTCTTCTTCGCCGGTCAGGTTCCCCTCTGTCTTCTCTTCGAGCAGCGCGATGCAGTCGATCGACTGCCTCGCGTGCGCCAGGCTGACGGTGGGGTTCTCGCCGTCTGCGGCCTCGCCAAGGTGCATCAGCGCGGACGTGCTCAAAGAGAGCACGAGCGTATTGAAGTCGATGTCGGGGGCTTCGGTGTCGTCGCTGCCCATGCCTCGGTGACTCCTAACGCTGCGGTTCGCCGTCGGGCGCGTCGGGGGTTTCGACCTCGACCAGCTCGCTGTTGGTCTCTTTGTCCGCCAAGTCGCTCAGGTATTGCTGGTGCTGCTCTTTCGAGAGCAACCCTTTGCTGATGTTTCGCTCGACGATTCGTTTGTCGACCAGTTTGTCGCCCAAGATTGCCATGCGCGGATTGTAATTTTGACGCCCCTCATGTCAACTCCCGCTCTGCCGTGGTCACAAAACCAGGTGACGGGTTCGTTTTGTCGCTATCATGGGGAGGTGGTGCTGAAGGGGGTCTCACCATCGGAAGGGCAGCTGCGCGAACTCGAGATACTCGTTCGTTCGCACCATCCGCTCGTCCTCGTCGAGACCGTCGAAGAGGGGCGCGTTCACACGCTCCTCCAACATACGGCGGCGAAACTCGAGCTACCCCTGTTCTCCTGGACGCAGGTGGCCGGGCTCTGCAGAGAGCTTCCGGAGCCTGGCAAGACACCGGAGTCGGGTCCCCCTCAGAAGGCGCTGGCGTTCATCGAGCGCTCGAATCTCGAGGCCGTCTTCCACATGCGGGGGCTCGGACCGTATCTTCACGAGGCCCCGGTCATCGCCCTGCTCAAGAGCATCCACGACAAGTACTTTCGTCATCGTGGGGCGCTCGTCGTTTCCGGCCACGACCTCGAGCTCTCCGCGGACCTCAAGCACCGGTTCACACCGCTCGAACTCGAGACGCCGACCGCAACCGCGTACCACGGGTTCGTAAAGTCGGTCTTGAAGGACCTCTCGCAGCGCACCGAGCTGAAGGTCGAGCTCTCGAGCGCCGATGTTTCGAAGCTTCTTGCCGCGCTACACGGCCTCACCTTTCTCGAAGTTCAGAAGATCATCACGCAGGCCGTCCTCGAAGACGGAGTGCTCGGGAGGCACGACATCGATCGCGTTCTCCACGCGAAGCGGCAGATCATCGAGCGCTCCGGTGTGCTCGAATACTTCCCCCACGAGCACCGCATGGGCGACGTCGCTGGGCTGACAGAACTCAAAGCCTGGTTGCGCAAACGCCAGAACGCCTTCGAAGACCCGGCGCGAGCCAAGGAGTATGGTCTCAGCCCTCCCAAGGGACTCCTGCTGATCGGTGTCCAGGGGTGCGGAAAGAGCCTTTGCGCCAAGGCAGTCGCAGCCGAGTGGAAACTGCCGTTGATTCGGCTCGACCCGTCGAACCTCTACAACCGCTACGTCGGCGAGAGCGAGAAGAACCTCCGTCGTGCGATTAAGCTCGCCGAAGCGATGGCGCCCGTCGTGCTCTGGATCGACGAGATCGAGAAAGCTCTTTCCCAGGACGATGCGAGCGGAGGGCCTGCGCAGCGGATCTTCGGGACGTTCCTCGCGTGGCTTCAGGACAAGAAAGAGAACGTCTTCGTCATCGCGACCGCCAACGACATCACCAAACTGCCACCTGAGCTGTTGCGCAAAGGTCGATTCGACGAGATCTTCTTCGTCGACCTCCCGCGTGAAGAGGCGCGGCGCCGGATCTTCGAAATTCATCTCGATCGCCGTCGTCGAAACCCCGAGAAATTCGATCTGCCTCGGCTCGTTGACATGAGTGAGGGGTTCAGCGGCGCCGAGATCGAGCAGGCCGTCGTGTCCGCGCTGTACACCGCGTTCTCGCGTGAAGAAGAGGTTACCACCGAGGCGATCGCCGAGGAAATCGAAATGACCCGGCCGCTTTCGGTCACCATGGCCGAGAAGATCGACGCCCTGCGTGACTGGGCGAGAGATCGCGCCGTCGCGGCCGACTAGCTCTGTGCTAATCTCGCCTCCGCGACCCGTTCGCGTTTGCTTATGAGGAGACGCGTCGCGCCGGTCAGGCGAGCTGCGCGACAGCCGTCTTGTTGTAGGCGTGCTGATCGCGAATGCCTTCCATGGTCGTCTTGGCGACGAACTCTTCCAGCTTCTTGCGGATCAGCGGCACCTTGGCGCTGACTTCGAACTCCATGTTGTACGTGCAGCCGTTCGCATTCGGCGAGAGCGTGATGTCGGAGTCGATCTTGCCCGGTGTTCCGAGAACGTCGATGTGGCTCTTGCAGGTCTTCTTGTCGCCTGCATCGCGCCATTCGGCTCGCTCGACGATCGTGTTCGAGGACTTGAATAGCTTCTTTGCGAAGGAGGGAAGGTCGCTCTCGATCTCTCGGGTGATCGTCACGGTTTTCGTACCCCCCGCGTCGTTCACGTCGACCTTGATGTTCTTCTCTCCGAGTGCCTCGCAGCGTTTTCGGATCTCGTCCGGGTCGGTGAGGAATCGGTAAAGAGTGTCGATGTCTTGCGGATAGTCAGTCGAGAAATTCGGCATTTGCCGGGGAGCCTAACACGGAATTCTCGTCGAGAGCGATGCGCCTAAAGGCCGAACGCGAGGTTCAATACCGTGTGGGCCACTGAAAAATAGACCAGTAGCCCGAGGACATCGACGATCGACGCAATGAAGGGGGTCGAAGACACGGCGGGATCGAGGCCGACGCGCTTGATTAGGAGAGGCAAGATGGACCCGATGATCGTGCTCATGGTCACGATCGCGAGAATGCTGAGTCCGATTGCGGTGGCGATCTTGATCGGGGCCACCGTCTCCCCCGCGATCCAGCCTCGGGCGAACCCCATGACGCCCAGCGTAACGCCAAGCGAGACCCCGATGAGCAGTTCGCGGGAGAGCACACGCGCCCAGTCTTTCGGGCCGAGCTCGCCCAGCGCCATCGCGCGAATGATGAGTGTTGACGACTGAGAGCCCGCGTTGCCTCCCGATGCGATGATGAGCGGAATGAACACGACCAGCTCGAGTGTGCTCTGCAGGATGTTCTGATTGTTGCGGATCACCGTCGCGGTCAGGAGCTGAGCGGCAAAGAGCAGCACGAGCCACGACCCCCGCTTCCAAACGAACTCCGCCCAGCCGGTCTGAAAATACGAGTCCTCGAGCGGAAGCACGCCGCCCATCTTCTGCGCGTCCTCGGTGGCTTCTTCGATGACGACGTCGACGACGTCGTCGACGGTCACGACTCCCAGCATCCCCAAATGTTCATCGACGACGGGCAACGCCGCGAGATCGTATCGCGCAATCTCGTGGGCGACCTTCTCCTGATCGTCATGCGGAGACACGTAGAACGGATTGTTCGTCATGATCTCTTCGAGGGCGTTGCCGGGCTCGCTGAGGATGAGGTCACGAAGCGACACGACCCCGAGCAGCTCTCCCTGCGGGTTGCAGACGTACAGATAGTAGAGAGTCTCCGCCTCGTCTTGGTGCGCCAGGTTTCGCGCCGCCTCGATGGCTTCCCAGACTTTCGTCTCTGGAAGCACCGACACGAACTCGCTGGTCATGATGCCGCCCGCTGTTTCGGGCTCCCACTTGTCGAGTTCGCGAACTTCTTCTGCGGCTTCGGGCTCTTTGCGTTCGAGCGCTGCGAGCAGCGCCGCCGCGTCGGGTTCGTCGAGTTCCTGGAGAAGATCGACGCGATCGTCGGGGTCCATCTCGCGCAGCAGCTCGACGGCCCGCGTCGTGTCGATCGCGTTGAAGACCAGGACCTGTCGATGCGCGCTCAGTCGCTCGACGACGTCTGCCGCAGATTCGGCAGGGAGTGCCCGCACGAGCGCGACGGCTTCCCGGGCCGAAAGGTCTTCGAGAAGCTCTGCGATGTCTTCGGCGTGGAACTCGGAGACCGCTTCGCGCACCGCTTCCGGACCTTCCGAAATCGCGCCTTCGAGGTCGGGTCCAATGAGCGTCGCCAGTCGCATTGCGGGCGATTCTGGCGCAACCACGGCACGGCCGCAGCCCAAAAACTAGGAGACGCTCGTTTTCTTCTGAAATCGGATGTTGAGAAGCTCGACCATCAGAGCGAACGCCATCGCAAAGTAGATGTAGCCCTTGTTGATGTGCTGTCCGAGACCTTCTGCCGTGAGCAGCACCCCGATCAAGAGCAGGAACGAAAGCGCGAGAATCTTCATCGAAGGATAGCGATTGACGAAGTCGCCAATCGGCTTGGCGAACAGCAGCATGATTGCGATGGCGATGACGACGGCCGTGACCATGATCTCGATGTCTTCCGCCATGCCGACGGCCGTGATCACCGAGTCGAGGGAGAACACGATGTCGAGGATCATAATCTGCCCCACGACGCCCGGGAGGCTCGAGAACCAGCCTTTGATGTCTTCGTGCTGTTCGCCTTCGACTTTGTCGTAGATTTCTTGAGCGCTCTTCGCGATGAGGAACAGTCCTCCGCCGAAGAGGATCAGGTCCCGGCCCGAGAAAGAGTGACCCAACAGCGCAAAAAGCGGCTCGGTCAAGCTCATCACCCAGTTGATCGTGAGCAGAAGCGCGATCCTCGTCACCATCGCGCCGATGAGTCCCAGGCGATACGCCAATCCCTGCTGCTCGACGGGCAGCCTCGACGCGAGGATCGCGATGAAGACTATGTTGTCGATGCCGAGGACGATCTCGAGGAGAGTCAGGGTGACCAGGGCGACCCACGCGTCCGGGTTGCTGAGGAGCTCGAGCATCTCGGCGACTTTTAGCCTGGTTGGTCGCCTCTCGGCAAACCCTCCTTGGCAGCTCCGAACCAGCAGGGATACTCCGCCGATGAGACATCGGATGGAAACCATTGCGGCCCACGCCGGCGGGGCCAATCGTTCACCAGGTCAGCCGGTTGCCCCACCGATTGCGCTGTCGACCACGTTCTTCCTCTCCGAACCGGGGGCGCATGAGGGATACGGCTACGGTCGACTCGGCAATCCGAGCCGCGACGGCCTCGAACATACGCTGGCGGATCTCGAAGGCGGCGTCGCGGCCGCTGCATTCGCTTCGGGCTGTGCGGCCATGCACGCCGTGCTCCAGCTCCTCGGACCGGGCGATCATCTGGTGGCCTGTTCAGATATCTACGGCGGCACCTACCGGCTGATTGAGCGAATCATCCAGCCGACCGGGGTGGAGGTCTCGTGGGTCGACATGTCGGAGCCCGCTGCGGTCGCCCGAGCGTTCCGGCCGGAGACCAAACTGGTCTGGATCGAAACCCCGACGAACCCCCTCCTTCGCGTCTTCGACATCGCCGAAATCGCCGACCTTGCGAAGGCACGCGGCGCTTGGTGCGCAGTCGACGGCACATTCACGACCCCCTTGCTGCAACGCCCCCTCGAGCTTGGCGCGGACATGGTCGTGCATTCGATGTCGAAGTACCTCAACGGGCACAGCGACGTCATCGCCGGCGCCGTGGTGAGCGGGTCGCCCGAACTCGCCGAACGCATCCGGTTCACGCAGCAAGCCGCAGGAGCAGTCATCTCGCCGTTCGATTCGTATCTCACCGCACGCGGCATCAAGACCCTGCCGCTGCGGATGGAACGCCACTGCGACAACGCCCTTGCTCTTGCCCAGTGGCTCCAGCGGCACCCACGCGTGAAGGCGGTGCACTATCCCGGCCTTCCGTCCCACGCTTCGCACGGGCTCGCGTCTCGGCAGATGCGAGGCTTTGGCGGGATTCTTTCCTTCGAAGTCGAGGGTGGGATGCAGGGGGCTGCACAAGTGCTCCGTGCCGTGGAGCTGTTCGCGCTGGCCGAGAGCCTCGGAGGCGCCGAGTCGCTGATCGGCCAGCCGGCGACGATGAGTCATGCGACCATGCCAGCCTCGGTCCGGGCTGAACGCGGGATTCGCGACGGGCTGATCCGCGTTTCGGTCGGGCTCGAACACGTGGATGACCTGCAAAACGACCTCGAACAGGCCCTGTCAGCGTCCTAAGTTGCCGGATTTCAGGCGCTTGGCTACCCTGATTCTTCTGTGGGAACACGTCTGCTCAGCCTTGGTGCCCTGATGCTGCTCGCGCTCGTGGGCTGCGCAACGGACGAAGGTCCCGTGGCGACCGAGGCGATCTACAATCTCACCTGTCCCGCAGCGCCCGCGACCTGCGGTTCGCTCGTGCCGGAGACCTGCCTCGGCAGCGGCGGTTCCCGAGACATCATCGGGCTCAATGGCGAAGTCTCCTGCGAAGAGAACACTCCGATCATCGCGATCTGTGAAGCAACGCAGACGTCCGACGACCGTCTGATTCTGAATCTGGTGGCGTCCGTCGGTGATTTGTTCGCGTTCGAGCTCCGAGGGGCGGCGATCGAGCGGGACGGCACGCTTACGGAGAGCTCCTGCGAGGTCACGATCATCGAAGACGAGCTCGCGTACGGAGGTGACCTCGGCGGTTGTGGCGCCGAAGAACCTTCGATGGAACAGCCCTGCCAGATCACGAACGTGGTGGTCAGCGACGATGCCGGCGCCGATCTCGCCTTCGACATCGAGTGCCAGGAGCTGATCAGCGGCACCACGGGCAACGCCTTCGACGTTGGCGGGCCGGGCGGTGGCCCCGCGACGATTCGCTTCGCACGCTGCTCGGGCTGTAGCGTCGCCCAACGCGTTGAGCCTCTAGAGCGATTTCTGCGCGTACTCGGTGCCGTCGTAGCGGAGCGCCGTCGGTTTCTCGTCGACAAGGGTACGAATCTCGACCGGACGCGACCAGACTCGGTGGAGCGCCTTGGCGACCTCCCCCGCCCAATCGAGCCGCAGGTCGGCGCCTTGGTGGGTATGCTCCAAGAGCAGCTCCGACCGGTTTGCGTGGTTGGCGTCGACCACTGAGATGATTGGGTTGCCTCCGTTGGTAAGCGAGCTGAGAAGCTGCTGCTTGACCTCCTGAAACTGACGGCTCTCGATCTCCCACCGATCGTTCCGCTGGTTGTAGCCGAACGCATACATCTTCTGGTCAGCGACGAAGTCCTCCGTGAGATACTCGTCGATGAAGGTCACGTCGTTGTAGAGCGCACGCACCTCGAAGATCTTTTCGCGGCCGAGCCCGGTGCGTCGGTCCCAATGTCGACGCATCTCGAAGTTTTCGCAGTCGTCCCATTCTTTACCGAACTGTCCTTTGTTCCAGCGATCTTCGATGTGCCGAAAGAGCTCGATGCCGAGCTTGTACGGGTTGAGTTGGCCGGGCGCCGTCGCGAGCACGCTGGCGCAGCGGTCCGCGTAGTCGACGATCTCACTCGCATCGCAAATGTTTTCTGTCATCAAGCGCGAGTGCCAGTAGCTGGCCCAGCCTTCGTTCATGATCTTCGTCTGGATCTGCGGAAGAAAATAGTAGGCCTCGGTGCGAATCGCCGCGAGGCACTCGCGCTCCCAGCGTTGAAGCGGGGCCTGGTCGAGCAGGAATCCGAGCACGTCCCGCTCCGGGCTTACGGGGAACCGCTGCGTGCGCTCTTTCTCCTCTTCTAGCTTCTTTCGCTGTGATGCGACGAACTCCTCCGGATTGATGAATGGCTCCATGTATTCGCGATCGACCCGAAGGAGAGCGACCTCTTCAGCCTGTTCCGGCTCGTCTTCTCCTGAAGTACTCGGCTCGGTCCGCCGAGGCATGAACGGCTTCTGCGGATCGATGAGGTTCTCGAGGCTCAGGCACGAGTCGATGAACTCTTCGACGGTTTCGAGACCGATGCGGTTTGCCCACTTGCGAACGATCGACCCGTGGTTCGCCATCGTGTCGATCCACTTTCGCACGTCGGACCCGTCTTTGCCGTCGCGCCCCTGGCTCGTGACACCGAAGCAGAAGTTGTTCTTGAAGAAGTCGACATGCGCATACACGTGCGCCATCACTAGCTTCTGATCGACGAGGCTGTTGCCTTCGAGCAAGTACGCGATCGATGGATTGTTGTTGATCACCAGCTCGTAGATTTTCGATAGACCGTACTCGTGGCTCTTGCTGAGCCGCTCGTATTCCATGCCCCATCGCCAGTGCGGATAGCGGGTTGGAAAGCCTCCGTAGGCGGCCACTTCGTTCATCTGATCGTAACTGAGCACCTCGAAGATCGTTGGGAAGCAATCGAGCCCGACGCTTCGCGCGAACCCTTCGATGCGCTGTTGCTCGTCACGAAGATAGTTGGGGAGGGCCGTCTTGAGTGCGAACTGAGCCACCTGCTACTTGCCTTTCCCCAAGAACTCGCGGATGGATTCCACGATTGCGTCGCGATCGTTGATTTCGCTCGTAATGAGCTCTTCGGCATCGGAAAAATGCTCGCGCAAGTCTTTGATGAACTGCCCAGACCCGTACGGACTGTCGACCTGCCCGTAGCAAAAGACGTTGGACGCCGGCAGTAGGAGCTTTTTGAGGATGTCTACACACAGAAGCGTGTCGTCCACGCTCCAGTTGTCGCCATCGGAGAAATGGAACGGGTAGATGTTCCACTGCGACGACGGGTAGTCACGCTCGATGATGTCGGCCGCCAGTCGATAGGCCGAAGAAATCATCGTGCCGCCAGACTCGCGAGTTCGAAAAAAAGTATCGCGGTCGACTTCTCGTGCGGCCGCGTCGTGAATGATGAACCGGGTGTCGATGTCTTTGTACTGCTTGCGTAGCCAGGTATCGATCCAGAACGATTCGATGCGGACGATCTCTTTTTGTTCGTCGCCCATCGAACCCGAGACGTCCATCATGTAAAGGATGACCGCATTCGCTACCGGCTCTTCTTCGGTCTTCCAAGACTTGTACCGCATGTCGTCCCGGGTGGGGATGATCACGGGGCGCTTGGCATTGTATTGACCAAGCGCGATTTGGCGCCGAAGCGCGCTTCGAAAAGTTCGCTTGAAGTGCCGAAGGGAGTTGGGCCCGACGTTGCGCACCCCGACGTAGCGGTCCTTCTTGTCGACGATTGCGCTCTTGCCCTTGTTCTCGATGTTGGGCAGCTCGAGCTCTTCGCCGAGGATGTCGGCGAGCTCGTCGAGTGTCAGCTCGACTTCGAGCGCGTGCTCTCCGGCCTGGTCCCCCGCTTTGCCCTCGCCCTCGCCGTCCTGCGGGCTTCCCGACAGCGGATCGCCTGGGTCGCCGTCACCTTGTGCGACGCCCCCTTGCTGCTTGTCGCCGAATCGCAGCTTTGGGATGTCGATGTGAGGAATCGGAATCGAGACGATGTCTTTGCCCTGACGACCGAGCAGCTCTCCCTTGGAGATGTACTTGCGGAGGTTGTCGCGAATGCGGCCGCGAACGATGTTGCGGAACCTAGAGTGATCCTGATCGATTCGCAGAGACAATCGTTACTCCTTCACGTCTCCCCTCGCGAAGATGCTGGCTACGTATGCGAGCACATCCGTCGCAGAGGCTTCGTTGTAGCCGTAGTACTTGATCAAGCGGTTCTTGATGATGTCGATCTTGTCCTGCGTCTCTTTGTCGATGACGTTGGAAACGAAGCTCGACAGCTTGATCGAGTCTTTTTGGTCTTCGAAGAGCTTCATTTCGAGAGCCCGCCGGAGACGGTCGTTGGTCTCGTAGGTGAACTTCTTTCCTTCGAGCGCGAGGTGACCGATGTAGTTCATGATCTCGCGGCGGAAATCGTCCTTGCGCGGGTCGGTGATGTCGATCTTCTCTTCGATCGAGCGCATCAGCCGCTCATCGGGCTCTTCATCCTTGCCTGTGTACTTGTTCTTCACCTTCTGCTTCATTAGGTAGGCGCGGATGTTGTCGATGTAGTTCGCGCAAAGCCGGCCGATCGCTTCCTCATCGGCGCTGATCGCACGCTGAACCTCGTTCTTGACCATCTCGTCGTACTCGGCCTTCACGACGCTGATCAGTTCGGCATATCGCTTGCGTTGGTCGTCGCCCACGGTGAGTGACGCGCTGAGTCCTTTTTCAAGCTCGTTCAGCACCATGAACGGGTTGATGTATCCCTCGTTGCCCTCTCGCACGAGAGAGTTGCTGATCTTGTCCTGCACATATCGTGGTGACATGCCCTCGAGGCCTTCCCTGTTGGCCTCTTTGCGTAGCTCCTTGACGTTGTCTTGGGTGTACCCGGGGAGGATCTTGCCGTCGTACAGTTTCAGCTTCTGGAGCAGTGCGAGCTGATGTTTCTTGGGCTCTTCGAGTCGCGTCAGCACGGCCCACATGGCGGCCACTTCCAATGTGTGGGGCGCGACATGCTTGCCTCGAAGGCGCTCGGTGCTGAAGTCCTTCTGGTAGATCTTGATCTCCTCGCTCATCTTCGTGATGTACGGGATGTCGATCTTGATCGTTCGATCGCGCAGGGCCTCCATGAACTCGTTGTTGATGAGCTTTTGGTACTCGGCCTCGTTCGTGTGCCCGATGATCACCTCGTCGATGTCGGTCTGGGCGAACTTCTTGGGCTTGATCTTGTGCTCTTGGGTTGCCCCGAGCAGGTCGTAGAGAAACGCGACGTCGAGCTTCAGCACCTCGACAAACTCGACGATGCCGCGGTTCGCGATGTTGAACTCGCCGTCGAAGTTGAACGCGCGCGGGTCCGAGTCGGACCCGTATTCGGCGATTTTTCGGTAGTTGATGTCGCCGGTGAGCTCCGTGGAGTCCTGGTTCTTCTCGTCCTTTGGCTGGAACGTACCGATGCCGACGCGATCCTGTTCGCTCAGGATGAGACGCTTCACTTCGATGTGATTGCTCATCACCTTGGACCAGTCGCCGTCGTATCGTTCGAGCAGGCTGCGGAAGATGAAGCGGCACGCTGGGTTCAGTTCCCCTGGCACGTTGATACGCATGCGGTCGTCGCCGAGGCGGAGCTCTTGCATGGCCTGCGTGCGCCAGTCGGGAGGGATCAGTCGAAGCGGCTCGTCGTGCATCGGACACGGGAAGGAGTCGTCTTCGCCCGCGAGTCCGGTCTCGGCGAGATTGGTCCACTGATACGTGTAGACTGCGCCCTCCGGCGTCCGGGAGTAGCGCTCGAGGCCTTTCTTGAGGAGCCTCGCGATGGTGCTCTTTGACGATCCGACGGGACCGTGCAGGAGGATGATTCGCTTTTCAGGACCGTACCCTTGTGCCGCCGCGCGAAGCACGTGGACCAGTCGCATGAGGGGAATGTCGAGACCGTAGATCGCGTCCTTGCCGTTTTCGATCGGGTCTTTGAAGAAGGGATAACGGATCAGCTTCTTCTTGTTGTCGATGTACTCTTCTTCGCCGTAGGACACGATCATGTCGTAGAGGCGTTGAAACGCGTTGCGCGTGACGTGCGGCCGCTCTCGAACGATCTGGAGGTAGTCTTCGAAAGAGCCCTCCCAATGAAGATCCTGGTAGCTCTCGTAGTCCTGCAGCGCTGCGATCCGCTTGACCATGTCCCCCATAGGCAATCCTCCTTGGCGCTAGAGTATCATCAACGTGGATCCGTGTAAGCTTCTTCCAACTCGGGATCGTGACGACCCCACCAGTCCGAAGTATGGAGCCGATCTCAGCGAAGCCAAGCCACAATGCAGGTGGCGACCACACATGCGAACACGAACCAACGCAGGCCCGCCGCCGGCACTTTGAGCATCACCTTCACGCCGACGCGAGCGCCGACGATCGACGATGCGGCCAGCACGATGGCCGGCCGCCACGCGACTTTGTCTGCCAACACGAAGATGACGAGGGCGACCAACCCGAAAGCGAGCGTGACCAAGAGCTTGATCGCATTGGCCGCGACGAAGTCGTAGCGCATCGCGCCAATCAGGACGCCCAGCAAGAGGAAGCCAGTCCCGGCCTGGATAAAACCCCCGTACATTCCGCACAAAAACAGCCCCATCCAGGATCCGGGAGCTTCGCTTAGGGCGAGTGGCGCGCCTTCGGGTGCGACCAGGGTGTTCTTCCTGAAGGCGATGAGGGCGGCCATCAAGACCATCGTGACCAGCAGGATTGGTTTCAGGAACTCGTTGGGCATCCGCGTTGCCACGAACGCACCCAGCGCCCCGCCGATCACGGTCGGGATCATGATTGGCACCAAGGCAGCCCGCTGCACTTCGGTGTGACCGCGTAGCGCCGCCGTACCCGCGATGCTCTGCGTGACCACTCCTAGTCGATAGGTTCCGTTCGCGATGTCAGCGGGGAGACCAAGGGCGATAAGCGCTGGCAGTACGATCATTCCGCCGCCACCCGCGATCACGTTGATGAACGTTGCGAGCATCCCCGCCACAGCAACGATCAACAGGCCTTGATGACTGAGCTCTTCGACCATGAAGTCGTCCGCCGCGCGCACTATAGCCCGGTTTCGTTTCTGCGTACCTGGCGTTCTAAAGCGTGCTACCGTCAGGAGCGCCGTGCGGAAGACCTACGTATTGGACACCAACGTGGTTCTTCACGACCCGTTGGCTGTCTACAAGTTCGAAGACAATACGGTCGTACTCCCGATTTTCGTCATCGAAGAAGTCGACCAGTTCAAGAAAGAACTGAGCGAGCTTGGTCAGAACGCGCGCCACGTGGCGCGCATTCTCGACGACCTGCGCAACCAGAACGGCCACACACTCGACCAGGGCGTAGCGATCGAAAGCACTGGAGGTGAGCTTCGTGTCGCGGTACCCGCCGATTCGATGCCTCGACGCGCCCATGGGCCCGGCGAGATGGATCGCGCGATTCTCGAAATGGCGCTGCAGCTCCGCAACCAGGAGCCCGAAAGACCGCTGGTGTTCGTCACCATGGACACCAATCTGCGCATCCGCGCCGATGCGCTTGGGCTGCGCGCCGAGACATACGAGGGCGGCCGGGTCTCGATCGACGAACTCCACAGCGGCGTCTGTACCATCGACGTCGAGGGCGAGACGGTCGATCGCCTAGCGCGCCGCGAGCTCATCGAAGCCGAATCCCTCGACGCAGAACTCTACCCGCAGGCCGGCGTCGTCCTTCGCAACGCAGAGCGTCCGCGGCACACCGCCCTTGGACGCTTCGATCCGAACAGCGGGATGGTCGTCCCACTTCGCGTCGGGCGCGAAGGCGTGTGGCGCGTGCGTCCGCGCAATCTCGAGCAGTACTTCGCGCTCGACATGCTTCTTTCACCGGACGTCCATCTGTTGACCCTCGTCGGCAAGGCGGGGACCGGCAAGACACTACTCGCCATCGCTGCGGGCCTGCAGTCGGTCGTGCAGGACGGCACCTACAGCCGCATGCTGGTGTCGCGCCCGATCTTCCCGATGGGACGCGACGTAGGCTATCTTCCGGGCACCATCGAAGAAAAGCTCAACCCGTGGATGCAGCCGATCTTCGACAATCTCGAGTACATCTTCAGCAGCGGCCGTGGCCGCATGAGTGAGCATCGCAATTACGAAGAGCTGGTCGCATCGGGAGTGATCCAGATCGAACCCCTCACGTACATTCGCGGTCGGTCGCTACCGCATCAGTTTCTGATCATCGACGAGGCGCAAAACCTCACGCCTCATCAGGTGAAGACCGTGATCACACGCTGCGGTGCCGACACGAAAATCATCCTGACCGGCGATCCATATCAAATCGACAATCCTTATGTCGATGCGGCTAGCAACGGCCTCACGGTCGTTGCGCAGCGGTTTCGAAACGAGCGAATCGGGGCGCATGTGACTTTGGTGAAAGGCGAACGTAGTGAGCTTGCAGAGCGTGCGACCGAGCTCCTCTGAGCGAGCAGCGCATCGGCTCCAAGTGGAGCTCGACGTGTTGCTGAAGCGTCTGCATGGGCAGGCACGCCACCTCATGGGGGCGACGACCCACAGCAACCGCGCGGAGCGCGCTCGCCTCGTGGATGCGATTGGTCGCGGCAAACACGTGAAGCCGGAATGGAACTGGCGGCCAGTCTCGGTCGACCCCAGCATCTGGCGCGACCTGGATCGTGCTCGCCAGCTGGCTGAGTACTGCGTCGCGCCGTCGCTGTACCAGGCCCGCCTCGAAGAACTCGAAACCGAGTTGCTTCTGCTCGAGTCGCTCGGGCAGAGCAGGAAAGTTCGGCCCATGGCGGCGAGGCTCTTCGGAACCGGCGGCGAGCGGCTCCGTGACAACGGCGCGCTCACCGGCCTCGAGGCCGCGCACGAGCTGCTGGCGCGGGTAGAGCCCACCGACGAGCCGCGCACGGTTCCCGCTGCCTCGCGCGACGGCACCGGGCTTCGCGAAATGATGCTGGAGTTCGCCCTCAGCGTCGGCCTCCACGTTGCGGTGCGTGTCGATCCCGGGCTCATCGCCAGCGCGGCGGTCGGGGAGCGTACGGTGTTCATCGCCGATCGCATGTTCGGTGCGCGCGAGGCCCGTCGCTTGGCAGTCCACGAGGTGTATGGACACTTGGTTTCGGCTTTCAATGGGCGGGCGCAGCCGCTCGGGGTCCTAGCGATCGGCACTGCGGGATCATACGGCGATCAGGAAGGTGTCTCGCTCTACCTCGAAGAGCTCGCGGGGCTGCTCGATGGCTCGCGCCAGCGCACCCTTGCTGGTCGGCTCCTGTCCACGCACGCAATGCATGCCGGTGTGGGCTTCGCCGACGTGGCCAACGCGCTGGTCGACGAGCACCAGTTCTCGCCAGTCGATGCGGTGACAATCTGCGAGCGCTCCTTTCGCGGCGGAGGCGTGTCGCGCGATGCCGTCTATCTAATGAGCTGGCTGCGCGTCAGGACAGCAGTCGTAGAGAAGCAGACTACGCTCGCCGAACTTCAGCTTGGCAAAGTCGCACGGTCGTCGGTGTCTGAGCTGCGCCGCCTCGGCGGTGAAGGGCTCGTGCGACCTCCGCTCTACTTGTCGAATTTGGCGAGGAGTTTCGGAAGTACGGGCTCGGGGACGAGCTCCGAGACATCGCCGCCGAGCCTGGCGACCTCTTTGACGAGGTTGGACGCTACGTAGAAGTACGCGTCGTTCGCCATAATGAACACTGTTTCGATTTCGGAGTTCAGATGTCGGTTCATGTTGGCCATCTGCAGCTCGTACTCGAAGTCCGCGACGGCCCGAAGACCTCGAAGAATCACTCTTGCGTCGCGCGACGTTGCGTAGTTCACCAGAAGCCCGTCGAAACGATCGACCTCGACGCGTTTCGGATCGGCTCCCATGTCCAACACGGATTCACGAATGAGATCCATTCGTTCTTCGACCGAAAAAAGCGGGGCTTTCGAGTCGTTGTTGAGCACGGCCACGATGACCTTCTCGAACGCCACCAATCCGCTTTCGATGATGGCGGTGTGCCCCCGGGTGATCGGATCGAACGAGCCCGGATAAACGGCGACAGTCCTCACTTGATGCCTTCCTCGTGGTAGACTCCGACACTAATTGCCGTGTCACCATAGCGGTAGTCGGCTTCCGAAGCGAGCCCGTTTGTCCATTGCCATGCGTGAGAGCTCGGGTGTTCGATCACCACGAATGCACCGCCGCTGAGGCTTCCTGCGGCCGTCAACGCGTCTAGCAGTGCAGGTACCCTCTCGATGTCGGCGTAGGGCGCGTCGGCGAACACGAGGCTGAAGCCGGCCGTCGGGGCAGCGATGCGATCCGCGACCCGCTGCGGATCGGACCCGAGGTTCATGCGAACCACCGTCGTCTGCTCCGCGAGGCCGAGTGTGCTGATGCTCTTTTTGATCTCCTGCACCGCGGCAGGATCGCGATCGACCAGCGTGGCTCGCGCTGCGCCGCGAGAAAGAGACTCAAAGGCGAAGGCTCCGGTTCCTGCGAAGAGGTCCAGCACCCGGGCATCTTCGAACGCTCGCCGCGACTCGAGCGCCGACGCGAGACCCTCCCGGACCCGGTCCGAAGTCGGCCTGGTTTGCCGGCCTCGCGGGGCGCCGAACCGCCGACCCGATAGTCGCCCACCGATGATTCGCATGAAGATTCGCAGTATTAGCCCGCAGTCCCAGGCGGTCGAGCGGTTCGCCAATCAGGTGAATCCCCACCGGGTCTTCCCCGTCAGAGCCGAGAATTGTATGCAGGGCTACCTGGTGCTACCTCCGCCGAAGATCTGAACATGCGAGCCCCAACCCCAAAGTACTGCCTCCGCTGTGGAGCCAAGTTCGGCCACGAGGCCGACTATTGTCCTCACGACGGTACGCGCCTCGCGGTCTCCGGGGCCACGATGGATCCGCTGCTCGGCACGACCCTCCTCGAAGAGTTCCTCGTCGAGGAGCGAATCGGGACCGGGGGCATGGGCACCGTGTACCGAGCGCGGCAGGCCTCGGTTGGTCGTGACGTAGCGATCAAAGTTCTGCGTCGCGAGCTCCTAGACGACGAAGAATCGGTGCTCCGATTCGAGCGCGAGGCTCAGCTCGCGACATCTCTCGATCACCCGAACCTCGTCCGCGTCTTTCTCTCGGGACGGCTTCGAGACGGACGGCTCTACATGGTGATGGAGTTGCTCGACGGCCGCAGCCTCGCCGAAGAGCTCGAGAGCGGCTCGCTGTCGCTTGAACGATCGCTGCTGATTCTGCTCAAGCTCTGTGCCGGCCTCGACGCGGTGCATGCCAGAGGGATCGTGCACCGCGACATCAAGCCCGAGAACGTGTATCTCGTGCGACGCGGAGCGGACGACGATTTCGTGAAGCTTGTCGACTTCGGCATTTCCAAATGGATCGAAGGCGATTCGATTTCCAGCCCGTCCGCGGCTCGGCGTGTCTTCGGCACTGCATCGTATATCTCGCCCGAGGCCGCGACGGGGGAAAAGACCGATCGCCGAAGCGACATCTATTCTCTCGGGGTACTGGCCTATCAGCTGCTCGCAGGCGTGCTGCCGTTCGAAGCGAAAAGCGCGCGCGCCGTCCTGATGCAGCACGTACACGAGGCTCCGCTGCCGATGTATCGCACCCCGATCGGTGCTTCGGTTCCCCCCGCAGTCGCTCAGGTGGTTCTGGGTGCCTTGTCAAAAGAACCAGAATCGCGGCAGTCGACGCTTGCGCAGTTCGTCGACGAGCTCGTCGCTGCCGCAGTCGACGCGGGGCTGCTCGGCGACGCGCGCACACTTCTGCTCGGAACGGCCTGGGGAGACGCGCTGGCGGCGCCTGGGTCGTCCCTCCGGGAGCTCCTCTCGCTCGGACGCAGGTCGCCCCCGGAAGGCGAAGAAGAGCCGCTGCCGCTGCGCCATCGCGCTAAGCCGAGGCTCCTGCTCTCACTCGATGATTCGTTTCCCCACGCCCGCGATGTCGCCCGCGATGTCGCCCGCGATGTCGCCCGCGATGCCGCGTCGGCGACGCCCACGATGGCTCTTAGGCACGCTTGGATGGCTGGGACTGAGCGTTGTCGCGGTTCTTGTGGGGCTTTCGAACCCGCTCGAGGAATTGGGCCCCATCGCGCTCGAACCCGCTCCCCGGCTCGAGCCCGCCTCGCGCACGGTCGAACCGCCCCCAGCGCGGGCTGAGACGGCGACACCACAGAGCACCCAGCCAAAGATCAAGCGCCGCCCCGTGCGCAAGCAACCCCGCGTCGAGGCACAGTCCGAACCCGAAGTGACGCTCGAAACCGACGAGGGCATCGACTGGACGGTCCCGGGTTTTCCAGAGGATGAACTCGAGCCCGACGCAGCGACGGTCCCGACTTCGACGGCTCGCGCACGGCGCCGCCGACTCTAATCGCGAAGGACGGAACCCTGGTAGTCTCACCAGGATGTCTGCCTCTGCGCCGAACAGCCAGCGTAGTAGACCCGATCGCGGAGCCATTCTCGTGGCCGCAGTGGTGTTCGGCGCGCTGCTCGTGCGAGTCGCGTTCGTCCTGGCTCTGCACCCGCTGAGCGAATACCTGCATTCCGACATGTGGGTCTACGACCTGCGTGCCAAGCACTTCGTTTCTGGTGAACTCGGTCCCTGGGACTCGTTCACTCCCGCTGGCTATCCGCTCTTCATCGCGTCCTTCTACCGGATCGCGGCGCACCCTTTCACGGCGATCGCCGTCACTCAGGCGATCCTCGGCGCGCTCACCGTCTTCCTGACCTACCGTCTCGCGCTGACGCTTCGTCAGCCTCGCGCGCTCGCTCTCTTCGCGGCGACTGTCATCGCGTTCCACGTGCCGGCGATTCTGTACACGGGCCTATTGCTTTCGGAGACTCTGTTTTCTTTTCTGCTGGTGCTGGCCTCCTGGCTCCTCGTTCGATCGACCTCCGTTCCTTCCTGGCGCTCGGCTCTCGTCGGGGGTCTCGCTCTCGGACTCGCGTCCGTGGTGCGACCGAACCTACTCCTCGTGTATCCCTTCGTACCCGTCTGCCTCTTCATCGGCCTCGCACGAGTACCCCGGACGACGTTGGTCTACTCGGCCCTGGTTCTGGTGACGGCCCTGGTCCCCGTGGGGCTTCACAGCGCGCACAACTCGCGTTTGGTGGACCGGTGGGTGCCGACGAGCACCAATGGAGGTCTCAATTTCTACCTGAATTTCTCCGACGTGCGGACCGTGGAGTTTCCCGAGGGAAGGCTCACGCACCGGATCACTCCGGTGCCCAACCTCATTCGCTACACGGAGGTCGAACGGGTCGACCGGCCATTCTACGAGGACCGTCACTTCTACGGGCGAGGGATCGACCTCTTGCGTGAGGAGCCCTCGCGCGCATTGAGAGGACTTTGGTCGCTCAAAGAGTTCGTCGGCGTTGGACACCAGGACTACTGGCCCGGATGGCGTCCCTGGTCGCGCCTCCTTCGCGTCGGCGGCAGGATCTTCAGCTATGCGGTGGTGCTGCCTGCTCTCTTCGCGCTCGGCTGGCTCGGCTGGCGACGCTTCCGCGCGACTGCCGTCAACCCCGCAAGCGCCACCACCCCTGGCCATGGCGAGGGGTGGGTCTGGATCGGGGCCCTCATCGCCGCCAACCTGCTCACGGGCATGGTGTTCCTCGGGGACCCGCGGCTGCGAGTCCCGTACGATCCCCTTTACGCGATCGCCGCCGGCTTCGGCTATTGGCAGGCATCGCGGTGGATACGGTTACGGTAGAGCAGATCGCGCCGGCTTCGGGCGGCTATGGCAGGCACCTCATGGGAGCGCTATCGATCGTCCATGAAAATCGTCCCCGTGCCATGTCTGCAAGACAACTACGCGTATCTCGTCATCGAGAATCAGCGCGCTGCCGTCGTCGATCCGTCCGAAGCAGGTCCGGTGTTGGCGGCTGCGAAAGCCGAGGGCGTCGAGCTCTGCGAGATCTGGTTGACCCATCATCACTGGGATCATGTCGGTGGCATCGAGGCGCTCGGCGACGCCTGCTCCATCGACGCGGTGCGCGGGTCAGCGTACGACTCCGAGCACCAACGAATCGTCCGCCAGACGCAGGCGCTCGGCGACGGCGATCGCTTCGACTTCGAGGGCAACGAGGTCGAGGTGCTCGCGATCCCAGGCCACACGCTCGGTGCCATCGCGTTCGTCACCGAAGGCAATCTATTCAGCGGTGACACTCTCTTCATCGCCGGCTGCGGTCGCGTGTTCGAGGGCACCATGCAGATGATGTCCGAGTCTCTCGCCAAGCTCCGTGGGCTTCCTGCCGACACTCGCCTCTGGTGCGGTCACGAATACACGGTCAACAATCTTCGATTCGCGGAGATCGTGGAGCCGGACAACGCGACAATTCGCGAAGCGCTCGAGGAAGCGGTTCGCATGCGCGAGGCCAGCACGCCTACGGTGCCCGGACGTCTCGGCCGTGAGCTCGAAACCAACCCGTTTCTTCGTTTCGATCTGCCGGCGGTCGCAGGAGATCGAGAGCCGGTCGCGTCGTTCACCGCGATCCGCGCCGCCAAAGACCGCTTCTAGACCGAGTTCGAGGTGAACTCGGTCTAGCGTCCGCGCATCTGCTCCATCGATCGCCGGACGAGTGAGAGCGCCCACCGACGGGGCAGGAACCGGGATAGCAGACTCGCCGAGACACGATCGGAGACGGTCGGCACCACCATCGGCTGCTTTCCGATCGCCCGAAGCGCTCCACGGGCGACTGCCTCCGGCTCGCCCATTGGAATGAACCGTGGGCGCGACCGGTGTAGACTGCGCGCTTCGACCGGCGTCGTCCGCGTGAGTCCCGGGCACACGGCGAGCACGTCGATGCCGGTTCGCTCGAGCTCACTCCACAGGCTTGCCGCCAAGGTCAGTCCATACGCCTTGGTAGCCGCGTAGTGTGCGAAGAAGGGCGCTCCGCTCAGCGCCGACGCCGACGACATGATCACGATGGCGCCCCTGCCGCGGTTCATCATCGCGCGTCCGAGTGCGTGCGTGAGAATCAGCGTTGCCCGGGCATTGACCTCGAGAGTTGCAAGATGCTCCTCGATCGGGATCTCGAAGAACGGGTCCATCGGCGAGAGACCCGCGTTGTTCACCAGAAGGCCAATGTCGTACTCGCTCGCCCAGCGCTCCGCTTCGGCCGGCAGATCTCTTCGCGTGAGATCGAAGGGCACGGCAACTGCGTCGACCCCGGAGCTCTCGGTGAGCATCCGTGCAAGCGCTCTCACTTCTTCGGCTTCGCGGTCCACCAGGAGCAGGTCGTACCCGTCCGCGGCGAGGGCTTCCGAAAGCGCGCGACCGATGCCGCGGGCGGCGCCAGTGACCAAAGCGCGACCTCCGTAGCGTTTCTGCAGGTCGAGTTTGGGCTCGTTCGTGAACGCATTCACTTGCTTGTTCCCGTCATCAAACGGCCTGCGCTACGGCGCCGATCGTCCACCCAGAACGCGACGAGCACCGCCAGAAGTCCAGCTATACCCGCGATGCCATAGAACGGTGCGAGCCATGCCGGCGCGCCAAAGGTCAAATCGGACGCAGCCGCGGCAAGCGCGAGAATCGTACCCCGGGCAAGCGCCGTCGCGATCACTGAGCCGCTTCGCACGCGAAGATAGACGAGCACCCACGACGCCGCGATCGACCAAGGCAGGGCAAGCATCACGCTCTGCAAGCCGGGCAGGCCGTACAGGTTCCCGATCGCAACCGAAGGCGCTAGCCAGATCCACCAGAGCAGCCCGAGCAGAGTCGAGCGAACCCAGAAGCCCCCTGGCACTTCGCGAAAGAAGTAGCCGCGGAAGGCGATCTCCTCGCACAGAGCGAACAAGAGATTGAACGTGAGCCCCGCAGGCATCCCGAGAACGACCAGCATGAGCGGGTGCGGTGGTTGGTTCTGTGAGAGGTAGGTCTCGAAGGCTTCGAGCTGTTCGGGGGGCACCATCGAACGCTTGTTCTCGATCAGCCGTTCGACGGTGAGTACGGGCTCGTAGCCAGCCACCGCGCACACCGCGACGCCGATCGCGAGCACGGCCACCGGCACTAGCCACGCCACGAGCCACCAGCGGTTGAAGGTGAAGCGGAGTCCGAGCGCCTCCATCACAGGCTGTTTCAGCATCGGTCCCTGGACCACGAGCACGGCTAGAAGCGCAGGGAATGGGTACCAGATCGACACCGCGCGTCCGATGGGCCCGGTCCACTCGACGCCCTTGTAGGCCATGACGGCAACCGGGAGCCAGCTCCCGAGCGCCATCAGAACCAACGGAATCCCGATGAGCTGCGCTCTGTTGGCAGTGAACTTCACCGAAAGCGTTTCCAGGCGGCGAGTTCGGCGTCCTGGAAAGCGGCGTAGCGCTTTTGCAAGCGAATGAGTTCGCCATAGATGCGCGGCATCTGCGAGGCGAGCGAGAGAAGGACCTTGCCCGTAGCCTCGGCGTCGCCTGCGGCCCGGTGCGCGCGTTCGAGTGAGATGCCGAAGTGCCCAGCGACATCGCCGAGCTTTCTGCTCGAGAGTTCTTTGAGAATCTCCCGCGCCCAAACCAACGGGTCGACCCAGACGACGTCTCGGCGTGCTGCGGGGGGGAGGTCGCTGGCGGTCATCCCGCTGGGCACGGCACGCGCGATCTCGGCGTGCAAGAACCCGCGATCGAAGTCCGCGTTGTAGGCGACCGGCAGCTTGCCTTGGAGTAGTTCCAACACGCGCGGCATCACCGTCGCGAAGTCAGGCGCTCCCTCGAGCTCTTCGTCCGTGATGCCGTGAATGGCGCGAGAGTCTTCGGGAACGGGAATGCCGGGATTGACGAGCAGCCCTTCGCGACGCGTCACGCTCCCGTTCTCGAAAAAGACGATGCCAACTTCGATGATCCGATCGGTGTTGGCGTCACGCCCCGTGGTCTCGAAATCGATGACGGCGAATGGGATGTCCTGCCACGTGGTTGCAGGCTCGAACTCTTGGCACAGTCCTTCGACGTTCTGAATCGCTTCGGCGATCAGGTCTGCAATTCCCGGATAGTGCCTTCCGGTCGGAAAGCAGCCGCATACATCGGATCGTCCCCGCACGCCGGGAAGATGCCCCGTCTGGCCGTCCCAGCGCAAGTCGTCTAAGCCGAAACCGTGAAGCCCCCGTACCGCACGCGTTTCGCGCCGTCGCCGACCGGCGATTTGCACCCGGGGCACGCACGGACCCTGCTTCTGACCTGGCTCCGGGCTCGCAGTTCCGAGGGCACGATCGTCCTGAGGATGGAGGACATCGACGGTCCTCGGGTGGTTCCCGGCTCCGCAGACGGGATCTGCCGAGACCTGGAATGGCTTGGGCTCGACTGGGATGAGGGCCCGATCTTTCAGTCGGACCGCGGGGAAGTCTACGAAACTGCCCTCGACCGACTGACCAAGGCCGGGCTCACCTATCCCTGCACCTGCTCTCGCAAGGAGATCGCCCTGGTTGCCAGTGCACCGCATCGCGACGAGGGCATCCAATACCCCGGTACCTGCCGAGCGGGTGCGCGCAACAACGGTCGCCCTCCTGCAACGCGGTTTCTACTCGACCGGCCCGTGCCCAGCTTCGACGACCTGATCATGGGGACATGTCCCTCTCGGTCGGACGGAAGTGATTTCGTTCTCCAACGCGGGGACGGAGTTTGGGCTTACCAGTTCGTCGTGGTCGTCGACGATGCCGATCAGGGGATCACGGAAGTCGTTCGCGGCGCCGACCTGCTTTCGTCCACGCCGCGTCAGCTCGCGCTCTACGAGGCGCTCGGGTCGTCGCCACCGCGGTTTGCTCACGTTCCGCTCGTCGTCGATCGGGAAGGGAAGCGTCTGTCGAAGCGTCACCACTCGCCGACCATTGAGTCGCTCCGCGCTGAAGGTCGCTCAGCCGAGTCGCTGATCGGCGAGCTCGCGTGGTCGCTGGGACTCATCCCGGAGAACTCTCCAGTCCAGCCTGAAGCCTTGGTTTCTGGTTTCGATTGGAACCAGATTCCCCGCGCATCGTTCGTCTGGAATCCCAGGGGTTGACTTTTCTCGGGATTTCCATCCTGATTCCAGTTCCGTATGCAGTAAGGAGAATTGATGGCGAGCGATAGGCTGATGGAGATCGCCGAGCGTCTTGGGGAACTCGACCCCGTGCGAACCTACCCCGAACGCGGCGCTGCCCTGCTTGCTGGTCTGGTTGGAGCGGCCGCCTATCGCCTCGAACTCGCCGAAGGCCAAGACCTCAACAGTGAGTCGACGCTTACCACCACCGAGCCGACAATCTCTCTGCCACTTCGCCAGGGTCGTACTCCGGTTGGAACGCTCCATCTCGAGATCGTCGGAGACACCCCACAGGGCAATCAGCTCGATGTGCTCAAGTGGGCCTCACGTCTTTACGCCAAGGGGCTCGACTACTCTACCAGGCTTGCAGACGAGGGAGGCCGTCGTCCCGGCGAGGCCGTGGAGCAGACCCTTCGCAGGGCTCCACTGACGCCGCGCGAGCGCGATGTGGTCACGCTCCTCGTTGCGGGCTCGAGCACCCGGGACATCGCGAGCGAAACGGGTCTGACCGTTTCGACGGTCAACACCTATCTCAAGCGCATTTTTTCCAAGCTCGGCGTGCATTCGCGTGTTGAGCTAATCGCGAGGATGGCCGGCACCGCCACAATCCCGCCTCGCGCAAGCTACGAAGCACCGCATCCCGATTGATGGCTCGAGACGACGACCTCACGCATCTCGATTCCGAGGGGCAGGCCCGGATGGTCGATGTCGGCGCCAAGGACAAGACTCTGCGTGAGGCCCGCGCGCGTGCAGTGGTTCGCATGAAGGCCCGGACTCGCGAGATTCTACTCTCCGGCGAGGTGCCGAAGGGCGATGCGCTGGCGACTGCGCGCATCGCTGGGATTCAGGCGGCCAAACGGACATCGGAGCTGATTCCGCTATGTCACCCACTCGCGATCACCGGCTGCGAAGTGGTACTGCATCCTCTCGAGGGCGACCCGGAGCGTATGGTGATTGAGGCTTCGGTTCGGTGCGCAGACCGCACCGGCGTAGAGATGGAAGCGCTGACCGCGGCCAGCGTGGCCGGGCTGACCCTCTACGACATGCTCAAAGCGATCGACCGCGCCATCGCGATCGAAGAAGTAGTACTCGTCGAAAAGACGGGCGGGAAGAGCGGCCACTACAAGCGGGAGCCCTAGTTCCGCGCGAGCGCGGCGCGGAGGCGGCTCCAGTCTTCGCGTGAAAGCTCCCCGGTCACGATGAGCGTCGTCAGTACCGCCACGAAACCGGCACCAAGCGCGGCAATGGCCCACAGCGGGGATTCTGTCGGTACCGCATGGGCCACGACGTAGCCCACTGCCGCCGCAAAGGCAGCGCGCGCCCAGGTCCGGATCGGGATGGCGACCCGAAAGCGCGCGTACAGCGCCAGCCCCGACCCGACGAGCGCGATCACCATCCCGATCGTCGTCCCGGTGGCGGTTGCGGCAAGGGTTTCCGTTCCAAGTCCAGCGCGGCCGATCAGAAGTCGAGTCGAGATCACCACCGCCACGAGCGACCCTGCTGCGATCGCTGCTGCCAACGCCGGCCGACCTGCCCCACTGATCGCGGTCGCACTCACCACGAAGAGCGCGAAAGCGGAAACCCCGAACACGAGAATCGCGAGTGCCGGTCCGCCCGCGACGTAGTCCGCAGGATACGCCAAGCGAACGACGCCCTCTGCAGCCCCCGAGGTGGGCGCGGCAACCAACAGAAGCGCGAGGAGAGCCAACCGCATCGCATGCTGAATCGTCGAGCGAGCGGCCTCGCCGTCGCCGAGGCTCGTTGCCTTGCTGATCATCGGGAAGATGATGAACGTCAGCGACAGAATCAGCTGATACGGCACGAATGCGAAGGTCTGGGCCGCGCGATAGTACCCGACGTACTGATTCGCGAGGTCTGCCGCGGCGACGCTCGTCGCCGACCCAGCGAGCGCGATCTCGGTCGCTGTACGCTTCAACACCTGGATGTCGATCATCAGGATGCCGTTGAGGCAGAGCTGGTAGACCCAGAGCGGGACCATGAAACCCACCCATCGGCCGAGCGGGATCGATTTTCCGGGTCGACCCCATCCGATCCAGATGAGCGCGATCGACAGCACGAGCCCTGAGGCCGCCGCGAACCCCATGACCGCCCCAAGTGCACCGATGCCAAGCGCAGCGCCCGACAAGATGCCGATCGTGCGCAGTGTGGAGAACACGATGTCGAGGCGTGCCTGCTTCGCGAACCAATGTCGCCCGTTCAGGCTTCCGACGACGACCGCATAGAGCGAGTAGGCAAAGACCGCGACCGCGGCGACCTGTATGAGTGGCGTAATCTGATCGTCCAGAAGCACGCGCGCGATCGCCGGCGCAAGCACGAACAGCGCCGCCGAAAGCGCTCCGCCGACCAGTGCCTGCACTCGAAGCCCCTGCCGGAGCGTGGAGTCTGCGTGGGTCTCGTCTTCGCTCACGAACTTCGAGACGGACTGAATCGTCGCAACGATGAGGACGTTGTTGAGGATCGCTACCCCGCTCATCGCCGCCGAGTAAAGTCCGAACTCCGTGACCTCACCGAAGATACGCGGGAGCGAAATTTGCACCGCGTAGCTCGTGATGATGAAAAAGACCTTGGCGCCTGCGATCGAGACGAGACCGCGTCCCGCTCGCCGCGAGTCTTCCGGAGAGTTCACCGCCGCCGGTTGTGACGTCGTAGCCAAAGATGGTCAAGGGTTGACTTGGATCCCGCTCTCGAGCCAACTATCGCCCACGTGAGGCACTTCATTGCCAGGTCGAGGCGCAGCGCCTACGGGCGAATCATCTCGGCAGCGGGGGTACTTGCCGCCGTGATGATTGTCGGTGCGACCTCGTACTTCGCCGTCGGGGAAGGCCGCTGGTCTTGGTACGACTGCTTCTACATGACGATCATCACCCTTTCGACGGTCGGATTCGCCGAGACGCTCGAAGGGATGAACGAGGTTCCCGAGGCCCGTGCGGTCACGATCGGGCTCATCATCCTCGGCAGCGGGACCTTGCTCTATTTCATTTCGAGTATGACCGCTTTGATTGTAGAAGGAGATCTGCAAGGCATTCTGAAGCGACGAAGTATGCAACGCGCCATCGGGACTCTGCACGACCACATCATCGTTTGCGGCATCGGGACGACCGGGCGGCACATCGCCGTCGAGCTTCGAGCGGTCGGGACGCCGTTCGTCGTCGTCGACACGGACGCCTCGCGGATCGAGGAGCTCAATGAAGAGTTCGACGACCAGCTCCTCTACATCGTCGGTGACGCGACGGACGATCACGTTCTCGAGCTTGCGGGCATCGAACGCGCCAAGGGCGTCATTTCGGCCCTTAGCGACGACAAGGACAACCTGTTCGTCACGATCACCGCACGCGCGCTCAATCCCAATGCTCGCATCGTCGCGAAATCCGTCGAGTCGTCGACCGAGGCCAAGCTTCGTCGCGCGGGGGCTGACGCGGTCGTCGCGCCGAACTACATTGGAGGGGTCCGTCTGTTCAGCGAAATGGTCAGCCCCAAGACCGTCGCGTTCCTCGACCGTATCGTGCGTTTCGGCGGGGGTATCAGCGTCGGGATCGAAGCAATCGACGTTCCCAACGGGAGTCCGATCGTCGGCAAGCAGCTCTCCGAGGCCCGACTACGAGAGGCCGGCGCTCTCGTCGTTGCCGTTCATCGTGCCAGCGGAGACTACCTCTACAACCCGGGCGGCGAGTATCGCCTCACCGCCGGGGACTCTCTGTTGATCCTGGCCGAATCGGAGGACGTCCAAAAGGTCCGAGCCCACATCGGTGGCGGCTCCGCTGGCTGAGGGTTGAGCAGGCCCGTTGCGAACCGTTTTTTCATGACGAAAGTCGTGCGCCGAAGAGCTTGACGGTCGAATGCCCATGGTTAGGTTGCCCCCGTTCTGGCGTAAGTCGGGCACAGAAGGAGAAAGCAGAACATGGGAAAGATTATCGGCATCGACCTCGGGACGACGAACTCTGTCGTAGCGGTGATGGAGGGCAAAGACCCGGCGGTCATCGTCAATGAGGAGGGTGACCGGATTACACCGTCGGTGGTGGCTTGGGACGACCAGGGCGAAGTCCTGGTCGGTCAGATCGCCAAGCGACAGGCGATTACCAATCCAGAGGGCACCGTGTACTCGGCCAAGCGCTTCATCGGGCGCCGTTTTGACGAGCTCGGCGACGACGCGACCCGAATGCCCTACGAAGTCGTGCAGCGCGACAATGGCGATGCTGGATTCATCGTGCGCGGCAAGGATGTCTCCCCGCCGGAGGTCTCCGCGCAGGTGCTCCGCAAGCTGAAGAAGGCAGCGGAGAACTACCTGGGCGAGTCCGTCACCGAAGCGGTCATCACCGTTCCCGCGTATTTCAATGATTCCCAGCGACAGGCCACCAAGGACGCTGGCAGGATCGCTGGCCTCGAGGTCAAGCGTATCGTCAACGAGCCCACCGCCGCTGCGTTGGCGTACGGTCTCGACAAGACCGAGGACCACCTCATCGCCGTCTACGACTTCGGTGGAGGTACGTTCGACATCTCGATTCTCGAAGTCGGCGACAAGGTCGTCGACGTCGTGAGCACGAACGGCGACACTCATCTCGGCGGCGACGACGTCGACGAGAAGATCATCCAATACCTGATCGCCGAGTTCAAAAAGGACACCGGCATCGACATCAGCGAGGACAAGATGGTCCTTCAGCGTCTCAAGGACGCCGCTGAGAAGGCCAAGATCGAGCTCAGCAACAAGCTCGAGACGACGGTGAACCTGCCGTTCCTCACCGCCGACGCCTCCGGGCCGAAGCATCTCAACATCCGGCTCACGCGCGCAAAGCTCGAGTCGATGATTGACGATCTGGTCCAACGAACCCTCGAGCCTCTCAAGAAGGCACTTTCCGACGCCGGCAAGACCGCCGCGGACATTGCCGAGGTCGTGCTCGTCGGAGGTTCGACCCGAATCCCGCTGGTTCAAGAAACCGTGACCAAGTTCTTCGGCAAGGAGCCGCACAAGGGCGTGAACCCGGACGAGGTCGTTGCGCTCGGAGCGGCGGTACAGGCCGGCGTGCTGTCAGGCGATGTCGAAGACATGGTTCTCCTCGACGTCACCCCGCTCAGCCTCGGCGTGGAAACGCTCGGCGGAGTCATGACGACACTCATCCCCCGCAACACGACGATCCCGACACGCAAAGAAGAGGTGTTCTCGACCGCCGAGGACAGCCAGACGAAGGTCGAGATTCACGTCTTGCAGGGCGAGCGAGCTGAAGCCCGCGACAACCGAACGCTCGGGCGCTTCCACCTCGAGGGAATCCTACCGGCACCACGCGGCATCCCGAAGATCAAGGTAACCTTCGACATCGACGCCAACGGTATCCTGTCCGTCACGGCAAAGGATGAGGCGACCGGCAAGGACCAGAGGGTGACGATCACCTCCAACAGTGGACTATCCGACGAGGAGGTCGACAAGATGGTGAAGGACGCGGCCTCTCACGAAGCCGACGACACCAAGCGTCGCGAAGAGGTCGAAGTCCGTAACAAGGCAGACCAGCTCGTGTACGGCGTCGAGAAAGCGCTCGAAGACGTCAAAGAGAAGCTCCCCGCGGAGAAAGTCTCTGATATCGAGGGCAAGATGAAATCCCTCCGGGAGGCGATCGAAGCCAACGACGCTGCGGCCATCGCATCCGGGACGGAGGCGCTCGAGGCCGCGATGAAGGAAATCGCGGAGGTTGCCTACAGCTCGTCTGGAGCCGGCGGTCCGGAAGGCGCAGCGGCGGGCAACGAACCCGCCGGTGAGCCTGAGACCAAGGCCGAGGACGACGTCATCGACGCGGAGTTCGAAGAGGGCGAGTAGCTCACGGCCCTAGTCTCTCGGGCCCCAAAGCCCCGCTCGGCTCCGTGCCGCGCGGGGCTTTGTCGTATTCCCCCTTTTTTTCCTGGGCTTGCTCCGTCACGAACTCGCCCCTAGTCTACGGAATTGAGGTAAAAAAGGGGTTACACCTCTTTGCCCGGGGCCCAACGCAATGCCGTCTTTCGACATTCCCTTTCTCGGCACGCTCTTGCTGTGCCTAATTTTGATCAGCGCGTCGTACACGATGACCGTCGCGATGGCGGCCGGTCGCGGGCGACCGCAACTGTTGCCGTCGGCTCGCTGGGGTACGTACGCGACCTGCGCGCTGGTCTTGGTCGCGGTTTGCGTACTCGCGTACGCGTTTCAGGTCCACGACTTCCGCATTCGATACGTCGCGCGATATAGCGACCGCTCGATGCCCTGGTGGTACCTAATCGCCTCTCTATGGGGCGGGCAGGACGGCTCTCTCCTCTGGTGGGCGTTCCTTCTGTCGGGCTACACCTTCTTTGCCACAAGATGGCTGAGGGGTCGTTACATCGAGCTCCAACCGTGGGTTCTCGCCACCTTGATGAGCATTCTGATTTTCTTCGCAGTGCTGATGCTCTTCGCCGCGAATCCATTTGCGACCTACATCCGCACGACGCCCGGCGATGGCGAAGGCCTCAATCCGCTCCTTCAGAATTATTGGATGGCGATCCACCCGCCGAGTCTGTACATGGGCTTCGTCGGCTGGTCGGTGCCGTTTGCGATTCTCATCGCAGCACTCGTGACGGGCCGCCTCGGCAACGAATGGGTTCGGGCCGCGCGTCTTTGGTCGATGATCGCCTGGGCCTTCCTTTCTCTGGGCCTCTTGCTCGGGTGCCTGTGGTCCTACGAAGAGCTCGGCTGGGGCGGGTACTGGGCCTGGGATCCGGTCGAGAATGCCTCGTTCCTGCCTTGGCTCGTCGGCACTGCGTACCTGCACTCGGTCCTCATTCAAGAGCGACGCCACATGATGAAAGTCTGGAACGTCTTTTTGTTGGCGTTGACCTTCGTCCTCACGATTTTCGGCACGTTTCTCACCCGATCGGGGCTCATCGCAAGCGTGCACTCCTTCGCGCGGAGCGACATCGGGCAGTATTTCGTCTGGTATCTCGCCTTCCTGATCATCGGCATCGCCGCGCTCATGATATGGCGCCTGCCCAAGCTCCGCGCCGACAACGAGATCGAATCGCTACTGAGCCGTGAGTTCGCGTTTCTGCTCAACAACTGGGTGCTCCTCGGGATGATGGTGTTCGTCCTCATCGCGACGACCTTCCCCCTGCTGAGCGAGTGGGTCCGGGGCGAAGAGGTAACCGTCGGTCCCGGCTTCTACAACAAGTGGATGGTCCCGCTCGGGCTCGGGCTGCTGTTCCTCGCCGGGGTTGGTCCGCTGATCGCGTGGCGCAAAGCCACTGGAGCAAATCTCGCACGCGCGCTCGTGTTCCCGCTTGGAGTCGGTATCTCGGTCGCGGTTCTGCAGTTCCTCTTTGGGGCGAAGCTCGGCTATCCACCGATCGTTGAGCCCACGGAGATCTACGACACCGCGACCGGCAAGTTCCTCGCGTGGACTTCTGCGGCCGCACCGGTGATGTCGTTTTCGACCTGTGGTTTCGTTCTGGCGAGCATCACGCAGGAGTTTTGGCGCGGGGTGCGCGTTCGGATGAACAAGGGCGAAGGCGCAGTGACCGCGCTCAGCCGCCTGGTGTCGAAGGGCCGGCGTCGCTACGGCGGGTACATTGTCCACGTCGGCGTCGTGCTGATGTTCATCGGCTTCACCGGCGCTGCGTACGATATCGAGCAGGAGAGCGCGCTACGGCCCGGTGAAACCATGTCGATTGGGTCGCACACCGTGCGTTATGACCAGCCGCGGATGGAAGCCGACCCGAACAAGCGCATGATCTTCACGGACATGTCCGTGCTCGACGACGACGGCAACGCCGCGAGCACCGTCTCGCCAGCGAAGTTCATCTATCGCACCCACCCTCAGATGCCGACCACGGAGGTGGCGATTCAAAGTCGGCCCGCTGAGGACGTCTACGTCATCATGAGTACGGTGGATCCGTCCACACGGCGCGGGACGTTCCGCATCATCATCCGGCCCCTGGTCGCGTGGATCTGGTTTGGCGGACTCGTCCTCCTCTTTGGCGCGATCTTGGGTATGTGGCCCAAGGCGGGCGAGATGGTGCGCGAGCCCAGACCGTCTCCTTCGCGCTTCCGATGGTCGCCTGCGACGACGGTCGTGGCCCTAGCGGTCGCGGTTGCCACGATGCTCGCTATGGTGGGGGTCGCTTCGGCCCAACAAGACAGTACCAGTTCACTGCATGCTGGAAGCGTGGTCATCAACGATCCGGTCGAACGGCAGCTTTTCGGTCGGCTTCTGTGTCAGTGCGGCGACTGTGCGAGGCTGCCTCTCGACACCTGTGCCTGCGGATGGGCGGACGACAAGCGTTCGGAGATCCGTGGACTGCTCGCGGTGGGAGAGAAGCCCACGGATATTCAAGAGGCGTACCGAGCCGAGTTTGGTGCGCGTTCGCTCGCGATCCCTTCCGACAAGGGGCTCGACCGAGCGCTCTGGGCGGTTCCGCTTGCAGCGATGGCACTTGCCGTCGGGTTGGTCGTTGTCATCGGACGTCGGTGGCAGCGGCGTGGAGTCGAGCTCGGGACGGCGGCTGCGACTACGGCCGCAAGTGAGCTTCGGTATGACTCGAGGCTGGACGAGGAGCTCGAGCGATACGACGAGGCGGACGGATGAGCGAAGCACTTCCGTGGATTTTTCTCGTCGGCGCGGCGGCAGGAATGCTCCTCGCGCTTACCAGTCTCTGGGTCAGCCTGAGCTTGGCGCTTTCGGGAGATCCCACGGGCGAAGCGCAAGCTGAGCTCAGCTCCGATACGCGTCGCGGACTGCTCACGGAGAAAGAAGCCCTGCTTCAAGAGCTCCGGGACATCGCGTTCGAGCACGATGGCGGCAAGCTGTCCGACCGCGACTTCGACGAACTGAACGCCAAGATTCGGGCACAGGCTCGGCATGTGCTCCACGAACTCGACGAGGGCGCAAGCCCATTCCGCAGCGAAGCCGAGGCCCTGATCGCAAAGCGACTAGGCGAGTCCGAGGATCGAAGCTGATGTTGCGCGCAGTTCTGGTCGCTTTGCTCCTCGGGAGTCCGGTTTCGGCATTCGCACAGTCCGAGGCCGCCATCGTCGACCGCGTTCTCGGGCGCGAAGCGCCAGCCGCCACGTCGCGGGCCGATACCGAACTGCCGGTGGGAACGGTCGTCGTCGAGGTCGTGGACGGGGAGGGAGCCGCGGTAGCCGCGGCTTCGGTGCGCGTGGGTGTCATGGAGCAATCGGGTCAGCGCGAGAGCTTGACCTGCGAGACCGACGCCAGGGGCGAGTGTGCCTTCGGCGAGCTTTCAACCGAGTCGTCCAAGTCGTATCGAGTCAATGTGCCCTTCGAGGGTGCGCTCTACAGTTCGATGCCGTTTCGGCTTCCACTCGATTCAGGCCAACGCGTCCGGATCGTGCGCCTTCCCACCAGCACAGACGACCAGCGGGTGTTCCAGATCCTCGGTCGTACGATGGTGGAGTTCAACGAGGATCGCGCGCACGTCACGCAAGAGGCACAGCTCGCAAACCTCGGGGATGCAACTTTCGTATTTCCAGAAGGTGGCATGAAGATCGCACTGCCCGAAGGGGCCAAGGCGTTTCAAACCTCGCAGTTGATGACCGACCAGCGCGTGGTCGGCACGGACGATGGCTTCGCCATTCGCGGCTCGCTTCCTCCGGGCAGAACGACGCTCACCTGGGCCTACGACATCCCCGTCGAAGGAAGCACGCTCAGCTTTCAGCATCCGGTCGCGTTTCGCACGATGGAGTATCAGGTCATCAGCGACCACATCGACGGCATGACCCTTGATGTCGAGGGCTTCGGCTCCGCCCGAATGCACGACGGCGCAGACCGTCGGTTCATGGTGGCGGGACTAGCCAGGCGCCCCGGCGATGCGCCGATCGATCCCCTTCGCGTCAACATTCGAGGCATTCCGAGCGCGGGCCCGCTCCCTTACATTGCGACCGCCCTAGCGTTTCTCATGTTCGTCGTCGGGCTGGTTTTCGTGTTCCGGCCGACGGATCAAACGCAGGCTCTGGCCAACGCCGGGGAACGCCGTCGGGAAGAGCTTCTCGACGAGATTGCGCGCCTCAGCAAGGAGCGCGAAGACGAGCAGATAGGGCCGACATTCTACGAGCATCGCCGCCGAGAACTGACCGATGAACTCGCGATCCTCCTTCGTATGCAGAGCGCCGCGAAGGGCGATTGATCCACCGGCCGAGGGCGCGTATGGTCGCCGCCCATCAGCGGTAGAGGAAAAGGGGAGCCATGGCAGAAGGCCTGAATCGCGTCATTCTCATCGGGAACCTGGGTGCGGACCCAGAGCTCAAATTCACCCAGGGTGGACAAGCGGTGCTCCGTTTGCGGCTGGCTACCTCCGAGTCGTTCATGAACAAGGCCGGAGAGCGACAGCAGCGCACCGAATGGCATACGGTCATCGTCTGGGGCAAGCGCGGAGAGGCGCTCAACAACATCCTTTCGAAGGGTCGTTCGATCTGCGTCGAGGGCCGCATTCAGTACCGTCAGTGGGACGACAAGGACGGGAACAAGCGCACCTCCACCGAGATCGTTGCGACGAACATCGTCTTGGTCGGAGGACGGCGCGATTCGGGCGGTCCTAGCGACTTCGGCGGCTCGAGCTCACCCCCGAGCGGCGGCGGCGGCGGCGGCGGCGGTGGCGGCGCTGACGAGTTCGGCGACGACGACATTCCGTTCTAGGGCGGAGTGGCGCCCGCGCAGTTGGGCGCGCTCAGTCGACGCTCGGTAGGCTTGTCGTTGCAGCAGGCACCGCTTGTGTGGCGGCCGCCTGAGCATGCTCCTTCTGGAGAGCCGCTTCGAGGGCCGCCTTTTCGGCGCGCTTCTGCTCACGGGCCTCGCTTCCGAGGCGGGCCTTCTCCGAAATGTACCCAGCCGATGCGGCGACGACGGTCGTGACTTCGAGCGCGAGGGCGACCCCCGTGAAGATCTCCGGTTCGGCTCCGTCGAAAATCGCCAGCACCCGCGCTCCGGCGAGGCCCGCGGCCACGACGATGAACGCCAGCAGCGCCGAGAGACGAAGTCGTACGAAGAGGGCGCCGAAGAATGCGAAGATGCCCATCGATCCCCACAAGCCCACGTTGTATGCGAGTGCTTCGATGTACTTCTCGCCGTGAACCGGGCCGCTGAGGGCCAGCCAATCAGGCAGGTAACTGCCTGCGAAGTAGCTGGTGAGCGCCCATCCGAGGGAGCCGAGCATCAAAACGATCAAAACACCGCGCGCCATGGGCCACGGTATAGCGCTGTTCGCGCCGCAAATAAAGTTGGTCCACGCTTGTTCCGTGGCAAAAGTTCGGGCTGACGTTCTCCTAACCGACAGGGGCCTTGCGCCGTCGCGGACGCGCGCGCAGGCACTGATCCTCGCCGGCAAGGTTTTCGTCGGCGAAAGGAGGGTCGAAAAGAGCGGCGAAACGCTCGATCCGCAGAGCCCCATCGAGGTTCGCTCCCCTGACCATCCCTACGTGTCACGAGGCGGGGTCAAGCTTGCCGGCGCCCTCGAGTCTTTTAAGCTCGACCCCCGCGGAAGACATGTGGTCGATTTCGGCGCCTCGACCGGCGGTTTCACGGACTGTCTTCTCCAACGGGGCGCGGCGTCCGTGCACTGCGTCGATGTCGGCTACGGGCAGCTCCACAACAAGCTCCGCCAGGACTCCCGCGTGGTCAACATGGAGCGTACAAACGCGCGACACCTCCAGCGTTCCGACTTCTCCGAGTCGATAGACCTCCTGGTCATCGACGCGTCGTTCATCGGTCTCGAGAAGCTGCTGCCCGCCGCGGCAGACATCCTGCCGACGGGCACCAATCTCGTCGCGTTGGTGAAACCTCAGTTCCAGGTGGGTCAGCGAGAGGTGGGCAAAGGTGGAGTGGTCCGCGATCCAGAGCTTCGACGTCGAGCGATCGACGATGTCGTGCGAGAAGCGGATCGGCTCGGATTCGAGTTCGTCGCCGCGGCGGATTCTCCCATCACCGGCCCCAAGGGCAATCAGGAGAGCTTCATTTGGCTGCGGCGTTCGGAGACGCAGGCACCCGAGTCATGAGTGTGTCTTCGAATGGCATCCAGCCCTTGTCGACGCGGCTCTTGCCGACCTGTATCCACCAAGTTTGCTCGCATGCGAACGGCTCTTCCTCGGTCACTTCCTCGAAGGTCACCCCCAGCGTGCACTCTGTCCACACTGGGCCGTCCTCGGTGGCGATCATGCAGTTGCCGCGGGAGTTGTAGAACATGAAGCCGACCTGTTCGCCCGCAGCCGCGATTTCGATCGTCTTCACGACTTCGATTCCCTGATCCCAGACCTTGCGGTACACGAGCAGGTCTTCGGTCGTCGTGACCATTCGAGGCTTTCCGACGATGATCTTGCTGTCCTGCACCTCGATCAGTTCGCCTGGTTTCCAGGTCAGCGTCGCGGTGACGAATGCTGCGTTCGTGGGTTTGAGCTTCAGCGGCATCTTTTGGTAGCGGTCGCCCCATCGGACGTTGCGCGCCTCCGCAGGATAGGGCCAGGCGTGCTGGGCGGCGCCGTAGCTCTTAACACTGTGATCGCAGCCGGACATGTCTGGCGCCGCGCTCGCGGGCACCGGCGCCAAGCCTTGCGGCACCTGTGCGGTGGGGGAGCTCGCGGATTTGGCGCAGCCGCCAAGGGACAGTAGGCCGAGTGCGAGTCGCGCGACGTGTAGTGTGAGGTGTTTGGTCATGATTGAGGGGTTCCCGGGGGTGGATTCGAACCACCATTCACAGGTCCAAAGCCTGTTGTCCTGCCCTTAGACGACCCGGGAGCGAGATTCCTCATAACACGGTAGGCCCGGCTCTCAAGCTTCGCCCAATGCGCTTGCAGGAGGCTCCTCGATAGTGCGATACCCACTGCAGTGGCAGAGGGGGCCCTCGTGGCTAGAGACTCAAAATATCCCGAGTGGTTTCTTTGGTTCATGGAGTATGGCGTGCGCCTGCTGATTCTGGCAGCACTCGCCGGTCTCGCGCTTCTCTATGTGCGAAACCGAACCAAAACCGAGGAGCGGCTCGGGGCCATCGAGGAAACGGTTCAATACGAAGCACCTCGGTCGTTCACCCCACCCAAGCTCGCGGATTATGTCGCCGAAGGCGTATCGGCGTCGTCGCTTCCTGTTGCACGGCGAGTCTACGTGCCGATTTACTCCCACATCTACTACGACGGCGGGCGACCGTACCTACTCGAGGCAACGCTCAGCGTGCGCAACGCGGACATGTCCAGCCCGCTCTTCGTGAACGCCGTCCACTACTACGACACACGCGGAAGGCTCTCGAAGAAATTCGTCGATGAGTTGATTCGGCTGGAGCCGCTGCAAACGATCGAGTTTCTCGTGGAACGCCGCGACCACACCGGGGGCTCCGGGGCCAACTTCATAGTGGAGTGGCGCGCGGCCAACAGCGAGGTCGAGCCACCCTTCATCGAGGCGATCATGGTTGGTCGCTCGGGCACGAACGCCATCTCGTTTGTGAGCCTTGGTCGCACCCTCAACGAGCGTGACGCTGACTGAGCCCCGCCGGGACGCCGAAGCAGCATCGATAGTCCGATAATCAGTCGGCCCGTTCGAATCGTGCGCGGTCGATGACCCGTTTGCCGTCTAAAACGGAGAATCGGCTCCGGACGGGCTGGCACCGGGGACCGAAGGGATTATGGTCTGCCCGTGGACGACTGGAGACACGACGCCCCGCGCGTTGCGATCATCGGAGGAGGCTTCGGCGGCATTGCTGCGGCCAAGGCGCTCAAGGACGTCCGAGCCGAAGTAACCCTCATCGATCGGCACAACCACCACTTGTTTCAGCCGTTGCTGTACCAGGTCGCTACGGCGGCTCTGTCTCCAGGGAACATCGCGGCACCGATTCGCAAGATGGTGCGCCGCCAAGAAAACTGCGAAGTCATCATGGCTGCCGCGACCAGCGTCGACCTCGAGTCGCAGGTGGTGCACCTCGAAGGAGAACCGTATAGCTTCGACTATCTGGTTCTCGCGACTGGAGCCGAAACGAACTACTTCGGCAAGGACCAATGGGCGGCGCATGCGCCCGGCATGAAGACTATCGACGAGGCGATCAACGTCCGCTCGCGATTCCTGCTTGCCTTCGAGCAGGCCGAGCTCGAACAAGACGAGGCCGCTCAGCGCGCAGCGCTGACCTTCGCGATCGTGGGGGCCGGCCCCACCGGAGTCGAGACCGCAGGAGCCCTCGCCGAGATTGTAGAGTCCGTCCGCAAAGACTTTCGGCACATCGATACGACGACTTCACGAATCATTCTTCTCGACGCCGCCGAGCGCATCCTCATGGCCTTTGATCCGGAGCTGTCGGCGAAGGCTCAGAAGACGGTCGAAAGCCTCGGCGTCGAAGTCATGCTCAAAGCGATGGTGACCGACGTCGATGACACAGGGCTCACCGCCAACACACCGGACGGCGAAGTTCGCATCGACGCCAACAACGTCATTTGGGCTGCCGGGGTCAAAGCAACCCCGATTGGAGCGAGTCTCGGTGTAGAGCTCGACCGCGCGGGACGCGTCATCGTCAATGACGATTTGACGGTCCCGGGGCATCCCAACGTGTTCGTCGTGGGCGACCTCGCGCACAAAATCGACCCGGTGAGTCAGAAGCCCGTTCCAGGCGTGGCGCAGGGCGCACTCCAGATGGGCGAATACGCGGGCAAGGTCATCGCTGCGGAGCTTCGATCGATTGCTCACGCGCAGCCGTCGCCGGAGCGGCGCCCATTCATCTACAAAGACAAGGGCGAGATGGCGATTATCGGCCGCAACCGCGCGGTTGCCCAGGTCGGGTCCTTCAAGTTCTCGGGCTATTTCGCGTTCATGCTCTGGGCATGCATCCACATCTTTTTTCTCATCGGTTTTCGTCGCAAGCTCACCACGTTCATCGAATGGATTTGGAGCTACTTCTTCGGTACGCGCGGAGTTCGACTCATCACCGGTGACAAGCGTCTGCCAAGACCCGTGCAGCCCCCACCCGACCCCAGAAACTCGTGGCCAGGACGAGACGAGGCGCGCGGCGGGCCAGGTGCGCCGATGCCGGTTCACGCAGCGTCCGCATCGTCTGGCGGCGGCGTGGTCGATCCTTAGAGTGCAGCACACCCCTCGACGCGGTATCGGACTGCTCGATGAACGCGTCGGCTAGTCCCACGCTTGCAGCGCGCCTCCGCGCCGAAGGTGGTCTCATCGCTGCCGTGCTCACCGTCGTCGTGTTCCTCGTTTTCGGCGAACGGTGGCTTTCCGAAGTTGGGCCCAACCTTCGCACGGTGGGGATATTCGTCTGGCTTTTCAGCGTGATGCTGTGGGCTTCTTTCGGGGTGGTGCGCCATGCCGAGGAACTCGCGCACGAGCTTGGCGAACCGTACGGCACTCTGATTCTCACGCTGTCAGTGATCTCCATCGAGGTTGCACTCATCTCCGCGGTCATGCTCACAGGCTCGAGTAACCCAGCTCTGGGTCGCGACATGATGTTCGCGGTTCTGATGATCGTGCTCAATGGAATGGTCGGCGTCTCGCTCTTGCTCGGCGGATTTCGACACGTCGAGCAAAGCTTCAATCTGCAAGGGGCCAACGCGTTCTTGTCTGTTCTGACGCCACTTGCCGTGCTCTCACTCATCCTTCCGAACTTCACCAAGTCGACCCCGGACTCGTCCTTCAACGTGCCGCAGTCGGAATTCCTCATCGTGTCGACTCTCGGGCTTTACGGCATCTTCCTCGCGATGCAGACCCTCCGCCACCGCGAATACTTCAAGTCCCCGAGCTTCGGTTCGGACACAGCAGCGGACGCCCACTCTCCGGCTCAGTCGGGTTCGATCGGCTTTCACGCGGTCCTGCTCATCCTCTACATGCTTCCGATCGTCCTGCTCTCGAAGAAGCTTGCGATCATCATCGATTTCGGGATCTCGGAAACACGGGCCCCCGCGGCATTTGGGGGTGTCCTCGTCGCAGTACTGGTACTCGCGCCTGAAGCGATTACGTCGTTTCGCGCCGCGCTGTCGAACGAGCTTCAGCGGTCGATCAACGTCGGGTTGGGTTCGGCGCTTGCCACGATCGGGTTGACCGTCCCCGCGGTGCTCCTCATCGGCATCGTCACCGGAACCAAGGTCGTTCTCGGGCTCGATCCAGTTGAAACCTTGCTTCTGTGCCTGACTTTGTTCGTAACGTTCGTGAATCTTGGAAGTGGACGGAGCACCGTCCTCCAAGGGAGCGTGCACTTGATTATCTTCGCCGCGTACATCGTCCTGCTGTTCGACTGAGTCAGTCGCGTCGCACCAATGGTGTAGGCGGGGGCGCCCGCTATTGGTGTGTTTCGCCGAGGCTCGCCACCGCATCGAGAAAAACCTGAGCCTTCAGCTCAGTCTCTGCGACTTCGCGATCGGGGTCGCTTGCTTCCACGATTCCACCCCCCGCCCAGTACCGTACCGTTCCGTCGCCAACCACCGCCGTGCGAATCGCCACGCCGAGCGAAAGGCCTCCGTCGCGGTCGATGAATCCCACCGCACCGCAATACGGTCCGCGCGGATGTCGTTCGAGCTCTTCGATGATCTCGAGTGCGCGCAGCTTCGGGGCCCCGGTGACGCTGCCGGGCGGAAACGTCGCGTCCAGGATCGAAGGGATCGTCGAGTCGCTTCGCGTCACACAGGTGACGGTCGTCACCAGATGATAGAGGCCAGTGAACGGTTCGACGACGAGAGGAGACTCGACCTGCACTGTGCCGACCTCTGCGACTCGACCAAGGTCGTTTCGCATAAGGTCGACGATCATCGTGTGCTCGGCCCGTTCCTTGGGGTCGGCGCTCAGCTCTTCTCTTGCGACAGTGTGGTCGGCGCGGCGCGCGATCGTGCCCTTGATGGGACGCGTCCAAAGGCGACGGCTGCGGCGATCCCATCTCAGGAACCGCTCCATCGTGCAGGCGAGCAATGCGTGATCGCCTCCATCGAAAAACATCCCTAAAGGCACGCGGCTCGCGCGGCGCATCGCGCGCCAAAGTTCGAACGCCGGCCCTTCGAACCGAGCGCTCCACCGACGTGCAAGATTGACCTCGTAGACATCTCCGGCTCCGATGTAGTCGAGAGCCCTCTCGATCGCGCGCCGGTGACCTGTCGCATCGTCGATTTCGAGTGGCCCCACAGCAGCCATACCGGGTGCGACCTCATTCAGGTCATGGAGCCTTTCGCGAAACGAATCGCAGGCGTTCGCGTCGTCGCCCACGATCCAGAGCGACCCTTCTTCATGGTCAACGGCGATAAGCGCCGGGTATCTTCGGAACAGCAGGATAGGGGCGCGGTCTCGGTCGAATCGCGCGCTCCCGGTAAGCGGCTGCGACCAGTAGGCGTCATAGGCGATGTAGCCGATCCACAGTGGGACCTCGCTTGCGACGAGTCCCGGCGCCGGGGGCTCCGTCGCATCCTCCACGACACCGCCGAGTTGGTCGAACGGCGATTGCGTACCGAAAGGAAGACGGAGCTCACGATCCGGCCAAGCAGCGAGGAACGAGTATCTTCCGTCTGACGCTTCGGGGCGCCGCGAATCGAGCCAAGCAAACCCCTCTTGTTGGCTTAGGGCTTGAGCGATCGCTTCTTCGTTGTCCGGCTCGATGCGTTCGGCCCACACGATGCTCCTCTACTTGCTCGGCTCGAGCCTGTAACGCAACCTCTGCTCGTGCTGCTTCGAGTGTGTTGTCTTGCGTTGGTCGTCGTCGCCGTCGTGGCTTGCAAGGACGATGCGCAGCCTTTCGTGTTTCAGGCTGTGATTGTCGACGCAGAAGGCGGCAATCCCGCTTCCGGAACCGATGCGAGCGTCCTCGAGGTTGCGATTCGAGAAGGCGACTTGCCCGCGCAGGAATTCGACTTTGACATCGTCGACGAGCAGTTCGACGCACTGCTCTCGTTCGAGTCGTTTCAGAGGCTCACGCGCCTGAGGATTTCTCTCGACGGCGATACCACCCGTCTCGTGACCGCGCCCCCTGCGTTCGTCCCTTCGCTTACCAGTGGCTTCATGCGGGTCGTAACCGCCCCGCCGGATTCCTGCGTTCGCGTAGGGTTCAACTCGATGGAAGCGCCCCGTGAGTCGTTCGGTATGGTGCAGTCGGGGACCTTTGCGCTGCTGGTGGGAGGCACCGAGGCAACCGAAGAGCAGGTCGAGTTTCTCGACGTCCTCGAATGGCAGTCGCGGCTATTCGAAGAAGACCCTTCGCTGTCCAACCTGGGTCCGACGCGTGCCGCCTCGATCGACGCAACTCGGATTCTCGTTCTTCCAACTGACGCGACCTCGTTCATCTTCGACATGGGCGACCCGACGGATCGGGTCTCCTCGGTCGTCCTGCATGCAGGGGCGGGCCCTCGGTCGGGCCTGGTCTCGGTGCCCGGTCTCGGGGCCATGGTCATTGGGGGAGAGCTCGGTTCGGAGGCGCAGGCCGCGGTCTCGCTCGTCGAGCCGGATGGTGCAGTCAGTTCGTTGACGCTGGACACTCCCCGCGCTGGGGCGACTGCGACGGCGCTCGGGAGCGACGTGTTGGTAGTGGGCGGCGATTCGGAAGGCACGGCCGAACTTCTCCTCGAGGGACGAAGCTCGGGAGTTCCGGTCGCGTCCTTCGCAGACGGAGTACGAGACGAGGGAATCCTCGTCGGCGACGGACAGAGTCGCGCGCTCCTGATGGGTGGGCTCGACGAAGAAGGCGAGCTCCGCACCGATACGGTTCGATTCGACGAATGCCCCGAGCCCTGTTCTTTCGAAGGGGGGCCTCCGTGGGACGATGCGCGCCTCGGTGTCCTCCAGCCGGCGCGAAGCGCGCTTCTCATCGGGGGCACCAACTCTCGCACCATCGAAGAGGTTCGTTGGTCTGGCGCCGACGTCATCATCGAGCCTGCGTTCGATCTCGTGGTGCCGCGCGCCTCCGCGGGCGGAATCGTGCTCGAAAGCGGCGCCTTCATCGTCGCGGGTGGCAATGACGGAGTGAGCTCCCGCGATGATTTTGAGTTTTGCGCGGTCGACCCTCTCAATCCGCTCTGAGCGGAGCAGCACGCATCTCGCAACCCTGATATCCTGCCAGGGCCCGAACCCATGCAGCGCAAGGTGGAGAAGTACGAGGTCCTCGATGAGATCGGCCATGGAGGTATGGCGACGGTCTATCGCGCGCGCGATAGTTCGCTCGATCGCCTCGTCGCCCTCAAGGTCTTACATCCACATCTGCAGCGCACGAGCGAGGCGCGAGAGCGATTCACGCGCGAGGCTAAGAGCGTCGCGCGTCTCCATCATCCGCACATTCTCGAGATCTACGACTACAGCGGTGAAGGCTCCGAAGAGACATTCATCGCAGCAGAGCTTCTCACGGGACCGACCGTCAAAGACTTCGTCCTCGAGCAGGGCGAAATGCCTCCGGAGATTGCAGCCTGCATCGCGCTGCAGCTCTCGAACGCCCTGAGCGAGGCGCATCACAAGGGCATCATCCATCGCGACGTAAAGCCTGAGAACGTTCTCATCCACGATCGTCAGTTCGTGAAGCTCACGGACTTTGGGATCGCCCACATGGTCGATACGCATACTTTCACAGCCACCGGACAGATCCTCGGCTCACCCGGGCACATGGCGCCCGAGCAAATCGACAGCGGCCACTGCGACGAGCGTAGCGACGTGTTCTCGCTCGGAACGGTGCTCTATTTTTGCGCCACCGGGAGGCTTCCCTTCGTTGGCCGCAATGCTCACCATCTGCTGAAGCTCCTCCTGGACGGCGACTATCCGGATCCCCTCAGCCTCCGCCCGGAAATAGGGGCCGATCTCGCGCGCATCATGAACAAAGCGCTCAGTCGGGATCCTGACAGCCGCTACCAGTCCGCGGCAGAGATGTCTTCCGACCTCGAGTCTTTTCTCGACAGCATGGGGGTGGGAGAGCCCGACAAAACGCTGTCCGCGTATCTCTCGTCTCCCGACGCAGCGGGCATCGCGCTACGCCAGCAATCGCTCCACAAGCTTCTTGAAGTCGGCGCGCAGACTGCCGCCAGAGGTGAGATCGTAGAGGCGCAGGCTGCCCTAAGCCGGGCCCTCGCCATCGACGACGGGAACGAGCGTGCCCTGAAACTGTTGGCGTCGCTCGGTACGCGCCGACGCCGAACGACCGCCGGTCTTGCGGCCGCGGTTTTGGCGCTGGGCGTCGTCGGAATTGGTGCCTTCTTCGTGTTGCGGCCCTCACCTGCTGCGGATTCCGTGCGCGCCGAGGCGGACTCGCCGTCCCTCGAGACAGTCATGCCAACGTCCCAAGGCAGCTCGACCCTTGAGGGTTCGCCGATGGGCGAGTCGGACGGCGGGTCCGCGCGCTCTGCCACGGCCGATGCCGAACCAGCGACCCAGGACCGCGCAGCGAAAGTCCCGCCTAGAGTCGAGGACCGCTCATCCGATCGGCGGACGGACGCGACTAGAACCAGTTCTGCCTCGACCGAGCCGCGCTGGGTCGTATTCCGACCGACTCCATCCAACGTCTCGATCAGCGTCGACGGTGCGCCGGCAAGGCCCTTCGGACCCGACTTCCAGGGCATTCGCCTCAAGCCCGGCAAGCACACCTTTCGTTTCGTCGGAGCCGAGAACTGCTGCAAAGAGCGCGTCGTACGTCGCGTGGTTCCGCCAGGCTCTCGAGACTTCGAGCTCCAGGTCGCGCTCCGGTTCAAGTCCAGCCGGCTCTACCTCAAGGGGCCGGCACCGCCGAACGCCACCGTGCAGATCACCCTGCCAGGGAATCGGACCCGCCCGGGACGAATCCGCGAGATCCTCCGTATACCCATGGATTCGGTCAGTGCGAGTGCGCAGGTGAAGATTGAAGCCCCGGGCTATGCAACTCACAAGGGCGTCGTGCAGCTTCGCGCCGGAGGCGAACTGGTCGAATACAGCTTCAGCCTTGAGAGGCTCGGCGAAACCCCGTAGAACGCCACGGTATGCGGCGCATCGCGCTCTGTGGGCTGGCGTGTTTTTTCGTGGCTGCATTCGCGGTTCCCGCGGCTGCCGACGAGCTTGCGGAGTTCGAGTCGGCCCGACGCCTCTACGAACGGCAAAACTACGCGCGCGCCGCCAAGGAGTTTGAATCGTTGGTTGGCGGGGTCGTCCCGCGTGCGCAGAACCCCGTAGTCCGCCTGGAATCGCGGAAGTATCTGGGCGCGAGCGATCTGTTCCTCGGCAAGGACGAAGACGCGCGGGAGCAGTTTCGATTGCTGCTCGAGGAAGACCCGGACTACGACATCGACGCCGTGGCGTTTCCCGAGGCTGTAGTTGCCACTTTTCAGGAAGTGAAGGTCCAGTTCGAACGGGAGCGAGCGCGACGAGAGGCGCTCGATGATGCACGCGTCGAGCAGGAACGGAGCGACGAGCTCGAGCAGCTCGTTCGGCAACAACGGCGCATCGACGAGCTCGAAGCCTTCGCCAACAGCCAGGTGGTGGAGAAGCAGAACTCTCGCTGGATTGCGGCTCTTCCGTTCGGAATCGGTCAGTTCCAGAACGAGAACCGCCGGCTCGGCATCATGTTTGCCGTCATGGAAAGTGCGTTCCTCGCGGCATCGATTGCGACCTTCATCGGGCACAACTCACTGCGCAACGAGAACCCTGCGCCCGACGAAATCGATCGAGCGCAGCGCGTGGAGCGGGCACTTCGCATTGGCAACTGGGTCAGCGTCGCCGGGCTCGTCGCCTTTTACACTGCAGGCGTCGTCGAAGCCCAGGTTCGCTTTCGGCCGGTGATACGCAGCACCCGCCCGCAAGCCGAGCCCGAGCCGGGGGGGACGCCCCCGATCGGCCAAAAGGGACCGACCTTTCGGCTCCAACTCGGGCTCACCGGAGGTCGCTTCCAGGTTGATTTCTAGGATCGATCGCAACGGGTCACCCTAAAAGGTGAAGTCACTCTTTCGTTGGAGACATCGAAGACCCGTCCGAGTCCCGCCGTCATCCTTGGTCGAGCCCCCGATCGCCCACCTGCAGATCGCACCCGCATTTGGCCGCAGACTTCGCTTGACAGGTGAGGTTTCACGCCTATCCTTCCGTCCCTTTGCCGCTTGGGGATAGGACCGGCCGGCGAAGAAATGCACGCTTTTTCGGGTAGTTATGCCTACGATTAACCAGCTCGTCCGCAAAGGACGAAAACAGATCAAGTCGAAGACCGACTCGCCGGCGCTTCAGCGCTGCCCGCAGAAGCGCGGTGTTTGCGTGCGCGTCTACACCACGACTCCGAAGAAACCGAACTCGGCGCTGCGCAAAGTAGCCCGTGTTCGACTATCGAACGGCATCGAGGCAACGACCTACATTCCAGGCGAAGGCCACAACCTGCAGGAGCACTCCGTGGTCCTGATACGCGGCGGGCGAGTGAAGGACCTTCCGGGCGTCCGATACCACGTCGTCCGCGGTACCCTCGATGCGACGGGTGCGGCCGGACCTTCCAATACCAACAAGGCCAATCGAGTGAACAAGCGCTCGAAGTATGGCGTCAAGCGGCCCAAGGCCTAAACCCCAATCGAGAATCAAAGTCGATGAGCCGACGAGTTGCAGCACCCAAGCGTGAGATCATCCCGGATGCCAAGTATGGCGACCGGCTGGTGGCGAAGTTCGTCAACTCCTTGATGCTTGGCGGCAAGCGCTCGACCGCGGAGAAGTGCCTCTACGGCGCCTTCGACATCATCGAGGAGCGCTACAAGGATGAGCCGCTCGAGGTCTTCAAGAAAGCGCTCGAGTCGGTGAAACCCCGCGTCGAGGTGAAGAGCCGACGCGTGGGTGGTGCGACGTATCAGGTTCCGGTCGAGGTTCGTTCCGACCGCCGCAACGCGCTCGCGATGCGCTGGCTCGTGACGTACTCGCGCAACCGCGGCGAGAAGTCGATGGAAGAACGCCTAGCCGCTGAGCTGATGGAGGCTTCGCAGGGACGAGGCAACGCCGTCAAAAAGCGCGAGGACACACACAAGATGGCGGACGCCAACAAAGCGTTCGCTCACTACCGCTGGTAGGGATTTTCAACGTTTGGGCAGGTCTACGGAAACCCCCCGGACAAGGAGCAGTAGCTGAACTCATGACGCCGAGCACATAGAGAGAGTCACCGGGAAGACCGCAGTACGCTGCGACCGATGTGCCTCTCCCAACCCTCTCCGAGACGACGAAGCCCGAGGGCGGCTTCTGGGTCGGAGGGGGTTTTGTGCATCAAGAGTATGGCTCCAGAATTCCAATGCCTAGAACGTTCCCACTCGATCAGACTCGCAACATCGGGATCATGGCCCACATCGATGCGGGCAAGACGACGACTACCGAGCGGATCCTCTATTACACCGGCGTCAACTACAAGATCGGCGAGGTGCACGACGGCGCTGCGACCATGGACTACATGGAGCAGGAGCAAGAGCGAGGCATCACGATCACCTCGGCTGCAACCACCTGCTTCTGGCGGCCACAGGCGGGTCCGTACAGCGCCGAGCAGTATCGCATCAACATCATCGATACTCCGGGGCACGTCGACTTCACAATCGAGGTGGAGCGCTCGCTCCGGGTGCTCGATGGTGCGGTAGCCGTGTTCGACGGCAAAGAGGGCGTCGAGCCGCAGTCGGAGACGGTCTGGCGGCAGGCGGATCGCTACGGGGTTCCTCGGATCTGCTTCATCAACAAGATGGACAAGGCCGGCGCCGATTTCGGAAACGCGTTTCGGTCGATCAAGGAGCGCCTCGGTGCCCCGGCCGTCGCGGTGCAGCTTCCTCTCGGCCAGGAGAGCGAGCTCGAGGGAATCATCGACCTCATCACGATGAAGGCAAATCGATTCAAGGACGACACCCTGGGCGCCGAGTGGGAAGTCGAAGAGATTCCCGAGGAATTCAGCGCGCAGGCACTCGAGGCTCGTGCTGTGCTCATCGAGGCCGTTGCCGAAGTCGAAGATTCGCTCATGGAGCGCTATCTCGAAGGCGATACCGCTTTCTCCGCGGACGAGATCCTAGCTGGGCTCCGAAAAGGCTGCCTCAGCCAGACCATCGTGCCCGTGCTCACCGGTTCCGCGTTCAAGAACAAGGGTGTGCAGCAGCTTCTCGACGCCGTCGTGAACTTCCTTCCCTCGCCTCTGGACGTTCCGGCGATTCAGGGCGTCGACCCGGAAGACCCGGAAAAATCGATTGTGCGCAAGGCTTCCGACGACGAGCCCTTCAGCGCCCTCGCTTTCAAAATCATCAACGACCCTTTCGTCGGTCAGCTCACTTTTTTCCGCGTCTACTCAGGTGTACTCGAAGCCGGCAGCGGCGTGCTCAACTCGACCAAGGGCAAGAGAGAGCGCATTGGTCGAATCCTGCAGATGCATGCCGACAATCGCGAGGAGCTCAAGGAGATTCACGCTGGGAACATCGCGGCGGCCGTTGGGCTGAAGACCGCAACGACCGGCGACACGCTCTGCGATGAGCGCGCCCCGGTCATCCTCGAGCGAATGGAATTTCCCGAGCCGGTCATCTCAGTTGCGATCGAGCCGAGGACCAAAGCAGACCAAGACAAGCTCGGCGTTGGCCTCGCAAAACTCGCCGCCGAGGACCCGAGCTTTCGTGCCCACACCGATGAAGATTCCGGCCAGACGATCATCAGCGGAATGGGCGAGCTACACCTCGAGATCATCGTCGATCGCCTCAAGCGCGAGTTCAAGGTCGACTCGAACGTAGGTGCTCCGCAGGTCGCGTACCGCGAGACGATCACCAAGGAAGTCGAGTCCGAAGGTCGCTACGTGAAGCAGAGTGGTGGCCGGGGCATGTTCGGCCACGTCTGGGTCAAGCTCGAGCCGCTCGAAGCGGGCGCAGGCTTCGAGTTCGACAACAAGATCGTCGGAGGCGTGGTGCCCAAGGAGTACGTTCCCTCGGTCTCGAAGGGGATCAGAGACGCGATGACGCGTGGCGTGATGGCCGGATACCCCGTCATCGACGTCAAAGCTACCCTGTACGACGGCTCGTACCACGACGTCGACTCGAGTCCGGCCGCGTTCGAGGTAGCCGGGTCGCTTGCCTTCCAAGAAGGCGCGAAGCGCGCTGGAATCCAGCTGCTCGAGCCCGTGATGGACGTCGAGGTTCGCGTTCCCGAGGACTACATGGGTGAAGTGATCGGCGACCTGAATTCACGACGTGGGAACGTCAGCGGGATGGATTCGGTCGGTGGCCTTCAGGTGATTCGTTCCGAGGTTCCCCTCGCGAACATGTTTGGTTACGTGAACGATCTTCGCTCCAAAACTCAGGGGCGAGCGGTCTACACGATGCAATTCAAAGAGTATCAGGCGGTGCCGACAAGCATTGCCGAAGAAATGGTCGCGAAGGCGAAGGGCGGCTGAGGAGCTAACGATGGCAAAAGAAAAATTTGTCCGGAACAAGCCACACATCAACGTAGGCACGATCGGACACATCGATCACGGCAAGACGACGCTGACGGCAGCAATCATGAAAGTGATGGCGGACAAGCACGGGGGCGAGGTCAAGAGCTACAAAGACATCGCCAAGGGCGGCACGGAGCGAGACGACACCAAGACGGTGACGATCGCAACGAGTCACGTGGAGTACCAGACGGGGAACCGTCACTACGCGCACGTGGATTGCCCCGGCCACGCCGACTACGTCAAAAACATGATCACGGGCGCGGCGCAGATGGACGGCGCGATCCTGGTGGTGAGCGGTGTGGACGGCCCGATGCCGCAGACCAAAGAGCACGTGCTGCTGGCACGCCAGGTCGGTGTACCGACGATGGTGGTGTTCATGAACAAGTGCGACGCGGTGGACGACCCGGACCTTCTCGAGTTGGTGGAGATGGAAGTCCGCGAGCTGCTGAGCAAGTACGACTACGACGGGGACAACATCCCGGTGGTGCAGGGGTCGGCGCTCGGCGCACTCAACGGCGAAGACAAGTGGGTCGAGTCGGTGGTGAAGCTGATGGAAGAGGTGGACGCCCACATTCCAGAGCCGAAGCGCGACATCGACAAGCCGTTCCTGATGGCGGTCGAGGACGTGTTCTCGATCAAGGGACGGGGCACGGTGGTGACCGGGCGTATCGAGCGCGGAATCATCAAGGTTGGCGACGAGGTGGAAATCCTGGGGATCAAAGACCCGCAGAAGACGACGGTGACGGGCGTGGAGATGTTCCGGAAGCTGCTGGATCAAGGGCAGGCTGGGGACAACGTCGGGTGCCTGCTGCGCGGAGTCGACAAAGACCAGGTGGAGCGCGGGCAGGTGCTTGCGGCTCCCGGGTCGGTGAACACGCACACGAACTTCGAGTGTGAGGTGTACATCCTGACGAAGGAAGAGGGCGGGCGACACAAGCCGTTCTTCAGCAACTACACGCCGCAGTTCTACATCCGCACGCTGGATGTGACGGGGAAGATCGAGCTTCCCGACGACATCAAGATGGTGATGCCCGGGGACAACGTGAAGATGAAGGTCAATCTCATCACGCCCGCCGCCATGGAAGAAAAGCAGCGATTCGCCATCCGGGAGGGCGGTCGCACCATCGGTGCAGGCGTCATCTCCAAGATTATCGAGTAACCCACACCGGGGGCGCCGCCTTGCGGACCCCCGGGCATGAGGTCAACCCAGGTGCCGACGAGCGGCAGAGACCCGGGAACGAGGAACCAGACCATGGCAGCGAACAAGATTCGGATTCGGCTCAAGGCCTACGACCACCGTCTGCTCGACCAGTCGGCAACGGAGATCGTAGACACTGCGAAGCGGACAGGCGCACGAGTTGCCGGTCCGATTCCTCTGCCTACGCGGATCAACAAGTACACGGTGCTTCGGGGGCCTCACGTCGACAAGAAGTCTCGTGAGCAGTTCGAGATTCGTACGCACAAGCGTCTTCTCGACATTCTCGATCCCACCCAGCAAACCCTCGACGCCCTCATGAAGCTCGACCTTTCGGCGGGCGTGGACGTGGAAATCAAGTCGTAAGGCGGTAGCTGATGCCTAAGGTAAAAGTCTACAACTTGAGCAAGAAGGACGTCGGTGAGATCGAACTCTCCGCCGACGTCTTCGAAGCCAAGGTCAACGAGGGCCTGTTCTACGATGTGCTCAAGGCGCAGCTCGCAGGGCAGCGCAAGGGCAGTGCGTCGTCGCAGGGTCGCGCCGAAGTTACTGCGACCAGTCGCAAGATGTACAAGCAAAAGGGCACCGGCAACGCCCGGCACGGTTCGCGGCGGGCACCGATCTTCGTCGGTGGTGGTACCGTACACGGTCCGAAACCCCGGGACTTCGGGTATCGCCCCCCTCGGAAGATGCGCCTTGGCGCGCTCCGTGGAGCGCTCAGCCTCAAACTCCGTGAGGGACGACTCTTGATCGTCCAAGACTTCGAGCTCGACGAGATCAAAACCAAGAAGCTGGCGGCAGTGCTGTCGGCGCTTCAGGTCGATGACGGCGCGCTGATCGTCGACGGAAAAGAGAACGAGAAGCTACGCATGAGTGCGCGGAACCTTCAGAAGTACTCGGTCCTGCCGCCCGAAGGCGTCAACCTGTACGATCTGCTGCGCCATGAGCATCTCGTGCTCACGCAAACTGCCGTGCAGGCTCTGGAAGCGAGGTGTGCGTGATGCATGTCGAAGACGTCATCAAGCGCCCGCTCTATCTCACCGAAAAGGGTGCGGGCCTGCGTGAGACGCAGAACAAGTACACGTTCGAAGTCGCAGTCGACGCGAACAAAGTACAAATCAAAGACGCGGTCGAGACCCTGTTCAAAGTGACGGTCAACGACGTCCATACCCTCGTGATGCGCGGACGCATGAAGCGCATGGGCAAGGGTATGGCGAAAACTCGCAACTGGAAGAAAGCCATCGTCACGCTCCGTGACGGCGAAACCATCGACTTCTTCGAGGGAGCCTGATCATGGCCATTCGTAAGTTCAAACCAACATCTCCTTCGCGGCGCTTCTATGAGGCTCCCGACTTCGAGATGGTCACGAAGGGCAACCAGCCCGAAAAGAAGCTGCTCGATTCCAAGAAGCAGACGGCCGGTCGGAACAACCAGGGACGTGTCACCTCGCGCTTCCGCGGTGGCGGCCACAAGCAGCGCTATCGCAAGATCGACTTCAAGCGTAACAAGGTTGGAGTTCCCGGAACGATCAACGCGATCGAGTACGACCCCAATCGGTCGGCGCGTATCGCTCTGGTCTTCTACGCCGACGGCGAGAAGGCATACATCCTGGCGCCAGACGGCCTCGAAGTTGGCCAACAGGTGATTTCCTCGCGCCATGCCGACGTCAAGCCTGGCAACGCGATGCCGCTTCGCCACATGCCTCTCGGCACGATGATTCACAACATCGAACTGAAGATCGGCAAGGGCGCCCAGATGGTTCGCTCGGCGGGGACCGCGGCGCAGCTCATGTCGAAAGACGGCAACTACGCCCAGGTGAGGCTGCCCTCCGGCGAAGTTCGCTTGGTGCATCTCAACTGCCGCGCCACGGTCGGGCAGGTGAGCAACTCGCTTCATGCGCGCATGACGCTCGGTAAGGCAGGGCGAAACCGCTGGCTTGGGCGCCGTCCGCACAACCGAGGCACGACCATGAACCCGGTCGACCATCCCATGGGTGGTGGCGAGGGCCGAACGGCAGGCGGACGCCATCCGTGTTCGCCATGGGGCCAGCTCTCCAAGGGTCTCAAGACGAGAAAGAACAAGGCGACGGACAAGTACATCGTTCGCCGACGGAAAAAGAAGTAATGGCGCGTTCAATCAAAAAAGGTCCGTTCATCGACCAGCACCTCGTCGACAAGGTCGAGGCTGCGAACAAGGACGGAAGCAAGAAGATGATCCGGACCTGGTCGCGTCGCTCGACCGTGACGCCGGACTTCGTCGGACACACCTTTGCGGTTCACAACGGCCGCAAGTTCGTCACGGTGTTCGTCACCGAGAACATGGTGGGTCACAAGCTCGGAGAGTTCGCCCCGACGCGTACGTTCGGTGGTCACGCATCCGACAAGAAGACCGCGCGCAAGGTCAATCCTTCGACGGGGAAGAGGTAACCCATGGAAGCGATTGCCAAAGCTCGTTTTCAGAGAATCTCACCGCGGAAGGCACGGATGGTGCTCAACATGGTACGCGGCAAGAACGTGGCCCAGGCTCTCAATGAGCTGCGGTTCACTACCAAAGCTGCTGCGCCCATCGTGGCAAAGGTCATCGGGAGCGCCATCGCGAACGCGAAGCAGAAGGACGAGGAACTCAATCTCGATTCTCTGGTCGTCAAGACCGCGTTCGCCGACATGGCGCCCAACCAGCACATGCGTCGCTGGAGGCCGCGTGCACAGGGCCGCGCCACCCAAATCGTCAAGGGAATGAGTCACATCACCGTCGTCGTATCCGACGGGGAAGAGAGCTGAGTCGTGGGTCAGAAAGTACATCCTTATGGTTTTCGTCTCGGCGTCGTAAAGACGTGGAAGTCCAAGTGGTACGAAGACAAGAACTACTCAAAGTGGCTTCACGAAGATCTGAAGCTGAAGACCGCGATTCGTAAGAAGTTCGCTCACGCCGGCATCGCCGACATCGAGATCGAACGCGCGGCAAACAAGGCCAAGGTCGTCATCTACACGTCGCGGCCCGGCATCATCATCGGAAAGCGCGGCGCAGGCGTCGAGCAGCTCAAGGGCGAGCTACAGAAGCTCACCGACAACGAGCTGTTCCTCGATATCCAAGAGGTGCGTAAGGCAGAGACCAACGCGCAGTTGGTGGCCGAGAACATCGCCACGCAGCTCGAGCGTCGAGTCGCGTTTCGACGCGCGATGAAGAAGGCAGTCTCGACGGCGATGAAGTTCGGCGTAAAGGGCATCCGCGTAACCGCTTCTGGGCGGCTCGGCGGGGCGGAAATCGCTCGTACCGAATGGTATCGCGAAGGACGAGTCCCGCTGCACACGCTTCGTGCGGACATCGAGTACGGCGAGGTGACCGCGCACACCAAGGCAGGAACGGTCGGCATCAAGTGCTGGATCTTCAAGGGCGAGCAGCTGCCGCAGCGGCCGGGTGCCTCGGCGCCGGGCGGCCTGATCTAGGGAAGACTCATGCTTCAACCAAAGAAAACCAAGTTCCGAAAGATGCAGAAAGGCCGTATGCGCGGAAAGGCGTATCGCGGCAGTGACATCTCCTTCGGCGATTACGCGCTTCAGGCGCTTGAACCGGGCCGAATCAGCCAGCGGCAAATCGAAGCCGCGCGAATGGCGATTCAGCGCAAGGTCAAGCGTCAGGGCAAGCTCTACATCCGCATCTTCCCGGACAAGCCGATCACCAAGAAGCCCCTCGAAACTCGAATGGGTAAGGGTAAGGGCAGCGTTGAAGGTTGGGTCGCCGTGATCAAGCCAGGCCGAATGCTGTACGAAATCGAAGGCGTTACGGAGGAAATGGCCCGCCAGGCGTTTCTCGTCGCGGCGCACAAGCTCCCCCTCAAGACGGCCTTCAGGTCGAGGGAGACGGAACTATGAAACCCGCAGATCTGCGCGAAAGCACCACCGAAGAGCTCGGCGTCATGGAGGGTGACCTCCGGCGTCAGCTTTGGAAGGCGCGCTTCGACAATCACACCAGCCAGCTCGATGACACGAGCTCGATTCACAAGCTTCGTCGGGACCTCGCCCGTGTGAAGACCATTCTTACCGAGCGTCAGGGCACCGAGCCGGCGCCGGAGAGCAAGGAGTAAGGGGCCATGGCTACCGCTGAACCAGGACAGCCGACTCCGAAAGTCGTCAAAGAGCGTGGTCGCCGCCGCCGATTGGTCGGTCGCGTCGTCAACGATACGAAAGCCGCCGGGCGTGCCGACAAGACCATCGTGGTCGAAGTCATCCGCCGTGCCCGCGACCCTTTCTACACGAAGTACGTCAAGCACAAGAAGAAGTTCCACGCGCACGACGAGCAGAACGAGTACCGCACCAACGACGTCGTCGAGATCCGGGCCTGCAAGCCTCGATCGAGGACGAAGCGCTGGGAGGTCGTGCGACTCATCGAACGTCCGCCGGAGGTATAGCCATGATTCAGACCGAAACACAGCTAGACGTAGCGGACAACAGTGGCGCCAAGCGAGTCTTGTGCATCAAGGTGCTCGGTGGCTCACGGCGTCGCTACGCAGGGCTTGGCGACGTGATCGTCGTCTCCATCAAAGAAGCTCTGCCGACGGCACGCGTGAAAAAGGGCGAAGTCGCTCGCGCGGTCGTCGTGCGAACGAAGCGCGGCTATCAACGCGCCGACGGCACCTACATCAAGTTCGACACGAACAGTGCTGTTCTCATCACCAAGGAGAACGAACCGATCGGAACCCGCATCTTCGGGCCCGTGGCGCGTGAGCTCCGTAGCAAACGCTTCATGAAGATCGTCTCGCTGGCGCCGGAGGTGGTGTGATGGCAGCTCGGATCAAGAAGGGTGACCTCGTGCAGGTCATCGCAGGCAAGGACCGGGGTGAGAAGGGCCGCGTCCTGCAGATGGTGACCTCGGATCTGGTGCTCGTCGAAGGCGTGAACCGGGTCAAGCGACACCAGAGCGCTCGTAAGTTCCGGGAAGCCGGAATCATCGAGAAGGAAATGCCGATCCACGCATCCAATGTGATGGTGGTCGACCCCAAGACTGACGCGCCGACTCGCGTGCGCATTGAAGCCGACAAGAAGAACCCGAACAAGCGTGTTCGTGTCGCCGCCAAGAGCGGCTCGGTTCTCGACTGAGAGTGCTGTCATGAGTGAATACCAACCACGACTCAGAAAAAAGTATCAGAACGAGGTCATCCCTCATCTGATGAAGGAGTTCAGCTTCAAGAACGTAAACCAAGTTCCGAAGCTCGAGCGCATCGTCATCAACATGGGACTCGGTGAAGCGGTGCAAAACGCCAAGCTTATCGAGTCGGCCGCTGAGGAACTGTCGTCGATCACCGGGCGCAAGCCGGTCATCACGCGTGCAAAGAAGTCGATCGCGAGCTTCAAGCTCCGAGAGGGAATGCCCATCGGTGTGATGGTGACCCTCCGCCGCGATCAAATGTACGACTTCCTCGATCGTCTCATCGCGCTCGCACTTCCACGTACGCGCGACTTCAAGGGCACCAGCCCCAAAGCCTTCGACGGCCGTGGCAACTACACGCTCGGCATCAAGGAACAAATCATTTTTCCCGAAATCAACTACGACAAGATCGACCGCATCAAGGGGATGAACGTGACGTTCGTCACCTCCGCGGAAAACGACGACCAAGGACGTGCCCTGCTCCGATCGCTCGGCATGCCGTTTAGGAACTGAGGAAGCAGATGGCTAGCAAGCGAGCATTTGCCAAAATGGAAAAGACGCCGAAATTCGCGGTCCGGCAGCGCAATCGCTGCAAGGTCTGTGGACGGCCACGCGGCTACTATCGCAAGTTCGAGATGTGCCGAATCTGTCTTCGTAAGTACGCGCCTCTCGGGAGATATCCCGGGAGTGACAAAGTCGAGCTGGTAGGAGGTGCAATCATGATGACCGATCCGATTGCAGACATGCTGACACGCATCCGGAACGCCGCGGAGGCGCAGCACTCCGAGACGGTGATTCCTGCCTCCACGCTCAAAGAGCGTCTGGCAGCGATTCTCAAGCAGGAAGGTTTCATTGACGACTACCGAGTCGAGGATGGCCTCCCGAAGAAACTCACGATTTCGCTCAAGTATGGGCGTGACCGGCAGAGCGCCTTCGTTGGAATGAAACGCGCGAGCCGTCCCGGACGTCGATTCTACGTCGGCCACGGGGAAATCCCGCGTGTTCAGAACGGGATGGGCGTCGCGATTCTCTCGACTTCCGCAGGCATCATGACGGACCGCGACGCGCGCGATAAGCGCGTGGGTGGCGAAGTCCTCTGTGAGGTTTGGTGATGGCTGAGACGCAGACCAGCAAGCAGTCCCGAAACGGCAAGAAGCCAGTGGCTGTTGCCGAGGGTGTACAGGTCAAGGTGAGCGGCCAAGAGGTCACTGCCAAGGGACCGAAGGGCGAGCTCAAGCACATGGTGCGACCGGAGGTCGTGGTCGAACACAAGGACGGCTCCCTGCAGGTGGCGCCGGCCGACGGCAGCGGCAAACTCGGGCTCCAATACCAAGGGCTCACGCGCGCGATCCTCAACAACATGGTCGAGGGTGTGGCCACTGGGTACAAGCGGTCCCTCGACTTCCGCGGTGTCGGCTATCGTGCCGAGTTCAACGGCGGTAAGTTGAAGATGACCGTCGGACTATCGCATCAGCCTCTCATCGACATTCCCAACGCGGTGTCGGTGAACATCGAAACCATCGATGAGGCCGGTACGAAGTTCCCGAGGGTCCACCTCGAGTCGCCCGACAAGCAGCTCGTCGGACGGGTTGCGGCGCGCATCCGCCAGGTGCGTCCGCCCGAGCCGTACAACGGGAAGGGTGTTCGCTACACCGGTGAACAAGTGAAGGAAAAGGCGGGCAAGGCCGGAAAGGCCGGAGGCTGATCATGCGCCAGAAAGTCACAGGGCGTGCCAGGCGCCAGCTCCGCATCCGAAAGAAGGTCCAGGGAACCCCGGCCCGTCCGCGGCTTGCGGTCTTTCGAAGCTCCAAACACATCTACGCTCAGGTCATCGACGATGTCGGAGGTCGCACGATCGCTGCGGCTTCTAGCCTTGCGGCGACCGAGAGCGGAACGAAGGTCGACGCAGCCAAGGCGGTTGGCGACCTCGTTGCAAAGGCTTGCCTCGAAAAAGGCGTAGACCAAGTGGTCTTCGACCGAGGTGGGTATCGTTATCACGGTCGCGTTCGCGCACTGGCAGAGTCTGCGCGCAGCGCGGGCCTGAGGTTCTGAGGCTCACATGGCATATCAAGACGAAATCATCGATCCCGCTTCGCTCGAAGACCTGACCGACCGAGTGATCTTCATCAACCGCGTCGCGAAGGTCGTCAAAGGTGGACGACGCTTCAGCTTCAGTGCACTCGTCGTCGTGGGAGATGGCAACGGTCATGTCGGCGTCGGCATGGGCAAGGCCAACGAGGTTCCCGAGTCGATCCGCAAAGGAACCGACGCGGCTAAGCGCAATCTCTTCCGCGTTCCGCTCACAGGTCGAACCATTCCACACAAGGTCGTCGGTCATGCGGGGGCAGGTCGCATCGTTCTGCGGCCTGCGTCTGAGGGAACGGGCGTCATTGCGGGCGGCGCCATGCGCCCCGTCCTCGAAGCCGCGGGCGTGAAAGACGTGCTCGCGAAGATTCTCGGTACGACGAATCCTCACAACGTCGTCAACGCCACGGTGGCAGCGCTCAAGGTGCTCGAGTCCCCTGATGCGGTGGCTCGCCGTCGTGGTCGACGCGTCGGCGACGTGCAGCAGTTCAAGCACGGCCCCAAGGTCCCCAAGGCCGAGCGCGCGCCGGAGCCCGAGCCCAACGCCGAGGCGACTCCGTCGTAGGAAACTGAGCCATGACTACGAACAAACTCAAAGTCACCCAAGTACGCAGCGGTATCGGCCGTATGTACAAACAGCGACGCGTCCTCAAAGGTCTTGGACTCCGAGGCCCGCACACCGAGGTAGTCGTCGACAACACCCCGTCGTTTCGCGGCATGATCAAGAAGGTGCTGCACCTCGTAGAAGTTGAGGAAGTCCATGAGTGACCAGAAGCCAGTACCGATCCTCTCGAGGCTACGTGCACCCGAAGGCGCGGTTCGCAACAAGCGCAGAAAAGGGCGAGGTCCGGGTTCCGGGCTCGGCAAGACGGCCGGCCACGGTCAGAAGGGTCAAAAAGCGCGTCATCCAGGCAACTTCAGCAAGCTGGGCTTTGAAGGCGGCCAGATGCCGCTGTACCGCCGCATCCCGAAGCGCGGATTCACCAACCCGTTCACCAAGAAGGTTGCGACGGTAAACGTCAAAGATCTTGCGCGCTTCGAAAGCGGTGCCACCGTGGACGAGGCCGCGCTGCGCGAGGCTGGACTCATCAAGCGCAAAGTAGACGTGATCAAGATTCTGGGCGATGGAGAGCTGGATAGGCCGCTGACCATCAAGGTCCACGCGGCCAGCGCGACTGCCACCGCCAAGATCGAAAAGGCTGGTGGCTCCGTGGAGTTACTCAAACAGATCGATCCCCAGGCCTAGTCCACAATGAGCACGCTCACGAACATCTTCCGCATTCCCGAGCTACGGCGCCGGATTCTATTCACCCTGGGCATGCTGGCGGTCTACCGCATCGGCATCTTCGTCACGACTCCAGGTGTCGACCGCGCTGCCATGAGGAAGTACGTCGCCGGCCAGTCCGGTGGCTTCTTGAGCATGTTCAATCTGTTCTCGGGCGGCGCGCTCGAGCAGGCGTCGATCTTCGCACTCAACATCATGCCCTACGTCTCGGCGAGCATCATCTTGTCGCTGATGACAGTGGTGGTTCCCTCGCTGATGGAGCTACGCAAAGAGGGCGAGGCCGGTCAACGCAAGATCAACCAGTACACTCGCTACGGCACGGTGGCCCTCAGTATCTTCCAGAGCCTTGGCCTCGCGATGCTCTGGGAGGGTTGGAGCGAAAGCTCTACCGCGGGTGACATCGTACCGAGCCCCGGCTGGTCTTTCCGTTTCATGACGGTGCTCGCGTTGACGACGGGCACCTCGTTCTTGATGTGGCTGGGCGAGCAGATCACCGAGCGTGGCCTCGGAAACGGCATTTCCCTTATCATTTTCGCCGGTATCGTGGCCAATTTGCCCGACGCGCTCTTCATGACGCTCGAGCAGTTCAAGCTGGGCGAGCTCGAACCGATCGACTTGATGCTACTCATCGTCATCGCGTTGGGTACCACGGCGTTCATCGTGTTCTTCGAGCGCGCACAGCGACGTATCCCGATTACCTATGCCAAACGCATGGTAGGCAGGAAGATGTATGGGGGGCAGCAGTCGCATCTGCCGCTGCGGGTCAACATGGCCGGCGTCATTCCGCCCATCTTCACCTCGTCGCTCCTCATGTTCCCCGTCACGCTGGCCGGAACCAACATCCCCTACGTTTCGGACGCGATGCGTTGGATCAGCAACAACCTGATTCCAGGGAGTTGGATCTACGTGGTCGTGTTCGCGGTCATGACGATCTTCTTCTGCTTCTTCTACACCGCAATCACGTTCCAGCCGGTCGACGTTGCCGAGAACCTGAAAAAGCAGGGAGCGTTCATTCCCGGTGTCCGTCCTGGTAAGGCCACGGCCGAGTACATCGATGCGGTGCTGACCCGGATCACCGTGGGGGGCGCGCTCTACGTTGCAGCGGTCGTGACTGTGCCCACGCTGCTCCAAGCGCGTTGGAACGTTCCGTTTTATCTCGGTGGTACCTCACTGATGATCGTCGTCGGCGTTGCGCTCGACTTCGCGCAGCAGATCGAAAGCCACCTCATCACCCGTCACTACGAGGGCCTGACCGGTCGCAAGGGCTCTCGAATTCGAGCGAGGGGAGGAGCCTGATGGACCTACTTCTTTTCGGACCGCCGGGCGCCGGCAAAGGCACCCAGGCCAAACTGCTCATCGACCTGCTTCAGGTCCCTCAGATTTCGACCGGCGACATGATGCGCGCCGAGCGCAAGTCCGGGTCCGAGCTCGGCAAGAAGTTCGACGAGTACATGTCGACAGGAGCTCTGGTCCCCGATGAGCTCGTTCTCGACCTCATCAATCAGAGGCTTCATGCGGACGATGCGCAAAACGGAGCGATCTTCGATGGTTACCCGCGTACCGTGGCGCAGGCAGAAGCCCTGGACAAGCTCCTCGGCAGGCTTGACCGTCGGATCGACCACGTGGTTTCGCTCGATGTTCCGCTAGACGACATCGTCGAGCGGGTCACCGGGCGCCGGGTCTGTCTGCACTGTGGACAGACCTACCACGTGCGCTATAGTCCGCCGCCCGAAAACGGGACCTGTGTCACCTGTGGTGAGCAGAAAATCGTGCAGCGTTCGGACGACACCGAGGAGGTCGTTCGGAAGCGGTACGAAGAGTACAAAGCGAAGACCGAGCCGGTGCTGGCTCACTACGACGCCAAAGGGGTAGTGACGGCAATACAGGGAGTTGGCTCGCTTGAAGAAATCACGGAACGAATCAAAGAGGCGATTGGGGTTCAGTAGCGAAGAGGATGACTAAGACCAAGATGACCGAAGGAGTCATCGAGGCGGTGCTACCGCGGGCCCTTTACAGGGTCAGGCTCGACGATGGAACGGAGATCACCGCATCTCTGTCCTCGAAAGCCAAGCAGGTCACCGTCAGCGTGTTGCCAGGGCACACCGTGATGGTCGAGTTATCCCCGTACGACCCGACGAGAGGACGAATCAAAGAGAGGCTCACATGAAGGTTCGACCAAGCGTCAGAAAAATTTGCGAAAAGTGCAAGATCGTACGCCGTAAGGGCGTCGTGCGAGTCCTGTGCGAAAACCCTCGCCACAAGCAGCGACAAGGATAGACGAGCATGGCACGTATCGCGGGCGTAGACCTCCCAGGTCGGAAACATACATTGATTGCGCTGCAGTATATCTACGGCATCGGTCCTCATCATGCGAAGCAGATCTGTCAGATCACCGGCATCGCTGAGAGCAAGCGCGCGGAGGAGCTCGATGAGAGCGATGTCCGCAAGATCCGTGAGTGCATCGATCAGAACTACAAGGTCGAGGGCGATCTGCGCCGCGAGATCAACATGCACATCAAGCGGCTGATGGACCTCGGTTGCTACCGCGGCCTTCGTCACCGTCGTGGGCTCCCGGTGCGCGGTCAGCGTACCCATACAAATGCTCGCACACGCAAGGGTCCGAAGCGTGGCGCGATGGCCAGGAAGCGAACGTAGAATGGCGAAATCGAAGACTGCGAAGAGCAAGAAGCGCAAAGCGAAGAAGGTCGCGTCGAGTGGCATCGCCCACATCCAGTCGACCTTCAACAACACCATCGTCACCATCACCGACCTCGAAGGTGAGGTCGTGAGCTGGTCGTCGGCGGGTTCGCGTGGCTTCAAGGGCTCTCGTAAGAGCACCCCGTTTGCAGCGCAGCTCGCTGCTGAAGACGCTGCTCGCAAGGCGCAGGATTCCGGCATGAAGACGGTCGCGATCTTCGTGAAAGGGCCGGGTTCCGGTCGGGAGTCCGCGCTTCGTGCATTTCAGAACGTCGGGATGCGGGTAACCCTGCTCCGCGACGTGACACCGATCCCTCACAACGGTTGCCGTCCACCCAAGCGACGGCGCGTTTAAAGGCTGCGGAGGCATTTGATGACGAGCCCGAATCTGGTTGCGCGTAACTGGCGAGAACTCATTCGACCGAAGAACGTTCCGGTCGATCAAGAGAGCTTGACCGATACCTATGGCAAGTTCGTAGTGGAGCCGCTCGAGCGCGGCTTCGGAATCACGTTGGGCAACTCGCTCCGGCGGGTCTTGCTTTCTTCGCTGCAGGGTGCCGCGATCACCGCGGTGAAAATCGACGGGGCGCTGCACGAGTTCACCTCGGTGCCGGACGTCGTCGAAGACGTCACCGAGATGGTCCTGAACTTCAAGGAGGTCGTCGTCCGCTCGCACACCGCGCGCACGCAGACGGTCCGAATTGAAAAGGAAGGCCCGGCAATCGTGACCGCCGGAGACATCCAGACCAGCGATCAGATTGAGATTCTCAATCCGCACCACAAGATCTGCACACTGGCTAAGGGCGGTCGTTTCGCAGCCGACCTCACGATCAACGTGGGCCATGGCTACGTGCCCGCCGATCGTAACAAGACAGCGGGGATTCCGATTGGGACGATCGCAATCGACTCGCTCTTCTCGCCGATTCGCAAGGTGAACTACGCGGTGACCAACGCTCGTGTCGGACAGATCACCGACTACGACAAGCTCACCCTCGAAGTGTGGACCAACGGCGCCATCAGCCCGGCTGACGCGGTGGCCTACGCGGCGAAGATCCTCAAAGACCAGCTCACGATCTTCATCAACTTCGAAGAGCACGACGAGCCGGTTGAAGAAGAGAGCAGCGAAGAGCCGCTCAACGAGAACCTGTTCCGCTCGGTTGACGAGTTGGAACTCTCCGTGCGTTCCGCCAACTGCCTACAGAACGCCAACATCAAGCTGATCGGCGAGCTCGTTCAAAAGAGCGAAGGCGAGATGCTCAAAACCAAGAACTTCGGGCGTAAGTCGCTCAAAGAGATCAAAGAGATCCTGGCTGACATGGGTCTTTCGCTCGGCATGCAGATCGACAGCTGGCCGCAGATGCTCGAGCGCTGGAAGACTCAACAGGCAAGTCAGTAGCGGTGAATCGCGGATAGGTCGTCATGAGGCATCAAAAAGCAGGACGGAAGTTCGGCCGAAACACTAGTCATCGGCGAGCGATGTTCCGGAATCTAGCCGGCAATCTCGTTCTCCATGGACAGATCAAGACGACCGACGCCAAAGCCAAGGAGCTGCGCCGCATCGCGGAGCGCCTGGTGACCAAGGCGATTCGTCTAGGGGACGACCTCACGGTCGACGTCGCCAAGATCAAGGACGAGGACGAGCGCGCGCGCGTGCTGGCCAGTCGGCTGCATGCACGCCGCCAAGTGGCGCGTTTTCTGCCGAAGCAGCTCGTGAAGACGTACCCAGACGGGACCGTCGAGGAAATCGACCTGATTCACAAGCTCTTCACCGACATCGCTCCCCGATACGCAGCGCGCGCCAAAGAGAACAAGGGCGGGGGCTACACGCGCATCGTCAAAGTGAATCATCGACGCGGTGACAACGCGCCGATGTCGCTCATCGCATTCCTCGACTGAGGCATCGTACAGGTAGCCGGTAGGCTAGCGTGGACGCCCGACGCTTCCCCCGTTCGACGAACTTTTTCGCGCGTGCGCCAGGCTAGGCGGCGGCGGATGCGGATTCCCGCACTGGCTCAACGGTTGAAGACTGCTGGCGCTGCTCAGGGTAGAACTGGCGGCAGTAGCGACGGTACGCGCCGATAGGTCCGTCGCCCTCCGCGAGAAGCGGCTGATCGAGGTACCGCTTCGCCTCCCAGATCGGCGCGTCCTGTGCGACCTCGTGGCTCATGCCCATCGAGGCTGCCTCTCGTATGATCTGAGGCAGCGGGGCAACGCCCCAGTGCTTGACCGCGATCCCCATGCGAACGTGCACGTGCTCTTCGTCGATCGGAGTCGAGAGGATTAGGGTGTGGATCCACACACCGAAGCGCGGCACTCGGATTCGCACCAGCGAATATCCGAGACCGTGTACTTCGACCTTGAAGTTTACCCGGAGGGCGACGTCTTTGACGAGGCCGTAGTCAATACCGTAGGCGCCCTTGAGAACATGCCCGTCGATCTCGAGGTCGCCCTCGTACCATGCGTCCTTGAAGCCGTGAAGCTGGACGAAGTGCCCAATGTCGACACTGTTCTCGCTGGTTTCCTGCGGGTGGCTGCGCACGGTGAGCTCGCGAATCCGGAAGTCGGTCCAACCCTTGGTGGGGAGCGACGGGACCTCCCAATTCGGCGCCTCGGCCGTCGGGTGGTACCAGGCGAAGATCAGGCCATTGCGCTCCTGAACATCCCAGCGATGCAGCTTCGCAGGAGTCACTACGCTCAGCTCACCGGCCTTGGTCCGATGAAATCGGAGCGTCTGCCCGAAGTAGTACCGAGTGAGATGTTTGCCGGGAGAGAGTTCTTTCGACTCAGCCACGGCGTACCAACCGATCGGCATAGTCGAGATCCGGGACCCCTCCGTTGGGTGTTGCCTTCTAAGCATCGCGGGAAATGTAGTTCCATCGCTGACATCGTGTCGCGAAAGCCGCTGAACGGTCGAAACCGAGCGGTGAGCGGTTGGCTGACGTCGCCAAACGGTGCGCGCTAGGCTGCTGTCGATGGCCTCCGAGGCAGAGGACCGCGATCTGAGAATCGACGGTCGTGTGGTGATCCCGGCCCGCGATCTGTCATGGACGGCGAGTCGTGCCTCCGGGCCCGGGGGTCAGAACGTCAACAAGCTTGCTACCAAGGTCACGCTTCGTTTCAATCTGCCCGGTACCACGGCGCTCTCCTCCTCCCAGAAGAGGAGACTTGCCGCCCTCGCACGAGGGCGTCTCGACGCAGATGGGCAGGTCGTGATTCGGGCCCAGGCGGAGCGCTCGCAGCGGCAGAACCTGCAGCAGGCCCGAGAAGGCTTGCGAACCCTGGTGAAGCAAGCGCTCAAGGCGCCGAAGCGCCGACTGTCGACGAAGCCGACTCGCGCTTCCAAGCGCCGACGCCTCAACGCCAAGCGGCACACAGGCGACAAGAAAAGGGCGCGTCGTCCCGTCGAACGCCACGACGACTGACGCTAGCGGGTAATCCGGAAGTCGGTGTATTCGCCCGTGTAGCTACGCCACCGCACGTCTACGTCGTCCACCCGGGCGGTCGAGGGGCCTTTTTGAGCCCAAGACAGGAAGTCTTTCACGTCGTCCTCTTCGCCTTCAGCGACGATCTCGACCGACCCGTCCCCGCGGTTCTTCACCCATCCGCTCAACCCGTGCTGGCGCGCCTCGCGCTGCGCCGTGGCGCGGAAATAGACGCCCTGCACGCGGCCGCGAACGAGGAGGTGGATACGTTTCTGACCCATGCCTGAGTTATTGCGGCTCCGGCGCGAGCTGCAAACCGGTGTGGTTCATCCGTATCGCACGCCGAGCACGTGAAGATAGCCGAAGACCACCAGGCGCCCGGCGTGGTCAGCGACGGTGCCTCCCTTTTCGGCGACCAAGCCCTTCGAAAACGCCCAGGCTTCGCCGATGTGCACGGCCAGCAACCCCAAGAAAAACATCCTCCCGACGTCGGGGGCCGGTACCGAAGCCGGTGCGACGAAGGAGACGATTCCCCAGAGCCAACCAGCCAGGACCACTACCTTTCCAAGGGCAATAGCGAGCTTCATGCGCGCAGCATACTCAATCGGGCAGCTGCATGACACCGGGAAGTATCTCCCTCGGCGCGAGATCGAGGGGAGGAATCCCAAGTAGCGCGGCCACCGAGGTTGCGACCTGAAGCACGCTGTAGATCTCCGGGCTCGTGCGCCGCTCGATCGCCGTCCCCCACATCAGGATCGGCACTTTCCGATCGTAGACCCAAGGGGTGCCGTGGTTCGTTCCCCCATTGTCCGACAGCGCATCGAACCAACCCTCCTCCGTCACGAGGTAGAGGTCGCCCGGAGGCTCCTTGGGGATCGAGGCACCCACCAAGCGGTCGAGATCGTCCCTACTTCCACGAAGATCAGCGGCCTCGGTCACCGCATAGACCGCTTGGACTCCTTTTAGGGTAGGCATTGCCGACTCGAGCGCACTGTCGAGCTCGCGCCGACGCAGCTTGCCGGCCTCGGTATAGGTGAGGAATGGCGACACGTATGCGGCGATCCAGTCTCCGGGCCCAAGGGCGTCATCGGCGGCGCGCTCGGCGTGATACTCAACGACCTCGCCTCGGAGGCGGCCGCCGGTCTTGCCTTCGGCCGCTGCCTGCTCGGGCATCATCGCGACCCCGTGATCGGCAGTCAGGATGAACGCGACCGGACCGCGCGACTGAAGCTTCCGCACGAAGCGTCCAAGCGCCCGATCGGTTCGAATCAGATTGTCTGCGTACTCCCAGGACTCCGGGCCCCAGACGTGTCCGATGATGTCGGTCCCCGAGATGCTGAGTACGAGAAGGTCGGGGATTGAGTCCATGCCCATCTCTTCGCCTTTGACTGCCGCGAACGCGGCTGCGATCAGATAGTCGGTCGACTCGGGGGTTCCGGCGAATGCTTCGAGAGGATCGGGCGCAAGCTTCGGGTCGTGTGGAAACCCTGGATACATCGCGCCATCAAGCTCGTTCGGGCCGAGGTTCGCCTCGAGCCAGGTCGAGTTCTCCGGCTCCCAAATCTGGAGCAGCGGCTCGACCGGATTGGCTTGGCGGAAGTCGCGGAGCCACTCGGGATACCGCGAGTTTGGGGAGTAGAACGTCGACGTCGTCAACCCCTTCGCCTTGGAGTCGAAGAAGACGGCAGCCGTCGGCTTCTGGCCCACAGGCAGAACCGCAGCGCGACCCTTTATCGAGATGCCCACGATCTTGGCTTGGCCCCCGGTATGCTGCCGAAGCGCGTCTGCGACGGTCGGTGCCTCGAGCATTGCAGGACTGACGAACCGCTCTGGGTTGCCAATCACCGCATGGGTTCCATCGTCGACGGTCTTGCGGCGACCTCGCACGGGGTCGAACACCGCGTTGGCGGCCACTCCGTGCATCGCCGGCGGCACGCCCGTTCCTAGCGATGCGTGTCCGGGTGCCGTTTGAGTACTTGCGAAAGGCACCGCGGCCTGGAGAAAGGCGCCCTTCTCAGAAGCGACTCGAAGCACGCTTTCCGGCGGAAGGAGCGGCAGGTACCGGTCGAGCACCCAGCTTCCGAGCTGGTCCACCACGATGAGCACCACGAGTGACGGCGCAGTCTGTGCGACCCCGGGTGGTGCTGTGACCTCGGCGTCGGCCGGTTTCGCAGGTGCCACCGTGGTCGGCGCCTGCGGTGTCTTTGTAGAGCAAGCCGAGCAGCCTACGGAGGCCAACGTCACGAGCGCGACGAGGATCTTTGCCATCGCGGGAAACACTAACGTGGCGCCGCGATTCTCGCTAGCAACCGACGAAGGGTTGAAGCCGCACAGCGGCGCGCTAAGAGCCCAACGTGGAGACCTTAGTCGTCGAGCATCCTTTAGCCGGTGAACGGCTCACGAAACTCCGCGACGAGAACACTGACCCGATCGCGTTTCGTCGGACGCTCGAAGAGCTCTCCTTGTTTCTGATCTACGAGGCGACCCGCGACCTGACTTCCGATGAGATCCAGATCCGCACCCCTCTGGCGACGACGGTGGGTGTGACGATTTCGCACCCGCCTCTCATCGTGCCGGTGCTGCGCGCCGCCCTTGGCATGCTCGATGCGGCGCTCACGCTGCTGCCCATGGCGGAGGTGGGATTCCTCGGAATGCGAAGGAATGAAACCACACTCGAACCCGAACCCTATCTGCATACCGTCCCCAAGGCCCTCGACGGCCAGCCGGTGCTCGTGCTCGATCCGATGCTCGCGACTGGCGGTTCGCTCGAACACTCCTGCCAGGTCATCCGAGACTGCGGTGGAGGGACGATCACGGCTATCTGCGTCTTGGCCGCTCCCGAGGGCGTGGAGCGAACCGAGCGGGCAGGATTCGTCGACCGCCTCGTCACCGCGTCGATAGACCAAGGTCTCGACGAGCACGCATTCATCCTCCCTGGGCTTGGCGACGCGGGCGACCGTCAGTTCGGAGTCGCCTGAGAGCCACGCTAGCGGGCCGCCAAGACTCTGAAATCAGATGATAATTGAGGTCTGCCGGTTGCGCTTTGTCCCATTCGGCCCAATCGTTTGCCGACGGGGGGCCACTGGGCTACATCACGCGGCCTCGCGACACGAGGAGCCCATCATCATGAAAGCCGACATCCATCCTGAGTACAACGTGGTCTCCGTGCGCTGCGCGTGCGGCAGCACGTTTGAGACCCGGTCAACCAAAGACATCGAACAGGTGGATATTTGCTCGGCCTGCCACCCTTTCTATACCGGTAAGCAGAAGCTCGTCGATACGGCAGGACGCGTCGAGCGCTTCCGCAAGAAGTACGCGAAGCTCGACAAGGGCGGCGAGGCGGAGGCCAGTCCCGAGGCCCCGGCAGACAACTAATCGCCGTGCCCAAGAAGGGCCCCATATTGGCGACCATGGCGCAGCCCTACATCGGTGGACAGGCGGTCATCGAGGGCGTCATGATGCGTGCGCCGACCTGTCTCACCGTCGCGGTTCGACGTCCCGACGGGGCGATCGCGTTACGCGAAGGCCCATACAGTTCTCGCTGGTCCAAGAAGATCTGGAAGCTTCCAGGTTTTCGGGGCGTCGCGATGCTGGTCGAGTCGATGACCATGGGCTTCGCGGCTCTTCAGTTTTCGGCTGAGCAGCAGATGAGCGAAGAGGAACTCGAGCAGCAGGGGGACTCGGGCAAGGTCGCCGTGTTCATCTCGACCATGCTCGCGCTGGGTCTGTTTGTCGCGCTTCCTCAGGCACTGGCGAGTTGGACTTCCAAGGGGGCGGGCTGGGATCTCGGCCTCACCGATACCGCGTTTCACGCGCTGATCGGTGCCTTCAAGCTCTTGGTCTTCGTCAGCTACCTCTTTGCGATTAGCCGTATCTCCGAGGTTCGCCGCCTGTTTCAGTATCACGGCGCCGAGCACAAGACGATTCACGCATTCGAAAAAAACCTGCCGCTCACGGTCGAAGCCGTTCAGTCTCAAAGCACCCTTCACCCTCGGTGCGGCACCACCTTCCTCGTCGTCGTCATCGTCGTTTCCATCATCTTGGGCTCGTTGGTCGCCCCGCTGCTCATGCCCAACGTCGACGGATGGCTGGCTCAAGTGTCGCTCCTGGGCATCCGCATCGGGCTGCTCCCGATCATTGCGGCCATCTCCTACGAGCTTCAGAAGCTCAGTGCCCGCTTCTGCACCACGGGGTGGAAGCGCGGATTTCTCTATCCGGGGTTTCTCTTTCAGAAGATCACCACGCGTGAGCCCGATGATGACCAGATCGAGATCGCCATCGCGGCCATGGAGGCGGCAGCCTGGAGAAACGAGATCCAGGGCGGCGTGCCTACGAGCGATGACCCGCTCGTTTTTGCGAGTTTCGATAGCTTTCGAGAAGTACTGGGTGGCGAGGATTCGTTGGCTTCTCCTCGCGCCGCCTAACCGATGCTTCCCGAGGACAAGCTCGAGTCGCTCACCGCGCGCTATCGCGAGATCGAGGAGCTGCTCTGTCAGCCGAACATCGTCTCCGACAACAAGCGCTATACGCACCTCACCAAAGAGCGAGCAGAGCTTCACGAGGTAGTAGAGGCCTGGGGTCGATATCGCGAGGTCGTCGCCGATCTCGCGGACCACAAAGAGGCGCTCTCGGACTCGGACCTTCGTGAGCTCGCCGAAGAAGAGATTCCCGTGCTCGACGCAGAGCGGGTCGCTCTCGAAGAGAAGATCAACGTTCTGCTGCTTCCCAAGGACCCGGACGATCACCGCAACACGATCCTCGAAATACGAAGTGGCACCGGAGGCGAGGAAGCAGCGCTCTTCGCAGGGGATCTGTTCCGCATGTATTCGCGCTACGCCGAGTCACAGGGCTGGAAGGTCGAGGTGTCTTCGCTCAGTGAAGCTTCTGCGGGCGGCATCAAAGAGGTTATCGCAGAGGTGTCGGGCGCCGATGTATACTCAAAACTCAGGTTCGAAGGCGGCGTGCATCGGGTCCAGCGCATACCCGCGACCGAATCGCAGGGACGCATTCACACCTCCACGGCAACCGTAGCCGTGATGCCCGAAGTCGATGACATCGATGAGGTCAAGATCGAACCGGGCGACCTCGAGATCAGCACCACTGCGGCCGGCGGACCCGGCGGCCAGCACGTAAACCGGACCATGTCTGCGGTGCAGATCAAACACATCCCCACCGGGATCATGGTTCGCTCGGAGCAGCAGCGGTCCCAGCATCAGAACAAAGCGAAGGCCATGCAGATTCTCTCTGCCAAGCTTCTCGACCTCGAGCGAGAAGCCCAGGCAAGCGCGATCAGCTCGGAACGACGGAGCATGGTTGGGACGGGCGAACGGTCCGAAAAGATTCGGACTTACAACTTCCCCCAGAACCGCGTCACCGATCACCGCATTCAGCTCACCCTCCATAGCCTCGACCGAATGATCGAAGGCGACCTCGAGCCGATGCTCACGTCGCTCCGCAGTCATCATCAGGCCGAGCTGATGAAGCAGCACGCCGAGATCTGACAAGCTTTGGGAAGCTGGTGCTCACGGGGTGAGACACAGCAGTTGGCGCGGCCCTTCCGGGTTTGCAGTGGCGGTCATCACGCCCAGATTGCCTTCCTCGTCGACCGCGAAGAGCGGAACCGCATCGGGTCCGAAACGCTCGTGGAAGTCGGCCTCGGGGAGTTCTCCGTCTAACTCGATCCAAGTCATCGCCGCGCCGGACTTGGTGAGCGAAGCAAGCTTGTCGTGGTCCGACCCGGGCGCCAGAAACCGCGCGAGCAGTTCTTTGGGGAAGTCCTGCTCGGGGTCGCCGGGCTGTAGGCCTGGTTCGAGTTGGAACACGTTGTCGTTCCCGAATACTTTGGCGAAATGCGAGCACGCGAGTGCGTTCAGTTCGTCGTTGGGAGTCAGCGCCAGGAAGCGGCCGATGCCGTCAAGATCAAGACGCCGTAGGAGTGGTCGATGCAGGATTCCGCCGTGTTCGGCTTCGAGCCCCATCGCGTGGGACCTTCGAATCTTGCCCCAGTCCGAATCGACGAGCACCGCGCGAAACCCTTTTTGGCCGAGAGACTGGGCCAATGCCCGCGCGAAGCGGTCTGCGCCGAGCACCAGCACTCCTTGCACGTCGTCCTGGGCGACACCCAGCCACCGCGCTAGTGGTTTGGCGCTGAAGCCGTACACGACAACCGTCGAAGCGATGACGAGAAAGGTGACTGGCATGATCACCGACGCTTCCTCGAACCCCGCATCGGTAAGCTCGAGCGCGAATACCGACGAGACCGCCGCTGCGACCACGCCGCGCGGAGCAACCGCGGCGATGAAGGCTCGCTCGTTGCGTACGAGTCCCGAACGGATCGTCGACAAGTACACCGAGAGCGGCCGTGCGACGAAGATCACCGCCACGATGAACGCGACGGCTCCGAAGCTGAGATCTTCAAAGTCTGAAAGCCTCATCCGCGCGGTGAGCAGAATGAACAGCGCAGAAATCAGAAGCACTCGTACGTGTTCGGTGAACTCGACGCTCTGTTCGATGCTGACTCGCTTCTGGGACGCAAGCGCGACCCCCATCACCGTCACCGCCAGAAGCCCCGATTCCGCCTGGATATAGTTGGCGACCGCGAACGCGACGAGCGCAGCCGGAAGAACGATCGCGTTGTGGAGAAACTCGGGCAGCATGTCGCGCTCGAGGAGTTTCACGAACACGAACGCCGCGAAAAGGCCGACAGCGACACTCAGAACCGCCGCCTTGAGAATCCCAAGGCCGATGAGAGACAGGGCTTGCTCAGTTTCCCCCGCCCGGATGCCTTGGAACACCAAGACCGCCAGAATTGCACCTAGCGGGTCGTTGAGAATCCCTTCGAGCTTCAGGATCGAAGTCACCTGTGCCTTCGGTCGCGCGTGTCGGAGCAGTGGGCCGATGACGGTCGGACCCGTGACCACGAGGATCGCGCCGAGGAGGAGGGCGATGGGGATGCTGAGCCCAAGGGTCCAGTGCGCGGCCGCGGTCAGCACGGCCCAGGTGACCGGTATCCCGATGACGATAAGGCGTCGGACCGGGGTGGCCACGCCGCGAAGCTCCTCGAGGCTTGCGGTCAGGCCGCCTTCGAACAAGACGATCGCCGCCGCGATCGAGACGAAGGGGAACGTCACTTCCCCGAGGACCTCTTCGGGACGAAACCATCCGGTGAGCGGTCCGACGACGAACCCGAGACTGAGCAGCACGAGGATCGACGGGACCCGCCATCGCCAGGCAACCCATTGCCCGACCGCGCCAAGTGCAATCAGGATGACGATTCCGTTGAGGATCTCGTGATTCATCGAAAAGGTGGCTCCTTCTTTTTTTTCATCGGCCGGCAGACTATAACCCGGAGGTGGATCCAATTGTCCCGGAAGAGATCGATCTCGACGAGCTGCGCTCGCGACTTGCAGCCGAGTTCAGCGATGCGCCGCCGGCAGGCTATATTCGCGGCAAGACCACACTGCGGGCCGCCGTCGTGATGCTGCTCGGGTGTTCGGAGCTCGAAGGCGAGCAGCTGGTGGAGACCTTAGAAGCGCGCGGATTCATTCGCTACCATGGTGACAAGAGCGGCGGAGTCGACGATCTCGAGACGGTCTGGGACTTCGGCTAAACGTTTCGGTTGACGCCCACGATTGGCCGGCAACGAGCCGGGTTGGCATCCATTGGGAAGCGCTTACGGAGTTCGGATCGGGAGACGGTTCGCCCACGGCTGCGCCTCTTCGAGCTGAGCTGCCAACTTTAGCAGCATTCGTTCCGAGCCGAAGGGGCCGAGGAACTGCACGCCAATGGGAAGTCCGGTAGGCGTCCAGAACAGGGGGACCGACATTGCAGGCTGCCCCGTGAGATTGGCGATCGACGTCCGGAATGGCACTCGATCGATCAGGGCCTCCAACTGCGTTTCGATCAGTTTGTCCAATACGCGAGGGGCGCGCATAAGCCACCGCAGTCCGGGCCCGCAGAGCGCTCCGGCGAGGCGCACGTCGCTCGTGGTCGGGTCGGTTTCCTCGATCCGCTTCGGGGTCGTACAGAGCGTCGAGTTCACGAGCACATGGTAGCGTTCGTGGAAACCGGCGAGTTCCTGGGCGAGTGTATGGCTCCGCGCCTGGATCTCTTCCCGCATGGTCTTCGGCACCGCTTGACCTGCGCGCCACACGAACTGCGTCAACGGTTCCAAGTGCTGTCTCACCGTCCGCGCGCCGTAGTCCTCTACCAGACGTTCCGCGAACCCTGCGAAGCCTGTCAGCACCAGGGTCACGGCGAGCGTCATCGCTTCATTCTCGTCGAATGGCATCGAGACTTCCTCGACTTCGTGGCCGAGGTCGGTGAGTAGTTTGCCTGCGTGTCGAATCGCAGCGACACAGTGAGCGTCCATCGTTCGGCCGAAGACGCGACTGTCCGTGCACAACGCTACGCGGAGCCGCGACGGAGCCTCGGAGAGCGAGGCGAGAAAGTCGTGCGTCTCGGGGCAGTGGTACGGTCCGCCCGGCTCGCTGCCGCTGGTCGCGTCCAGAGCGGCCGCGCTGTCGCGAACGCTGCGGGTGATCACGTGCGAGGTCGATAGTCCCTCGAGGCGCCAGCCGAAGTCGGGGCCAATGGGGTTCCGGCCCCGTGAGGGCTTGAGGCCGAACACGCCGCACTGGGAGGCCGGCGTGCGAATCGAACCTGCTTCGTCGGTCGCAGAGGCCAGGGGCGCGATACCCGCGGCGACTGCAGCCGCCGAACCTCCGCTCGACCCGCCAGGGGTTCGGATGACATCCCACGGGTTTCGCGTCGCGCCCCATGCCGCCGGGTGGGTGGTCGGGGAAAGCTTGTACTCAGGCGTGTTGGTCTTGCCGAACGTGACGAGGCCGGCGTCGAGCCACCTCTGTACGATCGCGGCGTTCTCTTTCGAAAGTTCCCCCTTCTGAAGGCTGCTCCCGTTGCTCATCGGGGTGCCTGCGAGGGCGTGATGGACGTCTTTCAGCAGAAAGGGGACGTACGCGAGCGGTGCGTCCGGGTCGACGTCGGCGAGCCGCGCGTGCGCATGATCGTAGAGCGGCAGCACCATCGCGTTGAGAGCGGGATTGGCGAACTCCGCCTGAAGCACCGCAGCCTCGAGCACCTCTTTGGCCGACACTTGTTTGGTGCGGATCAGTTCCGCCAGCCCCAGACCGTCGTAGCGGGCGTATTCCTCAAACACCGTCAAGCGTCCTTTTTCGTGGGAACGTCGCCGAACACGCCTCTCGGATCTGACTCGCGGGCGAGAACCGCGAATAGTTCAGCGCTCGAACCAGAAGCTGCCTGTTGAGAAACCCAGGGCGCGGCGGGCCGACTCACACCGCCGTGTTCTTCCGCCACGCGAGTCAATACTTCGACGGCGGCCGCTCCCCGAGCGCTCCCGGTGTCGACTACCGCCTGCAGCACCGCGCCCACACATGTCGCGCGCAGAGGGCGCACGCCTCGGCCTCGCGCCCACGCAAGCGCCCGTGCCGCGCTCTGGCTGTCTCGAAACGCAAAAGCAAGATGGGTTTCGGTCGTCGCGGCTTGGGCAACCAGGTGGACCCCGACGATGACGCCGAGCCTGCCCCGTGCACCGATCGCCGCCTCGACGAGGTCCGGCCCCACCGCGCGCCGCGGGGCGGGACGAATCGAGGTCAACTCCCCGCTTGGAAGCACGAGGTCGAGGCCGGCCACCTGCTGCAGAACCGGATCGTCATTCTTGTCGACTCGACCGGGTGCTCCGCGCGCAAGCCACGCGCCTACGGCCTCTGTTTGGAATTCCTCGGGTACACGAAGCGTCCAGCCGTGCGTGCGCGCCGCGTTCTGCAGCGCGGCCAGCGTCGTCCCGGCTCCGGCATGGAGAATTCGTGACGTCGTATCGGTTGAGAGGATCTCGGTGAGCCGAGCGAGGCTGAGGCGCACCGTTTGCTCCGATGCATCTGACCCCGGCGGCGCGAGGCGCACCCCTGTCCCGTTGGCGAGGCGCACGATGTACGCCACCGCTTCGGCCGTCGAAGGACGCAGCACGGCCTGATCTTCCTCGTTTCCGAGCGCCTGCGGCAGATGCTGTTGGATCTCTTCGAAGAAACTTCGTGTCGGCGTAGGTGGCACCGCGGCATTCGGTGCGTTCGGGATCAGCGACCCCACGTTGAGAATGCTCGCAGGGTCGAGTGCTCTCTTGATTCGACCGACCATGGCGACCGCTGCACCCTGCTCCTGTCGCATCATCGGGGCTTTCGAACGGCCGACGCCATGGTGGTGGCTCAAGGTTCCGCCCGCGCCCACGACGGCCTGTAGGGCAGACTGCCAGGTTTCGTCGTAGCGCCTCAACGCCTCCTCATCGCTCGCGGCAGAGCCAGCGAAAGTGAAGTAGATCGATGCTCCTTCCGGGTAGGCATGGCTGAAGTGCGCCATGACAAACACGTGGCGCGAAAGCGCGGCACGAACGGCTTCGTACATCGGCCACATGCGCGACCAGGTCGCCGCGACCTCCATCGTGTCGATGAACGCGCCCGCCGTGAAAAACGCCGACTGGCGGTAGCTGATCGAATGTCGATGTGCGAGCCAGTGTCGCGCCGGCGCTTCACCCGTGTTGCGCGCACCGAACTCGGCGCAGATTCTCTCGGCCTCGTGACGCTCCGCACGCGCTATCGCTGGATCGTCTTCCCATACGAGCACGAGTTTTGCGCCGCCGAGAACGGGATCGGCGATATCGATGAGCCGGTTGATGGCGCCTGGATGGCGAATGAGTCGCACCAGAGATCGCATGCCGAGACTCGGACCGCGAAACTCTTCTGGTTCGTCAGACTCGTCAGTGCGCCCCTGGCTCTTGAAGCTCCGCGAGATCAGAGAGTCGAAGGGGTCGTAGAGACGCGCCACTGCCGGACGCAGCCCAGCCTGATAGATGCGGCGGATGGCCTCGAGGCCATCGTGCGTTCCTGCGAAGAGCCAGGACGAGAACTGCCGCTCCTCGGGCAACGGGTCGAGTCGCAGCGTGGCTTCGGTCACGACCCCGAGCACGCCCTCGCTGCCGAGGGCCAGCGGCAGGAGCGCTCGGTTCTCGCCCTCGGCGTCCGTCCGCCAAATCTTTCCGCTCCCATCGACGAAACTCAGACCCAGAACCCGGTCTTCGATCTTCCCGTAGCGGCCTGAGGTTTGGCCGGCTGCCCGACAGGCGATCCATCCGCCAAGAGTCGAGCAGTAGATCGAGGAGGGAAAGTGCCCGAACGTGAACCCGCGGGCGTTGAGCTGGTTCTCCAGGTTCTGTCCGATGATTCCGGCCCCGACCCGACAGGTGAGGGTGTCGGCATCGAGCTCGACGATCGCGTCCATTCGCTTCACGTCGATGAGAATGGTTCGTTCGTCAGGGCAAATGCCTCCGCACACTCCGCTGCCGGCTCCGAACGGCACTGCCGGGATTCCTCGTTCGGCCGCGAATCGCAAAACGTCAGCGACCTCTCGCATATTCGCTGGCCAAACCACGACCGCAGGTGGCGCCACGGCTGCCTCCCCAGCGCGCGTTCGAATCTGTTGGCGAGGCCACAGGTCTCGGGCGTACGCAACGCGGTCGGCGAGGTTGGTCGACGCCCGGTCGTCGGTCACCAGAGCCGCGAGTTCGTTGCGGAGCGTTTGAGACTCGGCGGATGGAACCAGCACGCTGCTTGTGGTACCGCGGCATGCACTCATGGGCAATCCTAGTCGCACGGCTCCGACGGTCTCTCGGTACTCTTCAGCAAACCTGCCCTCACGGTTCGGCCCGTTTCACGTGGTCGTCTACCGCGAGGTGGACAGTGACAAAGAGCACGTGGCCGTGATTGCGGGCGACGTGGAAGGGGCTGAGGACGTTCTCGTACGCGTTCACAGTGAATGTTTGACCGGGGAGGTGCTCCATTCGCTGAAGTGCGATTGCCGAGACCAGCTCGACCTCGCGCTTGAGCGAATTCAGAAAGCAGGCGTCGGCGCCGTTCTTTATCTTCGACAGGAAGGCCGGGGCATCGGCCTCGGCAACAAGATCCGAGCCTATGGGCTTCAAGAGCAGGGGCTCGACACGGTCGACGCAAACCTCGCGCTCGGTTTCGAGGACGATCAGCGGGGATACCGCGTTGCCGCGGACATGCTCCGCGACCTTGGAGTCGCGTCCGTAGCGCTTATGACCAACAATCCACGCAAGGTCACCGAGCTCGAGAAGGACGGAGTTCGCGTGTCGCGACGCGTGCACCACGAGATCGAAGCCCACGACCACAATCGCGACTACCTCGAGACCAAACAGAGACGCCTCGGCCACCTGGGTCACGAGGGAGACGACTGACTCGACCGCCGCGGCGAATCAGGCCTTCGCTAAGGAATGAGCCCCTCGGTGCGAAGCTTCTCCGCCACCGTCGCAGTCATTGAACCGATTACGTCGGCGACGGACTCAGGGTTCAAGGTCTCGGACTGACCAGACCAGACCAGTCCCGAATCGCTCGCGGCGTAGAGATTGGTTTCTAGCCGAAAGGTCTTGTTGCTCTTGAAGTAGCCCGGCTCATGCACGACCGAATAGCTCGAGCCGTAATAGCCATAGTAACCGTAGCCGTAGTAGTTGCTTGGAACAGAATACGAACTGCCTTCGACGTACTCCTGACTCTCGTCGACGCTCAGCAGTCGCGTGACCACTACTGCGTCGAATCCGCCGGAGCGCACCACCTCGTCGATCTCTTCTTCGGTGAGCTGAGCGGTCTGTGGGAGCATGCCCCAACTTGCCTGTGCGGTGGCGCCCTGGGTCGCGAGCGCCGTGGCGAACTCGTCTTCGAACATTCGTCGCGAGCCTTCGCTCGTGGCGACGCCGATGACGAGGAGCTTCTTGAACACCACGCTTTCGTAGCCGGGGTTCTCCCAGCTCAATGGAACCGTGGTCGTGGCGCCCTTGTTGCAGGCCACGGCGACCGAACAGAACACCAAAATGAACAGGCAGCGTCGAAGTTGAACTTGCATTGCTGGCGGAGATTACGCCGGCCTTCGAGCGAATGCCACCGTAGCGCGCTTACGAGGGCTCCTGGGCTTCGGATAGCTGCGCCAGGAGTGAACCGACCGCTGTCGTGACCAGCGACACCCGCTTCTCGACTTCGACCGCTTCGAGGATGCGTTGGCGGTCATCGGGGCTCACGACGAGCTGATCGGCGACGATGTCTGCGGCGCGTCCGGGGGGTAGCTCCGCGGACACCTGCAAAGTGAAGTCTGGCTGACGCTCTCTCACCTTCACCGCGACGCTTGATGCAAGCGACATCAGAGCGAGCACGTCGGTTGGCGGCACCGTGCCTGAGTCCTCGAGCGGAATCGCCTTGGCCAAGCGGTAGGGCACGTGGTCGCTCGGGAGCTCCTCGAGTCGCACTCGATGCAGGCCCTGCAGGATGATGTCATGGGTGCCGTCGGGCCGCGCCTGATGCCCAACGATGCGTCCCACGCCGGCGATCTCGTGCACCGGCGGGTCGCCGTCGTAGTCGTCTTCCCAGCCAGGTTCGAGCAGGGTGACGGCCAGCGCTTTGGGGCCTTTGGTCATGCAGTCTTCGACCATCTGTTGATAGCGCGTCTCGAACAAATGCAGCGGCAGAGCCGTACCGGGGAAGAACACGACTCGTGGAAGCGGGAACACTGGCAAGCAGGCCAGTTCCTCGGGTGTCATCGGGGCGCTGCTCGGAAGCCATTCCATGCCGTGAGTCTACCCGCACTTGTGCCAGAGCACACGAAGTGCGCGAGGCAAGTCTGCGTTCGTCATGACGTCGCATTGACCGCAGGCGAGCGGAAAATTCCCCTGATCGCAGGATTGACATTCGGTCAATACCGAGACCACGGCGGTCAACTCTTCTCGCAGCTTTCGAAGCCTTGCGATCTTCTGCTGCATGACTTCGATCTGCCCTGAGAGTGCGTCCGACATTCGACGGCTCGCGTCCTTCGGACAATCGTAGCCCGACTTTAAACCAAAGAGGTCTTTGATGCTCTGCACAGAGAGGCCCGCCTCTCGAAGATCGAGGGCGAGCTGTAGCTTCACCAGTTCCTGATTCGAGAACAGTCGGTGCCCGCAGGCGGATCGCTTCTCGGGCTCGATCAGACCTTCCTGCTCATAGAACCGAACCGTGCGAAGGGTGCTGTCGCTGAGACGTGCCATATCGCCCGTCGACAGGAGCTCCCCGCAGTCGGGCTCGATGATGGCTTTCGATGAATCAGTCACGTCTCGCTTTCGAAAACTCGTGTGTTTCCGATACTTTGGTCAATATGGAGGTGTCGCTACTACTGTCAAGCCTCAGGCGTCATGCGTCCGGGATTATTGGGCTTATTCGCGACTGCCCGGAATGCTTGGTCGACCGCTTCGAACCGTACGCTGAACCGATAGTAATCATCCTCACGGACGTCTCCGTAGACCGACATCGCGCGTTCCACTTCTTCGCGCACCGATGGCGCCATGGTGAGATGCGCGCCCCAGCCTGGGGCCTCCTGGCCGGTCAAGACTTCAAGCGCGAGTCCGACTGGGTTGAGCGCGAGGTCCCCCTGGTCGAATCTAAGCCGCCATTCGGCGTGGTCCTCTGAGCCCACGTCCCACTGGGCTTCGCCGAGTTCGCGCTGCAGGAGTTCACCAAAATACGCACCGCACATGGGCGCGAGAAGCGACACGATCTCGTCTTCCGGGGATTCCAAGAGTTCGGCGTAGTGGTCCAGGATCGGCAGGGTGTCCTGGGTGAGGTCGAGCTCCATGCCCGTCGCGTTCTTGACCGAGGTCACGCATGCGACCGTCAGGTCGAGAATCTTCTGAGGGGTGTCCATGACGCTCGCACGATAGCTCTTCGGTCCCGAGAAGCCATCGAAGCCAACGGCGACTTTGCGAGACTTCGACCCACCCGATCCTTTCGTGTAATATGCCAAAGAAGGCGCCCAAGGCCCTGACTCCCATGCGGATTGGCATTTTCAGCGACGTGCACGCGAACATCGAGGCGATGTCTGCCGTGATGGAGGCGTATGCGGACGAGGAGATCGACGCATATTACTGCTTGGGCGACGTCGTCGGCTACGGCGGGAGCCCCAACGAGTGCTCCGACCTGATTCGGGAGGTCGCCGATGTCACCATCCTCGGGAACCACGACGCTGCGGTCGCGGGTCGGATGGACTATTCGTACTACTACGAAGCCGCTCGCGAAGCCCTCGATTGGCACGCTCGTGAGATCACCGATGCCAACATGGCATGGCTCAAGAGCCTTCCATACAAGCATCGGCTCGAACCTATGAGTGTCGACCTCTGCCATGGTTCTCCGGTACGCCTCGAGGAGTTCGAGTACATCTTCGCCCCAGAGCAAGCCGCCGAATGTCTCCCGATTTGGGATGAGCTCGGCCACATCACGCTCATCGGCCATTCTCACCTGTGTAAGGTCTTCGCGCTGCGTCCCGGCGAGGTTCAGGAGCTGGCGGCGACCGACTTCACACTCGACGACGACTTCAAGTACATCGTGAGCATCGGCTCGGTCGGCCAACCGCGCGACTACGACAACCGCGCGAGCTACACGATCTACGACAGCGACTCGAAGACCTTCTTCTTCAAACGGATCGAGTACGACATCGAAGGTGCTGCCTCGAAGATTTTCGAAGCGCGGCTCGAGCGCAATTTCGGCCAACGCCTGTTCATCGGCGTCTAGACTAGCAGCCGGGTGACGCAAGCAGGAGTCCGTCGGTCACCGGACGACCATCGGCCGGCGCATCGAGCGTTGGTGTCTGCATCGTGCCGAGCGGCGTGACGTAAGCCTCCCAAGACAACGCGCGCAGACGCTGCGTCAGGTCATCGCTCGAACCTTCGTCGGTCCCCACGCACTTGAGGTGTGGCGCGAACCCGCGCATCGAATCGAGCGCCTCGCCGATCCCGCACCCCGACACGACCGAGACGTTTCGGTATCCCGGGCTCCAGCGAAGTGGAGATGCGCTGGGAAGCACTGCCACGGCGTGGGTGTCGCCGCGATAAAGCGTTCCTTCGATTTCCGAGAGTCCCCGCCATTGCGTCTGCGCGGCCGCAGTCGAAGGCGGGAGGGGGCCTCGCGGAAGGCTTTGCTCTACCGCGTCGAGCGCAAGAGACAGTCGGTGGGCTAGCTCCCCGCCGCGTGCTCCGTTCGCCACGTAGACAACCTGGGGCGACAGACAGCCACGCTGGTCATAGGCGGCGACGTCGAGTGCAAGGCGCGCGGCGGTCACTGGCAACGCGGCCGGGGCAAGCGCGGCGTCGCCGCAGTAGGCGGCACTCACCCCGTGTCCGTGCCGAATCAGCTTGAGGCCAGCCGGTAGGCGAGAGGCCATCGCCTCCACCGTTTTGTCGGTTCCGTAGACGCTCACGGCGTTTGACGCGGCCACGAAGCTCGCCTCTGAGTCGAGGTCGCCTCCGGCAAACCGCACGATGTCGGCGGCCCTTCCCAGGTTTGGGCTGGCTCGTCGCAGTGCGTCGACCAGGAGCTCGACGAAACGAGTCTGCCCGCTCGACGGTTTCGCGAGAACCGGCACCCCGAGCAGCAGTGGGACGAAGAGAGCGCGGACCGCCGCGGTGAATACGTTTCCCGCGAGAACGACAGACAGCATCTCGAGGGGTTTGGCGCCGCGTATCGACTCTTCTGCTTCTCGGGAGAGTTCACTGAGGGCCTGCACGTGGAGCGTTCGAAGCGTCGTGTCCACGGCCCAGCGGACCATCGGAGCGCTCAACCCCGTCTCGGCGACCAGGGTTTCTAGCAGTGGGGCGTCCTCCTCGACCGCGCGACGCGCGTACTCGGCGGCCTCGCTGAGCCAGTGCGCGCGGTCGCTCGAAGTCACCGACCGAAGCGACTCCGACGCGGCCTTTACCCGGCGGGCGCGGGGTGCAATCGTCTCAACGGTGTTCGGCATCGGGACTTGCTCCAAGTGCCTGATCGACTGCCAACGAACAGCCGCGCGCGTCAGCGCCGGGCGCCCTGCCTTCGACGACGATCCCGTCGTGAAGCCGTCTGGCGAGATCCGCCGTCTGGATACAGCAGATCGATCCGACGTTGGCGCAGTCGTCGATGCGAAGCACCCCCAGAGCCTCGCCCGACACCGGCTCCAGGGTGTCGGCGTCGACCGGGGTTGCGCGGACCCACGGCGGGACCCAAAGCCGTCGGGGCGCAGAGATCCCCTCCACGGAGTCGCGCAGCGTCGTTTCGTAGAGCTGGGAGCTGAGTTCCGTCATCCCGTACTCCGCGATGACGTGAGTCGTCTCGACGCCGTATCGGGCAGCCATCGCGCCGCGTAGGGCGTTCGGTTCGACCTCCCGCGAACGTCCTTTGTATCCGCCCGTCTGCATGATCCGGCTACGCGCAGGCAATGCGAATGTATGGCTGGAAAGTCCATCTTCGGCATGGACGAACGCGAACGACGTGCCGAGTAGGGCGATCGGTTGGCTCTGGCTGGCCGCCCGGTCGAGGGTCTGTCGAAGCAGGATGAGATCGAGCTCGTCGTCACGCCAAACCCAGGTCGTACGCGCTCCGAACCACCTTTCGAACTGCGTGAGCATGTAGCTCAGCGAAGAGTCTGGCGCTTCGCTCTCGCGTGGCGCCAGCATCACGAGGTCCATCCGCTCTGCGTCGGGAAACAGCATGTGCTTCGAGGCCGAGCGCGCTGCGGCATCGTAGAGCGATAGGCTGTCCAACGCGTGGAGGCTTTGCGTGGCAGCAGTCGTGCCGGAGCTTCGAAACAGGCGCTGGTCATGCTCCGGCGGGTGCGCGGCGATGCGCCTCATACGAAACACGTCGGTCGGCATGGCTGCGGGCCAAGCGCCGCGACGTTCGAGGCGCGCGTACTCGTTGATTCGCGAGGTCTGCCAGGTGGCGATATCTTCGATGAGCGCGTCGCGCGCTTCCTCGTTGGCCTCGCCCGGATTTCGCATCAGCGCCGCTGTTCGCGCTTCGAGTTCCTTTCGAGTACTCACGGCGACCGCTCCAGCGACCGATGAAGCGCGCCGATGAACCCGTCGAGCTGGGGGTCACTGATGCTGACGGGCGGAACGACCTGCAGAACATCGGCGTTGGCACCGGCGGGCAGAACCAAATAGCCCTCTTCGAGGAGTGAGCGCGCCACGGTCAGTGCGCGCATTTCACCTTCGAGCTGAACTCCGATCATGAGTCCCGCGTGGCGAACCTCCGATACGCCCGCGAAACGTTCGTGCACGAGACGTCCAGCGATCTCGTCGCCTCGCTCTGAAGCTCGCCCGACGATGCCCGTTCGCTGCACGACATCGAGCGTGGCGAGGGCTGCCGCCGAACCGAGTGGGTCCCCGTAGAAGGTGCCGGTGTGGATCGCCTCGCCGGCGGGGTCTCCCCACGCTTGCATCACTTCTCGTCGCCCAAGGCATGCGCTCACAGGAAGGCCTCCTCCGAGCGCTTTGCCGACGCAGATGAGATCCGGTACCAGACCCTCTTCTACGGATCGCCACAGGCAGCCGCACCGTCCGAGCCCGGTGAAAATCTCGTCCACGATGATCACGGCGCCCTCGCGATGGCATCGTTCGCCCACGGCCGCGAGGAATCCGGGCGGCGGGATCCGTACGCCGCCTCGCGCCTGAATCGGTTCGACGATGACGGCCCCGATGTCCGACCAGTCGGTGGGGAGCGACCGTAGGGCGCGCGCCACATCGTCTTCCCCGGTCGGCCAATGCGCGAACCGCGCGTGCGTCCCGAGCTGCTCCGCGAACGGCGCGCGGAATCGTTCGGAGTACCCCGAGACGGAGAGCGGACCGTAGGACAGACCATGGTAGCCGCCTTCGAAGGCAACGACTCCGGGTCGTCCGGTCGCGATCACGGCGGTCTTGAGGGCTGCCGTGACCGCATCCGCGCCGCTCAGTGACAGCATCGCTCGTGCATTCGGCCAGGGAGCTAGCTCACACAGCCGTTCGAGCAGTTCGATCTTCACCGACGAAGGCTGGAGGTCTCCGAGCGCGTGTATCAGCATGTCCGCCTGAGTCTTCACGGCGGCGATCACTTCCGGGTGGCGGTGTCCGATCAGTGCCACGCCGAAGCCCGAAGTCAGGTCTACGTACAGGTTACCGTCCGCATCGACCACGTTGGCTCCCACGGCCTCGACCCAGACGATTGGGTCGTGGCTTGCGCCCGTGCGTTCGGCGCGTCTCTTCCGTCGTGTCGTCAGAGCCGGGCACTCGGTGGACGCCAGGCGCTCGATCCAACGCCTTCCTGTCTCGGCGGGGATCGGACGACGCACTCGGGGCAGCGAGGTTCCGGCGACCATCCGGACGAGCTAGCGCCCCAGTGGTGCGGTCGTCAACCGCCGAACGGCTTTGGCTTCCACGGGAAGAAGACGAATGCGCGTTCGCGCGCCTTCCGCAGAAGGTCGTGTCCGTCCATCAACAGTACGTCGACTTCGATGTCTTGCGCGCGCCCTGCTTCGCAGAGTTCCTTGATCACCGCCGTCACGTTGTCGCGATAGTTGTCGTCAACCCGCAGACACACGGCGGGGCTCGGGCTCCCCGCCGGCCGGGCAACTTCGCAGTATGAGGCCCACTCGACTTCGGGATAGCGCCGCAGCACCGTCGTGAGGCCCGCCAGCAGCTTTTCGGCGGGCGCATAGAGTAGCTGCGTCAGCTCGATCGAGTCTCCGATCGAGATCGCGGGGACGCGCTGGGCTGCCTCGTCGACTCGTCCGGGCGTCGTTTCGGTTGTGGGAGGCGCTTCTTCAGGCGGTTCTTGCGGCGCCTCTGTCTGCTCCGCGTCGTTCCCGAGCAGGAGGTCCAGCTCTGCCGTCGGCTCCGTGGTTGGCTCGATCGTCAACTCGGGCGCGTCGATCTCGTCAAGGGCGGGCACTTCGACCGTTGCGTCGATATCGACGTCCGAAGGCTGGGCGCCAGGCGAGGTCGGCGCCTCCGTGCTTGCTGCGCCATAGGTTCCCGCAACCTCGATGCGCGCCGAGTCCACTACGATTTCTTGGAGCCCCGCGCCGCGGTTGAACGGAGTGGCCTCGTCCGCGATAGGCTGAACCTGGGGAAGCGGTCGCGTCGGAGGTTCCGTCTCGGTTGGTACCCGATGTCGCTTCGTAGGAAGCTCACTCAGTCGGTCGAGTATCTCATGGTGTGAGGGCGCCATGCTGTAGGTCGTGGAGATCGGCTCGACCGGAGGCGGAAACGAGCTCGGCGGGCGTTCGATCTCGTTCATCGCAGGAGGACGCGAGGTTCGGAAGGGGCCCGTGCTATCGAGGTCGCGAAGCACATCTCGCACCGAGTCACGGTTGTACTCCACCGAGTGGGCCGCGCCGATATCGACGATCACGAAGGCGTACTCGCGCGTCCACGCGTGGCGGAGAATGTCGCCTCCCCGCGCCTCGTGCGTCGCGACCGTGCCGTCTTCTTCAAGCCAGCCGAATTCATGCGCAGCTTCGCGGAGTGCGGCCTCCGAGGTGAACGCGGCCAGCGCTTCTTCGCCGCTGCTGTTGATCAGCGTCCGAAAGCCTTCGGCGTGCGGCTCCCAGGTCGCGAGCCATACGTGGGCCGACGCGAGTGCCTCGAGCGCCAATCCACGCGTCTCAGGCTTGGCGCACGCAGTCTGGAGATGCTCGACCAGCCCTTCCGCGGCCAGGTCCTCGTCCATTGTTGCCTTCCTCGCCATGACGACTTTCATTGTAATCCTGAAGGACTACCGGAACGCAACTTTTCTCTCGCTTGACAGCCCACCGGCGCCGGGTAGTCTCCGCGCCTTCTCGCCCAGATAGCTCAGTTGGTAGAGCAGTGGATTGAAAATCCTCGTGTCCCTGGTTCGATTCCAGGTCTGGGCACCACCGGGGATCTGCTTCCAGAGTTCAGAAGAAGCGCCAGAGAGTCCCTTCTTAGGGACCCCCGCGGGCGCCGAGAGGCGGCGGATTAGTAGCGGCGTCCGAGGGTGGAGTCGGAGTCGGCCTGAGGCACGTTCGCGCCATCGCGCAGCCCGAGGTAGAGCGCGGTGACGATCAGGGTCGCGAGCGGTGCGCCGAAGAGGAAACCGATTCCGCAGAGCAGGCTCGAGGTTGCCGCGATCAGCCCTGCGATGATGATCGTTCCGAGAATCAGCCAGCGTTTGCCGTTTGCGATCTGCCAGCTGTTTTTGATCGCTTCGATCGGCCCCGCTGCGTCGTTGTAGGTGAGTTCCACCGGCGTGAAGACCAAGCCGAGCACCACGTACATCAGAATCGGCCCAGCGATGGCCGCATAGATCGACATCACCGGCGCCGCATCCCGAAGCGCGTCTTCGAGGGGCATGTTGCGATCGAATGAGCCGACCGTCGTGTAGAACAACGCAGCGCCGATGCCTCCGAAGACCAAACCGATCGGAAGCCAGATCGCGATGAGCTGAGCCAGGTACTTGAACGCCTTGTGGATCTGACTGAAGAGCGCGCCGATCGGCGCGGGGCGTCCGTGTAGCCCATGGATTGCCATTGCCGAGAAGCCCATTCCGAGCACGCCCTGCACCACCGTCTGAATGCCCTGCACGCCGATGTCGAGCCCCTGGAAGAGTGCGGTTCCAGCCGGGTTCCCCGAACCGCCCGCGAGCAGGAGCATCCGGAGCATCCCAACGACCAGGCCGAGGGCAGCCGGAATCCCGAACCCGATCAGTAGGGATAGAATGGTCGCCAGGACCCAGGTCCCCAAGTCTCGACGCCACGCGTCAGAGGCCTTTGAGACCACATGGCCAAGGGTGGTGGTCGACCGACTCAGCGGGAAGCTTTGTGCCGATGCGGTGACGGGTTCGATGGCCGGCACAGGGGCATCGGCGGGCGTCAGGGCCGCCTCGACGAGCGGTGCGCCGGGGTCGTTGGGATCGCCTGACTCCATCGCAGGCAGGGGTACCACCAGATGAGGCGGTCGGCGAACAATTCTTCGCTTGTTGCGCGCGCCCGAATCCATGCCAAAACACCGTCCCGTTTGACTTCAGCAATAGGACTAAAGGTATGATTCTTCGCATAGCTTCGTTCGCGTTCTTCGTTCTGGCTCTGGCAGCCTCAGGCTGCGGGACCGACAGTGGCAACCTCGGTGGCACGGGCGGCTCTGGCGCCACAGGTGGTGCCGGGGGTGCTGGGGCGACAGGTGGTGACGGCGGCGCAGGCGGTACGGCCGGCGACGGCGGCACAGGCGGTGAGTTCGTTCCGCCCGCAGTTGGCGAATGGGTCAAGTACGAGCCACCAGGTGCGGTCTGCAGCGACGGCAGCCCGTATGCGTTCTACGTCGAGTTCTCCGAGAGCGGCTCCGACGACCTGGTGTTCTACTTCATGGGAGGCGGCGCCTGCTGGGACTACGAGAGTTGCGCCAGTGCGGGTGCACGGGGTGCAGCCAACCCCAACGGCCTTCCGGACAACTACGCGAACGAGCATGTTCGCCTGCCGCTCGGCGGCACTGAGATCGCGATCAACGTGAACCTGGTCTACCCGCTGTTGAACGGCGACCCCGCGGTGAGCCCGATGGCCGACTGGAACAAAGTCTTCGTGCCCTACTGCACCGGGGACGTCTACTCGGGCGCCACCACCACAACCTACGTCGACCCGAGCGGCGAAGAGCCCGACAAGGTCGTCAACCACGTCGGTCACCTCAACGTGCTCGCAATGATCGACATGCTCAACGAGATGTTCCCCAAGGTTGACGAGATGTTCGTCGGGGGTTGCAGCGCGGGCGGAGTCGGTGCGATCGTCAACTACTACTTCCTTCGCACAGGGCTCAACGGCGTCGAGCGAGGCTTCCTCCTGGACGATTCGGGCCCCGCGTACCCGTCCAAGGAGCAGACGTCGCGATCGCTTCCGCTCTACGAGCGAATTCGCGATGTTTGGGACGTGGACAGTCTCCTTCAGAGCGCACCCCCGTTCGCGGACGCTCTCACGGACGACTTCGGGCAGCTCAGCCTGGTGCTCGCCGACGAGTTTCCCGAAGACCGGCTCGCAACGACCTATTTCAGGCTCGACTACAACTTTTCACTCTATTCCTACGAGCGGTTCTATCGCGTCGAGGACGAGGGCATCGTCGAGTTCGAGTTCGATGGGTCTCTTGGTCTCGACGAGGACATCGCGACCGATCGCACCGCGGTGCACACGCTCTGGTGGGACGACACCGACCTTCTGCGCGCGCAGTACGATAGCCGCGACAATCTGGCCTACTATCTACCCTACTACCGTCAGACCAACAGCAGTCACTGCGTGACGATTCCCGGCCTCGAAGAAAACCCGCCTGAAGAGATCCTCGCGAACCTCGAGGAACTAATCTGGGCCGGCAGCGAAATCGAGACGGACGACGGCGTCGTCAACATTCACGATTTCGCGGTCGATCTCGTCCAAAGCGACGCTCCGCTCGAGAGTTACTTCGAGGAAGAGGGCGAAGGTCCGTTCGTTCCGTGCACGCCGGGCGCCGACTTCGACGCCGCCGCCTGCGAGGCAGCGGTCAACGACTAGACCCCATCGACGTGGCCGGTGGAACTGAGGCTGCACTCAGTTCCAGCGGAAGCCTTCCATGGTCTGCTTGGCCGAGTAGTCCGGCTCGAACCCCGTTGCTTCGACGAACGCCGAGTTGTCGATGACGATCGGGTACTTGATGTGCGCGATCGCATCGTCGGGCAGATACGGAAATCCGAACCGTCCGATCACCCGTGGGTAGAGCAGTTCGGGAATGGGTACGCCCTGCTTGCCGGTGGCAGACACAACGGTCGAAAGCGGTACCGGCGGTGGCCCTGCGACGTTGAAAACCCCGCGAAGTCGTTTTTCGACAGCGAGGGTAATCGCCTCTTCGGCGTCCCATTCGTGCATCAGCTGGTAGAGCGGGTCGAAGCCGAGAATCGAGGGGACTCGCTTCTTCGAGAGGAAATTCGCGAGCGTGCCGCCGCGGCTCGGACCGAGGAAGTAGCAGAGCCTGAGGACCGATGTGTCGATCTCCGGCCATCGCCACAACGCGCTTCCCGCGTAGAGGTCGGCGGCAACCAGGTCTGCCAGCTCCTTGAAGGCTGCCCCCGCCAGCGGCGGCTCGTCCTCGGTGTGGTAGAGGGGAGAGTCCGGCGTCGCTCCGTAGACGGTGTGTCGGCCGACGAAGACTGCCTGCTTCACCCCGTACTCGTGGCAGTACTCGAAGAGCTTGCGCGTCCCGCCCAGGTTGATCCGATAGCGCTCTTCGGTCTCGGTGGTGAAGTGGGTGACCGTAGCCATGTGGATCAGCGCGTCGGGGCGTGAGGTTCGGAAGACGTCCTCGGCGGGGCGCTTTCGGATGTCGGCCTGGTGCATCTCCACGCCCTCGGGGACGTCTGGCCAAGGCCGGCGGTCAATGCCGATGACCTTGTGGCCCTTGCGCACCAATCGATATGCCACGCCGCGCGCCAGTGTTCCGCTAATTCCGGTAATCAAGATTTTCATGGTCGACTCTGTTCTTCTGGGCCGCGCATCTTCTCGAACATGAACGCGCGCGGGCGGGCATCAAGCCCGGTGCTGATGAGTCGCTCCATCGCTTCTCGCACCTGCTCGATGTAGTCCTGGATCACCTGATCGGGTTCCGAACCGTCTCCTTCGAAAGTCATCGGGGGCCCGTAGTAGACCTGGCAGGCCACCGGTAGCGGAAACAGAACGAGCTGCGGAGCCACCGGAACGAACGGGCCGTTGACGAGCTTCGCGAGCCACTTGATGTGAAAGAGCTGAGGGAACGACTCCTCGCCGCCGATGAAGGCGCACGGAATGATCGGCGAACCGGTCTTGAGAGCGAGGCGCATGAATCCGGTTCCGAACCGCACAAGCTTGTAGCGGTCTTTGTAGAGCTTGCCCGCGCCGCGCGAGCCTTCGGGAAAGACCATCACCAGCCGTTCGTCTTCGAGCAGCTGCTCGCCGTGCTCCGGAATTCCGGTGAGATGCCCGAGCTTCGTGAGCGCCGACGATGCGAACGGTGAGCGGGTGAGAAAGTAGTCGGCCATCCCCTGCCCGAGTCTCGGCGCCTCGTCGTTGAGGATGAGTGACGTCATGATCATCGCCGCGTCTGCGCCGATGCCGCCCGAGTGGTTCGAGATCACCAAGGCGCGCCCGCGCGCTGGGATGTGCTCCATCCCGAAGGCAGTCACCTTGAGATAGTGGCGGTAGAAGTACGCCGAGGGTGAGTAGGCGCGCACGAGCGCCTTCTTCGACAGTCCGAAACGGTCGAAACCGTACTCATCAAACTCGATCGGGAGTCTATCGACGTTGAGTCGAACTTGCTCGTCATCCAGAAACGACATCAGCTTCTTAAGGCCCTGGAGGGTAGTGGTCTCCCACGGGATCGCGCAATCCGGTTTCGGCAGTCAGGTGTCGAACAGACCCTGCTGTTCGCCGAATCGTTCAAGGTACTCGGAGATTCGGAGCTTTCGTAGCGTGTTTTCCGAGCTCATGTAGCGGATTTTCCCAAAGATTGGGCGTTCCGGCCCCCAGGCACGGTCGTACCGACCAAGCACCCAGAAGATGCCCGAGTAGCTGTTCGGGTCCCGACCGTCGACTGCGTACTTGTTGTTGAGTTCGACCATCACCCGCAGCGCTTCACGCGCCGTCGGAGTCCACTCGACGATCTTCTTGCCCCAAAGCATCCGAAGGTAGTTCTGGAGCCGGCCTGTCTCTCGTAGCTCGTTCTGCGCCGCGTTCCACACTCGATCGTGGGTCTCCGAACCTTCGAACTGTTCGAGCGTGTAGAGATGCGCGCGCGGATCCTTTTCGTGCTCCTCGAGGGTCGAGCGGGCCCACGCTGGAAGCGATTCGTACTGGTCGTAGTCCGACCGCAGCGCACACATGTTGAAGCCGAGTTCGCGCCATGTGATCAGCTCGTCGAGGAAAGACTCTGCGTTGCTGGTCATGCCCCACCAGCCCTCGCGCGCCCCATTGACCTTCGCACTGAGCGCGTCACGGCTCCAGCCTTCGTTCTTCGCGATCTCGTCGAAGATCTGGTGCGCCGAGAGATGGCCGAAATGAAGCCAAGGCGACAGGCCGCTTGCCGCGTCTTCGTCGGGGTGGCTGCGGGCTTCGGCGTAGCGGTCGAACCCGCGACTGAGAAACGTGTGGAGGCGATCCTCGGCTTCCTCGAAGCCACCCTGGAAGTCTACCCGACCCACCGAGTGGTCGATCGGCAGCTCCGCGATCGTTGATCCCGAGAGGATCTCGTCGGTTGCGGCAGGCCAGCGGAGGACGATCTCCGACAACAAGTTCGGGTCCGGGTCCGGCAGTTTCGTGACTGCGATCGGGTCAGAAACGGGAAGGGTGCCCAGGTGTGCGGGCAGCGCCTTCTGCAAGAAACGTCGAAAATCGAAGGCCCGCGCGAAGACTTTGTCTGCGGCTCGCATTGGGAACAGACCGTTGCTGTCGACGACCTCAAAACGTGTCGCTACCTGACTCGCAGCCGCCAGCTGCATCTCGGGGATGAAGAACGTCGGGTAGTCGTCGCTCACGAGAACGCACGCGCGTTCGGCGAGTTCAGCCAGGAGCCCTTTGCCCTGGCCCGGCTCGGCCTCGACATACGGGTAGTAGGCCACCGGTAGGGGCGAGAAGTGACCGGCATGGGCCCGCATTCCATCGAGCACAAACTGATGCAGTCGGTCGCTGGCCCAGGGATAGCCCAGCCGTAGAGCCTCGAGAACCACCAGGGGCTTGCCGAGTTCGACCGCCTGCGCGACCGCATGCTGGAGGGCGAAATTCCAGTGTGGCCGGCGGAAACCGACCATCCAATAGAGCACGTAGTCCGCGTCCGGAAGGACTGAGAGCTCGTTGAGCGTTCGGACGCGGCTGGGGGGAGCTTGCTTCAAAGTCTTCAGGGGCGGCCCTTCGGCTTCGTCTATGGGCACTGTTCGGCCATTGGGCAACGGCCCTGTCGTGCAAACTGCTCCGCTGCCCCTGCTACTTCTTCCAGAGCGGGCGCTTGAAGCACCAAAGGGTCGAGTCCTTGGTCCCGGCTGAGGTCACGAGTTCCCAGCCCTGCTCGCCCATCCCGTTGGCTCGTTTGGTCACGTTCGCAACGTCAGAGGCGACGAAGCACTGATACTGCCACTCGGTTCGTGGGCTGCTGTCGGCGTTGGCGAAGTCGACCTGTGCGACCAACGCGCCCACGGCAAAGGCGACGGTCATGAATCCGATTGCGACGATGGCTTTCATTTTGGTAACTCCTTGGTCGCCCTTATACCACTCAGTGCTTGAGACCGTGCTTTTTGAGCTTGCTCTGCAGTGTCGTTGGTTTGAGGCCGAGCAGCTGCGCCGCACCGTCCACGCCGTAAATCTTGCCGCCCGTTCTGCGCAGCGCGCGCGCGAGATAACGCCTCTCGTGTTCTCGAAGCGGGAGCATCGTCGATGCCGCCTCGCGGTCGTCGTCTCGTGCGGCAGGAGGAGACCCGGTGAGCACCAGGTGGTGCTCCTCGATCCGGCCTTGTGGTTGTAGAATCGTTGCCCGTTCTAGGCAGTTGACCAGTTCACGCACGTTCCCCGGCCAGCTCGCGTCGATGAGCGCTTCGACGGCTGCCTCGCTCAGCGACCAAGGCCCGCGACCCGTGCGCCGCGCATGCCGTTCGAGAAACCTCTCGGCGATCGCTGGAATGTCTTCTGCCCGTTCGCGGAGCGGGGGCAACACCAGGGGGAATGCGGCAAGCCGGTAGTACAGGTCTGAACGAAAGCGTCCATCGCTCATCGCCTGCTCCAAATCGACGTGAGACGCGGCGATCACCCGCACGTCGACCCTGATCGCCTGGTCGGAGCCCACCGGTTCGAAGGTCCCTTCCTGCAGCACACGCAGGAGTTTGCTCTGCGTCGACGGAGGCATGTCGCCAATCTCGTCGAGGAGCAGGGTGCCTCCGTTCGCAGTGAGAAAGCGACCCGGACGACGACGGTCGGCCCCCGAGAACGCGCCCTTGACGTGACCGAACAGCTCGCTCTCGACTAGGTTCTCGGGAATCGCCGCGCAGTTGAGCTTTACGAAGGGGCCTTCACTCCGCGCGCTCCAGGCGTGGATCGCTTGGGCAAGCAGTTCCTTGCCGGTGCCGGTCTCGCCGCGAATCAGGATCGGGATCTCCGATGCGGCGCCCTGCTTGGCGAGCTCGGCGAGCCTGCGCATGCTCGAGGAGCGGCTCGACTCGATCGCGGAGCATGCTTCGGAGCCGCCGGTCTCTTCGACGAGCAGTTGGTTCTGTTCCTTGAGCGCGATTCGATAGCGGTCCAACAGCCGCGACTGGTCGGCGAAGAGCATCGCGTACGAAACGAGCTGCCCGTAGATGCCCGCGAGCTCCACGGCCTCGGGTCGGTAGGTTTCGCAGACCATTCGGTCGAGGGTGATGATTCCGAGCGAGCGGTCCGCAGCGTAGAGCGGGACGACCATGCAGGAGTGTCCATGCTCGAGGTTGAGCACGCCGTCGTAGGGGTCTCCTTCGTCACCTGCGTGCTGGTGCTCCTCGAGCGCGATTGGCTTTCGGGTCTCGAGGGCGCGCACGATCGTCGGGAAATCCCGCAGACGAAGTCGATGCCGCCCAACGTCCTCGTTCGCCAGCGGCCCGTCAGCGACCTCGACGACCAACTCGTCGCCCCGCAGCGCGAGCACAGCAGCGAGATCGTACGGCACGACGTCTCGGAGCGCGGCCAGCGCGTGGTGCAGCACGGTGCCGAGCTGATTGGGTTGGCTTGCGAGATCCGCGAGGGCGCTGAGGTCGCGCGTGTAGTCTTGAAGCTCCTGCATGCCCGATGAGTCTAGTACCGACATGTCGTCGCGACAACGTTATATCGGTTGTCATGACAACTTTATTACGTTGCATCGGAGCGAAAAAGTATTGGAATTGCTTCTTTTTCTCTTGGCATGCTTCTCGCTTTATTCTTGGGTATGCCATTAACAAATCGAGAACATCAACGCGTCCCTGACGTTCGGTTCCGCTTCCGCAAAGACGGGGCTTTCGAGGATGCCACCACCGAAGCGCTTTTCGCCGGCAAGACGGTCGTCGTTTTCTCCCTGCCCGGTGCCTTCACGCCGACCTGCTCGAGCTCGCACGTTCCGCGCTACCAGCAGCTTGCCCCGCGCTTCTTCGAAGAAGGCGTCGACGAGATCTTCTGCGTCTCGGTCAACGACGCGTTCGTCATGGACGCCTGGCAGGCCGAAGAGAGGGCCGATCGCCTTCGATTCGTGCCCGACGGTAACGGTGAGTTCACCCGCGGGATGGGCATGCTCGTCGACAAGAGCGAACTCGGCTTCGGGGAGAGATCGTGGCGCTACTCCATGCTGGTTCGGGACGGAGTCATCGAGAAGATGTTCATCGAACCCGAGGTCGACGGCGACCCCTACGGCGCATCGGATGCGGATACGATGCTCCACTACATCGCCGGCGAGGTCGAGCTGCCGCCGGCGATCGCCCTCTTCACGAAGTCCGGATGCAGCCATTGTATCCGCGCCAAGCGATTGCTCGAGGAGAACGGTCTCGACTACGAAGAGGTTCCGTCAACACAGTCGATGCGTTTCGCGCTGAGCGGTGAAACCAGCACGCCTCGCATCTTCATCGATGGTGAGCACATCGGCGGTGCGGACGAGTTGGCTCAGTATCTCCAAGAACCGAGACCAGGGCGTACGGTGCGAGGCCGCGCCGCCTGAGCGATCTGGCGTCAGCCGATGATGTCCGCGACGCGGAGTACGTCATCCGGGTTCGCGGTCGTCGGGACGAGCAGGATCTCGTCTGCGCCCGCATCCTCAGCTTCTGCCAGGGCGTCCTTGAGCGCTTCGGGCGAGGTCACCACGCAAATCTGTTTCACGCTGTCGCGCGCGACGGGCGCCATGAAGTTCAGGTACCGTTCGAGATAGCCGTCGAGCTGCGCCCGCGCATCGGGGCCAAGTGCGTACCAAAACCCGCCGCAAAGCCATGGGGCGGGCCTGTTTCGTGCCTTCCAGGCGCGACGCGCGGTTTCGAACTGAAGCGACATCTCGGCGCGGGATGGACCAAAGCTGAAGCCGCACAGGCCGTCGGCCCATCGGGAGGCGACCTCGATCGACTCAACCATCAGCGAACCAGCGAGCAGTTTCGGGCCGCCCTCGCGAACCGGCGCGGGTCCCACCGGAAAGGCGCCCTCGACCACCGGTTCCTGCCGCCAGACGCTTCGCATCGTCTCGACGCTCTGAGCGAGCCGTGTGAGACGTTTTCCGAGCGGCGCGTCGACGGACTGGTAGTCCTGCTCACGACCGCCGACGCCGAGGCCGGCCACGAAGCGCCCGCCGGAGAGCATGTCGATGGTGGCAAGCTGTTTGGCGAGCATCACGGGATGGTGGAGCATGGGAACGAACACGCCGCTGACGATTCTGACCCGCTCGGTAAGCGCAGCGGCCGCCGCCAACGCCGCGGTCATGTCGGGGTTGTAGAACGAGATGCGTTCCCCCGCGGCGAGGCTCGAAAAAGGCCCGGCGTCAATCCGCTCGCACCAAGACAAGAACGCGTCGCGGTCCAGTCCCGGGGCCATCACCGGCAGGTTCATTCCGATTTCCATAGGCTCCTCTAGGTTTCGTCTTGGCTTCGATTGTTGTATTGCGTCCGAGTCGTTGCATCTGTCTGCGATGGCGTCTAGGACTAGCGGCCGCGACCCGCTCCAGCGGTCGTGGACCGCTGAGGAGACACCATGCGCAACCCGAAGGATTTCTTCAAACCCATGGCGATCGGCGCCCCCGAGCCCCTTCGCGAAATCCCCTTTCGGCCGTCTCGGATGATCCACTTCTTCGATCCGAGCAATCCGAAGATGGCCGCGAAGGCGCCGAGCATCGCGCAAAAATGCGACGTGCTGCTCGGCAACCTCGAAGATGCCATTCAGGTCGACAACAAGGTCGCGGCTCGCGAAGGCTTCATCAAGATCGCGCGCGAAAACGACTTCGGTGACTGTCAGCTCTGGACGCGCGTCAATAGCCTCGATAGCCCTTGGTTCCTCGACGACGTCACGCAGATCGTCACCGAGGTGGGTGCGAAGGTCGACGTGATCATGGTCCCCAAGGTCGAGGGGCCCTGGGACATCCACTATGTCGACCGTTTGCTGGCGCAGCTCGAGGCGCGCGCAGGGCTCGAACGTCCGATCCTGATCCACGCGATTCTCGAGACCGCGCTCGGAGTTGCCAACGTCGAAGAGATCTCCGGGGCCAGCCCGCGCATGCAGGGGCTGAGCCTCGGTCCCGCGGATCTGGCCGCGTCCCGACGCATGAAGACGACGCGAGTCGGCGGAGGACACCCCGGGTATCTGGTTCGCGCCGATCCCGTCGATGGGGCGGAGCCCGATGCGCCCCGCGAGACCGCTCAGCAGGATCTCTGGCACTACACGATCGCGCGCATGGTCGATGCTTGCGTGGCCAACGGGATTTTCGCCTACTACGGCCCGTTCGGTGACATCCGCGACACCGTCGCCTGTGAAGATCAGTTTCGCAACGCGTTCCTCCTCGGGTGCGTCGGTGCTTGGTCGCTCCATCCCGTTCAGATCGACATCGCCAAGAAGGTCTTCAGTCCGCCGGTCGACGAGGTTTTGTGGGCCAAGAAGGTCATCGCGGAGATGGGCGACGGCACGGGCGCCGTGATGATCGACGGCAAGATGCAGGACGACGCGACGGTCAAACAGTGCAAGGTCATGGTCGAGCTTGCTCGGATGCTTTCAGAAAAAGACGCCGACTTGAAGGCGGCCTACCAGTTTTCGTCAGGGAGCGAAGGATGAGTACGACCCACCGGCCTCGACGAAGTGTCTTGTACATGCCCGGAGCGAATGCACGCGCGCTCGAAAAGGGCCGAACCCTCGATGCGGACGGCCTCATCCTCGACCTCGAGGACGCGGTGGCGCCGGACGCGAAGTCCACGGCTCGCACCCAGGTCGTCGAGGCGATCGGCGCCGGCGGGTACGGACATCGCGAACTTCTTCTCCGCGTCAACGGACTCAGCACTCCGTGGGGCTACGACGATCTAGTGGCCGCGGCGACGTCAGGCGCCGACGCCGTCCTGCTGCCCAAAGTGGACAGCGCGGACATGGTGCGGCAGGCCGAGCAGGTACTCGAAGGCGCAGGTGCCCCTGACGCCCTCGAGATCTGGTGCATGATGGAAACCCCGCGCGGCATTCTCCGAGCGGAGGAAATCGCGGACGCAAGCCCACGTCTCGGCGGGTTCGTGATGGGGACCTCCGATCTCGCCAAGGATCTGCACGCGGCGCACACGGCGATGCGTCTGCCGATGATGACCTCGCTCGGCATCTGCTTGCTGGCAGCGCGTGCGGCGGGCATCGCGATTCTCGACGGGGTGTATCTCGACCTCTCCGATGCCGATGGCTTCGCGGCGTCCTGCATGCAGGGAGCAGAGCTTGGTTTCGACGGCAAGACGCTCATCCACCCAAAGCAGCTCGAGGCGGCCAACCGCGAGTTCGCACCGAGCGAGGCAGAGGTAGATTTCTCCCGTCGGATCATCGAAGCGCATGCGGCTGCCGAAGCAGAGGGCAAGGGCGTCTTGCTCGTCGACGGAAAGCTCATCGAGAACCTGCACGTCGAGAACGCCAAGAGGCTCGTCGCGATGGCCGAGGCGATCGCAGCGCGAGACTAGACCGAGTTCACCATGCATTCCGGCGCTTGTCGGCGAGCCCCTACGACACAGGTTTTTCTGGGGGCACGGGCATGTCCCAAGGGGTCCCCATCAGCTGTAGCCGTAGGCGCTCCAGCCGAGAAGGCTGCACCCGGTCTCGTCGCAACGGCAGCTCGTGTTCGCCCATCAGACCGGAATTGAGGTCGGACAGCCGTTCGAGCGTCCCGTAGGGCGCGAGGACTGCGTCCACTGCAGCTTGGTCCTCCGCGCTGAGTCGATCGTATTCGTGCTGCAGCACTTCGAGGCAGTACACGCGATACTGCACTACGCGAAGTCCTCGATAGGTCACGCCGTGGGCCTGATGATCAACCCGCGTCTGACCCTCCCTCCAGGCCCGCGCGGAACGCGCGAGGAACGGCCAGTAGCTCTCAACGATGTCTCTCAGGAAGTACTCCCAGCCCGGGTGTTCGAAGTCTGAGAGCGAGAGCGCTTCGGGCATCTCGCTCGAACGCGCCGCCCAGACCCGAGTTACCCACGCAAACACCCGAGGCGCTCGCTCCTGCATCACCCGGCTCGGGGTGGGGTCTTGCGCGTAGTGTCGAAACATCGGGCCAAAGAGTGCAATGTCGACCAGGGTGGGATGGCTCCCGAGCAGGAACGGCTGATCCTGCAACAGGAGGCTCATTGCATCGAGCAGGTCGAGATATTGCTGCCGAATCACCGGTTCGGTGCTCGCGTCCATGCCATCGCCGTGGAGATAGTTCGCGATCTGTCGACGTCCGTAATAGACGCCCGCGAGCCATTTCGGCGCAGGGAAATCGCTGAGTACCTCGCGGCCGATACGCTTCATCAGCAGTCGACGCGACTCTGCGGGAATCCACCTCCAGTAGAGCGCCGCGCGCCAGCACCACTCGTCGGCGTAGTCCTCCACCAGCTTAGACAAGAATCGCAGCACCGGCGGCTGAGGAATCACGGGATGCGCGGGGTTGCGCGCCTCGAACCAGTCGATCATCGGTGTCGTGTCTTTGAGCCACCGGCCGTTGGCGAGGCGAATCACGGGAACCTTCATCAGGCCGGTCGCGGGAAGCACTTCGTTCAAGAGCACCTTGGAGTTCACCAGGCGACGCTCGTACGGGATCTCCTTGTACCGGAGGTACGCTTCCATCTTGCCGCTGAAGTACGACATGTCCGCGACGTACGCGGTCATCGGTTCAATGGGCTCACTGTCTTCGCGCATCGGGTCGACGCTACCACGGGTCGTGAAAATCGGGAGCCTAGAGGCGAAACTCGTACTCGATCCGTAGCCAGTGCTCTGGATTCGGTTGCCGCGTTGCGGTCGACTCCCTGCGGTCGACGAAGACTCGCAGATCGTAGCGGGCGGAAAGCCGACTGCGCGATCGTATCCGAACCGACGCGTCTAGGTAGTTCCAGAGAGCCTGGAGCCCTCGCTGCCTCGAACCGATCCGTTCGATGTCGTAGCGGGAACGTGCCTTGATTCTGAGAATCGGAAGCGGGGTTGCTGCCAGCTCGACCAAAGCGACGAGATCTTTGCTCGAGGGGGCTGCCCCCAGTTCGTTCGCCCTATGCTGAAGCTGTCCTGCGAGCCTCAGCACGCCCTCGCGTTCGTAGCGGACGCGCAAAGCGGATACGTGCTGCCGTCTGAGTGAGCGGTAGACGCTCCACAGGGAGAGCGTCCACTCATCGGCAAGCCCCGCATCGAGGCGAGCGTAGAGGGTCGCGCGCGCGCCACGATGGCTGACGGCTCGCCACAGGTCGACCAGCGTACGCAAGCCGAGGCGCGACCCGAGCCGCGTCGTTGCGCTCAGCTGTGCTCCGACTTCGTCGCGGGCTCGGAGTCCCTCGTACTCGTCGGGCGCCGATACCGGCCGGGCGTAGGGGTTTGCGTACTTGGGGTCGTAGTAGCGAAGGGTGATGTCGAGCATCGTCGAAGAGGTCGAGGTGAGACTCCGCAGGACGCCGCCGAACCCGCCCCCACCGCCGGACTGAGCGTCGAAACTCCGCGCGATCTCGATGGAGAAGTCCTGCACGCCGAAGCCATGGCTTGCTTGGACGCCTCCTGCGCCGAACGCGCCCCCCGACGGTCGCCGCGCGAACTCTTGAAAGTCGAGGGTCACTCCGTCGACCAGCCAGCGGGGAATCGCGCCATAGCCCGTGGCTCCGACTCCCGTTCGATCGTTTCTCGCGTAGCCGAGGTGGGCTCCCACCACAGCCTCGGAGAGCATTCTTGGCAGGGCGACCTGCGTCCAAGCGGCTGCGGGCCTCGAGAGATCGGTTTCTCGGGCGTACACGGCCGGGGCCTGGCAGTCCGGATCATCGTCGAAGCGAGCGTCGGCGCAGCAATCGGCGCGCACGATCTCTAGTCGTGGAACCCGGTGTGGCTGATATGAACCCCAGACGAATGCTTCGAGGGCCCCGTCGGTCAGCTCCACACGTCCGCGCAGGGCGACTCCTGTCAGCCGGTTGGTCCACCCGTAGTCGGGGGTGACCCTCCACGTGTCCCGGTCTCCGCACGGCGCAACGAGGCGCTCGCCCAGAGTCAGACGGCAGCGTCGCACCAGCTCGTTCTCCCGGCGAAACTCCTGGTCTCCGAAGAATCCATCCGGTGTTGACTGACCGGTCACGTCGAAAGTGAGCCGCTGTCCGAAACCAATCCGATAGGTGCCTGCGACCATCGCAAACCGCGTGCCGGTCCACTGGGCGTAGAGCTTGGGAACGAGGAATCTGACTTGTTCCGGTCGGGCACTGAGCGCTTGTCGATTCGGGTCCCAACGCACCTGCCCGACTTGGTTGCGCACGACGAGCGCCACGGCGCCGAGGTCGACTCCATATGGCGCTGAGATCCGCGTCTGTGCCACGGTGGCCGGAGGCAGTCGGTCGTACCGACCGGTCCATCGGCTTTCGACCCGCAGCCAGCCCCGAACCGATTCGCGGCCCCGCTCGGTGGACGGCGCGCACACGACGAAGGCGCGAACCGAGTCCGCGAGCTCAGGGGAAAGCACGGTGGCTTCTACGAGCGTGTCGATTGAGTCGACCCGCCCAACGCGCGCGCGATACGCGAGGATCGCATCGACGTGGTGAAGCTCGAGGTTGGGGAGCGTATACAGACGGGCACGGCCCGCCGCGTTGATGTCTACCTTGGTTTGAAAGAGAAGAAGCAGGGTATCGAACGAGGCGTCCGAGATCTGTCCGGAGACCTGGAGGTCGTAGAGGCCTTCCTCGGTGGTTACGTCGATGAAGACTTCGTACGGTATCGCGGAGGCCGAAGACGCTCCGAGCAGGCCGACTCCAATGCTCAGCAGAGCCAGTCCCGGGCGCGCGCCCCAATTCAGTCGCACCAGGGGTTCGGTGCGCCGGGAGTCCCGAGGTCGCCTTCACCGTAGGCCGATCGCGCCTCGCACCGCCCGCCAGCCTCGTCGACCTGCGTTGCAACCCCAGGCACTGCGCTGTCGTACTCGACCGCATCGAGCTCGACGCCGTCCACGCTGATGGCAATCGTCTCGTCTGCGTTATTGAGGGACACGTCGAGGCTTCCGTCGACGAGATTGAGCCCACCGTTCTCCTCGGTATCTAGGCTCCGAGCGAACACCAGGTGGGTTCCTGCAGCGACTTCGACGCATGAGTCGCTCTCGACCGGGCTCCCAGAGCCCGATCGGTCGGACCACAGCACGCCGTTGAGGTCGGCATCTTCGGTGAACAGTACCTCGACCCATTCGCCGTCTCGACTACCACCCGCGACGGGAGAGGCCATCCATTCTGTGATGGCGACGTGCTGCGGAAGGGGTTGGACTATCCGACGAGGTCCGGACGGAGCGAGACACCATCCGTGTTCGAGTACCAGAGCGCATTCCGAGTTCGCTTCGCCCGGCGTACCGTAATTCGAGCTCGCGTACTCGGAGTCCGGCGAAGAGTCGGTGAGACAGATTTCTCCGTTCGCATCCCGTTGCCACGAGACGCCTTCGGTTGAGCCAGAGTAGTCGACTCTGTCGATCGCGATTCCGTCGATCGAGAGCACCAAACCACGGTCGCCCGTGTTCCCGAGACTCAGCGGTAGATCCGCATCGACGCGGGGAGCCGCCGTCGGACTCGCTCCGAAGACGACCCTCGTTCCCGCGTCGACCGGAAAGCATTCATCTCCCGTGATGGGCCGCGCCAGTTCCCCATCGGTCGTTCCAAGTCGAAGGCCATGTAGATCGGCCGCCACGGATACCAGCACCTCGACCCACTCGAGCTCGCCGTCCGGCCCGTTCGGGTTCGGCATCCACTCGACGAGGGTCGCCTCCCCCGGCCCGAGCCTGGCGGCCCGTCGACGTGCGGCTCCGTCGGAGCAGGTCTCGGCCTCGGGGTCTTCGGTACATGAGTCGTTCGCTGCGCCCGGGCTTCCGTGGTCGCCGATAGCAAACTCCTCGGCGCTTTCCGGTACGCACCAAACCTCGTCGTCTCCCTCTTCGCCGAGGCGCTGCGCGCCGTCCCTCGCCAGTGCGCGTCCGTCCGTCGTACGGTCGTACTCGACCCGGTCGATGACGAGTTCCCCGCAGCGAATCTCGATCGCGCCGTTGCTGTTGCGAAGGCTACCGAGCGCGTCGCCGTACCCCACGTCTACGTGTGGAGGCAGCCCATCCGGCGCGGCGTTTCCGAAGACGATGTACTCCCCTGCGCCCACGCTCTGGGCACCCACCCGTAGCTCTTCTGCGCCCGTGCCGTCGCTTCGGCTCGCAACGAGCGACAGGCCCTCCATCGTCACGGCAGCGTCGCCAGGATTGTACAGTTCGATGTACTCGCGCTGTCCGTCACTGCCGTCGGGGTTGGCGTGAATCTCCGTGATCACCAGGCCCCCTCGAAGCCATGCCTCGCATGCATCATCGAGCGGAAGCGGCTCTCGCGCGCAGCCGGCGATCGCCAGCAAAACCATGGACGCCGATCGGCGTCGCGTACCCCACGTGCTCCACATCGAGACCTCCTGCCGCTTGGGCTAGAGGGCTCTATCGGTCGCGGTCTTGGCGCGTTTCCTTGGGGTACCCGAGTTGCGATGGATCGGTGACCACAATCTGAAGCGTCTCGTAGTCGCCGCGCACGTAGCGCTCGATCTCGCCGCGGACGGTCAACGGTTCTCCGCGAGACTCTTCGAGCCTGGTTCGGCGGTACACGTCTTTGTCCCGCACGATGATCGTGAAGTCGTTGCCTTTGGCGCCTTGCATTTTGATGCGCACCAGGCCCTTGAAGTGGTTGGGCTTGTTGGCAACGCCGAGGACCGTCGCTTCCTGACCGATGCGTGCTTCGAGACGCGCATTGGCGTCGACGTGACTCAGCGTGACGTAGTCGTCGCGTCCCACTGCACTTTGACGGAAGGCGCGGATGAACTCCGCGCGCGAGTCCCACCAGGCCCTGCGTTCGAGGTAGTCACCATAGCCGAGGGCGTTGGGATCCCAGATTCCGCGTTTCGCCTCTTGGGCTTCTCTTTCTGCGCGAAGGAACTGCGAGTGGAAGCGCTGCGAGTACCCGTACTTCGTGTAATACGGGCTCATTCCGGCTCGTACCGCTTCGAGGTTGTAGCTGGTCCACCGGCCGTCTTTTTCGACGAACACGTACGCAAGCGGTCGCCCGAAGGTGCCCAGCTGGGCTTTGGGGTCGTCGCGCTCGAGGCGGACCTCGTCGACGTTCGCGAAAAACACCTCGGCGAAGGTCTTCGCCTCATCGCCAAGCGGAGTGGCCATCTTCGGCATTGGGTTGCCCCGCGAGCGCTTGGCCTCTCGATAGGCGCGGAAGTCTCGTTCGATGGCGGCGCGATCGCGCTTGCCCTGAATCTTCTCTTCGGAATCGATCGACAGAAGCCGGATGCTGTCTCCGATTCCTACGACGCGAATCGTGTCGCCGTCGATCACTGCGTTGGGAGCGAGAGCAAACTCGCCGACGATGAGGCCCTCGTTTGGCGTTCGCGGCTCTGCCCTGGCCTTTGCCGTCTGCTCGGCAGAGGGAGTCGAGACGGATGTCACGGGTCGTGTCTCTGCGACGGCGTCGCGACCGCACCCGCTCAGCAGCAGACACGCACAGAGCAGGTCGAGACCGATACGCTCCCTTCGGGGCATCGCGCTCAACCTATGACAGATTGGCTGGGAGGGCTAGTCTTCGCCACCGGCGCCGTCCTCTTGGTCGACGCCGGCGAGCTTGCGGGCGAGGCCCTTCTTGAATTCGAGCTTCATCTGACGGGCGATCTGAATGCGCTGGGCCTGCGGGGAGCCGGCCCCGTGCATCGACTCGGTGAGGTACCCGACGGCGTTGCGCCCCATCGTCATGTTCTCGATCAAACGGAGCACTCGGATGCGAGACTCGGTCGGGACGTCTGCGCGTCCCTTGAGGTACTTCTCGAGCAGAGACTTGAGCTCCGGATGGTTGAGTTCTCGCTCAGACGGGGCGGTGCTGACCAGACCCCCGGCGAGGTCTTGGGCAAGCCGGCCGATCTCGAAGGGCAGCCTCGTCACGTGGTGCTTGCATACGTTGGCAAGCATGTCGTCGTTGAGGTAGGCGCCCGACCTCGTCGGCTTCGCCTGGTACGATGAAGCAATGCCCGCGGCATACATCGTCTCGTTGAGGTGGGTCATCTCGACGAGCTTGTCTTTGATGTGCGATGCCTTGGCGACCCCGTTGTAGTCGGCAGCCTGCGCCGCCGCCCCGATGAGCACGTCGCCGACCCCCGTCTTGCAGACGTAGCTACGGCGATGGTAGCAGGTGAACCTCTCGACAAGCATCGACGCGAACTCGTACTCGCCATCCATGAACACATGGCTGTACGGAACGAAGACGTCGTCGAGCACTACCATCGCTTCTTGCCCCGCATAGTTGGCGTTGCCGACGTCGATTGAGCCTTCCTCCATGCTGCGGGTGTCGCACGACTGTCGTCCGTAGATGTAGGTGATGCCCGGGGCGTCGACGGGGAACGCCGCGACGATCGCGTAGTCTTTGTCGTCAGGCCCGAGTCGCATCGTGGGCATCGCGACGATCCAGTGCGAGTTGATGCACCCCGTCTGGTGCGCTTTGGCGCCGCGAAGCCATACGCCTTCGTCGCTACGCTTGCTGACGTGAACGAAAAGGTCTGGATCGGCCTGCTCGTGAGGGGCTTTGCTACGGTCGCCTTTGACGTCGGTCATGGCGCCGCCGACGACGAGGTTTCGCTCCTGCATCGTTCCGATGAAGGCCTTCAGGCGATCGTGGTACGACCTGCCGTGCTTCTCGTCGATCTCGTAGGTGACTGAGTAGAGCGAGTTGAACGCGTCCATCCCGACGCATCGCTGAAAACAGGTGCCCGTATTCTGCCCCAGCTTGCGCTGCATCATGTTCTGCGCGACCAGGTCGTCGGGGCTCTGCGCGATATGCAGAAACCGATTCACACGGCGGCCGGTGAGCGGCGACTCGACCGTGGCGAGTTCGGGCTCTCGCGCGGCAAGGTCGTAGGTTTCTGCGACGGCGTTGATCGAGGGGCGAATCAGCGGGTGGTCGACCGGCTCGTCGACGAGCTCGCCAAAGAGATAGACTCGGAGATCTCGACCCCGAAGGCTATCGATGTAGTCCGCTCCGCTCTCGATGCGCGGGAGCTGGTGTCCGTGACCGTCGGGCATGAGGCCTCCAAAAAAGAAAGCCTACCACGCCTCTTAGAGTGACGCGCCCTGCAGCTCCGTCCTGCTGTCCTGCACGAAAAATCGCCCCTTGTCGTTCTTCGCAATCCGTCCGAGCGCGACCTCGTGGTCGTGGGTGAAGAAGATCTGGCCCCGCTGCGATGCCATGGCTTCGAGAAGGTCGGACTTCTCGTCGATCAGCAGCTCGGGGTTTCGGTCGTAGCCCATGGTGATGGGAAGATGGACCCAGGCTCGACCCGGAATGAGATCCGACGCGTAGACGATCGGTCCGTCTTCACTGGGAACTTCGGTCACCATGAGACCCGGCGTGTGACCGTCCGAGAGCCAAAGCTTGTACGCGCTGCCAAGGGTTTCGGAACGATTGCCTCGGACCACTTCGAGGCGGCCGCTCTCTTCGAGGAGCTGCGGGAGCTCGGGGATGAACGAGCGGCGATCACGGACGTGGGGATGGGTGGCGCGGCGCCAGGCCTCGCCGCCGACGACGAAGGTCGCTTTCGGAAAGAGAAGCCGCATTGGGGCGTCGGGATCGTAGGCTGCCAGGAGTCCGCCCGCGTGGTCGAAGTGCAGATGCGAGAGCACGACGACGTCGATTGCCTCGTGCGAGAACCCAGCCGCTTCCAGGCTGTCGAGGAGCACGTGGCGTTCTTCCTGGACCCCGTAGCGCTCTCGCAGTCCCGGAGGAAAGAACGCGCCGATACCGGTCTCGAAGAGGATCAGGCGACCTGCGTCTTCGACGAGCAGGGCCCTGCAGGCCAATGGGATACGGTTGAGCTCGTCGGGTTCGACCCAGGAGTGCCACAGGGCCCGGGGCGCGTTTCCAAACATCGCTCCACCATCGAGTCGCTGTGAGTTGCCCAGAATCGACCACGCACGCCGCTTTGCCATTGTCGGAGCCTACCAGGAGCGGTCGGGGCTTTGAAGGGGGGCGGGCTAGTCGCGGAACACGAACACGCTGCAGGGTGCGTGGCGGACGATCCGCTCGGCCACGCTGCCGATCAGCCAATGTTCAACTCCGCTATGACCGTAGGAGCCGATTGCGATCGCGTCGATCTCGTTCTCTTTGGCGTACTCGCAGATCGCGCGTGCCGGAGCATGGTCGACCAGCACCACGCTGTCGGTCGCGATGTCGGGAAGAAGCTCCGCTGCCAGACGGTCGAGGTCGGCCTTGCGTCCTTCCCCGTGGGGCCCCTGGGTTTCCGGCATCATGACCGCCTGCGGCGGCACGAACGCCCGCGGGTCGACCACGTAGGCGAGGGTGACCTTCGCACCGTACGTGGTTGCGTACTCGTGCACCGATTCGATGGCTCGCTTCGACTGTTCCGAGAAATCGGTGCCGATCAGAATATGCTTTGCCGCCATGGGACAAAACTATCATCTTTGGCCCATGGCCGGGAGGCGCCCAAGAGTGGCTGCGACAGACTTGATGCGGAAGGCCCTCGAGGCTGGCGCGATAGCGGCGCTGATCGTTGCGGTCGGGTGCGGTGGATCCGTGAGGTCGCAAGGCTCCTCGAGCGCCGCGTCCTCGTCTTCGGTGCCCGAGGAAACCCCGGCCCGGGTGCCGCGGGGCAAAGTCGCCTGTCGTCTCCACAGCTGCTCACCTCCGTATTACTGCAACGAGGAAAGCGGCATCTGCGAGATGCTTCCCTGCCAGGAGAAGAAGGACTGCCCCTACGATTATCGCTGCGACCTGTCGGTCGGCGTCTGTCGCTAATCCCCCAGCGGGGGGTGAGCAGTGCTCACATGAGCGAATCTGCCCGTGCGAGCAGTGCTCACATCGCACGAATCGAGCTCCCGCGCCGGCGTCAGCAGTGCTCACATGCTCTCCCCTGCATTGGACGCTCAAAAGTGAGCAGCAGTTACACCCTCTGATACGGTCGGCCCATGGCTGAAGCCTCCGTGCGCTACCATCATGGGAATCTCAGAGAGTCGCTTATTGACGCGGCCTATCGCACTGTCGATACCGAAGGCCCGCAGGCGGTGAACATGCGGGCTCTGGCCCGAACGATGGGTGTCTCCTCGGCGGCGCCGTTTCGACACTTCGCCGACAAGCCGGAGCTCATCGAGGCGGTTGCCGCGCGGGCGGCGCGCGCGTTGGACGAAGCAATCACAGAAGCAACGCGGGACTGCCATGACGCCCTGACTGAGTTTCGCGCGCGGACCGTTGCGTACGTGCGTTTCGCTGCCGAGCACCCGCGGCTCTTCGATTTAATTCATACGCGGGACCAGTCTCCTGGTCAGCTGCTCGGTGACGCCGAGGATGAGCGACGTCTGAAGTTGAGCGCGCTCATCGTCGAGGGCCAGAACGCGGGGCTGCTGCCGGAAGCGGACCCCGAGCTCATCATTCTCACAAGTGAGGCGCTGACCCACGGACTGGCTCGAATGATCGTCGACGGTCATCCACGCGTCGGTGCTCTCAACTCTGAGAGCGCGCGCAGGCTCGCGCTGGCCGCTACCCAGCTCCTCCAGTCGGGCATCGGTCTCTCCTGAGCAGGCAATCATGAAACGGGTCTGCGTTTTTTGCGGGTCACGGCGCGGTCGACGACCGGAATTCGCCCGGGCGGCGGAGTTGCTGGCCGAATCGCTAGTGCAGCGTGACCTCGGGCTCGTCTTCGGCGGGTCGAAGCTTGGACTGATGGGGATCCTCGCCGATGCGGTTCTCGCGCGCGGCGGCGCGGCGGTCGGCGTCATTCCCGAACTCCTGATGAAGCAGGAGGTCGTCCACGACGGGCTGACCGAGCTTCGCGTCGTTGCCTCGATGCACGAGCGCAAGGCCACGATGGCCGAACTCTCGGACGGGTTCATCTCGCTTCCGGGCGGGCTCGGCACCTGGGAGGAAACCTTCGAAATACTGACCTGGAGGACCCTGGGCATTCATGACAAGCCCTGCGGTTTGCTGAACGTCGAGGACTATTTCGCTCCGATGCTCGGGCTGTTCGAGCATGGGCTTGCGGAAGGGTTTCTGCGGCCTGAGCAGGGCGATTCGGTGTTCGTCGACTCGAGCCCCGAAGCGCTCCTCGCACAGATGCAGGCGTACGTCGCCAAACCACAGGAACGGTTCCTCAGTCTAAAAGAGTCGTAGTTCCAGCTATTTGTGAGTTACTGCGGAATGGCATTGCTGCGCTGCGTCACAGCCCTAGGATCCGGCTGTAGAGTGAAGAGCAAGGGACAGGAAAGGAGAACATCATGCAAATGATCTATCTATTGCACTCGCAGATGGACCCCGAACTCGTCGCGCGCCTTCAGCGAAGGTTCGGCGGCTATTTCGGTACGCCGAGAAGCCCCGAGCCCGAGCCCGAGGGCGGGGAGGCCGGTCGAGCCCCGGCGCTCGCGCGAACCCCGCTCGAGATCACGGAGTTGGAGATCCTCCAGGACCTCCACTTTGGACGCGCGGCCTAGTCTCCCACAGGCTGCGATCTCAGCCCATCAGGGGGGCGGTCGGCGGGGCCCTCTAGAAATCGCGGGTCTCGCCGATCCGGAGGACCCAGGCGTCCTCGGCGCCGAGCCTGCTCTCCGCGGCGGCCTTGCGAAAGCGCTTCGGGGGCTCCTCGAGCGGCTCGTCTGAGAGTTCGAAGGTGCCGTAGTGCATGGCCACCGCGCGCCGTGCCTCGAGGTCTACCGCCGCCTGCACCGCTTCCTCCGGATCCATGTGGGATGGTCGCATCATCTCGGTGGGCTGGTAGGCGCCGATCGGGACGGCGGCGAGGTCGAACGGGCCGAGCGCGTCGGCAATGCGTGCAAACCCATCGAAGTAGCCCGTGTCGCCCGCGAAATAGAAGCGACGTTCGGGGCCCACCACCGCCCAGGATGACCAGAGCATCGTGCGGTCGTCGCCGATCCCCCGCTTGCTCCAGTGCTGGGCGGGCAGGCAGTACACACGCACGCCTGCGTACTGCTGCGAAGCGCCCCAGTCGAGCTCTTGTACGTTCTTGATGCCGTTCTCCCTGAGAAGATCACCGTTTGCGAGAGGCACGAAGAAGCGCGTGTCCGGGCTACGCTCGGCGAGCACCACCAAGGTACGGAGGTCGAGGTGGTCGTAGTGGTTGTGCGAGATGACGACGAAGTCGATCGGCGGGAGATCGTCGATCGCGACGCCGGGTGCGACCAGTCGCTTCGGTCCCGCGAATGACACGGGGCTCGCCGTCTCGGACCAGATAGGGTCGGTGAGAAAGGTGGCGTGGTCCATCTGCACGAGCATCGTCGCGTGCCCGATCCATGTGACCGTGGGCGTGCTGTGCTTGGCGTTCTCGCGGAGGAAGGCCCCGTCGTTGGGAGTGGTCGGCGCCGCGCCCTCGCTGCGCTGAAATGAACGCAGGATTCTTCGCGCGAAGAAGGGCAGGGTGACCGAGGCGCCCGCCTGCGGGAGCGGGCCGTGGAAGTTGTCGAATCGGTCATCCGAATCGCGCGGCGCCGGGCCCAGGGTTGGCGGCACCGTCTCTGCTGCCGCGGTGCCGACGAGACACAGCACGATCAGCGCTCCAAGGCGGGCCATGCGACGACCGCGGCCGCGTTTCGTACCGAGCCGGTGTGGAGCGTAGGCTGCCATTACAAGCACCGATAGTACCCGGCATGCGCATCGTACAGGGCTGGCCCCCTCCGGCGCTGGTCTCGGGGCTTCGATTGGAGCCTCGTGGGACAGCGACTTGCGGGCGTTCGCATAGTGACGCATCCTCGCGTTCTCTCATGCGCACAATAACTTTATTGGTCGCGACGGCCCTGGTGGCCCTCGCAGGTTGCAGCGACTCAAGCAGCTCGGACTCCGGCGACTTCAACGCCACGGTCGAGCACACGTTCGAAGCGATTACCGTCGCACCGGGCGCCGACGACTACTGGTGCCAGAGCTGGACCATCGGCAACGAAGAGACGCTCTACGTGAACAAGGTTCGCCAGGTCAACGACGGTGCGTGGCACCACTCGAACTGGTTCTTCGTTCCGGACGACCGCTGGGGTGAACCCGTGACCGACGACGGCACCTGGAAGTGCCGCGATCGTGAATTCAACCAGGTGTCGGCCGCGGCTTTCGGCGGCACGATCTTCGCGCAGTCGACGCAGTCGTTCGAGGAGACCCAGGCGTTCCCCGAAGGGACGGTTATCGTCGTACCTCCGCGCAGCAAGATCATTGGCAACGTGCATCTGTTCAACGTGGCCGCCGCGCCAATTGACACCACGCTCACCATGGGAATCGAAGCGATCGAAGAAGAAGAGGTCGTTACCAAGCTTCGAGAGATGAGCTTCGCGAACTACGCCATCGCCATCGACCCACAGCGGCAGTCGCGATGGACCCAGACCTGCGACCTCACCGGCATCATCGAGGATTCGCTCAACGTCTACTACGTGCTCGGCCACTACCATGAGTGGGGCAACTACTTCTCGCTCAGCTTTGTGGACGACGACGGGACCGAGAGACCGATCGTCGAACTCGAGAACGTATCGGACGTGCTGGGACGGACCATCGACCCGCCTGTGAACTCTCAGGGCGCCAAGCGCATGAAATACACCTGCGGGTACAACAACACGACCGACCGGACGCTCGTGTGGGGCAACACCGGGGAAGAAGAGATGTGCCAGTTCCTCGCCTACGTCGACGGCGACCTGAAAATTGCGGCGTTCCCGGAGAATGAAGAGCCGGAGCTGATGGGCGAGACCGACGACGGCACCCTGATGTATGAGGTTTCCTGCGAGGGCGCGCCGTTCGGCCTTCCGGGTCGCAACTAGACCGCCCGACCCACGCTGTGTCACTCAGCCAGCGAGCGCGCGCTCCACGATCTCTCTGGCGTCTTTCGAGAGCGATGCGACTGAGGCGATTCGCTCGAGTTCGCCTTTCATCAGCATCTGCCGGCCCGGCTCGTAGCGCTTCCATCGGTTGAACGCACCGACCACGCGCGCGGCCCCCTGTGGATTGATCGCGTCGAGTTCGAGCACCTTGTCCGCGACGAAGCGATAGCCTGCGCCGTCGCGGCGATGGAAGTGCACGGGATTGCCGAACGCGAAGGCATAGAGCAACGAACGCGCGCGGTTCGGATTGGTCAGCCTGTAGTCGGGATGCTTGGACAAGGCGACGACTCGCTCGAATGCAGACGGCGCTGCCGACATCGCCTGAATGCGAAACCACTTGTCCAGCACGAGCCCATCGCTCTTCCATCGTTCGTAGAATGACTCGATCGCTTCGTTGGACACGGGAGCATCAAGCTCCACCAGGGCAATGAAGGCGGCCTGGTAGTCGGTCATCGTACTCGCACTCTCAAACTGCGCCGCTGCCAAGGCGGTCGTCTCTTGGTCCCCGAGTGCGGCGAGGTACTGGAGCGCACGGTTCTTGATGCGACGCCGGTCGATCTCGCGCTTGTTGATGTCGTCCGGGCCAGTGCTGTGAGCCTCGTACGTCGCCAGCCATTGCGGGCGGAGCGCACGTCCGAGCTCTCGTACGAGGAAGCTCCGTGCCCCATGCACCGCCGCGGGATCGACCACATCGAGCGCCTGCCCGAGGAGTTCTTCCGAAGGCAGGGCGAGGGTCATCGCCTTGATCGAGCCGTCGAGAGTCTCATCGCCCAGCACACGTTCGAAGGCAGCGACCAGGCCCGGGTCGAGCGTTAGCGATGCGTTGTCGTCGCCGGCGAGCCGATCGGCTAACGAAAGAGCCACCCGACGGCCGAGTTCCTGCCCGGCCTCCCATCGGTTGAAAGGGTCTTGGTCGTGTCCGAGTAGAAACGCCAGCGCCTCGTCCGAGCGCTCGACCTCGAGCTTGATCGGAGCCGAGAACCCACGACCGATCGAAAGGACCGGACGCTCTGCAATGCCTTTAAATCTGACTGTCCGCTCGCTCTCGGTAAGCTCGACGAGCTGCGCGGTGCCTTCGATGTCGCCACCGTCTTTGCCGAGCAGCCCGAGGCGAAGCGGAATCGGAAGCGGAAGCGGTGGAGGGGTATCGGGGAACGAGCGCTGCGATTGAGTGAGTTCGATCCGGTACTCGGAAGACGCTTCATCCCAGTCGCCGACCGCGGTAACTGTGGGGGTTCCGGCCTGCGAATACCAACGCTCAAACCGGCCAAGATCGACCCCGTTGGCCTCGGCGATCGCCGCGCGAAAATCGTCGCAGGTGACCGCCTGACCGTCGTGCTTCTCGAGGTAGTGGCGCAGGCCCTTGCGAAAGCCGTCCTTACCGAGCAGCGTCTCGTAGAGCCTTACGACTTCGGCGCCTTTCTCGTAGACCGTCGCGGTGTAGAAGTTGTTCATCTCGACGTACGATTCGGGGCGAATCGGGTGCGCCTGAGGCCCCGAGTCTTCGGCGAACTGCGCGGTCCGCAGCCGGTTCACGTCCTTGATGCGCTCGATGGCGGGCGAGGTCATGTCCGCGGAGAACTCCTGATCGCGATAGACGGTCAGGCCTTCTTTGAGGGTGAGCTGGAACCAGTCGCGGCAGGTCACACGGTTGCCGGTCCAGTTGTGAAAGTACTCGTGGCCGATGACGCTCTCGATGCCCTCGTAGTCGTCGTCGGTTGCGCTAGCAGGGTCCGCCAACACGTACATCGAGTTGAACACGTTGAGACCCTTGTTCTCCATCGCGCCCATGTTGAAGTCGCGCACGGCGACGATCATGTAGGTGTCGAGGTCGTACTCGAGGCCGTACTTGTCCTCGTCCCACTTCATCGCCGCCTCCAACGAGGCGAGCGCGTGGTCACACTTGTCGGCGTTCTCGTGCTCGACCCAGATCTCGAGGGCGACGTCGCGACCCGAGGCTGTGGTGAACTGGCCCGACTTGCAGACCAAATCGCCTGCCACAACTGCAAAGAGGTAGCTCGGCTTCGGGAACGGGTCCTCCCACTGCACGAAGTGACGGCCGCTCGGTAGCTCGCCCTGCGCGGTGCGGTTTCCGTTGGACAGGAGCACCGGATAGGCCTTCTGGTCCCCTTCGAGCCTCGTCGTGAAGCGCGCCATCACGTCGGGACGATCCAAGTAATAGGTGATGCGCCGAAACCCCTCGGCTTCGCACTGGGTGCAGAGCATCGTCTGCGACTGATAGAGGCCCATCAGCTTGGTGTTCTGGCTGGGCGCGACCGCGACCTCGGTCTCGAGGACGAACTGCTCAGGCACGTCGTGGATCGTCAGGAGCTCCGGGGTTGCTTCGAAGCGCGATGCGTCGAGCTCGAGCCCATCGAGCCGCACGGCACGAAGCTCAAGCTCGACGCCGTCGAGCACCAGAGGCGTGTTCTTGTCGACCGCGCCGGGGCGGCGGCGGACTCGAAGCCGTGCCGTCACGATCGTCTGATCGGGGTCGAGGTCGAACGAGAGGTCGACTGTGTCGATCCCGAAGTCCGGGGGTTGGTAGTCTCTTCGGTACTTGCGGCGCTGCGTGCTCTCGCTGCTCATGCGTCAGTTGTGAGGCGTTCTCGGCCGTGGGCAAGGGGTCGCACTAGAGGTCGCCCCATTCGCACTCGCCTTCGCCGAAGATGTGCCCCTGCGTGCCGAGCTGCGCCCGGACGAAGTCCCAGGCGTTGGTGATTGGTAGCGGTCCGCCGGTGAGCTCGTAGTCGCCAGCGGGAGGCGAGGGGAAGAGCGTGCCGATGTCCGTGGCGGCCTCGAAGTCGACGCGGGTGAGAACCTCGTCACCGTCGGTGTCGGCGATGTCCCACATCCACTGCGCCTGCCGGTTCACCGCGCCTTCTTCCTCAGGGAAGCCGTTGAAGAAAAGGTGGTCGCCGTGCATCGTGATGTCGACGCTGGCGTTGCGGCTCACGTTCACGCCCGGCTCGAGATCCTCGACTGCGCAGTCAGTGTACGTCGTCGGCACTGGGGCCTCGATCAAGAAGTCGCGCGTTGCACCGTCCGAAACCCGGGTTAGGCGCCCCTCGATGATGTAGCTCCACCCGTTCGCGATCATCGCGTCGACGTCCGACTGTGCGACGCCGTTGACGTTGAGCACGCTTGCGTCGGGAGCGGGAGTGCTGAAACCGAATTGGGTGTACTGGCCTTCCGCGATCCCGTTGAAGGCCGTGAGTTCCGGATTGGTCGTCGGGAGGCTCGCGTAGTCCGCAACGGAGACCACGCTACTCGTTTGGCGGTCGGCCCCGTCGAGCTGGCTCATGTCGACCAACCCGAGGGCGATGATGTATCGGTCGAACGTCGCGGCGTAGCCGTCGGTGATTTCCTCGTCGCCGGTGCCGCTCGGGATACCGTTGGGAATGGTGTCTTCTGCCGAGAGCAGCACCGAAAGGTTTCCGTCGCCGCCATCGCCGTCATCGCCACAACCTGCGAGGCCAGCTACTGCGAGCATGGCGGCCATCGCGGAGCCGAAGCCAAGATGTGGCCGTCGAGATCCAGGGTTCGGTGCGTTCGTTCGGGTTTCTTCCATTTACGTTTTCTCCTTTGTCTTTTTCGATCACTCCCTAGTCGCAGATGACCAGGAAAAGGTGGGGAGCGCGTTGGCCGTCATCGCCGCGACGATCGCGCTGTAGTCCGGGTCCGAGGGTGAGAGCAGAACCTCGCCGGACCCGTCGTCGAGGGCGGCGAGCCGGGCGAAGTCCACGGTCTGCCACCAGGCGTTCGGGTCGAATCGCACGGTCAGCGAGATGGGCTCGGTCGCTATCTCCTGCTCCGTGCGCGCGCCGTTGACCGCGGGCGTGCCCGCGTTGGCGACCAGCACGTCGACGTTGGCTTCAAACGTGTAGCTTGCCGGGCAGTCGTCTGCGTCTGGGCAGCAGGTCTCCGGCGTATTGACGCAGACGGCCGTTCCCGCGAAGCGCCCCGAGTGCCCTTCGGGCACGTAGTTCGAGCTTTCCGATCGAACGACGGCAGGGCCCCCCGGAACGCCTGCAAGCGCTTCGGGCAGGGGTTGGGTCAGCAGCCAGACGATTCCATAGTCGAAGAAGGCCGTGCGAACCGTCCCCGTCGTGCCTGAGAGCACGCCGATCGGCTGCCGGTTCGCATCGAGGCCGTCGAGCGTGACGCCGTCGAGGTACTCGAGAATGGCGACCTCACACCGGCTCGACTGTGCGCTCGCGGTTGCGCAGAAGAAGATCGGCCCGAAGCCGAGGGTGGCTTGGGTCAAGGTCACCTCCCAGCCGTCCTTGACGAAGCTTTCCGGTGCGGTTCCCTGGCCTGCGAACGCCACCTCGACGAAGCTACCGCCGGTTTCTCCGCAGCCGAGCATCAGCGCCAGCATGACCAAGCAAATGCGGTGAGCTCGCCTCATAGCCGAAACCCTACGGTGAAGAAGAAAGTGCGCGGTCGCCCCGCCGCGATGTGGCGCGCCGGAATCCGCGACCCGACGGCGTTGGGATCCCAGTCGGACACGAATGCGAACTCGTTGGCCGCGTACTCAGCGTCGGCCAGGTTGAAGACCTGAAAGCCGACCTCGAGGAACCACCAAGACAGCTTCGCCGAGAGATCGAGCAGCGAAAACGGATCTGCGGTCTGCGAATACGGCAGTGGACGCGCCGACAGATAGGTGTAGCCAAGACCGACGTGTCCCCGAAGCGGGTACTTCCAGAGGTCCACGAGGTCGTCTCCCGCACCGACGTCGAGCCGCACAATCCATGGCGGCACGAACGGAAGCAGATCCCCCTCGCCGAACTGCGGCGTCGGGTTCTCGACCGTCTCTGGAGGCGGACCGTCGAGAATGGCGTGCACGTAGGTTACCGACAGCGCGCCCGTCAACCAGGGCAGTGGTCGCGTCGACGCGTAGAACACGAAGCCGGTGCGGCTGGTGGGGCCGATGTTTTCGAGCCGTCCCTCTGCAGCTTCGAAGAACACGTCGTTGTCGAGCCATGTGCGGTATCCGGTGAGCGTCAGGGCGAGCTCTTCGTTCGCACCCACGCGAAACTTCATTCCGACGTCGAGTGAGCGAACCTTGCTAAACGGCGCGGTCTCACCGTCGACCAGCGTACGGGCCTGTGGTGAACGAAAGCCTTCGCCGTAGGAGCCAATGATGTCGAACCATTCCGTGGGCTTGCCGGTGAGCGCCAAGCGGGGTCCAGCCACGACGCCAGCCGCCGTGCGTCGAAACCCCGGAATGAAGTTCTCAGGCCGGAAGTCGGGCACGAAATTCCCGAGCTTGTCGTTGACGTCGAAGAACAGAATGTCGGCTCGCACGCCCCCTTTGAAGTTGAGGTACTTGGTGAAGTCCCAATCGAGGTCCACCCACATGCCGATGTCCGCCTGCACGATGTCTGCGTCGACCCGCTGGTCCCAGGTTCGGTTGGCCGGTGCCTCGATGAGGTTCTGCTGCTGCGGATTGATGAGGTCGACGCGTCCCGAGATACCGAACTCGATGGTCCCCTTGGCCCATTCGGCGGGCGCGAACTGCGAAGTGCGATGGCGAGCGTTGCCACCGAAGACGATGCGGCGGTCGCGCTGTTCGATGAGATCGCCTCGCCCGACGAAATCGGGCTCGACCTGCGACCGCTCGAGGAAGCCCGTGAAGTTCTGCTGAATGCGGAAGTCTTGCAGTTGGACGTAGAGGTCGAAGCTCGTGTTCTTGAGGTTCTCTCCGCGATGCTCCCCGCGCACACCGAGAATCGCGCCCGCGTTGTACGCGTTCTGCGCTTCGGCCGTGGCGTACGGGTAGACATCGTAGAAGCCGACATCGCCTCCCTCGATGTCGTCTAACCGGAGCACCCCCGCTGAGTTGTATCGCGCGCCCCAGAACGATCCGTGCACGTGAAAGTGCCACTGATTCTTGCCGAACCCGACCTGAAACATTGCCGAGCCGTCGAGCCCATCCCGGTTCTCCCCAAACCCGTCGGAGCGTCGGAACTGAAAGGCGCCAAACGTATCGGAGGGCTTGCCCTTGGGTGCGAAGATTGCGACCTGCCGAAAGGTGCGAAAGGACCCGAACTCGCTCTTGGCGTAGATGCCTCGGTTCTCGACTCCCATGTCGTACTGGACCGTGCCGGCTACCGCGAAGTCACCCTGGCTTGGGTCGTAGACGCCCTCGAGGACGCGCAGACCTCGCACCGCCTCCGGGATAATGAAGTTCACGTAGGTGTAGCCCTGGCCGTGAATGTTCGAGGGTTGGTTGAGAGGGACATCACCGAGCTTGAACTCGATGTCTTGGCCGTGCTCCGCGTTGAAGCCGCGGAGGTAGAAGAAGTCGCCGGCCGCGCTGCCGCCGACGTTCGCAACATAGAGGCCCGGTGCCCGAAGCAGCAGATCGGATGCAGTATTGGCCGGCGCCGCGTCCAGGATGTCGCGTCCGATCGTGAAGTCGCCGGCGCCGCGGCCTTGGGCCCGAAGCGCGTCGGCGTCGACCTCGGCCGTCTCGGTGAAGCTTGCATCGCTGGGCGCCGCGGGGGTCTCGTCCGGTTTCGTCCTTGGGTTCTCGGCAGGCTTCTCTGCAGGGGTCGCGGGCGACGAAGTGGCGGGCGTGACTGGCGCGAGGATAGCGGCTCCCGAAAGGCCTGCAGGCTCGTTCGGCGCGGCTGGGAGCAGGTTCACATGCGGTGCTTCCTGTGGTTCGTGGCTATCGCCTACGTGCGGAACGCCTGCAGCGGGGGGCTCGAAGTGCACCGCGACCCGGATCCGACTGGGCACCGGTGTTTGCCCCTCGAGGGCAGGCTCGAACGTCCAACGCTCAACCGCCGCAATCGCTTCTTCATCGAAGTCTTCGTCTGCCGAATGCTCGACAATGACGTCGGTGACCTCGCCTTCGGCCGTGACCGTGACGCGCAGGATTACCGTCGGGTGGAGGCCTTCGTTCTCGCGGCCGGCAGGATAGCGAGGCGGCGGCGAAGCGACGAGGTGCGGAGGATGAAGCTCGTCGTCGTCCGCCAGGTCGCTAGAGTCAGCTCGTTCGGTCTCGTCGCTTGGGTCAGTCGGTTCGGTTTGGGCGCACACGGGCGCCGATACCGCAAGCGATGCGGCCGAAAGAGCAAGCACTCCTATGGCGAACGTTCGAATCTCGGTCATTACCAGCTTCCACGAGAGCCGCGGCGGTCAGCTACGGCAGGCCTCAGCACTTGAGCGCAGGGCTCGAGTCATTCGGGACGGACCCGGCAGACGAGCAGGCGCCCGCTACGTGACGGAGTCACACAACGCGTGTCGTGAGCGGAGCTAGCTAGACCGGAGGAGAGGTCTTGGGTGCGGTTCGGAAGGTTGCGGGCGCGCTCCCTCGAGGCGCAGCCGGCTGGCTGTCCGCAAGCACCACTTCCGAGAGCTGCCCTTCGGCCGCGGGACCGTCGAAGGCCAGCACCAGATCTCTCCGCTCGGCGGCGAGAACGCAGTGGTCGTGCCCAGCGTCGAAGTCGGCGTCTGGCCATGCCGTCGCGCCTTGGCTTTCTGCTGCGACCGGCGCGTGCACATCGTCGGCGTGATCGGCGCCCGCGTTGCCGTGAACGAGCGCGCCGTGCGCGACACAGCGGCTGTGCTCCACGAGAAGCATGTGGCCGGAGCCCGAACCCTGAAGAACGACCACAGTAAGTGCGGCCAGGACGCAAATACGCCGAATCAAAAGGATTTTGTTCGAGCGGGGTGGCACGGCGTTCATCGGGGCTTCGCCATTATGACCAAAAGGGTCTTCGGTTCAACTGCGTCGACCGCATTGCCGGGGTCGGCTGGCGCGCACTCACCCTCTCGGGCTACACCCAGAGAGGGTTCGCCAGGCTACCCTCTACGGGGGACGGGGAGCGAGCAGTCATGTCGAGGGAAGAAACCACAGAGGTCACGCGGCAGCACGTGTTTGCGCCGCGCTCGCTCTCCAAAAAGGAAGAGCAAGCCCGTATCGTGGTGCTCGCAGGCAAGCTGGCCGGGGACAAGTACGCAATCGACGACGAGCTGACGCTTGGTCGAGGCGCCGAGGCAGACGTGAAGATCGACGACGTGTTGGTCTCCCGAATGCACGCACGGATTTTCCAGCATCGCAACGGCAGCTACGTTGCCGAGGACCTCGAGAGTCGCAACGGCACGCAGGTCAACGGCCGATCGATCACCCGACAGGTCTTGGCCTACGGCGACCGGATTCAGGTCGGCAGTAGCCTGTTGCTCTTCGCCCATCACGACCCGATGGAGGAGCAGGTCGCGCACCGTCGCAAGCTCGAAGCGATCGGGCGACTCGGGACCGGCGTTGCGCACGACTTCAACAACTTGCTCGGGGCCGTGCGTGCGAGCGTCGACTTCCTGAACGGGCTTCCTGCCGAGACACAGCTCAGCGACGCAGGTGTCCGCGAAGCGCTCAACGATATTCGGTCGGCGGCAGGCGCAGCAACCGAGATGACCAGCCGACTGCTTGGATTCGCGCGGGAGGTGGATCGGAGTCATTCCAATGTGAACCTCTCCGAGCTGTGCCGTCACGTCGTCCAGCTCGCTCGTCACACCTTTCCGCGAAACATTGCGATCGAAGCGAAGGTCGATCGAGGACTGAGGGTCCTCGGGGACAAAGGGCAGCTGCACCAGCTTCTGATGAACCTGCTGATCAATGCGCGCGACGCGATGCCCAAAGGCGGCAAGCTCTTGATCGAATCGAAGAAGGCCTGCCAGGAAGACCTCGAAGAGGCGCCCCTCAACCCGCTAGTCGCGCACGCTTTGCTCACGGTCACCGACACGGGCATCGGGATGGATGCCGAAACGAAAGAGCGCGCGTTCGATCCGTTCTTCACGACCAAAGGCGAACAGGTTGGCGCGGGCCTCGGCCTTGCGGCGGTCTACGAAATCGCCAAGGGACACAACGGGCACATCACGCTGCAGAGCGAGCCGCAGCGCGGGAGTACCTTCGAGCTCGTGTTCCCGCTTGCGACGGGGCACTCCGCGGCGCCAACCGAGCCAAGTCTTCCCGCGATTCCCGTGCTCCAGACTCAGCTTCTCATCCTTCTCGTCGACGACGAGGATGTGGTCCGCCGAAGCGCGGGCAGGGTCGTGCGTCAGAGCGGGCATCGCGTGATCTTCGCCGAGAGCGGCCAGGAAGCGGTGCGCATCTATTCGGAGACGCAGCCGCGCCCCGACCTCGTTCTGATGGATCTCAACATGCCTGGCATGACCGGCGACCACGCGTTCAAAGAGCTCAAAGCGATGGATCCTCAGGCGCCGGTCGTTTTCGTCTCTGGATACTGGGACGGCGCGCTCGAGCGGGAGCTTCGAGGCATGGGCGCACTGGGGTTCGTTCAGAAGCCGTATGAAGCTGCTACGCTTCGCGACGCCATCGTCCAGGCGATGACGGCGCAGACTTCATGATCAAGTACATTGGCTCGAAGCGTCTCCTCGTACCCCACATCGTGAACGCCGTTGCGGCGTTTCCCGAATCAGGGCGCGTGCTCGACTTGTTCTCAGGCACGTCGCGCGTCGCCCGAGGACTGAAGGCCTCTGGTCGATACGTGATCGCGAACGATCACCTGCACTACGCTGCGACGCTCGGTCGTTGCTACGTGCAGGCCGACGCGGACCAGTGGACCGAACCCGCACAGGCCCTCATCGACGACCTGCAGAAGGTTCCTGGGGAGCCCGGCTACTTCACGCGCACGTTCTGCGAAGAAGCGCGCTACTTTCAGCCGCGCAACGGTGCGCGCGTCGATGCGATTCGGCAGACGATCGCAGGCCTCATGCTCGCTCCCGAACTCGAGGCGATTGCGCTGGTTTCACTCATGGAGGCGGCCGACCGGGTGGATTCCACCACCGGGGTGCAAATGGCGTACTTGAAGCAGTGGGCGGCGCGTGCATCGAATGATTTGGCGCTTCGGCTCCCGGCGATTCTGCCGGGACCAGGAGATGCACGTTGTCTCGAAGCAGCCGAGGCTGCCGCGAGCATCGATGCCGACGTTGCCTACGTCGACCCCCCGTACAATCAGCATAGCTACATGGGCAACTACCACGTTTGGGAAAGCCTCGTGCGATGGGACAAACCCGAGACCTACGGGATCGCGAACAAGCGCATCCAGTGCCGCGAGTACAAGAGTGACTTCAACTCCAAGAGACGCATCCGGCAGGGCCTTCGCGAGGTCATTGGCAGTCTGCGTCCGAAGCACTTGTTGGTCTCCTTCAGCAACGAGGGGCATGTCGACCGTGAAGAGATGACTGAGCTGCTCGAAGCGCGGGGCCACGTGGGGGTCGTTGCGGTGGACTTCAAGCGATACGTCGGCGCCCAAATCGGGATCTACAGTCCCAACGGCGAGAAGGTCGGCCGAGTGAGTCACCTCCGGAACAAGGAGTATCTGTTCGTCGTGAGCCCCCGTCAGGACACTGTGAATTCCGTGGTGGAGTCGCTCGAGCAGAGTCTGCGGGCGGCGGCGCTTGCGTCGGGCGCCCAGAAGCGCAAAAGGGAGGGCGATGAATCTGAACGACGTGTTGAACGATGACGCCATACGGACGGCGATCGTCGAAGACGTGTGTGCCCTGTTGGACGGCGAAGTGAGCAGTCAACGAGGACTTAGCGGTGTCGCGGTCAAAGCCGGATACAAGATGGTTCAGGGCGTAAAGCCCGGCTTCGTACGCAACGTGGTGCAGTCGCTGTTGCCGGAGTTCGCTGTTGCCCTCGAACCCTACCGCCAGAAAGCCGTCGATGAAGGGCAATCGGTGAGCGACTATTTCGACAAGCACTCGGCCGAGGTCGCCGAGTCTCTTCTTGAAGTGACCGACGCTCGCGCGTCGCGCTCGAATCACGGCTCGGTCAAAGGCGCCTACGGCAAGCTGCGGGGCTCAGCGCTCAAGAACGTGCAGGGCGCGGTGCCGGGGCTCGGCCGGATCGTCCAGAAATACACCTGACGCGTCGCGCCTTCTGGCACGCTGACGCGCTCTCATCAGATGCACGATGAAGTATTTCGAAGACATCGAGGTAGGGCACGCGAAGGAATCGCCCGAGAGTTACGTGCTCACGGCCGACGAGATTATCGAGTTCTGCAGCAAGTGGGACCCTCTTCCCTTTCACGTCGATCCCGAGGCGGCTGCGCGAACCCCAGTGGGTCGTTTGTTCACGTCGGCGATCCACAGCGTCGCAATCGCAATCCGCTTGGGGCATCAGTTGGACGACGAGCCCACCGCGACCGAAATCGGCCTTGGATGGGACGAGGTGAGGTTTCAAGCTCCTGCTTGCGTTGGAGACAGACTGCGTCTGCGTGGTGAGATCATCGAGGCACGGATTTCGGAAAGTCGACCCCGGCTGGGCGTGATCCGGAGTCTTCTCACGCTGAGCAAAGACAGCGGCGAGACCGTGATCAGTTTCAAGGCCGCTGCGTTGATTCGACGCCGGTCTTCGCAGCAACCGCCCGCGCCTTGAGCCCGACGACGGCCTGACGCGTGCGGTCGCGGAGATCGGCAACTCGTTCTTCTTTGGCAAGCTCCGCAACCGGGTAAATCGGCGCTCCGATCTCCACGGTCACCACCCGATCGGGATCGTTGCCACGCGCCGTTCCCGTGTCGACCGAGTCGCGAGACATGAGGGTGTACGTCCCCTGGATGGCGACGGGAACCACCGGGCAATTGGCCTCGACAGCAGCCCGAAAGCCCCCGTCCTTGAACGGGCGCAGATGTCCGTCTTCGGTACGCGTCCCCTCTGGGAAGACGAGGATCGGCCGGTCACGATCCAACACGTCTACGAACGACTCGACCACGGCTGCTGCAGCCTCTTTCCCTCGCCCGCGATCGACGGGGATGTGACCCGCAGACCGGAGATGCCAACCGAGGAATGGCACGTTCATCACCGACCGCTTGGCGGCCCACTTGAAGTCGCCAGGTAGGGCCGCCCCGAGTACCAGAATGTCCACGAGGCTCTCGTGGTTGCTCATGTAGATGAGCGCACCCTCGGGAACGTTCTCGCCCCCTGCGGTTCGGATGTCGATCTTCAGGCTCTTGGCGCTGGACTGGCTCCACTTGCGTGCCGCCCAGACCGACACGCGCCCCTGTGTGAGCGGCCCTCCGGTGAGCGACACGACGGCCCAGCCAGCCGTGCGAGCACCGAACGGAACCCATTGACGGAGCCAGCGAACTCGCTCGGTGGTTCGCATCTCGCTTCCGCGGCGGAAGATGCCCCATTCGTTTTTCGCCCAATCGATGCTGCTCTTGAGGCCCATCGGGTCGGTGTCTACCACCGGCGCCATCACAAAGAAAGGCGGGGCATGCGCTCAGACACTTCAGGCCATCGGCCGCACCGGCTCGGGCGGCACGTCAGAAAGGTCTAGACCGGTCGGCAGTTCGCGATGCGACAACTCGAAGTTCAGAGATTTTGAGCAGTTGTAGAGATCGGCCGCGTATCGAGTGAACGGAACCGGTTCGCTCCCGAGATCGCGCACCGACCGCGCGTTGTCGTAGACGGTATCGGTCGTCAGGTACGGGAGCGCGATGCTCAACGTGCTGCCAAGGCGCTGCGCCCTCGTCGTGCTTGGAAGCTCAGCGAGCCAACGCGCTCCGTGCTTTGTCGGGCCCAGCAGCCGTTCGACGAATCGCGGTCGTCTCGTTCGCAACGCCTGGCTGAGTGCCTCGGCGAGCTCGCCTAGGGTGCGCGCCTCCCCGCCGGAGGTGAGGTGGTACGTCTCGTGACCAAGGTCTTCGCGCAAATGCAGTTCGCCAATCGACGGACCCACCCAGTCGGCGTTCACGATGTCGACGCGGGCATCGGGACAGAACGGCAGCACCGGGAGTGACGCCAGCAGGCACAGTGCGCGCACGGCCTCGGTATCCATCGTTTCCGGGAACCGGGAATCTCCAAGGACGATGCTCGGACGTACGACGAGGCTGGGAACGTCGGGCAAGAGTTCGCGGACCATGTGCTCGGCGAACTTCTTCGTACGCCCGTAGGCATCGAGATCGGGTGCACTCCAATCGAGCGGATCGCTTTCGAGGATCGTATGACCTCGGCGATACCCCGCGACGCTCGCGGCAGATACCATCGTGAACCTTCGCAGGGGATGGTCCTCGTCGATCGCCCTCGCGAGTTGAACCGTAGAGAGCGTCCCGCGTAAATGATGACTCGAGCACGCTTGTTCGGACGCGGGGGTCGGCGAACTCGCCGTGTGGAGAATCGATTCCGCGTTGGAGATTAGCCAGTCGTAGTCAGCGCTCGAGATCCCGAGATTCGGAAGGGTAGGATTGCCGCTGATGAAGCAGATGCGTTCGAGAAACCGATGGAACTCTTCGGCCTGCATGTGAAGCTGGAGCGACCTCCAGCTATGCTCAACCGCCTCGTCGTAGTCCCCCGCATCGACCAAGAGCGCAAGCTCGTGGTCGGTGTTTCGCAGCAGCCAATCGGCTGCATAAGAACCGACGAGCTCGGTCGCCCCCGTCATGAAGACCGCCATTGCGAGCTATGGTTGTGCGTGGACGGTCGATGTCAAGAGCGCGACTAGCGCGTCGGGCGCGTCGACGTGGATCCAGTGCCCCGCCGCCTCGAATACGTGAACGAAGAGGTCGTCGCGCTGCGCGGCAAGCGCCTGCATGCGCGTGCGTTCGCCTGCGGAAAACACCGCCGACCGTCCGCCGATGACTTCATGCAGGATCGTGCCCTCAGGCGGTGATTCCACAATCGGCCAAAGGTCGATTGTCGCGTAGTCCTCGACGAGCGATCGAATCACAGAGAGGTCCGGACCGAATACGCGCCCCCCGTCTCGTCCCCGCTTGAGGTTCATCGCCAGCCATTGCGCAATGCCCTGGGGCTGGCCCCGTCCGACGAGCGCGTCCACGAAGGCTTGCCGTGAAGGCCAGTCGGCTGGAAGCGCGCCGAGTGTCGCGAGCACCGTTGCCGTGGTGTCAGTGCCTACATCGGTCGCGCTTGGCCCAGGCGCCGAGTCGATGAGCCACACCTCGGCTGCGCGCGCTCGTTGTCCGAGCCAGTCGAGCACTACCTTGCCCCCAAAGCTATGGCCGAGCGCGCCCCCAATCGGCAGTCCGAGCCCAACCTCGAGTTCGAGGAGGTCGGCGGCCGCGGTTCGGACCGTGTGCGGGGCGGGTCTCCCGAGCGACTCGCCGTGTTCGCGAAGGTCGACCAGCACCGCGCCCCAATCGGGCCGCTGCTCTACGAAACGCCGGGCGATCCCGCGCCAATTCGCGCGGGTGCCGAGAATCCCGTGGACGAAGAACAGGTAGCCCGAGGGCTCAGCATTCTCCGGGTCAATCACATTGTGGGCCAGCACGCTCGGCTCCTACCACGAATGTCTGGGTCGCTCTTGCGCTCGCTCAGGATGAAGGGGCCAACGAAGGTGCCTGCGCCGGAATCAACTGAAGCAGAGTGCGTTCGATTCGAAATATGGCGCTGTCGGAAAGCCGGCGCCTCTTTTTCGCCGGCACGACGCCAAGCTCGATTCGCCCGAGGTAGGCATGCATCTTCGTGCGTGCCTCGTGGACGCGCCACGCGACCGTCCCTTCCGTCGTGTCGAGAACCACGGCGGCTTCGCGGTAGCTGAGACCCTGGAGCGTCGTGAGCACCACCGTGGTTTGGAGAAGAGGGCTCAGGCGATCGAACGCCTCAAGCAGGGTGCGGTACTGTTGACGAAGCGAGCAGGCGCGTTCCGGGTCGCCCTGTGCGTCGATCTCCACTGCGGCAACCAAGCGAGGATCGTCGAGGGGAACCGCATGCCGGCGCCTGCGGTCGCGTGTGACGTTGAGCGCTCGATGCAGCGTGATGCGGTAGATCCAGGTGAAGAACTCGCTTCGTCCCTCGAACTCGGAAAGCTTGTCGTACGCCTTGAGGAACGCGTCCTGCGTGATGTCGTCGGCGTCGCTCGCCTGGCCCGTCAGAGTGAGTGCAAGCGCATAGACGCGCGGCCTGTACTTACGCACCAGCTCTCCGAAGGCGGCCGTGTCGCCGGCCTTCGCTCGCGCAACGAGCGCCGCGGCTTCGGCACCTCTTTGTTCGGCTTCCGACGGTGGTGGTCTGTCGTGCAAGGGGCTCCCCGTCCGTTCAGGACCCCTAAAGGTTACTCAGATTCCGGCGAGCGACCCAAATCGAGGGCCGCCCTAAGGCGGTACCCCGGAGGTACCCCCAACCGCGGACAGAGGCAGGCTTGAAACGCCTACTCCAAGCTGATACATGCTAGCCGCCTGGACCAGAAGCCCCCGGAAATGGTGGGGAATTCTCTTCTCGCGTCCGTCAGCACCGATGATTTCCGACTGGTTTTACGGCCTCTTCTCGAACGATCTAGCCATCGATTTGGGCACCGCGACGACCCTGATCTACGTGAAGGGCCGCGGCATCGTCTCGTGCGAACCGTCGGTCGTGGCGGTGCAGGCCGATCCTCGCGGTGGCCAACGGGTCCTTGCGGTCGGCAAGGAGGCCAAAGAGATGCTCGGGCGAACGCCCGGGTCGATCCGGGCCGTGCGTCCGCTACGCGACGGGGTCATCGCAGATTTCGACATCACCGAAGCGATGCTTCGCTACTTCATCGCACGTGCGCATCAGGATCGCAGAACCCTGGTCAAACCGCGCATCATCATCTGCGTCCCATTCGGTATCACCGAGGTCGAGAAGCGCGCGGTCAAGGAGAGCGCCGAGGGTGCGGGTGCCAGAGAGGTCTTTCTCATCGAGGAGCCCATGGCGGCGGCGATCGGTGCGGGGCTGCCCATCACCGAGCCGAGCGGCAACATGGTTGTCGACATCGGAGGCGGAACGACCGAGGTTGCCGTCATATCGCTCGCAGGAATCGTCTATTCGCAATCGGTGCGTGTTGGCGGCGACAAGATGGACGAAGCGATCGTCGCCTATCTCAAGCGAAAGTACAATCTCCTCATCGGGGAACAGACCGCCGAGCGCGTCAAGTGCAGCCTCGGCAATGCGTACCCCGACGGGGAAGTCGCCACGCTCGAGGTGAAAGGCCGTGATATGGTCGCGGGCGTGCCCAAGACGGTCACAGTAAACGGCGACGAGATTCGTGATGCGCTCACCGAACCGATCAACGCGATCACGGAGGCTGTGATGATGGCGCTCGAACGCACCCCGCCGGAGCTGTCTGCTGACATCGTCGACAAAGGCATCGTGCTCACCGGAGGCGGCGCGCTCCTTCGCAACCTCGATGTCTTGCTGCGCGAAGAGACCGGTCTCCCGGTGATGGTCGCGGACGATCCGATATCAGCCGTCGTACTGGGATCAGGCAAAGCGCTCGATCATCTAGACCTCTTGCGCGAGGTGACGATCGCGTAGCGCGAGGACGCTGCGATGAGTTATTTCAATACGTTACGGGACATCGCCATCGTGATCGCACTGCTGGTCGTGCCGTTCCTGTTCCTTCGCTCGCATCTCAAAGACCCCTCGACGCTTTCCCTTCTCGATCGGGGGATTCTCCGTGTCAGTGGGCCGATTCAGTACGTGGCCGAGTGGGCTGCCGATACGACGAGCAGCGTCGTCGAAGACTACGTCTATCTCGTCGACGTCGGGCGGGACAACGACCGGCTACGCGCGGAGAACGACAGGTTGGGGCGCGAGATGCGAGCGCTTCGCGCCGAGGTAGCGCGGGTACAGGAGCTCGAGGCTCTCATCGGGCTGCGTGAGCGTCTTTCGACCGCGACCATCGCCGCACGTGTCATCGCCAAAGACATCTCGCCGTCGTTTCGCGTCGTGCGTCTGGCCGTCGACGAGGGCGGTCGCGGAGGCGTTCAGCCGGGCATGCCGGTCGTCTCGAGTGAGGGACTGGTTGGGCAGATTCGTCGCGTCTCGGGTGACTACGCCGACGTCCTTCTCACAGTCGATCCGGAGAGTCGTGTCGACGTGGTCGTCGGCCAAGGAGGCGCTCGCGGTCGACTCGTTGGTCTCGGAGAGCGCGCCCGGTACGGTGCGCGCGTTCAGTTCGACCGCACGGACGACGAGGTAGCGGTCGGAGACGAAGTGTACACGTCTGGGCTTGGAAAGAAGTTCCCCGCCTCGATTCTGATCGGGCATGTAACCGAGATCGGTCAGCAAGAGTTCGGCCTTTATCAAGAAGGTGAGGTCACGCCTTCGGTCGATTTCACCCGCCTCGACGAAGTCCTCATCCTGATTTCTAGCCCCAAAGACAAGCGCTGACATGCGGGGCTTTCGAAGCAGTGCGCTCATCGTCGTTGCCGCGTTCGCCATGCTTCTCATCCAATCGTCCTTCGCCCGCCTGCTCGCCCCCCAGCCATTGTCGCCTTACCTCGGGCTGCCCCTCGTCTTCGCCGTCGGCATTGCACCCGGAATACCTCTCGTTCGCGGGGCGTTGACCGCCTTTGCGATCGGCTATCTTTACGACGTTTTCACCGGCAACCCCATGGGCATCCATACCTTCGCATGCGTCGTCGGCTTTCTCGCTGCGAGACTCGTGGGCATCGTCTCGAGTTTCCGCGGCGTGCTCTTTCAAGTCGCGCTCACCTTCGGCCTCACGCTCGGTGTCGGTATGCTCATCGAAGCGATTCGCGCCTTCACCCCGGGCGGTCTCTCCTGGAGTCGTCTGGCCCTCGTTCTGTCGATCCTGGCGCCCGCGGTCGTCACTGCGGCTCTGTCGCCTGTGCTGTTCGCACTTGTCCGGTGGATCGATCCCTCCTCGGAGCGTTCGCCCGGATGATCACGCTTTCGCAGCGCCGTGAGGTCGGGGAGTTCCGAAAGCGCTACCGCTGGATGGCGCTCTTCGTCGTGTTGGTCTTCGCCGGACTCATCGTGCGCATCGCCCAGGTGCAGCTGTTCCAGCGCGACCGCTGGTCTGGCATCGCACAGGACAACATTACGAAGACCCTCGAGCTGCCTCCAACTCGCGGCGTGATTCGCGATCTCACGGGCCGGGTGATCGCATCGAACCGCCCATCCTACGACGTTTATGCGACGCCCCGGCTCCTCCAGAGCCCGGACGACATCGAACGGATTGCGTCGTTGATGAGTCTGTCTCCGGCCGATGCCAGGGCGTTCCGAGAGCGACTGGAGGCGCTTCCCGCAAGCCGGCGCACCCAGCAACTGCAGCTCTTCCGCGACATCAGCCGCGGCCAGCTTGCCGCGCTCGACACGCATCTTGCGGAGCTTCGGGCACTCGACATCGTGACGGTGCCTCTTCGCCACTATCCCTACAAGAGCCTCGGGGCCCACCTGATTGGCTACCTCAACGAGGTGAACTCAAGCGACCTCGAGAAGGCTGACGACCCGGATTTCTACCGCTCCGGCGATCGCATTGGACGGAGCGGCCTCGAACGGGAGTACGAGACGCTCCTGCGCGGCTCGCGCGGATTCGAGCGGGTGGTCGTCGATGCGCAGGGAAGGGCCTTGACCGACGCTGAGCCAGAGTCGCTCGAAGTCGAGATGCATCGATCGCCGGTTCCAGGCCACGATCTACAGCTCACACTCGACATGCGACTCATGGAAGCGTTCGATCGTGCCTTCGAGCCCTATCCTTCGGGGGCCGCCGTCGTGGTCGATATTCATACGGGGGCGGTGCGCGCGCTCTACTCGAAGCCTGTCTACGACCCGAACGAGCTCAGCAGTGGCCTGAGCCAGCGCCGATACAGCGAACTCACCGAGGATCCGTTCCGTCCGCTGATCGACAAGACGATCTATGACACCTATTTTCCTGGCTCGACGTTCAAAGTGTTTACTGCTTTGGCGGCCCTCGATGAGCATGTCGTCGACCCCGGCCAGCGAGTAGAATGCAAGGGTTCCATCCGGATCGGACGCCAGAAGTTTCGGTGCAACCGTCGTCACGAATGGGTCGATCTCTACGAGTCGATCGTCCAATCCTGCAACGTCTACTTCTGGGAGCTCGCAGAAGACGTCGGGCTCGAGCGAATCAATCGCTATGCACGCGATTTCGGCTTCGACGAGCGAAGCGGAATCGGAGTCAACAGCGAAGCTAGGGGCTTCCTGGCCACGCGCGAATGGTACGTCGAGCACTTCGGTGCGTTTCGGCCTGGGTACACCCTCAATACCGCGATTGGGCAAGGGAACACCCGAGTCACCGTGCTCCAGCTCGCGATGGCCTACGCGGCGATCGCCAACGGCGGCACCCTATATCAACCGCAGGTGGTCGAGAACGTACGAGCACCCGACGGCTCCCTGTCGGATACGTTTCAACCTAAGGTGCGTCGCCGGGTCGACGTGTCGCCCGCGCACCTCGACTTGATTCGTCGCGCCCTGGTCGAAGTCGTCAACGACGAGTCCGGCACCGCGTATCGTGCCCGCCGCAAGGACGCCCCCCGAGTGGCAGGCAAGACGGGCACGGCCCAGGTGGTCAGCCGCAAGAGCAAGACCGACGAGTCCTCGAGCGCCTGGTACCTCGATCGCTCCCACGGTTGGTTTGCCGGGTTTGCGCCTGCTGACGATCCACAGGTAGCGTTTGCCGTGCTGGTGGAGCACGGTGGCGGTGGTGGTTCGAGTGCAGCCCCGATCGCCACGGCCGTCATGAAGGAGTACTTGAGCCCGCCTCGATCGACCGACTCCGCCGGGGAACCGTAGCCATGGCGCTTGGACGGACGCTTCGAGACGAGTTCGACTGGCCGCTGTTCATCGCGGTCTCGACCATCGCGCTCTTCGGTGTGCTCAACCTCTACAGTGCGACCGACGGCGGCCGCACCTCGGAGGCCTACATTCAGCAGCTGTACTGGCTCGTACTCGGCTTCGGGGTGGCGGGGTTCACGGTCGCAATCGACTACCGCAACTTCGAGCGCTACGGCTGGGCGATTTACGGCGGCTGCGTGTCTCTCCTGGTGCTCGTGCTTCTTCTTGGTCGCAGTGTGCGGGGCTCGACCCGCTGGATTGCCATCGGCGGGTTCTCTCTGCAGCCGAGCGAGCTGATGAAGATCGGACTCATCATCGCCCTCGCCAAGGTACTCCATCACGACACCAAGACCGGCGGCCGCACCCTGGTCGACCTGGTCGTGCCTGGTTTCATCCTCGCGCTGCCGATGGGTCTCGTCCTGCTTCAGCCCGACCTCGGCACCGCGATGGTGCTCGCCTTCATCTTCGCGAGCGTGATGATGCTCACTCAGCTGAAGCTTCGCTCGGTGGTCACGCTGCTCGCGTCCTTTGTCGCCGCGGCGCCGATCACCTGGTTCTACCTGCTGAAGGACTACCAGAAAGAGCGAATCGTCGCGTTTTGGAACCGCCTCGGCGGCACGCAGTCAGACCTTCTCGACTCGGGATGGCATGCGCACCAGTCGCTCGTTGCGATTGGAAGCGGGGGCTTCGCGGGCAAGGGGTTCACCCAGGGGACCCAGACGCGCTTTCGGTTTCTGCCCGACCAGCACACCGATTTCCCGTTTCCGGTCTGGGCCGAGGAGCACGGCTTCATCGGCGCGGTTCTGCTGATCGCGCTCTATTTGTTCTTGGTTCTTTGGTCGCTTCGGATCGCTGCGCAAGCGCGCGACCGGTTTGGCGCGGTTGTCGCCGTGGGCGTCGGCGCGATGATCTTCTGGCAGACCGTCGTGAATCTCGGGATGGTGTCAGGGCTCCTGCCGGTGGTGGGGATGACCCTGCCGCTCTTCTCCTACGGGGGCTCCAGCCTGCTGTCGACGATGGTCGGGCTGGGTTTACTCATGAACGTATCGATGCGAAGATTTGCCCATTGACTGACTCCCCCCGAACGATCGTCGGGGTCATTCAGATGACCTCGACCGAAGACGTCGACGCCAACATGCGTACGGTCCGCGACCTCGTGTCCGACGCCGCTCGGCGAGGCGCCGAGGTGGTGGTCGTTCCAGAGTGCTTTTCGTATCTCGGTCCCGAAGCGGGGAAGCTCGAGATTGCCGAGGCGCTGGACGGGACCGGACCAATCCTCGAGGCCTGCCGCCAGATCGCGCGCGACGCGGGCGTCGATGTCGTCTACGGCGGCTTCTGGGAGAAGAGCCCAAGCGCGGGGAAGGTCTACAACGCATGCGTCTACATCGATGCCAAGGGTTCCGTCGGTCCGATCTACCGTAAGATCCATCTCTTCGACGTTGACCTTCCAGACGGTACCGCGATTCTCGAATCGGAGACGGTCGTGCCAGGGGCGGAGACCGTCGTCGCCGAGACACCGTTCGGCCCGCTTGGGCTCAGCGTCTGCTACGACCTGCGCTTCCCCGAGCTCTACCGGCGCCTGGTCGACAAGGGCGCGATCGCGCTGGCGATTCCCGCTGCGTTTACGCTCACCACGGGCAAGGACCATTGGCACGTGCTGCTGCGCGCGCGCGCGATCGAACAGCAGTGCTATGTATTGGCGGCCGCGCAGACGGGGCACCACTACGGAAAGCGCTGGTCCTACGGCCATGCCCTCATCGTCGACCCCTGGGGCACGGTGCTCGCACAGTGCGGGGAGGGCCCCGGCGTCGCGGTGGCGGCCATCGAGCCTGACCGGGTCGCGCAGGTTCGGAACGCGGTGCCGAGCCTTCGTCATCGGCGCCTCTGAGCCCCGCGAGGGTGACCCGTTCGCTGGTTTCGTGGCTCTTAAATGCGACGAGCCCCGTCACTTTCGCGACGGGGCTCACCGACTGTCACGCCTCCGAAAGAGGCGCGTTAGGCATGAAGCCTCTTAGGGTGCGTCGACGGGAACCGTGATCGGGTCCGTTCCGTCGAGGAGCTCGAAGGGACCGCAGGGGTCTTCGCCAACGACGAACGTGATGACGCCAAGGGCGCCAGCGTCGGCAACGATCGTGCCGGTGGCCGGCTCGACGACGACATCCACACCAGCTGCTGCTGGAGTGAGCGCCGTGGTCACCGTGTCAAACGGCAGTGCGGGCGCAGGGACAAGACCGGGAGTGCCGAGGAGCTCGTGAGCGATCGCGGCAGGATCCGCGTTGGTCGCGCTGAGTTCGGCCACTCCCTCTTCGATGGTCGCAAGACCCGCGAGAATGGCGAGGACGCTCTCGTCGATATCCATGATTGCACAGGTCGATACGTCGGTGGGGGCTCCTTCGACGAGCGCCTCTCCGGCGGTGTCACCGTAGAAGGTGAACTCGATCGGCACGGGGATTCCCATGACTTCGCAGGTCACTGAGTAGACCGAGGAAACCGCGAAATCGTCGCCGCCGCAGCCGAGGGGAGCGATGCCGCCCGTGCCGCCGTCGCCGCCCATGCCGGCCATGCCGCCCGTGCCGCCTTCGCCGCCGACGCCACCTGCGCCAGCGTCGCCGCCCATGCCGCCGTCGCCGCCGGTGCCGTTGTCGGTATCGTCGCTACAACCGACCAACCCAAGCGTGCCGGTAAGCAGTGCGATCACACTGAGTTTAAAAAATTTATTCATCCCTTTGTTTCTCCTCTTAGTATTACCCCGGCGGGCGAGAGTCTGGCATAAAAACCCCTCCACGCCCAACGCGGGAAAATGTGTACTCGCTGTTTGGCAGGGGCGCAATGAAAGGGCCAACTTCTGGCCTGCTCGGAACCGACAGCAAGCCCCACGAAAACCCCGATCCGCTGAACGAATGGCGAGCGTTCGTCAGGCCGACCGCGGGGGCCGAGGCATCAGACGGCTCGTCGTCCGCTGGTAGCGGACGTAGTCCGGGTACTTATTCACGGAAATTTGCTCTGTAAGTGTGGTCGAGCCCTGAAAGAGCACTGTCAGCAGGAGCGCTCCGCTGAGGGTCCAGTTCAGCCAGCCGGCGCCGGCTGCGATCGAAAACACATAGTAAGTCCACCAGATCGCCTGCTCGCAGAAGAAGTTCGGATGACGCGAGTACCGAAACAGGCCCGAGGTCAGGAAGTCTGCGTCCCAGGGCTCCCCTCGCCCCCTGGCCGCGTGCTTGGCGTTCTGGAAGCGCCACTGCTGCTCGTCGGCGATGGTCTCTCCGACGAAGAAGAGGACGAAAGCCGTCGCGGCGGCGTAGTCGAGCGCGTTGAGGGGCGTGCCCGCATGGCGGTAGGCGGCGTACGAGGGCACGACGATCCACAGAAGCAGCACGTTCTGGAACGGCGCGAGAAAGGTCGCGTTGAGCACCTGAAACCACGCAGGCCCGATCCGCTTCTGGATCTCTTCCCACCGGTAGTCTTCGCCACCCGGCGCATAGCCCCCCTTGCGCGCGTAGTTGTAGGTGAGGCGCACGCCCCAAAGAACGACCAGCGCCGCCATGAGGTTGAGCCTCGCGTCGTGGAATCCGGCGTAGGCTGCGAAGTGCACCGAATAGATCATCGGCGTGATCGACCACAGCCGATCCACCCACGAGTACTCGCGCGTGAGAATCGAAAGAAGCCAGCAGACTGCTGCAAAGCCCAGAGAGAGAGCGATGGCCGTGACGAGTGGATCGGTGGCCTTGTAGAGTTCGATCATCGTCAGCCGAGTCCCGCCTCTTTGAGCTGGCCCATCAGCTTGCTGAAGTCCCAGTAGACCTTGAGCGACCGCACCTTGCCCGTTTCGTCGACCTCGTAGAGGCCCACCATGTCGATCACCGTCTTCATGACGCCGAGGTCGTTGGTGGCCTTGAGCACGGCAACGCAAGTGTCGGCGCAGACGATCCGCTGAGAAGCCTCGATCCGCAGGTTGGCGTTGGCGATCACCGTGTCCCAAAACCGCTCGATCGCGGCCTTGCCCTGGTGCCCGTTGCCGGCGGGGTCGAGCATGGACTTGCCGACGGGGTCCGCGAGAAACGCGTCTTCGGCGAAGAGGTCCAGCCAGGCTTCTTTGTTCTTCGCCATTGCGAACTCGGCGGAACGTTCGCTTGCCACGAGCGCTGGGTGCTTGTCTGCCATGAGGTGTCCTTACTTTGCGACCGCGTCTTCGACGGCGCGGAGGAGGCTCTTGCTGTACACGCCCTTCTGCGCAAGACGCTCACGAGCCTTCGTGGCGGCCGCATCCCAGGCGGCTCGGTTCGATGCGGTTTCCACCGGAACCAGCCCGCGGCTGACCAGCGTCGCGTACGCGCGGTCGTCGTCGCGCTGGACGATCTGATCGAGCTTCTGCGCGGCGCGTGCCGCCGTATCGAGAAGCGTTTGCTGGTCCTTCTCCGAGAGGGAGTCGAACTTCTTTTTACTGATGACCGACCCTCCGACGATGATGCTGAAGTTGGTCGCGGTCATCGCTTTGAGCTTCGTGTACCATTGGAACGCAACGGCAGCCATGGCGGACGAGGGCACGACTTCTAGGGTGCCGCCTTCGAGTCCGGGAAAGACTCCGGCAGGACCCATGCGCACTGGCTTCGTCCCGAGCGCGGTGACGAAGGCGTCCGCGACGGCGTTGTCCTTCCCGGCCCATGCCGGCTTATTGGCGAGGTCGGACGGGCTCTGAAACTCAGTCGTCGCGAAGATGCGGTTCTTGCCGCCGTCGCCCCAGGTCAGCAGCTTGAAGCCGCTGTCCTCGATCATCTTCTTGAATCGTCCGTCGAGCGCCTTGCGTGCCTTGTCGAGGTCTTCATCGGTGGTCAGCAGGCCAGGCGCGGTGAGCACCTGAAGCTCTGGCGCAATCGCGCTGAGACCCGTCGTGGCAACGCCTGCGGCATCGAGCTTTCCGGCCTTGATCTTGCGGATGAGCTCGCGATCGTCACCGTCGCTGCCGCCGGAAAAGACCCGAAGATCCACCCGCCCTTCGGTCTCCTTTTCGAGCGTGCGGCTCCACGCCTTGAGGACCTTGACAAAGGACGACCCGGGCGGCGCGAGTGAGGCGATGCGAATCGTCGTTGCGCCTTCGGCGTTGGCCGTAGAAGGCACCGTGGTGCCGGGAACGAGCGCGGCGACGGCGGCCATTGCCGCAATGCACGTCATTTTCCAGTTTCTCATGGACACACCCCTTACTACAGCGTTCTTGGACGACAACCGGTCCGCAATCCGACGGGGGAATGGATACGACATTCAATTCGCCGGTCTGTTTGTGTTGTCCGGGTTAGGGGGACTCGAGACGGAGCGCGGGCACGAATCGCCGCCGCAGGAAGTCGCGGAGTTCTTGATCGCTTCGTTGTGGGTCAGGGGAAGCAAGGAGGGACATGATGAGTCGGAGCATGTACTCCATGATCTCATTGGTTTCGGATTCGCTCCAGCCGGCCTGCTCGATGAAGTCGGCGAAGGCGACGCGTGCGAACGCGATCGACGCGGGCTGCGTGAAGCCGCGAAGCACTTCCGCATCGAAGACGGGAGGGTTCCAGACCTGCTTGAGGACCGCGTTCTCTTTCACCCCCTGCAGCACGTACGCAATCGCCTCGATCGCGCTTTCGCCGAGGTCGTCGTGCTTGGCCATGCGCTCGCGAACCTGCGTTGCAAGCCGCAGACCTGCCTGCAGCAGCACCGAACGAATTAGTTCTTCGCGGTCTTTGAAGTAGCGGTAGACAGTCGGCCGGCTCACGCCCGCCTCGAGTGCCACGTGCGCGATGCCGGTACCGTGGATTCCGTCCCGCGCCACACAGCGGGCCGCAACCTCGAGAAGCCGCTCACGTGCGGCCGTTCGATGAGGCGGATCGCCCCTCCAGGATTCCCGTGCGGAGGCCTCGCTCTTTGGGTCGACAGAGATTTTCGTCATCAGGCGATCGAGAGTGAACGTAGGTTAGCCTGATACCCCGGACCACCCCGCGCGATCAAGCGTTTCGGCTGTCGGTCTTGGTGGGAGGGTGTCGGTGAACCCTGTGTTGGCACTCACCGGATCGCACGATTTCGGGTCTGAACACTTGGGAACCTTTGCCGCGGCTCGGCGTTTTGGGAACGCTGAAAGGCACGAGGGAAACCCAAATCATGCCGCAACGCTGGCTTATCTTTCAGATTATCGCGCTCGCGCTGTGCGTCGGGTGCAGCGAATCATCGTCGAGCCCCAGGTGCAATTCACCGGACAGCACGGACCCTAGCTGTAATTCAACCGGCGGCACGGGCGGCGGTGGTGTCGGCGGCACCGGCGGCATCGGCGGCGAACCGATAGTCCCATTCTGTGAGACGGGCCCTTTGTGCGCGGCCTGCCCCGACTCTCGCGACGTGTGCGAACCGAGCGTCGGCTGCGACAACGGCTTCGCCTGCATCGAATCGGGCTGCGCGACCAACGAAGGCGAGTTGATTCACGTCTGCGCCCTCGAACCGGCATCGTTTTGCCTCAACAACAGCGACTGTCCCGAAGGCCGCGCCTGCACCGATCTCGGCGAAGAGGGTTTGCGGTGCGTGAAGTCCACCCCGGGCTGTGCCTCGCACTTCGACTGCATCATCGGCTTCTCGTGTGAAGACGGCGCCTGCGTTGACCGACGCGTTCCATGCGTCCTCGATGCCGACTGCCCGGTCAGCCACGTATGTGAGACGATTCAGCTCTCGAGCTTTTGCCAGCGAGTGCACCACGACTGCGAGGGAGAGCTCGACTGCGGCGTTCTTGCTCCGCGCTGCGTCGACATCGACGGCGACGGCCGAAACGAGTGCGCAGGGAGCCCGACTCCGAACGAGCCAAGTCCTCCTGCATGCGTCAATCTCGACTGCGCCGGGACCGCCAGCCCCGTCTGCGAGCTTTCTCAGGCCGGCAACACCACCGTCTGCGGCGCCTACGGACTCTGCCTCACCGACGAAGACTGCGTCGGCGGCTTCAACTGCGTCGAACTCTGGCCCGACGGGCGCAAAGAGTGTGTCCCGTCAGGCGGGGACTGCGCGCACATCACTGATTGCGACCTTCGTCAGGTCTGCGCCTCGCCGCGGACCGGGGGTCCGCCGCGCTGTCAGGCCGGGGTCAGCCCATGAGGAGAAGTACCATGAAGCCGTTGCCCCACCTTCCTTGGGGATTCGTCCTGCTCGCAATCGGCCTTAGCGCCTGCGCGAGCACCGACGAGTTCGATTCGACCTTCGACTCGCTCACACAGGTCGACGACGACGTCTGCGTCACCGGAGATCCCGACTACGACCCGGCCGACCCGCGCTGTCTCGTGACCGGTCCCGCGGGCACGGGCGTGCTGACGCCAACCGGCTGCACCGGTGGCGATCCCACTTGCTATCGCGGCCAAAACTATCCGACCCAGAGCGATCTGACGATTGCGAACTCGGCGAACATTGCCTTCATCGGCAACAGCGTCCAGCTCGTCGGAGGCTCAGGGTCGATCGTCGACAGCGACGGCGACTTCGTGCCCGATCCGGCCGACGAGTGCGTGGGGCCCGGCTTCCGGCTTCCCTGCGATGGCGACCCGAGCGACGATGGCATCTACCAGACGCTGTTCTTCTCGACCAACTCGACGACCACGCTCGGCGCCGACATCGAGGTCGACGCCGCGATTCAAAAGGCCGACGCATACCTCCTCATGGATGCGACCGGGTCGATGGGAGGGGAACAGGCTCAGCTCATCAACGACCTCACCAAGGGCACGTTCATTGACCCCACCCTCTGCGCCGAGGGGGCCGACACTGGGCTCGTCGGTGCCCTCAAGTGCGTAATTCCAGACCTCTGGATTGGGCTTGGCCAGTTCAACGAGGTGCCGGTCAGTCCGTACGGACACGCGTACGGGTACACGCCCTATCATCATCTGCTCGACGTCACGAACGATCTTCAGCATCTGCTCGACTCCGTGTCGAGCCTCACCATACAGGGCAACCGCGACCTTCCAGAGTCCGGAAGTCAGGCGCTCTACTCGACGATCACCGGCCGCGGGCTCGGCCCCTGGGTGCCCAACCGAGGGGCGTGCCCGGCCAACCCTGCCGGCCGCTGGGGCTATCCGTGCTTTCGCCCCGCGACGCTGCCGATCATCATCCTCTTTAGCGACGCGCCGATGCACAACGGACCGCTTCCCGGTGGAACCACCTACGATCCAAGCCTGTTTGCCGGCGTGGGGCTCGGCTCTCGGCTGCCGCCGGTCGAACAGTATCCTGGCATTCTCTACTCGAACGACGCGCTGAGCGCGTTCGACCTCGGTGACCTCACCAACAGGTCGGTCACCGTGATGGGAACGACGGCGAACTTCGCGGACAGCTTCCTCACCTGGACCGAAGGGGCCTGCAACTACTGCCCGATGGCAGGTTGTTTCGGGGACGGCCGAGACGCGGCGGTGAGGTTCAGCCTGTCGAATCCAACCACCGCCTTCGTGAGTACCGAGGGGTCGTTCCCTTCCATCATGAACATGGGCATTGCCGACAGCTCGTTTGTCTACGCGGCCTGTGACCACGGCCCCGGAGCGGGCGACTGGTGGGGGCGCGCCACGACGCTGCTCGGCGCCGGTGACTGGTACGCGATTGCCGACGCATCCATCGCGCCGACCGGCAGCGTGAACGCTGAGCGCGGACCTTTTCAGCTCCGCATCAAGACCACGCCCGACGATCCGAGCTGGCAGACCGACGACATGCCGATTGCATGGACCACGGTCGAGAACGAGCTGCTCGCGGCCCGCGTCAAGGTCGTGAGCATCACCAGTCCCAACAGCGGGGGCCTCATCGGCCTTCCGGACCTGACCGAGCTCGCCTACATCACGGATTCGGTCGATTCGTCGGGGCAGCCGTTTGTCGAGACGATTGCGGGAGACGGGCAGGGCCTTTCGACTGCGCTCCTCGACAGCGTGCGGTCCCTCGTCGGTGACGTCCGACGTGACGTCACCCTCATCGCCGAGGACGACCCGTCGACGCCCGCCGTCGATGAGCGCGACTTCCTCACTGCGATTACCGCCACACAGTGTCCGACGACCGGCATCTCGAACTGCCTCAGCGGAGCCGGCACGAGTACTTGCGAAGGATGTCTTGCCGACACCACGCTCTCGTTCCAGTTCCGAATCGGAAACAACTTCGTGGCTCAGGGCGCGACCTCGCAGGTGTTCGAGTTCGACTTGGTCGCGGTCGACGACGTAGGGAACGAGCTGAGCCGAATCCCGGTCCGCGTCATGGTGCCGCCCGCGGGCACCGACTTCGGCAACGGTTTCTATCAGGCGACCTACGAGGCCGATGGCACCTGCCTGATGCCTCCCGAGCGCCCGGACTGGGGTTTCATGAGCTGGTCGGCAAGCATGCCCTCCGACTCCTCGATCGAGTTCGAGGTCTTCACCGCGAACACGCGCGCGGGGCTCGACCTCGACCTGCCGATGTCGATCGTCGTCCCCGCGGGGACCACGACCGGCTCCGTGGACATTGGGCCGATGCTCCAGTCCTCGGGTCGACTGAACTATCTGCCGTACCTGCGCGTCCGCGCGAAGATGATCGCCTCGAGCGACGGCGCGAGTTCGCCGAGCCTCGACGGGTGGACCATGCAGTTCAACTGCTTCCCCTCCGATTAGGGACTGTAGAGACGATCACTAAAAGTGTAACTTTCTAGTCACATGGCCAGTCTGCCTTTGATGAAGAAGGATTAATCCTTCATCATTGGAACAAGAGGAAAGACCATGGCCAAACGTGCGCTTGCGCTCATTGCAGTTTCACTCGTCCTTCTCGTGGGCTGTGCGGAGGACATTCCCTTCGCGCCCAGCTTCACCGGAACCGGCGGCACCGGAGCGACCGGTGCGTTCAACGGGTTCGGTGGATTCGGGGGCACGGGGATGAGCGCTGGGACCGGCGGCACTGGTGGCGACGCTGGCACGGGCGGCGTTGGCGGCACGGGCGGCACTGGAGCGACAGGTGCGACCGGTGGCACGGGTGGCGGTGGCGGAGCGGGTGGCACCGGGGGTGCCGGTGGTCTGCCGAGTGATTGCCAGACCAGCCCGCTTTGCGACATCTGTCCGGGTTCTTCGTTTCGCTGCGAGAGCGACATGGGTTGCAATCTAGGTTACACGTGCATTCCGTCGGGCTGCACCGACCTTGCCGGCAGCCCCATCAAGCAGTGCCAAGAGCTTCCGGGTGGAAGCTGTGTGACCGACGACGACTGTCCGAGCCCATCGGCTCCGGACGATGAGTACACATGCGATACCGTCCCTCCCGGCGGTCTCAAGTGCATCAAGCAGACGCCCGGGTGCAACACCGACGCAGACTGCGTGTACGGGTTTGCGTGTCAGGACGGCGAATGCGTCGACCGCCGCGTCCCGTGCAACAGCTTCGATGATAGCTGTCCGGTGAGCTACACGTGCGAGAACGTAACGGGGAACGGCAACTTCTGCGTTCGCATCTACGAATCCTGCGAAAGCGACATCGACTGCGCCATCCTTGCTCCGTATTGCGCAGACATCGACGGTGACGGCCGGACAGAGTGCGCCGGAGAGCGCGACGCGTCGGGAACGCCTTGCGTGAACGCTTCGTGCGGCGGCGTACTGCCGGTCTGCGAGGCAGCGGGGGTTGGGAGCATCGCTACGTGCGGCGAGTACGGACTCTGTCGCACGGACGCCGACTGCGCCGACGCGAGCTTCGAGTGCCTCGAGCTCTGGTCCGACGGCCGCAAGGAGTGCGTGAAGCAGGGCAGCACCTGTAGCTCGAGCCGCGACTGCCCCCTCAACCAGGTCTGCGCGGCCCCGCGTACGGGCGGCCCTGCAAGCTGCCAAGCCGGTACCGGGCTTTGAACGAAAGGAACGCAGTGAACTACCGATCGCTCACGCCCTGGCTCTGCTTCCTCTTCTCGCTCGGACTCGTCGCCTGCGATACCGGCCTGCGCCCGGAGCAGTTTGAAGCACATCTGACACAGAAGGCCGATGTCGACGTCTGCGACCAAAGCAGCGACGACTTCGATCCGTTCGACCCGCGCTGCGACGAGAGCGGCCCAGGGGGCACCGGCGTGTTCGATCCTGAGCCTTGCCCCGGAGGCGATCCGACCTGCAATCGGAGTCAGGCGTACCCGACCCAGTACGACCTCACGGTCCAGAACTCCTCGAATGTCGCGTTCTCATCCGGCGCCAACGGATTGCGGCTGCTTGGCGGCAGCTCGAACCTCGTCGACTCGGACGGGGACGACGTGCCCGACGAAGCAGACGAGTGCCCGGGGCCCGGCTGGAGGACTCCGTGCGACGGGGACCCGACCAACGATGGAATCTATCAGACCGTCTACTACGACGTCGGCAACGAGATCACGCTCGGCGCCAACATCAACGTTGATGGAAAGATTCGCACGGCCGACGCCTACATTCTCATGGACGCGACCGGATCGATGGGGGGCGAGCAGGCGCAGCTGATTCGCGACCTCACCAAAGGAACCTTCATTGACCCAGAGGAGTGCCCGGGTGCGGCCGAGACCGGCCTTGCCGGTGCGCTGAAATGTGTGGTCGAGAACGTCTGGATGGGGCTCGGTCAGTTCAACGAGTATCCGTTCGCGCCGCACGGCCACAACTACGGGTATGCGCCCTACCACCATCACCTCGACGTCACCGACAATCTGCAGCATCTGCTCGACGCGGTGTCGACCCTCCGGACCAAGGGCAATCGCGACACCCCCGAGGCGACGACGCAGGCGCTCTACTCGGTCGTGACCGGGCAAGGTCTCGGACCGTGGGTACCGAACCGGCAGGGCTGCCCCGAGGGGCACTGGGGCTACCCCTGCTTTCGCCCGACTGCACTTCCGATCGTGATGCTCTTCACCGACGACGAGATGCAGAACGGGCCCCGACCGCAAAGCCCGCTCTACCGCGACTTCGGCGCTACTGGCCGCGGCACACGCATTCCGCCGGTCATTCAGGATCCGGGGATGCTGTACTCCTCAAACGCCGTCTCGGCGCACGACTTCGGTGACCTCACGACGACGTCGATGACGGCCATGGGCACGAACTCGCTCTTTGGAAACAATTTCAACACGTCGCCCGCCTCGGGTGCCTGTCACTACTGCAACAGCAAGGGCTGTTGGGGCGACGGCCGCGACGGGGTCATCACCTTCACGACGCGCAACCTGCTTCCTTCGGTGAAGATCAGCAGCGACGGCACGTTCTATCCCGACACGAAAGTCGCGCTGTTCGACTCGTCGCTCAGCATGTACGCCTGCGGCGTCGGTCCCGGGGGCGGAAACCTATGGGGTCGCCTCGACGAGCCGCTGCCTGCCGGACGTTGGTTCGCGGTCTCCGACCCTCGCATCGCGCCCAACAAGAGCGTCAACAGCGCGCGAGGACCTTTTCAGATTCGTATTCAGACCACCGCAGACGACCCGAGCTGGCAGACCGCCGATGCGCCGGTCGACTGGACGACGGTCGAGACCGAGCTGCTTGCCAACGCGATCAAGGTCGTGAGCATCCTAAGCCCCGGCAACGGGAGCAACGCCAGAGCATCGCTCGACATCGACGCACTTGCCTATGCGACCGGGTCGGTCGACCAGTTTGGTGAGCCCTACGTCGAGACGATTCAGGGCAACGGCCAGGGCCTCACCACCGCAGTTCTCGACGCCGTGCGCTCGCTCGTGGGCGATACGCGTCGCGACGTGACCATCATTCCGGTCGACAACCCGGCGACTCCGACCGTCGACGAGTCGCAGTTCGTCGGCACCGTCACCGCGACCCAGTGTCCAACGACCGGGATCAACAACTGCCTCGGCGGTGAAGGCACCGACACCTGCATCGGCTGTCTGGCCGATAGTGACCTCGACTTCGAGTTCCGGGTCGGCAACTCGATCGTGCCTCCTTCTAGCAGCCCGCAGGTGTTCGACTTCAATCTCGTCTCGTATGCCGACGGGAGCGTCGAACTTAGCCGCATTCCCGTTCGCGTCTTGGTGCCACCGGCCGGCGTCGACTTCGGCACCGGGTACTTCGAGACGGACTACAGTGCCGAGCTCGCCTGCACCATGCCGCCCGAACGCCCCGACTGGGGTACGCTCACCTGGGTCGGTGCGCTGCCTTCGGATACCAAGCTCGAGTTCGAGATCTTCACCGGGAACACGCTCGAAGAGCTCGACGAGGACCAGATTCCGGTCTCGGTCATCGTGCCGGACGACGCGCCCGGCAATAGCTTCGACCTCGGTCAGGCACTGCTGACCAACGGCGCAATGAACTACATGCCGTTCGTACGGGTCCGCGCGAAGATGTTGGCCTCGTCCGACCGTCGAGCGACGCCGATCCTCTCGGGGTGGACTACCGAGTTCAACTGCATTCCGTTCGACTAAGACCGAGTTCAGGGTGAACTCGGTCTACCCGCCCTGAATCAGGGTCAGCACGGGTTTGGGCGCATAGCCCGCGAGGTATCCGCTCTCCTCGGCAACGTAGACCCAGCCGCGTTCGTCGACGCGCATCATGTCGGGCACGAGTTCGCACGGCAGGCTCGCGGAGAGGCGGCCGCCGTCGCTTGGGCGAAGGACGTGGACCGAGGACGCAGGGACGAATAGGGCGCCTCCACGCAGCACCGGTTCGAGCCTCCGCGGAATCTCATCGGCGAGCGCGTCCGCAAGCGAAGCGGACCATTGGACGTCTCCCGATCCGACGTCGAGCGAGACGAGCTGTCCGAACGGCGCGTTGACGACCCAGCTATCGTCGATGCAAAGCCCGGCACCGCCGATGCCCATGCCCGGATCCTGGGTCCTCCAGAGCGAGCGGCCGTCTTCGACCGCGTGAGCGCAGAGCTGGGACTGCTCGCCGGTCGTGGAGATCAGCACCGTGCGATTCGCGCGTGCCGGGTCCGACGTCGGGGGCCCCGACAGAGCCTGCTGCCACCGAGGCTGCCCGCTGTAGAGGTCGATCGCATAGAGCAGACCTTCGTGCGCACCCTGTGCCGCCGCGGCGATGACCGTCTCGTCGACGACCAGGGGCTTGAATCGGAAGCTTCCCCGCTCGGCGAATCGCCAGACGTCTTCGCCTGTCGCGAGGTCGATGGCGTGAATCGCCTCGTCACCACAGGTGACCAAGAGGATTCGGCCGACCTTGGTCATACGGAACTCGCCGCCGCTGCGGGAGGCGAACCTCCATCGAGGCTCTCCGGTTCGCACGTCGATTGCGACCAGACGATGGCTGCCCTCGGTCAGCACGGCCACTGGGGGAAAGCTATCGCCGCCGGCCATCATGCCGCTCGGTGGACCGCCGATTCGCGGGGTGATGTGGGTGGAGCAGTAGGGCTCCCCGTCTTCGATGCTGCAGAGTTCGAGCTCGCCCTCTGCGGACACGCGGATCAGTACGGTGCCGGCCATCAGGGTTGCCGCGGCGCTGCCGGGGCGCGCCCAGAGCACCTGACCATCGTCGCGAGAGATCGCGACCATGTGATTCTGCGCGGCGACGACCAAGCGATCGCCGCACATGAACACGGCGTTGGCATCGAGTCCTTCGAGTCCGATGCGCCATCGTTCGTCGAACTGAAGTGACGGCAGCCGGTCGGAGGCTCCCGCCGTCTCGGGTGCGTGCCCGTGCAAGCGGAGGCGGTCCGGGTCGAGATTGACGAAACTGTCGGCGTTCCGGCGCGTTCGAATCTCTTGGCGGAGCGCACGTACCTCTTGGCGAAGCGCGCGCACCCGGAGGTTCCGGCTTTGGCCCCGATCGGCGGCAACGAGGCTGCGGAGCAAGTCGCTCGTGAGCTTGAGGATCGGGAGCGCTGCTTCAGCGATACTCAGCGAGGTGGCGGTGAGGTCCCCCTTTCCCTCCGAGCAGAGCTCAACGCTCACGAGCTCCGACGAAGACTTGCGCATGGCGATCTGGAACGAGCCGGCGCGAAGACGCACGTGGGTTGGTCGCTTGCTGTCCCAGCTGTCGACCAGGGTGCGGACCGCCACCACCATTCGGTGGGCTGCCAGCAAGATAGGACCTCGGACCAGAGAAAGGCGGCGTCCCCGAACGAACGCCCATAGATGGCCTTCGAAGAGAAGCGCGTGGACGTCGGCACGGGTCGAGCGGCTTTGCGACGAGGTCGACGAGGGGTAGATGCCTGCCTCGTATCCGAAGGCCAGAGGCACCTCGGACGGCGGCGCGTCGAGTTCACCGCCACGGTGGTTGATCGCGGCGAGCGGCCCGTCGACCTCCGGCGCAACCTTGGTCGCTAGGGCACGCTCCGCGACCCGCATCGAGATCTGGCGCGAGGTCGGGTCGGGCTCACAGGTGGCCGCTTCCAGCATCGCCTGCGCGCACGTATCTAGCAGATGCCGCAGCGGCACCGCCCGATCCAACTGATACACCACCGGCGCGCTCGCCGTGCCGTAGCAGCTGATGAGCACCGAGTCGCCGCGTCGAAGCAGCGCATACTCGATCGCAGTCGTGGCCAGTGGGAGTAAGACCTTCCGCTTGGCCCCCATGGCGAGCGCTGTGGTCGCGGCGGTGAGGTCTGCGATCGAGGGAACCTCGACGTCGAGCTCGCTGCCAAGCAAGAGGCGCGGAACCACGGAATCCGTGGGGCCGGCGGCGTAGGAAACCGTTTCGTCTAAGCGTGCAACCATGCTGGTTTTTTGAGCCTCGCGTGTGAAGAAAAAATGGTACTTGGCTGGCTCGGCGTGGATCCAAAAAAAGGAGTCGTTTCCTCTTATGTTGACAGCGAGGCTATGAGTTCAGAATCGATGCAGTGGGTCGCCGTGACTGTCTTAGTGTTCCGTGGCGAGCACCTGCTCACGATGCAGCGCGCCGCAGACGCGGCTGCGGGACCTGGCGTGTGGGAGGGAGTTTCAGGACGAGTTCGTCCGGACGAAGACCCTCTCGATGCGGCCCGCCGCGAGCTACTCGAAGAAACCTCGCTCGAAGCCGCGGTACGTCCGCGCCCGGTCGATGTGTACGCGGCCAGTCGCCGCGGCGAGCCGATGACCGTCATCGTCTTTGCAGCCGACCACCGGCGCGGCGAGGTAGTTCTTTCCCAGGAGCACGACGCGTTTCAATGGGTAGCGCTCGCCGAGCTCAGTGCGCTCGGCGTTCCACCGCGCCTGATCGAGGCCGCGCGGCGCGCTCACGACGACTGACCGAGGCCCCGAGCCATCTTCCCATCGCCCCATCGAACGCATCAATGGAATGATGCGACGCAAGATAGCTTTGCGCTCGCGACGCGAACTGCTGCGCCGTCGCCGTATCCTCGAGCAGGTGGCAGGAGGCGTCGGTGAACGCGCGCGAGTCGTCGTCCGCCACGACCAGACAGGCTTCGTCGACGGGCAGGCCCGCGGTTGCCCTTCGCGCCGCGATCACCGGAAGGCTTCGGGCGAACGCATCGAGCATCTTGATCGGCAGGCCTCCTGGGGTGCGGCGGGGGATCCACGCGAAGTCGGCGGCGGCATGCACCCTTCGGCGTTGGGTCTCGCCTGCTAGAGACACGACGGTCAGCGCCTGGTCGACTCGGCAATGCCTCGCCAGATCGAGGGCAGGGCGTGGGTCTGATTCCGTCGCGAGAAGCAGGCGGGCGTCGGCCCGTCGGGCGACGAGCCCTTTCAGCGCGCCGAGGAGCACATCCCAGCCCTGATATCGGTCGAGATTGCCGGCGTAGAGGGCCACCGGCCCGCCGACGCCAAGGCCCAGTTCCGTGCGAGCCGCATGCTGCGCACCTTGGGGAACGCCGGCGATTGAGGCGCGATGTGCGGCCCAAGGCACCGGCAGATAGACAGCGCCGCGGCCGAGGACCTTAGTGAGCGCCGGTGCAACTGCGGCGGTCCCGGTCGCCCTCGCACGCACCCAGTGTTCGAGCGCACTGCCCGCAAATGAGATGATGGAGGCGGGAAGCTTGGGAAGGTAGATCGGCAGCTCGCTCGCGAGGCTCGTGTGCGCGACGTAGAAGACCGGCGCCACGTCGGCGAGGATCGCCGCCGCCCCCGCTTCGACGTGATGTGCGACAATCGCATCGAAGCGGTGCAAGCGGGCGAGTCGACGGACTTCGAATACACACCGCGCATCGAGGGCAAGCTTCCCGACCGAGGGTCCCGAACGCAGCGATGGTACCTTTGGATGGTTCGGGAGCCGATCGACGGCGTAGCGCGTGAGCTCTTCGTAGCCGCGCGCCCAATACGTCAGCAGGCGCACCTCGGAGTCTCGACTGGACGAAGCATCGAGCATTGCACCGACTGCCGCCTGCGTTCCCTGACAGGTTGGAAAGGGCATGCACGCGACGTGCAGCAACCGCGTCATTCGACGTATCCGAGAGCTCTCAGTCGAGCTTCGACCAGGGCATCGTTTTGCCGAACGTGCGAGGGCCGGGCGGTCGACTCGGGGAGAACGGAAGTCGCGTCGGTCGAAACCGCGAGCGTTTCCCATAAGACGCGGCCGGCAAACGCGGACGGAACCGCAAGGTCGAGTCGGGCCAGGAGCGTCGCAGGGAGATCCGCGATGTGGGCGTCGATGCGCCCGACAGAGTCGACCCGAGGCCCCGCCATCGCCATGAATCCACGCGGACGGTGACTCCCGGGAAGACTTCGCCCCTTCTTGCCGACTCGTTCGTGGGGTTCGAGGCGGCGCCAGGGCCCCGATCCTGCCGGCGCCCCGTCGCTCGGCATCAAGTTGTACGAGTAGCCCTCGTCCAGATGAAGATCGAGAAGCAGATCGGGCGCCCTGGTGACGTACGGCCCCTCGAAGAGGGATTCGCGCGGCATCACATCGCGTACGACCGGGCGCCCGGTCCAAGGATCACGTACCCCAAGCAGAGCAGCGCGCACTCTGGCTACGGCGTCTCGTGTTTGGTCTTCGGAGACCGCGCCTCGGGGCTCGCGGCCGCGCAGGTTGAGGTGGATTCCCGGAAAGTAGTTGAGTTCGTCGCTGAACGCGATCGTCCGGTCCATGTCGATGGCACCGAAACGGACGCTCGACTCGAGCCGGCCTGGAAGCCAACCGCCACCCAGTCGAAAGATGCGCTCACGCAGACTCGGTGGCAGTCGCCTGAGTGCGAGTTCCTTCAGCCATGTCGGCCCGAGTCCGAGTCGCCGGCTTCGCGACTTGAAGTGCAAGAGGCCATGTTCCGCGAGGAGGCGGTTGAGGTAGAGAACTTTGTCCGACGACCCGCCCGACCCATGGTCGCTGAGCACGGTGACCTCGGTGTCTGGTCCCGCGGTCTTCACCAATTGCCCCACCGCGTCGTCGAGAGCGCGATACACTCGCAGCAGTCCGGCCCGCTGGTCGGTCGAGACCCGCTCGGGGCGCCGCGGTGAGCGCGGATCGTGATGTGCCCACAGATAGTGCGAGCCCGTGTCGCTCTCCCCGAAGTAGACGGCGAACACGTCCCACGCGCTGCGCTCGAGCAGCCACTGTGCCCAGCGCTCCTTGTTCGATACGCGTGCCACCAGCGCGTCGGGCAGCCTGTCGACCCACCCCGGGCTGTCTGCTTGGAACTCGTCGACATCGTCGAACGTTGGCCGGCCGAATCGCTCGACGGTTTCGTCGTAGAGGGAGGGTGGCCACATGAACGAGCGGTCCGCCTCGAACGCGACTGGCGCATCCCACCCGCTGACGAAGATGCCGCGCGACAGGGGTTCCGGGGGCCAGGTGCCCGGAAAACTCAGGCAGGCGCAGCGCAGGCCCGCAGCATCGAGCCGCTGAAAGAGCGTCGGGGCCTCCCGGGCCGTGCCTCCCGTGAATCGCACCTGGTACCCGCGCCTACGCGTGAAGTCGAACACACCGTGGCGACCCGGATCGAGGCCGGTGAGAAACGTAGTCCAGTTGGGAAGCGTTGCCGGCGGCTGCACCGACTCGAGCGCCGCGTACGCGCCGGCGTTCATGAGGTGGTGAAGGTTCGGGAGGCACTCCTCACCGAATTGCTCCACCAGGTGGAGGTCGAGCCCGTCGAGGCCGATCACGAGGGCGCGTGCTGACATCGCCTGAGCCTAGCACCCCGCCCAGTCTCGTCCGAGAATCCCCGGGGGCCTCTCGATGCCGAACGCGCTGAGAATCGTGGGCGTGACGTCGTAGATCTCCGCACCCTCGACCCGCCCTCGCTTCGGCAGGTCTGCGCCTCCCATCACGAAGATGCCATCCCAATCGTGGTTGCAGGAGTCGGGTCCAGTGTCGTTTTCCTCGACGCGGACCGCGCGGTGCCCAACCGACCCGATCGCCCGGAGCGCCAGATCGTCGAAGTACACCATGAGGTCCGGCGGGAAGCCTCGCGCCTGTCGATAGGTTTGGTGCGGGATGCTGACACGTGCCTGGACTGCAGCGCCGTCTTGGTCGGTCAGCGCTCCGAGCTCAGCGGCCAGAGTCTCCGTCAGCTCGGACGCCTCCTCGGGCGCGACGATCCCCCGAGGCTCCCGGCCCGCTACGTTGAGAAACACACGCGCATAGTAGCCGCCTTCCGCCCATGCTCTTGTCTTCGTCCAGTCGATCCGATCGTGAGTTAGCGGGGTCACACCCTCAGGCTCCTTGCGCAGCGCGAGATAGCCTTCGCGAATCAACCACTGGTTGATGCAGAATCCACCAATCATCGCGCGTGCGCCGTGGTCGCTTACGACGATCACCGCAACTTCCTCGCCCGCCATGCGACGCAGTGCCCCGATCCGCGAGTCGAGCTGGGCATAGTACTCGCGTCCCGCGTGCAGCCATCGCGGGTCGTTCGGATGCCGAGGATGAGTGGGGTCGATGTGGTGCCAGAACGCGTGGTGAAACCGATCGACGCCGATTTCCACCATCATCATGAAGTCCGGCTGTTTTCGCGACCAAACGTGCTCTGCGATGTCGAAGTGCTGATCGGTCATCCGCTGAATCGCCTCGAAGATTCGGCTGAGATCGTCCGAGCGAAAATCTTCGACATCTTGCTGGTATCGCCCGAACCGCGCTTCGAGCTCGTCTTCGAGAGCCCTGGGGAAGCACCACGGGCTCTGGTCTCCGGGCCAGAGGAATCCAGACACGGAGTGACCCCGCACCGGGGGCGGCGGCGAGGTCAGCGGCACGAACAGAGGAGCGACCCGCAGCCCCTGCTCGCCGAGCCAGTCCCATACGCGCTTGACCCGGACGTCGCCCCCATTCGCGAGACGCAGGCCCGTCTCCCCAGGGACGCGGCTTCGAAATCCGTAGAGACCGAGCTCGCCCGGGTCGCGCCCGGAGAGCATGCAGGTCCATGCGGGGACCGTGATCGGAGGTTCGCTGCTTCGAAGCGTGCCCCAGGTGCCCTCCTCGGCCAGCGCCGACACGTTGGGCATCGCGTCCCGATAGCGATCGAACACCAGGGCGGGGGCTGCACAGTCGAGCCCGATGACGATCATCTTCATCGAGGGCGTGGTGTGACGCGTTTTTAGGGAATGAGCGACTCGCGCTCGGGCGCCTGGAGGCCTGCGTCTGCCGCCTCGTAGATGGTGCGCTCTAGGTGCGAAAGCTCAAAAGGCTTTTCGATTCGCATGTTTGGGACCCGCTGAAGGAAGTCCCTCGCGCGCTGGGTGAAGGCTCCGCCCGTCATGAAGACGATGCGCTCGTGCATGGGGACCTCGCGCTGATAGGCCGCGCGATAGACATCCATTCCCGTCATCTCCGGCATGATCAGGTCGCAGAGCACCACGTCGAACTCGCGCTCGGACATCGCGGCGACCGCCTGGCGACCGTCGTGCGCCACCGTGACGTCGTGGTCGACCAAGGCCTTTTGAATTAGTCGCGCGATCACCGGCTCGTCGTCGACCACCAGCACCTGAAGACGTTTGCCGACGGCCAGGCGGGTCGCGCTGATCGACGGTGGTGACGCAGAGAGCGGCACCGGTCGCTGGGCCGCCTTGTTCAGAACCACCCGAGCCACGGCACCCTGGCCCGGGTGACTGTGAATCTCGATCGTTCCCTCGAGGGCGTTGACGATACTCCGGCTGATCGCGAGTCCGAGACCAGTGCCTCGTCCCGCGGTTTTCGTCGTCACGAACGGGTCGAACACCCTTCGCAGCAGTTGAGGAGGAATCCCAGGACCGGTGTCCTGCACTTCGACGCAAACACGGTCTTGCTGCACGGTGCGCGCCCGAACCGTGATCGTATTTCGCGCACGGTCGCCGGGCTCGATCGCCTGCGCCGCGTTGACGATCAGATTGAGAAACACCTGGCCGATACGCGTCCTCGAACCGAGGGTGTGAAGAGAGGCCTCCTCGTATTCGCGAACGAGGATTGCGCGGTGCTCGATCTCGGGCTGCGCCATCCGAATCGCTTCGTCGAGGACCGTCTTTAGGTTCACCACCTCGGTTTCCGCGATGTCACTCGGATGCGAGAGCTCTCCGATCTCGCTCGCGATCGCGCGGATGCGCTCAGCCCCCTCGTACGCTTCGCAGATGAGAGACGACGCATCGCGCGGCATCTTCCCGTTCGCTTCGTGCAGCGTTCGAAGATGGTTCCAGACGAACGTCAGTGGGTTCTTCACTTCGTGAATGATGCTCGCGGTCAGCGTGCCGAGGGCGGACATCCGTTCGGCGAGCAGTAGGCGCTGCTGCAGCTCGCGCTCCGCGGTCATGTCGACGGCGGTGACGATCGCGCGGTCGAGCCTTCCCTCGGCGTTCGGGATGAAGCGCCAGTGGGCGCGGATGTCGCGCGGCTCGAACGCACAGGTCGTGATCGCGGTCTCGAGATGAACGTCGGTTTCGTTCCGAAAGGCCGCCATGAGAACGCGGATGAAGTCCGACTTCGACTCCGGCGTGAGCACTTCAGCGGCTCTGCGTATGCACTCCTCTTCGCTAGACGCGCCGACGAGGGCGATCGCTCCAGCGCTCGCTCGGCGCACGCGAGTCCGGTTCAGGCACTCGTCGAGGGCTTTCGAGTCGTTGCGCACGAGCTTCTTGAACTCGTCCGCGTCGTGGCAGCCCTGGGCGTCAATCCAGGCGAGCACCTCCGATACGTCGAGATCCCACGCGGCGTTTGGAAGAAGCGACCAGAGGTCTTCCTCGACTGGCTTCGGGTCCTTGGGCTGGCGAATGAGACGAACCATGGGGATTCAGGGCGCACGGCGCCCGGGCGGAATCGTATCGAAATCCGCGACTCGCTCCCAAAAGCTCGCAGTCTCAGGACGCCTTGCGTTGGCGGGCAGCCAGCATCCTTTGCTGGCGGTCGAGGTCGCGGCGAATCACCCCGTTGCCGAGCCAGGCGGCGAGCCGGTCGCCGCCGGGAAGCCTCTTTCGGGCAATCTCGAAGGGTCTGACCAGCGCGCGCGTGGGTACATGGGCGTACTTCCACAGGTCGTCAGGCAGCCCGAGGTCGTCGGCAATCTCGGGCGGGTTGAGTGCGCGTGCCAGCCCGTTGTGGAATCGTATGAGGGCACGCGCCAGTGCGGGCGGCACGTTCTGTGGCGAGTTCTCACCAGGGACCCCAAGCAGTGCATTGGCCAGCGCAATCGAGTCTTCGTCGGGTCCTGGCTGCACCATGTGGATGAGCTCGCCGATACGCTGAGTCGCGGCCTCGTTCTCCAGATGCTCGAGGAGCCATGGATCGACACCACTTAGATGTCCTTCGTACCGCCACAGGGCGAGGATTGCATTGGCTTCTGCCTCGGTGAGATCGAAACCAAGGGCGCGCACCCCCTCCATCATCAGGAGCGAGAACTCGAGCAGGGTGCCAAAGAGGTCGGCCTGGTTGACCGGCAGGCCCCATTCGTCGGTTCTCCACTCGGGAGAAGCCAGGCACTGGCGCCTCACATACGCGTGGATCAAGCGCACCCTCACCGAGGTTTCCCATCCCGGGTTTCCCTGCCGCAGCCCGTGGCGCTGCGTGGCATCGCTCACGAAGCGGGCTGTCCTGGCAAGCCTGGGCTGTACGTTCTGGGTCAGTTCGCCGGTCATCATCAGGGGCTTTACGGCGGCGCTCGAGTGGTAGCCGTTCAAAAGCGCCCGCGCGCCAAGGACGATCATGCCGACCACCCCAAACCGCTGGTAGGCGAGAGCCCCGTCGTTGATCTGCTCGAAATCGACCCAGTCGGGCACGCGCTCGACGTCGGCAATGAACTCACGCAACGCCGAGGGATCCCCGGCGGACGTACCGTGGCGGAGCGCGTTCTCGAATGCGCTTCGCCCGTCGTTGCCTCGGTGGCTCAGCCAGTCGGCGAGGCGATCCCCCAGGACATCGGTTTTCGCGTAGAAGCTGGCGTAGCGGTCGGCGTCTTCGCCGTAAAAATGGCGTGCTTGCCAGCGTTGGCGGTAGCGCGTTGGAAAAGAAGGGTCAGCGGGCATCAAGTTCCTCACGGGCCATCGCCATGAGTTCCCCGACTCGCTCCCGAGCGGTTTCCGCGGTTTGGCGCGCGTCCGGTTGCTTTTGTATGGGTTTCCCGACGTGCATACAGATTCGCGTCGAAGGGCTCGAGGCGATTCTGCGGATGTGCTGGCCGAACGACTCGTTGCCGTAGGCGACAACAGGCGCGTACGCGAGACCGACGGGAACGATCGGCAATTCGAGGGAACCCACCGACGCGAATGCACCGGGCTTGAACTCATGCAGTGCGTCGTCGCCGTGGGTCGCGCCCTCTGGAAAAGCCACAACCGTTCGACCCTCGCGCAGGCGGCGACGCATCGCCCGAACCGCGGCGGCACCGCTGAGGCGGTTGTCGCGGTCGACGAAGATCGTGGCGCCGTGCTTGGCCAAACGGCCGAACAGGGGCCATTGGGCAACTTCGTGTCGACTCACCATTACCCCGTGAAACGAGCCGAGCATCACGGCGATGTCGAGGGCGCTTTGGTGGTTGGCGACAACCAGCGCCCCCCGATTGTACTCGAGCTCGCCGCGGACCATCAGCTGCACCCCGAACACCTGGAGAAGCCATTCGACCAGCCGAGTGCAGTACGCGTCGGCAAGCTGCTCGCGCGAGGCCTGCGGCACAATCAGGCGATTCAGTTCGTAGATGCCGAGTGTTCCGGATGAGAGCGCGACGAATGCCCCGGAGCGCATCGCTGCGCGGGCTGCGCTCACGCTTGATGCCTCGAAGATTGCGCTCGCGGCCGTGGGGCTTTGGTGGCAGTCTCCCCCTGTGGCGACTTCGCTCGCACCAGGGTTCCTCGTGGCTTCGCCGTCCATGCGGTGTCCATTCTTCCACCATACTCTGGTGCTGCTCATCGACCACGACAAGCAGGGGTCGTTTGGGTTCGTCGTCAATCGCACCACCGATCTCGGCCTCGAGGACGTCTTCCGAGAGGTCGGACTCGAGCCTCACGCTGGGGTCGTTGCAGACGCACCGGTGCTGCTCGGGGGTCCGGTATCGCCTGAGTCGGGGTGGGTCCTGTACGACGCAGAGGGTGTCCCTCAGGCGAATTCCGGTCGCACCATCGCGGTAGGAGATCGAATCGCATGCAGTGCATCGATCGAGCTCCTGCAGCGCGTTGCGCGAGGGGATGGCCCGAACGCCTGTGCGATGGTGCTCGGGTACGCCGGGTGGGGCGCCGGACAGCTCGAAGACGAGATGCAGACCGGGTCGTGGATCCCCGTCGACCTCGACTACGAGCTGGTTTTCGACACTCCCATCGAAGCGCGGTGGCAGAGCGCTCTCGCAAAGCTCGGGATTGATCCCTCGCGGCTGGTCGATGATCACGTCGCGAGCGCCTAGCCCCGTGCGGGCGGAGCGGGCTCGTACCGTCCGCCCACCGGCGCCTGAGTCAGCCGCCGTCGCCTTGTTTCAACGCCGCTGCGGGGGTAGGTCCGGGCCAATGTTCGCGCGTGTCTCCCACTGCCTCCTCGTCTTGCTCGCAGCCGCCCCGCTCACCGCCTGCCTCAGCGGCGGCTCCAGCAGCGGAACGCTCGGCCAAGATCGCGCGGCGGCGAAGAACAAGGGCTCCAGCCTGATGGCCGATGAAGACGCCCGCGGCGCCTACGAGCGCGCTCTGCTCGACTTTCGACGCGGCGACTGTCTCGGGGCCCTGCCGGTGTTCAAAGAGATCCGGACCGAGTTTCCGTACAGCCGCTTCTCGGCGCTTTCGGAGCTCCGCATCGGTGACTGCCAGTTCAAGAACGAAGAGTATCCTGAGGCGATCTCGACATTCCGGCAGTTCGTTCGCATTCGTCCCTCCCACAAGGAAATCCCGTACGCCCGCTTCAAGATCGCCGAGGCATACTACCAGCAGCTCCCAGGAGGCTGGTTTATGACACCCCCGGAACACGAGCGGGACCAAAGTGCAGCCCGGGACGCGCTGATTCAGCTCCGCCGCTTCGTGGTCGATTTTCCCGAGGATCCGCGCGTGCCCGAGGCGCAAAGGCTCATGGAGGAGTGCATGAGCATGCTCGCGGAGCACGAACTCTACGTGGCTCGATTCTACCTCAAGCGCGACGCGTACCGGGGCGCCGCTGCGCGACTGCGCGGGCTCCTTGCGAGCTACCCCGGCAGCGGTGCGGAGCCCGAAGCGCTCCTGCTGCTCGGGCGCGTGTACCTCCAGCTCGAAGAGGTCGAGTCGGCGCGACAGACATTCGACGAGCTCGTCGAACGCTTCCCGGAAACCAACGAGGCGACCAAGGCCCGCGGATTCTTGGGTCGGATGGCCCAGGGCTGAGTTCAGCCTTTTTTTGGCCTTGTTCTCGGGGCGGTGGTTAGCTCCGGCGATGTCGCTTTCGGCCGATCAGCGCCTCGAACTCGCCAACGAGCACTACGCTCGGGCCGAGTACGAACTCGCGCAACCTCACTTTGAGCGGCTCGTTGGCGACGGGCTTCGGTACCCAGACGTCTTCAACAAGCTCGGCGTGATCTATCACCTGGGCGGTCGCCTGACCGAGGCGCGTCGCTGCTTCGAGCAGGCTCTCGAAGAGAATGGCGCCTACCTGGAGGCGGCGCTGAACCTCACCGTCACCTGCAACGAGCTCGGCCAGTATGGGAGCGGGGTCCGAGCGATGGCTCGTGCACAGAAGCACACCGAGTCGAGCGATGACGCGTACCGTCGTGGCAAGGTCGCCAACTTTCACCGGGCCATGTCGCAAGCCTACATGGAGCTCGAACGACCCGAAGACGCACTTCACGAACTTGGACGAGCCCTGCGGCTGTGTCCTACCTTCCACGACATTCGGCTCGAGCTTGCACGTCTCCTGAAGACACGTGGCAACACGCAGCGCGCGCGCGAGGAACTCATGTTGATCCTTCAGCTCGATCCGAACCATCACGACGCCCGCGCGCTTCTCGGCGTTCTCGAAATCGAGACCGGCGACCCTCGGAAGGGAATCGGCTACCTTCGAGCCGTCGTCGCGCAGTGCGCGAACCATCCGGTTGCCACCGCCTACTTGCAGAAGGCAGAAGCGAAGTTCCGCCAGGCCTCCTAGGAGTTGAGCCGGTCTTTGTGACGCACTCAAAGAGTGCCATATTGTGCCTGTTGTGACGCAGACCGTTCTCCTCATCGATGATGACGCTCAGTTCCGAGCGAGCGTCACGCCCGCTCTGGAATCGTACGGTCTACGAGTCTTGCACGCGGGCAAGGGGAGTATCGCGCGCGCGCTGATCGCCGAAGAAGAACCTGCTCTTCTCGTCGTCGACGGACTGCTTCCGGACACCAACGGGATCACCTGGATTGAAGAGATGCGCGGCGAAGGATGTCGGACGCCGATCATCTTCGTCTCTGCCTTCTACCGCGACCTGACGACGTTCCGGCACCTCACGCACGAACTCGACGTCGCCAAGGTATTCCACAAGCCGGTTGCCACCGATCGCTTTGCAAGAGAAGTGGCGAGCACGCTTTCCACACCCACGAGCCTCACGCCTGCCGCGCAGGCACCCCCGCAGGAGCCGGAAGAGGCGGTGCTGTTTCCGGACCGCGAGGAGCGCAAAGACACGCGCGAAGGGCAGCCATCCTATCCGGGCTTTCTCCCCGTTGCCGCGGACAAGCTGACGGGTGCGATTCGCCGCGTGCAGGCCGAGTCAGAGCGGACCAGCGTCGTTGCCGAGGCGCTCCGCCAGGCTCACGACCTTCACGGGGTCGCCGAGAGCCATGGGTTCTCCGAAGTGTCCGAGGCCGCCGCGCGCATCGAGGAGGAGCTTCGGCAGCTGCAGCGCTCTGGACGGCTCGATTGGTCGACCATGTTCAAGTCGATCGACGACGTGCGAACGCATGCGGCGGCCGTCGCGGGCGAGCCCATCGACCTACCGCGCCCATCTGCCGCTGCGCCGCCCGCGGTGACTCCGGCGGCGGCGTTCTTCTTGCACCGGTCCGTTCCGCGGGACTTCGTTCCAACTCTACTGGTCCTCGAAGACGACCCCGCCATGATTGCCTATCTGCGTTCGGCATTCGACGAAGTGCTGGTGCACCTTCGACCTACGAGCGGAGTCGAAGAGGCGCTCGAGGTCGCGCGCCGCAACCCACCGACTGCAGTGTTGATAGGCTGGCCTCTCGAAGACCGCGATGCGCTTCGGCGATTCATCCAAATGTTTCGGAGTCTCAGCGAGTGCAACGCAGTTCCCGTGATTTTGCTGTCCGTCGACGACGACCCCCACACGCGTGGCGCCGCCGCTCAGCTGGGCGTGAACATCTTCCTGCCCCATCCTATCGACCTGGTTCGTCTTCACCATGCGGTGGACACGGCGATCGAGAATGCGCGCGCTCCTCAGCCCAACATTGCCGTGCTTCGCGACTCGGAGGCAGCGAAAGAAATCAAGGCGGCGGGGATCGATTGCTCGCTCTATTTCGGCCTCGAAGAACTGCTCCGCGAGCTGGACGTGCAGTGCCCGGATCTCGTTCTGATCGGCTCCTCGGTCAGCGCGGCGCAAGTACCGGGCATCCTTCGAATGTCGAGTTGGGACGCCGACTGCGCGTTTCTGTGCTTTGACGACTCGCCCCTGGCCGACGACGAGGCGATCACCAAACCGCTCGATCGCAACGGCGGTTGGTTGGTGGAAGTCCATCGAGAGGCAGAGCGAGTGGCCCGACTGAGGCGCAAGCAGCTCCGATGCAGTCAGACCGGGCTTCTGTTTCGCCACGGGGCGGTCGCGATCCTCGAGAGCGGTCTTTCGGCAGCTCAGCGCAATGCGCACACGTACTCGGTCGGGCTGGTGAGTGCGATCGGGCTGAAAGGGGCCGACGAGCTCACCGCGCGCCGACTGCGAACACACCTTGGACGACTCATTTCGGCGCGCTTTCGACGCGAAGACGTCCGTGGGCGATGGGACGACGACACCTTCGTCGTGGGCTTTGACGGGACCAGTACGCGGGCGGTGGTCGAGGTGGTTCGCCGGCTCCTCGAAGAGATCGACTCCCAGCGAGAGCGGCAGCCTGACGAGCTTGCCATGCTGAGCTGCGCGGTGGGCCTCGCCTCGTATCCTCTCGACGGCGATACGGTGCGTTCGTTGATTCTTTCCGCCCATGAACGCCTCGAAACGGCCATCAAGGAAGGCCCAGACGCCTTGATTTGGCGATAGCGGTCGGGCTCGCCCTGTCGCCGACCCCGGTGTAGACTCCCGCAGCCGATGCAAACATCCGAGCGCCCGGGTCCCCCCGAAACCGATGTCACCGCCGACATTGAAGTAGCCGACCCGGCGCTCCTCCTTCGGTTGAGCGGCCCCGGGGGCGCGAATCTGCGCGTGCTCGAGGGCGAGCTGGGAGTCTCGATGGGACTGCGTGGCTCGACGATTCACATTCACGGTAGCAATCGCGAGGTCGAGCTCGTCGAGCGCGTCCTCCACGAACTCATCGACGCGCTCGCGCGTAAAGACCTCACGGCGATCGAAATCGCGCGCGCGGCCCGAACGCTCAAAGCCAACCCTCAGCTTCGGCTACGCGCACTCCTCGACGATGTCGTGCTCACCACTTCGAGTCGTCGCATCGTCTCGCCGAAGGGCGTCACGCAGCAGGCATACGTCCAGGCGATCCGTACACATGACATCGTGTTCGGGATTGGGCCGGCAGGTACGGGCAAGACCTATCTCGCGATGGCGATGGCCGTGCGCGCCCTCCAAGAGCGTCAGGTCAAGCGAATCATTCTGACCCGCCCGGCGGTCGAAGCCGGAGAGCGGCTGGGTTTCCTCCCAGGCGACCTGGCCGAGAAGATCAATCCGTACCTCCGTCCGCTTTATGATGCCCTTCACGACATGATGGAGCCCGGTCGAGTCAGCTCCCTCATTGAGCGGGGCACGATCGAAGTAGCGCCCCTGGCGTTCATGCGTGGCCGGACGCTCAACAACTGCTTCGTCGTTCTCGATGAAGCGCAAAACACGACGCCGGAGCAAATGAAGATGTTCCTCACTCGGCTCGGTTTCGACGCCAAGGCAGTGGTCACCGGCGACGTCACCCAGGTGGATCTGCCGGGGGGCGCCCGAAGCGGTTTGCGTCATGCGGACAGGGTGCTTCGCTCGATTCACGGCATCGACTTCATCTACTTCACGCACGCCGACGTGGTTCGCCACCCTCTAGTTCAGCAGATCGTCCAAGCATACGACGCCCATGAAGACCCTTCGCGCGGTGACATCTAGCAGCGTCCTGGTATGCTGAATCCGCGATGACCGAACGGATCTACGATGGAGCACTCGACCTAATCGGACGTACGCCGCTGGTGCGCCTCAAGCGCATCACGAGCGACGGCGGCGCAGAAGTGTGCGGCAAGCTCGAGTCCAGTAACGTTGCGGGCTCGGTCAAAGACCGTCCTGCCTTGGCCATGGTCGAAGCGGCGGAAGCTTCTGGCGAGCTTGGTCCGGGCTCGATCATCGTCGAAGCCACCAGCGGCAACACCGGCATCAGTCTTGCCATGATTTGCGCAGTACGCGGCTATCGTTGCGTCATCGTGATGCCGGAAGACATGAGCGCCGCGCGGCGGCACATCTTGAAGTCCTATGGGGCCGAGGTGATTCTCACCGCCGCTGATGAGGGCATGGCGGGGGCGGTCGACCAGGCCGAACACCTGCTCAAGAGCACTCCAGGCGCGATGATGTGCGGCCAGTTCGAGAACCCCGCCAATCCCGCGGTGCACGAACGCACCACCGCCGAGGAAATCTGGGAGGCCACCGGCGGGGAAGTTCACGCATTCGTCGCAGGCGTCGGCACGGGCGGCACGGTGACGGGCGTGGGGCGTGTTTTCAAGAAGCGAAACCCGGAGATTCGGATCGTCGCCGTCGAGCCGCGAGCAAGCGCCGTGCTGTCGGGAGGCAAGCCGGGCCTCCACGGGATTCAGGGACTCGGCGCTGGGTTCGTCCCGGATGTCCTCGATACGACCGTCGTCGATGAAGTGATGACCGTCACCGACTTGGCAGCCGAGCGAATGACGAAGCGCCTGGCCCGTGAAGAGGGCTTGCTTCTCGGTCCCTCGGCGGGCGCGAACGTTCATGCGGCGCTCGAGGTTGCGCGCCGGCTCGCGCCCGGTCAGCGGGTCGTCACGATCCTGTGCGACGGCGGCGAACGCTACCTCTGCTAAGGCGATGGCAGACCTCGCGAGCATTTCCCGCGCTCTGTCGCGAGCGGTGTCGAAGATCGAGTTCACCGACCCGGTTGCATACGTCTACAACCCGCTCGAGTACGCGAAGCGTCCGCATGCCGAATACCTGCGGCGCTTCGGGCAGGGCACCAAGCAGGTTGTTCTGGTCGGGATGAACCCAGGACCCTTCGGGATGGCGCAAACCGGAGTCCCGTTTGGCGACGTGGGTTTCGTGCGCGACTGGATGGGGATTACTGCGCCCGTGGCTTCGCCGAATCCGCAGCACCCGAAGCGTCCGGTGCTCGGGTTCGACTGCGCGCGCTCAGAGGTGAGCGGTTCGAGACTTTGGGGATGGGCCAAGGGCCGCTTCGGCACGGCCGAACGGTTTTTCGATCGGTTCTTCGTCCTCAACTACTGCCCGCTCGTGTTCCTCGAAGAGACCGGTCGCAATCTGACGCCGAACAAGCTGACCAAGAATGAGCGCGCAGAGCTACTGCCCGCATGCGATCGCGCGCTCGTTGCCTCTATCGAGCTACTCGCGCCCGACTATGCGGTCGGTGTGGGCGCCTGGGCTACCGAGCGTGCCAGGGCGGCCCTGGGCGAGGATGGTCCGCGTATCGGAACGATCCTGCATCCAAGTCCCGCAAGTCCGAAGGCGAATCGTGGCTGGGCCCCACAGGCCGAAAACGATTTGCTTGCCCTGGGCATCAAGTTATAACCCGAGCGGCGCGCCTGGGGCCTTGGCGCGCGAGATCCGATTTGATGGGTAAACACTTCGTCTTCGCCGCTGCTGCCCTCCTGTTCACGGTCTGGGGCTGCGGCCATCAAAGCGCAGCCGAACAACAGGTCCGCTCGGCCGCCGCTGTCGATCTCGACTGCGAGGAATCGGTCATCGAGATCATCGACAACCAGCCGATGCTCAAACGCGTAAGCGGCTGCGGCAAGACCCTCTCGTACATGAACAAGTGCAACCCAGCGGCTGGTGGCGGTCAGAGCTGCCGCTGGAGGGCCGTTCCCGAAGCGCCCCAGTACTAGACCGCGCTCCCCTTGGATTCAGTCTGTTGTAGGTGAGGGCGCGCCCCCGACCTCCGACCGAAGTGCATCGATGTCCGGGTTCTTCGGGTCGAAGGCGGCGGCCTTGTCGAGCGCATCCTTGGCCGTGGCCAGGTCGCCTCGTTCGAGCGCTTGCCGCGCGCGCGCAAGTTCGTCTTTGGCTCGCTCCTCCCGCTCGTGGGGCGTGAGGTCATCGTCGGGTTCGTTCACCGCGTCGCTTGCGTCGCCTTTTGGGTCGGCTTCCGATCCGGCGATCTCGCCTTCCGGAAGCGATGGTTCCGGGTCGGTCGCTTCGAGGGGATCGATCCCGACCGGTGCCATAGTGGTTTCTGACCGTTCCGAAGGCGTTGGCTGCGGTTCGCGCATGAAGAACCAAAGCCCGCTTCCGAGGAGCGCCAGCATCAGTGCGGCGATGGGGAGGCCCCAACGGGCCCTTTCGGGAGAGGCCTTGGTGCTTGCTCCGGTGCCTCGGTACGCGTCGCCGAGCGCATTCATCAGTGCCTGCGCAGACGGATAGCGGTTCTCCGGCTGCTTCGACAGAGACTTCATGATCACCCGGTCGACTTCCGGAGGTATCGTCGCTCCCCGGCTTGCTTCGCTCGGAGGGACCGGGTCCTTGTGCATTACCTGATGGGCGACCGCGATCGCGTCGCCTCCGGGAAACGCACGCACGCCGCATATCAGTTCGTAGAGCACCGCGCCGAGCGAGAAAAGATCGCTCTTCACGTCGTATTGGGCACTCGAGAGTGTCTCGGGCGCGGAATAGCAGGGAGTCCCGAGAAACTGCCCCTCTTTCGTGAGCTGCGCGTTGGGTACCCGTGCGATGCCGAAGTCGGCAAGCTTCACTTGTCCGTTTTCGGTGATTAGGAGGTTCTCGGGTTTTAGGTCCCGATGAATGACCCCCGCCACGTGCGCTGTCGACAGGGCGTTTGCGATCTGTTGCGCGACTTCGAGCAGAGCTTTGGTCTCGAGCGGCCCTTCCGCTCGAATCTGTTTCTTGAGCGTGGAGCCCGGTACGTACTCGAAGACGAGGTACAGCCCGTGCAGCGGATCGTCTCCCACGTCGAAAATCTGTACGATATTGGGGTGCTGGAGTCGTGCAGCGGCGCGCGCCTCGTTCTGGAATCGCCTGATGAACATCGCGCGGGTCTCCGCATCGAGACCGACGTCGCGAAGCGTCTTGATGGCGACCCAGCGGTCGAGATCGCTGTCGTGAGCGAGATACACATTGCCCATCGAGCCGGAGCCCAGGGGTCGCTCGATGCGATATCGGCCGACCTGCTTCGGCGTGTCTCCCATGACGGGGATCTAGTCCACCGGCGGAGGCGAAGCTAGAGACGGTGCAGTTTGATCGTGTTGGTGCGACCCGAGGTTGGCCACGGCAAGACCATCACGAACAGATCTCCATGACTACACAGACGCTCACGTACGAGCATCGACGTGGCGATTCGCATGGTTTCGTCGAGTGACTCGGGCGGGACTTCCACGTGCGGGTCGACTCCCCACTCGAGCGCGAGCCGTCGGGCAACCCGCACCTGGCTCGTCACGGCGACGATCGGGGCGCGTGGGCGATGGCTCGCGAGAAGCCGTGCGGAGCGCCCGTCCTGCGTGAAGACTACGACAGCCTTGAGCGGGAGATTGGTGGTCAGAATTGCTGCAGCGCGCGCCGCAGCGTTGGCGATCGGCCATTCGCCGGTCCCGAGGTCGCGGAGGTCTCGGAATTCGCGCGAGAAGTCCTCGACGTATTCTGATTCCACGTCCTCGATGATCGCCCCCATCATCCGCAGAGCTTGCACGGGATAGCGTCCAGCCGCGGTTTCGCCGCTTAGCATGAGGGCGTCGCTTCCATCCATCACGGCGTTCGCGACATCGGCCGCCTCGGCTCTCGTCGGGCGCGAGTGGCGAATCATCGAATCCAGCATTTGCGTTGCCGTGATCACGAGCTTTCCCCGCTCGTTGGCTTCTCGGATGATTCTCTTCTGCACTAGGGGTACGCGCTCTGCACCGACTTCGACGCCGAGGTCGCCGCGGGCAACCATGATCCCGTCCGCAGCATCGACGATGTCAGCGAGCACTTCGAGCGCTTCGGGACGTTCGATCTTCGCAATGACCGGCACCTCCCCGGCGAGCGCCTTGGCGCTGAGCACGTCTTCCACGGTTCGCACGAAAGACAGAGCCACGTAGTCCGCGCCGAGCTCTGAGATTGCGAATGCCAGATCTGCTCGGTCCTTGTCGGAGAGAGCCGGCGCACTTACGGACACGCCCGGCAGGTTGATGCCCTTGTGGTTGGAAAGGGGCCCTCCCTCTTCGACGATTGTATGGACCGTGTTTCCGTCGACCGAGTCCACCCGCAAACGGATGAAACCGTCGTCCAGGGCCACGGTATCGCCCGGCTTCACGTCGTGCGGCAGGGGTTCGTAGTTGACCGACACGATCTGCTGATCGCCAGGTACGCGATCGGTCGTCAGCGCGAACCGATCGCCTACCGCGAGCTCGATGGGCCCCGATGCGAACTCTCGGAGCCTCATCTTCGGCCCCTGAAGGTCGGCGAGAATCGCCATCGGGTGTCTCGCCTCGGCTGCAGCCTCGCGAACCAGTTTTGCCACTGCCGCGTGGGATTCGTGCGTACCGTGCGAGAAATTGAGGCGCGCACAGCTCATGCCTGCTGTAACCAACGCTGAGATCGTCTCCTTCGACTGACTCGCCGGTCCCAGCGTGCAGACGATCTTGGTCCGTCTCACCGCTGCGTTGTAGCCAGCTTTCGGAAGAAGGCCAAGCTATCGGGACCGATACCGAGGTGGCTCCCATCGCCCGAGGTCTGCCTTGAAGCCGAGTCGCACCACGAACGTGAGAAACAGGGTCCACTCGCTTCGATCCACTTCGGCCGGCGTCGTGCGGAAAGATGGATCGGCGTTGACGTGCCGGGCGCCGATTCGAAACCAGAGGCCGCGCAGGGTGGTCTTGAGAGGACGATAGACCGGGACCGCGAACCCAAAACCGACCCCGAGGCCGGAGCTGCGTTCGCCGTCGAGCAAGAAAGCGGCGCCGAGTTCCAGATAGATCGACTGCAGCAGCAGGTCGGCAAACTCGTTCCAGGTTTGTGAGTCGAGAAAGAACAACGCCGGAAAGAGCGGGCGCAGGTCGACGCCCAAGAACAGGTTCTGCCCGGCATTGGGGCCCCATCGCCCGGAGAGTACGAGGCCGGCCACGTCGGCGACGAGGAACCGGGCCTCCCCGACGACCGAGACATCGGCGTCACGCGAGATCCAGGTCGCCCCCGGGCCAGCTCCCAGTGCGAGAGTGAGCCCGCGGTCCCACCGTCCATAGAGCCCATCGCCACGCCGATCGGCGTGGGCGGAGCTGCTGAACGCGGTGAGGACGAAGATCGTGGAGACGATCACCCCCAGCCGGCCGCCTCGTGTCATGCTTCCCCCAATGCCTTGGGGAACGTGGCGGGTCAAGAAGTAGAGGCGGTAGAGTAGACCGATGGATCGGCCGTTCGGCTTGGGTTTGCGAAGCCAGCTCATCCTTGCGCTCCTCGTGGCGTTTGGGGCGGCATTCGTCCTCCTGCGGGTGGTGACCGCGCGTCTCGACGAGAGCGAGAGGGCCGAGGAGGTCCAGATGAGGGCTCGCGGCCTCGCAGACGGTCTCGCCGCCGGCGTTGGCTTCGACGGTTCCGGGCTCGACGACGATCGGGTGGGGCAGCTCCTTTCCGACGGTCTCCTCGACGGTGTCCAAATCGTCTCACCGACTGGCTCCGCGCAGACTTGGGGCGAGGCCTCCGGTTCCCCGGACGCATCGGCGCGCACCGAGGACGGCGCCGAAGTACGAACCTGGGTTCCTGTGCGGGTTCGTGGAGACGCCGTTCGACGGAGCCTGTTCGTATTCTACCTCGGTCTGACCGCCCTGGTGATCCTCTTGATCGCGTATGTACTGCTCACCTATTTTCTGGTGCGCCCCATCGACGACATGCGTCGTGCCTCCGAGCGTGTTGCCGCTGGCAACCTGCAAACACGTGTGCCGGTCCGGGGCGCGGCAGAGGTCGCACGGCTTGCGAGCTCGTTCAATGAAATGGCCTCGCAGCTACGCGAAGACCGCGAGTCGCTCCAGCGACGGTTGCACGAGCTCGAAGAAACCACCGCGGAGCTCACCGCGACCCAAGAACGACTCGTTCGAAGTGCTCGTCTTGCTGCCGTCGGCAGACTCTCAGCCGGCGTTGCACACGAGATCGGAAATCCGCTCGCTGCGATCCGCGGCATGCTCGAACTCATTCGCGGGGGCGACCTCGATCGTTCCGAAGAGCGCGAGTTCGTCGAGAGAATCGAAAAAGAAACCGAGCGCATCCACCGGACGATCCGCGACTTGCTCGATTTCTCGCGAGACGAGCCCACCTCGATTGGTCGCATCGAAAGCTCGGCAAGTCTGGCGGAAGTCGTCGAAGACACCGTGAAGCTCATCGATCGGCAGGCGCGGTTCCGCGAAATCGAGCTCGAACTCGCCCTCGATGCATCGCTGCCGCGGGTCCGTGGGGATCACGAGCGCCTGAGGCAGCTTCTTCTCAACCTTCTCTTCAATGCAGCCGACGCGCTCGAAGGGAAGGGGACGATCGCGGTGCGTGCGGGCCGCGGCGCCAATACCACCGTGCGACTGGTCGTATCCGACGACGGCCCTGGAATCGAGGATGCGATTTTGGATCAGGTATTCGATCCATTCGTCACGACGAAACCCGCAGGTCAGGGCACGGGTCTTGGTCTCGCGGTTTGTCACACGATCGTCGAGCGACTTGGCGGTTCCATTCGTGCCGAGAACTCCGAGAGAGGGGGCGCCTCTTTCGAGGTGTCGCTTCCCGCGGCGTTGTAGGCGGGCGCGCTCGGTCCTGGCGCGGCACACGTGGCGTCTTTGCACCGAGGGTTTCGTTGAGTAATGGTCTCCGCGCCCCGATGGAGATCTGGAAGAAGTTCACTTTCGAAGCCGCGCACATGCTCCCCAACGTGCCTGACGGGCACAAGTGCAAGCGTCTTCACGGTCACTCGTACCACGTGCACCTTCACGTCTCGGGTCCGCTCGATGCCGAACTCGGCTGGATTCAAGACTTCGCCGACATCGCGGAAGCATTCCAGCCACTGTGGGCGGAGCTCGATCACCACTATTTGAACGACATCGAAGGCCTCGAGAATCCGACGAGCGAACTGCTCGCCAAGTGGATCTGGACGCGCCTCCAGCCGAAACTTCCTCTACTCAGCAAGGTCGTCGTGGGCGAGACCTGCACCGCCGGCTGCATGTACGAGGGCGAGTAGCGCTTCCCGCGACACCGGGTTCGCTACTGGCTCTGGAAGGCGTTCTCGATGGCCGCTTCTTCTGCGCTTCGTGCATCGGCATCTTCATCGGCACGGGTATGGGTCTCGGGCTCGACCGTGTGTTCGCCCAGAGCGTGTTTGATCGCGCGGGCTTGGGCCTTGGTAGCCCCGCCTGCTACCAGCTCTTCTTCGCTGGCCGCGATCACCTCTCGCAGGGATCCCAAAGCGCGCAGCAGCTTGCTCCGCGTCTTTGGGCCTACCCCCGGCACGGCGTCGAGCTCGCTGCGAAGCCGCTTGCGTTTCCCGACCTTCTTCCGAAGCTCGTTGGAGGCCCGATGGGTCTCGTCTCGCGCGAGAAGGAGCAGCGACAGCGCCGAGTTGCCCCGAACCGAGATGGGGTTTTTCTGACCTGGCCGAAACACGCGGTCGCCTTCTTCTTCGCCCATCGCGTTGATTCGGGGCTTGGCGACGGACGCGAGTTCGACATCCGTCACGCCGACGTCGTCCCGTGCCCGCTCGAGCACGCCAAGCTGACCGCGCCCTCCATCGACCACCAATAGGTCTGGAAGCTCCCAGCCGGCCTCCTCGTTCTTGCCTCGTCGCAGGCGTCGCGTGAGAACTTCATACATCGCGGCGTAGTCGTCGCCTCCCTGTACGGTCTTCACTCGAAAGCTCCGGTATCGGTCACGCTCGGGCTCCCCGTCGCGAAGTGACACGAACACCGATACGGTTTCCTCTCCGCCGGAGTGCGAGATGTCGACGCACTCGATGCGACGCGGAACGACGGTCAGACGGAGCTGCTTCTGCACTTCACCAAGTCGCGCCTCGACGTTTTCGCGGGCTCGCTCCTTCTCTTGGAATGCGTGCTCGGCGTTTTCACGCGCCAACTCCAGTAGTTTCGCTTTCGCACCTCGCTTGGGCTCGACGATACGCGTCCGTCGTTTGCGGTCCTCGTTCAACAGCGCTTCGAGGCCTTCGCTCATCTCGATCGACAGCGGCACCAAGATTTCGTCGGGAAGCAACGGTCGCTCGACGTAGTGTTCACGAAGGAACGCGCCGAGCATCTCGTCGTTTGGGACCGCCACGCGACGAAGCGCAAACGTGCGTACGGAAAAAAGACGGCCACCACGCAGGCTGAGCACAGCGATTTCGACCTGGTCGCCTTGTCGATGAAATCCGATCACATCTTGATCCGATTTTTGAACGGCGGCGACGCGCTGTTCTTCCTGTGCGCGTTCGACTGCCCTCAGCTGGTCCCGGTACACGGCCGCCTGCTCGTACTCGAGCTTCTTCGACGCGTCGGCCATTCTCGCTTCGACATCGCGCACGAGCTCGTCGTGACGACCTTCCAAGAAACGAGCGACGTTGGCGACCTGTGCCCGGTAGTCGTCTTGATCGACGTCGAGAACACAAGGACCAGGGCAACGCTTGATCTGGTACTGAAGACATGGCCGCGTGCGGAGACGAAACTCGGTGTCGGTGCACGTACGAAGCTGAAAGTATCTGTTGACCAGTCGGAGCGTTTGGCGTGCAGCGGTCGCCGAATGATAGGGGCCGAAGTACTGCGCCCCGTCGGCCTTGGGACGTCTCACGACCTCCAGTCGTGGCCAAGGCTTTTTCGGATCGAGCCGCAGAGAGAGAAACTCTTTGTCGTCGCGGAGCTTGATGTTGTACTTCGGCTGGTGCGACTTGATGAGCTGGTTTTCGAGTAGCGCAGCTTCCTTGTCGGTGTGCGTGACGAACGTTTCGATATCGCTCAGTTCACGCTCGAGCCGACTGACGAACGCCCTCACGTCGCTCGACCCCGGCTGGAAGTAGCTCCGTACGCGACTCCGCAGACTGCGCGCCTTGCCGACGTAGAGCACTTTCCCGTGCTCTCCGCGAAATACGTAGACACCAGGGGAGGAGGGCAGGTTGTCGAGTTTGCGTTGCGCTGCTTCTGCGACCACAGCCCTCCTATACCACTCGGCGTCTGGGCAAGCGCGTGCCCGGCCGCGGCGACGGTTGGGCTACGAGGTTTTAGTCACGCGAGCGTCGGTGACGACCAAATCGACGGCCACGTCCATCGGCTGTTCGGGAACTTCTGACACCAGCTGAAAATCGAACACCAGCGCACAGGTGATCGCCCCGGTGAGTTCCGGCAGGAGTCGGTCGTAGTATCCGCCGCCGTAGCCGATTCGATGACCTCGTAGGTCGGCAGCCAAGGCTGGGACGAGTGCGAAGTCGATGGCTCGCGGCTCGATTTGCGGTGCGCTCGCCGCCGGCTCTGGCACCGAAAAGGCGCCCTCCGAAAGCTCGCTCATGGTCTCTACGCGGTGCAACACGAGCGCCTGATCCACGATGCGGGGCAGCACCACCTGCTTACCAGCAGCCCATGCGGCTTCGAGGATCGTAAGCGTCTGGACCTCTTTCCGGATCGACGCGAAACCGAGAACCGTCTTCGCGTTGCGAAACGCGTCGAGCGCCAAGACCTGCTCCGCGACGCGCGCCGACCTCGCTTCGCAAGCCTTCATTGGCAGAGCGCCGCGCACCGCACGCATCCGCTGACGAAGCTCTTGCTTCACGCGCACACGAACGAAGGCCTCGTACTCCTTTGTGAAGCCTTTCGGCTTGCGACTCACGTGGGTTCGATTTGCTGTGCGAGCTCGGAGTCGGCGCGAAGGCGGTCGTCGATTCGACGGATCGCCGCGCCCACGACCTGGCGCGTCTTGTCTTCGACGCTCGAACAGCGTCTCTCCGACGCTTCGAGATCTTCGGCAAGGCTGAGCGCGACCACTGCCAACAGTTGGGCGGGAGTCGCGGTACGCGCGGCTTTGGGGCCGAGCTCTTGAACGCGTTCGTTTACGATGTCGGCCAGACGCTGCAGATACGATTCGTCTGCGTCGGAGGACATTCGGTAACGGGCGCCGGCTATCTCGATATGAACGTTGCGCTTCACGATTGGAGCGAAGGTAGTCCTCTGGATCATACGGAGTCAAGGTAGGACAAACACTTCCATGGACGCGTTGGTTCCGTTGATGCCGGAATCGGCCTACGAGGGTTTATGAGTCATCCGTGAGCCGTGTTACGCTTGATCCCTAGGGGGAAGTTCACAAGGCCATGCTCCAGGTTGATTGTCCTGCCTGTCAGGCGTCCTACGAGGTCGACAGGAATCGTTTGCCCGATAAAGGGCTAAAGATGCGCTGTCCCAAATGCGGGGAGAGCTTTCGTGTGCTTCCCGACGGATCGACCGGCGCTGTCGAGTTGGCTGCAGCGCCGAAGCCGCCGCTCAAGCGCAAGAAGACGCAAGTAGGCCTGGGTCCTCCCTCGGTGCCGCCGCCGGCGCCTGCGTTGGAGCTCGACTCAGCAGCCAAAGTCGACCCGATCGACGAAATTGATCTTCCCGCACCTATGCCGGTCGACGACGGGTTGGCGGACCTACCGGCCCCGAGAGGCGGATTGCCTGCAGTTGGGCTCAACCCGTTTGACGATCTTCCGGAGTCCGCGGACCTCCCGGCGCCGAAACGGGCGAAGAGTTCCAGGGGTTTCGACCCCTTTGCGGACATCGATCTTCCAGCTCCCCTCGAGGCGGACGGAGGCGTGGACCTTCCCGCACCGCTCGAATCGAGCACTTCGGGCGCGATCGACCTTCCTGCGGTCAAGCACAGGACCGACGACGGGTTCGCCGATCTTCCGGCCGTCAAGGAGAGCGGAGGCTTTGGGGAGGAGATCGATCTGCCCATGGCCTTATCTGATGCAGAGCTTCCGGCGCCGATGTCGGTCGACTTTGATCTTCCGACCCCGCTCGAGCACTCCGACCTGCCGACGCCTTTCGGTCAACAGGACCTGCCGAAGGTCCGCGACGATTTCTCCGAGCCTCCAGATTCCGTCGATCGCGCAGCGGGACCGCTCGAACTGGACCTGCCCGACGGCGACAATCTCTCGCTCGAGACTGACATCGACCCTGGCGTCCGCCGACAGGCTCCGCCGCCGCTGCAGCCCGCAGGCGCCCCATCGGACCCCGAAATCGAGGTCGCGGACGACTTGGAGTTCTCCGAGCTTCCCTCGCTCCCGCCGGGAGTCCCGCCGGGAGGCGTCGAGCGGATGCCGCATCCGGGTCGGGCAGAAGGCGCCTCGGCTCCTTCGCCAGCGCGAGTTCGAAAAATCGATGTCGCGGCCAAAGTCGCCCGCAAGCGACCGGCTTGGCTTGGGAAGGCGATCGCCGCCGTGATGGTGGGGGGTCTGATCCTCGGCTCGGGCTTCTTCCTCGGGAAGACGAAGTACGGACTTTTCGGTGTTCACCTCATCGAGCCATTCCTACCTGGTGCCGGCGATGCCGTGCAGGTCGAGCAGCAAATCAAGCAGGCAGAAAAGATGGCGGGCTCCGATTCGTACGGTAGCTCGCGCGACGCATTGACCTTCCTCGACCAGGCGCGGGAGCAGAGCCCACTCAACCGAGCGCTCATCGCACGCAGTCTTCTTCACGAGTCCTATTTCCAGCGTCGCTACGGAGTGCCGGCCCCCTCGGCCGATGCGCTTCGGGTGCACTTGTCGCGGCGCGGAGACGAAGCTCCCGGGATTCACGTGGCGCTGGCCGCGAACGCGCTCAGGCAGGGCGATGGCGCGCTCGCCAAGACCGAGCTGGCTCTCGCCAAAACCGAGGATCCGACCGATCCATACGTCGACCTCGTTGCCGGGCAGGCAGCGCTCGAGGCCAACGATGGACAAGCCGCGCTAAGTGCCTTCGAAGCAGCCTTCAAGAAGGACGGTAGCGCGCGCGCTCAGTGGGGGCTCGCCCGTGCACACCGGCTCCTCGGCGCCGAGGAAGAGGCGCTTGCTGCAGCCGAAGCCACACTCGAGCTCAGCCCGAACCATGCGGGCGCTCTCGTCGCGATCGCCGAAAAGACACTCGTTGAGGGAGACTACGAACGCGCCTACGAGCTGGCACAGCGGCCTGCCGGGCTCGCAGATACCGCCGGTGGCGCGAATACAGACCGCTCGGCAGCCTTGACCGTCGTTGCACGGGTCGACGAACATGCGGGGCGACTCGGAGCCGCGCGTACGCACTACGAGCAAGCCGTGAAACTCGACAGCAGCAACGTCGAGGCTGCGCTCGGGGCCGCCCGGCTCGTGCTCCAAGAAGGCGGCTACGCCGATGCGCTCGCCCGATTCCAATCGGTGCTGAGCGCCACGATTCCGCCAGGTGCCGCACTCCATGTGACCGGCCAGCCCCGCTTGCTGGTCGAAGCCAAGCTCGGTGCTGTCCAAGCTCTGCTTGCGATGGACAAAGCCGGCGACGCACGTGCGTTGGTCACAGAGTTCGAAACCGAGCAGCCCGTGAGCGCCGATGTCGAGATCGCACAGGGTCTCGTGGCGGCCTCGCTCGAGGACACGCGAGAGGCAACGCGCCATCTGCGGAACGCAATTCGCCTCGAGCCCACCTCGTTCACTCCGTACATCGCGTTGGCCCAGCACTACAAGGACACGCAGCGCCCCGCAGAGGCAGTCGCGGTGCTGGTTGAAGCCCAAAAGAACGTCGAGATCACACCGCGGGTGCGACGCCTGCTCGCCGAAGCCGAGCTCGAGCGCAATCGGTTCGACGAAGCAATCGTACAGTACGAGGCGGCTCTTGCGACGGAGCCGAGAGACTCCGCGGCCCAGTTTGGGCTTGCGCTCGCGTATCGTCGCAAGGCAGCGCTCGACGAGGCGGCAGCGGCGCTTGCCAAGGTGGAAGAGCTCGACCCGAATTTTCCGGGACTCGCGCTCGAAAAAGGACGCCTCGCCGAAGCTCGGGGCGATATGGTCGGCGCAGTTGTGGGATATCGGGCCGCGATCGCCAACGCTCCAAACGACACCACGCTTCAGTCGCGTCTGGGCGCCGTGCTCGTGACGACCGGCGAATTTGCTGAAGCAGAAACGGTGCTCGCGAAGGTGCTCGAAGCAGAACCATACTCGGCGGAAGCCGAGCACTACCTCGGGCGCATCGAGCTCCAGAGAGGCGACTTAATCACTGCGCGTCAAAGGTTTTTGCGCGCGTCGCGACTCGACCCGAAGAGCGGGCTCTATCGAATGTACGTTGCGTGGGCTGCTCTCGAGTCGAATGAGATGAACACCGCCCTCGCTGACCTCAACAGAACCCTCGAACTCGACCCATCACTCGGCGATGCCTATTGGCTTAGGGCGCGAATCCGACTGCGCGCAGGTACGGTCCGCGATGCGCTGGCTGACCTGCAGAAGGCGATCGCTCTAAATCCGGGGCGGGTCGAGGCATGGGCTGCGATCGGTGAGTGCCACTACCAGCTTGGCCAGATGGGACAGGCGATCGCCGCCCTGCAGAAGGCGCTCGAGGGGAATCCGGGAGAAGGCTACTGGTGGTACCGGCTCGGTCGACTTCAAGTCGACGAGGCGAAGCGATCCGATGCGCTTGGATCGCTCATTCAGGCTGCGGAACTCGGAGATGCTTCGCCAGAGACGCCATCATGGCTGGCAGACGCACACCGCCTTCTCGGCGACGTCTACTTCGCTCAGCGCAATCAGACGGACGCCTCGATCCACTATGGCCGCTATTTGGAAATGTCAGGACCCGACGCGCTCGACCGCGCCGACGTCCAGAGCAAGCTCCAGAGAATCGGCACCGCGTCACGTTAGCCCGTCAGGCTATCGAAGCTGGCTCTTGTCGAACGCGTGAGGCAGCAGCTCGCTCAGCGAGTACTCGGCGAGCACGCCGCTGGCCGTGTAGCTCCGCAGTCTGAGATTCGGGCCTAGCTCGATCAGTGCCTGCCGACAGAGTCCACACGGAGGCGTGGGTTCTGCCGCATCGGTGACGATCACCAAGCGCGCCCACTGGCGCTCTCCGGCGGCCACGGCGGCGCATAGCGCGCCTCGCTCCGCACAGATCGTCGCGCCGTAACTGGCATTTTCGACGTTGCAGCCGGTGAAGACTTGCCCCGTGTCCGTCTCGAGCGCGGCTCCGACCGCGAAGCCCGAGTATTGAGCATAGGCGTGTTCTCGCGCCTCCGCGGCGGCGCGTCGAAGTGTGTCCCATTCGACTTCCGTCATCGAATTGCTTCCAGTACGCCCGCCAGGAGGGCCTCGAAGCGCGGCCTCGACAGCTGTGCGGTCTGTTCGACTTCGTCATGGCTCAGCTTCCCGCGCCCGAGCCCGGCTGCCATGTTGGAGATGCACGAGATGCCCAACACGCGCATTCCGAGGTGCCGCGCCGCGAGGACCTCGAGCACGGTGCTCATCCCAACTGCGTCCGCTCCAAGTGTACGAAGCATGCGCACTTCGGCGGGAGTCTCATAGGCAGGGCCGAGGAGCCCTGCGTACACGCCTCGGGCAAGAGTGGTCTGCTGCTTCAACGCCACCGCGCTCGCCAGCTCGACAAGCGCTGGATCGTACGCGGCCGTCATGTCGATGAAGCGTGCGCCCAGCCGTTCGTCGTTCGGGCCGAGAAGGCTGCTTTGCCCCGTCAGGTTCAGGTGGTCGGTGATTACCATGAGCTCGCCAGGCGTGAGCGTTGGCGAGATGCCACCCGCCGCGTTGGTCACGATGAGGGTCGTTGCGCCCAGCCACCCCATCAGCCGAACGCCGAACACCACCTGACGAGGAGAGTGGCCCTCGTAGAGATGGACCCGGCCCTGCATGGCAATGACCCGTTTTCCTGCGCACGTACCGACTACGAGGTTCCCCGAATGACCGGAGACACGCGAGCATGGCATGTGCGGTACCGCGGAGAACGGGATCACGGTGGCCTGTTCGAGACCGTTCGCATAGGCCCCGAGGCCAGAGCCGAGAATGAGGGCTACTTCGGGTTTTTCGAATCGCCCCTGCAGTGCTTCGGTCGCCTCTTCGAGTTCCTCGATCATAAGACGACCCATTGTACTCTTCTCTCCGCTATAGTGCCTCCCTCATGATGCGATGTGCCGCCTTCGGCCTGATGCTGCTTTGCGCCGGCTGCGCTGGGCGAGCCGAGGTCACCGCTCCGGCCGAAACCGTCGTCATCATCGACGACGACTCCGACGGCTCCATCACCGTGGAGCCGCCCGTTCTCGTTTCGATCGTGCCTGAGGACACGGTCGAAGTACTGCCCATCGACTGCACCGATCCGCGTGAGGAGACCTGCAACGGACTCGACGATGATTGCGACGGCGAGATCGACAACGAGTGCGGATACCGTGGTGGGCTCATGCAGGTGACTTCGTCCTGGGATACCGGCTCGGACATCGACCTGTACGTCCAAGGCCCGCTTGGCGATACGCTGAGCTTTCAGCGCCGCTCCACGCCGACCGGCGGTCGGGTCGATCACCTGGGTCGTGGGGACTGTACGCCCGACCTCCCCAATCCCCGCCAGCAGAACATTCGCTGGGTAGGGCAGCGACCTCCCGAAGGTGTCTACGAGGTCGAGGTGCACTACTGGGGCGATTGCATCAGCGGCGGTGGGCCGACGACGGTCACGGTCTCGGTTGCCGTGGCCCGGAAGGTAGCCGGCCAGTTCCGGCTCACGATCCTTGCTGGCGAACGTCTGCGCGTGGCTCGTTTCGTCATTCAATGAAAGGGCTCGGGAAAGGGGGGCCTAGACACTTTGCGTTCGCCTTGCTCTGCGAGCTGGTGCTCCTTCTCGTCGTTGCGCGGCTCGCTGTCGATGAGCGTGTCGCTGCATCGACAATCGTCTGGCTCCTCGCCGCTTCGTTTCTACCCTACGCGTTCGCCCTTCGCGCTGCTCCGACCGTAGCCCGTTCGAGCGCCCTCCGGAGCTCGGTTCTGGTCGTGGCGTTGGCCGGCCTCGCGCTCGCGTTCGCTCCGCCGCGGTTCTCGGACGACGTGTTTCGATTCGTCTGGGAGGGACGCTTGTGGTTCCACGGTCACAATCCGTTGGAAATTGCGCCCAACGATGGCCGGCTAGCGCACCTCCGCGACGACGTCTGGGGCCGCATCAACAACCCGTCCCTCGCGAGCATCTATCCGCCGCTTTCGCAGATGATCTTCGCAATCGTCGCGGCAGTCGGCGGCGGCGTGATCGCGATCAAGCTGTTGGCCGTCGGCGTTCATGCGACAGCGACCGTCTTCGTGTCGAGAGTCACCGACGACCCCCGCGCTCCGATCGCACTCGGGCTCAACCCGCTCCTTCTCTCGGAAGGGGCGCTCAATGGGCATCTCGATCTACTCACGGGACTCGTGCTCCTGTTGGCGGCGTGGCGTCTTTCCCAAACCCGCATCGTAGGTTCCGCGATGGCGACCATCGCAGCAGCCGCCCTGAAGGTCGTAGGCGTGGTGTTCCTTCCCCTCTACCTCCGGCATCCCAAGGGGCTCCTTGCCGCGGCGTCGGGCTCTGCGCTGGTCTTGGCTCCGATGCTCTACTTCCGGCCATCGATCGATGCCGCCTCGGGGTCTTTGCAGTTCGCGACCCGGTGGCAGGGCAACGAGAGCCTCTATGCGTTGGTCGCCGCCGCAGTGCCGAATGGGATGGACGAGGCTGTAGCGACGGTGGCCCCGCGCATCGTCGTCGCCCTCGCGGTGCTGCTCGTCGGAGTTTGGTGCGTTCATCGCCGCATGCTGCCTCTCGAAGCGGGCCGCTGCGTTCTGTGGGCCACGCTCCTCCTCTCACCGCAAGTCCATCCTTGGTATCTCGCCTGGCTGCTTCCCATCGACATCGCGTGCGGCAGGCTCTCCGGGCTATTCTGGAGTCTCCTCGTTCTTTGCGCCTACGCGCCTCTCGACGTGTTCCTGGCGGGAGGGCCCTGGGAGCTGCCGCTCTCGCTCCGCGTGCTCGAGTACGGGGGTGTCGCGGCGGCGCTCGCCTTCGAAGCCCGGCGGAATCGCGTTGTCAGCAGGCCTTCAACAGCATAAAAAACGAATAATTCCAATTACTTAAATAGTATGAGCGGGGTGCGCGATCAGCCGCCCTGCTTTTGTCCTTGCGACGAGGTCTCGAGCCTCTAGACTACGCGGCCCTCGGGTTCAGGGAGTGAGCGGTTCAGCATGTACGCGGTAATTAAAACGGGTGGTAAGCAGTATCGAGTCGCCGAAGGCGACAAGATTCGCGTCGAGAAACTTCCCGGCGACGTCGGTGCTCAGGTCGAGTTCGACGAGATACTGATGGTCGGCGGTGAAAAGGTGGCGGTCGGTACGCCTCACGTCAGCGGTGCGAAGGTCGTCGCTGAGATCACGGGCCAGGACCTCGCCAAGAAGATCATCATCTTCAAGTTCAAGCGGCGCAAAGGTTATCGTCGACGCAACGGCCACCGACAGCCCTACACCGAGCTCCGCATCGACAGCGTGAAGGGGTAAGAGGACTCATGGCACACAAAAAGGGTCAAGGTTCCTCTCGGAACGGTCGCGACTCCAAGCCTCAGTACCGTGGTGTGAAGGTATTTGGTGGTCAGCAGGTTCCGGCGGGAAGCATTCTCGTTCGACAGGTTGGCCAGACGTTCCATCCCGGCGAGAACGTCGGCGTCGGCAAGGACTACACGCTCTGGGCCAAGGTCGACGGAGTCGTCACGTTCGAGCGCCGCGGCCGACTTGGCAAGCGCGTGAGCGTGTACCCGCCCACGGCCTGAGTCGTTCCTTTGAAGGAACTGCAGGAACGGTTCCCCGAGTTCGATTCGCCGACCGGAAGCGCGTTTCCGCCGCCGGCCGGACGCCGCGTCTACTGCAATCGCAACCTGCGCCTCGACCAGATTCGAGTCGTTGGGTTCGACATGGACTACACCTTGGCGATCTATCGGCAGTCGGCGATGGATCGACTCAGCATCGAGGCGACGGTCGAGAAGCTCGTCGAACGCGGATACCCCGAAGAACTCTCCTCGATGCGCTACCGGACCGATTTTCCGGTTCGCGGTCTTCTCATCGATCGCAAGCTCGGCAACGTGCTGATGATGGACCGGTACCGCTACGTGAAGATCGCGTATCATGGGTTTCGAAGACTCACGCGGGAGGAGCGACGGCGGGCCTATCACACCCGGCGACTGCGCCCAGGCACCGAGCGCTACCATTGGGTGGACACGCTCTACGCGCTTTCCGAGGTCGCGGTGTACGCCGCCGCCATCGAGCAGCTCGAGAGTCAGGGCACCGAAGTCGACTACGGCACGCTCTTCGCGGACATTCGCGAGTGCGCTGACCTTTCACATCAAGACGGGTCGATTCTCGACGTGGTGCGGAGCGACCTATCAGCCTACGTCGAGCCTGATCCCGATCTCGGAGTCCTCCTGCACAAGCTGCGCAGCGCCGGCAAGCGGCTGTTCCTCCTCACCAACTCAGGCCCGGACTACACCGAAGCCATGATGTCCTACCTTCTCGATGATGCCCTAGGCGAGTATCCCACCTGGAGAAACTACTTCGATTACGTGATGACGGACGCACGCAAGCCTAGGTTCTTCACCGGGAAGTCTCCGTTCGTCGATCACGAAACCGGGGAGGAAACTCCGCGGCCAAGTCGGGGTCGTTTGTATACGGGAGGCAACATCGCCGATCTGGACCGAACCCTCGGGGTTCACGGAGACGAGGTGCTGTACGTCGGTGACCACATCTATGGTGATGTCCTGCGCGCGAAGAAGGAATCTGCCTGGCGTACGGCGATGGTGATTCAGGAAATGGACGACGAGCTACGAATCCTGCGGGAACATGCCGCCAGTTTTGAACGCGTCGATTCTCTGACTCAGGTTCGGGTTGGCGTGTACGACGAGCTCCGCGAGCATCAGGCACGGCTGAAGAAGGTTGAGCGGGCACTCTCCGAGGAGAACGCTAGCGGCTCGCGCCCTTCGATCGAAGCGAAGAGGGTTCTTCATCGGCGCGCAATCGATCGACTCCGTGCACAGCTGCGCAGTCTCGACGCTGAGATCGCAGAGCTCAACGACGCGCTCGACCAGGCGTTCCACCCTTTTTGGGGGTCGAGCTTCAAGGCGGGCAACGAAGTGTCGAATTTCGGAAACCAGGTCGAGCAGTACGCCTGTCTCTACACCTCGCGTGCCACCAATCTCGGCCAATACTCGCCGATGCACTACTTCGAGAGCCCACGGCACCGAATGCCCCACGAGCTTGCCGGTCCACCGGTCGGGGTCTGAGTTCCCGTTGGTTTTTTGGTCGGCGCGAAGCGGTACCGTCTATACTGACCCTTCCAACGTAAGGGAGCGGCAGATGGCGACTACCAAGAAACGAACCACGAAGAAGACGACCAAGAAGCGCGCCTCGAAGAAAGCCGCCAAGAAGGCGACGAAGAAGCGCGCCCCGAAGAAGGCCGCCAAGAAGGCGACGAAGAAGCGCGCGGTGAAGAAGGCCGCCAAGAAGGCGACGAAGAAGAGCACGGCGAAGAAGGCCGTGAAGAAGCGCGCGGTGAAGAAGGCCGCCAAAAAGGCGACGAAGAAGAGCACGGCGGACTTCGCCCGCGACGAGGCGGCAGCACTCAAGAAGCTCGCAGCCGACGAGATCGCATCGCTGAAGAAAATGCTCGAGCAGGTCCGCAAGGACGCGAAGAAAGAAACCGAAGCCCTCAAGAAGAAGCTTACTGCGACGCGCAAGAACCTCGAGCGCCGGGCCAAGTCGGCCCGCAGCAAGAAATAACGCTCGGTTCTAATCGGGTGGAGCGACGGGGGATCGAACCCCGGACCTTCGCACTGCCAGTGCGACGCTCTCCCAGCTGAGCTACCGCCCCGAAGAGGCGCGAGTCCTAGCAGCAGTGCCATCAGGGCGCCAGCAGCAGGACCCGCGCCGAGGCGCCCCTCTTTTTTGACCTCTGCCGCCGTCGACGGGCAAACCGAGAGCCATGCGAGTTCTCTTCGCAATCGGCACGATCGCGCTCCTGACGGCAGGCTGCGGCGCTTACGATGACCTCGCCCTGCTTCAGCTCACTACGGTGTCGCCTGCCGTGCTGGAGCCCGGAGCAACCCTGCGACTCGAGGGCGAAGGGTTTCCGCTCGGCCATTCGCCGGAGCTGACTCTCACCGGGACACTACATCGTCCGGGCGCGGTGGCCGAGCGACTCTCAATTCCCCTCGACGCTGAGGTGCAGACCGAGACGCTCATCGTCGTGCCCGTCGATACGTCACTCGTCCAATCCTTGGGGGGGCGTGCGACGTTCGACGGAGAGGCTCGACTCTCTTTTCGTGCGCGCGACGGCCGGCGGGATGTCTTTGCGACTCATTCTGTCGTCATCGACTTCTTGCCAGATACCTCGACCCAGCTTCGTGCCGTGGTCGGTGATATGGAGTCTTCCTCTGCGGCAGTCGACGCGGATCACTTCGGTGTGGTGCTCTCCCGCGAGGAATCGGGCCATGCAGGGGTCGCGGTCGAATCGGTCCGCTCTGGGAGCCTCGCGCGTCGCCAAGGCGTGCGGGCGGGCGACATCATGCTCGGCGTCGACGGCGTGCGCCTCTACAGCTGGCGCGACTTCGTCCCCGACCCGAGCCGCACCGAGTCGATGGTTGAGGTCTCCCGCCCGGGTCTGCCCGCCACGGACTCTCTGCGGTGGCCTCATCTTGCGAGCGAACCGCAGGCCCAGCAGTTCACGGCGCTGGTGCTCGTCATGCTCGGCCTCTTGCTCGGTTGGCTCTCGCCGATCGCGCTTTGCGTTGCCGAGCGTCGACCTTCGCCGGTCCCCGTTTGGTTCGTCCGGACTAGCGTGCTCCTGCTCTTCTCTGCCCTCGTGTTCTCCGTGCCCGCCGTTCAGTTCGCGGCGACTTGGATCGGGATCATCGCCGCGCTGGCGGTGCTCTTCGCGGCCATGCACCGGGGAACAGACGCCAGTCTGAGCTTTGCGTTCATCGTCTTGTCGACCCTGACCATCATGCTCTTGGACCGTAGTGCGACGCTTGGGGCGATCGTCGGTGCTCAGCGGGGTTCGCTGCTCGCATGGCATGCGATTGCAGGCCCGGCTTCGACGATGGCATTCGTCGCCTATCTCTACGGACTGCACTACCTCACCTCCTGCGAACGCGTGTCGGCGTCGCTCTACACGGGGGCCGCCTCGGTCTTGGGTGCGATACTCTTCTTCGGCGGTTGGCCGACGCTCGACCCGATGGTCGGCATCGCCGCCCTTGCCGGCAAGTCTGTCGCAATTTTCGTCGCCGCCCACTTCATTTCGGTTCGGCAGGAGGTGGCCATCGGGGCGCTCGCGCTCGGCCTGCTGCTGGCGACTGCGCAGACCTTGCTCGCTCTGGATCCGCTCGCGCCCTACTGGAGCCTACTTGCTGCGGGTTGCGCAGTCGCCATCATCCTTCGAGCTGGCGATGTCTTGGTACGGGGGCGCGTGAGCCTGCGCCGCGCGCGGTCGTTCCCGGCGCGCGCTTAGTCCATCTCGGTGAGGAAATCCCGGAGTAGATTGCGCTGCTCCTCCGAAGGGCCGAGGAACTGGAGCCCTGACCGGAACAGCGAGGGGGCACCAGGCTTTGTCCATCGCACCGAAGCGGCGCACTCGAAATGGGGGCGGCTTGGATCTTCGATGCCGTCTTGGGTTAGGAACAGGCGGACCGTGACGACCTCGCCAACCTTGAGCTCGCGAGAGAATGCGATCGCCGCGCCCCCCGTGCTCAGGTTGTTGGTCAGCGCGTAGGTGGTTTCGTTCGAGAGAGTCACCTCGCACGAGACCTCTGCTGGTACACGTTCGTGGCGGCGAACCTTGAAATCAGCCCGTTGCACACTCTCATCATGAGCAATGGACGCGGACTCTCAAAATATTGAGTTTTCCTAGGGGCGCCTGGCTAGGGGGCCTGGGTACTACGCCTCTGGCGACTGCGGGATCGCACCTCGGCCGCCTCGGCTTCGAGCTCAGAGTCGTCGGGCTTGCTTCGAATCAGGCTGGTGTAGATCGCAAGAGAGCGCTTGTAGTGGCCCTGCTCGGCAAGAATTCTCGCCATCGTCCGGGTGGGGAACGGCTCTTCGAAAGTGGCCGTTGGCCCTGAGAATACGCCAGCGGGAGCCCGCGCAGGGGGCGTCGAACTCGTCGGGGCGCTTGCCGGCGCGTGTGCCGTCTTGCTCGCGCCCGATGGCGCTGTGGCAGACGTCGGGGGAGACGTAGCCTTCTTCGCGGCGGGGGCTGACTCGGAGGTCGTCGCCGCCGTCGACGCGGCAGGTTCGTCTCGAGGCGAGGCTGCCGAGCCTGGTGAAGGTTCCCGTCGCGCAACTCGCTCAGGCTGGGGCTCGCGCGCGCTAGGCTCAGGTTCGCTTGCGGCAGGGGCCGGTGTCTCCGGGCGAGTTTGGTCTTCCGACGGTTCCTGCGACGTCCGAGGCTCGGGCGATGCGGTAGTCTGAAGGGCCCACTTGGCGAATCCGATCACCCGCCCGAACAACCCCTCGGGCTCGGGGCTCCCAGCGCGACTGCGAATGGCGTGAATCAGCTGGGCGCGGCTGAGTGCGTAGGTGTCCGTGACACCGAGCCGTTCGGCTTCGCTGCGCAGCTCGGGCGTCGTGAGATTGTAGAGAGTGGTTAGATCCATCGGACCAGTTTGGGGTCGACTTGTTCTAGCGCGTTCTTCGCGTCTTCGCAGTCACGTGCGATCTGTGTTCGTAATTCGTCGAGACCGCTGAACTTTCTCTCCCCGCGGATCCGCGACACGAACCCAACGCGCATTCTCTTGCCATAGAGGTTCCCGTGGAAATCGAAGAAGTGCGGTTCCACCGAGCGTCCCGCCTCAAAGGTGGGTCGGACCCCGAGGTTGGCGACGCCGCGAAGCAGCGGCGCGCCTGTCTCCCCGAGGACACGCCCGAATACCGAATACACCCCGTCTTTGGGCAGCTGGACCAGGTCCACGTCTAGATTCGCGGTCGGAAATCCGAGAGCTCGCCCGCGGTGGTCGCCTTCGACGACGCGTCCCGCGACGTCGTGAACGCGAGTGAGCATGGAGGCTGCACCCTCGACGTTTCCGTCGTCCGTCAGCACGCGGCGAATTCGCGTCGAAGAGACGGGCTCGCCCTCGAACATCACGGGATCGACCATCTCGACGCTGAACCCCGCCCGCGCTCCCCATTGTCGCAGGGTATCGATGGTGCCGGAGCGCTTGTGGCCGAAGTGGAAGTCAGGCCCCACGACCACGCCTTTGGCGTGACAGGCGTCCAGTAGAACCGCCTGAACGAAATCGTCGGGAGAGGTTCTCGCGAATTCTGCGTCAAAGGGAAGTACGACTACATCGTCGCACCCCGCCCCCTTGAGAAGATCGACGCGCCGCGACATCTCGGTCAACAGCACGGGCGCGCGCTCAGGCGCCAGAATCGACGTCGGATGTGGGTCGAAGCACATGGCTACGGTTTCGCTGCCGATGGCCTCTGCACGGCGTTTGGCGGCGTTGACGAGCGCCCGGTGTCCGAGGTGCACGCCATCATGGTTGCCGGGAGTGACGACGGAAGGTGCTTGACGCATCGATACCCGCGAGAGGGGAGCCTCGACAGAGGCTCTAACCCACCCCCTACAGCGCGGCTGGGTTCACTTCAACTGGAATGCCCCAGATCGTCTGGTTGGTGACGTTGGCCTTCGGGTGCGGTATTGTTGAAAACATGAATTCGAAGGGGAGGTCGAATCCCAAGGAGGAGGCTCCGTTCGAGGAAGTTCTGGAGCGCCTCCAAACGGTCGTGGAGCAGCTTGAAGCAGGAGATTTGCCTCTCGAGCAGTCTTTGGCGATGTTTGAAGAGGGGGTTCGCCTGTCTAGGGCGGGCGCAAAACGATTGGATGAGGCTGAGCGCAGGGTCGAGGAGCTTCTCGCGGCTGGAGATGAGCTGCAGACGAGTCCACTCGACGAGAGCGAAGCGGGGGAAGCATGAGCCAGGTCCTCACGGTACCTACACATTTTGAAGATCTCGCGGAACTCTCAGAGGGTTTCCTCGATCGCGTGGAACACGACACACTGATCCTCTACGGGCCCATTCCGTATCCGGACGGCTCCGAAATCGACTTCGTCGTTCTCCTGGCCGACGGTTCTCCGGCCCTCGAAGGCAAAGGTCGCGTTCGCGCGGCAGTCGACGGCGGCGCGGAGCGAGTGCTCGAAACGCGCTACGACGTCGTTGTCGAGGCGCTGGAGCTCGAGGGTCGCTACGCGGTGATTTTTGAGAGGCTCGTCATGACCCGTCAGGCGGTCTCCGATCCGGCTCCCGCCGTCGAAGAAGACGAACACACGGAATCAGGGGACGAGGCGCAGGCCTCCGATGCGCCTGAGGCGATCGCAGCGACGGACGTCGAAGAAGAAGGCGAGGAGGGTTTCTCGCTTCCGCCCGACGAAGTGGTTTCGGTTCGGCCACAAGAGCTCGAGAGCGTCGAGGATGTGGACGACGACTCGATGGTTGAAGACGACGACGAAGACGAAGACGACATGGAAATGTCGGTCGAGGAAGTCAGCGGCGACGAATTCGAAGATGGGGCAGACGGTTGGGAAGAAGAATCTCCCCTGGAGCTGTCAGTCGATGCCCAAACGCTCGATGCCCAAGCCACTCTCGAGAAGTTCACCAACCCCGAGGCCGAGGTCTCACCGCTGAGTGAGCCGCCGTCGGCAGACGACGCCGATCACGACCACGCCGAGATTTCCGACGCCTCGTTTCGTGAAGCGTTCCAGCCCGAAGTCGAGCTGGACGAAGATGGGCAGCCGCTCGTCGCCGCCGAACCCAACGTTGGGCGTCCCGTGCCAAAGCCGTCGATCGCCGCGCCGCCCGAGGCGCCTCCCGCTCCTTCGGGGATCAACGTCATGCCGCCTCCAGAGGGACTCACTCGGCCGTCACGCGCGGTTTCGGATGAGGAGCTCCTGGCAGCGTACGAGGTGGTAGGCGACGACGAATCGTCCGGACTCTTCGAATATTCCGAGGGGATTCCGATCCCGTCACGGCCCCCGCTTCCCGATCCGGAAGCTTCGGTCGGCCGCGTCCGAAGGATTGAAGGAAGTCCTCTCGACGACGTCCAACCCGAGCTCCAAGCCCTAGAGGACGTAGAAGATGTGGACGACGTCGAAGAGCTCGAAGATTCCGAGCCGCCCGAGATGCACGAGGACTACGAAGACGTTCGTCTCAGTGAGCTTGCGGAGAGCGCCGAAGAGGGATGACATCCCATGAAACGTTTGGCTGCCGCCGTTCTCTTTACGTCGCTGTTCTTGGTCGCTGCCCACGCCTCGGCTGACGCAGCGGTTCACGTCTCGGTCCGCAGTGCGGACCAGAAGCCGGTCGACGGTACCGTCACATTGGCGCCGACCGCGAGCGGCCGTAGCTTTTCCTGTTCTACCCGCGGTGGCGTCTGCACGATGCAGGCCGTGCCCGGCGGTCAGTACATCGTGACTTTCCGGCCTAAGGCAGGCAGCTCCCCCGCTCCGCACAAAGTAATGATTCCGCCCGAGGGCAAAGTCGACCTTCGCGTTTCAGCGAAGTAGCGCCGTAGTTTGGACCAGTCGCCCGGAAAAATGTAATCCTTTCGTCGCGGGGGAGGATGCCAAGGGCTCGGATACTGTCGTGGGTGGTGACGATTTCCGCCTTGCTCTCGTCCGCCTCGGTGTACGCCGATGCCGATGCGGCAGGCGATACAGCAGGTTCGCGCGATCGCCGTCTGCTGCAGGCGCACAACAGCTTCGACGGGCCCACGGGTGGCCTCCGCGTCATCGACGCGTCGTCGGGTCCGCCCGCTACGTTTCGGCTCGCGCTGAGCACGGAGTTCTTCGTCGCGCGCAACGTCTTCGTGCCGGACGATCGCGCGCAGCACTTTGCGGGAAATCTCTCGTTCAGTGCTTCCGCGACACGCTTCCTCGAGGTCTTCGCGTCCGCCGAGGTGACGAGCGCGTGGGACGACTCCACGAACCCGATGCTCGTGCAGCGCGTGGCAGACGTGCTCGTCGGTCTCAAGGCCTACCACTGGATACGCCCATGGGTGGCCTTCGGCGGTGACGTCAGCTTTGAGGTCCCTGGAGGCGTCGGTGATGTCGGCCAGTCGTTCCGTTCCTCGAGCGTTGGGCTGCGGCTCAACAACAACTTGGACTTTCGGAACCGCGGCGTGCGCGAAGCGCCCTTCATTCTGCGGATCAACGCACAGTACTGGTTCGACAACAGCGGCAAGCTCACTGACTCACTCGCTCGCCCCGGTCCGCTGACCCCCTTCGATCGATTCGCATACGGCATCAATCAGACCGACTCAGTCCGACTTGGGGTCGGCTTCGAAGTTCCCCTCTCGACCCGAAAGGTCGGGTTGCACCCGCTCGTCGACTGGAGATGGGACCTCCCCGTCAACCGGCAGGGTTTCGAATGCGCTCCGAGCACGATTCCAGGGGGCGATTCATGCCTCGACGAGGTCGGGGCGTCCGCCTATCCGATGACGGTGACCCTCGGCTTCCGAATCTACACGCCGCCGCGCGGACTCTCGTTCACGGTCGCTGCGGACGTAGGGATCACCGGGACGAACGACTTCGTGCAAGAACTCGCGCCGACGGCGCCGTACAACGTCATCCTCGGGATCGCCTACGCGATCGATCCTCGTCCGTCTCGTCTCCCTCAGCAAGGGTCGTCCGCCGTCACCCCCACGCCGCGCGGACGGGTGTACGGCTTCGTCATCGATTCCAACCAAGAGCGTCCGATTGAGGGCGCTCAGATTCTCATAGTCGGCGATGAGGCATCGGCCCAAGTCACCGATCAGGATGGCCGATTCATCACCGCTCCGCTGCCCGTCGGTTCGGCGTCGCTCGAAGTACGGCACCCCGACTATCTCCCCGCTACCTGCGAGGCCTCATTCGATCTCACACAGACTGGACCTAACTTCGAGCCGGTCGGCGAAGCAACCTGCTTGATGTCCGCTGCCAGTGCTGACGGGCAGCTACGCATTCAGGTCGTGGGGGGGCAAGGTGCGCCGGTGCCGGGAGTCGTGGTTGCGGTTCGAGGTCCGACCGAGGTGCGGGCGCAATCCGATGCCAACGGTCTGGTCGAGGTGAGGCTCGCCGAGGGTAGCTACCAAGTCCACGTCGAAGACGCGCGCTATCTGCTCGCAGTGCGCGAGGCAGAAGTCATCACGCGCCAGCAGACCGACATCACGATTCAGGCGTTCCTGCCACCTACGCGCCCGAGGGTTCTGGTACGCGAGCGAGAAATCATCCTTCGCAGCCAGATCAGCTTCGCCACCGGCAGCGACGAGATTCTGTCGAGAAGTGAGCCGCTCTTGCTCGAAATCGCCGATGCGCTCTTACGCGACCCGTCCCTGCTCTTGGTCGAGGTCCAAGGCCACACCGACAATCGTGGAACTATGGAGACCAACGCCGAACTCTCTCAGAACCGCGCTGCCGCCGTTGGACAGTGGTTGGTTGAGCATGGAGTCGAGTCCGGGCGACTTACCGCACGGGGCTACGGCTCGACACGTCCCATCGCGCCGAACATCACCGCCTACAACCGTGCACGTAACCGCCGCGTGCAGTTCAAGATCGTGCGTCGCGCCGACGACGCAGCACCGCGAGCGCAGTGAGCGCCACGAGCATCGCGGCCGGTCCAGAGCTGCGCGAACCTGCTTGACCGACCGCGCATCCACCGCTCGATGGAAGCGATGTGTCGTCGCAGTTCGGCGCGCCGTCTTCACAATCGAGCTGCAGGCCTCCGAACGGGTCGGCGTTGCACGAAGAGTCGAGGTTCCCGGGCGGATAGATCGTACAGACCGCGTCGATGTCGTCCGCCGCGAGGGTTCGCTTGGTCGTGTCGGTGCGCGCGGCTGAGGCGAACATCGTGGCCTCTTCCACGTCCGAATGGCCGATCCCGATGAAGTGCCCCGCTTCATGGGTGATGATGCTCTGGAGGTCTGCCGGGCCAGGGTTTGCAACAGTGCCCGATGGGCATCCCGACTCGGGACAGAGCGCATAGGGGCCGAGCGAATCGTTGACGAGCATGTCGGCGTCGAAGATCCGGCCGGACTCCGGATCGTGCCAGACGATTGTCACCGCGAACGCGTTGCGCGCGAATTCAGTACCGCACTGACTGATGAACGGGTCGAGGAATGCGATGGTGTTCACGTTGCCGCCCGATGACCGGAACTCGGCACGCTGGCAGGTCGAAGAGTCGAGCGGCTTGAAGATTAGGTCGACCGGCTCCCCGCCGCAGGTTTGGTTCTGCCAAGTCGAGAACGCGGTATCCACCGCCTGCTCGACGTCGTCGAACTCCATCCATACGCTGCCGCGTTCGTCGATCGCGTAGGAAAGACATGCCTCGGGCCATTCGAGGAAGGCGCCTTCCTCCGTGCAGGGCACATCCCCGATCTGGGTTCCGCCCTCGGTCGTCATCCTGCAGAACGCCGACGCCTTGGGGGGCATCAGGCCCGTCCCTGCGATTGCGGCAACGGTCGCGGCGATCGCGATACGACTATTCATTCGCCGCACCCGACTCGGAGCCCGCTTGTTCTTTCACGATGCGACGCACCTTTCCGAGGAAGGTGTCGAGTCGCTCTCGTCGCGGCAGGGCACCCGGGCTTGGGCGCAACAGACCGTCTGCGCCGCGCTTCATCAGGAGCAGGCCCTCGCGACTTTGAACCACGCTTTCGCCGTCCACGTCGTTTCGGATTCGCATCACACCCTGGGCCATGCCCACTGGCCGAAAGGCCACCGGGCCCCCGGCACGAACGAACACGACCGCCCGCTCCCCAATTTGGAAACGCGGCTCTCCTTCGACCCGCATGCCGAGGTCGCCGACAGCGCCGCCCAGCACCTGCACGATGACTTCGGCTTCAGGCTCTAGCTGCGCCTTGCCGAGCTCACGCTCGACTTCGAGGCGATACCAGGTGAGGATTCGGCCGTCGCCGTCCTGAAACGACTCTGCGAAGAGGACTCGGCCAACGAGGATTCGGTCAGACTCGGAGACCAGCTCGTCGAGATCGAGCGCCTGGACGACCGAGGCACGCGCGGAACCCGCAAGAGGTCCGAGTGCGGCGAGCGTCAAGCTCAGCCACACGAACAACGGGATTTTAGGCATATTCCTACAGTGGAATGGCACCGAGAGCGCGTCAAGCGAGCTGGATCGCCACGATCGCGATTGACAAGGTCACCCGACTGTCCGTACACCTCCTGACATGCGCGCGAAAATCGGTTCCAGACGCTCCTTGGGCGTCGCCTTGGGCTTCCTCGTGCTTGTGGTGGCTTGCGATACTGAGAAGTTCGCAGCTGAGTCCACTGCAGGTCTCTTCTCCCGGGCTGCACCAGCCTTCGAGGAGTACTGGGACTACGACCTCGCCGGAGAAGCGGTGCCCGCTACCATCGTGCAACTCGAGGGAATCCTCAGGGTTGCTCCGGACAACGACGCGCTGCTGTCCCAGTTGACCCAGGCCTATTTCGGCTACGCCTACGGATGGGTGGAAGTGAACGTCGAGGCGCTCGAGTTCGACGGTGTGTACGACGAGGCCGAAGCTCAGCGCCGACGCGCGAAAATCATGTATCTGCGCGCAAAAGACCTTTCCATGCACCGGGCAAGCCTCCGTCAGCCCGGGATATACGAGGCTTCCAGCGGTTCCGCGGAGGAGCTCAAACTATGGCTCGATGAGGCGTTCACTCAGAAAGAAGACGCACCGGTTCTCCTTTGGGTCGGACAGAGCTGGGGCGCGTACATCAACGCTGCCAAGGACGACATGGAAGCCGTGGCCGACCTGCCTTACGCGAAAGCATTCGTCCAGAAGTCGATCGAGCTCGACCCCGACTACTATCACGCGGCCGGATACACCTTCATGGGTGTGGCGACATCGAGTGAGATGGCAGCCGACCTCGACGCGGCGAAGCTCTACTTCGACAAGGCGCTGCAGACGACCGATCGCCGGGCGCTCAACACCCAGGTGTCGATGGCGCGGTACTATGCGGTCAAGCGCGGGGACCGCGCTCTGTTCGACGAGCTCCTCAACGAAGTGCTCGAAGCAGGAGACGTGCTTCCCGAAGCGCGACTTGCCAATCGCATGGCCAGAGAGCGCGCCGAACTCTACACCGAGAACGCGGACCAGCTTTTTTAGCCATCTAAGGGGCTAATTGCCGGTCGCGTGCGAAAAGCCAGCGATTAACGTTGACTCGCCGCTCGAACATAGAGAATCTTCGGCTCGCCAAGCCGTCATGACCAAACTGGGCCTGCGCCCCGATTGGTGCTTTCTCTCGGCCGCTGCGAGGCAATGATGAAACGGAAATTCGCTCTCACGCTGACCCTGTCCCTTCTCGCCTTCGCCATTCCCGGTGCTGTCGTCGACTCCGCCGATGCAGAGCAGGCCACCGTACTCCGAATGGCGACGCTTGCTCCGAGCGGGTCCTCGTGGATGAAGGTGTTCAACGCCTGGAACCAAACGCTCCAGAAGCAAACGGACAACACCTTGAAGTTCAGCTTCTATCCGGGGGGCAGCCAGGGCGACGAGCGCGACTTCGTCCGGAAGATGCGCGCAGGCCAGATGGACGGCGCGGCGATCACCACGACCGGCCTCGGCATGTTGGTGCGCTCCGTTCTCGTGTTGGCGGTTCCAGGTGTGATCACGGAGTACGACCAACTCGACCGGGTTCGCACCGAGCTCAACGCCGAGTTCGAGGAGATGTTTGAGAAGGAAGGCTACAAACTTCTCGGCTGGGGCGATGCCGGCAAGACGCGCATCTTCTCGAAATCTGAGTTTCTGCGCCCTTCGGATCTCAAGAAGCTACGTCCGTGGGCTTGGAAAGACGATCTGATCTTCGGCGAGTTCCTGAAGGTCATTGGTGCCAACCCCATCGCCCTCGGAGTTCCTGAGGTGTACCCATCGCTTCAGACCAAGATCATCGACACGGTCCCGAGTTCTGCACTCGCTGCGGTTGCGCTGCAGTGGTACACGCAGCTCAAGTACGTCACCGCGACCAACAGCGGCATCCTCGTCGGCGCGACACTCATCAAGAAAGACAAGTTCGATGCGCTGACCGAGGAGCAGCAGACCGCGCTCGTCGAAACCGGCATCCGCGCCCACAAGGCTCTCAACAAGTCGATCCGACGGGACGACGACGTATCCTATTCGACCATTCTCAAGCGCGGGATCACGGCGATCGACACCGAGCCGGCTCGTGCAGAATGGGATGCCGCAGCAGCGAAAGTACGAACCAATCTGACCGGTCGCGTCTACCCAAAGAGCCTGCTCGAGGCCGTCGAGGCCGCCGCGAGGAAATGATCCTGTGAAATTCGTTCGGCGCCTAGACAGAGGGCTGGCGCGAGGTGAGGCGGCGATTGCTGCCACAGTCTTGCTCATCATGATTTTCGTGGCGGCGGCGCAAGCGGTCCTTCGAAACCTGACCAACCTGGACTTCTCGTTTGCCAACCTCGCGCTCGAGCGAATGTCGTGGGCAGACTCATTTCTGCAGAAGGGCACCCTCTGGCTCGCCTTCTTCGGCGCCTCGCTTTCGACCTACGACGAGAAGCACATTGCGATCGACGTTCTGCCGCGCCTTTCCCCGCCGGGCATCAAGCAACTACTGCGAGCCATCGTCTGCACCTTCGCGGCAGTCACCTGCTTCTACCTAGGTCGGGTCTTCTGGCTCTCGGTCCTCAACAACGCGATGGAAATCCCTCTCGAGTACTCCGTGCTCGGCGTCACCGACGAGATGGTTCACATCTGCGAAGCGCCGGCGCAGGTGCTCCTCGATGCAGGGCTCTCTCGGCCTGACCTGTTCTGCGGACTACGGACTCTACTGAGCGTGTTCGGCGCCAAGATGTCCACCCCGGACACAGCCCTTCAGCTCATCGTGCCCGCGATGTTCATCTTCATGTCCTTTCGATTCTTGTTTCGAGCAATCGCCGCCGGGTCCGCCTTCGTAACGAAGAACTACCCCGTGGAGAGCGCTGAGGACGAGGCCTGAGATGAGCGGCATCTGGATAGCCCTCCTCGTCCTTCTTGCCATCATCGGCGCCCCTCTGTTCGCCATCTTCGGCGCGGCGTCGATGCTCCTCTTCGGGGGTCTCGCCGACACCAGCATCACGGGCACCGCCAACGACGTGTTCAGCGAGAAGTTCGCCGACTCGCCCCTTCTGGTGACCATTCCGCTCTTCACCTTCGCCGGCTACGTGCTTGCCGAGAGCGGTACCCCGCAGCGTTTGGTCAAACTCTCGCGCGCGTGGCTCGGGTGGATGCCCGGCGGCCTCGCGATGGTCTGCTTGGTTGCCTCCGCGTTCTTCACGACGTTCACTGGCGGTAGCGGAATCACAATTGTCGCGATCGGTGGACTACTCTTTCCGGCACTCCTGGCGGACAAGTACGACGAAGACTTCGCTCTCGGCCTCGTGACCACGGGTGGGTCTCTCGGTCTCTTGTTCCCGCCGAGCGTCCCGATGATCCTCTACGGGGTCGTCGCAGGCGTGATGATCGAGAAGATCTTTCTCGCGGGCCTGATTCCGGGGATCATCACTGTCGCTGCCCTCGCCATCTACAGCTCGATCACCGGCATCCGTCACAAGATGCCTCGCACGGCGTTTAACCGAAAAGAGGCGATCGCCTCTCTCGGCGAAGCCAAGTGGGAAGTCGTACTGCCCATCGCGCTGCTCGGCGGCATGTATAGCGGCTTGCTGCGCATCCATGAGGCGGCGGCATTCACTGCGATCTACGTGCTCATCATCGAGGTGTTCATCTACCGCGACGTGACCTTCGGGGCCGACCTCAATCGCATCATCCGCGAGGCCATGACCCTCGTCGGAGCGATTCTGATCATCCTAGCGACTGCCATTGGGTTTACGGCCTTCCTCATTCAGGCACGCGTGCCGATGCTCATCCTAGAGAGCATGGAGGGCTTCATCAGCTCGCAGGTGATGTTCCTCATCGCCCTCAACTTCTTCCTGATCGGCGTTGGCATGCTGATGGACATCTTCTCGGCGATCGTGGTGGTCGTCCCACTGATCGTGCCGATCGCGGAGCGCTTCGGCGTCGATCCGTACCATCTCGGCATCGTGTTCTTACTCAACCTCGAGATTGGGTACATGACGCCACCGGTCGGCCTCAACCTCTTCATCTCGAGCTTCCGTTTCAACAAGCCCATCACGCAGCTTTACAAATCCGTACTGCCTTTCATCGGTCTGTTGGCGATCGCGCTGATCATCGTGACCTACATCCCCGCTCTCTCGACTTGGCTGCCGGGTCTGATCGACGACGATTCCGTCAACCTCGACATGCCGATGGGCGATGAGGACAGCGGCGGTCTCGACCTCGAAGCGCTCGAAGAGGGCGGCGATGACTTCGATCTCGACGACCTCGAGGGCGGCGGCGGGCTCGACCTCGACGACCTCGAGGGCGATGGCGGGCTCGACCTCGACGACCTCGAGGGCGATGGCGCCGAGATTGACCTCGACGGTGACGGCCTCGATCTCGATGCGCTCGAGGACGACGCGGAAGAGCTCAACCTCGACGATATCGAGGGCGAGGCGCCGCAGCGGCAGTAAACGCGACGCGGTTGGAGATAAGGGACCGTGCGCGGGCGTGGCCTCGCCCACTCAGACATCCTCGGCGCGGAAGGTTTGGGGGTGGGTCTGGAAGCGTCGGTAGAGGGTGGGCTGAGGGAGAGTAGGTTGGGCGCGAGGAACTCGCGGTCGAGGCCACGCCCGCGCACGGTCCCATCCCAGAGGCGCGTGTGATGCACGCCCGCTGAGACATCCTCGTGGCGGAAGGTTGGGGGGTCGGACTGGAAGCGTCGGTGTGGGGTGGGCTGAGGGAGAGTAGGTTGGGCGCGAGGAACTCGCGGTCGAGGCCACGCCCGCGCACGGTCCCATCCCAGAGACGAATGTAGGGAGGGTGCAGTCGAAGCGTTTGGGTCTGTCGTGACTCTTGGGGCGACGCGGGTGGAGAAGGGACCGTGCGCGGGCATGGCCTCGCCCACTCAGACATCCTCGACGCGGGTTGTTGGGGAGCGGATCTGGAAGCGTCGGTGGAGGGTGGCGTGAGGGATAGCCGGTTGGGCGCGAGGAACTCGCGGTCGAGGCCATGCCCGCGCACGGTCCCATCCCAGAGGCGAATGTCATGCAGTCCCGTAGACGCAGCATCGAGCCATGTGGAAACAGAGGGGCTGCGGCGTGTGCTCGACCGCGAGTTCCTCGGCACTGCTGAGCGTTCCCCCGTCTGTTGCCACGGTCGCGGCAAGAAGGCCCGCAGACACCCCCATCCCATCCAGACCCCCGCCGACGCGGCATCGAATCATGTGGAAGACAGAGGGGCTGGGGCATGGCCTCGACCGCGAGTTCCTCGCGCCCCGCCTACCTTGCCAAGACCACCACACAAGACCGGTAGCCGAGACATCACCAAGCATCCCGCGCCGAGGATGTCTGAGTGGGCGAGGCCATGCCCCAGCCCCTCTGTCTAGCTGGCTAGCGCACCCTTCGCCCACGACTGCGGGTGACCCGAGTTACTCGGTCTTCTTGTTGGCGACGAATCGCAGGCTGCTGAACTCGGTCTGGCCGAGCGTGTAGATCACTTCGGACAGCGTGCGATACGGGGTGCGCTGGTCGGCGATGATCTGCACTTCGCCGAGGAAGGGTTGATTCGTGTACTGTTGGGCAGTGCGCTTTTTGCGGTCCCGTATGTCGCTGAGCTTCTTGTAGAGCGGTGTGATGAGAAAGCCGCTGCTGCCGCCTTGCTTGAGGCTTGGGTCGACGATGCCGTTGCGGAGCTCGAGGATGGGCTTTCCGTCGACGACGACCTCGCTTCGCGAGATCTGAACCGACAGCGCATCGTCGAGTTCGACCTTGGAGGTCGAGTACGGAATCCGGAGTTCGCTGCTCTCCTGCACCGCGGCTGCAGACGAGGTGGCGAAGATCGCCATCATGTACACGAGGAGGATCGTCAGCATGTCCATCATCGGATAGATGTTGAGTCCGAAGTGTTCAGGCTCCGCGCGCCGCCGGAGCTTCGCGCGAATCAACCGATTCACGTACGCCATCGAAACGGGCTCTTCCTCCACTGGCGGAGCCAAGGAATCGTTCGGCGGACGGCTGCTTGGAGGTCGACTCGTTGGAGGTCGACTGCTTGGCGGACGGCTCGACAGTTGCCCCTTGCCGGGAGGGCCGCTCTTCGGCGGGCCGTTGCTGTCGTTCTCGCTCATCGAATCCCCGCGCTGAGCAGTACATCCGGGAACAGTGGCTCTTCATCCGTGCCTCGAACAGCATCCATCGCTGCGATCAAGTGTTCGTAGGGAACCTCGGGGTCGGCGCTGAGGGTCACTCGGGTCTCGTCCTCGAACTGCTGCTTCACGCGCGTCACGCAGTTTGTGAGGCCAGCCCAGTCGGGTTGACCGTTGATGCTTGCCGGCACGGTAATCACTTTGCCTGCCGCCGTGGTCGCGCATCCTCGCGCGAGCTTGCCGCCCGAACCCGACACGATGACGCCCGCCTGTGTCACCGTCACGTTGAGGTTGAGCGCTTCGTTCTGTGCTGCACGACTGCCGACGCCGCCCTTGCGATACTGAGGAAGGGCAGCTTCGACTTGAGAGAAAAACGCGATCGTCGTCAGCGTCATCAAGAGGAACATGACGATGTTCACGACGATGTCGAGAAACGGTACGATATTGAGCTCGTCGCTCAGCTCCGAGGGATCGGCATCTGGGATCCTCACCCGTTTCCGAACGTAGGCTCGCTGTCGCGGTGTAAGTCGTGCGGGCATCCGTAGGCCCGACTAGCCGCCGGTCCGACGCAGTGTCAGCAGGTTCTCCAGCTGCATCGTGACCTTTTCCATCTCGTGCTTGTGACGCTTCGTCAGCCCGTGAAGGATGAGGTGAGCGACCATGAAGATCACGGCGATGAGCAGGCCGAGGAACGTATTCCACATGGCTTCGGCGATGCCTGCCGAAAGCAGGGCAGTCTTTTGGGAGGGGTCGTCGATCGTGCCGACGGCCTTGAAGGCTCGAATCAGACCGCTGATCGTTCCGAGAAGGCCGATGAGCGTTGCGATGTTCGCGAGCGTCCATAGGGAGCCGGTGCGCTTCTCGAGCGCGGGGATCACCTCGGACATCTTCTCTTCCATGGATGCGATGACCGCTTCCTCGCCGCGGTTCACCTGCGTCAGTCCCGACTTCACGACCTCGAGGAGGGGAACCGCCTTTGCTTCGCACTGGCGGATGGCGCGGTCGATATTGCCCGCCTGCACCAGCTTCCGAATTCGGCTCATGAACTCCGCAGCGTCGACGCTGTAGTTCATTCGGATGAACCAGGCGCGATCGATGATCACCCCGACTCCGAAGGCCAACACGAAGAGATTAATGAAGGAAAACGGAGCACCCTCGACCAGCGCTTCCCAGATCTCATGCATGCTTTCGGCTCCCTCCGGCCCACCTGAATCTCGGTGAGCAACCCCCCTCGAACCGCGCCGACCCCCCAATGCATCCTCCTGGAATGCATTGAAATCATTACGACTGTCGGGGTAATCCCCTTGTGGAGCTGGACGCTACCCCACGCCCCCAAGCGTTGTCAACGCGACTACGGCTTTTTCCAGTCTTCGCACCCAAGCTCTGGGACCCTGGCGTTTCCAACCCAGGAGAATCGGGCACGATATTGACTTGCGCATCTCAACCGTTATCATCCCTAGATAGTAAGCAAACCGCTGGAATGCTTACTGTTCTTGGGGGAACTGGTACTTTTTAGATTCATGGCAGTGGTGGGGATAGCACCGTACTCACTCGGGGTCCGGATAACATTGCCAAAGTAAAGTTCGCAGGAGGCAGGAAAAATGGCCAAGTTGGCATATCATTTCGAAGCAGGCGGGTGGGCGATGTGGCTAATCCTCGCCTGTCTGGTCATTGCGATCGGCTTCACGGTCGAGCGCGCGATGTATCTCTACAAGTCGTCGATCGACAAGGATGAGTTCATCTCGAAGATGCAGAAGTGCATCACCGCAGGCGACGTCGCCGGCGCGATTAAGGTTTGCTCGGCAGAGCAGAATCCGCTCGCGCGCATCGTAAAGCAGGGGCTGCTCAAGGTGAACCGGCCGGACGAAGAGGTTCAGGCAGCGATGGACGAGGCGGCGCTCAAGGAGCTCCCGCAGATCGAACGGCGCACTCCGTACCTCGGGCTTCTCGCGAACGTAGGCATGCTCTGTGGACTCTTCGGCACCGTCGTCGGTCTCATCACGGCGTTTGGCGAGGTTGCCAAGGCCGATGCCGCGAGTAAGGCGACCGGTCTTGCAAAGGGTATCGAGGAAGCGATGAACTGCACGGCGTTTGGGCTGATGACTGCGGTCTTTGCGCTCCTCATGCTGGGCATTCTCAACGGCAAGACTCAAAAGATCATCGACGACATCAACGCTGCCACCGTTCAGGTTCTCAACCTGGTCGTAGGCAACCGTTCCAAGGTCGATCTTCAGAACATGCCGGCCGAGTAGCGGCGGAAAGGCTTCTACGTGGCATCGATTGAAACGGGCGGCGGCGGCTCTGGGAAGAAAGCGGTTAATCAGGAAATCCCCCTGATTCCGTTCATCGACCTCCTGCTTTGCTGTGTGATGTTCTTGTTGGCGACCGCGGTCTGGAACCAGCTCGCCGCAGTGAACGCCAATCAGCAAGTCCCAGGGCAGGCCTCGACCGAGGACGCTCCTCCCGAGGACGAAAAGGTCAAACTCATTCTCCAGGTGCGCAACTCCGGCTACGTGCTGGGGTCTTCGGCCGGCGAGAGTATCGACATCAAGAAGCGAGCCGTCGCCGATCAGAGCGAATTCGACGTCGACGAGCTCAAGACCAAACTCGCTCAGTGGAAGCAGGCTTGGGACACGCGCGAAGATCTCATCGTCGCGCCCGAGGATGGCGTCCGATACGAGGACGTCATCGTGGCGATGGACGTTGCATCTGCGGCCGGGTTCACCGCGCTGTCCATGGCTGACGGAGCCGCGTTCCTCTAGGGGGAAATAATCATGGCAATCAAAAGGCCACAGCCAGAGCTTTTGCACCACATCCCTCTGCGATTCGTTCGCAATCGGGTCGTGGGACATGGACGCAAGTCGGTCGACCATCAGATCCCTCTGATTCCGTTCATCGACTTCCTGATCGTGCTCGTCATCTTTCTCTTGATGTCGTTCTCGGCCTCGGGTGAGCTGGTCGCGCAGCAGCCGACCATCACGATGCCCGCGGCGTCGAATACGACTCAAATCGAGGTGTCGCCGATCGTCGCGGTCGACGACCGGGTGATCACGCTGGACGGCACGCGCGTGGCCGACACGCAGACGCTTGGTGCGACCGCCCAGGTCGATCGTATCGAACCCCTGATTCAGGGCCTCGAGACCGAGAAGCGAAAGTGGGAGACGATTCACCCTTCGGAGCCCTTTGCGGGGCAGGTGATCATCCAAGCCGATCGCAATATCGATTTTCGAGTTCTGAAGAAGGTCATGTTCTCTGCTGCCGCCGCCGGCTACGGGAACGTGAGTTTTGCCGTCAATCAGAGCGACCAGCCTTAGTCTGAAATGATGGAGCCTGACGAGCTCACTCCTGCCGAGTTCGAGGGCACACAGCAGAACCGATACCGACCGCGGATCCCGTGGGCGCGTATCGGTTTTCTGCTTCTCGGCGTTGCGCTTCTCGTCGGCGGCTACTTCTGGCGTCAGAAGGTCCGTGCGGATGACGTGCGCGAGAACATGTACGCCCTGTACGCTGGCCAGGTCGAGCCGACGCTCGACGCTCTTCGCGCCACTCGCGTAGACATTGAGGGCAAGGCCCTTTCCGCCAAGCCTGGCGCGGCAAACCGCATGGTGGCCGCTGAGGTTCCGATTTCTGCACTGCACGACAAGCGAGTCGTGTATCTACGCGTGTTGGCGACCGACCTCGGCTCCGAGACGGCGCTCTCAGCAGCGATCGAATCCGACGAAGAGGATGCGGTTGGGTCCTGCCTAGGGCTCGAGCTCATCGCTCCAGCGGCGCTCGCTGATGTTCCCGAGGTGTTGACGCCGCACTGGCTCACGGACGCCGAAGAGACCAACGACATGATGCGCCTCCGCGTTCGCGAAGAGCAGCTCACGCGTGCGATCGAACGCGAACTGCCAGCCCTCGCTGCGCTGCTGCCCGCTGACTACTTTCTTCTCTTGGTCGTCCAGGGACAAAGCCGACTCCGCGACCCGGTCGACGTCTTCCTTTGGGATCTCGACGAGGACCGCCTCCTGCTTCGTTCGCGCGCCGAGAATCGCGGACGCCTCATCACCGTGCGGAGCCAAATCGGCCCAAAGACCGACAGTCGACGCGCCAAGAGCGATCCGATCGTGACCGCCGATTGCTCGATCGCGGCTCACATCAAGGGACAGCTTGGTGAGCCGACGATGGAACTGGGTCTGAAGAACTGACCTGGCCCGTCGTCGCGAACTCGATCCGCTGCTGCCAGCGTTCCGCCTCCGCGTTCGGGGCGGCCCCAATCGGCCTGCGCGTCTCCCAGGCTTGCGATGAGTCTTGATATCGACCCACGGCGAAATAGCCGACGCCCATCATTCGGTCGAGCTCGTGCCTCAACCGGAGGGTCGGAAGACCTCGGCTCTTCGCTTCTTCGAGAAGAGGAATCGCCAACGCGTAGCGGCCCTCGGCCATGAGTTGGCGCGACTCGAGGTAGGGGCCTAGGCCATCCTCCCTCAAGGTCCCGAGTTCACGCGCGACATGGACCGCGACGGTGGACGATCCACGCTCGATCATCATCTCGTAGACCAGCGCCCGTTCCTCGGGGCTTCCCTGAAGAGCAAGCCTCTTGACCTCGCTTTGGCGGGCAGGGGTGTCGGTTCGCGGGATCTCGAGCAGTTCGTCATAAAGCGCCTCGGCTTCGACGAGGTCACCCTGGGTCCACTGTGCATCGGCGTACTGCTCGAGTGCGGCTGCGACGATCGGCTTTGGAGCGGCCATGGTTGCGCGCAGGCCCTCCAGTTCGCTCCGAGCCTGCACATCGTCACCGCTACGAGCAAGGGCTCCGACCAACGACGCATGAGCCTGTGCTTCGTTGGCATCGATGTCGAGGATCTCTCGGCAAGTCTCGATGGTTCTGTCGTCGTCTCGCGCGGCCAAGTCGCCACCAAGGTCCGCGCGAAGCTGCGCCAGCCGATGCGGACACACGGCGCCGAAGACACTCGGCCTTGCGAGCGCCACTTCGGCGACCCCGCGTTCATGGTCGGTGACATCGACTTGCTCGAGGTTCTGGTGCCAGGCCGTTTCGAGCTCGTCGAGGTCCTCGAAGGCCCCTGTCTCGTACGCGTGCAGCAGCGCTTCGGGTCCACCTCGTGCCATGGCAAACGCGACGAGCGAGCCGGCTGGCATGTAGGCTCGGATCGGCGGCAGTGCCGTAAACTGAAGACTCAGCAATTCGCTCGCCGTCGGCAGTTCCCCCCGGTCCAGAAGGATTCGCGACCACTGATCCGGGTCGAGGTCATCGCGAAGATCCCATGCGAGCGCAACCGCCGCGCCCTCGACGATTCCTGGATTCGGAATCAGGCCACCAAGGCTCCCCGAGACCGCGAACGGACCACGACCCGAGTCCTTGAGAACGGCGTGCGCGACTTCGTGACCCAGCACTGGATGTGGCCATCGATCCATCTGCAGATAGATCTCGTTGCGCCAAGGTTTTGCGATCAGCGTACGCCCGACACCGATGAGGTTCTTCTTCTCGTCGCGATTTCGAAAGAAATACGCCGTTACGTGGTCGGACGACTCGAGGCCAAGGACGGACCGGCTCCGAATCACCTGAAAGTCGCAGTCTTCCACGAGTCGTCGCCCGACGTCTGACGGTGTCTCGCGGGGCATGACCACCACGCAGGCTTGACCGGTTTCTCGCTTGCCGAGGTGGGTGGCGAGAAACTCGGTGCTGATCGAGTGCCCGAGTTGGTTGCCGAAGAGGTATCCGATCGCGACGGGGGCTAAGATCGCAAGACCGACTGAGGTGGTGCCAGGATGGTATCGCAACGCACGCCGGAACGACGCGCGTTCGGATTCACGGTCCCAAACCGCGTCGAAGAGCAATACCAGCCCCGAGATCGCGAGGAGGGTGCATGCCCGGTAGGTGAGATAGCGCGTGGGGATCGGGACGAGGTCGTCGTAGATCGCTCCGGGGAAGTAGCCTGCGAAGGCACCGAGAACGAAGACCGTAGGCGTGGCGTAGAATGCCCACAGGCCCACCAGCAGCCCCACGATCGGTATCGTAGCGGCGATCCAAGGAGACCATCGGCTGCCCCGCATCAACGCCGCGACCCAGACTCCGGTCACCGCACCGAGGACGCAGCCGATGCCGGGGCCGAGTACCATGAATCCCAGACCCTCGAGTGGCGCGCACTGACGCACGCGCAGTGCGTTGAGCGCGAGAACGCCGACGGGAATCGCCCAAATGATGAGAGCGCGTGCGACCGCGCGCATCATCAGGTCGAAGCCACGCTGTGCGTCCGTGCTGCGCTGGAGCTGCGCGCCTGTCCACGCAGCGAGGGTCGGCAACACGAGGCCAAGGGCGAGGGCGCTTTCGACGCCGTGGACTCCGAGGAGCGGACTGAACGCCAACCCCACGGCGAATAGGCCCGCGATGGCGACTACGATTGCGAAAGTCCTCGAACCGCGCACGGGCTATTCTGCGGCAGCCGGCTTGGGCGGCGGCTCCGGGACCGCGACCAGATCGAGGATCTCGTCGACTTTCGAGACGAGGCAGATTTCGATACCTTCGCGGATCTCCGCGGGTACTTCTTCCAGATCGGGTTCGTTTCGTCTCGGCAGGACGATTCGTGTGACTCCTGCACGATGCGCAGCGAGGCACTTCTCCTTGATGCCACTCACCCTCAAGATGTTTCCGCGTAGGGTGATCTCACCGGTCATCGCTACGTCCGGGCGGACCTTTTGCTCCGTGAGTATCGATGCAAGCGCCACGTAGAGCGGCACTCCTGCTGACGCGCCATCCTTGGGCACTGCCCCGGCTGGAAGGTGCACGTGGACGTCGGTATGGCTCACGAAGTCTTTTGCGAGACCGAGCTCCTCCGCGCGGGCCCGCACGAACGTGAACGCTGCAGCCGCGGATTCTTTGAGCACGTCGCCCATGTTGCCGGTCAGATGGAGCTTCCCGTTTCCCGGCATGGTCGTGGCTTCGACGAAGAGCAGGTCGCCGCCCGATGGGGTCCAGGCGAGGCCTGTGGCGACCCCGGCGCGTGCGACGCGTTCAGACTCGACGCGGCGCGCCTTGGCCGGCCCGAGCACCTGTTCGATGAACCCAGCGTCTGCCATGATCGAAACGTCCTCGCCTTTGGCGAGACGGACCGCAACGCTTCGGCAGACCGCGGCAGCTTCTTGCTCGAGCTTTCGCACGCCGGCTTCGTCGGTGTAGGAATTGACCATCAGGTCGATCGCTTCGTCCGAGAAGTCGAGCCGTTCGACAGACAGACCATGCTCGTGGAGCTGGCGCGGAATGAGAAAGTCGCGGGCGATCGCGAGCTTTTCGCGCGGCGTGTAGCCGGGCAGTTCGATGACTTCCATTCGGTCGAGCAGCGCGCCAGGAATCGTGCTTCGCCGATTCGCCGTCGCAATGAACATCACTTTGCTCAAGTCGAACGGCGCGTCGATGTAGTGATCGGTGAACTGTCGATTCTGCTCCGGGTCGAGCACTTCGAGTAGCGCGCTCGCCGGGTCTCCGCGCTGGTCCATGCCGAGCTTGTCGATCTCGTCCAGAATCATCACGGGGTTGTTCGATGCGGCCTTTTTTAGCCCGGTTATGATTCGTCCAGGAAACGCGCCCACATACGTGCGACGATGGCCGCGGACCTCGGCTTCGTCGTACACGCCACCGAGTGACACCCGCACGAACTGACGCCCGGCAGCGCGTGCGATCGAGCGCGCTAGGGAGGTCTTGCCCACGCCGGGTGGGCCCACGAAACAAAGAATCGGTGCGCGTCCGTCGCTGCGAAGCTTGCGAATCGCAATGTACTCCACGATGCGCTTTTTGGGTTTCTCGAGCCCGAAGTGATCTTCGTCGAGAACGGCGCGTGCTCTACTCACGTCCAGGCGGTCTGGGGTGGACTTGCGCCAGGGAAGGTCGGACAGCCACTCGACGTAGGTTCGAGCGACCTGGTATTCGCCGCTCGCCGCGTTCATGTTGCTCATGCGACGAAGCTCGCGCTTGGCAGCTTGTTCGGCATCGCTCGAGAGTCCCGCAAGCGCGATTCGTTCTCGCAGGTTTTCGATCTCATCTTCGTCTGCGTCGGCTTCGCCGAGTTCGCGACGGATGGACTTGATTTGCTGCCGAAGAAGATACTCACGCTGCGAGCTCGACATCTCCTCTTCGACCATGGTGGAGATCTCTTGCTTGACCCGCAGGACTTCGTTTTGGCGCTGAACCTGATCGAGAACCTGACGAATGCGTTCCCGCACGTCCAAGGTCTCCAGAACCTCCTGCTTCGATTCATTGGGAACGGGAAGGTTCGACTCGATCAGGTCGGCAAGGGCCCCTGGTTCCCGGACGTTGTCGAGGATGTGGAGTGATTCACGAGAGGCGCTCGGGAGCTGAGTCAGTAGTTCGCGCGCCGATTCGCGCAGATGGGCGGCAAGGGCTTCTATCTCGACGTCTACGACTGGCGCTTCGTGATAGCGATGCACCCGCGCCCGCATCGTAGGATGGCGACCGAGCGGCTCTTCGATCCGCATGCGGCTGACGCCTTGAAGCACGACGCTGTACTGCCCCGAGTTGAGTCGAATGACCTTGAGCACTCGTGCGATCGTTCCGATCTGGTGGACCTGCTCGAATGTGGGGTCTTCGATCTCCGGTCGGAGTTGGGTGACGACCCCGATCGCGGGACGGTCGCGCCCGCAGGCCTCTTCAATCAGGCGCACCGAACGCGCCCTCCCCACGTTCACTGGAACCACGGTAGCTGGGAACAGCACCGAGTTTCGAAGCGGCAGAATCGGGAGAATCGGTTCGGCGCCGGCAGGGAAGATCGAATCAGACATCAGATTTGCATAACGATATTCGAGATGTAGCGGGGCAGCAACGCGGCGATCGGCTCGGGTGGCACCCGTCCACCGAGGCTGGTATCAACCGGTCGCCTAATGCTGGGAATCAAGGCAAAGAGGGGAGCGGGCCTGCTTGCGCTAGGGGCCCTCGCAGGCTGCCATGGGGGTATTGCCTTCCAGTCAGTCGTGCTGCTCGTGACTCTGGGCATCTTCGTCGGCACGATTCTGCTGGATCGAACCTAGCCGTGGTTGCTCCGGCTCTCCGCGATCTCAGCGATTTCACCCTTGCCGATGTCGAAGGAATTCGCGTCTTGCTGCGAGGCGGCTCGGTCGTCGACTGGCACCGCCTGAACTTCGACGACGAGCAGCAAGCGCGTGAGTTTCTGCGTGTTCACGAGCTGGATCTCGATGACCCGCGAGACCGGGACAGAGCCGAGGAAGTGAAGCAGGACGCGATCGAGTATCTGCGACGTCACTTCGATTTTCCAGTACCGAAGCCCGTCGCGAAGAAAGATGTCGTCAGTCTGTTGATGCTCGCCGCATCCAAGGGACATCGGCAGATGTGCGCATGCGCAATCCTGAAGGTGATGCACATCATCCATCACCTCGAATCCCGAGAGCTCCTCTTCCTTCTGCCGATCGCGGACGAAGAGGTTTTTCACCTCGTCGAGCAAAAAGTCTACAAGGTGATGGGGTCGGCGCTCGCCAATGATTTTCCCATTCTCGAGTTCATCGGTGGCCGCAAGAACAAGGACTCGCTCTACACCAAGCTTCTCTCGAAGCCGGATGCGAGCACCGCACACGTCTACGACAAGGTTCGTTTCCGCATCGTGACCCGGTCGGTGGACGACGTGTTTCCAGTTCTCAATTTTCTTCAGCGCACCGTCGTCCCGTTCAGCTTCATCACGCCAGGACAGTCGACCAACACGCTGATTCGTTTTCACGAGTACTGCAGCTCGCACACCGTCCTGAACTCGCTCGTCACCGACCTACAGTTGCCCCTGGACGTGGAAGATGGCCTGTCACCGATCGACAATCGCTTCACCGCGCCGAGCTACCGAGTGGTGCACTTCGTCGCCGACGTGCCCATTCGCGTGCCGGATAGCGTTCTCGAGGCGGCACCTCGTGCCGCTGCCGAGCTCGGAAGCATCATCTTCGTGCAGGCCGAGTTCCAGATTCTCGATCGCGCAAGCGACCAAGCAAACGAGAAGGGCGATGCGAGCCACGCGAACTACAAGGACCGTCAGAAGCTTGCCGTCATGCACCGACTCAAAGTCGGCGCGCTCTCCAAGCCTTGAGCTGCACGCCCGCGTCGCAACTACCGGTTGCTGACGACGATTTCGCGATTCGCTTGGTTTCCGGCCGCGTCGAACGCGCGAATAGCCACGATCGGAGAGCGGCTTGCGCCTTCCGGAAGCACCATCTCGAACGCCTCGTTCTTGCTGTCGAGCAGTAGGTCGAGCGGGAAGATATCCTGCCAAGGGCCGGCGTCGATCGAGGCCTGAATTCGTGCAATCGGTCCGATGGCATCGACGACCTGACCTTCGACGCGTCCGTTTCGGTATCGCAGTTTGTCGATTCGAGGTGGATGGTTGTCTACGAGAATCGGCTGCGAGACGACATTGGAATAGAGCTTTCGGTTCTGCGGATTGGCTTCCTCGTCGGAGACTTCGACTTTGATCACGTAGTAGCCGTCCGGGATACTCCCAGTATCCCATTTGTACTTCGCCTCATTGAGCACCACGTCTCCGAGGAACATGGGTCGCCACGCCGCCTGGCTCTCTTGTCGGAAGAACAGCCGGTACCGAAGCGCATCGCCATCGGGGTTGTCGACTGCCCAGCTGAGATTCAGCGCGGTCGAGGGCTTGGGCAGACCGTCTTCAGATTCCGGCGACGATCCGCCGTTCACCGTCGCCGATTTGCTCTTGATGGTCGAGACCCGTGCCCGTTGATTCTGCGGCAGGTAGTAGAGCTCGACCGCTCGCAGCTCCCCTGAACCATCCCGCGGGAAGAATGCGCGGACCTGAGCGAAGCGTCCGGGGGGACTCGATGCGGGCCCAGGACCCTTTTGCTTCTTTGACCAGACGCTCCAGGTGTCGTTCGGTTCCTTGGAATTGCCCGAACGAGTCTGAAAAACGAGTTTCCCACTCCCGCGCCACGTGAGCCGACCCCACTGGGAGCCAAAGCCGCTATCGAGCACGTCGCTCGTCCAGACGGGGTTGGGCGCGGCCCCTTTCTCAATCCAATAGATTGCCGCCCCGTCTCCGGTGACGAAGACCGGAGTGTCTGACCGAAGCGATAGCGCCAGGACCTGACGCTCTTCGACGTCAGCCCAAATCGCGTAGCTGCCGTCGGGCTGAACTTTGAAGACGTGACCTTCCTTGCCGCCTCCGGCAAAGAGGCTGCCGTCGGTCCCCCACTCGACCGCGGTGAAGTGCGCCTCCGGTCGGTCGAGAAGCTGCTCGACCCGACCATCACTGCCGACACGCCAAAGCTGCCCCTTGCCCGCACGCGGGGGGGCGCCCGGAGGACCGCTCGCTGTCGGTGGCGGGCTACCGGTGGGTGGCTTGAACTGCGTCCCCGGCTTCGTCGGGAACTCGTTTGCGGCGACGGCAAGCTGACCGTTCCAGAAGTCGATGGAGGTGATTTCATTGCCCGGAAAGTCGTGTACGACGCGGACCTTGTCGTTCGGCATCACCTTCAGCACCAGCGCGCTATCACTCGTGCCCGCGTAGATCGTTCCTTCTCCGTCACCGGTGAGCGACATGATGTGGGGAGCCTCCGATTCGTGGAGGAGCCGTGCCTGGCCGGACGCATCGATGGCGAAGAGTCCGCCCTTTGGGCCCGTACCTGCGATGAGGCGCCGACGCTTGGAGTCGTAGCGCAGAGACCAAATATGCTCGGCGCCTTCGGGCTTCGAAAACCGATCGATCGTGTCCTTTTTGGGATCGATCTTGAAGATTCGACCGTTCGGCAGGGTCCCCGCATACAGCGCACCGTCGTCGTCAAAGGCAAGCGACGACACGAGGAGCTCACCGGTGTCGTACTTCTTTTTCAGCTTCTGCTTCTGAAACTCGAAGATCATCCCGTTCGTGCCCGTGCCAACGTACGTCACACCCTTTCGCGACGCGGCGCTGTAGGCGATGGGGATGTCCACCAACTCCGCATGCTTCGTCCAAGCGCCGAGCCTCACGAGCCCCGTCGACTCGACGGAGGTGCCGTCGAGCTCTCCCGCAGAAAAAGCCTCGGCGCTATCGATGGCGAAGTGTTCCGTGGTGACCGCAGCGACACCGGTAGCCGAGAAGACCGCCGCCGTTAGCAGCGCTGTGATCGTAGTGGTGGTTGAACTCTTCATAAGCTTTTTTGGCCGACTCAGTTGCCGACTCGTCGGTCGACTGGGATGTCACGGACGCGCAAACGGAGAGTCGCTGCTCCCACGACGACTTGCGACATTTTCGCCTCTGAATACGCCCGCGTCACGAAGGGGCGACTGTCCTCCGACGTGCTGACGAGCTGTAGCGAATTGAGTGCCGATGCAGGCAGGGACTGCACTACGTGTCCTTGGAACCGCAGTCCTTGACTTGGCATTTGCAGCGAGACGACCATTGACGTGGCTGGGAAGCGTGTAGTCGTTTGCTCGATCAAGTCGTCGAGCGAGGCGGGACGCGGTTGCTCGATTCGCACCGCCGCACCCCCGTTGATCGACACGTTCAGGGTGGCGCCTGCTGCCGCCTCCGGGATGCGCACCTTGATGGCGCGGGTCGTTTCACGCTCGCCGACCTGACGAAACCGGACGTAGATCGTGAGCTCTTGTCCGGGGTCCACCTCGTCTGACGGGACCGATGCGTCGACGATCTGCAGTACCTCTTCGCCGAAGTCGAGGTCGAGTTCGAGGTCGATCGACGTGACCCGCGATACCTCGAACGGGTTCCCAAATGCAGCTTCCATCAGCCCGAACATCCGGAGCTGTCCAAGGGCAAGCGGGCTCGACGGACCGAGAGGTGAATATCCCTGCTCGTCGAGCTCGACGACACCGTGACCTTCGATGCCGACCTTGCTGCGCGCGCGAAAAATAACCTCGTCATCGTCTCCCGCGGTCGACTTCAACGCGTTAGCGATGACCGCGAACGCAATCGCTGGGGTCAGGGCACGATGGCTGGCGACGTCGACGTTCCATTCGGTTTTCGGGGCACCCTCCGCGCCGCGAACGCGAATTCTCACGGGGACGCGCGCGGCATCGATGTCTGGGTCGACGACGATGGCGGACTGCCTGTCCTGCACGAGTGTCCCAAGCGATCGCGCCGCCTCTGCGATCTTGAATGAGCGGAACTCGCTCACCAAGACGTGCAGAACTCGCGCGGTCGCCGTCGGCAGGCCCGTTGGGCCAGCATCCATCATGGGGTGGCCAAACGCGAGCGCCCGATTCTCTGGTGCGACGTAGGTCACCGTCCCGACGCCGTTGATCGCCACATCGCCGCGCGAGAGCTCAACCGCGATGGCGCTGCCGTCTTCGAAGCGCGCTGGGCCGTTCTTGGCCGAACCGGTCGAGCCTGCCTGCATCGTTTCGAAACCAAGCGGGCGGAGCTCGTCGCTCAACAGCTGCGCGATCGAATCCGATAGCCCAGCAAGCATCACCGGCGTCGTCGCTGCCCGAAGACCTACGGGGTCGGAGTGCGCGGTGTGCTTCTTCGCCAACGCGCGAATGCTCGAGAAGGCATTCACCGGCTGCTTCCCGATGTAGGGGGGTAGGCCCGCAAAGCGATCTCGATTCTCACTGGCGCGAGGCGCGCGCGCTCTCCGACTTGGCCGGAGCTTCGCTCCAGGAAACATGTCGATGCTTGCTGGCCGCTTCAGCTCGGCGAGCATGTTGGCGATCGGAGTGACGCCGACGACCGGGTCGGTGCCGTAGGGCCAACCGTACGCATAGGCTCCAGCGAGCCGTCCATCGAGATAGATTGGGCTTCCGCTCATCCCTGCAACTCCCCGCGCACGATCGAGAATCGGATGCGGAGTGCGCAGCAGGATGAGGTCTTGGGCAGGCCGAAAGTTACGCAGTACGTCGATGACTTCGACGTCGAATCGCTCGGGTTCGGTGCCACGAAAGACGGTAAGCCCGTAGCCTTTCATCCCCGGCTCGATCTCGTCGACCGAGATGAAGCCACGACCCGATTGCCCGGCAGCGAGTCCGAGCAGTGACGCACTCACAGCGAAACACAGGCCAGACAGCAGCAGCCTTTTCACGACGCGGCAGCGTAGCAGGTTACTCTGCCGGGGCTGGTGCAAGTTGCAGCGAGGCGATGAGCGCGCGAAGGGCGTCGAAGGGGAACGGCTTGGGTAGGTACGCCGTCACATGCGTCGATCGTGGGGTGGGATGAACCTCGACCTCGTCCTCGCCCATGAGAATGACGAGGAGTTCTGGGTTCCGCACGCGAAGCTTCCTCGCGACCTCGATGCCGGTGGTGCCGGGCAGCTCAGAGGCTACCAACGCCAGATCGGCCTGCCATTGGTCGACGAGCGCTAGCGCCCCATCCGCGGTGCCCGCGCCCACGACGCGGTTGCCGTCGACAGTGAGCATTCGGGCCAGCTTCCACTGGAGGTCTGGGTCGCTCTCGACCACCAGCACCCCCCGCTGTCGCGGGTGGGTTTGCGCCAGTGTTCTTGCCGCGCTCCTCAGAAGGTTATCGTGTTCGTCGTTCCGCATCAGACTCGTGTGAATCGCCGCGAGGGGCTCTCACATCCAACGAGGGGCACCCCAGTTTCATTCCTGGCTCCCCGCTCGGGCCCAGCATAAGGGGCCCCCAGAGCCCGCGCAATCCGACCCCGCTGTAATGCAGTAATTTCATACAGTTACGCTGAAATTTGGGCTTCCGGGCCGCCCTGACTCAACCCGGATTTCCCCGGTTGGACCTGGTTTTCGCCGTGAAAGGTCTCCCCGGTGCGTGCGATCTGCTCCAGAACAGGCGCAGGCGAGAAGCGGGGCCCGAGCTTCTTTTCAAGCTCCCGAAGGCGGCCGAGGATCTCCTTGGCGCCGACCTGGTCGACGAATCGGAAGGGGCCTCCCCGGAAGGGCGGAAAACCAAGCCCGAACACGGCTCCAACGTCGCCATCTCGTGCGCTTCGGAGAATCCCTTCGCCGAAGCATCGGCAGGCCTCGTTCACGAACTGCAGGCTGCACCGCCAGGCGATGTCCTCGTCCGAGATGCTCTTGTTGGTGGGGCTGACGCCGAGAACCTCGTAGACCGATTCGTCGACGCCCTTTTTCTTGCCGCCGTAGAGGTAGAACCCTCGGCCGTTCTTGCGACCGAATCGTTCGTCTTCGGTCAGCTTCTTCATGCCCTCCGGGGCGCTCATGCGCTCGCCGAAAGCTTCCAGCATGATCTTTCCGACCTTCGCGCCCACGTCGATGCCCACTTCGTCGGTGAGTTTGATCGGTCCGACGGGGAAACCCCAGTCGAGCATCGCCTTGTCGATTTTGTCGATAGGCACGCCTTCGGCAACCAGGTGGGCTGCCTCGTTCATCATCGGCGCAAGCACGCGGCTCGTGTAGAAGCCCACGCCGTCTTTGACGACGATGACGTGCTTGCCTTGGCGTTTCCCGAGTTCCACGCAGGTTGCCGTGACCCAGTCTGCCGTCTTGTCGGTGACGATGATCTCGAGCAGCGGCATCTTGTGGACCGGCGAGAAGTAATGCATCCCGATGACCGTCTCGGGGTGCTTGCTCGCCTCGGCGATTTTAGTAATCGGCAGTGACGACGTATTCGACGCGAAGATCACGTCTTCCTTGCCGACCTCTTCGATCGTGCGGACCATCTCCTGCTTGAGCGCGAGGTCCTCGAACACGGCTTCGATGACCACGTCCGTGTCTTGAAAGCCATCGTAGCTCGTCGTTCCGCTCGTCTGGAGCATCAGCTGGTCGGCCGCCCTGGCGGTAAGACGCTTGCGTTTGACTCCGCCGTCGATGATCTCGCGCACGTACCGAAGGCCGGCGAGCACGCCCTTGGCATCACGATCTTTGAGACGGACGGGCACCTTCGCCGAGGCCGTGGTGACGTAGGCAATCCCCGCGCCCATGAGGCCGGCCCCGAGCATCCCGACCTTGTGCACCGGTCGCGGCTGCACCGAGGGGTCGTCCACGCCCGTGTCTTTTTTCAGATCTGTCGTCGCGAAGAAGATGCTCATGAGGTTGGCAGCTTCCGACGTCGTCAGGAGCTTTCCGAACGCGCGAGCCTCTGCGTCGAGTCCAGCTTGGAAGCCGTCTTCGAGTCCGGTCCTGACCACGTCGATGATCATGTCCTGAGCCGGATAGTTGCCGCGGGTTTGCTTGTGAAGCTGCTTGCGCGCTTGGTCGAAGAGGACCTTGCGACCAAAGGGGTTCTTCGTGAGCGCGAGCTCGGTCAGATTGTCCTTGTCGGTAAGCTGCTCGATGAAGCTCTCTTTCTCCGGGCCTTTGCCGATGAGCGCGAGAGCGTGTGCGGCTGCAGTCTCGATCAGAATCGAAGGCGGAACCACTTCGTCGACGAGTCCAAGCTTGAGTGCCTTCTTGGCAGGCACCTGCTTGCCGGTGAGCATCATGTCGAGTGCAGGTTGCACCCCGATCACGCGCGGAAGGCGCTGCGTGCCACCCGCTCCCGGCAACAACCCAAGCTGTGCTTCAGGAAGGCCGAGCTTCGTCTTGCGACTACCGCTTGCGACCCGTGCATGGCAGGCGAGGGCAACTTCGAGCCCGCCGCCGAGCGCCACTCCGTGGATCGCGGCGACGACCGGTTTGCCGAAATTCTCGATGCGGTTCATCGCACCGTGGCCGGCCTTGGAGACGGCTTCACCTTCGGCAGCGCTGTTTACCTGCTCGAGCATTGAAACGTCGGCACCGGCGATGAAGCTGTCCTTCTTTCCGGACGCGAAGACGACTGCTTTGACGCCGGAGTCGCTTTCGAGCTCCGTGAATACCTCATCGAAGGTGTCGACGAAGTCGCTCTTGAGCGTGTTCATCGTCTCGCCCGGCAGGTCCATCCAGACGATGGCGACGCCGTCGTCTCGCTTCTCGATTGTAAGTCCTTCGTGCGCCATTACTCTGCCTCCAACACGATCGCTGCGCCCAGGCCACCTGCAGCGCAGGCGGTGCATAGGGCCAGGTTGCCGCCGCGCCGCTTCAGCTCACGAAGCGTTTGGGTGATCTGCCGCGCCCCGGTGGCTGCGAATGGGTGTCCGATGGAGAGCGATCCGCCGGTCACGTTCATCTTGTCCCAGTCGATCTCGCCGATTCGCTCGGAGCGTCCGAGGTGTTTCTCCGACCATTCTTTGGACTCGAAGGCCTGGGTGTTCGAGAGAATCTGAGCCGCGAAGGCTTCGTGCATGTCGACCAGATCCACGTCGGCGAGCTTGATGCCGGCGCGGTCGAGCGCCAGCGGGGTGGCGTACGATGGACCCATGAGGAGCTGGCCAGCAGGGTCGAGCGCTGCGAACGCGTAGCTGCGAATGAAACCGAGGACGTCAAAGCCGTGGGCCTTGGCTTTGTCTTCACGCATGAGCAAGAGCGCGCTTGCGCCGTCGGTTAATGGCGAGCTGTTACCTGCCGTGACCGTTCCGTGCTTGCGATCGAACGCGGGCTTGAGCTTGGCGTAGTTCTCGATCGACGAGTCCTTGCGAATGAGATTGTCCTCGCGGATTTCGTCCTTGAACCGGTTGGGCACGAAAACCTCCATGACCTCGTCATCGAACTTGCCCTCAGCCCAAGCCTTGGCCGCAAGCGAGTGACTCCGATGCGCGAACTCGTCCTGCGCCTCGCGACCGATGTGATTCTCTTTCGCCATCTTCTCGGCGCTCTCTCCCATCGAGAGACCGGTCGAGTACTCCTTGATGGCGGGCGGCTGCGGCGCCAGGTCGCGCGGCCGCAGTCCGGAAAACGCTTGCATTCGTTCGCTCAGGCTGCGCGCTTTGGTTGCGGCTACCAGTGCGTCGGCAAGCCGTTTCGAGACCGTGATCGGGACGTTGCTTGCACTGTCTGCGCCGCCCGCGACCCCGGTGTCTATCGCTCCGGCCATGATCGCCTCGGCGATATTGACCGTCGACTGATAGCTGGTCGCGCAAGCACGAGACACGCTGTACGCGTCGATGCCCTTGGGCATGCCGGTGGCGAGCACGATCTCGCGGGCGATGTTCGGAGCCTCGACCGACGGCACGACCTGGCCGTAGACCACCTGCTGAATCTCCTGGGGGTCGAGATCGATGCGCTGCAGCATCTCCGACACCACCACGTTGGCGAGGTCGAGGGCACTAACCTCGCGGTAGGCGGTCCACTGCTTGGCAAAGGGGGTTCGCAGCCCGGCGACAATCGCTACGCGCGCTCCGTTAGACTCCATGCGCTGATCTCCTGGAAATGAATGAGCATTCAGTTGGGGGCCGGCACAGTGAAACTCGCTCCGACTGCTGTCAAGGCGCAGGTCTTCGTTGACCCGGGCTCCCGCATCTCTAGACTCTCTCGGATGCGTCGGCTGCCGATGTTGGAAAGTCGGTCTGCGGTTTACGAAGACTGGCCCACCCGTCCCAATGATTTCGAGGAGATCCCGCTTCTACGCGACTCCCGAGGTCGCCAGTACACCTATCTCCGGTTGAGCGTCACCGACCGCTGCGACCTTGCATGCGTCTACTGCATGCCGCCGAGCGGCGAAGAAGATCACACGCTCCGCCGCGACCTCCTCACCTTCGAAGAGGCGGCCCGGCTCGTCTCGGTGTTTGCCACCGCTGGCATTCGCAGGGTTCGCTTCACGGGCGGTGAGCCTCTCGTGCGCAAAGACATCGTCCGCCTCGTCGAGCTCGTACACCGCAGAACCGCGGTCGAGCAGCTGGTCATGACGACCAACGCGACGCGTCTTTCGGAACTCGCCCGTCCGCTTCGCAATGCTGGGCTCCACGGCGTCAACGTTTCGATCGATACGCTTAACCCCGCGCGATTCGCTGAGATTACTCGAGGCGGCGACGTCGGCAGTGTGCTCGCCGGCATTCACGCGGCGCTCGACGTCGGGCTCGAGGTCAAGCTGAACACGGTGCCGCTTCGCGGGCAGAACGACGACGAACTCATCGAACTCGTCGAGTTCGCGTGGTCGCTGGGTGTGACCCCGCGCTTCATCGAGCTCATGCCTTTGGGAGAGGGTGCCAAGCTTCCGCAGAGCATGCGCATGAACGCGGCCGACGTGGTGTCTGCCCTCGACGGTCGACTCGACGACAGCGATGCGGTGGGCGTCGAAGGTCACGGGCCAGCCCGCTATCTTCGAGCTAGGGACGGTTCGGGAAACCGCGTCGGCTTCATCACACCGATCAGCAACGAGTTCTGCGATACGTGTAATCGGGTGCGGGTCACGGCGCGCGGTGACATCCGGGCGTGCCTCGCAACGCGACGCGCCATCAATTTGCGCGACATCATGCGCGCTGGGGGCAGCGATCTCGACCTCGCATGGGCGATGGTCTGGTCGCTTTCTGGAAAAGACCGCGGGCACTCCTTCCTCGACGCAGAGGAAGATGAGCATCAGCGCGTAGGCATGAGCCTGATCGGCGGGTAGGGCGTGAGAAGCAAGCTTTGGATCCTTTGCCTCTTGGCAACGGCGTGCGCGAGTGAGCCCCAAGCTGTCCGAGAATGGACGGCCGCGGACCACGCGCACCCGCCGGACAACATGGTCGACCCGACTCGGGTCCCCCAGCAGGAACGGCCGGACCTCACCGTGGGCGCCCTTCTTTGGCAAGGGCAGTGTGCCCGATGTCACGGTCCGGATGGACGCGGCGGGCCTCAAGTGCCCCTCAGCTTCGCGAGCGCGGACTGGCAGAAGGGCATCGACGACGAAGCGATGGCGCGCATCATCATGGTTGGTAAAGCGCCGGTGATGCCGGCGTTCGGCGATCTGCTGAGCGCCGCGCAAATCAAAGAGCTCGTTCGCCACATCCGGGGCTTCGGTCCAAAGTGACCGTGTGACCGCGGTTAGACGCTCTCTTGCAGAAACTCGGCGATGAGATCGGCGACCGAATAGACGCGCAGAAAGTTTCCGTCCGCCAGGCTTTGCACGTCCGGTCGCGTATTCGTGCAGGCGACGCCTTCGAGCACTCCGCTTGCCTGCATTCTTCCGAGTGCGTCGTTGGCGAACACCCCATGCGTGCAGACCGCGTAGACCTCGCTCGCGCCTGCATCGCGATACGACTCCGCCGCCGAGATGAGCGAACCGCCTGTGCGGATCATATCGTCGTAGATCACCACCGCCCGGTTGTCGACGTCCGCCGCGAGCGCCATGACCTCGGTCTCGGTGTCGGATAGTCGTCGCTTGAATACGAACGCGGCGTCGACCTGGAGATCGTTTGCGAGCCGCTCCACCCACTTCGCGCGACCCGCGTCGGTCGCCCCGAGTACGAAGTCTTCTCCACCAAAGTCGCGAATCGCTTGAAGCACGACGGAGCGGGCTTGCAGATGCACCGGACGGATGGTCCCGTCGAAGTACTGGGGGATACCCTCCGAGTGCAGATCGATCATGACTACCCGGTTGCCTGAGCCTGCCGACGGGATCGAAGACAGCAGGCGAGCACGGTTCTTGGCTGCGACGATCTCGCCCGGCTTCGAGGCGCGTTCCATCGTTTGGTAGCCGAACCACGGGAGCACGAGCGTAAGCGTGTGCACACCCTGATCGACGAGGCCGGAGGCGAGGTCGTAGATCTCGAGCGTGTCTGCGTCGTCCAACGTACCGCCGACGACCGTCACGTCACGCAGAGCAACCGGTGCTTCGAAGCGTCGGTAGCGTTCTCCATCCGGGAAGATCTTCCGTTCGACCATTCCGAGGTCGAAGCCGCCTACGCCCGCGATGTCTTCGCCGAGTTCTTGGTACCGTTCGGTAGCGAATAGGAGGATGGGTTGCTTCACGGATCCAAGATCATCTCAGCACAGTCTCGGCGTACTGGCTAGACTTCCGCGAGGACTTCGAGAAGAACGTCGGGGAGGTCGGTCATCACGGCGTCGGCGCCTGCGGAGAGTAGATGCCGCATTTGGTTCGGGTCGTTGATCGTCCACACGTGCACCTGAATCCCGTGACGGTGAGCGGCCTCGACGAATGCCGGGGTGATCACGTTGCGGCCCTTGTACGTCGGCGGAATCTGTAAGGCATCGAACGGAAACGTCGTCCGATCGGAGCTTCCAGAAAGGACGCTCAGCCAGAAGCGCAGCGCGCCTCGAAAGCCGGCTGAAGTCGCCACTTGGCCTCCGCTATGGCCGCGAAACGCCTCGACTACGGAATCATGCTGCGACGCCACCAGAACGCGGTCGTGGATGCCGCGGGCTTCGATGAAGTTCCACAGCCGTCCGGCCAGGGTCGGGTCCTGAGGCTTCACCTCGAGATTGTAGCGAAGGCTGTCGTTCACCGAGAGCGCCTCATCGAGCGTCGGAATCGTCACGCCCTGTCCCCGGTAGGCAAAGCTCCCGTCTCGCTCGAAGCGATGCGCTGCATCCAGCTGCTGAAGCTCGGAAAGGGTGTGTTCTCGAATTGGACCGTAGCCGTTCGTCGTTCGCTCGAGTTGGTCGTCGTGAAAGCACACGAGATGTCCATCGGCGGTTTCGTGCAGGTCGGTTTCGATGTACCGGTACCCGAGGTCGCAGACCAATCGAAACGCGAGAAGCGTGTTCTCGGGCCAACGCCTGGCGCCGCCCCGATGTGCGAACGCCACAGGCGTCGCCTCGGCGAGATAGGCATGAACCATGCTCGCGGAGCATAGCTTGATTCGCCGGGCCGTGCTGTTTGTGCATGCGCACCAACCCCGATAGGGTGATCGAATGCCCGAACGCATCCAAGGCAAGGTCGTCCTTATCACGGGGGCTGCCAGCGGGATCGGGCGCGCCATCGCGAACGACTTGGCGAGCCGCGAATGCATCTTGCTCCTCGGAGACATCGACGCGTCTTCTCTCGAAGATACGGCCCTCTCTCTCCAGCAATCGGGCGCCACTGTCGAGGCGCATCCGCTCGACGTCCGCGATGCGTCCGCCGTGCAGCGCTTCGTCGAGGCTGCGTCGCGGCGATTCGGGCGCATCGACTACCTCTTCAATAACGCCGGCATCAACCTCTTTGCCGAGTTGCTCGATACGACGCTCGACGACTGGTCGAAACTCATCGACGTGAATCTGTGGGGGGTCGTCCACGGGGTACAGGCGGCGTATCCGACCATGTGCGACCAGGGGTTCGGGCACATCGTGAACTTCGCCTCGGTGGCTGGCATTGCACCCACCCCGGCCGAAGGAGCCTACGCCGCGACCAAACATGCGGTCGTCGGGCTTTCGATGGCGCTTCGCATCGAAGCCGCCGCCCACGGAGTGGGGGTCAGCGTCGTCTGCCCCGGGGCCGTCGATACTCCGATCCTCACGAAGTCCAAGGTCGTCAAGTTCGACCCAGACATCGTCCTTCGTCTACTGCCCGAGAAACCGATGCTCCCGTCGCGAGCGGCCCAGCTCATCATCCGCGACGTAGAGCGAGGACGCTTCTTCATCGTGCTCTCGGCCACCACCAACGCGTTTTGGAGAGTCTACCGCGCGGCGCCCGAAGCCTCGATGACGATCGGAGAGCTCGTCATGAAGCGCATTCGCAGCTTCAAGCGCGAGTCCTCGTAGCGACGGCGTGAGTCGGGGTCAGTGAAACTCCGGCTTCACGCCGATCACGTCGAGTGCCTTCGGCAAGATGTCGAAGCTGGCTGGTCCGGTTCCGGGCGACTCGCCGTCGATATCCATGAACGCCGTGTGCTCGAGAACCTCGACTTCGACCCGCTTCCCGCGCAGGCAGGTGACGGTCGACGAACGCACGTGCGTCCCCTTGTAGAGGGCGCGCAATACGGGCAGCCCTCGCAGAGTCGACGCCGACCTCATCACGATCACTTCGAATTCGCCGTCGGTGAGTCTTGCTTCGGGGGCGAACATCATTCCGCCGCCAGCCCATCGCCCGTTGCAGACGCACACGACGCTGATTTGGTGTTCGCCGCAATCGTTTCCATCGACGCGAAGCAAGATGCGGGCGGGCTTGTACTCGAGCTGCGCCCGCAGCGTCGCCGCAAGGTACTTGATTGCGCCGGACCTTCGAGATCTCGACGCACCGACATGGCGATCGACCAGTCCACTCATTCCCATGGAGGTGATGTTCAAGAAGAACCGAGTTGCGCGGGTCCCGTCGTCGTGGGCGTACTCTACGCGCCCGACGTCAATCGCAGTCGTTGGCGCGGTCCGGAGTATCTGGCATCCGCGCACGACCCCATCCGCTCCGTCGATCATTCTTCGAAAGTCTCCTCCGGTCCCAGAATGCAGGACGCCCAGAGCCACTCTTCGATCGAGTCCCGAGTCCATGATTCCGTTGACGACCTCGCTGTGTGTACCGTCTCCACCGAGCGAGATAATCGTCTCGGCACCGCGTCGGGCTTCCTCGCGCGCGAGTTCGATCGCATGTCCTGACGTTTCGGTCAGACGAAGCGACACCGGCCCGAGCGCGCCTTGAATTCGCGCGCCGAGCCCCGGCCAGTGCCTGCCGACGAATCCGCCACCGGCGGCGGGGTTTGCAATCACCACGGTGTGGTCGGGATCAAGCACTAGGAAAGAGCCTCGAGGCCTCGTACCGCATTTCGACCGTTTACGGTAGGCTCATTGGATGATTCGTGTCGCGCTACTAGCTCTCACGGCACTCGGGCTGGTCGCCTGCGGCGGCGAGTCCGACGGTGAGACACCGACCGGCATGCCTCCCGAGGTCGCACCGCTGTCTTCCGTCGTCGTGGACGTCGCTTGGCTCGCGGTACATCTCGACGATACTGACGTTCAGCTCGTCGACACCCGCTCTCCCGGCGCGTTCGAAGCGGCGAGGATTCCAGGTGCAATCGGAATCCGTCCTGGAGCGCTTGCAGCGACGCGCAACGGCATTTCAGCCCAGGTTGCGTTGCCCTCGGACGCCGAACCGGTGCTTCGTGCCGCAGGTCTTCGGAACGACACGGTCGTCGTCGTATACGGCGAAGCTCCCGAGTACGATCCCGCGCGCGTCGTGTGGGCGCTTCGCCACTACGGACACGGCCAGGTCTACTATCTCGATGGCGGGTTCGAAGCGTGGGAAGCCTCTGGTGGTTCGGTCGAGCGAACCCTCCCTGAGGTCACGCCCACCGAGTACACGATCGAGTCGGTGGACGAATCACTTCGCGTGACCGGAGACTGGGTCGAATCCGAACTCGGCCCTGAGCCCTATGCGATGGCCGCAATTCAGCTCGTCGACGCCAGGGCTGGGGCGGAGTTTTCCGCGGGCCACATTCCCACTGCGATCCACGTCGAGTGGCTTGCAAATCTCGACGATGGAGCTCTGCGAACGATCGCTGAGATTGCCGCCCTGCATGAAGACTTGGAGCCGGGCGAGGTCACGGTCGCCTATTGTTCGACCGGTTGGCGAGGGTCGTTCGCCTGGCTTGCGCTGACGCACATCGGTTTCGAAGACGTGCGGCTCTACGATGGGTCGTGGAGCGAATGGGGAAGCGGCGACTTTCCGGTCGAACGCTGACGAGAACACGGTGAGGGCCGGGCGGCACCCCACGACAGGCCGGCTCGCTCCTACTTGTCGGGCTGGGGGGTCATGCGCAGATACGGTTTGAGTTCCCGGTGCCCCTTCGGAAACTTCTTTTCGATTTCTGACGCGTCGGTGATTGAAGGCACGATCACCACATCGTCTCCGTCGTTCCAGTTGGCCGGCGTTGCGACCTGATGCGAGTCGGTGAGCCTCAGCCCATCGAGAACCCGGAGCACCTCGTGGAAGTTGCGACCCGTCGCCGGCGGATAGGTGATCGTGGCGCGGATCTTCTTCTTCGGATCGATGAAGAAGACCGATCGCACGGTGAGCTTCGCATCTGCCTCGGGATGAATCATCTCGTAGAGGCCGGCGACCTTCTGGTCTGGGTCGGCAACGATCGGGAAGTTCATCTTCACGTTCTGCGTTTCCTCGATGTCCTTCACCCACCCCTTGTGGGAGTCGAGCGGGTCGACGCTGATCGCGAGCGTCTTGGCGCCGCGTTTGGCAAACTCGCTTTTGAGTTTCGCCACGAGGCCAAGCTCGGTCGTGCATACCGGGGTGAAGTCCGCGGGATGCGAGAAAAACACGACCCAGTCGCTGCCCGCCCACTCGTGGAAGCGAATCGGGCCTTCCGTGGTTTCTGCTTCGAAGTCGGGTGCTGTGCTGCCTAGCTTCAGGCTCATCGTCATGCTCCTCGTGTTTGGTTGGGTCTGATAGGAGGCCTGGGTTCGAGGCCTCCGTCAAGCCCGCAGTCGGGACAATGCAGCGACAAACTGGTATCGAAGCCTGGTGGCTGAGCTGTTTCCCGGATTGGTGGCCCCGCGGTCAGGGCTCGCACTGCGCATCGACGACGAAGCCTGGACGTACGAGATGCTTGCCGAGGCCGCGGTAGCGCATCGGGATAGCTTGGCCGAGTTTGGCGTTGCAGAGGGCGACCGCGTGGCGGTGTGGGCCCACCCGACGCACGGTACCGCGGCTGCGATCGTCGGGAATCTCGCCGCGGGTGCGGTGACGATCCTCCTGAGCCCCAAGCTCGGCTCCGACGAGGTCTCGCACATCGGCAACGATGCCCGCCCCAGTTTGGTGTTCTCCGACCGGGGGCAGCCACGCCCTCTTGCAGACGTGGCCGTGATGGAGAGGCACTACGCCCCTGGGGCGACACGGCCACGTACACCCCTCGAGATCCGAATCGACGACCACCCCGCCTTGGTGCTCTACACTTCAGGTACGACCGGGGCGCCGAAGGGCGTGGCGATCAGTCGTCGCAACATTGCCGCCAACCTCGACGCACTCGCGTCGATCTGGGAATGGACCGCTCGCGACACCGTGGTTCATGCGCTCCCGCTCATTCACGTTCACGGGCTGGTGCTGGGGCTTTTCGGCAGCCTTCGCGTCGGAGGCGCGCTTCACTACCTTCCGCAGTTTTCACCAGAAGGCATTGCCGCCGCGCTCGTCGATCCGGAGCACGACCAGACGATTCTATTCGCCGTTCCGACCATGATCCACCGCCTGGCCGATTCCGCAGAGTCCGACCCCGTCATTGCGCGAGCGCTCGCGCGTCCGCGGCTGCTGATCTCCGGATCGGCTGGCCTTCCAACGCGGGAGCACGCGCGCGTTCAGAAGCTCACCGGTCGCGGTGTCCACGAACGCTATGGGCTCACCGAGACGCTGATCAACTGCGGTGTGCCAGCTGCCCATGTTCCGGCGCCAGGGTTCGTGGGGCCGCCGCTCCCGGGCGTCGAGCTGCGCCTCGTCGATGAAGACCGGCATGCGATAGACGCCCATGACGATGCCACGATCGGCGAGGTGGCCGTGCGAAGCGCTGCGGTATTTGCGGGCTACCTGGATCGTGAAGAGGCAACTGCCGAAGTTCTCGACGGCGACGGCTGGTTCTATACGGGCGACCTTGCGACGCGGGCCGCCGACGGCTTCATTCGCATTCTTGGTCGCAGGAGTACGGACCTCATCAAGACGGGCGGGTACCGTGTCGGTGCCGGTGAGATCGAAGCGTGCCTCCTGAATCACCCGGGCGTTTCGGAGGCGGCCGTCATCGGTGCCCCGGACTCCGACCTGGGTCAGCGAATCGTCGCATTCGTCGTCCTCCGCAGCGGCGCACGCGTGCTCACGACGTCTCTCGACGACTTCGTGCGTGAGCGACTGAGCCGGCACAAGTGCCCGCGGGAGATCCGCATCATCGGGCAGCTTCCGCGCAACGCGATGGGCAAGGTGCAGAAGAAGCAGCTTCTCGAGGGAGAGGAGCGCTACCGGTAGACCGAGTTCAAGGTGAACTCGGTCTTTAGCCGGTGGCCTGGGTCTGCGCAGCGAGCATCGCCTCGCTGACTCCGCATGCCGCTGCGACACCATCGCGGTATCGTCGCCAAGCCTCGACCGCCTGATTCATCGCCTCGACCACCGCCGGGCGCGCGTCATTGGGCACGTGATCGAGCATGACTTTCCACGCGGCCTTGCGGTGCTCCCCTTCGACGGCTCGATGCGCTTTCGTGAGGGCGAGGCAGTCGAGAGGCAGTCCGTAGTGTTTGGCGAGCGGATGATCTTCGAGGCGAGGCTGGGGTCGGGGTGGCGCGGTCTCGTCTAACTCATGACGCTCATACGGAGTCCCTTCGATGAAGAGGACCGCGATTGCGGCGGCGACGGACCACCCGCGAGCGTTGGTCGCATCGTCGAGGAAAGAGCGGTATCGCTGTGCTTCGGCGAGCAGGGTGACCTTGGCGAAACGATCGAGGGCCATGCCCAGCCCTCGAGGGTATTCGAGGAACAGTTCGGGGTGGGGGCGTCCGGCAACCAAGCCGCCAGTTTCCTCTTCGTATATGTTCTCCGCGAGCTCTCGCCGAACCTCCGCAATGGGGCACTGGACATAGGCGCGCGCCACGAGGACCGGAAAGTCTCTCACGTAGACTTCCCACTCGTGCTCGAGGTGAATGTGCAGTCGTTCGGCTGGGACCAATCCGCGGGTAAAAGCAGGCCAGGCCCAGTGTGTCTTCCGCTCCATCTGCTGGAGCAGGGCTTCTTGAAACTCTGCGCGATTCACCTCTTCAAGGTAGAGGCTCGCGTAGGTCCTGTCGAAGAACGTAAGGAAAGTCTCCCATTTGCATCCCGTAGGAGGTCGCACTCATCGTTCGAGCCAGGCGGGAGTCGACCTCAGACGTCGCCTTTGAGGTAGGTGTAGCCGCGCAGGCTCTTCTCGTAGTGGCGCATGAACGTGCGCAGCTGGGGCAGCGTCATGCGGCCCTGGTTGAGCGCTCGCTCGGCCTGCTTGCGCACATGTTCCACCATCTCTTCGGGGTCGTACTGCAGGTAGCGCAGTACTTCGTCGATCGAATCACCCTTGATTACGTTGGCCACGCTGTAGCCGTAGTCTTCGACGCGGACGTGCACCGCGTTCGTATCGCCAAACAGATTGTGAAGGTCCCCGAGGATTTCTTGGTAGGCGCCCCCTAGGAACATGCCGAGAATGTAGGGCTCCCCTGGTCGCACTGGGTGCAGGTCGAGACCGCGCTGCACTTCCTCGACGTCGATGAAGTGATCGACGATGCCATCGGAGTCGCATGTCAGAATCGGCCAGTCGTCCGCGCATCGTCGGCTTCTCGTCCAAGCGATGGATCGGCATGAAGGGAAAGAGGTGGTCCATTGCCCAAATGTCGGGAGCAGACTGAAAGAGCGAGAAGTTGCAGTAGTAGATAGCCCCAAGGAGTTCCTCGACAGCATTCAGCTCTTCGGGGACGTACTTGAGGCGCCGCATCGAGATTCTGATTTTCTCGCAACAGCTCCAGAAGAGCTGCTCCGCGCGGGCCAGCTCCCGAATACCGAGGTAGCCAAACTTGAAGAGGCTTCGCGCTTCTTCGAGGGCTTGCTGCGCATCGTGCCAGGCTTCTTGTACGTTCTTCGGCTGGACACCCTTCCACGTCTCGTAAAACTCATCGAGAATGCGATGGTCGCCTGGAGCCGGGGGGGAGGGGTCGTCGAAGTCGACGCTGTCGACGCCAAGAGCATCGAACACGAGAACCGACTGATACGCTGCGATGGAGCGCCCGCTCTCGCTCACGATCGTAGGCGGCTTCACCTCGGCTTTCTCGCAGGCCTCTTGAATGCCAAAGACGACGTCGTACGCGTACTCTTGCAGATCGTAGTTCATCGAACCGCGGAAGTCGGTCTTCGACCCGTCGTAGTCGACTGCAAGACCGCCGCCGACGTCGAGAAATCCCATCGTGCAGCCCATCTTCACGAGCTCCACGTAGATTTGCGCGGCCTCCCGCATGGCGTTCTTGACTGGGATGATGCTCGAGACCTGGCTGCCGAGATGGAAATGGAGCAACCGCAGACAGTCGAGCATGTCGCGGGCCTCGAGTTCCTCTACGACCTGTACGATCTCCGACATGGTGAGTCCGAACTTCGCGCGATCGCCGGCTGAGTTCGCCCACCGGCCCATGCCTTTGCTGCTCAGCTTTGCGCGCACTCCGATGCAGGGACGGATGCCGAGCTTCTCCGATGCGCGAAACGCGAGCTCGAGCTCCTCGATGCGTTCGAGAACGACGACCACCGTATTGTCGAAACGCTGCGCCACAAGCGCCGTCTCGAGATACGCGAGGTCCTTGTACCCGTTGCAGACGATGAAACCGTCTTCGTCGTCCATCGCGGCCAGCGCGATCAGCAGCTCCGGCTTCGACCCTGCCTCGAGCCCGAACCGCCATGGTCTCCCGGACTCGACGATCTCCTCGACGAGGTGGCGCTGCTGGTTGACCTTGATGGGGAACACGCCGCGGTATTCGCCATCGTACTTGTACTCGTCGATCGCGTTTTGAAAGCACTGGTTGAGGAGCCGAATGCGGTCCTGGAGGATGTTCGGAAAGCGGATCAAGAGCGGGAGGTCGAGGCCTCGCTCTGCGAGCTGCATCGTCAGGTCGTAGAGATCGATCCCGCCTTCGGTCGTAGGATCGGGGTGCACCTCGACGTGGCCTCGCGCGTTGATACGGAAGTAGGGTTCGCCCCATCCACGAATCTGATAGAGCTTCGCGCTCTTTTTTGTGCTCCACTCGGGAGCCCCGCTGCCATCCATGAGACCGGTCGTCCTAGCACAAAGCACCGCGGATGGGATACGACGTTGCCGCACTGACCAGGTCATGGTAGCCGGGGTGGATTGGGGGAGAGGCCATGACGAGCCGCCTACTACTTATTTCAGTCATTCTCGTGGTCGCCGCCTGTTCGGAAGCCTCGGGCAAGTCGAACCACGAGCCAAGTGAAGCGGGCGCTGAGGCAACTGCCACGGCGCCAGGCGAAACCGACGTCGCGGAGTCGCCCCGAGCTCAGACCCCGGACCGGGTCGCCCGCGAACCGGAGAGGCCGGAGTTCGATGGCACCACCTCGGCGCAGAGCGCCCTCGGTGATGCCGAGCCCTACATGGACTTATCGCAGCTCCTGCATCTGGCCGATGTCTACGACGGCTCCGGTTTGCTGATCGACCTGGGAACGCCCGCGAGGCTCAAGTACACCCTTGGCAACTGGAACAGCGGTTGGCAGGGAGATCTCCGCGAGAACGGGGCGAGCGTGTCGACGATGGGCAAGCGCGCTCGCATTTATCTCCCGGTAGACGAGGTCCGACCGATGCAGCTTCGGATTCGGGCCAAGGCGTACGCCTCGGGTCCGCTCATCGTGTACGTCAACGGAAAGACGATGCCGGAGGCGACTGCGTCTGCGGGCAAGGGCTTCGTCGAGCTGATCGTGCCCGTGTCGGCGGCGTCTTTGCGACCGGGTGAGAACTCGATCCAGCTTCGAGCCGTGAAGACGCGCCAGGTCAAAGGGCAGGCGCGCTCGTTCGCGGTCGACTGGATTCGCTTCGAGCCGGCGGACGTCGAGTTGGCTACGCCGGAGCCGAAGGGCCTTGCTTCCGTAGACATTGGCGGAAGCTCGCGAGACGCGCTCACTCTTTCGGCGGGTGCCAAGGTCGACTGGTTCGTCGAAGTACCGAGGGGTGCCTCCCTGACGTTCGCGACCGGTAGCGCCGATGGCGGGAATGCGGTCCTCGAAGTGGTCGCGCAAACCGATGCGAAGCGAGCGGGCCAGCGGGAGCGTATCGGGGTGACGGCGGACTGGGCGAACCGTCGAGTTGGCCTCGGTGGACTGACCGGGCAGGTCGCGAGGGTGCGGTTCCTGAATCAGGGTCCGGGCGAAGTCGCGTTGGCCGATGTGCGGGTCGTGCGGCCGCCGCGCGATATCGCGACGATCGAGCAGCCGGCGCGAAACGTGGTCGTCGTCCTCATCGACACCCTTCGGGCGAGCAAGCTTTCCGCCTACAACCCCAAGACGCGCGTAGAGACTCCGGCACTCGACGCCTTTGCTGCGGCCGGCACGGTGTTCGAGCGACCCCAGGCTCCCGAGAACTGGACCAAGCCCTCGGTTGCGAGCGTCCTGACGTCGCTGCACCCGGCGACTCACGGCACCAAGGAAGACGCCTCGAAGCTTCCGAGCTCCGCGTTGACCCTCGGCGAGGTCTATCAGAAGGCCGGCTTCCGAACCGGGAGCTTCATTGCCAATGGCTACGTCTCCAACGCGTTCGGCTTCGACCAAGGGTGGGACTACTACACGAACTACATTCGTGAGCGTCGCAATACGAATGCGTCGAATGTCTTCACCGAAGCAGGAGCCTGGATCGAGAAGAACAAGGACAAGCGCTTTTTCGCGTACATCCAGACGATCGACCCTCACGTGCCCTACGACCCGCCCGACGCGTTTCTCGAGAAGTACGACGCCAAGCCCTACAGCGGCCAGGTGCAGAATCGACGCACGCACCTGATGCTGGACGAAGCGAAGAAGAACCCGAAGAAGTATAAGTTCTCCGCGCGCGACAAGGAGCGTATCGAGGCCCTTCACGACGGTGAGATCAGCTATCACGACGAGCATTTCGGGCGGTTTCTGAAGCAGCTTCGTGAGCTCGGCCTCGCCGACGACACCATCGTCGTGGTTACTTCAGACCACGGCGAGGAGTTTCAAGATCACGGGTCCTGGGGGCACGGTCACTCGGTCTATCAGGAGCTTCTCGGGGTACCGCTGCTGTTCCGGTGGCCGGGCGCGATTCCGGCCGGCGCCCGCATTGCGCCCGTGGTGAGCACCATGGACATCGGGCCTACCCTGCTCGAAGCCACCGGGGTGCCAATCCCCGACGTCTTCGAAGGTCGCAGTCTCCTCGGCTTCATGCGCGGAGATTGGCCGATGGGGCCCTACGTGGCGTTCAGCGACTTTCTCGAACACCGGCGTGTGATCCGCGGCGGGGACTGGAAGCTGATCGTGCGCGGCAATCTCTCCCAGGTGATGTTCGATCTCGCCGGCGACCCCGGCGAGAAGACCGAACTCGACGGGCGCATGAATCCGATCGCGCAGCGCTATCTCCGCACGCTTCACGGCCAGTTTCTCGGCGCATCCGACCGCGGGCAGTGGCTTGCCGGTGGCAGTGGCAGTCCGCAGAAGCGACTCGATCAAGAGAAGCAGGAGATGACCCCCGAGCTCTGCCGTCAGCTCGTCGCGCTCGGCTACATCAGCGCCGAGTGTGACGCAATGCTCAAGAACTAACGCGGTTTCCGGGCTGTCCGACCTTCGCAATGAGGGTCGTGATCAGGAAGCCGACTGCGATGAGGCCAACCGCGATCGCCATGTCGGTTCCGGACGGGCTGTAGTACACGGTCGGATACTTTGCCGGACTGATCTCGGCTAAACGCTCCGGGGTCACGAGCTGTCCCTTGAAGGTCGAGCCCAGGTCGGGCGCAACGCCTCGCTGAAACGGCCAGAGTCCAAAGACCGCGCCAACCAGCAGTCCCATCAGGCCGCCTAGGGTCGGCTGCTCGTATCGCTCGAGAACGAGTTTGATGAGATTGCTGATGAGAAGAATCCCAACGCCGACTCCGATCCCGACCGGAATCACGACGCCGAAAATCGGCTCGGATGCGCTCATCGGGTCGCCGGCTTTGAGCGCCTCTTTGAGCGCGTCGATCGCGCTTAGCACCGGCACGTACACGCCCAGCACGAGGAGCAGATAGCCGCCGCTCACGCCTGGGAGTATCATCGCGCTCGCCCCCGCGACCCCGGCCGCGAACATCATCAGCACGCCCTCGCGGTGTGTCCCCTCGGCGGCTCCCTGGACCTGTACCGTGGCCAGCGCGGCCATCGCCAGCAGGCCGATTGCCATTGCGATCCAGAATTGGCGCGAGGGCGGCTTGGCCATCTTCCAGAGCACGGGCACTCCCCCGAGGGTGAGCCCGATGAAGAGGCTGTACATGGCCCAGCGGTGTTCGACGACCGCATCCCGCACGGGCCCGGCTCCGAGCAGGATCGAGACGGCGGCCGCGGCGGCCACCAGGCCGAGGACAATCAGCGCGCTCTTCTTGAAGCGCAGACTACTCAGGTCCGCGAGCGCATCGATGAAGCGAGGGTAGACACCCGCGGCGAGCAGCATGGTGCCACCGCTGATCCCCGGCACGAGGTTGGCGAGGCCCATCAGAGACCCTCCCAACAGACATCGCGCTGCCCAAGGCGGGGTTATCTCGTCCGTCGCTTCTCCTTGCATGCCGCGGGTTTACGGCAAATGAGGGGTCTGTCCAAACAAAAGACGCCAGGCGATAGATCGAAAGTTCCCTGACGGGCGTCTCTTCTCTACAACGAGGAGTCACCATGAAGTTAGCGATCACGATTCTGGGTCTTTGTCTCGCGCTCGGCGCCCCCGCCACGACGCGCGCGTTCTGCGGGTTTTACGTCAGCGGGGCCGACGCGTCGCTCTACAACAACGCGACGATGGTCGTGATGATGCGGGAGGGCACGAGGACCGTGCTCTCCATGCAGAACAACTATGAGGGTCCACCCGAAGACTTTGCGATGATCGTGCCCGTCCCGGTCGTTCTTCAGGAGGAAAACGTCAAGACGCTTCCGAAGGAAATCTTCGCGCGTGTCGATAAGCTCGCTGCTCCGAGGCTCGTCGAGTACTGGGAGCAGGACCCCTGTCGTCCGGTGGTCGCCATGGAGATAGCCTTGTCCGCCGCGCCCCAGGCGCGCCGCAAGGGTGCTCTCAACGACGCGTCGGGCGGTGCTGACCTCGGCGTGACGATCGAAGCCCAGTTCAAAGTGGCCGAGTACGACATCGTCGTGCTGAGCGCGAAGGATTCAGGCGGTCTCGATACCTGGCTTCGCAAGAACCGGTACAACATACCCAAGGGCGCCGACAAAGTGCTTCGTCCGTATGTGGAGCAGAACACCAAGTTCTTCGTCGCTAAAGTCGATGCGAAGAAGGTGAAGTTCAAAGACGGGCGCGCTGTGCTGTCGCCGCTTCGCTTTCACTACGATTCACCCAAGTTCACGCTCCCGGTACGGCTCGGTCTCCTGAACAGCAGTGGGGAGCAAGACCTCATCGTCCACGTCCTCGCGAAGGACAAACGCTACGAGGTGGCCAACTACAAGAATGCCTCGATCCCGACGAACATCGTCGTCGAGGATCGGGTCCGCAACGGTTTCGGGGCCTTCTATGAAGCACTGTTTGCGCGCACGACCGAGAAGAACCCGGGTGCCGTGGTCACCGAGTACGCCTGGGACGCGACGAGCTGCGACCCCTGTCCGGAGCCCCCGTTGACGATGCCCGAACTTGCGACGCTGGGCGCGGACGTGATCGTGCCGACGAAGCCCGATCCCTATTCAGACATTCCCGGCGTCGTGCCACGGAGGCCGCAGCCGACTCGCTGGGCGGGTGGTTTCGTACTCACCCGACTTCACTACCGCTACGACAAGAACGGACTCGACGAGGATCTGGTGTTCCGGGAGGCGGGGCCCATTATCGGTGGCCGCGGGATGCCCGACCAACAGGGTCAACTAGCCGAGCGCCGGGCGCAGGCCTCCGAGATCAACAACTTCCAAGGCCGCTACGTGATCCTGAACCGCTGGGAGGGCGCACTGGCGTGCGACCAGCCGCTTCGCGGCGTGTGGGGCGGTCCTCCGGGCGGCGGACAACCAAAGCCCATGTCGACGCCCAATCCGATGGACGGCGGCAATATACCAACGCTTACAGGGCGGCTTCCCGGATGGATTCAGACCGACATTCCCGAACTCGATCTCGAGGCGCGCGAGCTGGCCCCCGAGCCGGAGCCGACTCCGCAAGGAGGGGAGGGTCCATCTCAGGCGTCGACGGAGACCTCGGGAGACGGCTGCGAGGTCGGTGCGGGACGGACCGCATCACTCGGTTGGATCGCGCTGATCATCGTTGCTATGTGGCTCAGGCGACGATCGTTCGCTTAGGGGTTCATGGCTGAGTTCATCTACACGATGAAGGGGGTGACGAAAGTCCATCCCCCGGACAAGAAGATCATCGAGGACCTCTATCTTTCGTTCTTTCCGAACGCGAAGATCGGGGTCATCGGCATCAACGGCACCGGAAAGTCTTCGCTTCTGCGAATCATGGCCGGCGAAGACCAAAATTTCACCGGAGAGGCCTGGTTCCGTCCGGGGGCGAAGGTTGGCTATCTGTCGCAGGAGCCCGATCTCGGCGGCGCCAAGACGGTCCTCGAAGCCGTCGAAGCCGGGGTCGCACCAGTGCGCGCGGTGCTCGACGAGTTCAACGAGCTCAGCATGAAGCTCGGTGAGCCGATGAGCGACGACGAGATGACCAAGCTTCTCGAACGTCAGGGGGCGCTTCAAGATCGCATCGACGCGGTCGACGGGTGGAACCTCGAGAGCACGCTCGAGATCGCGATGGACGCGCTTCGGCTGCCGCCGCCGGACGCCGATCCGAAGTCGCTCTCGGGTGGCGAGAAACGGCGTGTCGCGCTCTGCAAGCTCCTACTCGAGAAGCCCGACCTCCTTCTCCTCGACGAGCCGACCAACCACCTCGACGCCGAGTCGGTCGCCTGGCTTCAGGGGTATCTCCAGAAGTATCCGGGATGCGTGATTCTGGTGACCCACGACCGCTACTTTCTCGACGAAATCGTCGAATGGATTCTCGAGCTCGACCGCGGGGAGGCGCACCCGTTCGAAGGCAACTATTCGCAGTGGCTCGAAGCCAAGGGCGCGCGGCTTGCCCTCGAAGACAAGAAGGACAGCTCGCGCAAACGCAAGATCGCGCGCGAGCTCGAGTGGGTTCGCGCCTCACCGAAGGCGAGGCAGGCCAAGAGCAAGGCCCGCATCAGTGCGTTCGACAATCTCGTCAGTGAAGCGGCCAAGGCGAGACGCGACCCGAACGAGATTCGCATTCCGCCGGGACCTCGTCTAGGGACTCAAGTGTTCGAAGTCGAGGGCGTGACCAAAGCCTACGGCGACAAGCTCCTGTTCGAGGACCTCAGCTTTCGCGTTCCTCGCGGTGCCATCGTCGGAATCGTAGGCCCGAACGGAGCCGGGAAGACGACCCTTTTTCGGATGCTGGTCGGGGAGGAAACTCCAGACTCGGGCACGATCGTCGTCGGTGACACCGTGAAGACCGCATACGTCGACCAGAGCCGCGACTCGCTCGATGATACTAAAACCGTGTTCCAAGAGATCACCGACGGTGCAGACGAGATCGATGTCGGCGGCGGCACGGTCAAGTCTCGCGCCTACGTCGGCTGGTTCAACTTCCGGGGCAGCGATCAGCAAAAACCGGTGAAAAGCCTCTCGGGGGGCGAGCGCAATCGAGTCCACCTGGCCAAGCTGCTCAAGAGCGGTGGCAACGTGCTTCTCCTCGACGAGCCCACCAACGACATCGACGTCGAAACCCTTCGTTCGCTCGAGGAAGCCGTCCTTGGATTTCCGGGCTGCGCCATGATCATCAGCCATGATCGCTGGTATCTCGATCGCCTCTGTACGCACATTCTCGCGTTCGAAGGCGACAGTCGCGTGGTCTTCTTCGAAGGCTCGTACGCGGACTACGCCGCCGATCGGAAGAACCGGCTCGGCGCGGACGCGGAGATCCCGCACCGCATCAAGTACCGAAAGTTCGCCCGGTAGTCAGCGCGCGAACGCTTCGGTCGCCGCAACGAGACTCAAGGTGATGCCGGGTTCGAGTGCCGAGTGGCCGGCGTCGGGCACGATCTCGAGCTGGCTCTTCGGCAGCGCGCGATGCAGCATGAATGCGCTTTCTGCGGGGCATACGACGTCGTATCGCCCTTGCACGATCGTACACGGCAGATGCGCGATGCGAGCAGCTTCGTCGAGCAGGTGGGTGTCCTCGTCGAAGAAGCCGCCGTTGACGAAGTAGTGACACTCGATGCGAGCGAAGGCCTCGGCGAATCCGGTTTCGCCGGTGCGCGTGATCAGACCCGGGTCCGGAATCAGTCGACTCGTCGAGCCTTCCCACATGCTCCACGCGCGTGCCGCGGGGATTCGGATCTCCGGATCGCCGCTCGTCAGCCGTTTGTAGTAGGCGCCCACCATGTCCCCGCGCTCGTCGGCCGGGATTGGGGCGATGAAGTCTTCCCATGCGTCTGGGAAAATGCGGCTCGCGCCCTCTTGGTAGTACCAGAGGATCTCCCGACGACGCAGAAGGAAGATCCCGCGCAACACAAGTTCGGTTACCCGTGCGGGATAACGCTCTGCGTACGCGAGACTCAGGGTGCTTCCCCACGAGCCCCCGAACAGCTGCCAGCGGTCGATCCCGAGGTGCACGCGCAGGCGCTCAATGTCGTCGACCAGGTGCCAGGTGGTGTTGTTGCGAAGCTCAGCGTGCGGCGTGCTCCGACCGCACCCGCGCTGGTCGAAGAGTATGATTCGGTAGACGGCGGGGTCCCAGAATCGCCGATGAGCCGGGTTCGAGCCGCCACCGGGCCCACCGTGTACGAACAGGGCAGGCTTTCCCTCCGGGTTGCCGCACTGCTCGTAATAGATGGTGTGAACCTCATCGACGGACAGTCTGCCCACGTCATACGGTTGGATCTCGGGAAATAGCCCTTGCATCGCAGAGCGCGCATCTCAGCACGAACGAAGACTGGCGCAACCGAGGACGATGGCTATCTTGCCCGCCGAACCATGGGCAACGAATACGAGCGCCGGCGCACCTTCGCGATCATTTCGCACCCTGATGCCGGCAAAACGACCCTTACCGAGAAGCTTCTCCTCTACGGTGGGGCGATTCATGCTGCCGGAGCAGTGAAATCGCGCAAAGCGAAGCGCTCGGCCGTGAGCGATTGGATGGCTCTCGAGAAGCAGCGCGGCATTTCAGTGACGACGTCGGTTCTGCAGTTCGACTACGACGACGTGCGTTGGAACCTGCTCGACACGCCGGGCCACAACGATTTCAGCGAAGACACGTATCGCACCCTGATGGCTGCTGACTGCGGCATCATGATTCTCGACGCTGCCAAGGGTGTGGAGCCGCAGACCCGGAAGCTCTTCCACGTGTGTCGAATGCGCAACACGCCCGTGGTCACGTTCATCAACAAGATGGACCGTCCCGCCCGGGATGCGTTCGCGCTGATGAGCCAGGTCGAGGAAGTGCTGGGTGTCAACACGGTTCCGATCACTTGGCCGATCGGAAGCGGAGACCTGTTTCAAGGAGTCTACGATCGGGTCAACAAGCTGGTCCTGCGATTCGAGCGCGCCTCGGAGGGGCAGGGCAAGCGGGCTGAGATGAAGGTCAGCGGCATCGACGATCCAGGACTCGACGAGCTGCTCGGGAAGGAAGCTGCTGACACCCTTCGCGAAGAGATCGAGCTTCTCGACGGCGCGGGCGAAGAGTGGGACCCCGAGCGATTCCTTTCGGGCGAAATCACACCTGTGTTTTTCGGGAGCGCGCTCACCAACTTCGGCGTCGAACCGTTTCTTCGTTCGTTCAAAGACCTCTGTCCGCCGCCAGGTGCCCGGCAAGCTTCCGGCGATCTCGTCGTCGAGCCGGCCGACGATCGCTTCAGCGCATTCGTCTTCAAGGTGCAGGCGAACATGGATCCATCGCACCGTGACCGCATCGCCTTCGCTCGGATTTGCTCCGGTCGCTTCGAGGGCGGTATGCGCGTGAACCACTACCGGCTCGGCAAGACAATCCGACTCAACCGCGCCGAGCAGTTTTTCGCACAAGAGCGCGAGAGCGTTCTCGAAGCGTTCGCTGGCGACATCGTGGGGCTCTACGACCCGGGGCTCTTTCGTATCGGCGATACCCTTTCTACCGGCGGGGCGATGAGCTTCGATGCCGTTCCTCAGTTCTCGCCCGAGCACTTCGGGAGGCTACAGCTCCTCGAGCCGCTGAAGCGCAAGCAGCTCCAAAAGGGCATCCAAGAGCTCTCGGAGGAGGGCACCGTGCAGCTCTTTTCAGAACCCGGACGAGAGAAGGACCCTATCTGCGGAGTGGTTGGCCGGCTGCAGTTCGACGTTCTCATGTTCCGGCTCCAGCACGAGTATGGCGCCAAGGTGACGTTCGACCTGCTGCCCTATCAGCACGCTCGGTGGGTCGAGGGGGTAGGTGGGTGTGACGAGCTGAAGGCAAAACGCATCCCCATGGCCGTGGAGGACCGAGATGGGCGTCCAGTAGCGCTTTTTCGGGACGAATGGGAGCTTCAGCGTGCCGCGCGAGACAACGAAACATGGACGTTTCTCGAGACCGCGCCGATCATTGCAGCAGCCTGAATAGCGACTCGGGGCTGGACGTTTTAGACTTAAGGTCCAACGAGGAGAAGTGGGATGATTCGACAAACCCTTCGGGGAACCTTGCTGTCAGCGATCTGTCTGACCCTGCCGGTAGTCGCGCAGGCAGATGCGGAAGAGTTCGTCGTCGAGACCGGGAAGGCGACCTTCGTGTCTGACGCCCCTCTCGAGACGATGGAGGGGGTCACGGGCAAGGTCACGGGCACGGTCTCGTTCGACCCGACCGACCTGTCCACCACCAAGGGCACGTTCAAGGCCCCCGTGGTTTCGATGCGCACCGGCAACGACCTTCGCGACGAGCACCTCCAGGGGGATAGCTGGCTCGACGCCAAGAAGAATCCGAACGTCGTGTTCGAAATCGTAGAAGTCACCGGTGCCAGTTCGCTGAAGGCGAAGAAGGACACCAAGGTGAAGGTGAAGGGGAAGTTCACCATTCATGGCGTCACGAAAGTGGTGGACGCCAAAGGGACAGCGAAGTGGACCCCATCAGACGATGGCAAAGACAGCCTTCGCATCACCGCAAACTTCACCGCCGTGCTGACCGACCACGACATCTCAGTGCCTTCGATCGTTCGACTGAAGGTGGCCAATGAGATCGCCGTCGCCGTCGACCTTCAGGCCAAGTCGCGCAAACCGTCGGGCCCTAGCGCCTCGCGCTAGCTGAGTCCGGCGCGTTCGAGCAGAGGTTCGAGCCTCGGCGCTCTACCCATGAAGTCCCGGTAGAGCTTGGCCGGGTCTTCGCTGTCTCCCTTTGCGAGAATCTTCTCGCGAAAGTCGCGACCCACGGCGGGGCTCGTGATGCCTTCCTGCTTGAAGCGGGTGAACGCGTCGGCGTCGAGGACTTCGGCCCACTTGTAGCTGTAGTAGCCGGACGCATATCCGATGGGGTGCGCGAACACGTGCGTAAACCCGGCCAGCATCCCGTAGTCGGCCGGAAGCTTCGCGGGAGAATGCGCCTCGAGGATCGCGCGCCCGAACGTCATCGCATCGAGCCCCTTGCCTGATTCGTATTCCCGATGAAGAGCGAGGTCGACGCTCGCCAGCCCCAGTTGCCGCATCTGCGCGTTCGCGGCACGATATGCGCGGGCACGAATCATCTTTCGGTAGAGATCGTCGGGGATGGCTTCTCCCGTTTCGTAGTGAGCCGCGAACAGGTCGAGCCCACTCCGCTCCCAGCACCAGTTCTCCATGATCTGCGAGGGTAGCTCGACGAAGTCCCAGGCTACGTTGGTTCCCGCGAGACTCCGCACGCTAACCCGACTCAGGCAATGGTGAAGCAGGTGGCCAAACTCGTGAAACAAGGTCTCGACCTCTCGATGGGTCAGAAGCGCCGGCGTTTCCCCGACCGGTGGGTTCACGTTCGCGCAGAACAGACCAAGATGCGGCGATGACTGACCATCGCGGTAGGGCGACGCGATGAGGCCGTTCATCCAGGCCCCTCCTCGCTTGTTCTCGCGCGGAAACAAGTCGACATAGAACGCCGCGAGCATCTCATCGTCCTCATCGAGGATGGCGTAGCTCTGAACGGCGTCGTCCCAGGTAGAGGCCTCGCGTTCGACGATTCGAATGCCGTACAGTGCCTGAGCCGTCGCAAACAACCCGTTCAGCACTCGTTCGAGCGGAAAGTACGGACGGAGCGCTTCTTCGTTGAAGTCGTACTCGGCCTGGCGTTGCTTCTCTGCGTAGTACGCGACGTCCCATGGCTGCATCGTCGCGTCCGCGTCGAAGTCCTGCTGGTAAGCCTCGAGCGTTGCGTTCTCACGTTCGAACGCGTCTCGCGTCTTGGTCCGGAGGTCGTCGATGAATGATTGAGCCTGCGAACCAGACTTCGCCATTCGATCCTCGGTCACCAGATCTGAGAAATCCGTGTAGCCAAGAAGCCTAGCCTTTGCGTTGCGCAGCTCGACGATGCGTTCGATGACCGGTCGATTGTCTCGCGCGCCGCTGGTAGCCCGAGTGTTGTAGGCGCGCCACACCGTCTCGCGAATCTTTGAGTCGTCCAGGTAGGTGAGAAGCGGAATCAGGCTCGGCGCCTGCAAGGTGAATCGCCATCCTTCAACGCCCTTGGCCTTGGCGCTCTCCGCTGCCGCGAGTTGGGCCGATTCGGGCAGGCCAGCGAGCTGCGCCTCGTCCGTAATCATCAGTTCGAACGCGTTGGTTTCGTCGAGAACGTTCTGGGAAAACTGAGTCGTCAGTTGAGTGAGCTCGACGTCGATCGCATGAAGCTTTCGTTTTCCGTCGTCGTCGAGCTCCGCGCCGTGACGCCGGAAGTCGTCGAGCGTCTTGTCGAGGAATCGCTTTCGCGTTGCGTCGAGCGTTGCGGCTTCGTCAGTGGCGGCAAACTCGCGAACCGCTTCGTAGAGTTTGGCGTTCATCGCAAGTTCCGACCAAAACGCGCTCACTCTCGGGCGCGCCGCGTTGTAGGCCTCGCGGAGGGCATCCGTGGTTGCGACGCTTTCGAGGTGGTCGACGACCGTCATGGCCAGTTCGAGTGATTCGGTTGCCGATTCGAGCGCGCCGAGAGTGCCGTCGTATGTTCGTGCGCCACCGCCCTCCGCAATGGCGTCGACGGCGCGCTGCGACGTTTCGAGCAGCGAGTCCACCGCGGGCTCGACGTGGGCCGCCTCGACGCGTGCGAATGGGATGTCGAATTCGAGATCGAGCAAGGGGTTGGTCATCGTCCAAGCCTAGCAGCGCCGGCCTGGTTTGCGCCGCCCAACCGCCGATGGTACGCACCCCTCCGACCGCAGGCGCACAACGCAGGAGCAAGCCTGAACACCATGGCAATACCGACGCGTTATATCCTTCATCAGGGCCCGGTTCTCGGAGCCATCGCGAGAGCGGCCTGGGTCGCGGCCAAAGCTGCCTCAGGCCAGCCCAACAGTGCTCCGGCACGAATCCCGGGGCCCGAGAGTCGCGCGACGATTCCAGCCCGTCCGGCAGACCTGGTGCGCGACTACATCAAGCACGTGGGAGGCGACCCGAACGCCTACCGCGGTCAGGTGCCGGCCCATCTGTTTCCGCAGTGGATCTTCCCCCTGCAGTCGCGCGGACTCGAAGGCATCCAGTATCCGATTCAACGAGTGCTCAACGGCGGCTGTCGGCTCGAGATCAACGCGCCGCTTCCGCTTGGCGAACCCTTCGAGGCAAGCGTGCGACTCGAAGACATCGACGACGACGGGCGGCGGGCGATTATCCATCAGCGCGGAGTCACGGCGACGTCACGTCACGACGAAGCCGTCGTTTCACATGTCTACGGCTTCGTTCCGCTCTCTCGCGGCAGTGACGACTCAGGCAGGGCCAAAAAAGAGCACCCGCGCGTGCCAACCGACGCCAAAGAGATCGCCCGTTGGTCGATCGGCACCGACGCCGGCTTCGAGTTCGCGAAGCTCACCGGCGATTTCAACCCGATTCACTGGATTCGGCCGGCTGCCCGCGCTGCCGGATTCCGCAACGTGATCCTGCACGGGTTTTCGACGATGGCGCGCGCGATCGAAGGCTTGAATCGCAATCACTTCGCGGGCGACGTCAGTCAGATTTCGGCGATCGACGTCAAGTTCACCCGGCCGCTAGTCCTTCCTGCGAAGGTGGGTCTGTACACCCGCGGAGACGAGGTGTTCGTTGGCGACGCGCCGGGGGGTCCGGCCTGCATGATCGGTAGCTACGAGGTGAGGAGCTGAGCTATGACTGACCTTTTACTCGACAACGAGCAGGCACGGCGGCTGATTAAGACGCTCGGCTTGCCGATTCCGGTTCCGGAGCGACTACGCCGCACGAGCGAACCTTACGAGGATCGGCCCCTCGACGATCAGCGAATCCTGATCGGCGGTGCCGGTGCGCTGCAAGAGGTCTTGGGACGCTCGATCGCGCGAGCGGGGGGGGCTCCCTGGGTGATTGGCGACACCGATGCGGTTCTCGAGCCCTACCTCGGCCCGGGCGAAGCGTGGGCGAGGCTGCCGACCCGAGTCGACCCTGGTGAAGCTGCCGGTTCTGAGCGCGTCGATGCGATCATCTTCGACGGAACCAATCTCGAGTCGCCCGAGATGCTGCACGAACTCTACGAGGTGATGCACCCGTGGATCCGCCGCGTTTCCCGATCGGGACGGGTCGTCGTCATCGGGCGGCCGGCCGGCGATTCGAACAAGGCGATGCGCGCGGCGACCCGCTACGCGCTCGAAGGGTTTACCCGGAGCCTTGCCAAAGAGATCGGCGCGACGGGTGCGACCGCCAACAGCGTGTTCGTGCAAGAGGGCGCCGAGGAGCGTCTCGATGCGGTTCTCCGGTTCCTGCTGTCGCCGCGCGCGGCGTTCGTGAGCTGCCAGCCGTTTCACGTCACCAACACCGCCGTAGGGGTGGAAGCGCCCACCACGCAGCCGCTTGCTGGAAAGGTAGCACTCGTCACCGGTGCGGCCCGCGGCATTGGGGCGGCCACCGCCGAACTGATGGCGGCGGAGGGGGCCCACGTCGTTTGTCTCGACCGCCCGGCGGACGATGGCCCAGTGAGTGAGGTTGCCCGCCGCCTCGAGGGCTCGGTGCTCCTGGTCGACATCACCGATGAAGACGCTTCGCTGCGCATTGCCTCGGAGCTCAAGGAAAAATTCGGCGGAGTCGACATCATCGTCCACAACGCCGGGGTCACTCGAGACCGCACCATCGCCAAAATGAAGCCCGAGGCGTGGGACATGACCGTCGAAATCAACCTCGGGGCCGTCGTGCGGATCACCGAGCAGCTCTTGGCCGATGCGCTCATCCGAAAGGGCGGCCGGGTCGTGTGCCTCTCTTCGGTATCCGGCATCGCCGGCAATCGGGGCCAAACCAACTATTCGGCGAGCAAGGCAGGGCTCGTCGGGTTCGTTCAGGTGCTGTCCGCTCAGGTGGCCAAACACGGCATTACCGTCAACGCCATTGCGCCCGGATTCATCGAGACACGCATGACTGCCGCGATGCCGGTTGGCATTCGCGAGGCGGCGCGGCGCTTGAGTGCCGTAGGGCAGGGCGGCAAGCCCGACGATGTGGGCCAAGCAATCACTTTCCTGTCGACACCGGGCGCAGTGGGCATCACCGGTTCGACCCTTCGCGTGTGCGGCGGTGCCCTAGTAGGAGCATAGACATGGGTAAGAAGAAGAGCGGCTGGGGTCGAAAGCAGCGCGCAGTCATCGTTCACGGTGTCCGCACCCCGTTCGTGAAGGCGTTCGGCGCCTTCCTGAAGATGGACTCGATTGATCTCGCGGACGCAGCGGTTCGTGCGCTGATCCATAGTACCGAGCTGCCGCACGACGAAATCGACAGCATCGTGTGGGGGGGCGTGATCTTTCCCTCGCTTGCGCCAAACATCGCCCGGGAGATCGCGCTCGATCTCCGGCTTCCCCACGGGGTCGAAGGGATGACCTGTACTCGCGCATGCGCGACCGGGCTTCAAGCGGTCACGCTTGCGGCGGCCGCGATCGAACGGGGCGAGGCGGACGTCGTCATTGCGGGCGGCTCCGACTCGACGAGCAACGCGCCCCTCAACTTGCCGCAGAAGGCCGTCCACGCGCTCGCGCCACTGGCGTTTGGCAAAGCGGCGTCTCCTTCGGACTATCTTGCCGTTCTCGCTCAGATGATGCCCCTGCAGGACATTCTTCCGAAGATGCCGAAGATAGCCGAGCGCACGACCGGTCAGGTCATGGGCGAGTCCGCTGAAGACATGGCGCGCCGGAACGAGATCAGTCGCGAAGCGCAGGATCATTTCGCCGAGCGCTCGCATCATCGAGCCGCCGAAGCGATTCGTTCGGGCCGCTTCGACGACGAAGTCACCCCGGTCGAGGGGGTGTTCACCGACAACATCGTTCGCGGGGATACGAGCTTCGACAAGCTATCCCGCCTGCGACCGGTGTTCGCTGCGGACGGCTCCGTGACTGCCGGCAACGCCTCTCCGCTGACCGACGGCGCGGCCGCTGTCCTCGTGATGAGCGAGGCCAAGGCCAAGGCGCTGGGCTACAAGCCGCTGGCCGCACTTCGAAGCTGGGCGTACGTCGCCGTCGATCCGGCCGATCAGCTTCTCATCGGCCCGGCCATTGCCATGCCCAAGGCGCTCGACCGCGCGGGCATGGAGATGAAAGACACGAGCCTCGTCGACATGCACGAGGCGTTCGCCGCGCAGGTGCTTTCGGTGACCAAGGCGCTCGGAAGCAAGAGCTTTGCCGAGCTGCGACTCGGCAAGAGCAAGGCCGTGGGCGAGGTCGATGAAGACCGCTTCAACATCTACGGGGGCTCGATCTCGATCGGCCATCCATTCGCCGCGACCGGCGCGCGCATGGTGACCACGATGGCCAACGAGCTTGCGGCTGGGCAGCATGAGACCGCGCTCCTCGGGATCTGCGCTGCTGGCGGCATCGGGGCTGCCGCGGTGCTCGAGGCGGTCGCCTGAGAGTGGCGGCGACGACGGCAATCGCGCTTGCGCTCGTCGTCTTCGCTGCCTCCTGTACGTGCGGGACGAACGCACAGCCCACCGGTCCGGGAGCCATCGTCGCTCTCGAGACCGAGACCCGGGGGCTTTCCGGGCTCACTGAGGGTCAGGCTGGCGTCCTTTGGGCGATCGGTGAGAACGGCGACTATCTGCTGCGGATCGACCCCGACGGATTCGGTGTCAGTCGCTTTCGCGCCGTCGGCTTTCCCGAGGGCGCCGACCTCGAAGCGGTGGCTGCCCTCGATGCGGACTCCTTCATCGTCGGCACCGAAACGCAGGAGGCCACGCGCAAAGGCGACGCCCTTCTACACGCGCGTCTGGAAGATTCGAAATTCATCGTGGAATCGGCCTCTCTCATCGACTATGGACTCTGGGGTCTGTCGGCGTCCGGCAATCACGGCATCGAAGGTCTCTGCTACACCGACGGTCGTCTAGTGGTCGCGACGGAGTTGGTCGAGGAGGTGCAGGGCCGCAGGTGGGCACCGATCGCGGTCCTCGACCTCGACGATCAAACCTGGCGACCTCATCGTCTGGCGCTTCAGAGCAAAACCGGGAAACTCGCCGCGCTATCGTGCAGGAAGGTGGATGGCCGGATCGTCGCGCTTGCGGTCGAGCGACACTTTGGGGTTGCGCAACTGCTGCAGTTCGAAGTTCCAATCGGGGGTGAGGAAGCGTGGATCGAGCCCGAGCGCACGACGGATCTCGCGCTTCTCATCGATCCGTTGCCCAACCTCGAGGGGCTGGTGTGGCGCAGCGACGGCTCTGCCGTCCTGCTCACCGACAACGAGTATCGAAACATGACGACTGAGCCGAGTCGGCTCTACTTCGTTCCCGCGGAGGTTCTGCGATGAACTGGCGCTTGGGGCCCTTGGTTCTTTTCGTACTCGTCTTCGCGACGCCGGTTCTCGCACAGGATTTCGCGTTCGGCGGGGACGTTGCCGAGAACGTGTCGGCGATACGTGCGAACGGCCCCGACCTGCGCGAGGACGCGTTCGCCAAGATGGGCGGATCGAGCGTCGAAAGTCACGCGTTCTTGCGGTGTTTCGCGACGTCCTACGTCGACCTCGGTGAACACACCGAACTCGAGGGCGCGATTGAGCACTTCGGTACGCGAAAACGCAACTCGTTCAGTCGCACGAGCCTCGCCGCTGGGGTGAGTTGGAACCTTCGCTACGTGCTCGGGGGGAGGCCCGCGAAGTTCCGTCAGGAGGTGGCCGCCACCGATCCGCGCTGGGCGTTGGTTCTCTTTGGTGGAAACGACTCGCAGAACCGGAACGAACGGATCTATGCGCGACGACTCGTCTACCTCGTCGAAGAGCTGGTGGAACTCGGCGTTGTACCCGTGCTCGGCTCGGCCGCGCCGCGTCGGAGCCAAAGCAAGGATCGATGGGTTCAGCGCTTCAACGCGATCACCGAGGCGGTCGCAACTCATTGGCAGCTCCCCTACATCGACTATTACGCGGCGATGGTCGTGTTGCCGAGAAAGGGGCTCGCGGGCGACGGCGTGCATCCCAACGTGTACGGTCGAGGGGGCGTGCGAGCGGCCTGCCAGCTCACCGACGAGGGCCTTCGATACGGCAACAATGCGCGCAATCTCCTCACGCTCCAGGCGCTCGATTCACTCAAGGAACTCGCGCGTTCCGAGCAGGTCTTGATCGACACGCTGCCCCTCCATTCGCAGCACCCGCTGTCGTACCAAGAGCGCATCGACGAGCGCTATCGTATCCCGGTGTTGCGCTCGACTGGCCCCGTTGTTCGCATTGACTCTTTTCCGTTTTCCGCCGTGTTCGACAAAGCGCGACTCGACGAACTCGAAGCGATGCCAGTGGGTTGTCCCGAGGCGGCCGAGGGGTCCAGGGGCATTCGCGTGACCATGGACCTCGCAGACAAGCAGCGGCTCCGCGCGGTGGCGATCGACCTCGAGGGCGGCGAGACGCGCCTCTATTGGGTTCGGTCCGACGAGACGGGCGCGCGGTGCCTCAAGCGTCGATCCCAGAGCATCGAGGTGGCCCCGGGACCCGGAACGTGGGATCTTCTGGTGGAGGTGCGGGCCGGGGCCGCGGATGGCGGGGACCTGCTCCTCCTGCTCAGCCGCGAGCCAAAGTAACGATGTCAGACCTCGAAACGCTTCGCATTCACGAGATCTACGAGTCGATCCAAGGCGAGTCCACGTTCGTCGGAATCCCTTGCACCTTCGTTCGCTTGTCGCGCTGCAACTTGCGCTGCCGATGGTGCGATACCCCCCAGGCGTTTGAAGGCGGCGAGGTCTTGCGTCGGGCCGATGTGCTCGCGCAGGCACTCTCTTTCGGCACTCCTCTCGTCGAACTCACCGGCGGCGAGCCGCTCCTCCAGGATGCCGCGATTCCACTCATGAAGGAGCTCTGCGATGCGGGCCGTACCGTATTGCTCGAGACGAGTGGGGAGCGCGATATCTCGCGCGTCGACCCGCGGGTGCACCGCATCGTCGACTTCAAGGCGCCCGGCAGCGGGGAGTGTGCGCGCAATCGATGGGCCAACGTCGAGCTCTTGACTCGTAGCGACGAAGTGAAGCTCGTGCTCGCAGACCGCGCCGACTACGAATGGGCCACCGAGGTTCTCGAAGAGCATCGACTCGCAGAGCGCACCCATGCGGTGCTCCTCAGCCCCGTCTGGGGTGAACTCGATCCTCAAGAGTTGGTCGCATGGGTGCTTCGCGACCGATTGCCGGTTCGCGTGCAGATTCAGACCCACAAAGTCATCTGGGGTTCAGAAGCAGAAGGGGTCTGACGGTGGCTCTCGACCCGGCGTTCCTTGCCGACTGCCCATACGGGCCTGACGCGATAGGCGTCGACGAGCTCGTGGAAATCGACGCCGAGGGGGGTCGAATCCGAGCCCGCATGCAGACGCGTGCCGACCTTCCTCTCACGCGCGACCAGCGTGCGCATCCGGTTCGGCACCCCCGTCACGTGAGCGGCGGGTTCATGGTTCACCTGACGGGGATTCTGGGCTTCATGCACACCTATTTCATCCTAGGGTTGCGGCATTCCGACGGCTGGATCGGATACGGTGGTCGCATTTACGAAGCACGGTTCCGCAAGCTCGCGACGATGGGTCCGCCTCTCGATCTCGAAATCCAGGCGACCAAGATTCGCCAGTCGAGCAATCGCGTGTTCGGTCGATACGATTTTCAGTTCGCGCAGGGCGGAGAGTTGATCTACACGGGCGACCAAGCAGCCATGTGGATGCGGATTACGGAATCATGAAGGTACACTCGAGCACGTTTACGGTCCCAACGCGGGGGCGAGGAATCACCGAAGTCACGCGGTCCGTGCAGGACGCAGTCGCTGCTGCCGGCGTCGAATCCGGCCTCTGTACGGTGTTCATTCACCACACGAGCGCGTCCCTGATCATCAACGAGAACGCAGACCCCGACGTCCAGCGCGACCTCGATGCCTTTCTGTCGCGGCTCGTTCCCGACGGCGATTCGCTCTTCGTACACACCGCCGAAGGCCCCGATGACATGCCCGCGCACGTCCGCGCGGCGCTCACCCAGACATCGATCGGGATTCCGATCGTCTCAGGGCGATGCGCACTCGGTACCTGGCAGGGAGTGTTCCTTTGGGAGCACCGCAACCGCGGTCATCGCCGACGCGTCACAGTGACCATCATCGGCTGAGCGCCGACTCCGTCGATGCCCGTCGGGGCTTTCAGGTGCGTGCCTGCGGTTGAGTCGCTCCGGAGTCGTCGGCGTACATGGACTCGATGTCGTCCGCGAAGTGGTCGTGCACCTTGGCCCGCTTGACCTTTAGGGTTGGCGTGAGTTCACCGTCTTCGATGCTTAGATTGCGATGCAAGATCGTGAACTTCTTGATCTGCTCCACGCGCGCGAAGTGCTGGTTCATCTCGTCGATGTGCGACTGGATGCTCTGACGTAGCTTCGCGCTCTTGTGCAGCGCGTTTGCGTCTTCCCCGCTGGCCGCTGCCCACGCGGGACCGGCCTCTGCGTCGATGGTCACCAACGCAGAGAGATACTTTCGGCGATCGCCGATCACGACCGCTTCGTCGACCAGCTCGTGGTTCTTGATGGCCGCTTCGAGGTTCTTCGGGGTGATGTTCTTGCCGCCCGCGGTGATGATGATGTCCTTCTTGCGGCCGGTGATCATCAAGAACCCGTCCTTGTCGAAGGCCCCGAGGTCGCCTGAATGCAGCCATCCGTCGATGAGGGTCTCGTTGGTCGCCTCTTCGTCCTTGAAATACCCAAGGAACACGTTTGGCCCCTTCACGAGGATCTCGTCGTCCTCGGCGATCTTCACTGTCACGCCGTCGAGCGCCGGCCCAACCGAGCCGAACCGGTATTTGTCCGGCAAATTGAAGCTCGTGGGCCCCGTGTCTTCCGACTGGCCGTAGACCTCGAGCACGATGATGTCGAGACCTGCAAAGAATTCGAGTACTTCACGGGCAATCGGTGCCGCCCCCGACACGCAGACCCGGGCGTTGCCCATGCCGATCGCCGGCTTGAGCTTCGAGAAGATCAGCTTGTTGGCGAGCTGGTGCTGCAGGCCCTTCGGAGTGCCCGGCTTCTTGTTGGTCTCCCACCCGACCTTCGTCGCCCACTGCACGAGCTTGGCCTTGACGCCCGTGGCGTCCTTGAGCTTGGCGGTGATTCCGGCGTGGAACTTTTCCCAGATACGCGGCACCCCAAAGAAGACCGTGGGCTGCACCTCTTTGAGGTTCTCCGGTACCGCTTCAATCGATTCGGCGAAGTAGACCCGCGAGCCGGTGGTGACCGGCGTGTGGATCGAGAACATTTGTTCGGCGATGTGCGAAAGCGGCAGGTACGAAAGCGAGCTGTCTTCGCTCAACAAACGCACGGTGTCGATCGCCTTGCGCGATGTCCAGGCGAGGTTCTCGTGGCTCAGCATCACGCCCTTGGGTGGACCCGTCGTGCCAGAGGTATAGATGAGCGTCGCGAGCGCGTTGGGCTCGAGTGCGGCGACTCGGTCGAGATACGCCTGCTCGTCCACCTCGTCGCCCTTCGCCATGAACTCCTCCCACGACATCACCATGTCGTCAGCGATGGCGGGAGCGCCCTTCATCATGATGACCTGGCGCAGGTTTGGAAGGTGGCCTCGCTCCTGCTCGACCTTCTTCCACTGGCTTTCGTCTTCGCAGAGGATGAATGGAGCTTCGGAGTGCTCCACGATGTAGGCCACTTCGGTGGGCGAGCAGGTGGTGTAGATGCCCGCCGGAGCGCCTCCCGCGCCCATCGCGGCGATGTCGACGATGACCCACTCGGGCCGATTGAACCCGAGAATACAGACCGTCTGTCCGGGTTCGAAGCCGAGCGCCATGAGTGCGCGACCGGCCTGACTCACCTCGTTGGCATAGGTGTCCCAGTTGGTCGGGTTCCAGGCGTTCCCATGTTTGACGTAGTACGCGGGATTGCGCGCGTTCTGCTTGCCTTGCTGGATGAGTCGACTCGGAATGCTGTCTGTCGCCACTACGGTACCTCGTGCTGCCGGACCATCATCGGGCCGGGCCCCGGAATATAGGCCAATCCACCCCTTGGTGGAAAGGGCCGTTGCCTATGCTAGACGGCTTTCCACGGAGGAGTGGCCGAGCGGTCGAAGGCGGCGGATTTGAAATCCGTTGATGGGCAACCATCCGGGGGTTCGAATCCCTCCTCCTCCGCCGGCGCATCTGCGCTCGCATCACACCGCGGCTCTTGCAAGATCCCCGCGGTTGTGATGTCTTTCGTCTGCTGGGGTTTCGACGATGGCCCCGCCCTAATTCCCCTTCACGAGGCACCATCATGGCTCAGCCGCAGCTTGCGCTAGACGACGTATATCACTGGGAGAAGACCACTCCAGACCGACTTTGGCTGACTCAGCCGCTCGGCGATGGCGAAATCAAGACGTACACTTGGGCGGAGGCGATGGACGAAGCCCGCCGCATGGCGAGCTACCTGAAGTCGCTCAATCTCGAGCCCGGCAGTCGCATCGGGATGATCTCGAAGAACTGCGCGCATTTTCTCATTACCGACATCGCCATCTGGATGGCCGGTCACGTCAGCGTAGCGCTTTATCCCACGCTCAACGCGGACACCATCGCGTACATCCTCGAGCACAGCGACTCGCAGCTTCTGTTCGTCGGGAAACTCGATACCTTCGACGAGGCCAAGGAAGCGATTCCGGCGAATCTACCCTGCATCGCGTTTCCGCTCGCGCCTCCCACAGACTATGAGAAGTGGGACGACATCGTTGCCGCTCAGGAACCGCTTCAGGGCAACCCGCAGCGCGACCCAGACGACGTCGCGATCATCGTCTACACCTCGGGTAGCACCGGTCGCCCAAAGGGGGTGACGCACAGCTTCGGCGCCATCGCGGCCGCGGTCGACGGAGGCCTCGAGATTTTCCATTTCGCCGAGAACGACCGAATGCTCTCGTATCTGCCGCTCGCCCACGTCTTCGAGCGAGCGATCGTCGAGATGGGCGGGTTCCGTTCGGGCATGAAGATCTACTTCGCCGAGTCGCTCAATACGTTCGTGCAGGATCTCAATAGAGCGTCGCCTACGATTTTCGTATCGGTGCCTCGGCTCTGGCTCAAGTTTCAGCTTGGGGTGTTCCAGAAGATGCCTCCCGAGAAGCTCAAGAGACTCCTCCGCATTCCCATCCTCAACAACATCGTTCGCAAGAAGATCCTCACCGGTCTCGGGCTCCAAAATGTGCGAATGGCTGCCAGCGGCTCGGCCCCCATCCCGCCGGATCTCATCCAGTGGTATCGCGATCTTGGGCTCGAACTGCTCGAGGGCTACGGGATGAGCGAAGACTTCGCCTACTCCCATGCCTCCCACCCAGGCAAGGGCCGCGTCGGCTACGTGGGCAACCCGATGCCTGGCGTCGAGGTGAAGATCAGCAACGAAGGGGAGATTCTCATTAAGTCCCCAGGGAACATGATCGGCTACTACAAGCAGCCCGAGCTCACGGCGGAGTGCTACACCGAAGAAGGGTTCTTCAAGACGGGGGACCGCGGCGAGCGCGACGAACAGGGCCGACTGCGCATTACCGGTCGCGTCAAAGAGCTCTTCAAGACCAGCAAGGGGAAGTACGTGGCCCCGGCTCCCATCGAGAACCTGCTCAACAACCACTCGAAGGTCGAGGCCTGCTGCGTGAGCGGCTCGGGTCACCCTCAGCCCTACGCACTCATCCTTCCCGCCGAAGAGCTTCGGCCGAAACTAAGCGACTCCGCGGTCCGAACCCAATTCGAAAGCGAGCTCGGCGAGCTGCTGCAGCAGGTCAACAAGGAGGTCGAGGGGTTCGAGCGGCTGCAGTTCTTGGCGGTCGTCAAGGAACCCTGGCTGATCGAGAACGGCTTTCTCACGCCGACGATGAAGATCAAGCGCGGCACCATCGAAGACGCCTATGGGCCGCAGGTGGAAGGCTGGTATGGCGCCGGCACCGCAATCGTCTGGGAGGCCTAGGCGGCCTCCATTTCTTGCGTGTTACGAACGCGTGCGGCTCGTCCGGAACGGGTGACCGCCGTGCCTGCGTGCGCTAAGGTTCCGATTCATCCGAAAGAGAGAGGCGCGCTATGAGCGAGAAAGTCGAAAGCATACTGGCGAATTACGCGGGCGAGAACCCCGGAGTCGTCGGGAATCTCAGGCGGATACTCAACCACGGTCGACTCGCCGGCACCGGCAAGATGGTGATTCTTCCGGTGGACCAGGGGTTTGAGCACGGGGCGGCCCGTTCGTTCGCACCCAATCCCGCCGGCTACGACCCCGGCTATCATCCTAAACTCGCCGTCGATGCCGGCTGTGCCGCCTACGCGGCTCCACTCGGCTTCCTCGAGGCAATCGCGTACGAGTACGCGGGCGACCTTCCTCTGATTCTCAAGGTCAACAACAGCGACAGTCTCGGTGGGCCCGACGACCCGTGCTCGGCGCTGACCTCGTCGGTCGAAGACGCGCTGCGACTCGGCTGCGCCGCAATCGGCTACACGATTTATCCGGGCAGCGGCCTTCGCAACCAGATGTACCAGGACCTCCGCGACCTGATCGCCGAAGCGCGCGCCGTTGGGCTACCGACCATCGTGTGGTCCTACGCACGTGGCAACATGAGCAAGGACGGCGAGACCGCGATTGACGTCATTGCCTACGCTGCGCAGATCGCGTGTCAGCTCGGCGCGCACGTCGTCAAAGTGAAGCCACCCACCGAGATGGTGTATCAGGACGCCGCGAAGAAGAGCTACGAGAACATTCCCATCGGCACGCTCTCCGAACGAATCGAGCACGTCGTGCAGTCGTGTTTCGCGGGTCGACGCATCGTGATCTTCTCAGGCGGTGCGGCCAAGGGCACCGACGATGTGCTGGAAGAGATCCGAGGAATAGCCAAGGGCGGCGGCTACGGCTCGATCGTCGGGCGAAACGCGTTCCAGCGCTCGCATGCCGATGCGGTCAAGCTGCTTCAAGACATCATGGACATCTACGCGGGCGAAGCGTAGCTTCGCGCCGTGAACGAGCGTTCGGTTCCTACCATCGTCCTCGCCGCGTGGGAGGCCTACGGCGACCACCGCGAGGCCGTCGAGGTCCGTGAGCTCAGCGCCATGGTGTCGACCAACTCGGTGCATCTGCTCGTGCTCGACGACGGCAACGCCGTCGTCGCCAAACGCTCGAGCTACGGCTCCTACGTGCACTTCCGCCAAGACCACATCCGCATCCAAGAGTGGATTCATCGGCTGAGGGGTACCCGCTACGCCACCTTCATGGCCCCCGTGCTCACGAAGAACGACGAGGTCTTTACCTACCGCGAGCGTGACGAATGGGTGGTGTTCTACGGACAGCAGCCGTTCTACGATTTTCTGCCCTCCGTGTTGAACGACGCGCAGATCGAATCATTCGGCGAGGAGATGGGGCTGTTTCACCGAAGCTGTCTCGAGATTTCCGATCGGGTGCGGCCCACCTGGCAATCGCTCGGAGCCGACGTTGCGAGCCTGCACGATGCGATCGGAAGCTCTCAATGGCGTCACGAGCGCGGCTTCAGCGACTCGGCGGCGAGTTTCGTGCGGGCTCACTGCGACGCGTTTCTCGGCAACGCAGACGCCCTCGGCTACCACGAGTGGCCCAAGATCCCCGTGCTCATCGACTGGAACATCGGGAATTTCTCCGTCGGCATGGACGGCGACGGGTTCAAGTTTTTCTCGCGCTGGGACTACGACTGGTTCCGGATCGAGCCCAGGATGCTCGATTTCTATTTCTGTGCGCGAGTCGTTCGAGAAGAGGGAGACCAGGAGAGCTTCAGCTACACGGTCGACCCACTCTTCGAGCCACGTTTCCTCAAGTTCTTGCGCGCCTATCACTCGGTTCATCGTCTGACCGAGGACGAGATTCTCGCTCTCAAAGAAGCCTATCGATTCTTCATTCTCAACTATGTGCTTCGGGTGGGCGAACACTTCTTTCGCGCTGATATCTGCGCGAAGCTCCAGCACGAAGCGATCGAGCGATACTTGCCCGACCTCGAGCTCGCTGACTTCAGTCCTCTCCTCGCAGTACTGTGATCGGCGCGTCGCCGCGCATCAGGTGGCGATTGAGTCGCAGATGAATGTCGGGATGATGCCCGAGCTTTGGATCATTAGATCGGCCTGCTCGGGGAGCGTATTGCCCGAAAGTACGAGCGCGGTGTCGAAGCCGAAGGTGTTGGCGCCGATGATGTCCGTACGCAGGGTGTCGCCAACGAAGAGAACGTCACGCTTCGACACATGCGGAAGTTGCTGTCGGGCCTGGGCCAATGCGTAGTCGAACATCATCGAGTCGGGCTTGCCGAAGCGTACGAACGTCTTCTCGGTAATGTCCGACAGAAGCTGACCGATGCTGCCCACGGCAATGGCGATCTCGTTGCCCCGCATCGGATAGGTGATGTCGGCGTTGGCCACGATCACCGGCACATTGACGTGACGAATCAGGTTCAGGGTGGCGTTTACCTCTTTGAACCAATCGAAACCCTCGTCATCGAGCAGAACTATCGCGACGATGTTGTCGGTAGGGCTGCACTCCGATACCGATACGGGAATCTTTCCGGCGATCTCGATATAGTGAGCTGATTCGGGCTTGCCGAGGTACGCGACCTTGCCGTACGGGAGCTGGTGTTCGATGTACTGCGCGGCGAGCAGCCCCGATGAGATGTACCTCTGTGGCGGCAACAGTTCGCGTCCGGCCTGGGCAGAGTAGCGCTCCGCCATCGACTCCGGAGAGCGCGACGAATCGTTGGTGACGACGAACACTTCTTTGCCGGCTTCGATCAGCGATGATACGCATTCCATCGCGCCTTCAATGAGGCCGGAAGCGCTCTTGATGACGCCGTAAGCGTCGAGGAAGACCACCGAGTAGGGTTCGGCGGTTTCCCGGAATGACCGCACTTCCATAAAGCGGGGCATATTCCGTTGCCGCGGTTCGGTCAATCTTCGTCTTCGCTCTGCGATGAGGAAGAGCCGCGCGTCGAGGCCGAAGAGCCCCTCCGAAGCCCCACGATGAGGAGCAGTGCCAGGAGCGTGAGAAATACTGCGGCGCCGAGAAGAATGCGGACCATACGATCGAAGAAGTGATCGATGAGCCCTCGCCCCGTGTCGTCGAAGCGCGTCAGCATCGCGTCGACCTCTTCGTCGACGAAGCTCTGAATCCCCAAACGCTCGGCGCCGAGCGCGTTGCGAACGGCTTCGCGCTTGCCCGTCACGGTGTCGAGCAAGGCGACTCGCTGGGCGTCGACGCCGGCGAGCAGGCGTGCGGTCTGCGCCGAGATCGTCCCTTCGAAGTCATCGACGAAGCTGCCGAGTTCGGTGAGCGAGTCGACCAGTGCATTCGTGGGCTCATCGCTGAACTCTTCGAACAGCCCGCTCAGGAGGTAGTCGGCCTCCCACCTCGTTTCGTCCGGAAGAGGTTCGGAGCGGACGGTCAGCCGATCGCTGAGGGCGAAGTTGGCCATGAGGCCTGGTTTTTGGGGAGCCCGAGCGCAGCCAACCGATGCACATGCGAGCAGCAGGATCGCGGGCGGGACACTGGTTCGTTCGAGTCGCACTTCCAAGCCCGATCTAGCGCAAAAGCAACCTTGATCGAGCAGACACCTCCTCCTACAGTCGCGCTGTTCGTTCACGCTTTCATACCTGAAGGAAGGGAATCATGGTCCGAAGTACGACATTCATTCTCGCGATTGCCACCTGCCTGAGCCTCGTTCTCGGAGGCTGCGCCAAAAACGGTTCCGTGCGAAGTGGCCAAAAGGACACTGTCATGGGCATCATCGCCAGTGACCCGGAGTTCTCCATCATGTGGGAGCTCGTCAACACCGCGGGGGTGCGTGGCGATCTTCACAAGCGCCGGAAGCACAAGACCGCCTTCGTCCCGACGGACGCCGCGTTTCAGGCTCTCGGTCCCGACACCCTGGCGACGCTTACGAACCCAGACAACCGAGCTCAGCTCGAAGAGATCCTCAGGATGCACATCGTCGATGGTTCGATCTCCGCACCTCAGCTTTCGGGCAACGACTTTGGCATCAATCGCGCTGGCGGCACCCTCGTGGTGACTCAAGATGCAACCGGTGCCCACCGCGTGGACGGCGTCCGCATCATCCGCTCGATTCGCGCCGACAACGGCTACGTGCACGTACTCGAAGAGGTCATCGTGCCCGGGCGACCGAACGCCGCGACGACCGTAATCGAGATCGACTGATCCAGCACAGCGCGAGAAGCAGAACGACGAAGCCTGTTGGGTCTGAGCCCGGCAGGCTTCTCGTCGTTTGGCAGCCGCGTCCATCCTCGGTGCGGGGGCCGGTGCCGTTCGGGAACGACTGCGCCGGCTTGCCCAGGCGCTTGAGGTCAGCCCTCGCGCTCTCGGTCCGTTTGGTGAGGCTACATAGACTCACCCTCAGCATCTCGTCGGGCGTGTCGGCGAACGCGTAGACGAGGTAGCGTTCCTCGGCGCGGAAGGGAAAGCCGCAAACGGCGCCGTTCGAGGCCGTGAGCACTGAGACCTCGTCACTCGGCTTGCCCTTCCAGACCTTCGCGACCCGCAGCGTGACCAGGAGGCCTCCGAACGGTGTGGCTCCGTTAGAGGCGATGTCGGTCACGGTGCCCTCGAATACCGCGCGCGCTTCGGCAATGCCTTCCTCGAGGGTGCGCTCCGGGCAGCTGCACGCCCGTACCCGCGCGGCCAGTCCGGAAGTCAACGCTACGAGAACGCAAAGGATCGCCAATCGCCACCACATGACGCCCTTCTAGCATGCGGGGGATCGGTGCTTATCCAGGCGCTTTGACAGCCGCGGATGTCGCGGTTAAATCTGGCCCCCGCTTGGGGGGTAGGCTTAGGCTGTTGCCCAGCCTGCCATTGACATCTGAACGAACGGGAGAGGTGGCCGAGTGGTCGAAGGCAGCCGCTTGCTAAGCGGCCGTACGGTGTAGAGCCGTACCGGGGGTTCGAATCCCTTCCTCTCCGCCAGAACGATGGTGCAGCTTGACGCCCCCAATAGGGCGGCTAGCTTCCGCGCCCCAGGACTCATAGCTCAATTGGATAGAGCACCGGCCTACGGAGCCGGGGGTTGGAGGTTCGAGTCCTCCTGAGTCCGCCCCCTTTGTGCACTCGCTTTGCGGGCTTCCTCACATCTCGTGTGAATCACACGGCTTGGTTCGCTAGCCTGAAGTTGGGTGGGCGAACGTTCCCCGTGTACGGGGTTGCACGCCGGAAAGGGCGAAATGAACTGGGGATACTGAGAGCGACCTTCGCCGACGACGAGTCAGGCAAGCCTGCGTTCGTAAGCCCGTCGCGCGCCTCGTCGAGGATGACGGCGCTCAACAGCACGAACACGATCCAGAAAACGACATCCCGCATGCTCGTCAGTTCTGGGGCCGCGGTCGTCGTACCGACAGTGCACCGACGCCACTTTCGACTGTCCTAGACGGAGCTTCGCGTACTACGGCGCTGCGTAGACATCGATGAAGGCCTCGTCGTTCTGAGCCGCAAGCACACCGCCCGCGATGATCGAACTGACGAAGATGCCGACGCCGGAGTAGAAGACACCCGGGTTTCGGAGCTGGTTTCCACAGCAGTAGAACGGGTCAGTCCGGTAGTCGATCGACGCAAACATCATGGCCATCCCGGCGACTGCGCCTGCGGCAAATACCGCCCAGCCAGCTTTGCGCAGCCTTCGCTTGTCGACGTAGCGCGCCTGCACGACGGAGTTCTCGGTCAGGCTTACCGGCCCGGCAACATTCACCGGCGCCCCACCGTCGAAAGAGACCGCCATTCGGTGTTGACCGGAGAGAAGTGTCGCACGGCACGGGGCCACGCAGATCGGCTGATAGGCCCTGGTGACGATCTCCCCGTAGAACGGAGCGACACCGTAGCCTCCAAAGCCCCAACCACCCCAGCCGCCGCCCCAGCCACCGCCCCAGCCGCCGCCCCAGCCGCCGCTCCAGCCCATGCTCATCCCGCTGATTGACGAACGGGTGCCGCCCACCAATAGCTGGAACCCGAGCCCCGGAGTGTCGGATCGAAAGTCTACCGTCACGGGCTTGCCCATCAGCAGTACTTCGCCGGGGCGCCGAAGAACGACACTGTCGGACGGGAACGGCTGAAGCTGCACTTTCGGCGTTGGCGCGACGGGTCCGGCGGCAGGCGGCGGCGTGTCGATGACGACGATGGTGTTGTCGTCGCGTTGCTCAACCGGTTGGGGATTGGCTGGTTGCGCACCGGCCCGACTAGACAGCACGGCCACGAAAATGATCACGAGCCCAGTGTGAAAACGCATAGTCCGTTCCGAAGTCCCTCTAGCTGCCCGCCACGGCAAACGTAGCGTCAGAAACGCAGGTCGGCGACTGGAGTCATCACGAAATTAAAAAAGGCCCCGCCACACGTCGGACACCGCTACCGTTGCTCCCTTCCGGGCCTGGCGGGTTTCACGGGCCGACGTTGGCAGGACCACAGGGCGGAGAGGAAGGGATTCGAACCCCCGGTACCTTTCGGTACACACGATTTCCAGTCGTGCACCTTAGACCACTCGGTCACCTCTCCAGGCGGAGTCCGCCTTCCTCGCTACACCGCGGCTCCCACCGGTAGGGCAGGGGTCGCGACGGTCCTCAACTGTCAGTCAAAGAACAAGGCACTTGGCGGAGAGCAAGGGATTCGAACCCTTGGTACCTATTGGTACACTTGATTTCGAATCAAGCACCTTCGACCGCTCGGTCAGCTCTCCGCGCCCGAAGCTAGCAAAACGCCCTAACGTGTCAACGATTGTCCCTGGACTTTCCTTTCGCGCGGATCGCCCCGAAAAACTCGGTCAAGAGCGACGCGCAGTCATCGTCGAGCACGCCACCAATTGCATCGAACTGGTGGTTGAGCCGTGGATCGCTGCCTATCGCGTAGAGCGTTCGCGTCGCGCCCGCCTTTGGGTCGTCGCATCCCCATACCACACGAGGTACGCGTGCGTTGACGAGCGCACCGGCGCACATTGGACAGGGCTCGAGGGTGACGTAGAGCGTGGTGGCGAGAAGCCGCCAGCTCCCGATCGCCGCGGCGGCTTCCTGCACCGCGATGATTTCCGCGTGGGTGGTCGGGTCCTGAGACGCCTCTCTTCGATTGCGTCCCCGGCCCACGATCGTCCCGTTCTGCACGATCACACAGCCAACCGGCACCTCGCCCTCCGTGGCGGCGCGCTTCGCCTCGGCAATCGCCTCTTCCATCCAGCGCTCGTCTTCTTCGAGGTTCACCGACCGACCTCGATCGCGCCGCGCTCCTGGCGCACCCAGTCGCGAAGGGCGATCATGCCTTCTTCACGGGTGACTGTGGGCTCGTAGCCGAGCTCTCCGCTGGCCCTGGTGGTGTCGAATGCACTGGTGTGTGCACGTTTTACGATGTCCGTGGGGTGCAGCGGCAGCAGGCGAGCGCGACAGAGCATCATTGCCCACCGGAACGGCCCTGCGTTCCGAGGCTTCTCCCACCCGAACGCGTCGCAGAGCTCAGAGTAGAACTCTCGCGAGAGGGAAAGCTCGCCATCGACGACGTAGTACACGCTGCCGGTGGGGACGTCGGCGTCGACCGCCAGCACGGCGGCCCGCACCAGGTTGTCGATATGGGTCGTAGCGAACATCCGCTTGCCGCCGCCGACGAGACGGACACCTCCGGCGGCGGCTTCCGACTTCAACGAGGCAAGGTGTGTTGCCCCCGGGCCCCACACGAGCGCAGGACGCAATACGATCGTACGGAAGTCCGAGCTCCCTGACACGCGGACGAGGTCTTCGGCCTGGAGTTTGCTAGCGGCGAGCGCACCGTAGGGCCGAACCGGTGCCTCGTCTTCACCCCAGAACGCTCGATGGCCGGGGTGGAGCGTGACTTCGGCGCAAGAGATTTGGATCATGCGCGCGCAGCCCGCATGCCTGGCGGCGTTGATAGCGTTCTCAGTGCCAGCTACGTGGGTCCACCCGAGCGTTTCCCGGTCGGCGGCCGGGTCGGAAACGCCGGCCGCGTGAATGATGACATCGCATCCCCGTGCCGCCGTCGCGATTCGGTTGGGGTTGGCCAGATCGCCGACGACGCGTTCGACGTCGACGATTGACCGAGAGTCGGAGCTTTCGCGCACGTAGGCAACGACCTCGTGCCCGGCAGCCTCGAGGCCGCGCAAGATCGACCCCCCGATGAAGCCGGTTGCGCCGGTAATGAGACAACGCACGTCCGACTTCTAACAGGATGGCTGCGACACCGCTAGGTCGGGGCCTGACCGTCTGCGGTCATGCCGCCTGTTCGGCGCTAGACGCCGCGGCTCCGAGCCTGGAGGCCACCAGCGCGCGCAGCTTTGCATCCGCGGCAAGCGCGGCGCGGGCGTTCTCGCGGCCCTGCGCGAGACTCTTGCCCTCGAAGCGATAGTAGGCACCGCTCTTCTCCATAGCTTCGGCCTCCACCGCACGGTCGAGCAGGTCGCCTACGCTGTCAATCCCCTCGCCGTAACGAATGTCGAACTCGACTTTCTGGAAGGGCGGCGCGAGCTTGTTCTTGACCACTTTCACACGCGTTCGATTGCCGATGAAGTCTTCGCCGCTCTTCACGGCGCCGATGCGCCGGATGTCGAGTCGTACCGACGCGTAGTACTTGAGCGCGTGACCGCCTGTGGTGGTTTCGGGCGAACCAAACATCACGCCGATTTTCATGCGGAGCTGGTTGATGAACACGATGGTGGTGCCCGTGCGATGCGCCGCGCCGGCGAGCTTGCGCAACGCTTGGCTCATCAGCCGCGCCTGCACGCCGACGTGGTGATCCCCCATCTCACCTTCGAGCTCCGCCTTGGGGACCAGTGCCGCGACCGAGTCGATGACGACGAGGTCGACTGCCCCGCTTCGCACAAGCACTTCGGCGATATCGAGTGCCTGTTCGCCGTTGTCTGGCTGCGCGATCAAGAGTTCCTTGGCCTGCACACCGAGCTTGGTCGCGTAGTTCACGTCTAGGGCATGCTCGGCGTCGATGAATGCCGCGACCCCTCCCATCGCTTGACACTGGGCGATTGCATGAAGGGTGAGTGTGGTCTTGCCGCTCGATTCCGGGCCGAAGATTTCGACCACCCGGCCCTTGGGGTAGCCGCCACAGCCAAGCGCGGCGTCGAGTGATGGACTGCCGGTGGGGATGGATGGGACCTTCTCGGCTTTTCGATCGCCGAGACGCATCATCGCGCCCTTGCCGAACTGCTTTTCGATGTTGGACAGTAGGGTGTCGACGGCTTTGAGAGCTTGTTTCATCAGGGGTTCCTTCGTTGGATTGTGGTTGAGGTGGGTTGACGGGCCGAGCCGCGGCTAGGCCGAACGAGTTGCCGCCTGCTGAGGCTCGCGGTCGAGGACTCTGTACTGGAGCGCCTCTGCTGCGTGGTCGGCCTCGACCATGGATGCGCCGGCAAGCGCGGCGATGGTGTGCGCGATGCGAAGGGCTTTCATGTACGCGCGCGCGCTCATCTTCAGGCGCTCGACGCCAAGCTCGAGCAGGTGGTGGGCTTTCGGGTGAACGTCGGCGGCAAGGGCGTCGAAGCCGGCGCGCGCCCCCTGCACTTCGAGGCGAGCCCGCGCCTCGACCACGCGCTGCTGCACAGTCGACGAAGACTCTCCCAATTCGGCGCGTCTCATCGTTCGTGCGCTGACACGGGTGACGGCGACCTGGAGGTCGAAGCGGTCGAGCAGCGGACCGGAGACGCGGCTCCGATATCGAGCAACCTGCGCCGGACCGCATCCACAAAACCGGGTTGCATCGCCGTGATACCCGCATGGGCATGGGTTCATCGCTGCGACGACCTGGGGCGACGCGGGGAGCCGCACCCGCTGTCGCGCCCGTGCGATGACGACTTCGCCTTCCTCCATGGTGGTGCGAAGCGTTTCGATTGCGTCGCGCCGAAACTCGGGGAGCTCGTCGAGGAAGAGCACCCCACGGTGCGCCAAGGTGAGTTCTCCTGCGCGAATCGGTTCGCCCCCGCCGACGATTGCCGAGGCGCTGGCGGTGTGGTGGGGAGCGCGAAAGGGGCGCCGGCTGCCGGCGAGCACCGAGCGGGAGCGGAGGCCCGCGCTGCTCGCGATTGTCGCGATTTCGAGAGCTTCATGAGGCGAAGGTGGCGGAAGAATCGAAGGGAGCGCCCGCGCGAGCATCGTCTTGCCGGCACCCGGGCTTCCGACGAGCAGCATGTGATGACCCCCGGCTGCAGCGACTTCGAGGGCGCGGCGAGCGACCGGCTGCCCCCGCACCGAGCAGAGGTCTTGTTCGACGGCAGCAGTGCCGGAACGGCGAGTTGCGTGCGACGAAGACTGCGGCCGAACCTCGACCAGGGGTGCATCGCCGTTGAGCCACGCAACGACTTCGCCCACGTGCGTGGCGGTGTAAACGCAAAGGCCTTCGATGAGGAGCGCGTCGGACTCGTTGCCGATGGGAATGATCGCGTTCTTGAGGCCGGCCTCCTTGGCGCTTCGGAGCAGGGCCAGCACCCCGCGCACGGGACGCAGCTCGCCCGAAAGCGCAAGCTCACCGACCAGTAGCGTCGACCGAAGCTGCTCTGGCGAAACCCCGCCGCATGCTGCCAGCACCGATCCCGCAATCGCAAGATCGAGCCCCGCGCCGGTTTTTCGTAGGTCGCCCGGAGCGAGATTGAGCACCAGATGCCGCGGCGGAAACCGAAACCCGAACGATGAGAGAGCCGCTCGGACCCGAATGCGACTCTCCTTGACGGCGCGCTCGGGGAGCCCGACCAGGTCGAACCCCGGCAGACCTTCGCCCAAACGCACCTCGACCTGAACCGGGTGTGCTTCGATACCGACCAGACAGGCCGCGTGCGCGGTGGCAAGCATGCCTCTGTTCGAGAGCACACCGTGTGCCGCCTATCGCTCTCAGGACTTCGCCGCTTTGTGCGCCGTTAGCCGGCGCTTGCACGCGATCGATCCGGCGCCCGTCAGCGCCGGTTGCGAAGCCGTGCAGCGAGTCGAGGAAGCAGACGCGACCAGTGCTCTGCGAGCAGTGGCGCGTCGAGGCGGGGGCTCGAACTGAGCGAGGGAAGGGGCGCCCGTTGCGGATAGACGGGGGCGATCTTTCGGTCGGGGACAGATCCGTCCGCGGCGAGCAAGTCTTCTATGAGGCGCTCGATCTGGTCGAGTTCGAGCTTCGGCAACTCTTCGGCAAACCAATTCTGCACCGCCTCGATGTCGTGCGGGTCCACTCCGCCGTAGCGAGCGGCGGCATCTGCGAATACTTGTACCGGTGTTGCCATCGTGTCGTCTCAGCGAAGGGAGTCGAGTTCCCGGCTCGCCTGGACCGCGTGGGGAACCGTGTAGTAGCAGTAGCGACCGTCACTCGGCTTGAGCAGCCGTCGAGGGACCGGAGGAAGTCTGCCTTCGTCCGGCAGTACAGACATCCCCCGACGCTGGTACCACTGAAGCAGCAAATCACCACCTTGCTCGTCCGCATAAAGCGCCGTTCGCCCGAGCCGCCGCTTGTTGAGCGAATGCGTGACCGCTACGTCGAGCGCAATGCTGCCGAGCCGCCGGGGGATTCTGATCCTCCGGAATCGGGTGCTCTTCGATTGTGGTCAGCGCTTCATCGGGTGCCGTCGAGAGGAACCACACGAAGACACCGTCGCGTTTGTGGTCATCGAGTGCGGGAAAGCGACCGAGGAGCTGCACGAGCGCACATGGCACGAATGCGTCGGTGTCCGGGTCCGAGAGTCCTACGGCGTAGCCAACGGGTTCCCGCGCAAGGACCCGGCCGGCGACCGCAGCCACCGACGCATTGAGAAGCCAGTTCCAGTCGTTGTCGGCGCGGGTCGGGTCGGCATCGATGATTGGCTGCACGTGAGAGTGCCACCAGAACACATGCTCCGACTCCATCTTCGTCACGTGAATCGGCACGTCCCGGCCGCTTCGCGTCGGGGCGCGCTGGACGAACGGCACGCCGCGCCACTTCCTCAGAAAACGTACTCTCCGACTCGGTGGCTGGCGCATCGTTCGAGCGTACGACACCGCCTAGATTGCGGCTTGGATCTTTTTCGTACCCTTGCGCGCTGCGTTGCAGATCGATGCCACCGCGGTGCCGGTGAAGATCATTTGGATGCCAACAAGAATGCCGACCGCCCAGGTACCCGAGACTGGAAACTGCCGCCAGATCATGATGCCGAGAATGAGAGCCGCGACGCCGCTAAAAAGTGCCCAGCCCCAGCCGTCGATTGGACGCAGTCGCAGCGCCCAAATAATCTCGAAAACGCCTGACACCAAGAAATAGGCTGCGAGGAAGAGGGTGAGCGTGGCAAGGGCGATGCCCGGCCGTGCGAGCATGTAGCCGCCGGCGACGATCGACAGAAGACCCACGACGAACACGAGGAGCCCGTGTCCAAAGGAGCCCATCTTGAAGGCGAGGTAGAGCTTCGCAAGGCCTGCGGCCACCAAAAGCGCACCAACCATGATCGCCACCGAGATCCCGGCGGCGAAAGGAGCAACGAGTGCCAGCACGCCCGCGATGATCGCGATGATTCCCACCGCCATGCCGAGCCCCGCGTGGCGCTTGATCGTGCCGAGCATCTCGTGATCGACTTGTTCTACTGCTGCATTGGTCATTCGGTACCTCCGACGGCGGCATGGGAACAAGACCAGCGCGAAACATCAAGCCCAAAGTTTCAGAGGACCGGTGTGCAGTAGTCGCTCTAACTGCTTGAAATGATGCGCGCCTCGGCGTCCAGACCGAGCGCTTCCCATCGCCCCGGGGTGCGTCGATGCTATCGTCGCCGCGATGCTCGAGAAAGTCGGCGCGCTGTTCAGCCGATGGTCTGAACGTTGGGTCCCCGACCCTTTCGTTCTGTCGCTTGGTCTCACGGTCCTGGTGCTCGCGATGGGCCTCGCGGTGAGCGGCTCGTTCACGACCGTACTCACCGGCTGGTTTGACGGTTTCTCGAGCGTGCCGCTTCTCGCCTTCGCGCTGCAGATGTGCCTCATCCTCGTGAGTGGGCAGGCGCTCGCGTCGAGTCCTCCGATACAGCGCTGGGTCCGCCTGCTGGCGCGCTGGCCCCGGAACACGACTTCCGCTGCCGGCCTGGTCGCGGTCGTCGCGTGCGTCACCGGACTCATCCAGTGGGGTCTCGGCGCCGTCGTCGCAGCCTTCGTGGTCCGCGAGATCGGCGCGACGGCACGTGATGAAGGTCGCACGATTCATCTGCCGATTCTCGGCGCATCGGCGTATACCGGACTTGCCGTCTGGCACGGCGGGCTGAGCGGTTCGGCACCACTCAAGGCGGCAGAGTCGGCGCAGTTCACACAGGGTATCGGCGAGGCGATCCCCGTCGGCGCAACCCTCTTCTCGCCTCTCAATCTCGTCGTCAGCGGAGGCCTGGTAATTCTCCTGCCGGTTCTGTGCATGGCCCTTGCGCCGCGCAGCGCCGATGCACAGGTCTCGTTGCCCCCCAAGCAGTCGCCCACTGCACCGATCGACCAACGAGACTCTTCTCGGAGCCCGATCGCGTTTGGCGTCGGTGGAGCGGTCGTGCTTCTCGTTGCTGGGGGTTGGCTGTTCGGTGGGCTCGCTTTCGACCTCAACTCGGTGAACCTCTTCTTCCTTTCGCTCGCGCTTGCCGCGCACCGTTCGGTCCAAGGGTTCCTCGATGCCGTCGGAGAAGGGGCACGCGGAGCCGGGGCCATCATCGTGCAGTTTCCACTCTACTTTGGAATCCTCGGCGCGATGAAGGCAACCGGGATGATTGCGGGTCTTTCCGAGCTGATGGTGAGCGTCGCCTCTCCCACGACGTTTCCCTTGCTGACCTTCCTGAGCGCGGGCTTCGTGAACTTCTTCGTACCCTCGGGCGGTGGGCAGTGGGCGCTGCAGAGCGACGTGCTGCTGTCTTCAGCCAACGCGCTGGGGCTCGATCAGGGCAAGACCATCATGGCGTTCGCCTACGGAGACGAGTGGACCAATCTCTTTCAGCCGTTCTGGGCTCTGCCCTTGCTGGCGATCACGGGACTCGAAGCGCGCCAAATCGCCGGCTACACGGCACTCTTGGCGATCGGTATGGGTCTCTACGTTGGCCTCGCGCTCATGCTCTTCGGGTAGTTAGTGCGGGAGCAAGCGTGTACGACGCCTCGGTCTGCTCGGCGATCTCGTCGCGGGTGGCGCCATCTGCGAGTTCGACGAGGGTCATCCCCCCGTCGCCGTGCTTGTCGATAGTGAACACGCCGAGGTCGGTGATCACCAGATCGACCACGCGCGTGCCGGTCAGGGGCAGCGTGCATTGCTCGAGGAGCTTGGGCTTGCCCTTGGCTGTGTGTTCCATGACGACGACTACGCGTTTGACGCCGGCCACCAAGTCCATCGCCCCGCCCATCCCTTTCACCATCTTGCCGGGGATCATCCAGTTCGCCAGGTCGCCGTTCTCTGCAACCTGCATCGCTCCGAGAATCGACAGGTTGATGTGTCCGCCGCGAATCATCGCGAACGAGTCGGCGCTCGAAAAAAAGCTGGTTGTTGGAAGTGCCGTTACCGTTTGCTTCCCTGCGTTGATCAGGTCGGCGTCTTCTTCGCCCTCGTAGGGAAACGGGCCCATGCCGAGCATGCCGTTTTCGCTTTGCAGTACGACGCTCATGCCCTCGGGGATGTAGTTCGACACGAGGGTAGGGATGCCGATGCCGAGATTGACGTAGAAGCCGTCTTGGAGTTCTCGTGCTGCGCGCTGAGCCATCTGGTCGCGGGTCCACGCCATCGGGTCTCCTTTATCCTGCCCGCGGACGCGTGGTCCGCTTCTCGATATGCTTGGACGGGTTGGCGAAGTGCACGATGCGATCGACGTAGATACCCGGCGTCATGATCTCGTCTGGATCGAGTTGGCCAGGCTCTACGAGCTGTTCCACTTCGGCGACTGTGACCGCGGCTGCGGTTGCCATCATTGGATTGAAGTTGCGGGCGGTTTTTCGATAGATGAGGTTTCCTTCGGTGTCGCCTTTGAACGCATGCACCAGCGCGACGTCTGCGAAGAGCCCGCGTTCCATGACGTAGGCTTCGCCGTCGAACTCGCGTATCTCCTTGCCCTCGGCTACTGGCGTGCCGACTCCCGTCTTGGTGTAGAACGCGGGAATGCCAGCGCCGCCGGCCCGAATGCGCTCGGCGAGGGTGCCCTGCGGGTTGAACTCGACAGAAAGCTTTCCGTCGAGGAACTGCTGGGCGAAGAGCTTGTTCTCGCCGACGTACGAGGAGACCATTTTTCGGACCTGTTGCTGCTCGAGAAGCACCCCGAGCCCGATGCCGTCGACCCCGGCGTTGTTCGAGATCACCGTGAGCCCGGTCACTCCCGACTGTCCAACCGCATCAATGAGTGACTCGGGAATCCCGCAAAGTCCGAATCCGCCCGACATCAAGAGCATGTCGTTGCGGAGCAGGCCGTCGAGCGCCGCGGTCGCGTCAGGGTAGACCTTGTTGACCATAACCGTGTGTACCTCTGCCCAGAGCGCCTGCCAACCTAGTTGAAGCCCAACATCTCTCGCGCTTCTGCAGGTGAGGCGATCTCACGGCCTGCATTCTTCGCGCACTGTGCCAACGCCTCGATGAGAGGACCGTTGCCTGACGCGCGTTCACCGCTTGGCAGGTAGAAGGTGTCTTCGAGACCGGTTCGCAGCATTCCTCCGAGGTCTGCGGCGCGTTGATGGGTCTCCCAAATCTCGCCTCGGCCGATGAGAGTTGCCTGCCAGTGCGCGTCGTTGCCTTTGTACTTCAACAGAAGCTCGAGCAGCGCCGGGTCGCAGGGCATCCCCGATGCCACACCCATCACCAAATTGTAGTGCGCTTCGGAGGTCATGCCGGCTCCGAGGTACAGTCCGACCGAGCGCACGATACCCACGTCGAAGCACTCCATCTCCGGCATCGCGTTCGTCTCTTTCATCGCATCGAGCATCTTTTGAATCTTGTTGACGCTATTCATGAAGACCATGGGTGGCCATGCCCAGTTGCCGTCACTTCGTAGCTTCAGGTAGTTGAGGCTTCCCGCGTTACATGCTGCGATCTCAGGCTTGATGCGGTGCATGCAGGCGATCGGGCCCGATACGTCGTCGTCCATCACGCCAGTGGTCTGATTGATGATGACCCCCGGGCAGCTCTCTCGAATCGCGTCGACGATTGCTCCAGCAACTTCGGGATCCCACGAAGGGAGGTGGCCCATGCCCGGCGTCTGCTGACGAAAGTGCACATGCATGATCGACGCCCCTGCGTTGAACGCGTCGCGGGCGGATGCGGCCATTTGCTCCGCGTTGACAGGTACGGGGTGCTGATTGGGGTTGGTGAGAACGCCAGTCACGGCACAGGTGAGGATCGCTTTGTCCATGGGCTGCGATGTACCGCGCTTGACGTTTACGTCAAGTGCCTATTGCTCACGTAAGGAAAATGCCTTACACACACTGGATGAGCGCAGCGTCAGAAGCGAGGGCGCGAAACCAACGCGCCAAAGCGCGTGTCGAAGCACACGACGCGGACGCGGCGCCGGAGTTCTTCTCGATCGCGGAACTCGCCGATGCGTTCGGCCTCACCCACCGAGCGATTCGTTTCTACGAAAGCAAGGGTCTTCTGACGCCTGCACGGCTGAACGGAGCGCGCATCTACACGCGGCGTGACCGTGCCCGCCTGCACATCATCGTCCGTGCAAAGGCGCTCGGCTATTCGCTCGACGAAGTGCGCGACTATCTCGACCTCTACGGTAAGCAGGGCGAAGGCCGTATTCGACAGCTCGAGATGACCGTGACCCGCAGTGCCGAACTCATCTCCGAGCTCGAGGCCAAACGCGACCAGATCGACGAAAAGCTCGCAGAGCTGAAGCTAATCAATCGGGTCTGTCGCGAAAAGATATCGAAGAAGCGACAGGCGGGGACGACCGACGACGAATGAACAGACTGCCGTTTCGACGGCGATCCTGTCCTCGCCGAGTCTCTTCTAAGGGGTCCGTGACGGGGTCGGCACGAGGTCCGGTAGAACATCGGTGGCGTCGAGTCGCAGGGTGGCCGACAGGGGAAGGTCCGCCACGTTTCGTCCCACCTCGAAGAGATAGGTGCCCGCCTCGAGGGTCCATCCGTTTCCAACCTCGTAGTACGCAAGCTCGCGAAGCGGGATACGGACCTCGATTGTTTCGCTAGCGCCCGCTTCGAGCGTCGTTCGAGCGAAGCCTACGAGCTTGCGTACGGGACGGTCGACGCTCGAATCGGGAAGTCCCGCGTAGACCTGCGCGGTTTCGATGCCAGCGCGGTCTCCGCTGTTGGTGACGGTGGCACGGATGACGACGGCGCGCGTGCCGCCGTCGGTCGCTTCGCCGATCTCGAGGTCGGCGTAGTCGAACGTGGTGAAACTTTCTCCGAAACCGAAGGGCAGGAAGGGCGCGACGCCATTGATGTCCAACCGCTGATAGCCGTGGTAGCGGTCGTACACCAGCTCGAGCGCTTGAGAGGGAAAGGCCTGGAGGTCGTCGAGGCTTGCCGGGAACGAAACAGGAAGCCTTCCCGAAGGATTCAGGTCGCCGAACAGGACGTCGGCGATGGCGTTGCCCCCCTGGAGCCCCGGATACCAAGCCATGACGACCGCGTTCACGTCCTCGAACCACGGCGACACGTCGATCGCGGAGCCGCCTTCGAGAACCACGATCACCGAGTCGCTCAACGCGATGACGTCTTCGAGGAACGAGGCGTGAGACTTGGGCAGACCGTAGGTCTTCCTGTCGCCCGCACCAAGCATCTGCGCGGGTGGGCGCACCTCACCTTCACCTTCGTCTTCCTCGGTCAAGCCAACGGCGACCAGAACCACGTCCGCGTTCGCCACCGCCGCTCGGTCTTCTGGATCCGCGAGCGACCCGGGCAGGTACTCGATCGATGCCGCCAGGTCGTCTCGTGCCAAGAGCCCTTCGGCAAGGGTGATGATCTCCGTGGACCGCACGCCGCTGCTGCCCCGGGTGTCACCGATGTTCTCTGCGTCAGCGAGCGGTCCGACCAGCACGATCGACAGGGGGTCTGTCTGCGAGAGCGGAAGCGCATCGTCTTCGTTTCGCAGCAGCACGATGGCCCGCGCCGCAACTTCGCGAGCCAGAGCGAGGGTCTCATCGGTCTCGAGCTGCGTGGGGTCCGCTACCGCGGGGTTCGCGTCGAGCTCGAAGCAGAACTGGGCTCTCAGGATGCGGCGTACGTGCTCGTCGACGTTTGATTCGTCGAGTTCCCCGGCTTCGACCGCGTCGACGACGGGCTGCCCGTAAATCTGCGCCAGCATCATCTCGACGTCGAGCCCGGCCTCGGCCGAGGCCAGCGTGTCGTGGGTGCCCCAAAGGAAGTCAGACACGACGTAGCCGGCGAACTCCCATTCGTCCTTGAGAATGTCACCGAGAAGCTCGCGGTTCTCGCCGCAATAGGTGCCGTTGAGGCGATTGTATGCGCTCATGACTGAGCCAACGCCTCCCTGACGAACGACCTTGCGAAATTGAGGCAAGAAGTTTTCCCGCAGAGTTCTCACATCGACTACCGCGTTGATCTCGAGACGCGTGTCTTCGACGTGGTTCGCGGTGAAGTGCTTGGCGGTGGCGACGACGCCCTTGCTTTGCACTCCCTGCACGAACGCGCTTCCGATTTCCCCTGAGAGAAACGGATCTTCGCCGTAGTACTCCTGGTTGCGTCCCGAAAGAGGATGCCAGGCAAGGTTCATTCCAGGGGCCAGCAAGGTGTCCGCGCCGACTCCGCGCGCTTCCTGTCCAATCGCCTCGCCAACCCTTCGCTCGAGGTCGCGATCCCATGTGGCGCTTCGTGCGATGGCGGCCGGAAAGGCAGTGGTCTTCGCGTCGTTCGCGATCGGCACCGTGCTGCTTCCGCCGATGCCCTTCGGTCCGTCGAGCATGCGGAAGCCGGGGATCCCCGATTCCGGCAGCCCCGTGCTTTGCCAGGTTCCGTCGATGGTGAGAATCGAGACTCCGTGCATCAGGGAGGCTTTCTCTGCGAGCGAGAGTGTCTCGAGAAGCGCGTCGATGCGGGCCTCGACTTCGGCGGAGTCGATGCTGCAATACGACTCGAGAGGATCGACGGAAGGGGCCGCTTCGCTGCTCTCGGAGCAGCCAACCGCGCTCATCGACAGGAGAACGAGAGCTCCGACTAGCGCATGAGGGGCCATCCCGACCGAGTGCCGGCGGCGCGACTTGGGCGAAGACATGTACGGGTTCATGGCGACGGAGGTATCACAGCCCCGCCACCGTGTCGTCCCGCTCTCGCACCGGTTGCGGAAGCCGCCGGCCGCCCCCGGACTCACCGGAGATCGGGTCTCCGGTGAGTCCGACTGGTTACCTGGGCAGGACCTCCGCGCCGTAGGAGTCGCTGGCAAAGACCGCGTCCTTGAGGGTCAACCGGTCGAGCACTCGCTCCGCTCGGGGAGCGGCGTCTTCCGGATCTCCATAGCCGTTCCAGTCTGACTGGGCGTTGGCACTTTCGATCCAGAGGTCTCCCTCGTCGTGCTCGTGCTCGGCGTCCAGGGTGACCAGGCCGTTCGGTGAGTCCGGTGTGTGTTCACCCCAGAGGCTGGTGAGCGCCTGTTCGTCGACGATCTGGCTGGTGAGGGTGGGCCCAGCCTGCAGGCCGACGCCGGTGCAGGCCGAGGTTGCCAGGGAGAGGGCGATCGCGATGCCGAGTGATGAACGAGTCATGATGGGCTCCTTGCCGATGTCCGATGTATTCGGTGTATACTTCTATGTATGCGTCGTTCACTTCGAATGTCAACACCGTTTACAAACAAAACTCGAAGGACTATTGTCCAGATCAAGTGACCGAGAAAACCCCATATCATCACGGCGATTTACGCGAAGCGCTCCTCGAGGCTGCAGAAGCGCAACTCGAGGAGGAGGGCCCGGCAGGGCTTTCGTTGCGCAAGCTCGGGCGGGCAGTCGGCGTCAGCCCCGGAGCCCCCTATCGCCACTTCGAAGACAAGGACGCGCTGCTCGCCACCTTGGCCACGCTGGGGTTTCGAAGGCTCCGACGCATGATGTTCGAGGAGCAGGAACGTCACGACTGCGCCAACGGAGAAGAGCGCCTTCGCCAGGGTGGCATTGGGTACCTCAAGTTCGCGTCGAAACACCCAGGGCTATTTCGCCTGATGTTCGGCTGGATGCCGGCCGGCGACGTGCCCGAACTGTTCGAGAGCGGCGATGAAGCCTTCGCGCAGCTCGTCGACATCCTCACCCAGTGCGACCGCGAGGGACTCCTTCGCGGCACGGTGCTCGATGCGGGGTTGCTTGCCTGGTCGGCGGTACACGGCGCCGCGTTTCTCATGATCGACGACGGCGTGAAACTCTGCAGCGTGGAGGCCAACCCCGAGACCATTGGCAACCGTCTGCACGACAGCCTCTGGTCGGGCATCGCCCGGCAAGGCTAGGGCGTTGGCTCCCGCACGCCGCCCCTCGGCGCTCGCGACCAACCCGAGGTGGTAAGTCACCGTCGGCGCGAGACGTGTGTACGTGGCGGACGGGGCGGCCTGCAAGGGTCGCGGGAGGACTTGGGGCGTTGGCTCCCGCACGCCGCCCCTCGGCGCTCGCGACCAACCCGAGGTGGTTGCTCGATGACGGGTTGGCACTCGCGACGCCGCCCCGCACACACGTCCCGCGCCGACTCTGTTTCTCCGTAGGTGGGGGCGGGGGTGTCGGTGGCAGCGTGGGTGTTCGTGCCAGCGTTCGTGTTCGTGCCAGCGCCCCAGCCCGTGTCAGCGCCATCGCCCACGCGCAGCGTCCGTCCCTGCGGACGCCGGCGTCGACGCTCTTTGCTGCTCGCCTAGTTCAGCGTGCAGGTTGGGTTGATGCAGTAGGTGTTGCCGTCGCCGCTCGAGTCGAAACAGCTGAACCCGCCAGGACACTCCGAGCTGAGGTCGCAGGTGAGCTGGCAGGTATTGCTGCCGGGGTCACACTCCAGCTCCAGCTCTGGCCGGTCGTACTGCTCGTCGAGTGACTCGGCGGAACGCTCGCAGTCGTCGGTATTGACGACGCAGGGCCAACCGATGTCCACGTCTTTGGGCGGCGCGGCCTGCAGGCATTCGAATCGAATGCGTGCGCCCGACACCGGAGCCGACCCCGCCGTGAAGCTCACGCGCTGCTGGTCGTCGTTGAAGCTACACGCTGCGGTCGTCTCCGCGGTGAAGTCGTCGTAGAACCAGCCGAGACCCTCCGGCACGCCGAGCGTTTCACTCGCAGCCAGCTGCTCGATTCGGCACACCTCGCGTCCGTCCTCGGTCCCAACCGCGGTCGTCTCACGTCCGCGCCCCGCTTCCGCGCAGGTCACGCCCTGTGGCTGAACTTCGCGAACTTCGCAGCCGACTAGGTTGTCCGAGTTTCGCGTGAGCGCGCGAGGCAGACAGAGCTGCCGAAGCGCCGCGGCGATGCGGTCGACGATTGCGTTGAGCGCGGGCGAGTAGTCCGCCGCGCAGATCGATTCCACGACCGTGCCTACGCCGGTGTTGTCGCCGGCAAGTCCTTTGGCGACGTCGACGATGCGGCGGCCTGGAACGGCTGCGCCCGAACCGTCGGTGGCGGTGCATGCGGGTCGGAGTTCCTGTGTCTGCTCGTCCGCGAAGTCGGGGTCCGGCTCGGCGGTCATGTCGCTGTCGGCGAGAATCGCGTCGTAGCGTTCTTCATCACTGTCGAAGTTTTCGCGGTCGAGCGAGCTCTTTTCCGGGATGCCGGTGATCGCTGCGAACACGACCTGACTCGGGTCGGCCTTGAGCGCCGTGATGCCCTCAACGTATCGTTGGACCGACTGAAGCGCTTCGCTGTGTGCCCAGCATCGAAGGTTGAACTGCAGCTCACCTTCGGTGGTGAATGGGCCCTGATAGGGGTTGCTCTCTCGCGGCACGGTGTCGAAGATTCGCGGATCGGTCGTTGAACAGTCGTCCTCGTCCGTGATGAGAATCACCGCGAGCAGCGCGTCTTCGCGGTTGAAGCCACCGTTGGCCCCGTTTCGGTCCTGCGCGAGAATCGCTTCGAGCTGCTGCTCGAAACCACAGCCGTCGGTTTGCCCGGTCACGCACTCGACGTCCTCGACGAACTCTGCTGCGGTGAAGCTCACGTCGGGGCTGTAGTTGAGATAGGTAGTTCCGGTAGGCGGCGTCTGCGCTTCGCATGCCACGCGCGGCGTCGACGGATTGTTGTCAGCGTCGATCAAACCCGAGATCTGCATGAAGCCGGCCTTGCCGTTGCCGTTGTTCCGTTCGCACACGGGGGTCGGGTCGAAGTCGACGCCGGCCTGGTACTGCGTCTGCGGAGGATCGGTGGAGTACCCGAGGTCCGGCGTCACGATGCCGACGTGAAGACTCTCGACCGCGGGGAACTCTCCAACCGGGCTCGAGTCATCGAAGTCGATTCCGCCGGTGAGCAATAGGTTCACGAGACGTGGCACCTGCTCGGCGAGCTTCGCCTGCTCCTCGAGCATCGACGGCGAGTCGTCGATGATGAACAGCACGTCCAACGCGCGCTGCGGGTTCACGGGCACGTTCTGAACGACGCCGTTGATCGTGCAGGGGTTGAGCGCGTTGAGCGGTCGATTGGAGCAACCGGTCGCAGTCGCGACCACCCCCACCATCAAGAGCAAAAAAGCAAAGCGGATCTTCATGTTTCCTCCCGTACCCGACAGCGAAATCATACCCACTGCGGATCGACAAAGCCAATATAGCGAGAACTTTACACTAAGAGTTAGTCGGGCGCCCCACGGCGGCGTCTGTTGCCAACTACATGACATTACATGTGTTACTGAGGCTTTCCCCACAGAATCATAGCTGGCCTGCCGCTCAGCATTGCAAGTTTTTTCAGACTAGGGGCTCTGCTATGCAGAAAGTATAGAGCTCTCGTATGCGCCGGGTTTTGGTTGTCGATGATGAAGAGAACATTCGGGTCGTGCTTCGCACGCTCCTGAAAAAGCACGGCTATCAGGTAGAGACCGCTGAGAGCGCCGAAGAGGCTCTCACCCAGCTCGAGCGCTTCGATCCGGACTTCGTTCTGGCTGACGTCCGCATGAACGGGATGACCGGGCTCGAACTCTGCGCCGAGCTCAAGGCGCGCGCATCGCTCGCCACCGTGATTCTGATGAGCGCCTACGGGTCAGTCGACCTGGCGATCGACGCGATGAAGGCCGGCGCGTACGACTACATCTCGAAGCCGTTCAAGCAAGACGAGGTGCTTCTCGCGCTCACGAAAGCCGACGAGCGTGAGACCCTGCGACGAGAAAACCGGGCGCTCAAAGAAGCCATGCGCAAGGGACAAACGTTCCACGGCATTCTTGGAAAGAGCGAAGCGATCGAGAAGGTGTTCCAGACGATCGGCAAGGTTGCCGACTACAAGACCACCGTTCTCATTCAAGGAGAAAGCGGGACCGGCAAGGAGCTCGTCGCGCGCGCTCTGCATTCGGGCAGCTCGCGCAAGGACGCCGAGTTCGTTGCGCTGAACTGCGGAGCGATTCCTGAAACGCTTCTCGAAAGCGAGCTTTTCGGCCACAAAAAGGGTTCTTTCACCGACGCGCACGTCGATAAACTGGGCCTCATGGTGCAGGCCGATGGCGGGACGCTGTTCCTCGATGAGATCGGCGAGCTGCCTCTCGGACTTCAAGTGAAGCTCCTGCGCGTGCTGCAAGAGGGTAGCGTTCGACCGGTCGGCGCTACGCGCGACCAAGACGTTGATGTTCGCATCATTGCGGCGACGGTGCGCGACCTCAGGCGAGAAGTCGAAGAGGGTCGCTTTCGCGAAGACCTCTACTATCGGCTCAACGTCCTGCAGATCAACGTGCCGCCGCTGCGCGATCGGCGTGACGACATTCTCGTACTCATCGAACACTTCATCGAACGCAACAACGGACGACTCGGGACCAAGATTCGCGACATCGACCAGAAGGCGCGCAAGCTGCTCCTCAACTATCCGTGGCCAGGCAACGTCCGGGAGTTGGAGAACACGATCGAGCGGGCCGTGGTGCTCGCCGAGAGCGATGTCATCGGCGTCGGCGACTTGCCCGAACGGATGCGGGAGCCTACCGACCCCGTGGCCGCCAGCTTGAGAAGCGGGGAACTGTCGATCAAGAAGACCGCACGATTCATGGAAGAGACCCTAATTCGGCGCGCCCTCGAGAAAACCGGCGGAAACAGGACGGCAGCGGCCAAATTGCTCGAAATCAGCCACCGGGCACTCCTCTACAAGATCAAAGATTTTGGGATTCCGTAGCGCAGACTGGATCATGGGGAATGGCGAGGCTACGAGGAGCGTTGGTTTCGGGATGAGCGGGAAGCGCAATAGTTCGGCGTACGGATTGGTTTGCTCACTCGCCCTGGTGTCGACGGTTCTCGTCGGCTGCACACAGAACATTCCGAACACGACGGTCGTCGATACGCCGATGAACCGCGGCGTGATCTCCTTCATGGAAAATTATCGAAGGGCGGTCGAAGAGCGTGATGTCGGGGCACTTCTCGCGATGGCTCATCCGCAGTACTTGGACGACAATGGCACCCCTGCGGGTGATGACGACATCGACTATCGGGCACTGCGGGTGAAGCTCTCGCGTTGGCGCGAGCGGGTCACCGACGTTCGGTATGAGATCAAGTACCGCACGATCGGGGCCGAGATGGACCGAATTCTCGTGGATTATCGGTACAGTGCAAGCTTCCGCATCGCCTACGCCGACGAAGACGAGCGTTGGTCGCGTCGAATCGGAGAGAACCGCATGGCGCTTCTCTATGACGAGATCGAAGGGCGCTATTACGTCCTCTCGGGTATGTAAAATTTTGCATTGCTATTGAACTCTGCCTTGAGTTCACGCTACGATCGTGTCGAGACCAGGCTGGAAACCTCGCAACTGAGTGGGGTTGCCAACAAACGACACGAACGAAGCTATGAGATTTGAGTGCGATAGTTGCCACGCGAAGTACAAGATCTCCGATGCGAAGGTCACGGGCCGGCTCGTCCGGTTCCCCTGTCGCAAATGCGAGAACAAAATCCTCATCGACGGCCGCCCGGACGACGTGACCGTCCCGGCAAGCCCTGCCTACGGCTACGACGACGTGACCCGTCGCTCCGAGCCCGCAGGACTGCGTAAGGGCCGCGCGGCTCACAGGCGTCGCGCCAGCTCGCCGCTCCGACGGCGTCAATCGTCGGTACCGCCACGGCGGCCCTCGTCCGTCGCGCGCCAGATGCCTTCGGCACCACCCGAGGCGATGTCGTCGCGTGCGGCCAGCAGCGCCTTCGTCGGAGATCGTTCCTCGAGTCATCCTGCGCTCTCGCCGCCGCTTCCGCTCCAGCCGGGCGCGCGCGCGGTGCAGCGTCGCAGCGGTGTGAAGCGAGACGCCACCGAATGGCATGTCTCGGTCAACGATGTTCCGATCGGTCCGATCAGCCTCGAAGAGATGGCCCACAAAGTCGATGCCGGCGCCGTCAGTGAGTACTCGCTGGTCTGGCGCGATGGGTTCGATGAGTGGCGTCCGCTGGCGGCCGTGCCCGAGCTGATGTCACTTCTCTACGAACGCCGCAGCTCGGGGCCGCCGACTCGAAGTCGGTTCTCCGAGATGCCACCACTCGGCGAAGCACAGACCGCGATCAAGGAGACCCCGAGTCGACCCGCGATGCAGGCGACCTCGATTCCGGCGCTCATCCCGGAAGAGCCGCCCTCGGTTCCTTCGCCACCGGTCGCACCGGTTCACTCACTCAGTGACTTTGGAGGTCAGGTCGATGACTTCCTGCCGCTCGCGGATGCGCTGCAGCCGGATTCGATTCCGCCCGCAGTCATGCAAGGCTTCGCGCCGGCGCATACGGACTTCAGCACTTCCGACGACTCGTTCTCGGGGGCCTCGTTCGGGGGAACGACGGTCGCAGCTCGTTCTGTAGCTCCGGCCGCAGTCGCGCCGCCGATGCCTTCGATGGATCGGCGCAACGAGCCGGTGCTCAAGCCAGCCGATCCTGTGGGTGCCTTCTCGGGTTTTCCTCGCGCGATCGACGAAGCAGAGCCGGTATCGGTTCCGGCGGCGCCGCCGCAGACCGCAGTCGTCGAGACTCGCAAGAGTTCGGGAGCCCGTTGGTTCTGGGCCCTGCTTCTCTCGATGCTCGTCTTTTCGGGCGTATCGGCGTTTCTGGTTTTCGAGCGCTATGGCGACCTCGTCGTACCGCGAGTGCTCGAACTGACCGACACCCTGATTTCCAAGTCTCAGTCGGCAGCTCCGGCCGAGACCCAGCCAGCGGTGGAAGCAGAACCTTCGGGTGAGGCCGAGTTGGTCCCGGAGCTCGCCAACGAGGCCGAGACTGCCGAACCGGTGGTTGCAGTCGAGGACAGTGTCGGAGACGCGGTGCCTGTCGCGGATGCGGTGCCTGCCGAGGACGCCGCCACCAACGACGCGTCCGCCGAGGCGCCGAATGACACAAACGAAGACGCTACGACCGAAGCGGACCGCCCGGTGGAGGCCAGCAATGCACCCGAGGCTGCCGCCGCACCCGCGGTGAAGAGGAAACCTCAGCCGACGCGCGCGAGAAGGGCCCGACCGAAGCGCTCCGCTCCGTCTGCTTCGAGCTCCTCGAACGGTATCAAACGCCTCACGGCGGAAGAGCAGCGACTTCTGATGGAGTTCAAGTCGTCCAGCAGTGCGGGTGTGGCGAAGATCGCCGTCAAAGACACCGGCAGCACCCAGAGCAAGCGTGCGCCGCTCGACAACAAGGCGGTAAGCAAGACGGTCTCGGCCAACAAGCCCCGTCTTCAGCGCTGCTACGAACGCGCCGTCCGAGGGCAACAGTCCCCGGACACGGTTCGGATGAATGTGGCGCTCGTGGTCAAGCCCTCGGGCACGGTCTCGAGCACTGACGTCAGCGGAGATGGCCCCGGCGGTCTCGCGGAGTGCATGGAGGCCTCGATTGGCCGCTGGAAGTTCCCCGCGTCGTCTGAGGGTGGCCCTGCGAGGTTCCCAGTCGTATTCTCCGCCAACTAGCGGATGGCCATCGACATTCTGATCGACGAGCGCGCGATCGCGACGCGAGTTGCCGAACTTGGGCGGCAGATCACCGAGGATCACCTCGGCACCGAGCTGGTGGTCGTCCCTGTCCTAAAGGGGAGCTACGTGTTCGCCGCCGACCTGGTGCGTCACATCGACCTCGAATTGTCGATCGATTTCCTCGGGGTTCGAAGCTACGGCGACCAGAAAGAGAGCAGTGGCGTCGTCGAAATCACCACGGATCTGAGCCAGTCCATCGAGGGCAAGCACGTGGTGCTCGTGGAGGACATCGTCGATACGGGGCTGACCGTGTCGTACCTCCACCACAATCTCTCGACGCGCGGGCCTGCATCGCTGCGGCTCGCGTCGCTCCTCCACAAGCCGGCCCGCACAGAAAGGCCGGTCGCAATCGACTACCTCGGGTTTACGATCGAGGACGTTTTCGTCGTCGGCTACGGGCTCGATTACGCCCAGAAATTCAGAAACCTCCCGTACCTCGCGGTGCTCGACAGGGAGCACGAACGGCAGGGAGGCTCTGAGTAGCGTCTCGTTTTAGACTTGGAGCTATCGGGTCGCTTCGATCGAGGTGGCGCCGGTCGTCGTTCGGACCTGGAACGCGCGGTCGATTTCGACCCGCTCGGAGCCGTCCACCGTTTTCACGTTGAGAACGCCCACCGACTCCCCGCTTGCGGCGGACGCGGCTTCCATTGCGTTGAGATTTGCGATGATCGTACCGGCCGCCTGCATCGTGTAGGACTCCATGTCGAGTTCTACTCCTTCTTCGGCGAATGTCATCGCCTGCGGGGTTGCGGTCTGGGAGACCTGCACGTCGATCTTGAGTTCGTTGCCCACGCGCTGAACGAGCGTGTACCGATCGGTCTGCTGGACGGCGAAACCGAAGACGTCGATCTCTTTGCGCGCTTCCCAGGTGGCGCCGACTCCGATCGGCTCTGCCGGAAGAATGACGCGAGCAAGCGTGGTGCGGGCGTTGATAAGCATGACCATCAGTCGGACCGGAATGTCGGGGCGGGCGGCGGCCGCGTTGGTCATCGTGTCCATCGTGATACCACGGTCGTTGATCACGACCCAGCCGCCCACGTTGTCGAGCACGGCGGCGCCCTTGTTGAGGTCACGCTGTAGTTCCGGGTCGGTGCCGGCGGGGACCAGAGCTTCGGCCTTCACGACGCGTACGTCGTAGCGGATGCCGTCCTTGGCTTCCATCGTGGGCCCCGAGACGATGTTGAGGCGAAGGCCCGGGATCACCGTGAGCTCTGATTCAGTCGAGGTGCTTGCGAGGGTCGCAAGACCGAAGTCCATCGTCGAGCTCATCGTCGTACCGGGTGCGATCGCGTAGCGAAGTGCTTCGCGGGGCTCCTGACCGGCTTCAAGCACGCGGACCGGTTCTCCGATCGCTGCATCTTTCGCGTTGGCGGCACTTCCGTCCTTGCTGCAGCCGTTGAGAACGAGGAGCGCTGCCATGGCGATCCATATGTAGGTAGTCGGGTGTTTGCTCATCGCTGATCTCCTTTAGTGGCGCTCACCGTCGCCGAACAATGGTGTGGCGCTCACCGCCGCCTCATCTGGGCCGGCTCTATATCGGCTGCCAGTGAGGGTCAAGGTGCTGGTGAAGCCGCGGCCGGCTCCGCGGCCCCCATCACGCGCTTGTAGCCGCTAGGAAGGGTGAACACTTGTGGAGGCACGGCGGTTCGCTTGATGTCTTCGACGAGAAACTCAACCGAGGGCCGTCCTGGTTGGCGCACCCGCATCTTCATCGAGAATCCTGGCTGTATCCCGTACTTTACCATCGCCTTCGTGCGCTCGTCGTCCGAGAGCTCGAGACCGAGATTGCGTCCGCGAAACGCCTGCGTCCACAGGTCGGGCGGATAGTCGGGGGTCATCCAGAGATCGATCGTCGCGTTGTTATCCTTGTCGAGCACTCTCACGTGTTCCGTTGGGACTCCGCTGATCGTCTCGGACCCAAGCTTCTTCACCTCGAGTTCGGCTTCGCGCGCGTTGCCGGCGACGTCCGCGCTCGGGTCGCGCAGCGACGCGTACGAAGTCTCCACGATGACCTTCTGGTTGTGGGACGCGGAGTAGTACGATGCCCCCTTGGCGGGCATGTAGATCGAACCGCGCATCAGCTCCCCGTCGGCGCTCTTGCCCGCCGTATCGATACGAACATCTCCTGTTTCGGAGTACCAGGCATGAATCCGCACGAACGATCCAGGCGCGCCCGAAAGCTTGGCCGTGAGCTCACCCTCGAACGCCAAGGCCGTGGATGCGACCGATGCGGCCAAGAAGGCAATGAATCCGAGCAGGGTGGAGCCGCGGAGCCTCGCCGAAGCGGGGGTCGTGGCCACTGGATTGGTCCTTCTCACGCTCCATGTTCTAGGGCGTTCGCCCGATTTGACCATCGGAACTCCGCCGCTATGCTCCGGCCCCTTCAGCCTATCGGCGAGTCTCATCATGCGCGACCTCATCAAACTCAGCTGCGAAAATTGCGGCAAAGACAACTATGTGACGGACAAGAACCGGCGGAATATGCCGGAGAAGTTCCACATCAAAAAGTTCTGCCCCAAGTGCCGAAGCCATCAGTCGCACAAAGAGGGCAAAATCAGCAAGGGCTAGTCACCGGTCCGGTCCGGTCCGGTCAACGAGGCGCACCGCCAGCGCTCCCGTTCCGCCGAGCACGCGCGGCGCGGTTCGAAACGCCAAGACAAACCGAGAGGCTTCTCCTCTGCTCAGCGCTTCGATGACGCTGTCGCGCAGAGTGCTCCTGCCGCCGGGGCTGTGAGTTCCTTTGCCGACGATGATGAGAACCCAGCGGTCTCCCCGACCCTGGTGATTGCGCACGAAGCGCAGCACGGCGGCGTCCGACTGAGACACGGTCATGCCGTGGAGATCGCACTCGGCATTCGGCTCGAGTCGCGCGTCTTCCAGCGCCGCGAGAATGCTCGGATGCGTCGTCTTTTGACGGGCAATCACTCCCCCATCCTGGTCTCGTTGAACGAGCAGAGGCGCGGGTGGGCGCGCGAACCTTGGCTTGGCTCTCGGGTTGGCCGCTCGCGTGTCCGGCGGTGGTGCGGGGCGCTTCTTCGATGGGGTTGCGAGAGGCTTCACGCCTGCGAAGGCTGTCCGCAGCGCCTCACGCTCGTCTTCATCTCCCGATTTCGGCTTGTCGGCCACGATCGTACATCATGACCTGCTCGCCGCGAGCGGAGCTAGTCCTTTTTTGCTGCGTCTCGCTTGGGGCGCCGAGTCGCTGACAGAAAAGCCTTGCGTACCCTGACCGCGTCCGGGGTGACTTCGACCAACTCGTCCTGATCGATCCAATCGAGTGCGGTCTCGATCGTCAGGTCGCGAGGGGGCGTGAGGACGACGTTTTCGTCACGACCGGCGGCGCGGATGTTGGTGAGCTTTTTCTCGCGAGTGCAGTTGACGTCGAGGTCGTTGGGGCGGTTGTGCTCGCCGACGATCATCCCCTCGTATACCTTCGTCCCGGCGCCCACGAAGAGCTTGCCTCGCGGCTGAAGATTGAACAGAGCATACGGGGTCGTCGTCCCGGTGCGGTCTGCGACGATCGCGCCGTTTTTGCGGCGAAGAAGGGGCCCGGCGTACGGATCCCAGCCTTCGAACATGGTGTTGAGCAGACCTTCGCCCCGCGTCTCAGTCATGAAGAGGGAGCGAAACCCGATCAGTCCTCGCGAAGGCACTCGGAACTCCACGCGGACCCGATTGGTGCCGATCGGGCTCATCTTGCCCATGACTCCGCGGCGTTCCCCGAGAAGCTGTGTGACCGTGCCGACGAACGTTTGTGGCACGTCTACGACCACGGTTTCAACGGGCTCGCGCGGCTTGCCGTCGATGACGCGCACCACGACCTCCGGCATTCCGAGCGCAAACTCGTAGCCTTCGCGACGCATCGTCTCCGCGAGAATCGCGAGCATCAGCTCACCCCGTCCGTACACGATGAAGGAGTCGGCCTCGTCGGTGTCCTCGACCCGCATCGCGATGTTCCGCTGCGCCTCCTTGAAGAGGCGTTCGCGCACCTGTCGAGAGGTGACGTAGTCGCCGACTCGCCCAGCGAACGGCGAGGTGTTGACGAGAAAGCGCACCTTGATCGTCGGCTCTTCGACCGAGATTCGATCGAGTGCAGTCGGCTGCTTCGCGTCCGCGATCGTGTCCCCGATACGCACTTCGTCGATGCCTGAGATGGCGACGATGTCTCCAGCTCCAGCTCCTTCGATGCGCACGCGTTCGAGGCTTTCGAAACCCCACAAGGCGCCGACCTTTCGTTCGATCGTCTTGTCCTCACCGATGATTGCGACGTTGTCGAGCGGCTTGATGCTCCCAGCGCGAATGCGTCCGATCGCGATGCGTCCGACATACTCGTCGTGCACCGTGTTGTGGATCAGAAGCTGCAGCGGTCGGTTTGCGTCGCCGACCGGCGCCGGCAGCCGCTCGATCAGGGTTTCGAAGAGCGGGTCGAGGTTCGTCGACTCGTCGTCCAGCGAGTGTTTGGCGATTCCGTCTTTGCCGATCGTGTAGACGGTCGCGAAGTCCGCCTGTTCGTCGGTGGCTCCGAGGTCACAGAACAAATCGAACACCTCGTTGAGCGCTTCTTCAGGGCGCGCATCGCTGCGGTCGATCTTGTTGACGACAGCGACGACGGGGAGCGCCAGCTCGATGCACTTCGAGAGCACGAAACGCGTCTGGGGCAGGGCGCCCTCGGCGGCGTCGACCAGGAGCAGAGCCCCGTCGGCCATGCGGAGGGTTCGCTCGACCTCGCCGCCGAAGTCGGCGTGTCCAGGCGTGTCGATCAAGTTGATTTTGTAGCCGTTCCACCGAACCGAGGCGTGTTTCGCCAAGATTGTAATGCCGCGCTCTCGCTCGAGGTCGTTCGAGTCGAGGACCCGCTCCCGCACCGCCTCATTCGAGCGAAAGACGCCCGTCTGATGCAGCATTGCGTCGACGAGAGTCGTCTTCCCGTGGTCGACGTGGGCGATGATCGCCACATTTCTAAGCTTTTCTTGCATGGCTGGAGCCCCCGCGGCTCACGCGGAGCGCGGGGTGTGGCAGATCCGGGTCGCTGTCGCCAGCCGGCTGCAGCGCGCGCTCAGGTAGACTTGGGTCCATGACCACCCCACCAGCCGCTTCCGACACCCTGAACCACACCCTCGATGCATGGCACAGGGTCGTTCGCGACAAAGACATCGCCCTCCTCGACGAGCTGATCGCCGACGACTGCGTTTTCCACTCGCCCGTCGTCCATACCCCCCAAGTGGGGAAGGCTCTCACCAAACTCTACCTTTCGGCCGCGGCGATGGTCCTGTTCAACGACAGCTTTCGCTACGTTCGCGAGGTCGTGGGCGACTCCGACTCAGTCCACGAGTTCACCGCCGACGTCCAGGGTGTCCATATCAACGGCGTCGACATGATTCGCTGGAACGAAGACGGGCAGATCGTCGATTTCAAAGTCATGGTGCGGCCGCTCAAGGCGGTGAACCTGCTGCACGCAATGATGAAGGAGATGCTTCAGCAGATGCCACTGAAGCACTGACCGCCGACGGCGGCGCTACTTTAACGTGCCGCGGTGCTTTGCCTGAATCGCGTTGTAGTCGTCTTGGGTGAGGCTCAGTGCCTTGGCGAGACGACGAAGCTGGACCTGTTCTTCCGACTTGAGCACTTCGTCCGCAACGCCCATCTCGACCAGGACCTCGAGAATTTCCAAGCGGAGCTCCCGGCTCGACAAGTCTCTGAGGTCTCGGGTCCATTCGTGGTCTCCAAGCAGGACGACCTGACTTATGTGATCGGCGAGTAGAGCGCAGATCGCGTCGACGCCGGCATCACTCAGCCCGTGAACGCGACTCAACTCGCCTCGAATCGCGCGCTCTTCTTGCTCGGAGTAGTGCCCGTCTGCGTAGGCAACCTTGGCGAGCAGTCCGGCCACGGCAGTGACGATCTTCCGAGTCGACTCATCTGCGTCGACGAGATAGCTCTCGACGATCTGAGCGAGGCGCTGCCGCGGCTCTGACGACAGCTCAGTTGATTCTGGCTTCTTGCGAAAGATCATTTCACTCGGGGTAGGGCTCGGCTTCCATCTCCGCCTCGACCTCGCCGCCCGGCGTATCCCAACCGTCCATGTCGTCGGGATTGTCGCCGATGAGTTCTGCTTCGTCGCCCGCGCTTTCCTCGAGGTCTTCAGAGGCCTCGGTACGCGCGGCGCCTTCCGGGTCCGCGGCACAGGCACCGACTACGAGCAACAGTGACATCGAAAAACCGATCAAGAACGACTTCATGCAGCTACCTTAGACCGACGCGGCCGCCGGCACAATTGCGCGTCAGGGTGTCCCGATGATCACCTCGATCCCACGTGGATCGCTGGCGACCGCAGGACCTCGGGGGGGGTCCCCGGTGGGAAGTTGCCCGTCTATCGAGTGGAGTCCGCTCCGGGCCTTGGCGCGGGTGAGAATCGCATTGCCGCCGTGGATGAGCGCCACGAAGGCAAGAACCGGAAGCGTCAGAAGCAGACCGGAAAACCCCTTGGCCATCACAGTCGGTACGAGGAAGGTTATGAAAAACGCCCACAGCAGTGCGGCACCCACCGTCTGTACCAGCGCATATCCGCGGTAGCCGAGATAGAAGTCGCCCAGGCCGGGAAAAATCAGGGAACGCAGCGCTGCTTTCTTCGGGCTCTTGAAGTGCTCTCCGCACTGCGCGCAGGACTCCGGTGCATCTTCGGTTGCCGCGAAGCACCTCGGACAGAGGTTCTGCCAGCCGCCAGCCTTCGCAGGGGTTTGGTCGAGCAGGCGTCGGAGGTACTTGGCTTCGCCGCGTTTGACGCCGTGAAACATGAGTTGCTGTCCCCCCGTTCGAATGAACACGTAGCTATTGCGACCAGTGGTCGCGCGCACGCGCTCCAGCAGAAGCTGATTCGTGAACATTCGCGGCCGCTGCTTTGCGTCGGTGTGAATCAGCAAGATCCGCTTGTCGGTCAACACGAACGTCGTTCTATTGGTGAGCGGATTCATCGACCCTGCAGTGATGAGACCGCGAGCCAGTTGGCGCGCACCGTTGGTGGCGAAGCGGACGACTTCCAGGGGATCGAGGGCGCGTCGCAGGACGGGCTCGACACGACGCAGCATCTCTGCCCGCTGACGGTCACGGCGCTTGACTCGGCGGGCGCGCACGCTTGGGAACATCTCGTCGAGCCGCACCGCGATCGACGATGGCAAGAGCGCTCTCAGCTCGTCGTGTGTCCCGCCCCCCTCAGTCATTCGACCGTCGGAAGCTAGCACGGAGCGCCGTCCTCATGCCCGCGTTTGCAGAACGTTCGGTTCCGGCGCGGGCCCCGCGGGACACTGCGCAGACAAGCAGGATGATGCTACCCTCGAGCGTACCGCGCGCTCTGGGGGATTCGAACGATGGTCAACGAACTGCTGATCGCAGCGATCGTGCTGCTCGCTATCAACTTAATTATTGGAATCATTGTCTTAATGAGACATTCAGCGGGGCTTGCCGCCCAGTCCCGCACCGAGGCGGCCGCCCGTGCCGAAGCCGCCGACCTTCTCCGGGCAGAGCTCCGCGGGGCGCGAGAAGAGGCCGGCCAGACCGCACGCGATCTGCGCCAGGAGGTATTTGCCGCACAAAAGGCCGGTACCGAGACCCTCGTCCGGACCCTCGGCGAAATTGGCCAGGCTCAGACGACGCGGTTCGGGGCCTTCGCCGTGCAGCTCAACGCCCTCACCGACTCCAATCAGCAGGGTCTTCGGCAGCTGCGCGACACGATCGACGGGCGGCTCGAAGAGCTGCGCAAGAGCAACGAGAAAAAACTCGATCAGATGCGTCACGTGGTCGACGAGAAACTCCAGAGCACGCTCGAGAAGAGACTCGGCGAGTCGTTCAAGCTGGTCGGCGATAGGCTCGAGGCCGTGCAGCAGGGGCTTGGCGAAATGCGGAGCTTGGCGCGGGGAGTGGGCGACCTGAAGAAGGTGCTGACCAACGTGAAGACGCGCGGCACCTGGGGTGAAGTGCAGCTCGGTGCTCTTCTCGAACAGATTCTCACGCCCGATCAGTTTGACCGCAACGTGCAGCCTCGTCTCGATACACGCGACGTCGTCGAGTTCGCGATTCGGCTTCCGGGTGCCGAAAGCGACCCCTCGCAGTGCGTATGGCTCCCTATCGACTCCAAGTTTCCCCAGGAAGACTACCTCCGGCTCGTCGAGGCGAGCGAACAGGGCGATGCCGCTGCCGTCCAGCAGGCGCAACAGTCGCTCATTCGGTCGATTCAAGACTCCGCGCGTGACGTGGGCGCCAAGTACCTCAATCCGCCGCGCACCACCGATTTCGCGATTCTGTTCCTGCCGACTGAGGGACTCTACGCTGAAGCGCTTCGACATCCGGGGTTGGTTGAGCGCTTACAGTCGGACCATCGAATCGTCATCGCCGGACCGACGACTCTCGCGGCTTTGCTCAACAGCCTTCGTATTGGGTTTCGCACGCTGGCGATCGAGCAGCGGTCGAGCGAAGTGTGGAAGGTACTCGCAGCGGTGAAGACCGAGTTCGGCAAGTTCGGTGATGTGCTTGCTAAGGTGAAGCGGCAGCTCGAGACCGCAGGCCGCACCATCGACGAGACGGGCGTTCGAACCCGCGCGATGGAACGAAAGCTACGGGCGGTCGAAGAGCTCCCCGCCGACACCGCCAGTACGATTCTCGAGCTTGCCGACCAAGACCCGGTCGACCTGCTCGAGGCCAAAGAGGACGGCCTCGCCTCTCCCTGAGCTGTCCCTGACATGCCCCCCACCTGGGCTCTGGCACAAAGCGCCTCCGAGAACGGCCCATGTCAGAACGCGAAATCAGCCTTTCGGGTGTGTTGTTGTCGGCTCCCTCGTGCTAGATCTCCGGCCCGTTCGCGATTGCCCGGCGGCACGCCCGTCCGTCGCGTTTGTCCCTTAACCTGAGAAGCTCAACCAATGATGAACTTATCGACTATGCGTCTCTCGACTATTCCCTCGGCCCTTCTCTCGGTCGTTTTCCTTTCGTCGACTCTCGCCGTTGGCTGTTCGAACAGCACGAGCAGCGTAGATCCTTCTACAGGGGCCTACCGCGAAGCCGGCCCCTGGGCCGCGGGCGTGACCACGCTCCCGCTCGGCGATCGTTTCGTCGAGGTCTGGTACCCGACGACTGCGTCGGAGGTCGATGGCCTCGAACCTGAGGCCTACTTCATCCGCGACGATCTCCCAGAGTTCGTCGCAGGTCTCATTCCCGAGGAGATCAACCCTCCCTTCGTGACCGACGCGTATCGCGACGTCACGGCAAGTGCCGACGGCCCATTTCCGCTCGTCCTCTTTTCACATGGAGCCGCGAGCTATCGAAACCAGTCGACCTTCCTCACCGCGCATCTCGCCTCATGGGGCTTCGTCGTGATGTCGGCTGACTATCTCGAGCGTGGGCTTGCCGCCCGGCTTGGTCAGGCTCCCGAGACCGAGATCAATTCAGTCGACCTCTCGCGCATGGTGGTGGCCTTGGCCGAGGCCGAAAACCAGCGCGCCGGTGGACTCCTCGAAGGCAGTATCTCCACCGACGCCGTGGCGATCACGGGGCATTCCGCGGGGGGCGGCACGTCGGTTGCTTTCGGCGGCGAGCCCGAGGTCGTCACCTACATTCCGCTTTCGGCCGGTGTTTCGAGTGATGGAAGCACAGACCTTCCCGACACGCCCTCGCTCTGGCTTACCGGTTCGATCGACGGAATTATCTCTGCGGACCGAAGCGTCGCGGGATTTGAGCAGGCGCCGCCCCCGGCGCGATCGGTCGTCATCGACAACATGGGCCATCTCGGACCGAGCGACATTTGCACGATCGGAGAGTCTGGCGGCGGCGTGATTGCGCTCGCGATCGAAGCGGGCCTTGGGCCGCTGATTCCCGAAAGCTTCGCCCGACTGGGCACCGACGGCTGTCAGCCCGAGGCGCTGCCGATCGAAGACGGGTGGCCTGTCATCCGGCACTTCGTGACGGCGCAGCTGCGCTGGGCCTTTGGTATCGACGCAGAGCCCATCGGACTCACCCAGGAATCTCAGGGCGACTTTCCCGAGGCGACGTTCGACTACGACGAGCGCCTCGAGTGAACCTAAGGCTCGATGCTGACGAGCTTGAGCCGGGGGCTTCCGGCCTCTCGGCTTGCAGCTAGGTCGACCTCGAGGCTCATCCGCCATGCGCGATCCCCGCGGGGGTCGAGCAGGATCTGGCTGAACCCCCAGACCTCGCTCCGACGGTCGATGTCGATCTGGGCCGCGCCCCGAGCTTCGGGGCCGATCTGAATCTCGTCGTACTCCGCCCAGTAGCTGGCCAACGCGTCCGCGAGTCGTGCGGCATCCCAGGCGTCGTCGCCGGCTTCCGCGAGGGCTTCGGCTGCGCGCTCGTTCTGCCGGAACGCAAGGAAGCGGAGCACCTTCCAGACCGTATTGCGAACCATCGCGGTGAAGCCGCGGACATCGCGAGTCACGTCGGGGGTGGCAGGTTCAGACTCCGCGTCCGCCGCTTCGATTGCATCGGGCGACTGAAGCTTCTCCCATTCATCAATGAGGCTCGCGTCGACGTACCGCACCGAGAGCCCGAGCCAGTCGCTGAGTTCGTAGAGCTCCTCCGTCTTCGCTGACTCGGGCACGGTCTGAACGAGCGCCTTGTAGCTATCGGTCAGGTAGCGAAGCAGCACACCCTCCGAGCGTTGAAGCCCGTATTCCTTCACGTATTCGACGAAAGTCATGCCGAGCTCGTACATGTCTCGCGTGATCGACTTGGGGCGGAGTATGTCGCCTGCGACCCACGGGTGTCGCGCAGCGAACAGATCGTATGTGGCGTACAGGAACTCCGCGTTTGGCTTCGGGTAGTCGATCTGGTCGAGCTTTTCCATGCGCTCGTCGTATTCGAGCCCTTCGGCCTTCATCGAGGCAAGCGCGCGCGATTTCAACGTATCGGTTTGACGAATCAGCACGGCCATCGGGTCTTCGAGCGTGGCCTCGACCAGGGTCAGCACGTCGAGCGCGTAGGCCGGATCTTCAGGGTCGAGCACGTCGATCGCCTCGACGACGTAGAGAGACAGCGCCTGGTTCAGAGAAAAGTCGAGCTGGAAGTCTTCGTGCACCCGAGGCCCGTCGCCCGTGAACTCGATCACGCCCGCGTCGCGCAGTGAGCGAATCATGGCGATCGCCTGACGTCCATGGTTGCGCTTCGCGTTCTTGCTCTCGTGACTCGCGCGGATGAGCGAGCGCAGCGCGCGACATCCGTCGTCCTCGCGCTCGAAGAGGTTGAGCACCATCGCGTTGCTCACATCGAATCGTGAGATGAGAGGCTCGGGCTCGGACCGCTGCAGGCGAGAAAAAGTCTCGTCATCCCAGTGTGCATACCCGCGCTCCGGAGGTTGACGCATGCGAACCTTTCGGAGCTTCTTCGGATCATCGCCGGCTTTGGCGCGTAGCTTCTTGTTCTCTATCGCGTGCTCGGGCGCCTGCGCCACGACGCTTCCTCGCGTATCGAAACCTCTTCGTCCTGCGCGACCGGCGATTTGTTTGAAGTCGCGCACTGTGAGGACTTTCGTGTTCCGACCGTCGTACTTGCAGAGCTTCGTGAAGAGCACGGTGCGAATCGGTACGTTGACACCAACCCCGAGCGTGTCGGTGCCGCAGATGACGCGGAGCTTTCCTTTCTGTGCCAGACGCTCCACGAGTCTCCGGTAGCGAGGAAGCATGCCGGCGTGGTGCACTCCGATTCCGTGATGCAGGAACTTCTTCAACTCCTTGCCGAACGGCGTATCGAAGCGCGCCTCGCGCAACTCGTGCTGCATCTGCTTCTTTTCCTCTTTCGAGAGGAAGTCGATGCTCATGAAGCTCTGCGCCTGTTCCGTCGCGGCGCGCTGCGCGAAATGCACCACGTACACCGGCGCTCGGTCGTCTTCGAGCAGTTCCACTACCGTGTTGTGGAGGGCGTCTTCGCTGTACTCGAAGTCGAGCGGCACAGGTCGTTCGTCGCTCTGGACCAAGGTCGTCGTTACACCGGTCAGTTCCGTGATTGCCTCCTCGAAGCGCGTCGTGTCGCCGAGAGTCGCACTCATGAGGAGAAAACGAGTCTGGGGAAGGGTGAGAAGCGGGACCTGCCAAGCGACGCCGCGGTCGCGGTCCGAGTAGTAGTGAAACTCGTCCATGACCACCGAGTCGACGTCCGCGTGGGAGCCCTCGCGGAGCGCGAGGTTGGAGAGGATTTCGGCCGTGCAACAAATCACCGGTGCATCCCGATTGACTGTCGCATCTCCGGTCATCATCCCGACCCGGTGAGCGCCGAGCGCGCGGCACAGATCGAAGAACTTCTCGCTTACCAACGCTTTGATCGGTGCCGTGTAGAAAGAACGCTCTCCGAGGGCGACCGACCGAAAGTGCGCTGCCAGGGCGACCAACGACTTCCCAGACCCGGTCGGCGTGTTGAGGATGACGTTGTTGCCGACGAAGAGTTCCATGATGGCCTCTTCCTGCGCCGGGTAGAGAACGATTCCCTGGGTTTCCACGTACTCGAGGAATCGAGTCAGCAGAGTGTCGGCGTCCACCTCGGCTTTGCCGAGCGCATCAAGCTGATCGATCAGGGAACTCAACGAGGGCTAGCCGTGCCCCTTCCCCGACTCGCACCTGAGGCGCCGACGCCGTGGCGCGGGACCATACCGGGACAGTCGCTAGCGGCCACGAACAGCTGCGATATGGTAATCGTTCTTTTTTCTTCTGCCATGGGACTCCCTGAGGGCGGGAAGCTGCCGCGGTGCGACGCGACCAGCGACACCGTTCGGAGACGGAGGCGCTTCCATAGTATGGGGCAAGGGCGGGCACCGACGCGAGGACGCTGTGTCTCGCCTGACCTTTGGATGGGATGGTGGGCTCATCCAAAGTCGAGCGTCTCGCTGAAGCGGTGCCCGCCTTGCTCCAGTGACTAGGACGCTACCGGAGGCCCCGGGACGGCGGGCGACAAAATCAGGCACCGAATGCGCCAGCGATTTAGGGCTGTCCAGGACTACGCCTTGTAATTCCACGTCGCCTGTGGATCGATGGCCACAGGTGGAGGTTTCAGCCACGACACGCGAGCCGCCGGCGCCCTTCGGGGTCTCCGGTACCTGGACCAAGGGGATCGTCCACGCGTTCCGCGCGCTCGACCTCGACGTCGTAAAGCTCTGCGATGACGCGGGGATCGACTTCGATGCCATCACTGACCCATCGGGCCGAGCACCGCGCGACGCGGCGGGACGGCTCTGGCGCGCGGCCATCGAAGCCAGTCACGATCGGTTCCTAGGGCTCACTGCGGCCGAAGTTTGGCAGACGCGCCTCGACCATCTGGTCTTCCTGCTCCTCGTCAGTGCCGAGTCCTTTGGTAAGGGGCTCGAAGCAGCCGTGCGTTTTCAAGAGCTTCTGGCGCACGGCCGAGTGCTCAGCGTGGCCGATCACCCGGCACATCACGCCATTCAACTCCACAAGGTCGAGTACGAACTCCCCGTACTCTCACACGAGGTCGAGTTCCTCGCAGCGATTCTGGTCAAGCTCTTTCACTTCGCAACGGACAGTGCGTTTGGGCTGGTCGAGGTTCAGTTCGAACACCCGTATCGCGGCAACATGGCCAAGTACCAGGATGCATTTGGTGCTCCCGTGCGCTTCGGTCAGCGGCGAACTCTACTCGTCATCGATGATGCCACCTGGAATCTGGCTCCCGCGCACCGCAACGTCACCCTTCACGGCCAACTTCGCGAGATGGCGCTGCCGCTTCATCACGGTCTGCACGACACGAGTTTTCTCGATCTGGTGCGTGAGCGGATCAGGAGACTGCTCCCAACCGGGACCTGCGGCGTGGAAACCGTGGCCGCCGCACTCCACATGACGCCTCGCACGCTGCAGCGGCGCCTCCACGAAGAACGCAGCAGCTTCCGCGCACTCGTCGACGCATCGCGCAAAGCGATCGTACTCGACTGCGTCGAGCAGCGTCGCGCCCCCGATGAAATCCTCCGGTCTGCCGGGTACACCAACACGCGAAGCTTTCGCCGCGCGCTCAAGCGATGGAAACTCGAGCAGGGGACGTCGCAGAGCAGAGACCATGCAACTCCGATCGGACGAGGGCTCGACTTCTACTGAGAGCCTGGCCCCCGCGCGTCCCTCACCTACAGAACACCTCAGTGGTCGTTTCCCAACGCGTCTTCTCGATTTCCGCGCTTGCCGTGGCCTCCACCAATCGGATGCGGGCCGATGCTGCTTGCTGTTCGCGTAGGTTGACGAACACGAGATTGCTCGAGCCGACTTCGAAGCGACGCCGTTCTCCTTCGGCCAGCGCAGTCGCGGTCTCGACGAGTCCTTCAGCAAGCTCTGCACGCTCTTGCGCTGCGCGTAGCGCCGATGCGGCGTCGAGCGTGGCCGCTCGCAGCCGGTCTTCGAGGAACTGGAGCTCAGCGCGCTGTTCGGCGACCTTGGCGTTCGCGGCCTGAGCGCGGCCGCGGTCTTCGCGAAACAGCAGTGGCATCGAGAGGTACGCCCCGGCTTCGTAGACGTTGCCTGGCAGGGTGAAGTCGAGGTCGGTTCCCGTGAGTTCACCGATGTCGCGAGAGTATTCGAAGTAGGCTCTGAGCTCGGGCGCAAGCTGGTTTCGGAACAGCCGTTGGTTGATCTCCAAGGCGGTGAGTTCGGCGCGTGCCTCGTTCAGATCCGGGTGACATTGCAGCACCCGCTCGATCGCCGCATCTTCAGAGAGGCTTTGCAGCGGCTCGATGCTCACGCTGTCCGGGAGGCGTTCGGCGCCGGGCAGTACCGACTGGCCTTCGGCGTCCCGGAGAAAGAGCGACAGGTCGAACGCCGCTTCTTGGAAGGCACGCTCTGCGGCGACCAGGAGCGACTGTCGTTCGATGAGAATTCGTTCGTTGTCGAGCACGTCGAACTCTGCGATCGATCCCGCAGCCAACCGGCGGCGGAGCTGCGAATCGCGCTCTTCGGCCAGCAGCATGAGATCTTTGGCGACCTCACGGTTGAGGCCCGTGCTCACCCATGTCCAGTACGCGGCCGCGGCGGCGAGCTCGAGATTGAGCCCCAGCGCGTCGAGGCTGTACTCGGCGGCCTCTTGAAAGTTGAGCGCACGGGCCCGTTGCGCCCGCTCATCATCGATGAGCCCACCGCGCCAGATCGGTACCTCGACGCCTGCGCGTAGCTCACCGCCAGAAAGCGTTTGATCGTCGCGATAGGTAGGCCACCGCTGATTGTCGCCGCGACCGATGCGGTAGCCAAAGTAGACCTCAGAACCCCAGAGCGTCGTCGGCTGACGGAGCTCGCTCGAGAGCACGCGGAGGTCATAGTAGCCGCCGGTGAGAAGATACCCCTCGGCGTTGAGTTTCGGGTCGAACGCGCCGCGCGCTACCATCGTCTCGCCCTCGGCGGCGCGAAGCTGCTCGATCGACTGACGTATCCGCGGATCGTGGGCGGTCACCGATTCGGCGACTTCCTCGAATCGGAGCGGTCTCGACTCCGGGTCGCTGGCCTGGGCCAGGGCCAGGGCGGGGACGAGCAGCGTTGTCAGACAGGCCCAGCGGACCGTGCCGATCATTTGGCTCCCTCGCTCGGGGTCGCCATGGGTGGCGGGTCGGTCGTCGGCGGGAAGCCGTTGAACTGCCGCCAGATCTCGAAGCCCAGCCGAACCTTGTTGAGTAGGATCCACCCCTTGGCAAGCACGCCCTGTCGCAGGTAACTCGCCGCGGGCCATGGGTCATCCTCGGGGTCGGGGACGATTACGATCCGGAAGTTGCCACGGCCATCATCGGCGGCGTCGACGAATGAGACGAGGCCTCCAAACGTGCCGACTGCCACCGACGGCCATCCTGAGAACTGCACGGCGGGCCAGCCTTCGAACTGGAGCCGTACCGGGCTACCGGGCTTGATCAACGCAGCATCGTTGCCATCGACGTAGAGTTGGACGGCGCGGTCTTTCGTGCGCGGCACCAACAGCGCAAGAATCTCCCCCTGGCTGACCTGCTGTCCCCCGAGGCGTCCGTCCACTCGCATGATGGTTCCGTCGACTGGCGCGTTGATCGTCCGAGCCTGCTGCCGCGCAATATCGACATCTAGCTTGGCGAGCCCCTCGTTGGCCGACGCGACTTCAGTCTCTGCGCTGTTCAAGCTTGCCTGCGCGTTCTCGATCTCTGCTGTGGTTGATGCGGTCACCCGGTCGAGCGCGGCTCGGCTCTGCGCGAGCTTATTCGCGGAGGCGCGCAGGCTTGCGCGTGCCGCAGCGACCTTGGCACGCGATTGGCGGGCGGCGAGATCGGCGAGTTCATACTCGCGCTGCGAAGCCAATCCGTCGTTGCGCAGGTCGGATTGCCTTCGAAAATTGAGCTGATTGGTTTCGAGCTCCGCCTCGGCGGCGGCGAGGTCCTGCTGGGCAGCCGCAACGTCCTGTTGCGAGATCATGACTTGGGCTTCGGCGGAGATAATCTGAGCCTGCCGTGACCGGCGCAGAGATTCGACGCGAGAGCGAAGCGTCTCGACGCGCATTGCCTCGGCCGAGCGTCGGTTTGTGACCGCGTCACGCTGGTCGTCGAGGCGTGACATCAGCTGCCCGTCTCGGTCGGCCAAGAGTACGATCGGGTCGCCTTTGTTCACCTCCGAACCCTCTTCCACGTACCACTTTTCGATCGTGCCTGAGATCGTCGCTTCGATGTTTTGTTGTCGCTGTTCGGGCGCATAGGCAATCACGCGCCCGCTGCCTTGGATGTTCTGCACCCATGGAGCGAGAAGTGCCGCGATTGCAAATGCGACGAACACCGCCACCAGTATCTTCGCGACTCGGCTCGCGTTCTGCGGGCGCGTCACTTCGAGCCCCTCTGGAAGCGTGCGCCGTTCGAATCCGGACCAAGGTTCGGGGGCCTTTGCGGCGGGACTACTCATGCCGCTTCTCCTTGCGATGTCTTGTATTTGGCGAGGTCAATCTCGCGGTCGCTGCGCTGTTGGAGCGCTGGGTCTTCGCTGATGAGGAGGAAGGTCGTATCGCGCTCGGAGAAGATTCGCTCGACGATCCGCGCGCGCTCCACGGGGTCGAGGTGATCGAGGGTTCGGTCCAGCACGAGCACCGATGGCTGACCCGCGAGCGCTCGGGCGATGGTCAGTTCGATTGACTGTGCCCGAGAGAGCGGTGCGCCGCCCATTACCACATAGGTATTGAGTCCATCGGGCAGGGCTTTGACCACCTCCTCGAGCCCGACTCGGCGCAGCACGGACCAAGACTCTTCGGCGGTGACGTCCGCGTTCGCGGCTCGAAGATTCTCGGAGATTGTGCAGGGAAGCACCTCGGTGTCGCGCACCACCGCGATGCGAGACCGCAGGTCGCTCAAGTGCAGGTCCCGGCTGTCGTGTCCGTCAATTTCGATGATCCCGGCCTCCGGAGTGACAAGTCCAAACACCGCGTCGACAAGGCTCGACGTCGTCCGCTCGGATGCCCCGTGAATCGCGACGCGTTCCCCTGGCTCGAGTTCGAGCGAAAACTCGAGTTCATCGTCCTCGTCGTCCGTCACCAGTTCGAGACCCTGTACGACGAGATGGCCTCGATCTTCGGGCCCGTGTGGCGGGTCCTCGCCGTCGGAGCGCTCGATCGGGAGGTCGAGGATCTCGCCGAGCTTGTCGACCGCGGCGACGAGGTCGTAGAAGACTTCGACTTTGCCGCCGAGTTTGGCGATTGACGCGACGACCGCGGTGACGATGAGCTCTGCCGCAACGAGCTGACCGATCGAGAGCTGTCGCTCGATCACCAGGATGCCGCCAACTGCAAGCAAGGAGACGCTTGCGAGGACCTCGATCGTAAGTGCTCCCACGACCTGTCGGAAGACGATTCGGAAGTGTCGATCGCGCTTGGCGAGGTATGCGCCGGCAAGTGTGTTGATACGCGCGGCCGCGAACTCTTCACCCCCCGCGAGCTTGAACGACAGAGGATGACGCGCCATCTCCTCGAGCCACCCGGCAACGGCGTACTTGGCCTTCGATTCGGCGACGCTCGTGGCCGTACCGCCACGCCCCATCGGAATGAGAACGAGGATCGCGCATATGATCAGCACGATGTCGAAGGCGAGGAGGGCAGGGTGGTAGAACGCGAGAACGATGAGGCCGACGAGCGCGATTAGCAGGGCGTCGACGCCACCTAGCAAGAGGGACGCGACGCTTTTCTGGGTGGTGAATACGTCGAAGAAGCGGTTGAGGAGCTCAGGACCGTTGGCCGCCTCGAGGGCTTTGGCGCTGACGCGAGGAAGTCGACCGCCGATCTCGGTGACGATACGCACGAACAATCGCCGTTGGAGCATCTCCGCAATGCGTACCTGAAGCGCTCGGAGAATTGCAGCGCCGGTGAGCGCGACCGCGAGGAGGACCGCCAGAACGACCAACGGCTGAATCAACGATCCGAACGCCACGGTGTTGACCAGGGACTGCACAGCGATCGGCACTGCCAGGGAAAGCAGTCCGAGCGCGATGCCGTAAATGACGATGACGACGATGTCCTCACGCTCCAACGCAAGAAGCTGACGAGTGCGTCGCAGCGGGCTCGGTCGCGCAGCGGTGCCAGGAGTTTGATTCATGAGATTAAAAGCATGAGAAATATTTCAGGCTTGTCAATGCATGAAATATGTTTTATGTATTAGGGGTCAGCTAATAGACCATGCCCTCCGAGAATAACGTCTCTGCCTGGACTTTCCTAAGTAATCACAGCCACGTGCTGCTGTGCATTGCGCGGGACGCGACCGTCCGCGTGCGCGAGATTGCGCAGGCCGTCGGTATCACCGAGAGGGCGGTGCAGCGCATCCTGGGCGAGCTCGAAGAAGCCGGCGTCATTGGCCGGAGCCGTGAAGGCCGCAGAACCCGCTACGTGATTCACGAGGAGCTGCCTCTGCGCCATCCGATCGAAGCCGACCACTCCGTCGGAGAGCTTCTGCGGCTGGTCGGCGGCTAGCCGCGTTCGCCCCCGGTTTCAGCGGAACTCGATCTCGCTTGCGGACCAGCCGTCGGCAGGCCGTATCGTGTGAGCTGCGCGAAACTCGTCGTCTTCCTCGTTCCAGTCCGCTTTCGCATCGGACGCCTTGCCGACTAGCCTCCCGCGCCGCGAAGCAACCCACGCGGAGCAGTCGCGAAGATCGGGATGGAACGGACCGCTCTCGAGCACCGAGGGCGGAAACTTCTCGAGCGTTTGCTCGCTCTTGCGGAGGATGGTGATATCGACCGGCCTCTTCGCGTTGACGCGTGGGCGAAACATCACGACGTAGGTATTGCCGACCGTGGCTTTGACTTTGAGAAGCTGCACAGTGGGCTGAGCCACGCCGGTGACCACGAGCAGCTTGCGCGCTCCAGGTCGCACGGGTGCGACGACCGTCCAGCCGTTTCCCAGCACCGCAATGCAGCGCCCTTGCTCGTCCACGACCGAGTGCAGCACCTCCTCGGCGAGCCGTTTGCGCGGGCGGACGAATACGAGAAGCGCTTTGCCTTCCGCTGCGACGTACGGAGATTTCGTCGAGACGGTCGGAATCTGTGCGCGGGAGAGCGTCGGCGCGAAGCCGGTCGTCCAGACGGCAAGCAGAAGAGCGAACACGCGAAGCACTTGGCGGTCTCCATACTCGGTTTCTTCTCTGCTGGCAGGGCAGCGGCTGTGCGACGAGACCCGAGTTCCGAAACGCGCCGGAAACCTGCGCAAACGCTACGATTTTTGTCACCGACGTTTGCCGCGAATGTGTCATGGTGGACCAGCTACAGACTGCATCGACGAAGGCGCCGGGGGTCGTCGTCGAGTCTCGAAGGAGACGAGATTGACGCACGAAGCCCTATCCCCACCCCCTTCCGCAACCGAAACTTCCACAGCCGAAGCTTCCGTATCCGCAACTCCGGCGGCGCCCGACCTGCCCGAAGACTCCGAACTCGACGGTCTCGCGCACACGATTTACCGCGAACTCTACAAGGCGGGTTACAGCCGCTGCGACGTCGTGCGCTTTGCGAATCGGATTCTCGGCCTCGTTGGAAGCGAACTCCGTGAAGGCGTGCCGCTGCCTCCACAGGCTCGCAAGGTGACGCCCGTGCGCTAGGGTTCCTCCCGTGAGAGGCCTTTAGCAACCGTGACCGCCGCAACGTCTTCCAACACCGCGACCGTACGGCTCGTCGGCATCGACTGCGCGACACAGGCGACTCAGGTCGGTCTCGCATTCGGGATGGTTCGCGCACGACAGCTTTTCGTTGAACGTGTAAGCTCACACAAGACCTGGGACGCGATCGACGACGAGGTGGCTCGCTACATTGCGGAGGCTCCTGACGGCGCCTCGCTGCTCGCACTCGACGCCCCATTGGGATGGCCTTCGCGGATGGGTGACGCACTCCACGCCCATCGCGCGGGAGTAGACTTCGATGCGGAGGCGAACGCGATCTTTCGGCGGCGTACCGACGATGTGGTGGCGGATGCACTCGGGAAGCGCCCTCTCGACGTGGGGGCGGAACGAATTGCGCGCACCGCACACAGCGCGCTTGCGTTTCTCGGCAGACTGCGGCGTCGTCACGGCACCGCGATACCCCTCGCCTGGACGCAAGGGTCCCTCGAAGAAACCTCGGCGATCGAGGTCTATCCGGCGGCAACGCTCGCGGGCAGGGGTCTCCGAAGCTCGGGCTACAAGGGCACAAAGACCCAAGCCTGGGAAGCGCGTCAGTCGATCCTCGACTCGCTAGGCGCGGAAGCTCCGCTCGACGACGCGCTTCGTGCCGAGGCCCTTGGCAGCGATCATGTGCTCGACGCGGTCCTCTGCCTCCTTGCGGCACGCGACTTCGTCGTGGGTGAAGTCATTTCTCCGGAAAACCGAGAGCTCGCAGCGCGCGAAGGTTGGATCTGGGTGCGGCCGCCCCCGGGGGGCGCTCTTTCGTCGTCAACGCTATAGCGCGCCGGTGCGTACTTCGGACAAGCGCCGCTCACCGGCAGCCGACTCTCACGGCGGAGCGCCGCCCGCAATCGTCCGTCGCCGGCCTGGTCCCGGGCGCTTCGTCACGACGCTCGTCCTCGAAGACCTCCAAGGCGCGCGAACCGTCTGGCACTCACGGCGCAACCGGAAGGGCCTCGACGCTCAACCGGCTCACGCGATTCTCCGGAGCCGCCCACGGCGGTTGGTGGTGTTCGCTCCACAGACTGTGACCTGGTGGATTGGCGCGCTCTTCATGATTGGCGCAGCGCTGTTCGCGGTTGGCTCGATCGCCTCGGTTGCGGGACTGCGCATCGCTGCGCGGAGCGGGACCGTCTTGTTCGTCGGTTCGATCTTCTTCACGAGCGCTGCCTACCTTCAGCTCTTCGAGGTCGTCAACGAGCCATCGCCGGAAACCGGACGGCCGCCGCCGACTGCGCTGTTTCGCTCCGAGCCGCAGAAGATCGGGTGGTGGTCTGCTCTCGTGCAGTTCGTCGGAACCCTTTTCTTCAACGTCAACACCTTCGAGGCAATGCGTGCGCTACGCCCGGCCGCGGTACAGGCGTTCGTCTGGGTACCGAATGCAATCGGTTCGGTCTGTTTCCTCGTTGCGAGCTACCTCGCGTACGCCGAGGTGTGCCGACATTGGGTCGGTTGGCAGCCGAGAAACGTCTCTTGGTGGATCGTCTTCATCAATCTGCTCGGCTCAATCGCCTTCGGGATCTCTGCAGTAGCCTCGATCGTACGCCTCCCTACCGCTGAACTCCTCGATCAGCGCCTCGCCGATGTCACCACATTCGCTGGGGCCGTATGCTTCTTCCTCGCGGCCTACTTGCTATGGCCCGAGATGACCGCGCACTATGCCCTTCCTTCACGGAGACGATGATCATGGTTACCAAGCAGAAGAACCTCGATGAGCTAGCTGATACCCAGAGGCACTTCACGCCCGTCTATGGACGGCGTGCGATGGAGCGCTCGGTGCCGAAGTACGAGATGCCCGAGGGTGAGCTCGATCCGGACGTCGCCTACAACCTGATTCACGACGAGCTGATGCTCGACGGCAACGCGCGCCTGAATCTGGCCACCTTCGTCACCACTTGGATGGAGCCGCAGGCCGAGAAGCTCATGTCCGAGTGTTTCTCGAAGAACATGATCGACAAGGACGAGTATCCGTTCACCGCGGCGATCGAAGAGCGCTGCATCAACATCGTCACGCGGCTTTTCCATGCTCCCGAAACGGGCATCGGGGCTTCGGCGATCGGGTCCTCGGAAGCGGTGATGCTCGCCGGGATGGCGCTCAAGTGGAAGTGGCGCGCCAGAAGAGAAGCGCAGGGCAAGCCCGCCGACAAGCCCAACATCGTCATGGGGAGCAACGTCCAGGTCGTCTGGGAGAAGTTCGCTCGTTACTGGGAGGTCGAACCCCGCTACGTGAACATGGAGCCGGGTCAGTATACCATCACGCCTGAGGCGGTGCTCGATGTCGTCGACGAAAACACCATTGGTGTCGTCCCGATTCTCGGAGTCACCTACACGGGCGAGTACGAGCCCGTCAAAGCCATTCACGACGCGCTCGTCGAGCACAACGCGAAGACCGGTCACGAGATTCCGATTCACGTGGACGCGGCGAGCGGTGGCTTCGTAGCACCATTCCTGCAACCCGAGCTCGAGTGGGATTTTCGCTTGCCGTTGGTCAAGTCGATCAACGCGTCAGGACACAAGTATGGGCTGGTCTACCCAGGCATTGGTTGGGTCGCGTGGCGGTCTCACGAGGAGCTCCCGCAAGAACTCGTGTTTCACGTGAACTACCTCGGTGGCGACATGCCGACCTTTACGCTCAACTTCTCGCGCCCGGGCAACCAGGTCGTTGCCCAGTACTACAACTTCATCCGGCTCGGCCGTGAGGGCTACACGCGCGCGCTCGAGCAAATGCGTGAGGTCGCCACCTACCTTTCGAGCGAAATCGAGGGACTCGGTCCTTTCGAGCTCCTGAGTCGCGGAGACACCATCCCGACGTTCGCCTTCTCGCTCAAGGACTCGAGCCGCTACACGGTCTACGATGTTTCGGACGGTCTGCGCGCATTCGGTTGGCAGGTGCCCGCCTACACGATGCCACCGAACGTCGAGGAGCTTGCCGTGCTTCGCATCGTCGTCCGCGAAGGGCTCAGTCGCGACCTCGGAGACATGCTCATGGGCCACCTTCGCGAAGTCATCGCGAAACTCGAAGCCGGTCCCTCGTCGCACAAGCCGCCGCCGTCAGGCAAAGTTCACAAGAACTGCTGACCTTCGGTCGGCCGAACACCGGTTGGGTCGCAGGTGCTCTCTCGCTCGACGATCGAGGCTTCATTCGCGCTGGGACCGACCTCGATGACGCTGCGCTTCTGGAGGCCGGATGGCTGCTCGGCCCTTGCTCAGTGCTACGGTTGCGCCAGAGGCGCCGAACCATTCAATACATTCCCCTCTCTAGTCTGGCGTTCGCGGCGATTCCGGCCGTGGTCGTCCTGTTCATCTTGTCCAAGTGGTCTGCCGACGCGGGGCACGCGGTCGTTGCGCTGCTCCGAATGCTGGGGCAGTTGCTCCTCGTGGGATACGTGCTCGTCTACGTGTTCGAAGCAGACACTCCCTGGGTCGTGCTCGGCGTACTGACGGTGATGGTGGTAGCGGCGAGCTGGATTGCCCTCCGCACGATTCCCCGGCTCCGCGGCAAGCTCTACCGAGATGCACTCCTTGCGATCGTCGCGGGTGGCGGCGTGACCGTCTTGCTGATCACCCAGGTCGTTCTCACGCTCGACCCTTGGTACGAGCCGAGTTTCGTCGTTCCCCTCGCGGGAATGATCTTCGCCGCCTCGATGAATGCCGTCAGCCTCGCCGCCGAACGCGCGATCGCGGAGATGATGCGAGGCGAGTCCTACGAGGTCGCGCGCCGCATCGCGATGCGTGCGGGATTGATTCCGATCGTCAACAGTCTGCTGGCCGTCGGTCTCGTGTCGCTCCCGGGGCTCATGACGGGGCAGATTCTGTCGGGGGTGTCACCGCTGGTTGCGGTTCGCTACCAGGTGATGGTGATGTGCATGGTCTTCGGTGCGTCGGGGCTCTCCGCGGCACTCTTCTTAGTGAGGTTGAAACACCGCGTGACTGAGGGCGCGCTTGGCGCGCCAGCTCCAGTGCCAAATTCTTGAGGACGGCCGGTGTTGGACAGGCCGCGCTCGGTAGCAGGCCTCAGCGTGCCATCGTCGACGTAATGAGACCGGCCATCATCATGACGCCGAAGGCAACCGTCGCGAGACTACGGAGCGAGACGATGCGGCTCAGGCCCGACTGATCCCCGGTGGCCATCCGCGAATCCGGGGTGTCGATCGCCCGTGCCGGGGTGCTGGTGAACATCACGATGAAGCCCGCCGTGCCTGCGCAGAAGGCGCCAAACCAGGGGTCGCGAGAGCCAAAGACAACCGCAGCGAGGGTGCTCGCGACGGCGGTGCACCAGGCAACGGTTCGGCCAAACTTTGGAAGGGTCGGTTCCACGGGAAGGGCTACCGTACCGATTCTCCGAGATTTGATCACCAGCAAATCTCGGCAGGATCGTACTCATCGCGCGATCCTGTGAGCTGCGCCGGTCGGTCTCTTTGGATCTTTCCATTCCGAGCGGCTCGCGCCCCCGCAAGGCTGCGATACGCTTCGCTTCATGAAGGAGAGCACATGAAGCAGATTCTCGTTCTCGCGCAGGGGCTTGCCCTTGGACTCGTCATTGGACTCGTCATCGGCATGGGTTTCGGCCCTGGCTTCGCGAACGCCTACAGCGCCGACCCAGCGCGCGACACCGCGAGTGCGGTGCAGGAAATCGCGACGACGCTGAAGTCCCGGGACAACAGCCGCACCGCGCTGGACACGACGCGGGCGCTCGCAGACATCGCGCGCAGCCTGAAGTCGATCGACGCGACCCTGAAGCGGCAGAGTCGGTGAGGCGCGCCCTTGCGTTCGCCGCGCTGCTGGCGTTTGGGTTGGGTTGCAGAAAGGAACCGAGCGCTGTGCCTTCCACCGATGATCGAGAGCCAGCCAACGAGGCCCCATCAGCTGTGGAAGCAACGTCCGAGGGGACCGATCTGCGTCCGGTCATCGCCATCTTCAGCGAAGATGTAAAGACGGTCACCGCCTCGCGGTCCATCGACCCAGACGTCAAGGCTGCGCTGCTCGCCTACGAGACGATGATCCCAGCAAGCTATGTGAACTGGATCGGCCAGGCCGGTGCGCGTGTGCTTCCCGTTCGGCTTCGCCAGCCGGCCGAATACTACCAAGAGGTCTTCGACCTCACGAACGGCTTAGTGTTGCCGGGGGGCAATCAGGGCATCGACCCCGACGATATCTACACCGAGGAAGGCGCGATTCTCTACAAGCTTGCCAAAGAGGCCAACGACCGCGGCGACTACTATCCCATCTGGGGCACCTGCCTCGGGTTCGAAGAGTTGGCGGTACTCGAGACGGGCAACGGGAAGGTCATCAGCCAGAACGTAGTCGCCACCAACCTATCGCTCCCGCTGCGCTTGTCGCCCGGAGCCGAGTCGAGCCGACTCTTCGGCGGCATGCCGACCGACGTAGTCCAGGCGCTGCAGTCGCAAAGCATCACATTCAACTCACACGGCCACGGCCTCTTGGTCAGCGAGTTCGAATCGAATCCCGCACTCCATCGGTTCTTCGAAATGCTCTCGTCCAACCAAGCCCCTGCAGGGATGGTGTTCGTCAGCAGCATGGAGGCCCGCAACTACCCCTTCTACGGCGTCCAGTGGCACCCGGAGAAAAACAACTGGGAATGGAGTCAGAACAGCGCCTACTCGAATATCCCCCACTCGGAAATGGCGATTCGCACTTCCGTCGCCACGGCCGACTTCCTCGTCGGTGAGGCGCGCAAGTCGAGCCACACCTTCCCCGAATCGGAACGCGGAAGGTTGGTCTATTCCGCGCCGCTCATCTACACCGGCCCACACGGTTGGACCTATGAACAGGTCTACGTGTTCGAGTAGACCAGACGCCACCGTCAGGGGGCTACCGTCGCCCAATGGTGAAGCGCGATTCCTTGTCGGTGAACGACACGGCGACCCATTCCTCTTTCGATACCAGCCAGACTATCCGCGTCTTTTCAAGCTTGTCAGGAGTGCCGAAGACTTTGAGGGCAAGGGTGCTGAGGGCATCGAGCGTAGACTCCTCGAGGGGGTACGAGACGCTCGACTGATGCGCGGTTTGCCCACGCCACCAGACCATGAGCTCGGCGTCTTTACGCTGGCAGCGGGCAGCGTTGCGTTCGGTGAAAAACGAACCGCCAAGCTCCTTGCAAAGCGTTGGGAACGAGCTCGGCGTCGAGTCCATGACCATGGCCGCAAGTTCCATCTGCTCGCCATGCGCGCTGTCTGCGTCGGCGTCCGCCGCGCAGAGGAGAGCCATCGTAGCGCAGAGCGTTCCCGCGGCTGCCGTGAGGCTCAGGGCTCGTAGTCGCTTGCTCGCAGAGTCCGCGGTCATACGGCGCTCCCCTTGCGATACACGTAGACACCGCAGATGGCGCCGCTGGTGCTGACACCAAGCTTCACGACCACCTGATCGCGCTCCCAGACCATCTCACGGGTGCCGGTTCGGTCTGGGTCTCCCAGCTGGTCAACCATGGCTGTAGCAAGCTCACGGATCCGCTCGCTGCCCGTCGTGAATCCGGCGATCACGGCCGAGCCCGCAAGGTAGGTCACCGAGAGCGCAAACTCGCTCTCTTCTTGCCAGCATGTGGTGACTCCGTTCGCCCCGACTTCGAAGGTGCCCGCCGGCGCAGAGGCGCACTGCTCACGAAAGGCCTCGTATGTGTCGTCAAGCAGCGAGGCTAGAGCGTCGAGCACGTACTCGGGCTCGATTGCCGGCCGGGAACCCGAGGAGCTCGTCTCGACGCCAGTCCGCGTCGAAATCCGCGATGTCGCTTCCGCCGCGGCGGAGCTGGCATCGGAGGCGTAGTAGTGGTGGTGAACGACGGTCGTGTTCGAGCGCTGCGATCCGCATCCCGCGATCGCCAGTGCGGCAACGACTGCCACAGACCCAAACCTCATTCGCGTACCCCCTCGAGTTCAGGGTAGCGCTGGAGGTTTTGGGGGTGTTGTAAGGCTCCTGACGAAAGAGCGGGTTTCAGTCGGGAGGCGGTCTCAGATCCGTTCCGGTCACGCGGCGGTCGGGAACCGCTGTCTCGTCACTCGTCGATCTTGCGGTCCACCAGGGCCTGTATGTGCCTAGCGTTGTCGCCCTCGATGACGTTGATTCGGCGAATTTGCTCTGGAGAGGCCTCGACGATCTGCTTGAGCACGAGCCAATGGACGGCCTCGGTATAGGGCGGCGTGGTTAGCGACCCACGGTAGTGGAACACCTCTCGCACCGAGGACAGGTCGATTTGGTCCACCGAGATCTCGCCGAGTTCGACATGCTTTCGACCGGCGGACGGCGGAACCTGGTCGAGGAAGCTCTCGATGAACGGGTGGCTGTCGCCCATGCGGAAGAGAATTGCGACCACCAGATACTCGGGCGACGTACCGGGAGGCGCGGGATCCATCTGACTCACGATGTGCATCTCCATCGGGTAGGTAGTGCCGTCGACCTGATGTTCGGAGGGCGTGTGAAAATGAAGCTGCTTGAGGTCGTACTCGTTACCGTCGAATGTAATCGACGAGCCGGTCGGAAAGTCGAGCTCGATCGTATGGCCGGTATTGACCACGTAGTCAGGGGCCGCGTGGTCGAAGTGGGGCGCCACGCGATGCGTTCCGTCGACCGCCTGAGTCGACAGAATGTTTACCGGCGACTGGAGCAGTCCATGGTCGAGGCCGGGCAGGGCGTAGTGCGTGGCGTGTGTGCCCTCGATCGGGCCGGCCACCGCTTCATCCGACTTCATCGCGTCGCAACCGCAGTCTTCATTCGATGGGGTTGCGTCGCGCGTGCATCCGGCCCCTGCGACGATCAGCAGGCTCATCGAGCCGGCGAGCATGAGGGAGGCCGGCGAGTTCAGTGTGCGAATCCAGTTCATTTACGCCCTCTTCTGCAAGCTTTTGATGCAACCCTCGTACCAAAACCAAGGTGCTGAAATCACATTCGAATGGCGCGAACGTGAAACAGGTTGAAACATTGAATGAAACACTGTCTTCTCACCGAGGCGTACCGCCGACCCCGAGCACCACAAAAGCCGCGCGAATCCGTCCCGGCCCTGAGTCCCGACCCCTGGCACGAGAGCTGCTTTGTCTGACATGTCTTCTCCGGGCTGCAACGCGCTGTGTCTGCGGACCCAATCCTCCCAACGCTGAATCAATGCCATGCTCGCGTACCTCTATCCGATAAGCCTCGCCGCGATCTCGCTCCTGATGGTCGTGCTCGAGCGCCTCTTTCCGTGGCGTCCCCAGCAGAAGCAGCTGCGGCCGAAGCTCTGGTCGGACCTGATTCATCTGGTTTTCAACGGCCACTTTCTCGGCATTCTCCTCGCCGGCCTTGCGGCAACCTGGGTGCTTCCGCACCTCGACCAATGGCTTGCCGCCCAAGGGCTGACCGACGCGGTGTACCGCAACGCTGCTGCCCACTGGCCGGTCTGGGCCCAGATTCTGGTCGCCCTCGTGGTGATCGATTTTCTTCAGTGGTGCGTGCACAACATGCTTCACCGAGTGCCTGCGCTCTGGGAACTCCACAAGGCCCACCACAGCGTGAAAGACGGCGAGATGGACTGGATCGTTTCGTTTCGATTCTCCTGGCTCGAAGTGATCGTCTACAAGTCCGTGCTCTATCTGCCGCTCGTATTCCTCGGCTTCGCCTGGGAGGCCCTGATGTTCCACGCGATCTTCGGGACGCTGATCGGGCATCTCAACCATTCGAACCTCGACCTCGGCCATGGGCCGTGGCGGTACGTGCTCAACAGCCCGCGGATGCACATCTGGCACCACGACTATTGCGGTGACGCGAAGACGACGGTGAACTTCGGGATCATCTTCAGCTGCTGGGACTGGATCTTCGGCACGGCCAAGATGCCCGATGACCCGCCGGAGCACATCGGTTTTCAGGGCGTCGAGGCGTTTCCCGAGAACTTCTTCGCGCAGGAGATCTGGCCGCTCCAGAAGTTCGTTCCAAGAATTCACAGCAAGGTGGGCTGGTCATTGGCCGGTCTCGTGTTGATGGCCGTCGCCTGGTACCTCCATGAGCCCCACGCGCAGATCGCACATACGCCGATGTTGGGGGAGCCAGCGGCAGCCTCGCAGCCGGCATCGGCGTTGCCCGCGTCGGACGCCTATTCACCGAGCCCGCTCGAGGCCGAAGCGATGCTCCGTCGGTTCGGTGACGAGGCGCGGCGCGATGGCTACGACGACCCCGCCGCATTGGTGAGCGTTGCCGAACTTGCCAGGGCGCTCGGCGCACCGACGCTGGTCGTGCTCGACGTGCGGCCCGCGGCGCGATTCGACGCCGGCCATGTCCCGGGCGCCGGTCGCCTCTACCGCGAAGACTACTCGCGTGGGGACGAAGTGCCGGGGCTCTCGCACTCAGTCGACGCGCTTCAGCGGATGCTTCGCGACCGTGGAGTCGAGCAGGGAAGTACGGTGGTGCTGTACGGCGATGGCGGGCCCGAGCCCTATCGCCTCTGGTGGACGCTACGCACGTTCGGTGGCTTCGATGCGCGCGTGCTCGACGGTGGCCTTCAGGCCTGGAAAGCTGCCGGGCATCGGGTGGCCGGTGGCCGCGGGCTCGAGCCGAATCCTGGCAACGTTCTCCTCGATGCGCCCAAAGACGCACAGATTCAGCGATGGTCCGAAGTCGCCGCGTTCGTCGATGCGCAACGATCGAACGCCACGGACGTCCGCTTCGTCGACGCCCGCAACCTCATCGAGTTCACGGGTGCCGAGCAACACACGAAAGCGGCACGGGCGGGGCGCATCCCGGGGGCCGTGCACCTCGACTGGATCGAGGTGATGCGTGAGCCGCAACGCGATCATCGCTTGAAGCCTCCGGCGAGTCTACGTGCGCTCTTCGCCGAACGCGGCATCGACGATCAGACAGCGGTGGTCACCTATTGTCAGTCGGGGACTCGTTCTTCGGCGGTTTACTTCGCGCTCCATCAGCTCGGTCACGCGCCCGAGAGCACGATCAACTACGACGGCTCCTGGGCCGAGTACAGTGGCTTGGATTTGCCGGCGGAGCCGTAGTGGCGGGAGGAGTGCAAGATGCGTGGAACCCGGAACGCCGGCCAAACACTGCAGCGGCCCTCGCGGTTGCTGCGATTGGCGCCACCTTCATGGCTCTTGCAGTGATGGGTGCCTCGCCCACGCCCGAACCGGACAGCCCCGAGCCTGGACCGTTCGTCCGAGGCGTCGCGCTTGGCCTTTTCGCGTCGGACCCCGACTGGGACTATGCGCCGCTCGTCGCCGAGATCGAGGCGCGTGGTGCGACCGACGTGGTGGTGATCGTCAACGCGACCCAGTCCAATCGGCTTACCTCTGACATTGGGCTTCGTCCGGGCATCTCACCCGCGCTCGAGACCGTGTCCCGTACTCTCCGGCAGGTCCGCGAGGCGGGCATGCGAGCGACGCTGATGCCGGTGGTCCGGTTCCTGGAGCGCGCTCCTCACGAATGGCGCGGCACGATCCTTCCGGCCGACGGAGTCGAGGCCTGGTTCGAGGCCTACGGCGCGTTCGTGCTGCCGCTCGCCGAGATAGCCCAGCAGGAAGGGTGCGAGCGGTTCATCGTTGGTTCGGAGCTCAACTCACTCGAGCCATTCGAGCGCGAGTGGAGGTCTCTGATTGCCGAGGTCCGCCGGCGATTTGGGGGAAGGGTGACCTACTCGGCCAACTGGGACCGGGGTGCGCAGGTCGGGTTCTGGGATGCGCTCGATGAACTTGGGATGACCGCCTACTTCCCATTGCTGGACGGCCCGCCGGGCAGGAGCACGGCCGAGGCCATTGCGGATGCGTGGGAAAGGCCCCGCCGAAAGATTCGCGCGCTGGCCCAAGCCGTTGCCAAGCCCGTACTTTTCACCGAGGTCGGGTACCCGAGTCGAAGCTCGGCGCGCGCGAAGCCCTGGGACGACAGCCGCCTGGCAGAGGTCGATCTCGCTCTACAGACAGCTCTCTATCAGGGCTTCTGCGACGCGTTCGCCGATGAGCACCTTCTTCAGGGCTACTACGTCTGGAACTGGTTCGGGGTTGGAGGCCCGCGCGATTCGGGGTTCACGCCGCGCGGCAAACCCGCGGCGCAGGCGATGGCAGACTGTTTCGCGAGAGATTGGCAGACTCCGACGCAGACGGAGGTTCCATGACAGAGGAACAAGACACGCCCGAGACCGGTCGCCGACGCTTCGTGTTGACCGCGCTCAGCGTCGGCAGCGGGGCCGTGCTCGGTACGATGACCGGCTGCACGCCTTCGACCCCCGACCCCGAGGCAACGGACCCGGGCGCTACTCCGGCGGCAGCGCCTGCACCGGTCGGGCAGGCCGAGACGAGCCCGGGCTCCTGGTTCCCCGAGAGCAAGGACCCGGCCGACTTCATCAAGCACGGAGACAGCCCGCTCACCCTCGAAACCAAACGCGAGAAGCTCGGCACCCTGCTCACCGCGAGTTCACTGCTTTTCGTCCGCCAGAATTTGCCGCTGCCGCCGAGTTCGTTCGTCAGCGATCGCGCGGGCTGGACCACTGAGGTCAAGGGAGTGCGGCGTCCCGGCGAGATCCGTGTCGACGAGCTCGACAAGCTTGGCCTCACGACTATGGCAACCGTGCTGCAGTGCTCCGGAAACGGGCGAAAGTACTTCGGGCACGACCCGAGCGGGTCGCCCTGGGGCGTGGGCGCGTCGGGCTGCGTGATGTGGACCGGGGTGCCGGTTCGCGACGTAGTGCGCCACTTCGCGGGGGTCGAACGAGGCGCGCGGTACCTCACCACCACGGGCGGCGAACCCCTGCCTGCGGGCATCGATCGGGATCAAGTCGTCGTCGAGCGCTCCATCCCGCTCGCCAAGGCGCTCGACGATGCTTTCCTCGCTTGGCAGATGAACGGTGAGCCGATTCCGCTCGAGCACGGCGGGCCGCTCCGGCTCATCGTTCCAGGCTACTTCGGTTGCAATCAGATTAAGTTCGTTCGGCGTCTTGCGTTCACCAAGACGCAAGGTCCTGCGAAGATTCAGCAGACCGGCTACCGCATGCGACCCATTGGGCAGAATGGCGCGCCGGATCAGCCGGCGCTCTGGGAGATGCCCGTCAAGTCGTTCATCACGCTCCCGACCCAACGCACGCCGGTCGTTTCCGGGCGATTCCGTGTGATCGGGGTGGCGTTCGGAGGAACCGATTCGGTCGCCAAGGTCGAGGTATCGACGGATGGGCGACGCTGGCGGCGCGCTGCGTTCGTGGGGCCGGACCTCGGGCGATACGCGTGGCGCGTCTTTGCGATCGACATCGAGCGCGCGCCCGGTTCCGTGACACTCTACAGCCGCGCCACGACTGTGCGCGGCCGGGCGCAGCCCGAAACACGGTTCGAGAACGAGCGCGGCTATGCGAATAACAGCTGGCGCGACCTTGGGGTGATGGTTCAGGTCTGCGCCGAAAAAGACTTGGAGTGCCTGACGCCTCCGCCCGCACCCACCGAGGTTCCACGGGGCCCAAAGCAGCCTGTCGTGCTCTCCGATGCCGGAAGGCGCGGGCGCGAAATCTTTCGCCAGAACGCAGTGCCCTCATGCAGCACCTGCCACACGCTCTCCGACGCCGAGGCGGTTGCGCAAGTCGGCCCCAATCTCGATGAGCTCGGCCACAGCGTCGAGCAGGTCCGCGCCGCGGTGACCAACGGCGTCGGCGCCATGCCGCCATTCGGGCAAACTCTCACCCCAGACCAGATCGATGACGTAGCTCAGTACGTCTTCGAAGCGACACGGCGGAACTAGTCCGAGCCGTTGCGCTACGACTTTACCAACCGGGAGAAACGCGATGCCAGAACAAGGACCTAGCTACGGGCTCGAAGCAACCCTCGAGGGTGTTTCGATGGATGAGGCAACTGCCACCATGAGCGCTGCACTCAAGGAAGAGGGCTTTGGGGTGCTAACCACCATCGACATGCAAGATGCGCTCAAAACAAAGCTTGGCGAAGAGATTCGTCCCTACGTGATTCTCGGGGCCTGCAACCCAGCGCTTGCGCATCGCGCGCTCCAAACCGACCCCTACATCGGGCTGCTCTTGCCCTGCAACGTGACGATTCAGCAGATGACCCCGAACGAAATCAGTATCTCCATCATCGACCCCCGCGTGATGTTTCAGGTGGCTCCTTCGGAGTCGCTGGCATCGGTGGCCGCCGAGGCCCGCGAACGGCTCGAGCGAGCCCTCAACGCCGCCAGTGGGAAGGCCTCACGATCATGATTGAGGATCTCCGGACGCTCGAAGAGCTCGACCAGCTCATGGGCGAAGACGGTGGCGCCGCGGTGATCGATTTCTGGTCACCAAGCTGTGGGCCCTGCATCGCAATGGCGCCGCACTTGGAAGCCGTCGCCCAAGAGCTCGCGGATGAACCGCTGCGCTTCGTCAAAGTCAATACCGCGACCTCACCGGAGCTTGCGGCCCCCTTTCGGATTCATGCGGTTCCAACCCTGGCGTTCGTGAACGACGGCGAGATCCTCGACGTGCGCGTGGGCGCGCTCTCCGGGCCAGCCCTTCTCAAGAAAGCGCGCTGGCTCCTGCGAAAATCGCGCGGAGAGGGTCTACTCTCGTCGCTCCTCGGTCGAGGCTGATCCCCACAGGCTACGTTCGACCACCCTGTAGGCAAATGTGAGGTTTGGGCGGGGGGGCTCGTTTTTCGTAATACTGTCTCAGTGCGTACGTTGGCTACGGAAGATGCTTCTACCGCGGAGCGGCCGGCAGAGGCGTCGGCGGTCCTGCAAATCGGGGACGTGCTCGATTCCCGCTATCGAATCACCGGGGTGCTCGGGGCAGGCGGCATGGGGTGCGTCTATCGCGCCGAGCACGTTTCGCTGCGTCGTCCGGTTGCGCTGAAGCTTCTTCATGAAGACGTGGAGGCGCTCGAGGGTATCGCCACGAGGTTCGAGCGGGAGGCGTTCGCGATCGATCGGGTCAACCATCCGAACTGCGTCAACGTCTCGGATTTTGGCCGTCTCGACGACGGCTCTCTCTTCATGGCACTCGAGCTGCTCGATGGAACCCCACTGTTTGATCTGTTGAACGGGGAACCGAAGCTGCCGTGGCGCCGCGCGCTACGGATTGCGCGTCACGTGCTGCGTGCTCTCGAGCACGCGCATGCGCGCGGGATCGTACACCGCGACATCAAGCCTGAGAACGTGGTGCTGGTGAAGGAGGGCGACGACTCAGACTTTGCGAAGATTCTCGACTTCGGTATCGCGAAGCTGTCAGAAGACGCGCTTCACGAGGTCGGTAGCCCGGGGACGACCCAGCTCGGCGTAGTCATTGGGACTCCAACCTACATGGCGCCCGAACAGGCGTTCGGTCAGACGGTCGATGGGCGCGCTGACCTCTACGCGGTCTCGATCATGCTTTACGAGATGCTCTCGGGTACGCCGCCGTTCGACGACCCGGACTCGGCCGCGATCCTTCGCATGCACATGACGCGTGCGGTGCCGCCGCTTTCAGGTGTCGACGTGCCCCGCGAGGTCGAGATGCTGGTTCGACGAGGCCTGGAAAAGGATCGCGACGACCGTATCGCCTCTGCCGAAGCCTATATCGCGGAGATCGACGCTCTGCTTTCGGATGGTGCCGTCTTGCACGAGGATGGGTCCGAGTCGGCCGCTGGCAAAGCCGACGACATGTCCCCCGCCGAGCAGCTCGATACGCGCTGGATGCTTCCGTTTCTCGGATCCAAGCGGCTTCCGTTCTCCGTCGCGATGGCGGTGGTCGTCATGTCGGGCGTCGTGATCCTGGGTGCCATCTCGGGCCAGGAGACGAAGACGGGCCCGACGCAGTCACGCACGTCACCGCTGGCACGCAAGGCGGCAGCGATGCTCGAGGCGGGCGAACCCCAAGACGCGATCAACGCGATCAAGACCCTTGAGAGTAGCGAGTCTGCGCTCGCCGGCGATTCCGGCGCCAAGCTCGTCCTCGGGCACGCCTATGCGAGCGCCGGGGAGTTCGAGGAGGCGGCCAGGGCCTACGAGCACGCCGTATCGCTCCGCTCCCCCATCGCTCGGGACCCTCAGCTTCAGAGCAACTTTGCGCGGATGCTCGAACGCCGCGACGCGAGATCCATTGGGGCCACGATGGACCTTGCTGCCACCATGCTGCGCGAGTCCAACGACACCCAGGCCGCCGAGGGGCTCGCCTGGATTGCCTCTGCGCATCCGCTGCCGTGGGCACGACGGCGCGCGGCAGACATTGCGACGGCCTTGGGTCTCGAGGACGACATCGACCGTGTGAGCGCGGCGATCCTAGACCTGCAGCAGGGCGAGACCTGCCCGCAGCGCAAGAAGGCCGTCGCCAAGCTCCGTGCCCTCGAAGATCCGCGTGCGATTCCGGCACTTCGCCAGGCGAAGAACCGCACGAAGAAAGTCGGGCTCCTCGACCGCGAGGTCAACGAGAACCAGTGTCTTCAGAAGGATGCGGCGCGTGCCATCGCGAAGCTGAGTAAGCGACAATCAGGTTAGTTTAGCGGCATGGCGAAAAGCTTCACCGAGCGAAGCTCGATGTAGTCGCCGCCGTCGAACGAGCCGTCATTCCGTACCTCGACGCGTACGTACCGTGTGACCTGCGGGCCGGTTAGTAGCTGTGCCGGCGATTCCGCGACGATGCCGTCGGCGAAGACGTCTGTTCCTTCGCGTAGCTCCTCGAAGCCGGTGACCGTCTCCCAGCCTGCATCGTCCCACGCCGGGGCGCTGTCGCTTCTATCGGGATGTACGGCCAGTCGAAGCTGTGTTGCCTTCCCGTCGCTGTACATTTGGAACACCCTCGCATCGTTGAAGTCGATGGCGTCGCACGAGCCGTCGCTGCACGCGTCAATCACGAGGATTCCGGTCACCGGTTCGTTTCCCGACGCCGCTTCGTTCCCCGACCAGGTTGCGCCGCTGTCGACGTTGGTCTTCACGCTCGCGATCGGGCTGTGAGTCTCTGGCGGTTCGTCGCAGAGCGTCCCCTGGGGCTCCCAGTCGGCCTCGCATCCCGCCTCGAGGTCGTCGTCTTGAACGAGGTCCGAGTCTTCGGTGCCATCCCCGAGCGTCGCGGTAATCGCCACGACCGCGGCCGCACCTCCGGTGTGAATCCCATTGAGCATGTTGTTCATCTCGCTCTTTGGGTTCGGGTCGTCGGCGTCGACGATGCCGTCGCCGTCGGTGTCGCAGGTCAGCGGACAAGAACCTCCGCAGTCGATCCCGGCTTCGTCACCGTTCTTCGTCCCATCGTCGCAGGCCGACGGCTCGCCGCCCGCACCGGATGCTCCAGCTTCGCCGCCCATGCCAGCCGTCCCGCCGGCGCCTCCGGTTCCCCGCGAGTCGCCGCCTTCTGAGCTGCCGCTGCAGCCGCACACCGTGAGTGCGCACGCCACGATCAGAACTCTACGCCACACGTTCATCGGCTCCCCCAGTCGGCGCCCCCCGGTTTTCCCAGGCCCGCGCCTCGACACGATAGACGACTCAATCCGCGCGCGGCAAACTAGCGGAAGCCTCTCCCCGACAAGCCGCCGCGCCGCTCATCCGTTCAGCTCTTGAGCCACCGTCGGATCAGCCAGACCGAGAGGGCGGCCGTGGCGGTTACGACCACGAGGACCCCAATCACCACCGCGGCCACAAACCACGGGTTGGCGGGCTCTTCGGGCTCCAGCACCGCGAAGTGTTCGTCGAGAAGTGCAACGTTTCGGGCGTTGGCCTTCCAATGCACGTCCATGAAGTCGCCCACCAGCGGCACGGTGCCCGCGGCAACCTCGGTAAGAATGTTCGTTCCCATCTTGGCGATGGTCGCTTTGGGCACTCCGAGCCGTGTGGCCTCGAGTACGATGTACACCGACAGCAGTCCGCCGACGATGTCGCCCCCGCCCGGGATGAGCCCCAGAATCGGATCGATGCCGACGCGATAGTCAGTGCCGGGTATCCGCACGGCGTTGTCGAGCAGGGTGCTCAACCGGCGAACCCGGCTCATTGTCTTGGCATGATGCTCGGGAAGGGCAGGTTGAGTTGCCGTCGCGGCGGTCGAGGACGGAGGCTCTGGAGGTGGCATCGGCGGGAGTCTAGTTCGCCCTCGACGAGAGGCACGCCAGTCCGGCGATCCGCGTTCGAGCCCAGACGTTCCAGACGCTTGGAACTCCCTCGCCCCGGGTGGCCAATCGCGCTATCGTCGCGCCGCCCATGCAAATCTTTAGCTTTATAGGCGCGACCGCCAGCGCGGTTGCTCTCTTGGTTTTCGTCTCCGGCTGCAGCAGCTCGGACGATCCGCCCACCGCGAACGTCGACGAACTCTTCGAACAGGGCCCGTTCCCGGTCGGCTTTCGCGAGATCTCGCTCACCTATCCCGACGCCGCCTCGGGCGAAGACCGAACGCTCGAGCTACGCGTCTGGTATCCAGCCGAGGAAGACTCGGGCGCAGCACCGGCCATCTACGCGGTGGCCGGCGTAGTGGAGGTCCCAGCACCGTTCTCGCTCGACGCGCCACCGCCGATCGGCGACAGCGGCCTGCCCCTTGTCGTCTACTCGCACGGCAACCAAGGCGAAGGTTTGCTGGCCTATCCGTACGGAGAGCTCATGGCCTCACACGGCTGGATCCTCGTCTCGCCGAATCATACCGGGAACACCGTCCTCGACGGGTTACTCGGCACAGCGGCACCATTCGCGGCGAGCGCACTGAATCGACCGTACGACCTGACGGCGATCATCGATGCGTTTGAGTTCGGACTGGTCGGGGACGAGCTCGAAGGCAAGGCTGATACCGCCCGTACTTTGGTCTTCGGCCACAGCTTCGGAGGCTACACCGCCTTTGCTGCGGGCGGCACCGACGTCGACTTCGACCAGCTCTCCTCGGGCTGCGATCCCGACTCGACCAGCCCCAACTGCGAAGTGCTTCGCGATCCCAACGTGGAAGCTGCGTATCGCGCTGGGTTCGGCGACCCGCGCGTCGTCGCCATTGCGCCCCAGGCGCCTGCGCTCGGTTCGATCGCGGAGGGGGAGCTTGCTGCTCTCGAGGTTCCGACGATGCTGATGAGCGGTCGACTCGACCAGACCACCACGCAGGCGACCTCCGCCGAGCCCGCGTGGGCGGGCGTCGACAATCCCGAAGACCTCTGGGTCGAGATGCCCGAGGGGGCCCACTTCTCGTTCGTCAGTATCTGCTACGACCTCGATGAAGCGGTCATCAATCTAGTCCAGCCGGACGCGTTCGAGGACGGCTGCGGAGAGGGCTTCATTCCGGCAGAGGAGGCGGTCCCCGTCCTGGCCGCGTACGTGTTCGCGTTCGGGCGGCTCCACGTGCTCGGAGAGTCGGAGTGGCAGCCGGTCCTTACCGGGCCGCCCCTGAACGACGGCTTCGTCGTCACGCTTCCGTGACGGAGCAGAGCGCGTTCGTGACAGGCCTCATACGGCCACTATTTGCTCTTGCGGCGCTTGTCCCAGCGGCGGGCCCAGCGGTCTAGCTTCACCAATCGCTCCGCTAGGGAGTCTCCGTCGCGGGTTAATGCGTACCCGTCGTCGGTTTTTTTTACGAAACCAAGCTCACGGAGTTCGGCGAGGCGCGTGTTCAATACACTTGGCGATACGCCGTCGCAGGCCTTTCGGAGCGCGCGGAAGGTTGCTGGTCCCTCTTCCAATTCCCAAATGATTCTAAGGCTCCAGCGACGCCCGAGGCTATCGAGCAGCAACATGATGGGACGGCTTTTGTCCTTATCCTTACCTTTCGACACCGCCCCCTGAATAGCCCAACGGCGTCGGGCACGCCAATGCTACCGAAAAAGTAGCGGTCGAAACCTTGACCGGTCGCTACGAAAACAGTAGCGTTTAGAACTGGGGTTCACGTCATGGAAGCCACACGGGCAAAGCAAGTCGCGCAACCGCGCTTACATCGAATTCTTCAAGCTGCCGCACTGGGGCCAGAGCCGGGTGCCGATATCGATCCGGCGGCCGACTGGGAGCTCGCGGCGCTTCGCCGACGGCTGCTTGCCGGTCTCTGGTCCGCGCGCGTCGCTTTCGTGCTCTCGGTGCCCTTCGCATTCGCAGCGCGCGCCGTCGGAACGCACGACGCCTGGCTCCAGCTCATCGTCCTCCCCGTCATTGCGACGTTCTTCGCGGGGTCGCTCTTCGGTGCCGCGGTTCGTGATGCGGGTCACATTAAGGATGCCGCGCTTGCCGCTCGCCGGGGCGCGTTCGTTGCCCTGGCCGCGTACTTTCTCTTTGCCGCCGAGATGGCCGCGATGAGCACCACACCTCTCGAGACAGGGCTGGACTACCTGATGGGCAGCCTGCTCTTCAGCGGCTGGCTTGGCCTCCCGGCAGGCTTCCTCGCGGGCGTACTCGCCTACCGGTCTCGCGAAGGCACCTTGAGATACCGGCGCACCGCGCCGACTGCCTGAGCGTCTGGGCTCAGGGCTCGCCGGCCCGGCGAAGCGCTTTGGTGCTATTTTCGCGGTCCTCTTCGCTTCATCGTAGAGTTCGGCATGCTTGCGAAGCACGCCTGGAACTCGTTCGCACTCGCACTCGCCCTCGGTTGTCTCAGTGCTTCGACCGCCCATGCGGAAATCGAATCAAAGTACCGCGAGACGCTCAAGACTCCTCCGAACGTCGCATGGTCGCTTAGCGCCGAGCTCGGCTTCTTGGCGGTGGCAAGCCACATCGTCCAGCTTGGTCAGGACGGCACGCGCTTCAACTATCGCACCGAAGGCGGGCAAGACGTCCTCTTCCCATTCTTTCGACTCAGCACCGACCTCACCTTCAAAGGGCGCCATACGATCGTATTTCTGTATCAGCCGCTCAACCTGACGGGGGAAACGGTGCTGACCGAAGATACGGTGTTCGATGGAACGGTCTTTCCGGCCGGTACGCCCCTCAACTCGACTTACGGTTTCCCGTTTTGGCGCATCAGCTACCTGTACGACTTCTTGCGTCGTCAGGGCGACGAAGTCTCGCTGGGTTTCTCGCTTCAGATTCGAAACGCCACCATTGTCTTCACATCAGCCGACGGAATGCTTCGCGCCGATCGTCGAGACGTGGGACCGGTGCCGCTGATCAAGTTCCGTGGTCGATGGGGATTCGACAACGGAGTCTGGTGGGGAACGGAGATCGATGGAATCTACGCGCCGATAAGCGGAATCAACGGCAGCGACGAGGAAATTACCGGCGCGTTGCTCGATGCAAGCCTGCGAGTTGGCTATGACTTCACGCGGCGGGTTTCAGGGTTTTTCAACGTCCGGTATCTTGGTGGCGGAGCCGAGGGCACCGAGTCGAACCCAAGCCCTCCGAGTGATGGGTACACGAAGAACTGGCTGCATTTCATCACGTTTAGCCTCGGGATCAACTTGCGCGCAGTCCCGTAGGCCTCGTCGACCTCTCTCCCTCCACCCGGACACCCATCCAATGCGCAGACTGGTTTTCGTCTCCACGATGACACTCGTTTTGGCGGGATGCGCTGCCCAGTCAGACGAGAGCACGACGATGGTCGGGACGCCGGTCGTCAGAGACGCGGCGGCCGTCGCCAGGACTTCGGTCGGTGTTCCACCTGAGGTTTCCACTCGAATCGGGACCCTACGCTTCGAGGACGGTCTGCCCGACCGTGCGACCGTGAAGACGGTCTACGAGCATCTCGACTTCCTTCGAGGAGTACGAACGTATCTGCACGCGCTACCGGCCGTGTCGATGTACGCCATGCGGGAGGGAATCTACTCCGCGGACGGTCTACCGAACTACACGGTCTTGCTGAGCGAGTCCCTGATCGACGCACGTTCGCGGTTCCTCGCGATGGATACGGAGACGGTCTACGCGACGGTCTGGATCAGCCTCAAGGGAGGACCGATCGTCGTCGAGACCCCGCCACGGACTCTCGGGGTATTTGACGACATCTGGCAGCGCCACCTCGCCGATACGGGGTACCCCGGCCCCGACCGCGGCAAGGGTGGTAGGTACGTCATCGTTCCGCCTGCCTACGACGGCTACGTTCCCAATAGTCCGTTCCTCGTGCAGTCCCCGACTTTCGGCGTGTGGGCCATCTTCCAGGGCTTTGTCGTTGAAGGGAGCACCGAGACTGCGATCGCGAACTTCAAAGAGCATCTGAAGATCTATCCCCTCAAGGAGTCCGAGCGACCGCCACCCAATCAGTTCGTCGACATCTCCGGCAGGGCGTTCGATACCCTCCCGCCTACGGACTTCGCGTTCTTCGAGGCGCTCGACGCGGTCGTGCAAGAGGAGCCTCGCGAGAGCCAGGATCCCGACGTGCTTGGACTCTTTGCGTCGATCGGCATCGAGAAGGACGGGAAGTTCGAACCAGACGAGTCCATGCGTGGGCTCCTCGCGGAGGCCGCGGCCGTCGGGAATGCTACTGCCAGAACCTTGCTCATGTCCCCCCGCGCCGCCTCCGCTTCGGGCGATTCTGGAAGCCAGTGGGAGACCGGTTCAGCCGGGGGAGACTACCAGTTTCTGCAGGACCATGGGCGCCGGCTCGATGACCGCACGCGCTTTTACTACGGCGCGACCGCGCACGAAACGGCGCAAGTCGACGACGTGCTTGGCAAGCGGTCGGAGCGGGCGATCGCGTTTCGCGATGCGCAGGGGAAGCCTCTCGACGGCGGCAAGACCTATCGGCTCACGCTGCCAGCCAACGTTCCAGCGAAGACGTTCTGGTCGCTCGTGGTCTACGACAACGACACCCGGTCGATGCTGCAGACCGACCAGCGCTTTCCGAGCGTCAACACAGCTCAGATAGCGATTCAGAAGCGTCCGCCGGTCGCAAAGAATGACGACGGTTCGACGACGATCTATTTCGGACCCGAGGCGCCGGCGGAGGCCTCCGCATTGGGGGGCCGCGGGGGGCGAAGCAGGCGGAGCGGAAACTGGATTCAGACGATTCCTGGACGTGGCTGGCACGCGATCCTCCGAGTCTACGGACCGCTGCCGCCCTGGTACGAGCACACCTGGCGTCCGGGTGAGTTCGAGCCGATGACGGAGGTCCCGTCGGTATCTACGGGAGCGCGACCACCCGCGATGGCGACCCCACTGCCTGCTGCACTGTCAACGCCCGCCAAGGTTGAGACGCGTCTCGGAGTACTCGAGTTCGAGCTCGGCCTTCCCACGGCGCAGACTGCGGAGCGGCTCTATTCGAACCTCGACTTCATCCGTGGCGTCGACGCGTTCCTCGTGACGATTCCCTGGGCTTCCCAGGTGGCGCTCGGACGCGGCCTCCGAAGCGCAGGTCTCGACGACCCCTCGATCGTCGGGCTCTTCGACAAGCGCGTTGATCCTCAATCGGAGCTGCTAACTGCGAGTCCCGACGCGGTCTACGCGTTCAGTCGACTCAACCTTCGAGAGGGCGCAGCGGTGGTACGCGGGCCAGCGAAGAAGGCAGGAGTCGCAACCGACGTATTCGGTCGCCCCCTTAGCGACCTTGGGCCGAACGGCCCCGGCAAAGGGGAGGGAGGGCTCTTTCTTTTTACGCCGCCGGACTACGAGGGGCAGATATCCGAGCGCTATTTTTCATTCGAGTCTGCCACCTTTGATAACCTGCTCCAATGGCAGGCAGTTTCGCAGAACGGCGACCCGCTGCCGATCGCAGAGTTCTTTCAACGCCGAATCCAGATCTACCCGTTCGACATCGACTTCGATCAAGAGTTCAACTTCGACGAGCCGGATCCGCAGCCGGAGCCGGTCGCCGGTACGACGACCCCCGACGGCGAGTCCGATCCATCCGTCGATGATTTCGCACCGGACGTGACTGACGACGAGACCCGGTTCGTGAGCCTTTCCGGGGTTCCGATGAGTACGATCCCCCCGAGCGATTTAGGCTTCTACGAGATGATCAACGAGAGCTTGCAAAGGGAGCCGCCGCAGGCATTCGGCCCCGAGACCCTCGGCCTCCTCGCATCGGTGGGATTGCGACCCGGGAGCACCTTTGCCCCAGCTGCTGACATGAGTGCCACGCTCACTGAATCGGCTGCAGTGGCTACCGCGACCGCACGCGCTCTGGCCTTTCGGCCGCGCAACCCTGAGGCCTACCTCTACGACGGCCTAGGATGGTTTACCTCCTTCACGGGCAATAGCAGCGTCTTCTTGCGAAGCGGAGCGCGTCTTCTCGATGCCCGCACCACCTTTTTCTACCTCGACACGGGGCTGAGTTCGACGAGAGTCTCGGCACCCGAAAACGTCTACGAAGTGAAGGCGTTTGCCGCAACCGACTCCCGTGGCGAGTACTTGGACGGAGCGAAGACCTACACCCTGCGGCTGGCAAGAGACGTGCCTGCGCGCGCGCTGTGGTCAGTGGCAATCTACGATCCGCAGACGCGTTCGCTTCGGGCAACACCCGAAGGGCAAGTCGCTAGCGTTGGCGCAGCGACGCCTGGACTCATCGCGAACTCGGACGGCTCGACGACGATCTATTTCGGGCCGAGGCCCCCGGCGGGCAGGGAGGCGAACTGGATTCAAACGATGCCGGATGAGAGGTGGTTTGCCGTCTTTCGACTGTACGAACCGCTGCGTCCTTGGTTCGATCAGACCTGGCGACCAGGTGCGATCGTGCTCGACGCTAGCGCCCCCACTGCGCGATGACGCCCTGCGCGGCTTGCAGTCCCGAAGAGAACGCGCCTTCGACGCGGTTGCCGTTCGTCCAGTCGCCGCACGCGCCGACCCTTGCGCCGACGTCGAGGAGGTATCCCTCGTCGAGGGCACCTTCGGCAAGGGCGTAGCGCCATCGGTGTGCGCGAGCCCAGGCCGGCGTTTGCGCGCGGACCCCAATCGCCGCGAAGAACCCGGCGAGCAAGGGCTCGAGCACCTCGGAGGCGCTTTGCTCCAGGTGTGCGGTCGACCAGTCGGTGCTGGCGTGCAGGACCCAGCGTTCGGGAACTGGCTGGCGACCCGGCTTGCTGGACGTGCGTGCCGCCCAGCTCAGCGGGCCAGAGTTGATGAATGCCCCGTCGAACCCAACCCCAAGCGGTTGGTCGAATGCAACGAGCACCGCCCAGCAGGGTTGCATCGCAACGCCCTCAGCCTGCCGTGCGATGGCGGGAGCGACGTCCCGGAGCAGCGCCGCAGTTTGCGGCGCCGGCGCCGTGCAGAGCAAGAGATCGCACTGACCGATAGCGTCGCCTTCCGGGCTTTCGAGCGTCCAGCGGTCGTCGGTTTGGGTCACGCGACCGATCGGAATCTCGAATCGGACGTCGAGAGACTGCGCGAGCGCCCGGCATATCGAGCTCATTCCTGGCGTTCCGACGAATCTTCTAGTGTCCCCCGAGGACGCAGTGATGCCCGCGTCGTCGATGCCGACGAAGGAACCTCGCCACGGCGCAACGAGGCCCTCCGATTGCCAGACTGCGACTCGCTCCGCGAGGTCGCGGGTACGCACGGTGAAGTACTGCGCCCCGTGATCGAAATCCGCGTCGTCTCCGAGTTCGGGCACTCGCCGCGTCGACATGCGGCCCCCAGGACCCCGGGCCTTGTCGAGGACGGTGACTCGGAAGCCCCGGGCATTGAGCTCGCTCGCACAGATGAGTCCGCTGATTCCTGAGCCGATGATTGCTACGTTGGGTTTCGTCATGGAGCTGTCTTGTTCGCCGCATTCCCGGCGAGGCCAACAATCGTATCATCAGGTTGGGGCGGCGGCGCAGCTCGGCAACCCCCAACGGGACTGAACGCACCTGCCGTGCCTGCTTGGCAAACCTTGGCGAGGCTCTACACAGGCGGAATGGGACGTCGGTCGAAAACAATCGCGCTGACCGGCGCTACCGGGTTTGTCGGTCAACACGTCGTCGAACGTCTTCTCAGCGAGCCCGAACTTCGTCTGCGCTGCCTGGTGCGTCCCCGAAGCAACGTGGAGCGTCTGCTCGAGCACCCCGACCGCATCGAGCTGCTCGAAGGAGACGTGTACGAGCCCCACACGCTCGGTCCGCTCGTCGAAGGTGCGTCGGGTCTGATCAATCTTGCGGGGTATCGGGATTTCTGGAGCCGCAACCGCGAACTTTACTACGACCTCAACGTGCGCGGAGCAGAGAACGTGTTCCGGGCGGCGCTTCGTGCCGGCGTGGAGAAGGTCGTTCAGGTGAGCACCCCGCTCGCGTTTGGCGTCCCAAGCCGCATTCCATTCGACGAGGACACCCCGGCGGGCCGGCATCCGAGCGACTACGCGCGGAGCAAGCACTTCGCCGATCAGATCGGATGGCGCATGCACGAAGCGGAGGGCCTGCCTCTCACCGTGGTTCATCTCGCTGCCGTGATCGGAGCCGGAGATCCGTGCCCGACCATGGAGGTGCGCCGCGCCGTCGAAAAGAAGCTTCCCGCCCTCGTCGGTGCCGATACGGTCTACACCTACCTGCATGTTCGCGATGCCGCCGAGGCGATCGTGCGGGCGCTTCTGAACCCCGACACCATCGGCCGCCGGTATCTCGTTGGCACCGAGCGTGCCAGCACGCGCGAATACTTCGAGATCATCGGAGAGCTTGCCGATGCCCCCGTGCCTAAGCTCAATCTGCCGGAGGCCGCACTGCTGCCGATCGCCTGGCTTCTCGAGCGGTTCTCGTCGTGGACGGGGCGTCGCACTGCGCTCCCAGTTGATATTCTGAAAACGACCGCCGCAGGATCGCTGATCTTTGATGGTTCCCGCGCTGAAGATGAGCTGGGCATGGAGTACACCCCACTGCGCGTAGCGCTTGGCGAAGCCGTCGCAGAGATCCAGGCTCGGCCGCGCTGATGGGCGCCGCGCATCGCGGTTCCAGTCGTCGGTCGTCGCGTCGAGAGAACGTGGATCCTCGCGAAAAGGTCTGCGCCAAGTGCGGGCGACGTTTTGCCTGGCGGCCGAAGTGGAGTCGCAGCTGGAGCAGGATGCGCTACTGCAGCGCGTCGTGCCGGAGCCGGCGACTGCGGGCAAACGACCGGGAGCTGGAACGCCAGGTTCTCGCTCTCCTCGACGGTCAGGCTCACATCGCAACGATCTGCCTCGATGACGCCGCGCGAGGGATTGGGGGCAACGACTGGCGACGGCTCATCGAGTCCACGCGACAGGCGGCGCGTCGACTGCAGGCGCGTGGTGCCGTGGAGTTCGTGCAGGGCGGTCATGTCGTCGACCCCAGCACTGCCAAAGGTCCGGTGCGAATCAGGCGTACAAGGGGCTCTCGGCGCCCGCCATCGTCCCTTGGCTGACTAGGGAGCGATCGCCTCGCCGGCGAAGTCGAATACTTTGCCCGTGTCGTCTGGGGTCGCATTGCCTATCACATCGAGTAGCCCTCGCACCGACCGTTCGGCGGTAAACAGCTTGCCCTTGGGCACGCCACGCTGAAACGGCTTCGACAGGTCGGTGTCGACCGTTCCGGGATGCAGCCCGATCGCGATTGCCCGAGGCGCCACGCGTGCCAGCTCGATCGCGATCGTCTTGGTGAACATGTTCTGTGCTGCCTTCGAGCCGCGGTACGCGTACCAGCCGCCGAGGCGATTGTCGCTAATGCTCCCGATTCGAGCCGACAGGCTTGCGAACACCGAGCGCGCGTCGTGACGCAGGAGCCCGTGGAAGTGCTTGGCCACCAGGAGGGGGCCGAACGCGTTGACCTCGAAGACCTGTCGCAGCGCCTCGGGGTCGACCTGGGCGAGTCTCTTCTCGGGCCCGAACCCTGCTCCGTGAAGCACGCCCGATACGTTCAGAATGAGGTGGAGAACGTTTGTTGCCTGCGAGAGCTGCTTCGCTGCCTCCGAGACCGAACCTTCCTTGGTCACGTCGAGCTCGAGAAGCGTGAGTCGCGTCGGGTGCTGGGCGAGGAGCGCCTGGAGTTCGAGGGCCGCGCTCGGGTTGCGGCACGATGCAAACACCGTGGATTCCGGGTGCCCGTCGAGGAGCTGTCGCACGAACTCGAGCCCCAACCCTCGGCTCGCGCCCTGTACGAACGATTTGGTGGGCGTTGCCATCGAACTTCTTATAGTTCTCTCTTAGCGCTTGCCAATACGCTCCCCGAACGCGGCGTTTGGCACCATAGTGTCCGCCGTGCCTACCAAGAGCTCCAGACTGCTCGTCCTGTTCGGCAACCAGCTCTTCCCCGACGCGGTCGTCGAGGCGGCCAAGCCCGACGCCGTGTTCATGGCAGAGTCGCCTGTGATGTGCGCGCAGTATCGAGCGCACCGTCACAAGCTCATCCTAATCTTGAGCGGGATGCGCTCCAAGGCCGACGCGCTCACGCGATCCGGAATTGACCTGCACTACACGAGGTTCGAAGACGCGACCGGGCGGGGCTTCGGACAACTCTTGGCCAACCATCTCGAACGGCACCACGTCACCGAGCTTGTCCACTTCGAGACGGAATCGCCGTCGATGGAGGCGAAGCTCCACTCGACTTGCGAAACGTACGGACTGCGAAGGGATGTGATCCCGAGCCCCAAGTTCATGACGACCGCCGAGGCGTTCGCGCAGTACCGAGCGGAGCACAAGCGCCTCTTCATGGCAGACTTCTATCGCTGGCAGCGGAAGCGTCTGGGGATTCTCGTCGATGCGGAGGGTCAGCCGGCTGGCGGGCAATGGAGCTTCGACGAGGCCAATCGAAAGAAGCTGCCCAAGGGGCACGTGCCGCCACCCTTGACGATGCCGGTGCAGAACCCGCACACGCCGGCAGTCGCGGCGCTCGTCGACGAGCACTTTCCTGCCAACCCAGGGGACTCCAGAGATTTTTGGCTTCCGACGACGAACGAGGGCGCCGAGGCTGCGCTCGAGGCTTTTCTCGCAGAGCGGTTCAGCCTGTTTGGCGACTACGAGGACGCGCTCAGCGTCACGTACGGGACGATCTATCATTCCTTGCTCAGTCCCCTGCTCAACCTTGGGCTAATTACGCCGACATACGTCATCGAGCGCGCGCTTGCGTACGGCCAAGCGCACGACATTCCACTCAACTCGGTCGAAGGGTTCGTCCGTCAGGTAATCGGCTGGCGCGAATTCATTCGTGGAGCCTGGCGAACGCTTCCCCAATCGCACTGGCAACAGAACTTCTGGCAGCACGAGCATCGGTTGGCAGACTGTTGGTACGACGGCACCACCGAGATTCCTCCGCTCGATGACGCCATCCGGCGCGCACGCGACACCGGGTACAATCATCACATCGAACGCCTGATGGTCGTCGGCAACCTCATGCTGCTTGCAGGCATCCAGCCCGCCGCCGCGTATCGATGGTTCATGGAAATGTACGTAGACTCTGCCGACTGGGTGATGGCACCCAACGTGTACGGGATGGCGCTCTTCAGCGAGGGTGGGGCGTTCACCACCAAACCGTACATCTGCGGGTCAAACTATCTTCGCAAGATGAGTGACTACCCCAAAGGCCCGTGGTGCGAGGTCGTCGATGGGCTTTACTGGTCCTTCGTCCACCGGCATCGCGAGTTCTTCATGAAGAACCCTCGAAGCAAGATGATGTTGGGTACGCTCGACCGAATCGATCCCGAGCGCCGCGAGCGCATCTTCTCGCTGGCAGAGACCTGGATCGGTCGAGTGACTCGCTGACCTCGCGCTACGCCTGCTTGCGCATTGCGCGAACGTCGTTGAGGCCAGCTTCAGCGGTGTCGATGCCGAGCGACTGAAGGAGTCCAGCGAAAATCGTAGGCTCATCCATGTTGCGACCGACATCCGGGGCGCCAGTCGACGGGTCGAATCCGTAGCTTAGGCCGGTGTCGCGATCGACCCCTCCGAGCACCGTGTTTCCGTTGACGAGAGGCGACAGTGCAATGATACCGTTGTTGAGGTCATGTCCCGAACCGAACTCGGCGGCGCCCGCGGGTTTGCGCTTCGAGCGTCCGAAGTCAGGCGCGACGTAGATCATCGTGCGATCCCAGAGGCTTTCGCCGTCTGCGTATTCTTCGCCCTTCAAGAGGTCGATGAGGCCCCCAGCAACTCGAAAGATGCGGTTCCACATGAGTGCCTGCGTCGCGCGATGCGCTTGGTGCGAAAAGTCGAACGCGATCGGCGTGTTGAGAAGCGAGCCTTCGGGAATGAGCTGGTTGTTGTAGTCGTCGAGGTTGCCGCCGCCTCCAGTGAGCGACCCGAGGTCGAGCGTCGCGCCTTCACGAAGCGCGACATCGAAGCTGGGGCCGAGCGTGACCGTCACCGAGACGCGATTCTTGAGCAGCAGAAATGCCAAGGCAGCCTGCGCGTCGAGTGGATCGGTGAGCACGTCGGGGAACACGTCGAGCAAACGGCGAGCGTCGTCCGACGCCGTCAGCCCGTACTGACTGAGCGGAAACCGGGCGGAATCAGGGAACAAGAGCAGCTTGTCGATAAGGTTGCCACCTTCGATTGCGTCGCGTGGCGCACCGCGCATCCGCTTCCAGTGCGCCAGTCGAGCGCTCTTGCCGAATACCCCGTTGAACTCGGACTGCGGGTCGAGCCGTTCGTCTCTAAGCTGACGTGCGCGTTCGACGAGCGACCTCGGGACTGGACGGGCCAACCCCTTGCTGCCGTCGAGGGCGAGGGGCCACAACGCAGGATCTGCCACGGTTTCGCCAAACGCGAAGCTTGGAAGGCTTCCATCGTTGCCGCGCTCGCTGACTGCGTTGTCCGTGGCCAGATGAACATTGGGCAGAGGGAATCCCGCACCGTACTCGTTCGCCACGATTTCCTGCATCGTGCGGCCAGCCCACGCCTCGTTGCCAGTGACGGCGCGCCGCTGCCCAACAGCGTGGTTCACGCTGGTTCGGGTCCACGTCGCCACCATCATGTCTTCTTTGTGCGCCGAGATGAAGTTCGACTGGTTGGAGCGAAAACCGATTGGAATCGGCCCGACCGTCGGGCGACGGAGGTCGACCGCGCGGAACGGTGAGCCGGCGACGTCGAGGACCTCGGAGTCGGGGAAGGCGTTGATCGTGTCGCCATTCGCGCTCTCCGAGCCGCGGATTGCGAGCGCGCTGTCGATGATGGAGGCGCCGCCCGAGGCTCCGAGTACTATGAGGAAGCGGGGATCGTTCGGGCCGTCTGACGCCCGGGTGCGTCGCCATGCCGCAGGAGCCGAGGCCGCCACACCCGCGGCTGTCAATCCTTGAACCAGTTGTCGTCTCGTGAGCTTCGACATGGCGTTTCCTAGTAGAAGAGACCTTCCATCGTGGTTGCGACCGCGAAGCAAGAAGCCACAGCCCATTCGCGCGTGGGGTCGTCGTTCGAGTTGGCCAAGAGCTCGGCCGCCTCGGCGTGGAACGCGACGAGCTCACTGACCTCGTCCGAGGTGGCCTCCCGACGGAGCAGGAGCCGATAGAGATCGTGGGCTGCGCTCTCGAGCGTTTCTTGGTTTGGGCCTTCGGATGCGAGTTTGCCGAATATCAACGCCCCGGCGGGGCTGTCGAAGTCACGATCCGTGCGTGTTGCACAGGCGCTCAGCGCGACTCGATCGACCGCGATAGGCGCCGTCACGGGGGCGATTGGAAGCGGGTCCCGAATGCCGCGATTGTAGGGCTCGACGCCGCCAAGCGTGATGCGGTGCGCCTGCTCGTAGCAGTCGTACAGACCGAGTTCGTTGCAGACCTCGTCCGGTGCCAGCTCGAGCCCTGATGCCAGGTCGCGCACGAAACGGCCCTGGTCCTTGAACTTCACACGCGCTTTGGCGCTCTCGATGGTACCGCTCGGTCTTCCATCGACGTCGCTGTCGACGATCGGACTCTTCGCAGCGATATCGGCGTTGCAGCCAACCAGCAGCGCGGCGGCCGCAATCGCCGCAGTCCATACAGACGAGGTTCGACCACGATCAGGGAACACCGTAGGCCTCCGTATTGATCAAGGAGTGAAGCATGTCCTGCACCGAGTATCCCTGCTCGTTTCGGAAATCGCTCCAGATTCGGTCGAACTCCGCGGACTCGTCGGGACGCGGCGCTTCTCCCATCAGGAGCTCCCAGTAGTCGCCGACCGTCGCCCGCGCGAACGCATCGCTGTTCGCCGCGACGGCCGCCCACTCGATCAGGTTCGAGACCGGCTGGCCGAAGATCACGCCCTGCTCCGGCGTGTCGACGACGTTGGGACCGTCGGTGTTGACGAACGCGCTCAGTCGGTTGGGGTTGTACGAACCCGGCAGGTAGCCGCTCAGAAGGGCGCGGTCGCCACCGCCGATGCCTTCGTATTGTGCGAAGGGATAGGTCAGCGGATCGAGCGTCGAGTGACAGCCCGCGCAGACCTCCTGCTGTACGTCCTTGGCGTCGTAGTCGACCGGTTCGCCCTCGACTGGATACAGGCCTTCCATCTTCGAGATGTCGTAGCCGAGGTACGATCGATAGGCCGCCGCTGCCGTCGTTCGGGGGACCGCGGTAAACATGGTCATCATGAAGAGATTCCAGCGCGTGGTGAGCATGCCGGCCCGCCGTTCGGGTGCGGTGAACTGAGCCACTCCGGCGCCGCGCCGTGTGAGGTCGTCGAGGTACCCAAGATCGACCCGCTGATACGTCGTCGTTTCGCCGTCGGCGCGGTCGACGAAATACTGTGCCGTCAAGACCTCGCGGGCATCGTGGCCATCGACCTGCGTGTAGACGAACAGGTTGTAGTCGTCGAGGTAGTCAGCCAGCGGAATGCCGCCCGCGTCTTCTCCGGCTTTCACGGATGCGATCGGTCGCACCTTGCTGTTCGCGAGGTTCCACACGACGCCGTCGCGTCCTCGCCAGAAATTCGTTTGGAGGCACGCGTCGAGTGCATCGTGCAGCGCAGCCTCTTGGTCGGGCGATGCCGCGAACGCATCGAGAGCCGTTTGCGAGGGAGACTGGCCGCAGAAGTCCAAGTGTACCTTCTTGAACGCGTAGTCGTAGTCGTACTCGCAAACCTGGTAGGCCGGGTCCCAGTCGGCAGGCAGGCTGCTGCAGTCGAGGCCCGACGGGACGCTTTGCACGTCTCCGGGGAAAGAACCGCCGACGAACTCCGCAAAGTTGCTGAAGCCGTCGCCGTCGGCGTCGAGCGACTCTACCGCCGAGAGCGCGAAGGGCAGACCGTCGACGTAGCCTTCATCGCTCAGGGGCCGGGCTTCCCCGACAAGCAGTTCAGAGGCGACCGACGAGCCAAACACGTTGAGGGCCGGCGGCGCGGTGTGGCAGAAGTTGCAGGTTGGTAGGCTGCTGCTCTCGCATGCCGGTGCATCGGGGTAGAGGTCGCAGAAGACGCCGGGGCCCGGCGGTTTGGCGAAGGCCGACGAGGCCAGCACCGCCGAGGCCCCGACGAGGGTGGCGAAGAGCGCAGCAGATGGGGGGAAGCCGCCTAGACGGCCATGGGAAGGAATCCAAGGCAACGGGGGATGTCTCCGAAACGGGGAGGGCAGATGTACTCTGGGATCGGCGATTCGGCAATGCGGCAATCGGTCGCAGTATGCTTTTCGCCCTCGAAAACCGCGTTCTTCCGGCCACCGTCGGTCTCCGACCGCTCAACCCTCCGCGGATGCCGTTGGGCTCTGATGCGGCGGGTCGACGAACGCGGAAACCCGGTCTTTGACTGCCGCCTCCGAGGCGCGGTCCACCAGGGTCCTCATCGTATACATCTGCTCGGCGCCGAGCCCCTGTCCGATCAGAGTCGCGCCGTAGACGAAGCCAATGAGCGCAATCGCCGCGGGGGCGATGAAGAAGGCCCACGCGGTTTGGCCGAGCGTGAGTTGGACGATGCCATAGACGATGCCCGCAAGGGCGACCATGCCGAGTAGAATGTAGATCGCCATGAAGAGCGTCCAGACGTGCGGATGCGGAGAAAAGCGTCCGCGGATCGCCGCGCCATCGGGTTCGTCTTCGAGTTCGAGGTTTAGATACGGTGACCAAAACTCGCGTGCATCTTCGCGAACCTCGATGACTGCGTGCTTCCGAAAGACCTGACCTCGACACTTGCCTTGATCCTGTGTCAGCAGTTGGCCAAGCGCCTCGAGCCATGTGCGACTCGCCACGGGGAGCTGAACCACGAAGCTGGGACGCATGCGCGGAGGCGCCATGGCCCGAGGATACCTCAAACCGCGTTCGCTGACTCGGTGGTCATGTCGGCACCATGCAGGGAACCCCGATTACCCCTCGCCGCGGTCGTGACGTAACGTTACGCTCCCTGGCCGTACCTAGGGCGGAGCAGGGCAGGGCAGCGAGCCGCAAGTCCTCGGAAAGGGTGAGAAGTGACCAAACGAGTGCGCAGCGTAGACGTGGCTATCCTCGGTGCCGGCACAGCCGGGCTAAGCGCCTGGCGTTCCGCCAAGGCACAGGGCGCCACGGTCGCCGTGATCGATCCAGGACCTTTCGGGACCACCTGCGCCCGCGTTGGCTGCATGCCGAGCAAGCTGCTGATCGCCGCGGCGGATGCGGCCTACGACGCGAGGCATACGGCTCAGTTCGGCGTGCACACAGAAGGGGTCCGCGTCGACGGCCGCGAGGTGCTCGAACGAGTGCAGTCAGAGCGCGACCGTTTCGTGGGCTTCGTGATGGAGGTCATCGAGGAGGTGCGTGAGGCCGGCGAGCTCCTCGTCGGTCGGGGCGAGGTCACTGCCCCCGGAAAGCTGTTGGTCGACGGCCGTACCGAGGTCGAATTCAAGCAACTCGTCGTTGCCACCGGAACGGCCCCGTTCGTTCCTCCCCCGTTTCGGGGACTAGAGCACGTGATGATGACGAACGAAGACGTCTTCGAGATGACCCAACTTCCAGACAGCGTTCTCGTGGTGGGTCTCGGCGTCATTGGGCTCGAGCTCGGGCAGGCGTTGCACCGACTCGACGTCCGCACGACGCTCATCGGAATCGATGGCCTAATCGGCCCGCTCAGCGATCCCGAGGTACTGGCCTACGCCAGGACAACCTTCGCGAGCGAACTCGACATTCATCCGGACTACGAGCTTGGGAGCATCGAACCGGTCGATGACGGTGTTCGCATTCGCTTCACCGGGGAAAATGGTGTCGCGCGCGATGAAACGTACGAGCGCGTGCTGATGGCGGCAGGACGAAAAGCGAATCTCGGGGCGCTGGGGCTGAGCACCTTGGGCGTCGAGCGCGATGAGCGTGGCCGATATTCGATCGATCCTGACACCATGCAGCTCGCCGACCTTCCCGTGTTCGTGGCGGGCGACGCGAACGAGCTTCATCCGGTGCTGCACGAAGCGTCCGACGACGGGCGCATCGCGGGCGACAACGCGGCGCGGTTTCCGCTCGTCAGAGCGGCGCAGCGACGAACGCCTCTCGGGGTCGTGTTCAGTCATCCTCAGATCGGCATCGTCGGGGGGGGCTATGCGGCGCTTGGGCAGTGCGAAGCCAGTGCGGGTCAGGTCAGCTACGAGAACCAGGGCCGCGCGCGCGTGAAGGGGGTGAACAAGGGGCTGGTTCGAATCTACGCCGAGCGCCACACCGGGCGACTGCGCGGCGCGGAACTCTTCGGACCCGAGGTCGAGCACCTCACGCATCTCCTCGCTTGGGCGGTGCAGTCCGGGCTGACGGTCGACATGGCGCTCGACATGCCGTTCTATCACCCGGTCGTCGAGGAAGGGATTCGGACTGCGCTCCGCGACCTGAACGTCAATCTCCGCCATGGGCCGCCCGTGAAATGTCCCGTCACCGAGATGGGTGTCGGCTCCTGAGATCCGCGTCCTGCCACTCGACACGACCGCCGCGTTGGCTCTGAAGAGCATCCGCGCTACTCATTGGCCACGCCGGGGTCGGACCACACCGGCCCTCGCCGCGCCGCTCCATGCCTAGCGTCCAAGTCGTCATCCCCTGCTACAACGAAGCCGAGCGCTTCGACGCGGGCGCGTTTGCCCAATGCCTCGACGCCCAGCCGGGGACTTCGTTCGTGCTGGTCAACGACGGGAGTACCGACGATACCGGGTCGCAGCTCACGGGTTTCGAGGCGCGCTACCCTGAACGCGTCAAGGTGGTCGACCTGGCGATAAACCAAGGCAAGGCGGAGGCGGTGCGCCACGGGCTACTTGCTGCGATCGACCAGGACCCCGACTTCGTCGGGTACTGGGATGCTGATTTGGCGACCCCTCTCGCGGAAATCGAGCGGTTCGTCGCCACGTTCGAAAAGTACCCAGCGACCGAGCTGCTGCTGGGCGCACGCGTTGCGCTCCTTGGCTACCGAATCGACCGGAGCCCGTTTCGCCACTACGCAGGCCGCATCTTTGCCACCGTGGCGAGTTTCGTCCTCGCGCTGCCAGTGTACGACACCCAGTGCGGCGCAAAGCTCATGCGAAGCAACGAGCGGACGCGTGGACTGTTCGTCGAACCCTTCTCTTCGGGCTGGGTTTTCGACGTCGAGATCCTCGCCCGTTACCTCACGTTGCCCGACGCTGGCCGCCGGATCCGGGAGCTCCCACTCGAACGGTGGACCGACGTGGCCGGCTCCAAGGTCCGGCCGCAAGACTTCGTCATCGCGCTCCGACAGCTCTTCGCGATTCATCGTCGGTATCGAATCCGGCGAGCCAGCCTCGCGCCGGAAACACAGCCGCCCGTGTGATAGGGTCGGCCCCGATGACGCCCCGCGATCCGACCGAGACACCAGCGTTTCGCCTACTCGCGGGAGCAGTGCTCATCGGCGTCTCCGCGATGAGCGTCTGCCTTTGCGTCGGGCTCTGGCTTGTCGAGGATCGCGCAGCCCTCTTCGCACAGAACCACCTCGCACACTCATCGCGAACTGCGCTCGCCGTCTCGATGATCGTAGCGGCTTCGGCTCCCGTGCTAGCCGCCCTCATTGGGCTGAGTCGTGGACGCACGAACTCACTCTCAGAGAGCTTCTGGCGGTGGGGGCACCGGCTCGCGCCGCTCATTCTGCTTGGCCCCATCGCGCCTCTGCTAGACCGGGACGCCTTCCTCAGCCGACCGATTACCGCGCTCCTGTGGATGCTTCTCATCGGATTCGTCGCTGCTGCGGTTGGGGCACGATTCTTCGAAGAGGGGTTCACCGTCCCTCCCTGGCAGCAGGCCTGGGGGAAGCTCGGGGACTCATCGCGCGCCCCGAACGTCCTCGTGGGAGTCGTCGTCGCGCTCCTCTTCGCCCATTTCGCCTCGTATTCGGTGATGCACCACTACCAGTTTCGGACCGAAGACTACGACCTCGCGATCTTCGACAACATGATGTGGCACCTCACCCACGGCGAGGGTTTTCAGTCGTCGCCTGCCTTTGGCGAGAGCGGCAACCACCTGCATCGCCATACGACGTTCGGCGCGTTGCTGCTGGTCCCGATCTACGCTTTGCGACAACAGGCAGACACGCTGCTCATCATTCAGTCAGCGTTCGTCGCGGCCACGCCGATTCCCATCTACTTGCTTGGGCGCAAGCTTCTCGAGTCGCCTTGGCTCGGATTCATGATGGCGCTTGCCTACGCGCTCTACGCGCCTGTTCACGGGGCTGCGTTCTTCGACTTCCACTTCCTGACCGCTGCTGCACCGCTTTTCGCTTGGGTCTTCTATCTGCTCTTCACCGAGAATACGCGCGCACTCGTGGTCGTCACAGCCCTCACCCTTGCATGGCGCGAGGACACCGGGGCGGTGCTCGCGTTCGGGGGGCTTCTGGCATGGCTCTACGGCGGACACAGCAGGCGAACGCTCGTGTTCATCGCGGTCTGCCTCGGCTATTTCGTTCTGGTGAAGTTCGTGCTGATGCCCCTCGGCGGGCGACACCTGAGCTTCTCATTCTACTACGAATCCCTCACTGTGAAGGGAAACCGAAGCTTCGCCGGAGTGATTGCGACGGTCCTCACCAACCCGCTGTATGCGTTCGGGGAGGTGCTCAGCCGTGCGAAGCTTCTCTACGTGCTGCAGCTCTTGGTGCCGCTGCTCTTCTGGCCGTTTCGGGATCGCATTGCGTGGGTCGCGATCCTCCCGGCGGCTCTCTTCACCCTGCTTGCGAGTTCGCGCCCCCTCTTCGAAATCTATTTTCAGTACACGGTGTACTGGGGTCCCGCACTTTTCTTGGGCGCCCTGGTCGCCCTTCGACGACGTTTCCTAGGGGCCGAACCGCGACGAGCCGCGGCGGTGTCCAACGTCGCTGCGATTCTGCTCGTGACGACGCTATCGAGCTTCTATTTCGGTTCGGTGTTCCATGCGCCGAAGACGCGGGGTGGATTCACCGACATGGTCTATGAGTGGACCGATGAAGACAGCGCGCGGCTCGAGGATTTCCGCGCGCTTGCTGCCCAACTTCCGCCGGGCGCCACTGTGGCGCTCACCGAGAATGAAGCTCCTCACGTGAGCGCGCGACGAGGCGTCTACAGTCTTCGCATAGGGCACTTCACTGCGGACTATCTGCTGATTCGCAAGAGCTCTGTCGCCAGAAAAACCGACGGCGCGAGGAACTTCAGCGCCGCGCTCCAGACGGGCAACTATCGGCTCGTAGAGTCCCGAGGCGAGTTCTCTCTCTTCGCACGCTCGGGCGCAGCACCCTGATGCAGTCAATGTCGCGAAGCCGATGGGACTGGCTACGACCCCTGGCCCGAGGTAACGCGCTCCTCGCCTCGTCCCGCATCCACCCTGGTACGAGCCGCGGTCGCTCGATCTAGAGGAACAGGTGCCCTACTACGATTTCGTCCTCGTCCAGTGCAAGCACAAAGACTTCATCCCAAAGCGCCTCCGCAACGCTGCGCATTCCAAGGGCCCCGAACTGGAACTCGTCGAAGAGGCCGGCATGTGGCGCCTCTACCGCGTCGATGGGCACGACTAGCGTTTTCCCTCGGTTGGTCTTGGAGACCGTTCGCGCGCAGACTCTGCTTCCATGAAAGCAATCCAGGTTGCAGAGTTTGGCGACCCAGCGGGACTGGCCGTCGCAGAGATTCCCGAGCGCGCCCCGTCTTCATCCGAGGTGAAGCTGCGGGTTCACGGAGTCGGAGTTGGCTACTTCGACGGGTTGCTCATCAAAGGGGAGTACCAGATCAAGCCTCCGCTGCCCTTCGTGCCAGGGAGCTCGCTCTCGGGTGTCGTGGTGGACGTCGGCGATCGCGTCACGCACCTCGCGCCCGGCGACCACGTTGCAGGGTTCGCGCTTCTTGGAGCGCTGGCGGAGTACGCCTATCTGCCCTCGAACTTCGCGTTCAAGCTACCGACCAGCATCCCGCTCGATGACGCAGCGAATTTTTTCATCCCGTATGCGACCGCGGTGCTCGGACTCGATCGGCTGGCCAAGGTCCAGCCAGGTGAGAGCGTGCTCGTGCTTGGCGCTTCGGGTTCGACCGGGTCGACCGCGATCGAAGTCGCCCGCGCGCTCGATGCCAAGGTCATCGCCTGCGCCTCGACCAAGGAGAAACGCGAGCACTGTCTCGAACTCGGAGCCCACACCGCGATTGACTACACCGAGCCCGATTGGCGCAAGCAAGTGAAGGCGGCGACCGGCGGGCGAGGGGTCGATGCGGTGTTCGATCCCGTCGGTGGCGATCTCGCGGAGCCCGCGCTTCGATCGATGGCGCCGCACGGACGCTATCTAGTCGTCGGTTTCGTGGCGGGCATTGCGAACGTCCCGCTCAATCTGCCGCTGATCAAACGCTGTTCGATCGTCGGCGTCAACTGGGGTGGCGAGGTCTTCGCCAATCCCGACGTCGTTCCGCCGATCGTCGATCGGATCGTCGGCTGGGCAGAGTCAGGTGCACTTCACTCGAAGCCGGACGCAATCTACCCCATCGAGCGCTCCGGGGAGGCATTCGCCGCACTCTTCAACCGCAGCTCGACCGGAAAGATAGTCATTCGCTGCTGAGACTCGGCGCGCTCGGCAGCAGGACTGGGGTACGCGCCTTGTATGCTTCGTAGTCTGGTTGTCCTCCCCATCGCTCGTCTGCGCGTCGCTCGAGGAGCGGAATGCCGCTTACGCGCGTGAGCAGGAGGATCACGAACAGCGGTGAGATCAGCGTCGTCAGGCGTGCCCAGCCTCCGAGCGTCGATGCCGCAATGAGCGCGACCCCGCTCCACAGGACGATCTCGCCAAAGTAGTTCGGGTGCCGCGACCAAGCCCAGAGACCCGTGTCGACGAACTGTCCTGGATTCGCTTTGCGAAATGCGCTCTTCTGACGATCGGCGGCCGCCTCGATCAGGAAGCCTGCGGTCCAGACCAAGAGACCGAGTAGGTCGAGGGCTCCGAGCTCTGTTGGGCTCTGTCGCGTGATCGCCGCGAGCGCCGCGCAAAGCGTCAGGAACACCCAGAGCCCCTGCAGCGTCCAAGCGACGAAGAAGCGCGGGGCGCGCGTCTTGATTCGGTCGAACCGGCGATCGGCACCTGCTGCGCGGATCCGTCGAAAGAGAAAGGTGCCCAGACGAAGGGCCCAAACCCCCACCAGGAGAGCGAGGAGCAGTGAACGCGAATCGTCGACCCCTACGGTGACCAGGGCAAACGCGACCACCGAGAGGTAGGTGAGGCTTCCGACGAGGTCGTAGAAGTGCTCGGTCTGGAGCGCGAACGCCGGCACGAACGCCACCCATTGCACCCCAAAGGCCACGATTGCGCACCAGGCGATGATCGGCAGCCTTCCGAGGCTTTGGCCACCGTCGCTCCCAAGCCAGGCCACCAGCCCCGCGACCGCCACACAGACGAATGTGACGCCAATCGCTCCAGCTAGGCTGGTGCCCGACTGTCCCGCGCTGTCTTCGTGCCCCGATGCGTCCACTCGGACAGAGCATGGGGCACTGGTTCGGCAGTCACAAGAGGCGTGCCGTAGGTCGCTCTCTCGTCAACGTGTGAACTGCTCGAGGCCGCAGAGCGGATCGTTCGGGTCGCACCCCGCATCCTTGGTTTTTGCCGGGGAGGGGCCGTTCTTCTTCTGCTTCTCTTGACGCTCGAATCGGCGCTGCTCGCGCTGCTTGCGCTCCTCCAGCTGCTCACGAAGGCGATCCTGCTCGTCTTGAAGCTCTTGGTTCCGTTCGCGCTGTTCGAAGAGGTGCTGTTCGTGACGCTCCTTGTCGCGCCGGAGCCGCTCTTTCTGTTGACGAATCAGTTCCACCTGCCGCGCCTCTTCCTCGAGCTTGGGCTGGACGACGAATACGTAGGTTCCTGCGCCCGCCGCAAGAACGAACAGCAGTCCACCCACGACCATACGTCGCACGCGAATCTTCGCCTTTTCGATCGCGCGGATCGCAGCCATCTCGCGCTCATGCTCGTGTGTACGCTGCTGTTCGGCGGCACGAGCCTTCGACTCTTCTTCGAGCTGCACGCGGAGCTGCGCTTCCTTGTCGGCGCGAGCGATGCGGGCTTCTTCTTCGAGGCGAGCCTGCTGTTCCGCTCTGAGCGCTTCTTCTTCGGCGAGACGACGCGCTTCCTCTTCTTCGCGCAAACGTCGAAGCGACTCTTCTTCACGACGCCGGGCTTCGGCGGCTGCCGCGAGTCTGGCCTCTTCAGCCTCGCGAACGCGAGCCTCCTGAATCGTGTCGAGCTCTCTCAACTGCTCCGTGAGAGAGTCGTGCGCTGCTTCCTGCATTCCTGCTTCCCGCCTCCAGTTTAAGTTTGGCAAATCAAACCGGCAGGTGCCCACGAGTTTGTCTTGCGCTCCGCAGGAATCTCCCAGGCGCTCTGCCGGTGGACGGCGCGCATCAGAGAACCTGTGAGGAAGCCCACCAATCGAGGCCTCGGGGCTCGCCGCGCGCCTAGTACGACTTGGGCAAGCCGAGGGAGTGCTGGCCGACGAAGTTGAGAATCATTTCGCGGCTGACAGGCGCGATTCGCAGGGTTCGCGCCAAGCCCCAGAGCGCAGCGATGCCGTATTCTTCGCTCATTCCGTTGCCGCCATGGACCTGAATCGCGTTGTCGATTGCCGCCAGCGCAGCCTCCGCGGCAGCGTACTTCGCCATGTTCGCCGCTTCGCCCGCGTCGTGGCCGTGGTCGAAGAGCCAAGCGGCTTTCATCGTCATCAGTCGTGCCAGCTCGACCTCGATCTTCGCCTGCGCCATCGGATGTGCGAGCCCCTGGTGCGCCGCGATCGGCTGACCCCAGACCGCGCGTTCTTTCGAGTACGCGACCGCAGCCTCTGTCGCGTAGCGTGCCGCGCCGTTGGCCAGCGCCGCGCCGAGAATCCGTTCGGGGTTCAACCCGACGAATACCTGAGCCAAACCCTGTCCCTCGTTGCCGAGCAGCCGATCTTCCGTCAGACGAACGCCGTCGAAAAAGAGGGTGAACTGCCGGTCCGCTGCGGGGATCTGCATCGGAATGAGCGTCTTTTCGAGTCCCGGGGCGTCGCCGTCGACGATGAACAGCGAGAGGCGTCCGCGTCCGTCATCGGTGCCGCCCGTTCGGGCCACGACGAGGATTGCATCTGCATCGTCGGCTCCGGAGATGTAGTACTTAGTTCCGGAAAGCACCCATCCGTCGCTATCTCGGGTGGCTTCAGTCGCAAGTCGGTGAGAGTTGGAGCCTGCGTCAGGCTCGGTGATGGCAAAGGCCATGGTTCGTGCCCCGGACGCAAGATCGGGCAGCCATCGCTGTTTCTGTTCATCTGTCCCGAACCGCGCGATCACCGTGGCGCAGATTGCGGGGGAGACGAGCAGCAGCAGGAGAGGGCAGCCGGCGGCGGCCAGCTCTTCACAGACGATCTGAAGCTCGTAGATGCCCAGCCCGCCACCGCCGTATCGTTCGGGCGTGTTGACCCCGATGAAGCCGTGACGACCTACCGCCTGCCATAGCTCGGTTGGCGGCTTGCCCGCCTTCGACTTCTCGACGTAGTACTTTCGTCCAAACTCGCGGCCGATTTCGGCGACCTGCTTCCGGAGCATCTTCTGCTCATCCGTCTCGACGTACGACATGAGGCTGTCTACCACGAACGCCTGCTGCAGGAATGCACAGATCGCCGGGAGTCTCCGTCGCAGGCAGAGCAGCGCCTTTTTCGTTTCGACGCCCCGCCCGGCGTATCCTTGGCGGATGCTTGAGCCTGCCGATCGGTCGGTCCCGATGCGGCTCGTCGCCGACCGAGAACACTACGAACTCGTCATCGACGCCGTCCTCGATGCCAAGCAGAGCGTCTGGATCGCCACGGCGAACCTGAAGGACCTGATGGTCGAGGATTCCGCCGTGTACCCGGGGCGCCGCCGAGGGCGCCGCTCCCACTACCGTTCGGTGCTCGAGAGCTTCGCCGCGCTCGCCAGCCGCGGCGTCGAACTACGCATCCTCCACGCGGGGACGCCATCGCGCGCCTTCCGCGGGAGCTTCGATGAGCAAGAGACGCTCGTCGCAGGCGGCCTCGAGATGCGACGGTGTCCCCGCGTGCATCTCAAAACCGTAGTCGTCGACGCCTCGCTTGCCTATCTCGGCAGTGCCAACTGGACTGGAGCGGGGATGGGCGCCAAGGGCGACGGTCGGCGCAACTTCGAGCTCGGGTTCGTCACCCGCGACGACGGCGTCATCGACGATGTCCAGGAGCGCTTCGACCGCATCTGGCGGGGAGCGGAGTGCGCGAACTGTCGGCTCCGCGACGACTGCGAGATGCCGCTCGATCAGCTTTGACCGCCGCGCAACTATTTTCGCACTCCTTGCTTCGGGCGTATACGCATCAGGCATGAGGTCGAGGCATTGAAGAAACTCGTTCCGCTGCTCATCCTCGGAGGTCTGCTTGCCTTGGGCGCCTGGCAATTCGCGAAGCGGCCCCTTTCTGTCCCTTCGAGTCCCGGGATCGCGCTTCCCGCGGCTCCGCGCGTCGCAGGGGTTGCCGTGTCGGCAATCCCCACGGCGAGCATCACGAGCCTCGAGGCTTTCGTCGTCCGCGGTGGCTCTCTCACGCGAGAGTACACAAGTTCCATTGCAGCGTTCCTCGTCGAACACCCCAAGGGGAAGCTCCTGATCGATGCAGGCGCGGCCCGCGACATCGGCACGCACCTTCAGACAACACCCTGGCTTATGCGAAAAGCCTCCAAGCTCACCTTTCATCGCTCGACCCTCGACGCGCTTCAGCAAGGAGGCGTACCGCCGTCACAGCTCGACGCGATTTTGCTCACACACAGCCACTGGGACCATGTCAGCGGCCTTGCAGACTTTGGCGATCAGGTTCCGGTTCTCGTGACCGCCGAGGAGACCGAGTACGCATGGCAGGAGGAGGGCGGTCAACTGTTCCGCGAGCTCTTGCCGCAGGCGAAGCTGCAGGTCGACGAGATCCAGCTACTCGACGGTGCCTATGGCCCGTTCCCGTGGAGTCACGACTACTTCGGAGACGGCAGCGTCGTTCTGCTTCCCCTCGACGGGCACACGCCCGGCTCGATCGGAATCCTCGTGAACCTGGCGTCGGGCAAACGGTACCTCTTCATCGGCGACACGGCGTGGGCTGCGGAAGGCGTCGAATGGCCGGCCGAAAAGCCGGTATGGGTTCGCGGCATGGCCGATTCCGACCCAGCGCTCCTTCGCGACCAGCTCGCGTTCCTGCACAAACTCAACCAAACCAACCCCGACATCGTGATTGTCCCTGCACATGATGCGAGAGTGCACGATAGGATGGCTCAGTTTCCTGACCGAGAGAGGTAGTGTGCACGTTTCAGCAATGCTCCTGGGGACTCTGCTAGTCCTATCCGCTTCGTGCGCGCCGATCTCTCCGGCGGCCGCGCAAGCTTCTCCGTCCACCTCACAGTCGCTGGTCTCCAGCGTCGTCGAACTCCAGGTGCTGAGCGACGCCCCCGACCTCGTGTCTCCTTGGCAGACCGAGGGAGTCGAGATCGGCGGGGGATCGGGTGCGATCATCCAGGGGGGACGGATTCTCACCAACGCGCACGTCGTCGAGAACGCGGTGGCCATCGAGGCCAAGCGTGCAGACGGCAGCGAGCGCTTCGCAGCCGAAGTGCTCTTCATCAGTCACGACGCCGACCTCGCTCTGCTCGAGGTTGCCGATCCGCGGTTCTTCGAAGGCACGACGCCGATTCCGATCGGCTCAATGCCTCAGCTATTGCAAGACGTGACCGTCTATGGGTTTCCGATCGGGGGCGCCACGCTGTCGATTACTTCCGGCATCGTTTCGCGGATCGAGCTCTCGATGTACAGCCAGTCGAGCCGCGAGCTTCTCTCGGTGCAGATCGATGCTGCCATCAATCCCGGCAACAGCGGCGGTCCGGTCATTCACGAAGGAGAGCTCGTAGGCGTCGCGATGGAGATGATCGATCGCGCCCAAAGCGTTGGGTACATGGTGCCTGCACCGGTCGTGCAGCATTTCCTCGATGACGTGGCAGACGATCGGTACGACGGCTTTCCGATGCTCGGCGCCCAACTGCAGGACATGGAGAGCGAGCCCCAGCGCCTAGCCGCCGGGATGAAGCCCACGGAGACCGGAGCGCTCGTCAACAGCGTGGACTTCGGTGGCCCGGCGTACGGGGTTCTGCAGGAGCGCGACGTCTTATTGAGCATCGACGAGCGAACCATCGCCAACGATCTCAGCGTTGCGTGGCCTGGGATCGGAAGGATCGGCTACGCGCTCGTATTTCAAGAGAAGCAGATCGGAGAGTCCGTTAGCGTCACGTTCTTGAGGCAGGGGAAGCGCTACCGCGCGACGATTCCTCTCAAGTCGCACACCTTGCTCGTGCCGGGGCGACGGCCCACCGAGCGGCCCCGATACTTCGTGTTCGGTGGACTGGTTCTGCAGACTCTCACCGAAGAACTGATGAGCGCCGGGGAGGGTGTCTACGCCGATGCGGAGATGTTCGCTTCGCTGCAGAACACCAAGACTCGAGACCGCCGCGAGATCATACTGCTGCAACAGGTGCTGCCTCACCCCGTCAATCGGGGCTATCAGGACTGGGGTGGGGAGACGATCCGCCGCGTCAACGGAGTCGAGCCTCGCGACCTTGCGCATCTCGTCGAGCTGATCGACGGGACCAAGGGACGGTGGTTGCGTATGGTCACGGGAGACGGATTCCTCATCACGCTCGACGTGGCGGCATCGCGAGCGGCAGCTAACGAGATTCTCGATGACTACGGTGTTCCTCAGGACCGCTACCTCGGACCGGGTCAATCTCCAGAACCACGTCGTCGCCGCCGCCGCTGACCGCTACCCCTCTTCCCTCGCTTGCTGTCCGCCACGGGCCACCGTAAGGATCGCCTTCGGAGGTTAGTGATGGTGGCATCCACGACGAGAGTCGCAGTCGTCGCGGGCGTTCGCACACCGTTTGCGAAAGCCGGGACCGGGCTCGAAGGCTACAGCGCCCTCGATTTGGCGCGATCGCCGATTCCATACGGGCAGGTCGCGCGGAGGTAGGGATTGCAGGCGGTGTCGAGTCGATGTCGAACCCCGCGGTCCTCTTCTCACAAGAGGCGAGCCGCGTCTTCGTCGAGGTGTCGAACGCGCGCTCGCTCAAGGACCGTGTCGGTATTCTGTCCGCGCTTCGGCCCCGGGATCTCGTTCCCAACGCGCCATCGGTAGTCGAACCCTCCACGGGACTCTCGATGGGAGAGCACACCGAGATCACGGTCAAAGCGTGGGGCATTGGGCGAGAGGCTCAGGACGCACTCGCCTACGCGAGCCATCAGAACGCGGCGGCCGCTACCGAAGACGGAAACGCGATCCCATTGGGTCAGTCGACACGCGCAAGCTCAATACGCTTGGAAGCTCGATCGCAATCGGACACCCCTTTGCGGCCACGGGGGTTCGGATTGCAACGACGCTTGCGAACGAGATGAAGCGGAAGAACCTTCGATACGGGCTGATCAGTATCTGCGCCGCGGGCGGCATGGCACAGGCCATGATCCTCGAACGCGATATCTGAGAACAGGCGCTAGGGCGAGGGCTGAATCGACGCAATCATCGAGTCGAACGCAGCGCCGTTTTTCGTTACGGTGTCGCTCGGACCGATGAGCTTGATGTAGTACGGACCCTTCGGCGTCGAGACGATTGCGCCCTTGAGCCGCTGCTGCGACTTCGCCTGGCCCGGCTGGCCAGCGGCGGTCATTCCGCCGTCGTATTCGCCAGCCACCTCGACTTCCGTGATTTCGAACCCGCTCACTGTTTTGGTCGAGGGCGATGCTTTCACCGGGTTCCCGGCACTGTCTTTGAACTGCGCTACCCACCGATCGATGTTCGCCTGATGTGTCCCAGCTCCCCCCTGACCCATGAAGAACACCACGGTCTCGGCGTCCCCGCCTGGCCCCGCGACGTTGAACTGTGCGCGTCGCATCGGGGAACTCGGCGCGACGAATTTCCATCCGTCGGGCACTTGGACTGTCACCGCGCCGAGATCGAGCGTGCCCGAGGCATCGGGCGTTGCCCCGCTTGCAGCCTGGGCCACTGCCGCCTGCTGCGTCGGAGAGAGTCCGGAATGAGGGTCGCTGGCGGGTGTCGGGGCAGCAGCGGCTCCCTCCGCACTGGGCTCTGGGCTTGCCTTCGGGCTTGGCCCCTTGGTCTGGCAGCCGACTGCCGCGAGGGCGACGGCGAGGACAATCATCGATTGTGTGAGCAGCTTCATCACCAGGCGTCGTAGCACACCATGCCGGAGCGAACAGTCATTGCAGCCGACGAACGCGGCCGAAAAAAGTAGGAGCTGCTCCTCCTTCCAGCGCGGACCTGTGTGAAGAGACGGCGCGGAAACGAACGGGCATTCAAGAAGCAGCCCCACCCGCTCGAACAAAGTTCCGCGTGAATTATTCGCGAACCGACGGGTGTTTTCGTGCGTCCGCCCGTCGTAGTTTCGGAAGCCCTGAAATATTGAGGACTTGCGGTTCCGGTGCCAAGCTGCAGGGGATGGCGCGCAATCGATTCACCGAAACCCGAGACGAGGTGCGTGCCGCCGTTCGCTCTGCGCTCGACCGGTTCGGGCCCGACTACTGGCGAGAGCAGGACGCGAACAAGTCGTTTCCCACGGAGTTCTTCGACACGATCGGCCGAGCCGGATACTTTGGGACGTTCATTCCCGAGGCATATGGTGGCGCTGACGCAGGGGCCGCGGTGGCGAGCGTTCTCGTCGAGGAAATCAATCGGGCCGGCGGAGACGCAGCTGCCGTCAACGCGCAGATGTCGATTTGCCGCACCCTGGTGCTTCACGGTTCCGAGACCCAAAAGGCCAAATACCTGCCCCAAGTGGCCGACGGAACGACTCGGTTCTTGGCGGTCGCGGCGACCGAGCCCGAGAGCGGCGCCAACATGAGCGAGCTTGCCAGCTCCGCGCGTCGCGAGGGCGATGGCTGGGTGGTCAACGCGCAGAAAGTCATGATCTCCTTTGCGGAGGACACCCGGCTGATGATTCTTCTCGCGCGGGCAGACGAAGGGACGACTCTGTTCTTGCTCGATCTCGACGAGGTGGGTGCCGACGTCGAAAGGCATCCGATCGACCTCGTTGCCAATCGACGCACGACCACCCTGTTCATCGATGAACTTCATCTTACCGATTCGGTGAGACTGGGTCCCGTGGGTGACGGGCTCGCTTGCTTGATGAAGGGGTTCGCGATTCGCCGCGTGCTTGCAGCCTCGGAGGCAATCGGCAATGCGCGCTTCCTTCTCGATCGCAGCATCGAGTACGCAAAGACCCGCAAGACGCAGGACCGTTTCATCGGCGAACACCAAGGAATTCAGTATCCGCTCGTCCAGGCATACGCGAAGGTCGAAGCCGCCGATTTGATGCGGTGGGACGCGCTGACGCAAATCGAAGATGGCGAAGACGCGAACGCGAGGTCGGCGCTTGCCAAAGTCCTCGCATCCGAGGCCGCGTGGGACACGGCGCGCGCGGCGCTCACTGCATTCGGCGGCTGGGCTTTGGCCGCCGACTACCACGTGGAGCGGAAGCTTCGGGAGAGCACCGTCTACGTGTTCAACAACCTGTTGATGAACCTACTTGCGGATCGCGTGCTGGGCCTTCCCAAAGGCTAAGGCGCGGCGCGCGCGAGCCGAAGTCACTCCGGCGACTCTGCCTGCTTCTCGAAGAGCACGGCGTAGTCGCCGTATCCCTCCTTTTCGAGGTCTTCCTTGGGGATGAAGCGGAGCGAGGCGCTGTTGATGCAGTAGCGCAAGCCCGTCGGGGCGGGGCCGTCTTTGAAGACGTGACCAAGGTGGCTGTCGCCATGCTTGCTGCGAACCTCGGTTCGCGGCATCAAAAGCTTGTAGTCGACGTCACGAGTCACGTTTGCTTCGTCGATCGGTCGGGTGAAACTCGGCCATCCGCTCCCACTCTTGAATTTGTCGGTAGAGCTAAACAGAGGCTCGCCGCTCACGACGTCTACGTAGATGCCCTGTTTGTCGTTGTCCCAGTACTCGTTGCGGAACGGAGGCTCGGTGCCTTCCTTCTGCGTGACCGTGTACTGAAGCGGAGTGAGCGTCTCCCGAAGCTGCTCTTCGGATGGCTTGTCGTAGGTCTTGCTGTTGTCGGACATGGCTTTCTTCTTGGTTGAGACTTTTTCTGCAGAAGGACTGGGCGCAGTCGGCGCTGGAAGAGGGCGCTCACCCCACACGGTTTCGAGGAACCCCTCACGGCCCGACCCGCGTCGGTACTGCTTGTAGTGCGACGGATTCTTCTTGTAGTAGTCCTGGTGGTAGCCCTCTGCGGCGTAGAACGGACCGGCCGTGCGGATGGGTGTGACGATCGGTTTCTTGAAAATACCACTCTTGTCGAGCGCGGCTTTGGATGCTTCGGCGAGGCTGCGCTCCTCGGAGTTGCTCACGAAAATCGCCGTCTGATACTGCTTGCCTCGGTCGGCGAACTGACCGCCAGCATCGGTCGGGTCGATCTGGCGCCAGAAGACCTCGAGCAGATAGCCGTACGACACCTTCGAAGGGTCGTATTTCACCTGAACTGCCTCGACGTGGCCGGTGCGTCCAGAGCTTACTTCTTGGTACGAAGGCGCAGTTTCTTTGCCGCCCGTGTAGCCCGAGGTGACGCTGACGACTCCGTCGAGCTTTTCGAAGGGCGGCTCCATGCACCAGAAGCAGCCGCCCGCGAAGGTCGCGGTGGCGAGCTCCGTGGGGTGGGCCTTGGCTTCGCTTCGCCGGTCGTCATTGCGAGAATCAGCGCGCGTCGAGGCTACTCCCGCCGCCACCAGGATGGCGAGTGTGAGAATCGGAATCCCCAGTACGATTGTCGTCAGACTTCTCATGTTCCCCTCGGCCCTCTCTAAAGCTCCCCCCGTTAACGCCAAGCGGGATGAGAAGTTTCCTTAAAAAACACTACGTCTCGATTTCACGAGCGAAACAGCCCTCGAGATGGTCGTTCACCAGCCCCATCGCCTGCATGAAGGCGTAGCTGGTCGTGGGGCCGACGTAGGTCCATCCGCGCCGCTTGAGGTCCCTGCTCAACCGCGTCGACGTCGGCGTGCTCGCCAGCGCGGATAGCGTCGCGTGGTTGAGCTTCTTCGGCCGCTCGCCGGGTGGCGGCACGTACTGCCAGAAGAACTCCGAAAGGGACCCAAACTCGGCTTCGAGTTCCATCGCGCGCTTCGCGTTGTGGATCGTCGATTCGATCTTCCCGCGGTGCCGAACGATGCCCGAATTGCCGAGGAGGCGTTCTACGCTTCGCTTGTTGAATCGAGCGACTCGATGATGGTCGAAGTCGGCGAAGGCCTGTCGAAAGTTTTCCCGCTTGCGCAGGATCGTGAGCCAGCTCAGGCCCGACTGGAACCCCTCGAGACAGATCTTCTCGAACAGCCGACGGTCGTCGTGCACCGGCCGCCCCCATTCGCTGTCGTGGTACCGAACGTAGTCGGCCGCGTCGCCACACCACCAGCAGCGTGTTTTTCCGTCTTCTGCCTCGACCAGACCTTTGCGCACGGCTGCCGTTTGGTTCGACGCTGGGCTCAGCGAGCTTCGAAAACCGCCGGGAACTTCTTGAGGCCTCGAATGAAGGAGGACGAGATGTACTCGACCTCCTTGCCTTCGGGCACGCGGATCCGCTTTACACGCTTGGTCATTTCTTCGAGCGAGAGGCGGATCTCCAGTCGGGCGAGCGAAGCGCCGAGACAGAAGTGCGGCCCGAGGCCGAACGCGAGGTGCTTGGCCTCTTTGGTGAAGTCGCGGTGGATGTTGAACGTGTGGGGGTCTTTGTATTTGCGCGGATCGCGGTTCGCGGCCGGGTAGGTGAGCCCCACCATCTGACCTTCCTTGATGACCTTGCCGTGCAGCTCGTAGTCGCGCGTGGCGGTGCGGTACATATTGATGAAGGGAGTCACCCACCGGATGATCTCTTCGACCGCATTCGGGATAAGCTCCGGCTTCTCGTAAAGCGCATCGTACTGCGCCGGGTCGTTGGCCAGTCGCTCGAGTCCGCCAGCAATCGCGTTTCGAGTAGTTTCGGCGCCGCCAGTATTGAGCAGAAGGTGCTCGAACAGCAGCTGTGATTCGTCGAGCTTCTCGCCGTTGATTTCGGCGTTCATCCAGATCGTGAGGATGTCGCCACCAGTGCATCCGGCTTCGACGCGCGCCGCATGCATTTCTTCGTGAAGGTTCACGAAGTTGTCGAGGCAGTCGTTGATTTCGTCGGTGACGTAGTCGGGACCGTTGCCCCCATTGATCATCGTGCCGATCCAGTCGCGGACCGCTTCACGCTTCTCTTCCGGCGTGCCCAGCATGTCGCAGATCAAGCGGAGGGGCAGCGGCGCGGCGAGGTCCCGCACGATGTCGACCTCGTCTTCTCTGAGCATTCTGCCGACCAGCTCGACGACGATCTCACGGGCACGGTCCTCCATTTTTCGCATCTGTCGAGGCGTGAAGGCCGAGGACACCAGAGCGCGCTGGCGGCTGTGCTGATCGCCGTCTTGGTAGATCATCGCCGGGTCGCCGGGGATGTTGGGACGCACGCCCTCTTCGTTGATGAAGGTCTCGGTGTCTCGTTCGATCGCGACGATGTCGTCGTAGCGGAACACCTCCCACAGCTGGTTCTTTTCGTCGAAGTAGATCGGTTCGTGTTCGAGGAAATAGTCATACATCTCGTACGGATTGTCGTGCGTGGCGGGCGCACAAAAATCGACCTTCTCGAACTTAACCGGACACTTGCTTTCCAACGTTGCCTCCCGCGCGAGTGACCCTCGCGTGTTAGTTTACATATTGTAAACTAACGTAGTGTAGAACATGTTCCACGCGGGTCAAGGACAATCGTGCCGCACAGCGTCGAAGCTCAGGCTGCGCCCGCGGCTTCGAACGCAGTGAGGATCTCGTTGCGACGGAGGAACCATGGTTTGAACGGGGGGTCGTACCGAGCCCAGATCGGTTCACCCACGGCCACGTAGCCGGCGCCTTCCAATGTCTGTCGCAGCTCGTCGAGGTGGCGAGCGTAGTTCTTCTCGGACCACGAGCCGGAGTACCGAATCACAGCCAGGCGGCGGGCCGGCACCTGCCGGAACTCGACCCGCGCATCGTTGGGGGCCGGGAGTTCTTCGCGCGCGTACTCCGACGGCATCATGAACTGAATCACGAACTGGTCTTTATCGCTCGACTGCGTCACGGGGGAGGTCATCGCAATCTTGCTGCCTTGGGTCTGGCTAACCGGTGAGGTCATCGCGACCCGCTGCTTGCCCTGGTTGCCGCCGAAGATGTAGCCAGCGAGAATCCGAAAGCCCTGTTTTCCAGCGGTTTCGAGCGCTCCGTCTACCCGCGTCTCGGCGACGAGGTAGCTCTCGTAGTCTCGGATTTCCACCTCTCCGATGCGTTCGGACACTCGATATTCTGGTGATTCGTACCCCACGGCATTGCCTCCCATCGCGGCGATGAACGCAGCAACGGCCGCGAGCAGCACCAGCAGGACCACGAGCGTGATCCAAAGCCTCTTCTTCACAGGATCCGGGCGCTCACCGCGCATCGCAGTCTTTCACTGCCCCGGCTCGTCCGTCGTGAGGAACACTTCATGAACGACAAGCTCGTTCGGCCCTCGAAACATTTCCTTGGGTGGCCGGTTCCGGTGGGCTTCGCCGAAGGCGGGGCTCTCGGTCCATGCCTTGAAGTCCTCGAAGGTTTTCCACCATGTCTTGACCTCGTAGGAGCCCGGTTTGTCGGGATCGGGCGACCAGGTGCCGGTCTGATGGTCGAGTTTCATCGGCTTGGGACGGTGAATCTCATTGCGGATGAACCCCGGAGCTTCGTCCACGAGATGCACGCGTTTTCGAAAGCGCTCTTCAAAATCAATCTCGAAGCCTTCGGCGATGGGGATGCGATTGGTCACGACGATCATGAAGCCATCATAGGTCTGCCAACGGCCGCTGTCAGCGTCTGACCGCTGTGCTACGACCCCCTCGGTGACCGACTGGAAACTCAAGCCGCACCCGACGTTCTCTGGCGTGCGTGGTCCGGTGCTGATCGTCGTCATGGATGGCGTCGGATGCGGAGCCTCCAACGAAGGCGACGCGGTCTGGCTCGCACGCACGCCCACTCTCGACCATCTGGCCGGCGTCTCGCTCACCACGCGGCTCCGGGCGCACGGTACCGCGGTCGGGTTGCCCAGCGACGACGACATGGGGAACAGCGAGGTCGGGCACAACGCCTTCGGTGCCGGTCGCGTGTTCGACCAAGGCGCCAAGCGGGTGCAGCTTGCGATCGACGGTGGTGAGATGTTCGAAGGCGACGAGTGGAAGCGCCTGGTGACGCGGGTTCACGAGAGCGGCGAGCCGATGCACTTCATCGGGCTCCTGTCTGATGGCAACGTGCACAGCCACATTCGTCACCTGTTTGCGATGCTCCGACGCTGCAACGACGAAGGGGTCGCGCGCGTCAGGATCCACACGCTGCTCGATGGGCGCGACGTTCCCGAGACTAGCGCGCTCGAGTACGTCGATGCTCTCGAAGCATTGCTCCATGAGCTCAACGAGCAGGGGGGGCGCGACTATCGGATTGCCTCTGGCGGTGGCCGGATGTTCATGACGATGGACCGCTACGGCGCCGATTGGGGAATGGTGGAGCGGGGTTGGAAGCACCATGTGCTCGGCGACGGACGAGGGTTTCGGAGCACGACCGAAGCCGTCGAGACGCTCCGCGCCGAGAACCCAGGCATGATCGACCAGGACCTGCTTGGTTTCGTCATCGTTGGCGATGACGGTCAGCCGGTTGGACCGATCCGCGACGGAGCGGCGGTGGTTCTTTTCAATTTTCGCGGCGATCGAGCACTCGAGCTCACCCGCGCGTTCACGGAGCCCGAGCTGCGCGAGTTCGACCGTGGTCCGATCCCCGACGTCGCTTTCGCCGGAATGATGCAGTACGACGGCGACCTGCAGCTGCCAAAGCACTACCTGGTGTCTCCGCCTTCAATCGACCGAACCTTCGGGGAGTATCTGGCCCGCAACGCGGTCAGTCAGTTTGCCTGCAGCGAAACACAGAAGTTCGGGCATGTGACCTATTTTTGGAACGGGAACCGTTCGGGCATGTTCGACGAATCCTACGAATCTTACGTAGAAGTGCCGAGCGACCGCGTCCCTTTCGAGCAGCGCCCGTGGATGAAAGCGGCCGAGATAACCGACGCCACCATCGATGCGCTACTCCGCGGTGACTATCGCCACGCGCGAATCAACTACGCCAACGGCGACATGGTAGGGCACACCGGCAACCTCGATGCTTCGATCATCGCAGTCGAAGCGCTCGACCTTTCGCTTGGTCGCCTGTTGCCCATCATCGAACGCCTCGAAGGTGCGGTGATCGTCACCGCGGACCACGGCAACTGCGATGAGATGTTCGAAGTCGACAAGAAATCGGGCGGCTTCCAGCGGGACGCTGACGGGCACCTGCGCAACAAGACGAGTCACACTCTCAACATGGTGCCATTTTATCTCTACGCGCCTGGGTGCGACGCCATCGCTCTCAACGAGTCCGTCGCCAACCCCGGGCTCGCGAACGTCGCGGCCACGACCCTCGAACTGCTCGGATTTCAACGGCCCGACGGCTACGAACCCTCGCTATTGAAATGAAACACGGCAACACGATTCATGGGACGGCGATCGCTGCCTGTGCGCTGCTCAGCGCGCTCGTGATCGCTCCCCTCAGCCATGGACGGGCCGAACCCGGCACGCCTGCCTCCGCCGAGGAGGCGGGGCGCGCCGAGAGTATCCTGCTCGACGCCAAGAAGGCGATCGCGGCGGTCGATTCGTACCAAGGGATGCTCGTCAAGCGTGAGCGTTTCGGGGATGTGATCGCCGAAGAGTGGATTCGGTTCAAGTTCAAGAAACCATTCAGGGTGTACTTCGAGTACGTCAAGCCCATCTCGGACCGTGAGGGCATCTACGTCGAAGGGTGGAACGATGGCCGGGTCCGCGCCCACAAGGGGTCGTTTCCCGACGTCACCGTCAACCTCGATCCTCTCGGCCGCCGAGCAATGGAAGACAACCACCATCCCATCACGTCGTTCGGGCTGGAGACGATGCTCGACATCGCCCTGCTCAATCTGCGGCGTGGCGTCGAGCGCGGAGAGGCACGGGTGAGCGTTTCCGACGGTGGAATGGTGTACGGTCAGCCCACCTGGCGAATCGACGCACGTTTCGCCAAGGGTGGGCGCACGTTCACCGTCAAACCAGACGAAGACATCTGGAGTTTCGCGCACCGCTCCGGCCAGAACGCGTACGTCATCCTGCATCACAATCCAGGCGCTGACTCGAAGACGGGGCTCGTAGGCGGCGACGAGCTACTCGTTCCGACTCACTACGCGACGCGCAGCGAGTACTTCGTCACCAAGTCGAGCTCGATCTTGGTTCTGGCGCGCCATTGGGATCAAAACGGCCGTTTCTACGAGTCGTATGCGTTTCCGGAACTCGACCTTGGTGCGAAGCTGGATCAGTGGGACTTCGACCCGCGCAATAAGGACTACGGGTTTTCGGATCAGCGGTAGCGCAAGCGAAGCTTGATGCCGAGGAAGTCGGCGATTTGCTGCGCGTACGCCCGCGGAATCAAGTTGAGCCGACCTTCGACCACGGCCCGCGCTCTCGCATGCGGTTCCCCCTTGAGCGCGGGGAGAACGATCTGCGTCCACGAAAGCAGAGTCTTTCCGTCGGCGCCGTTGAGGGCCAGGGTCAAGACCGGCTCGAGGCGCTTCTGATAGGCCACCGAGGCCGTGCACAGGGCGGCGAAGGTCTTGACCAGACCGTCCTTGCCCACGTCGTTTGCTTCTTCGAACGCGGACTTCAGTACGTCGAGCTGGCGAGCCACGCGAGCCGGGGCCGTGCGGGCGATCGCCGGCAGCGCCTCGGCGGACGTTTGGACGACGCGCTTGTTGGATGAGCTGATGCCCTTGGCGAACTTCGCGACGAGCGGCACGACGAGTTCGGGCTTCTCGGTGAGTACCTCGCTGAGAACGCGCGCGGACTGCGTGGCTGCGGTCCGTGGGCCGTCCATCATGGTTTCGCCGTGCTCGGCGATCTTCGATTGCGGGGACTCGTCGGCGAGAATGCGTCTTGCGACCGCTCCTGCGCCCCCGCCTCCCGATTTCTTCGAGGAGTCAGTGCTCGCAGCGTCTTCGTCGCTTGCCTCGGGTTTCGTCGGTATCTTCTTGGTGGTCATTCAGGTCCTCGAATCGCGATGCCTGCCGCCCGCCGCAGGGGCCGGCTAGCGTTCAATTAATCTCGTTGCATCGCTCGAATCATCAGGGGGAGCGAAGTGTCATATCGCCAAGAGGTGCCCCGGTGCCCCCCCTCGAACTCCTCGTAGTGCACGGGAAGCCCAGCCTCACGGAGCGTCTCGGAGAGCATCCGTGCGGCGAAGTGTAGCCCGTGCTCGTCGCGATCGCCTGCATCTAAGTAGATCAACGACATTGAATCGAGCGCGCCTCGGGAGCGTTCGACTCGGACGAGTGGGTCCTGGTCGAGCCAGCGGTCCCAGACCTCGTCGATGAGGCTTGCCGAGCGGACTTCGAACGGGAGGGTCGCGTGGGGAAAAGCGGCGGGTTCCGGCGAATACGCCCCGCTTGCCGCGAGAACGAAGATCGCATCGAACTGCGAGGCGTTCTTCGGACCAACGGACGGCACCTCGTTTGCGAAGGCCTCGAGTCCGCCCGCCTGGTCGAACGCGATCGCCGCACGAGTGAGCATCGGTCTCATGCTCACCTGGAAGGCGGCATCGCCCGCATGGCTTCCGAGCACCGATACCAGGTCTGGCCTGTCCATTCCGAGCCGCAGCGCCCCGAATCCACCCGACGACCGCCCCGCAACGGCGCGTGCCTCTCGCTTGGGTATTGTCCGAAGCTCGGAGTCGACGAACGGAATCACCTCGTCGGCAAGATAGGTTTGGTAGAGCCCAGTCCCCGGAGAATCGAGGAACTGCGACCCCCCCCAGCGGTTGAAGCAGTCGGGCAGAACCAGGATGGCCGGGTCGCTCTGTCCTTCGGCGATTTGACGGTCAAAGCGCTCGAGCGTGTTGGGCTTCCAAGGACTCCAGGCTGCGATCGAGTGATGGGTCGAACCGAAACCGGCGAGAAGCATCACCGTCGGGAAGCGCTTCTTGCCGTCGTACTGAGGCGGGAGGTACGCAAGCACCTCACGCGCGCTCGGGTCTCCGAGTGGGTTGTTCTCGAGGCAGCGGCTCTCGAAGGACATACGGACCAGCTCACCCAACATTGCGGGCGTTCGCATAGCACATCTCGGCTCCCATCTCGGAAACCCACACGATTGCAGCTACATGCGGTCGACGACGCCAATCCCGACGAGCTGCAGTCCGCGTCGGAGCTGCCGGGCTGTGAGTGCGGTGAGACCGAGGCGGCTCTCGCGCGTTCCTGGCTCGGCGTCGAGGACCGGGCATTCGGTGTAGAAGGCGCTGAAGGCACGGGCGAGCTCATAGACGTGCTCGCAGATGAGGTGCGGCTGGCTGGTGGCCTCCGCCTGATGAATAACGTCGGCAAAGCGAATTAGATGCATGCCGAGGCCGCGCTCCGTCGGCGCATCGAGCGTAATCGGCCCGGTGCGGACCGTGTCGAGGTCGAGGTCGGCTTTCGCGAAGATCGAGGCGCACCGCGCGTACGCGTACTGCAAGTACGGCGCTGCATTCCCCTGAAACGAGATCATCTTGTCCCAGTCGAACTGATAGTCGCTGAGTCGGTTCTGCCTCAGGTCGGCGTATTTGACCGAACCGATTCCGACCACTGCCGAAACTTCGTCGATCTCGTCGGGACGCACCCGAAGCCGACCCTCGGCGATCCCTTCTTCGATGCGCTGTTTGGCTCGCTGTTTCGCCTCGTCGAGGAGTGACATCAGCGTGATGACCTGCCCGCTCGCGTCACGGGTGCGGAGCGGCTTGCCATCCTTGCCGAGCACGGTCCCAAACCCGACGTGTTCGAGTTCCATCTCGACCCCCAGTAGCCGTATCACGGCAAACAGCTGCTGGAAGTGCAGTCCTTGACGGCTGTCGACGACGTACAGCGCGCGGTCCGCGCCGAACTCGCGCTGACGATAGAGCACGGTCGCAATGTCCGTCGTCGAGTAGAGAAACGCGCCGTCGTTCTTACGAACAATGAACGGCGTCTTCTGCTTCTTGAGGGCCTTCGGCACGCCCTCCGTCTCGTCCCAGAAAATGCAAACCGCTCCCTCGTCCTCCCGGGCGATCCCGCGGTCGAGCAGCGTTTGAACGACTCCCGGGAGCGCGTCGTGATACGCGCTTTCTCCGAGCCATACATCGAACTCGACGCCGAGCTCCGCATACACCCGCTCGAGGGCACCGCGGCTGACTTCGACAAAACTCTCCCAAAGCTCCTTGTTCTTCTGGTCTCCCGCCTGCAGTTTGGCGAGTTCTGCACGCGCCTGTTCGGCAAAGACCTCGTCGTCTTTCGCCCGCTCCGATGCGAGCTTGTAGACTCGTTCCAATTCGGGAATCGGGTCGCTAGCGAGCGCGTCGCGAGAACCCCACTCGCGCATCCCGACGATCAACATTCCGAACTGGGTGCCCCAGTCGCCGAGGTGGTTGTCCCGGATCACCTCGTGGCCGGCGAAGCTTGCAATCCGTGCGATCGCGTCGCCGATGATCGTCGAGCGCAGGTGCCCAACGTGCATTTGCTTGGCGATGTTCGGGCTCGAAAAGTCGACGACTATCTTCGACGGACGGTCGACGACGGGCACTCCGTCCCGGGCAGGGTCTGAGAGTGTGCTGTCGAGAAGGCTCGCAATCCACGTCCTAGACAGACGAATGTTCACGAATCCGGGGCCGGCGACCTCGGCGCTTTCCACCGCCTCGAGCTCACGAAGAGCGCGCGCGATCGGTTCGGCGACCTCGCGCGGGGGTTTCCCGAGCTCCTTGCCCAGGGGCATGGCTCCGTTCACCTGGAAATCGCCGAACTTCGCATCCTGCGTCGGGCGCACGATGGCAGGGCGGGGTTCCTCGAGCCCCATGGCTTCGGCGATGGCGTTCGAGCCCATCGACTCGAGGTAGCGCTCGAGCAACATGGCGTGGGAATACGCCGTCGTTGCCGTCGGCGCCAGCGCCCGATCTTGCTGGCGCCTCCGATGGATTGGCGTGCTAGCGTACGGTCCCGTGAATCTCATCCGAACGATGATGAATGGGCTCAAGCCCGCGATCGCAGTGCGACGCGCCATCGTCGGTCCGCGCCGACCCACGTGGACCCTCGAGCTCGAGACCGTTGCCGAGGTGCTCCGGCGTTCGGCCACTCTGTCGACCATCATGCCGATTCGTCTTCAGCGGCGTGTCATCGATCCGCCTCGGCCGACGACCGGGCCGATGCGCGAGACGACCATGCGCGGTGAAAATGCGGGGGGCGTACCTGCTGAATGGTTCCTGCGACCCGACAGCGCTCCGGACCGCGTGTTTCTCTACTTTCACGGCGGCGGGTATTCGACGGGTTCGATCAACTCGCACCGCGACTTTCTATCGAGGCTCTGCATTGCGAGCCGGATGCGGGTTCTCGCCGCCGACTATCGCCTGGCTCCGGAGCACCCGTTTCCCGCGCAGCTAGAAGATGCGGGGAGTGTGTATCGTTGGCTCATCGAAGAGCAGGGCATCGCGCCCGAGCACATCGTCGTCGGCGGCGAGTCAGCCGGTGCTGGGCTCACGCTGTCGATGCTGGTTTCTCTTCGCGACGCTGGACTGCCGCTTCCCGCGGGCGGCGTGCTGATCTCCGGGTGGTTCGACCTCCAGGCGAGCACCGCCTCGATGCAGCACAACAGCGCCTACGATTTCGTCACCCGATTGAGCATCCGCGCGATGGCCAAGCGTTTCGCTCCGCCCTCAGATCACCGCAATCCTCTCGTATCGCCGGTCTACGCCGATCTGCAGGGGCTTCCGCCCTTGCTGATTCAGGTCGGCGCGGCCGAGACGCTCCTCGACGACAGCCTTCGCGTCGCCCAGTCGGCCCGAGAATCCAACGTCGACGTCTCCCTCGAAGTCTGGCCCGACATGATTCACGCCTGGCACGTCTTCGCGCCCATGCTCGAGGAAGGCCGACGCGCAATCTCGCGAATCGGTGAATTTGCAGGGGAATTGACGGATCCAGGTGCAGCGGGCCTTGACGCAAACCGCAGCTCACCCCAATCTTACTGAGGGCATCGAACGGGACCCCCTCCGGTAATCTTTGGGGCTTCGACGGTGACCTTACACATCTGGAGGCCGCAGTGGCGCAAGCAATCAACCGGTATCGAACCGACCTTCGTGACTTTCGCTTTCTCTTCTTCGAGCAGTTCGACCTTCCGTCCGTGCTCGGCAAGGGTCCCTACAAGGAATGGGGTCCTGAAGAATGCGACATGGTGTTGGATGAAGTCTATCGCTTCGTCTGCGACACGACCGGGCCGCTGAACGCCTCGGGTGACGCGCAGGGATGCCGAATCGAAGACGGTCGGGTCATTACACCGGACGGATTCAAGCAAGCCTGGGACAAGCTGTTCGAGGCGGGCTGGCGCACGATCGCAGCCGAGTCGCGGTGGGGCGGGCAAGACGCTCCGAAGGTTCTCGGCTCGTTCGTCGAGGAGATGCTGTGCGGCGCGAACACCGCGTTCACGATGTACACCGGCCTGACGCTTTCAGCGGCTGAACTTCTGATGGAGTTCGGCACCGACGATCAGCAGAAGCGATACATCCCGGACATGCTTCAGGGTCGGTTCACGGGCACCATGTGCCTGACCGAGCCGCACGCAGGTTCGGACGTCGGCGCATCCAACACCACGGCGACGCCTATCGGCGATGGGAAGTACAAGATCCGCGGCACCAAGATCTTCATCAGCGGCGGGGACAACGACCTCGGCGAGAACGTCATCCATCTGGTGCTTGCCCGTATCGATGGCGCCGAACCAGGCACCAAGGGGCTCTCCCTCTTCACGGTTCCGCGCATCCGCGTGGGCGACGACGGCGCGCTCGGCGAGTTCAACGACGTTCAGATTCCATCGATCGAACACAAGATGGGTATCAACGCGTCCGCGACCTGCGTGGTGCAGTTCGGCGACGAAGACGACTGTATCGGCGAGGTCGTCGGCGGCGTCGAGCATCAGGGCATCCGTCAGATGTTTCACATGATGAATGCGGCACGCATTGGCGTTGGCATTCAGGGGCTCGCCGTCGCTTCTTCGTCGTATCTGAGCGCTCTCGAGTACGCGCGCGAGCGCAAGCAGGGTTCGAGCATTCGTCAGTTCAAGGACCCGAGCGCGCCCCGCGTCGCGATCCTTCAGCATCCCAACATTCGGCGCGATCTCTTGTCAATGAAGGCGCTGGTCGAAGGCATTCGGGCGCTCATCATGAAGCTATCGACCCATGCCGATCGTCTCGCGATCGTGCAGGGGCAGGATGACGAAGCCGAAGCGTACCACCGCGGTCAGATCGATCTGCTGACCCCCCTAGTAAAAGCCTACGGTACCGACGCCGCGTTCGACGTATCTGCGCGCGCCATTCAGGTGTACGGCGGCCACGGCTACCTCAAGGACTACACGGTCGAGCAGAACTGCCGCGACGCGAAGATCTTTCAGATTTACGAAGGAACCAACTTCATTCAGGCAATGGACCTGGTCAGCCGCAAGCTCGGCCAGGCAGGCGGCGCGAACACGCAGGCCTTCCTCAAAGACGTCCAATCGTTCATCGACGCCAACCGTGAGCACCCCGAGCTCGCCGAGTCGGTCGCGCATCTACAGAACGCGCACGAAGCGGTGGCCGCGTCGGTGATGCAGTTCATCGGCTGGTTCAAGGGAGGCAAGCTCGAGCACATTCCGCTTGCCGCGGAGGGTTTCCTGGTGGTCTTGAGCGAGCTTGCAGTGGGTTGGCTTCTGCTCGAGCAGGCCGCCATCGCTCTAGAGAAGCTCCCGGAGACTTCCGACGCCCATCCCGATCACGCCTTCTACTCGGGCAAGAAGTACTCAGCGATGCACTTCGCGCATGAGGTGCTGACGACCGTGCCCGACCGCACCAGGCGGCTGAGCGCGACCAGCACAGTGGCGGTCGAGATTCCAGACGAGGCCTTCGCCACCGTCTGAACTGAGTCGTTGAAGCTTACGACGTCTTCGACCGGCAGTCGGCGCAGATTCCGTAGAGTTCGAGCTTGTGACGCACCAGCTCGAACCCGTGCTTCTGCGCCATCTTGCGCTGCAGCTGCTCGATGTTCTCGTCTTCGAACTCGACGATCTTCTCGCAGTTGATGCAGATGAGGTGGTCGTGGTGTTCGTCTTCCCACGCCACCTCGTAGCGAGACACCCCGTCGCCGAAGTGCCGTTCGTAGGCGAGGCCGCACTCCTTGAGAAGCTTGAGCGTGCGATACACCGTCGCGTAGCCGATCTTGGGTTCTTGCTCGCGCACCTGTTCGAGAAGATCTTCGATCGAGAGATGTCCGTGGCTCGAAAAGAACTGCTCGGTTACGACGCGTCGCTGCTCGGTCGACCGCAGCCCGTGGCGCGTCATGTAGTCGTTGAGGCGCTCGCGCAGTTGCTCCAAGTCCTGTTCGCCGTGCGCGCTCATTCGCGCTCTATAGCCCAATCCGCCATCAAGTAACGTTGCTAAGGTATCATCGCGGCCTTGTCCATCCCTGCCAAACGGACTTCCAGTGATTTCCAACGCCTAGGTCGGGCCGTACGGCTTGCTCCGGTGCTGGTCTCGGTGGTCCTGGCTGTTCTGTGGTCGACCGATCGCAGCGATTCGTCGGCACCTCTTTTTCTGAACGCGCCGATGGCGATCACCGATGACGCCACCGTAGGGATGCGCGTGTGGCGCGGTGACGACGACTCCCTCGAGGCGCCGGCGACGATCGTCCAGGCGTTCGACGAGCGCGGGAACATCATCGCGGAAACCGAGCTGCGGGTTTCGAAGGTGGCGGGCCTCGAGGGCGATGTTGCAATCCCTTCGGGAACGGAAGGCGTTGTGACGCTTCTGGCTACGAGTCACATCGACCGCCGCACGGTGCAGGTAAGGTACACGGCGCCGGTCGAGACGGGTGCGTCGATCGCCGCCTATCGTCCCGAGCGCCAAACCAGCCCGTTCCACGCGTATGAACTCGGCCCGCTTCGAGTGCCCGAACCCAGCACGGCGCCGGAGGAACTCGACCCACGTATCGAAGAAGGCGCCTGTACACCTGAACTCACCTGCACCCTCTCGGTCTGGGTGGGCGCCCGCTCGGCGCGCGTACGGGTCGAGCCCGAGGTCGGCGTGGTCCTCGAAGGGAGCGATGTTCGAACGGGTCGAGGCTTCCTTCGATTTCCACTCATCGTCCGTGGCAACGAGGCACGGATCGAAGTCGTGGCCCTCGACTCCGACGACCGCCCGCTGGCGTCGCGATGGGTCCGCCTCCCGCTGGCTATGGGTGGAGTCCGCGCGGCCGCGCACGTCGAAGGGGCAAGCGTGCGCCTCGAGTGGGAAACTCTGGGTGCAGCGCGCCCGATTCTGGTCGACGTCTATCGATCGAACCAATGGGTGCATGCCTCCTCCGTCACGGTCGACGACCCGTGGCTGCCCCTCAGCCTCGCCCCGGGCGTGTGGCGGCTTCAGCTTCGCACGGACCCGTTCTCCGAGGACACCGCCGCCGTGATTCACGTGGCAATCGCCGACTCGCTCTTCGAGGCGCTCGAGCTCGCCGCAGAGGACGTTCTTGCCGACGGCGGCAGCGACGGACTCGATCCCCTTGCAGTCGCTGTCCGCGAAGGCCGCATCCCAGTCTCCGAGAGCGAGGCGGCACTGGCCGCGCTCTTCGGGCCTCGCAACTTCGGCGTCGTGTCCTCGTCGGGAGTCATCTCGTCGCTCGCAGACGAACCGGACCCCTCGAGAAGGGACTGGGCTCGATGGCTTGCTGCCGCCGCAATCGTTGGAATCGGGGCCCTCGTGAGCTCCATGCTCCTTCGTCTGGAGTTCGCGACTCGGCGGCGTGCCCGAGAGGTGCTCGAGGGCTTCGAAGACGGACTTCCGGCCTCGCCCCGCCGCGCCCCGCTCGAGAGCTGGCTCTGGGCGTTCGTTCTGGCGGTATTCCTCGCAATCGCGGCCATCGCCCTGTCCAAAGGCTGGTTCTAACCCGTGTTTGCGCGGGTGTCCGCGCCGACCTAGATTCCCCCCGTGTTCAGCTCCGTTCTGCAGAAGGTTTTCGGCACCAAGCACCAGCGCGAAGTGAAGCGCATGAACCCGATGGTTGCGGCCATTTCGGCCTTAGAACCCGAGATCAAGGCACTTTCCGACGCCGAGCTGCGCGCCAAGAGCGCGGATTTTCGTCAGCAGATCGACAATGGAGCCTCGCTCGACGATCTGCTGGTTCCCGCCTACGCGGTCGTTCGCGAGGCAAGCCGCCGCGTTCTCGGGATGCGCCACTACGATGTCCAGATGGTCGGGGGCATCGTTCTCCATCAGGGCAAGATCGCCGAAATGAAGACCGGTGAGGGCAAGACGCTCGTCGCCACCTTGCCCTGCTATCTCAACGGGCTCGAAGGCAAGGGCGTTCACGTCGTCACGGTCAACGACTACCTCGCGCGACGCGACTCCGAGTGGATGGGCAAGCTCTACGGCTTCCTCGGTCTGAGCACCGGCGTCGTGATTCCGGGCCAGCCCAACGCGGCCAAGAAGCGCGCGTACGGCTGTGACATCACGTACGGCCAGAACAACGAGTTCGGCTTCGACTACATGCGCGACAACATGAAGTTCAGCATCTACGACTACGTACAGCGTGATCTGAACTACGCCATCGTCGATGAGGTCGATTCCATTCTGATCGACGAGGCAAGGACCCCCCTCATCATCAGCGGGCCCGGCGAAACGGCGAGCGAGAAGTACCAGCAGATCAACGAGATCATTCCCAGGCTCCGCAAAGACGAGCACTTCGACCTCGACGAAAAGAACCGCAGCGTGACGCTCACCGAAGACGGCATGGAGCAGTCCCAGGAGCTGCTCGGCGCCCGCAGCCTTCTCGGGGGCGATACCTCGAACCTCTACGACCCGGTCAACATCGAGACGCTGCACATTCTGCAGCAGTGCCTTCGCGCGCACGCACTCTACAACCGCGATCAGCACTACATGGTGTCCGAAGACGGCAAGGTGATGATCATCGACGAGTTCACCGGCCGTGTGCTCGCCGGCCGACGTTGGTCCGACGGGCTGCACCAGGCGGTCGAGGCCAAGGAACGGGTGCCGATTCAGAGCGAGAACCTCACTCTCGCCACGATTTCCTTCCAGAACCTGTTTCGTCTCTACAAGAAGCTGTCCGGGATGACCGGCACGGCCGACACCGAAGCTACCGAGTTTCACAACATCTACGAGCTCGATGTGGTCGTGATTCCGACCAACAAGCCGATCGCTCGCGCCGACGAAGAAGACCTCATTTACAAGAGCGAGCGCGAGAAGTTCAAGGCGATCTGCGGGGAGATCGAAGAGTCGCATCACAACGGGCAGCCCGTGCTGGTTGGCACGACCAGCGTCGAGAAGTCCGACGCGGTCTCGCGGTTCCTAGAGCGTCGAGGCGTGCCCCACCACGTCCTGAACGCCAAGCAGCACGAGCGAGAAGCCTACGTCGTCGCGCAGGCTGGAACGTCGGGCGCGGTCACCGTCGCCACCAACATGGCGGGTCGCGGCACCGATATTGTGCTCGGGGGCAACCCCGAGATGTTGGCGCGCATCGAGGTGATGGAGAATTCGCCCGAAGAAGTGCTCGCCGATCCAGAACGCCGAGACGCCGCCATCGCCAAAGCCACCGACCACTTCATCGCGAAGTGTAAAGAGGACGCGAAGCGGGTGAAAGAGGCCGGCGGTCTTCGTATCATCGGCACCGAGCGTCACGAGTCACGACGAATCGACAACCAGCTGCGCGGTCGCTCTGGCCGTCAGGGCGACGCCGGTGCGTCGCGCTTCTTCCTCTCACTCGAGGACGACCTGATGCGCATCTTCGCCGGCGAGCGCGTCCAATCTATGATGGATCGCCTCGGCATGGAAGAAGACGTGCCGATCGAACACCGATGGGTGACTCGGGCCGTCGAGAACGCGCAGAAGAAGGTCGAAGAGCGTAACTTCGACATTCGAAAGCATCTGCTCGAGTACGACGACGTCATGAACCAGCAGCGTAAGAGCATGTACGCGCTGCGAAAGCAGGTGCTTCGCGGCGAACACCGTACCGTGCCGACCGACGACGAGCGCAAAGCTGGCGTCGAGCCGATGCCCCTCGTCCAAGACATCGATGAGGCGCTTCTTTCTCGCGTCGAAACCGTGCTCGAGAACATGGTGAAGTTCCACGCGTACCCAATTCCCGAGGCGGGTCTCACGCAAGACGACGTGCCCGAGCATCGAAAGAAGGCGCTCGCGTCGGACCTCGCGGAACTCGACAGCCTGCGCGTGAAGCTGCTCGAGCGCGACATCTATCTTTGGTTCGGCTGTGTCGTTCCACTCGACGAGTTCGAGAACGATCCGAAGGGTGCGTACGAACACCTTCGACAGGCAGTCGGCATGTCGCTCACCGAGCAGAAGGAGCGCCTGCTCGACCTCGTTGACGAGATCATCGCGACGATGGTCAACCACGCGTGTCCTCCCGGAAAGCACTACGAGGACTGGGATCTCGAGGGTCTGGAACGCGGGTTCAAGGAGCAATTCAGCCTTCCTGCCTCCGGGCTCACCGAGATCAGCGAGCGCGAGAAGCTGATGGACAAGCTCTACGCCGACGCCTCCGCGGTGCTCGAGCGCAAGGAACGCGAGTTCGGCACCGAGAACTTTCTGCGCCTCTTCCGCGACCTCTACCTTCAAGAGATCGACAAGCAGTGGATCGATCACCTGCAGGCGATGGACCACCTCCGCGACGGCATCGGTCTTCGAGGCTACGGTCAGCGCGACCCCAAGAAGGAATACAAGCGCGAGGGCTTCGACATGTATCTAGAGATGGTACAGGGCGTGAAGTCGTCCGTGGCGCTCGGCATGTTCACCGTCGAACGTGCCGGCGAAGAAGACCTCCAGCGTCTCGAAGAGCAGCGTAGGCGTGCGACGGAGAAGCGGCAGCAAGGGATTCGCGCGAGCCACTCCGATGGAGGCCCATCCGACGATAGCGGCGACGCGAACCAAGGAGGCCCCAGTCGCCAGGCTCGGCGCGCAGCGGCACGTCGGGGCCGGCGTGCTGGCGGCAGTCCGGCCGCAGCGCCGCCCCCGCCCGCCCAGGCGGCCCAAGCATCGACGGTGAAGCGCGAGCGGCCCAAGCTCGGGCGAAACGACCCCTGCTACTGCGGTAGCGGCAAGAAATACAAGAACTGCCACTACCGCGAAGATCAGGCCGCAGCCTCGCCACAGTAGCGCGGCTTTGCTAAGAGGGGCGCGATGAACCGGCAGGTCAAAGGGTTCCGATTCGCCGCGGTCCACGCGGGCCTCAAGTCCGAAGATAGACTCGATCTCGGTCTGGTCCTGGCGGACCACCCAGTCGATGCGGCAGGCGTTTTCACGCAGAACCGCGTACGCGCCGCCCCGGTTCTGTTGAGCGAGCGTCGCCTCGAGGCGAATGGCCTCTGTCGGGCGATCCTGGTGAACAGCGGAAACGCCAACGCGTGCACCGGCGCCGAAGGTCGCAACGCCGCTCTCATGACGAGCCGCACGCTGGCTCGTGCGCTCGGGGCCGCCCCGAAGCACATTCTGCCCTCATCGACCGGTGTCATCGGCGTTCCGTTGCCTGCACCCATCGTCGAGGCCGCGATTCCCAGACTCGTGTCCGAGGCCCGCGTCGACGCCGTGGAATCCTTTGCTCGCGCCATCATGACGACCGATCGCGGGCCCAAACTTCACGCGCAGGAGTTCCGGGTAGGGCGTACCACCTGTCGTGTGCTCGGGGTCGCCAAGGGGGCGGGCATGATTCACCCGAACATGGCGACGACCCTTGGGTTCGTGATGACCGATGCGTCGGTGAGTTCGCGGGTGCTCCGGCGAACGCTTCACGAGGTGAACGAACGGACGTTTAATAGGGGTACGGTCGACGGTGACACCAGCACCAACGATTCGATCTACGCGCTTGCGTCGGGTGAAGCCGGAGGCCGCGCGGTCGATGCGAATACCGCGGCAGGGCGTCGTTTCTCGAGCGCCCTCGAGGAGGTTCTCGAAGCCCTCATCAAGATGGTCGTGGCCGACGGCGAGGGCGCTCAGCACTTGGTGCGCGTCGAGGTTTGTGGTGCGCGAACGGCGACCGCCGCCGTTCAGGTCGCTCGCACCATCGCCGGCTCCCTGCTCGTCAAGACGGCCATTCACGGTTGCGATCCCAACTGGGGGAGAATCCTCGCCGCGGCGGGCCGCTCAGGGGTGCGTTTCAACCCTGATCACGTATCGATGGCGATAGGCGACGTCGAGATCTTTCGCGCGGGGACGCCCACGATGTCCAAGAAGACCGAGCGCAGGGCGGTCGCGACCATGAAGCGTCCCGAGTATACCATCCGTGTCGAGCTCGGAAAGGGTCACGGCATTGGGCATTATTGGACCTGCGACCTCGGTCACGAGTACGTTCGGATCAACGCTGACTACCGGACGTGACTCAACCGATGAAGTTCCACTTTCTCTTCGCATGCACTTCGGTGCTCCTGCTCCACGGCGTTGCTGCCAGCCAAGAGGTCGGCGACGCGGACGACGTTCCCGTCATCGAGCAGAGCGGTGATGCGCCGCCTCTCGTGATGGCGCTGGCCCCCAAGTCCACCGTGGCCTGTCTCAAAGACAAGAAGCTCGACGAGGTTGCGCTGCAGCTTGCCGAGTTGCCACAGATTCCGCCGTCGCCCGAACTGATCCGCACCGCGAGGCAGGAGGGCGTCGACGCGAACCCGATCTACGCGAAGTTCGGCGTGGCCGGAGAGGTGGAGAGCTTCAAGGCCTGGCTTCGAGACCTCGAAGAGACCGCCGACGGGCCAATCGTTTGTGGGCGCGCGCGTGCTGGGGATCGCATCGTTGTGGTTGCAGCCGTGCGTGCGGGGAGTCTGACGACGCACGGCAAGAGCACCCTCCACGCAGAGATCATCGAGGACTTCACCAACCCGTATTTGGTGATTCGCGATGCGCGAGGCGCCTCGCGTCGAATCGCGGTCGAGGGGGAAGGGTTTGGGTCCACCGTCTCGCTGCCGGCGGAGTGGCCACGACCTCTCTACGTTCAGCTGGTTGCTACCGGTCCGACCGGGCCGCGACCCGTTGCAGAACGCTGGGTTGGTAGGATGCCCAAGAGCGACGCCGTCCAAGGCGGGTCACAGTCACCGGACTCATGGCTTCGGCAGCTTCGTCGTGCGGCCGGCGTGCGCTCCCTTCGTCCAAATCGCGTCCTCAACGAGGAGGCGACCAGCCACGCCCACGCTGTCTGCGATTCCGGCAAACTCGGACATGAGCTCGACCCCTCGGGCGATCCCGAGGCGCGGCTTCTGCGGCGAGGCGTCGAAGCGCGGGTCGTCGGAGAGGCGATCGCGCGCGCACCCACGATGCGAGAAGCGCTAGAGGCGATTGCAGACAGCCCCAGTCATCGGATGACGGTCACCGACAGCCGCTTCACCGATGTCGGGTTCGGCAAAGCCAAAGACGACAAGGGCCGGACCTGCGCTGTGGTCCTGCTCGCAGCCTGGCCTCGAACCGTACGCTGATTCAGCGCGCGCGCTGTCGATTCCGCCGCTTGGCCGCAACGAACAGGACAACGAACACCTGGGCGAGCGCGAGGCTCGCGACGATGGCACCCACCGCACCAACGATCATCGCGGTTGGGGTGGCACCGCCGTTCACCCCACCGTGGCTGACGATCAGCAGGCCGACGTGGATCGCGTAGAGAGCCAGGAGCGAAACCGACCATAGGTGCGTGCCTGCGCGGGTACTGCTGTCCATGAACGCCGTGAACGAAAGCAGGCCGACGAACCCAAATGCAAGGTGCACGGTCGCCGGCGCCCAGGACTCCCAGTTGCCCTCGATACTGACCAGGCTGTGATGCCCGCCAGAAAGGAAAAACCAGGCGCCGAGGGTCAGGATCCCTACGCTGACCGCAAGTCGCGCGAGTCGAGCGCCGCGATAGTACGCGCGAAACAGCAGGCTGCCGCCGAGGAGAATCACTGACGTCGCCAAAATGATGCTGTCGGGCGCAATGCCCTCGAGGCTCTGCTGCCAAAGCCCAACGCCCGCGGAGATCGCGCCGAGGATGAAAAGCGCACCGGCGCGTGCGGCGTACGACATCGGGGTCAGCGCCAGCGTGCCTATCCCGATCAGAAGCGCAAGGCAGACGAACGTCATCGGCTCGACTCCGCCCAACGCCAGGACGCCCGCGATACCCGCGGCGCAGAGCGCGCCCGAAACGCCGCGTATCGTTCGTGCACCAGGCGAAGGTGGCTGCATTCTGTCCCGCAACAGGTGCGAGGCGAGAATCGGAGGTGCCGCCGGTGCGGGATTCTCGACGCCGGCGGGTTCGGCTTTGTCACCGATCTCGGGGGCTTCCGGCTCCGGTTCCGCGAGGTCGACTGCCTCCACCTTCTTGCGATGCAGTGGAAGCACTGAGGCCGGTTCACTCGGTTGCTCTCGTTCGCGGATCGCCGTCTGGGTTACCCGGGTTTCCTGGTCCCGAGGCGACGGATCCGAGATCGCGACGACGGCTGCGGCTACCCGACCGAGTTGGCCAGCAGCGATGCCGGAGTCGGTCGTCGTGTGTGACGTCTGCTGGGAGCCAGCGGGAATCGTTCCCCGCGAGATGGGGACGACCGCCTTGGCGCCTGGGATGGGTTCGCCGCAGGTGCCGCAAAACGCGTCCGTCCGAAGCAAATCACCATCGCAGTTGGGACACTTGGCCATCAGTCGAGCCTGAACGTCGAACAGATCATACGCGGCAGAGTGCACCTACTTCAACCATCGCAGTAGGCGCTTGTAGGAGGGTGAGCCGAAACACCCCATGTGTCTTCTGCCGGCAACAATCTCGTAGGAGCCATGACAGGAATGTCCTACCGAGCCTCGGCGATTGGGTCAAAACACTGCGTTTTTGAGTACTGACAAGTTGGCACTGCGATTGCATTAGCAGGGATCGCTTGCTTAAGGCCCACGCCGCGCATTCCAGCTTGCCCGGCATCCGCGCGGCGATGGGCTGTCTTAACTTTGTCTTGTCAGTATGGGCCTAGCTTCCTTTGCCCTAGCTTCTGTCACGATAGCATCGATTCTTTCGTTGGGAATGGGTCACCGCCACGGTGGCCCATTTTGCTTTAAAGGGGGACGGCCCGCATGACACCATGGCGGGCCGTCGAGGGGAGACGGAGAACAGGGGAACCGCGATCAAGCCGCGGGGAAACTTATACGCGCACTTCCTGAAGCGCGTCTTTCATGTGGAGCTTCTGCTTCTTGAGCCGCTGGAGCTCCATCTCTTCTGACGGGGTGAGGCTGAGCCGGTCGTCGAGGGCGGCCACTTGAGCTGCGAGCTCTGCATGCTTCTGCTCGAGATGCGAGATTGTTCGGTCGGCAGGGACGATTCGGGCGTGTCGCTTCGGCATATTACCTCCGGTTTGTATCCAGGGTTCCTAAGCCAAGCTGTACGCGGCCGAGGCGCGGCCGTATCCGCATCTTACGGACCGATCCGAGAATGATCAATCCCACTTTGGGGGAGGTGTAGAGCTTTCTCTCTCTCCTTGTCTGAGACGCCTGAGCATGAATACTTCGCGCCGTGGCGCGATCCAACCGAGGACTGATGCTGAACAGACTGGTCACTATTGCTGCATTCGTTGCCCTTGGGAACGCGGTGACGGCGTTTGCGGACGATCGCTCCGACCGCGAAGCGTCCGAGATCGTCGGGTTCGTTCAGACCTTCTACGACCAGACGCTCACTCTCGAAGCCGACTTCGAGCAAACTCGATACACCCGCCTGTACGATCGCTATGACCGGGCCAAAGGCGAGGTCGTATTCAAGAAGCCTGGCAAGATGAGGTGGGACTACGACAAGCCGAACGGGCAGGTGTTCGTGACCCAGGGCGACAAGCTCCTGATTTATCAGCCCCCACAGGAGGGTGAGAAGAACGGCCAGCTCATCGAACGTCCGATCAGCGACGACCAGCTCCCTGCGGCGTTTTCGTTTTTGACCGGCACCGGGACCCTAGACAAGGACTTCGACGTGCGACTCCTGGAGCACGACAACGACAACTTCAAAGACGGGTACGTCCTGCAACTCATTCCGCGCAAGCCCAACGCGAACTATGAGCAGCTCGTGTTCTATGTGAGAACGCTCGAGAAGAACGGCAAGCAGGCCGGTATCGTTCAACGCGTACTGATCATCGACGCCGAGGGAAACCGCAATCGTTTCGACTTCTCGAAGATACGCTTCAATCGCGACGTGTCGGACAAGCGATTCTCGTTCCGCGCGCCAAAAGGGACCGAACGGGTGAATCCGTAGCGTATCGCGGGCCGCTCACTCGACGGTGACGGTCTTGGCGAGATTCCTCGGCTGATCGACGTCCGTACCCTTGTGGTCGGCCGTGCAATACGCGTAGAGCTGCAGCGGCACCACCAGCACGAACGGCGTGAGTGCTTCGTGCGTGTCGGCGATTTCGACGTAGGCGTCGCAGAGGGACTGGGCAGTTTCGTCGCCTTCTACCGTGATTCCGATGATCTTCGCTTCACGCGCCTTGGCTTCTTGAAGATTGCTGAGAACGCGCTCGCGATGTCGATCTCGCGGCACGAGAACCAGAACCGGGACGTGTGCGTCGAGCAGTGCGATAGGCCCGTGCTTCATCTCGCCGGCTGCGTACCCTTCGGCGTGCACGTAGGAGATCTCCTTGAGCTTGAGTGCACCCTCGAGTGCCATCGGAAAACCAAGGCCGCGCCCGAGAAACAGCACGTCTTTGGCCTCGGCGTAGCTGCGGGCGATCGTGTCCACCGTTTCGTGGGTGGCTTCTAGTCGCTCTTCGATCAAGTGCGGGATGCGTGCCAGCCCCTCGACGATCTCTCCTGCATTCTCGTCGCTGAGCACGCCTCGCCGTCGTCCGAGCCAGATGCTGAGCATCAAGAGGTTGGCGAGCTGCGCCATGAAGCACTTGGTCGAGGCCACGCCGATTTCCGGGCCAGCGTGCGTATAGAAGCTCGCGTCGGCCATCCGTGGGATTGCGCTTCCGATCACGTTGGCGATTGCGAGCACGCGAGCACCCTTCCGCTTGGCCTCTTTGGCTGCCATCAGGGTATCGATTGTTTCGCCGGACTGACTGACCGCAACGACGAGGTCTCCCTCGCCAACGACCGCGTCGCGTCCGCGAAACTCGCTCGCGAGCTCGGTGATGGCCGGGACGCCCGCCAGCTCTTCGATCCAGTATCGACCTGCGATCGTCGCGTGATGACTCGTCCCGCATGCAAGAAGAATGACGCGACGAATGTCGCGCGCGTCCGCGTCGGTGAAACCGATTTCGCTGCCGTTGACGTCTGCATGTTCGCGGTCGAGGCGACCTCGGAGCGTGTCTTCGAGTGCGCGGGGCTGCTCGAAGATCTCCTTGAGCATGAAGTGTTTGAATCCCGCCTTCTCGGCCATGACGGGTGACCACGCGATCTTCTGCGTGCTGCGATCGATCGGGATGCCTTCGAGCGTCGACAGGGTGAACCCCGAGGCTTCGAGTACGGCAATCTCGTCGTCTTCGAGGAAGACCATTTCGTCGGTGTACGGAAGCAGCGCAGGGATGTCGCTCGCGCAGTACGTGGCACCGCCCGAGACGCCGAGCACTAGGGGTGAGGCGTTCTTCGCGACCACCACGCGGTCGGGCTCAGTCGTCGAGATGACGGCGATCGCGTACGCGCCTTCGACCTGCCCCAGAGCGCGTCGGACAGACGTGAGCAGATCGTGCCCGGACTGGGTTTCGCGATGAATGAGATGAGCGACGATCTCTGTGTCGGTGTCGCTCTGCATCTGGAACCCCTCAGCCTCTAGCTGGTGGCGGAGCGGCAGGTAGTTTTCGATGATTCCGTTGTGAACTACCGCTACCGGTCCGGAGCGGTGCGGATGCGCGTTCGGTTCCGAGGGGCGACCATGTGTGGCCCAACGCGTGTGACCGATACCGACCGTGCCTTCGACAGGGCGATCGTTAACGCCTTTTCCAAGTTGCGAAGTTTGCCGACCGCGCGTTCCAGGGCGATGTCGCCGTCCCTATGTATAGCGACCCCGGCGGAGTCATAGCCTCGGTATTCCAAGCGCCGCAGTCCATCCAGCAGGATCGGTGCAACCTGTTCTTCACCGACGTAGCCGACGATTCCACACATCCGGACAACCTACTGGATCGCCGGTGGCGATGCACCTGAGGGTCCGGGCTTTGCGGGGAGGGATGCGGCTTTTGCGCTGAACTGCGCCTTCACCTCGCCCTCCGGGGAGACGACCGTCACGTTGCCGAGCGTTCGGAGGCTCTCGGCAAAGTCTGCCGCCTGCCCCACGACGACGACCAGCGCTTCGTCGGGTCGGATGAACTCGCGCGCCGCGACAAGCGCCTCGGAGCCACTCGTCTGCCGGATGTACTTGCGGTAGCTATCCCAATAGTCGTCCGGAAGACCGAAGGTACGCAGCTCGACGACGAGATCGGCGAGTTTCCCCGGGGTGTCGATCTGTAGTGGAAACGAGTCGCTCAGATATCGCTTGGCGTTGACCAACTCTTCGCCCGTCGGCTGCTCTTTGACGATCATGTCGAGCTGACCGAAGAACGCTTCGAGTGCTTCCTTCGTGACGTCGGTGCGCACAGACGCGTAGGCAATGAACGGGCCCTTCTGAACCCGTTCGCCCACCGTGCTGTAGGCGCCGTACGTCAAGCTTCGCTCTTCGCGAAGGTCCATGAAGAGGCGGGATGCAGCTGACCCCCCGAGCACCTGGTTGGCGACCATGAGCGGAATCCAGGCGCGATTGGCGCGAGGCAGCGCCAGGTTGCCGATGTAGAGTACCGACTGAACCGAGCCAGGGCGGTCGACTACGAGAATCTCCCGCGTCTCGCGCGGCGGCATGGCGTCGTAGTCCGGCACGGCCCGGGTCCCCGGTTTCCATGTGCCGAAGTCTTTTTTCGCGGCGGTCATCACCTGTTCGGGCGTGACGTCGCCAGCCACCACGAGGAAAGAGTTCTTTCCGACGAAGTACTCTCGATGCCATTTGGCAAGATCCGCCCGAGTCACCTTTCTCACCGCCTCCGGCGTTGTGTCTACCGTGGCATAGGGATGGTCACCGTAGAGTTCACGATAGAAAGTGCGGCGCGCGATGTAGCCCGGCTCCCGTTCGGCGAGGGAAAGGCGGTCGAGCTCGCGCTGCTTGAGCTTGTCGAGCTCGGCGCCGCTGAACTTCGGCTTGCTCGCCACCTCGGTGAGGATTGCCATGGCGGTGTCGAACTGGTCTGCGAGTGCGCGAATGCCGACGTAGGTGTTCTCTTCGTCGGACGTTGCCCACAGGTCGGCTCCGAGGAACTCGACGTCTTCCGCAATCTGCGCGCTGGTCCGGCTCGTCGTGCCTTCCTTCAGCATCGACGCGACGAGTCCTGCAAGACCCGGAAGATCGGCGGGGTCCGATTCCGATCCGCTTCGCACGACGAGGGTGGCGTACACGACCGGGAGCTCGTCGATGACGATGGTGTTGACCTGAAGCCCGTTGTCGAGAGCCTCGACCGCCACCGGGGGAATCGCGACGTCCGCAGCCACGCCCGAAGGCGGGGCGGGTTCTTTGACCCGAGCTTCGGTGGCCTTGACCTCCTGGGCGGTCTGCGGTTCGGTAGGAGCCTCGCCTTTGGGACTGCAGCTCCCGAGGAGCAGGGCCGCCGCGAGAGCGCGGCCGCGGGCCCCTGCGTAGACCCGGTTCGTCAGACTCGTGGATCGACTCATTGTTCCTCCGCGTCAGACGACTCGGGCGCGACGCCGGGGAGCACGTTGAGGACGGTACGGTTGCTTGCCTTGAAGTACTGCTGAGCAACGCGCTGGATGTCCTCGCGGCTCACCTCGAGATATTGGTCTAGTTCGGCGAAGAGAAGGTTGGCGTCCCCCCAATACAGCTCGTATTCTGCAAGCTGCATCGCTCGCGCCATGTTCGACTGAAGTCCGAACACGAACGCCGAGCGGAGTCGGTTTTTCGATTTTTCGAGCTCCCGAGCGGTGACGCCGCTCTTGGCGACTTTCGACAGTTCTGCGTTCACGACCTTCTGACCTTCGGCGGGAGTGTGGCCGCTGGCCATCACCGCCCAGACCGAAAACAGGTCGGGACCGCGACGATCGTCCGTGCCAACTGCCACGTCTTGGCAGATCGCCTTTCGCTTCACCAGCGTTTGGTAAAGTCGACTAGACTCACCGTCGCCGAGGATGATCGCGAGCATCTCGAGGGGGTAGTGGTCGGGGGTTCGTCCTGGGGGGATGTGATAGGCCAAATGAAACGCCGGCAGCGTCGCGTTGGCGTCGTACATCGTCTCCACGCGCTCGGCTGTCTGTGTTGGAGGCGCCGGCTCGACGAAGGGCGTTCGCTCCCGGGATTGAATGCTGCCAAAGTACTTCTCCACGAGCCGCATCGCTTCGTCGGGATCGAAGTCTCCGCTGATGCTCAGCACTGCGTTGTTGGGCGCGTAGAACTGGTTGAAGAACTCCTGGACCGCGGACAGCGGTGCATCGACTAAGTCCTGCATGTCTCCGATCGTTGAATGCGCGTACGGCCAGTATTCGCCGTAGGCGAGCTCGTTGATCCGAAGCATGCTCGGGATGTACGGCTGATTGTCGATTCGCTGGCGACGCTCTTCCATGACGGTCTGCCGCTGGTTCTCGAAGTTCTCCTGCGTGATCGAGAGCGATCGCATGCGGTCGGCCTCGAGCCAGAGTCCGAGCGCGAGTTCGTTCGAAGGCAGCGTCTGAAAGTAGTTCGTTCGGTCGTTGCTCGTCGTGCCGTTCGCGTCTCCGCCGCGGTTGATGATCAGCCCGAAGTGTTCGCCCTTGTCCACGTTCGCAGACCCCTGAAACATCATGTGTTCAAAAAGATGCGCGAATCCCGATCGGCCCTTCTCCTCATCCCGGGAGCCGACGTCGTAGTAGACGGCGATTGCGACGGTCGGGACCCGGTGGTCCTCAGCCATGATGACGCGGAGCCCGTTCGCAAGCGTCGCCCGCTTGACGTCGAGCTGTGGCGTGGCGGCTTCCGCAACCTCGGTAGCAGCGTGTCCGGGAACCCCAGCACCGATCGTGAGACCGAATGCGAGCGTGCCCAAGGTGAGTGCGATCCAAAAGCGGTTCATGTACCTCCCAACGGCGAAACGAACGTCCGGGAGTCGCTACCACATCCACCGATCTCGGCAAAGCGGTTGACGACCCCGTGCGCATTGCGAAGACTCCCCCCGGCTCATGACCGCCGCCGTGCTCTCGATCGGTACCGAGCTCACACGTGGAGAGCTCATCAACTCCAACGCGGCTTGGCTCGGCGAGGCGCTCACCGAGTTGGGTTTCGAGGTGATCGAGCACGTCACCGTCGACGATGACTTCGAGCGGATCGTCCATCTGGTTAAGAGATTGGCGTCCGAGCATGCGATCGTCGTTTCGACCGGCGGCCTTGGGCCTACTTCGGATGACCTGACCACTGCGGCTGCGGCACGCGCTGCGGGCGTCGAGCTGTTCCGTGACGAGTCGGTCGTCGAAGGCATACGCGAGAAGTTCCGCAACTTCGGTCGTGTGATGCCCGAGTCGAACGCAAAGCAGGGCGATTTTCCCACGGGGAGTGAGATCCTTCCCAATCCCGTCGGCACGGCACCTGGCTTCGCAATCGAGCTCGACTGCGCACGCCTGTTTTTCGTGCCCGGGGTGCCGCGCGAAATGAAGACGATCTTCGAGCAATCGATTCGCCCCGCGGTCGCCGATCTCGCCGCGCCACGAACCCACCAGATCCACATTCGTACGTTCGGAATGACGGAGTCCGGGGTGGCTCAGGCGCTTGCCGGGCTCGAGGAGGTCGAGGCGGGGCTAACCCTCGGGTACCGCGCTCACTTTCCCGAGATCGAGGTCAAGGTGCACGTCAGGGGAGATTCCCTCGAGGCGGCCGAGGCCCAAGCGAATCAGATCGCGGACGAGGTGCGCCACAGACTCGGCGAAGCCGTGTTCGGCGGCCGCGAGGACTCCTTTGAAGCGGTGGTCGGCAAAGCTCTACTCGACGCCAATAAGACGCTGGCAGTCGCCGAATCCTGCACCGGTGGCCGTGTCGGCGAGATGCTTACCCGAATCCCAGGCAGTTCGGCCTATCTAATCCTGGACGCGGTGGTCTACGCCAACGAGGCTAAGGAGCGCGTGCTTGGCGTCAGTCCCGACATCCTTGCCGCCCACGGGGCCGTGAGCGCGGAAACCGCGGCGGCGATGGCCGAAGGAGTGCTCCGCGTCGCCGACTCCGACATCGCCGTCTCGATCACCGGAGTCGCAGGACCGGGAGGCGGCACCGAGGAAAAGCCCGTCGGAACCGTCTGGTTCGGCGTGGCCCAACGCAACGCCCCCACCGTGACCAAGCACCGGAAGTTCCCCTGGGGCCGCGAACGCGTTCAAACCCTGGCGGCCTATCTCGCGCTCGAGCTCGTGCGACGAGCAGTCCTCGGCCGCGACCTCGACGTCGACGAACGACGTTGAGGAACTTGACCTTCACTTCGAAGAAGACTAGACGATTGTTCAGTACCACTCACCTACGAGGAGCCCACGAATGGCCGAGCCGAACCGCGAAAAAGCCCTAAATCTTGCTCTCGGAACTATCGAGAAAGCTTACGGAAAAGGCTCGATCATGCGCCTCGGGGACGCCGACGCGAAGGTCCGGGTTCCCGTAATTCCGAGCGGTGCGATTTCTCTCGATCTCGCCCTCGGTACCGGAGGCTACCCTCGCGGCCGCGTCGTCGAAATCTACGGTCCTGAGTCGAGCGGCAAAACAACCCTCACCCTGCACGCGATCGCCGAATGTCAGAAGAAGGGCGGTATCGCAGCCTTCATCGATGCCGAGCACGCTCTCGACCCGACCTACGCCCGCAAACTCGGGGTCAACGTCGATGAGCTGCTGGTCAGCCAGCCCGACCATGGCGAGCAAGCGCTCGAAATCGCTGACACTCTGGTTCGCTCCGGCGCGGTCGACATCATCGTCATCGACTCGGTGGCCGCGCTCGTTCCTCGCGCCGAAATCGAAGGCGAGATGGGCGATAGCCACGTGGGACTTCAGGCCCGGCTGATGAGCCAGGCGCTTCGAAAGCTCACCGGAAACCTTCAGAAGAGCAACACCACGCTGTTCTTCATCAATCAGATTCGCATGAAAATCGGCGTGATGTTCGGGAGCCCCGAAACCACCAGCGGTGGCAATGCGCTCAAGTTCTACGCTTCGCAGCGGCTCGACATCCGACGCATCGGCACGATCAAAGTCGGCGACGCAGCCGTTGGCAACCGGTGTCGGGTCAAAGTCGTCAAGAATAAGCTGGCGCCTCCGTTCCGCCTCTGCGAGTTCGACATCCTATTCGGCCAGGGGATCAGCCGTACCGGCGACGTGCTCGACCTGGGCGTCGAAGCCAATTTGGTCCAGAAGTCGGGCGCCTGGTACAGCTACGGGGAAGAGCGCATCGGCCAAGGGCGCGATAACGCTCGCAATTTCCTCGAAGAACACCCGCAGATGCTCGCGGAGATCGAAACGAAACTCCTGCAGCAGAACGGCCTTGTCGATGCAGACGAACCGAGTCCAGAGTCTGCGGACAAGGCGGCAAAGAAGCCCGAAGCCGCTCCAGAAGCCGCAGCTTCGACGACCGCTACCAAGACCGGAAGCGGTCGGCGCGCACGTCCAAACTGAACCGCCGCTCAGCAGCCCTTTTGGGCACCGCGGTCGATCCTGCTAAACCATTGATTTTACTAAGTTATTGCAGCATCAAGCCGTTGACTTAGGTCGCGGTTTTTGCTATCATCGAGCTGTGCATGAAGTTGTTGCACACCCCTTCGCAGCCCTATCGACGGTCCGTGCCTCAGGCGCGGGCTCATTGGCCGCGATCCGCTTGAGGAGAGCCCCTGCATGAGCTTCAGCATTGGTGACAAGGCCGTCCATCCTGCCCACGGCGTGGGCGAAATCACGGAAATCGAGGCGCGCCTGGTCGGCAGCGACACCATCGACTTCTACATTCTCAAGCTTCTCAACGGCAGAGCAGGAACGATTCGGGTGGCGCTCAACGCGGTCGATCGCGTGGGCCTTCGCCAGGTGATGTCCCGTAAGGCCGCCAAGGGCGTACTCGACGAGCTCGGCAAAGACGAAATGGCGGTCACTTCGCAGCCTTGGAACCGCCGATACCGGGAATACACGGAGATGCTCAAGAGCGGCTCTCCGATCGAAGTCGCCCGCGTGCTCCGCGATCTCGCGAAGGTCCGCGGCGAGAAGGGCGAGCTCAGCTACGGTGAGAAAAAGCTCATGGAGCAAGCTCGACACATGCTCATCACCGAGCTCGCATTGGCGCGTCGGGTTCGCCCCGAAACGATCGAGCGAGACATCGACGCGATCATTTCGTAGCGGGGCGCGAGGCTTTCTCGTCGTGACCCGAACGGCCGAAGCGGCGCGACAACTCGCTGAGGAGCCCGCGAAGGGATAGGTCGCGCAGCGCGAGTCCGACCATCAGGTGATAGAGAAGATCGCCGGACTCCGACGTCACACGTTCGTCACTCTCGGTTTCGAGCGCCACCCCGAGCTCGGAGGCTTCCTCTTCGAGCTTGGCGCGGACTTTGGCAGCCCCAGCGTCGAGCAGGGACTTGGTGTAACTGCGCTCCGAGGTGGAATCGCGTCGGGCGCGTAGCAGCCGCTCGAGCCGGAGGAGGGTGGGGGCGGCTCCCGTCTCCTCCTTCTGTGCTTCAGGTCCGACCGTGCGAAAAAAACAGGTCTCCTCCCCGGTGTGGCAGGACGGCCCGTTCGGATCGACGAGGTAGAGCAGGGTGTCGCCGTCGCAGTCCATCCAGACCTCTCGGACTGCCATCGTGTGACCGCTGGTCGCTCCCTTGCGCCACAGGCTTTGCCGTGAGCGGCTGAAGAAGTGCGCCTCCCCCGTTGCGAGCGTCTGTTCGACGGCCTCGCGGTTGGCGTAAGCCATCATGCGGATCTCGCCGGTTTCGGCATCTTGAGCGATCGCGGGGACCAGGCCCCGTTCGTCGAATTGAAGAGCGTCCAGACGCATGGCCGAGGGGTACGCCAGCAGGGCCGCAAGGTAAAGGGGAGGGCCGTCGAGCGACGCACCCCGATGCTCACCATTGCCAGCGAAGGCTAGCGGCCGACGCCCATCAGCGCTTCGAGGGTGTCTCGCAATCCTCGCAGGTCGGACAAGCTCACCAGCGCGGATGCGCCTGCCTCGAGGGCTTGCTCTCGATCGGTGTCTCCACTTGCGAAGAGAACCGCGCGCACGTGCTCCGTCGTTGGGTCCTTTTTCAGCGCACCGATGATCTCGGTCCCCAAGAGCGTTCCCACCCGGCTGCTGAGTACCACGGCGTCTGGAGGCTGCTGACCGATTTTGAGCAAACCGTCGACGGGGTCCGTGTAGTCGACGACGTCGAAGGCCCCGGTCAATGCGCCTACCACCTCGGGCAGGTTCGTGGCGGAGTCCACGAGAAGTGCGACGCGCGGCCGCGCGGCGTCGAGTTCTTCGGGAATCGGGTATCCGTATTTGCGAAGGAAGTCGAGCACGTGTGGCTTCTGAAACCGGAGATGCCGTCCCGGGGTCCGAAAATGTGGGATCTCGCCGCGGTCCGACCAGTTGTGAATCGTCTTGAGGTCTACCTGGCAAAAGCGCGCCACATCGGAGGCCGTAAACAGGTCTTTCACCTTGCGGTTGAGGGCTACCATTCCTCCTTGTGGGTAGCCTGGCGCTCTCTCGCCTACCAAGGAGAACCGGAAATAATCATAAGAACTGTGCTCCAGAGCACAGCCCCACGCGCAGTGGATGTGGGCTACGCAACAGGCATCGGCGCGTCGACCCATGCGTTGCCGTCTAGCACCATCCGCGTGGAGCCGGGCAGCACTGCCTCGGACTCGGGGTGCTCGGGGTCCCCGGGAAGGGCGAGGAACCAACTCCCCTTGCCCGCGACGATGCGTGGTTGCACCAGCGGAGGGGGCCGAGAGGCGGCATGGTCGATCGCGCTGGCCGCGGAATCGAACGAGGCCAGCCAGTCGAGTGTGCGCACTGTCGGAGGTGCGAGCTTGATCTCGCCCGAGCGCATCCGATCGAGCGCGGTCGTAGGTTCGAGCCAAACCGCGGACACGGTTTCGGTGCCATCGTGGGACGCTTCTTGATGCTCGGGAAGCACCGCGATGAAGAAGCGTGTGTCGAAGCGTCGGCTTTCCATCTTCGGAGTGATCCAGCGCGCGTACGGGGTGAGCGCGTCGACAGAGATCGACGCCTCGAGGTCCGTCAAGAGCTCGGAGAATTCGCCGCCGCGTTCGAGACGCCGTCGCGCCCAACCGAAGTCGGCCGATTCGTTCGCTCGGGCAAGCAGCACCCCGGCCTCTTCGAATGTCTCGCGCACGCCGGCGACCCAGAGTCCACGGGCAATGCTTGGGTCGGCGTCGGGTTCTCCGAGGAGGGTACCCAGTGAGGCGGCCGGGCGATCGATCTTCGATTGCCAGACGCTAGTGCAATCGGACGCGTCGAGCTTCCCGCCAGGAAAGACGTGAGCGCCCCCCATGAATCCCGACTGGCTATGTCGGCATAACATGAAGGTTTCGAGTCGGGGGCCCTGCTCGCGAAGCACGATCACCGTGGCCGCGTCGCAAATCGCACCCGGCGCGTTGCTCATGGTTCGCGCGAAACGAGTACGTGCGTGGTCGAGACGCCGATGGCGTTGGCGATGCGCGCGAGGGTTTCGAGAGACGGAGTGTGCCGGCCCGCTTCGACACGCGCGATGTTCGGGCGGTGGATGCCGGTGCGTCGCGCAAGCTCGGCCTGCGTAAGCCCCGCGGCCAGTCGGAGTTCGCGCAGGCGCGCCCCGAGGCGTTCACCGTCGATGGCGATGTCTGTCTCGCCGCTCGACAAGCCGTTGCCCGACTGAACTGCCCCAACGCCGAGACGACAAATCGCGCCGCTCTTGAGTTCCAAGGTGGCGCTCGTTGCGTTGGCATCGATCGTGATTTGTGCGACTTCCGAGCCATCGTCGGCGACGTCGATTGGCCGGGTTTGCAGAGTCGCTTCGCCGTTGCCGAGGACGGCGAGAATCTCGTCGCCGCAGGGGGAGACTGTCACGAACTCGAAGCGTCGGTGGCGCTTGCCGTCTGCGCGCCGGGGAAGGGCGGCGACGATGCGAGTGATGTCTTCGTCGGTTGCGGCGACGAGACCCGCGCAGACTTCGTTCACGATGTCTTCGACGGAAGCGGGCACTTGTCCAACGTGTGCGATCGGGAGTGATCCTTGGGCGCGCACGTAGCCAATCGTGGTGAGAAGCGTGTCAGCATCCGCGATGCTCTCGACATCCACGACGACTGCCGTCTGCCCGGAGACCGCGTCGGCCAACTCGCGCAGAGGCACGACCCGCGAGTCGATGCCCTCTCGTTCGAGTATCAGCTGCCAGGGTCGCGCGATGTGTTCGCGCTCGGTCAACAGGGTTACGCTCTCCGTCATCGTTCCTCCGAACCCGCGAGCGATGAGGTTTACACTTCTCGAACCGGAACCTCAACCACGGAAGTCGCGAAAGTTCACTTCGACCTTCGCCGAAGAGAGTTCGGCATCTTCGGCATCGTGCTTGCATCGCGCTCGCAAGCCGCGGAGCGTAGGGATGGTGGTCGACTGTCGAACGACCAGTCGGTAGACTCTCGGTTGACACTCGCCTACCCCTTTGCTACCGACCCGCTTCTACCGGGTGGCGCAGACGCTCTTTCGTTCGGTTACGGGATCCCACCGATGTTCAAGTCGACTTGCGTATTCTCTGGCAACTCGAATCCGGCGCTCGCTACGAAGATCGCCGACTACCTCGAGCTTCCTGTCGCGCGCGCGCGAGTTTCGCGCTTCTCCGATGGAGAAGTGTTCACCGAAATCAAAGAGAATGTCCGCGGCGTCGACGTCTACGTAGTCCAGTCCACCTGCGCGCCGGTCAACGACAACCTGATGGAACTGTTGGTGATGGTCGACGCGCTCAAGCGTGCGTCCGCCGGTTCGATCGCTGCCGTCATCCCTTATTACGGGTACGCACGCCAGGACAGGAAGGCTGCCCCGCGCACCCCAATCACGGCTAAGCTCGTCGCCGACCTCCTAGGCGCCTCGGGCATCGATCGCGTGGTCTCGATGGACCTCCATGCAGCCCAGATCCAGGGATTTTTCAACGTTCCCTTCGATCATCTCTACGCTCTGCCGGTCTTTCTCGAGCACCTCCGTCCTCGCTTCAGCAAGCCTCCGGTCTTCGTATCGCCCGACGCGGGCGGTGTGGAGCGAACGCGCGCATACGCCAAGCGAATGGACGCGGATCTCGCGATTATCGACAAGCGCCGCGAACTCCAAAACGTGAGCGAAGTCATGAACATCATTGGCGATGTCAGCGGCCGTGAGTGCGTGATTCTCGACGACATGATCGACACCGCCGGGACGATGACCAACGCTGCGAGAGCATTGAAGGAAAAGGGCGCCAGCCGTGTGCTTGCCGCGGCGACTCATGCGGTCTTGTCAGGCCCCGCCCTCGAAAGAATCGTCGATTCGCCCCTGGAAGAGGTCATCGTGACCGACACCATCCCCCTGCGGGAGGAGGTGCTCGCCACCGAGCGCTTTCGCGTGCTTTCGGTTGCAAGTTTGCTAGGAGAGGCGATCAAACGCATCCACCACAGCGACTCGGTGAGCTCGCTGTTCGTATAACGAGGTATTCGAATCATGGAAACGACGACGTTGCAGGCTGAGGTCCGCGAAGAGCGCGGAAAGGGGCCAGCGCGTCGGCTGCGTGTTCAAGGAAAGATCCCCGGAGTCTTTTACGGCCCCGGAGTCGAGCCCACGCCGCTGACCCTGTCCCCCAAAGAACTCGAACGGGCCCTCCTCGGGGAACGAGGCAGAAACGCGGTTTTCGCGCTGACGGTCGGCGGTACGGAGGAGCTTGCCATGGTGCGAGATCTGAGCACCGATCCGGTCACTCGGCAGCTTCTGCACGTGGACCTGTACAGGGTCTTCGAAGACAAAGAGATCGAAGTCAACATTCCCTTCCACACGCATGGGCGCGCCGCAGGCGTGGTTCAAGGCGGTGTCTTGAACGTCACCCGTCGTCACCTGCCGGTGCGCACGACGCCGGGGAAGATTCCGGTTTCGATCGATGCCGACGTCACCGCACTCAACCTCAAGGACTCGATTTCGGTCAAAGACATCGACCTGCCAGAAGGCGTCGAGTGTACGCTTCGTCCAGAGCTGACCCTCGCGATTATTCTCGAGCCGCGAAAGGCTACGGCTGAAGAAGAGGCGGAGGACGCAGCAACCGCAGCGAAGGCGGAAGCCGCCGCTGAGTCGACCGAAGCGGCAACGACAGACGACTGAGAGCCTGTCGGGCCGTGAGCGCGCATCTGATCGCGGGGCTCGGGAATCCTGGCGCCAAGTACGAGACCAGTCGTCACAACGTCGGCTTCATGGTGGTCGACGTGCTTGCGCGCCGATGGGGAGCACCGGGTTTCCGCGAGAAGTTCAAGGGTGAGTACGCCAAGGTTCAGCTCGACGGGGAGCAGGTCGTTCTCCTCAAGCCGATGACCTACATGAATCTGAGCGGCGAGTCGGCGCAGCCAGCGATGCATTTCTTCAAGGCGCCGCTCGGTCAGATGATTGCGGTACACGACGAGTTGGATCTGCCGTTCGGCGTGGTGCGGCTCAAGGTTGGGGGAGGCGCTGCGGGCCACAACGGTCTTCGTTCGCTGATCGCACAGTGTGGGGGGCCGGATTTCCTTCGATGCCGGGTCGGCATTGGCAGGCCCCAGAAGGGGCGTCCCGAAAGCTACGTTCTCAGTGATTTCGACCCCTTGGAAAGGGCCTCCCTCGGAGATGTCCTCGAACTGGCTGCAGACCTAGTCGAAACGGCCGTCCGGGAGGGCAGCGGACCCGCGATGAACCGACACCACGTGCGCTCATAGCAAGCCCAAAGCGGCCGACTGGCGCGTGTTCGGAGATCGGCTAGACCTCCGCTCCCTCGCTCCGGCCTTTCGCCGGGGCCGCATGACCAGGAGGACACATGGCAACGACCGCGGCAGCACCCGCTATCCAGTGGGCGCGCGAATACGAGACGATTTACATCCTCAGGCCCGACGTCGACAACGACGGCGCCGAGGCGATCGTCACGCGTCTACGAGACGTGATCGATCGGCTCGGAGGCAAGCTCACCAAGCTCGACAACTGGGGCAAGCGGAGGCTTGCCTACGCGATTCAGAAGAACTCGCGCGGAATCTTCGTGTACCTCAAGTACGTGGGATTCGGCGACTTGGTCGCCGAGATCGAGCGCAATCTGCGCCTGCTCGACCAGGTGGTGCGCTTTCAGACGGTGCTGCTCCGAGAAGACATCGACCCGGCGACCGTCGAGGTTGACACCGAGGAGCTCCAGTACCTACACGTCGAAGACGACGAGGAGCCGGAGGACGCCGAGGCCGAGCGTGCGCGCAGCCTTGGCATGATGCCGAGAGCGCCTCGCGAGGACAGGGCGCCCGAAGGGCAGCGTTCTGCGCCGGCTGACGCGGCAGCGGGAGCCGATGCGCCAGCGAGCCCCGAAGCCAAGACCGACGAGGCAACCCCTGCTGAGGCCGCTCCCGAGGCCAAGGCCGAGAAGGCAACGCCTGCTGAAGCCGCCCCCAAAGCCAAGGCCGACGAGGCAGCTCCCGCTGAGGCAGCTCCCGAGTCGGCGGCCGCAGAGGCTGCTGAGCCTGGCACCGCCGACGCCACCCCAGAAGCAGATGAGACGAAGCCCGAAGGAGGTGACCAGTGAGCGACGAAGTACGACAGGATTTCGACGTCGATGCGGGTTCACGCAAGCGTGGTGGACGCAAACGCACCCCGACCTTTGCCCTCGATCCCGAGTTTCGATTTGATTACAAAGACCCCCAGCAGCTCAAGCACTTCATCACCGAGCGCGGGAAGATCGTTCCCCGGCGAATCACCGGTCTTACGGCGAAGCAGCAACGCGATCTGACGCGTGCCATCAAACGCGCGCGCAACATCGCGCTTCTTCCTTACACCGCGACGAAGTGAGGCAGCCATGGCATCCACGGTAGAAGTCGTCCTGAAGGAAACGCTCGAGCATCTCGGCTCGATCGGTGACGTCGTGCGGGTCCGACGAGGCTACGCGCGCAACTATCTGCTTCCCCGCGGGCTCGCGGCTGTCGCAAGCCGCGGCAATATGAAGCGAATCGAGCACGAGAAGGCCGTGCAAGCCCAACGCATCGCGAAGCTTCGCGAGGAGCAGGAAGTGCTCGTGGCGCAGCTCGAGAAGGTCACTGTGATGGTGGCGAAGGAAGCGAGCGACGAGGGCAAGCTCTTCGGCTCGGTGACTTCGAACGATGTGCTCGAAGGCCTCAAGGCCAAGGGCGTCGATGTCGAAGTCGACAAGCGCAAGCTCGTCATGCCCGAGCAACCGATCAAAGAGGTTGGGAGCTACGAGGTAGGCGTCAAGTTGCCGTATGGCTTGACTGCCAAGATCAAACTCGAAGTCAAAACCCGCGCCTAACGGTTGGGTTCGCCAAACCCGTTGGCGGCCCGGACGAATTTGTTTAGAACCAACTCTCGGAAGGAGTCGGTCATCTCAGGAGCGGAACGAAGCGGGCAGGTGCCACCGAACTCTCTCGAAGCGGAGCGGGCGGTGCTCGGCGGGGTCTTGCTCGAGAACGACGCCATGAACGTCGTTCTCGAGGTGCTCTCGCTAGACGACTTTTACAGCGAGGCGAACGCAAAGATCTTCGAGTCGATGACCGAGCTCTTTCGTCGGAGCCAGCCTGTCGACCATGTCACTCTTCGGGAGGCGCTTGTGCACGCGGGCAAGCTTGCAGCCGTGGGCGGCGACGACTACCTGCTCTCGCTTTCCAACAGCATTCCGACAGTCTCGAACATCCAGGCGCACGCGAGAATCGTTCGCGAGAAGTCTGTCGTGCGCCAGCTAATCCAGACCTGCCACGAGGTGGTTGCACGAGGGTACGGAGACTACGGCATGGTGGAGGAGTTCCTCGATCAGGCGGAGTCGTCGATTTTTGCAGTCGCACGCGAGCGGGCGCGAAATCCCTACGAGCACGTCAAAGAAGTCGTGATGCGAACGTTTCAGGAGATCCATGAAACGGCGAATCGCGGCGAGTCGATTACCGGGCTGCCTACGGGGTTTGCCCTTCTCGACAAGCTGACCGCAGGTATGCATGGCGGCGACCTCATCATTGTCGCCGGTCGTCCGGGCATGGGAAAGACATCATTCGCGCTGAACGTCGCCCACAACGCATGCGAGGCGAGCAAGGCGCCGGTCGCCGTGTTCTCGCTCGAGATGCCCAAGGGCCAGCTCGTGCGCCGTCTCCTTGGTAGCGAGGCGCGGGTCGACGGCAACCGAATCCGAACCGGACAGCTACACAAGGACGATTGGCCGAAGCTTGCCGATGCTGCTGGTACCCTGAGCGAGTTGCCGATCTGGATCGACGACACGCCTGCGATCACCATGCTCGAACTTCGCGCCAAGGCGCGCCGATTGCGATCCGAGGTCGGTCTTCGTCTCGTCGTGGTCGACTACTTACAGCTCATGCGCTCGGGCTCTCGCAACGATTCGCGCGAGCAGGAGATCAGTGAAATCAGTCGAAGCCTCAAGGCGCTCGCCAAGGAGCTCGAGATTCCGATCATCGCGCTCTCGCAGCTCAACCGAAGCGTCGAATCTCGCGGCGTGAAGGACAAGCGGCCGCAGCTTTCGGACCTTCGCGAATCAGGCGCGATCGAACAGGACGCCGACACGATCTGGTTCATCTATCGCGACGAAGTCTACAACCGCGACAGCGACGACCGGGGCATCGCCGAGATCATCATCGGCAAGCAGCGTGCGGGCCCGACCGGAACCTGCAGGGTTCGTTTCTTCAACGAGTACACGCGCTTCGACGACCTCGCGGACCGGGACTACTACGACTCGTCTGCGGGTGGCGCCGCCGACTTCCTCGATACCTGAGGGTTCCCTGTAGACCGGGGCTGTGGCGGTCACGTCGGGAACTAGGCGTCCTGAGTCGGTTTCTCGTCAAGCGAGGCCGCCTCGATATCATGCCCGCATGTCGCGGACGATACCCTTTGCCTTGGTCGCCCTCACCCTGACCGCCCTGGTTGGAACGGTTCACCCCCTGAGTGCCTCGGCGAACGCCCCAGCCAAGGCCGCCAACATGAAGACCCGCTTCGATGTGCTGTTCCGGCTCGGCTTCGCGGGAAGCATTAAGGCAGACTTCGGGGGCGTGACCACGAGTTCAGATGCCGACACGTCTCCCGGAGCAGAGCTGCGGGTGGACGTCCCGGTAGGCCGTCACGTGACGCTTGGACCCAGCCTGAGCGTCTATGCCGCGCGCGCTGACGTGCCCGGCCAAGACCGCAACCCCCTCGTCGATATCTCCGGCTTCATGAAGGGGCGCTACCCATTCAAGGCGGGCGAGAAGAAGGCGGAACTCTACGGGCTTGTCCAGGTGGGGTTCACGATGGCGTTTCTCCGACAGAGCACGGGGGCCGACGACCGCTTCGGCCCCGGCTGGAACATCGGCATCGCCCCAGGGGTTCAAATCCTCATTGCAAAACACTTTGGGCTGCTCACCGAGTTCGGTTGGCTGCGATCCCAGGGCAAGTTCGACTTAAGTAAGCTGATACTAAATCAGGCTGTCTGGCGCGTGGGCTTCGTGTTCTAGTGGGCGGCAGCTAGGGGTGCTCGGTCTAAAGGTCTTTGACCTCGGAAATGAGTCCCTGCAGCACCTTCTTCGCATCGCCGAAGATCATCATCGCGTTGTCGTATTCGAACAGCTCGTTCTTGATGCCAGCATAGCCGGGGCTCAGGCTTCGCTTGACCACGAAAACCGACCGCGCCTCGTGTGCGTTGAGAATCGGCATGCCGGCGATCGGGCTCGTCGGGTCTTTGGTGGCGATGGGGTTTACGACGTCGTTCGCCCCGAGGATGATCACCACGTCGGTGTTCTTGAACTCGGAGTTGATTTCATCCATTTCGATGAGTTCTTCGTACGGGACGTCGGCCTCGGCGAGAAGCACGTTCATGTGGCCCGGCATGCGGCCCGCGACCGGATGAATGGCGTAGGTCACCTTGGTGCCTCGTGCCTTCAACAGATCGGCCAGTTCTCGCACCGCGTGCTGAGCTTGGGCGACCGCCAGGCCGTAGCCGGGCACGATGATGACCGATTCGGCGTTTTCGAGAATCATTGCGGCCTCTTCAGGTCCGCACGAGGTCACGCCCACGTACTCGTCGCTTCCGCCCCCACCACCGCCGTCGGCGACGCCAAAACCGCCCACGAGCACGTTGAGGAGCGAGCGGTTCATCGCCACGCACATGATTTGCGTCAAGATGAGGCCCGCCGCGCCGACCATCGCACCCGCGATAATCAGCAGCGGATTGCCGATGACGAAGCCAGCCATCGCGGCCGCGATCCCCGAATAGGAGTTCAGCAACGACACCACGACGGGCATGTCGGCGCCCCCGATGGGAATCGTGAGCAGAATGCCCAGAATGAGAGAGCCGAGCACCAGGGCGAGGACCCACACGATCGAGTTCGGTGCCAGGGCGAGTACCCCGAGCGCGCTTGCCGCAATCAGGCCGAAGAGGAGGGCGAACGTGATGAAGTGCCGAGCGGGTAGCAAGATCGGTGCGCCCTTTTTCAGGCGCCCCTGGAGTTTGAGCAGAGCCACGATGCTGCCGGTAAAGGTCACGCAGCCGATCAGAATCGACAGCATGACCGTGATCGATTCATCGGTTCCGATGGTGTTGTAGACCGTCTCGGTAGCCTTGCTCTCCACGGCGAGCCGCCAATAGACCGACCCCGCCACGAGTGCGGACGCGATGCCGCCGAACCCGTTGAAGAGAGCGACCATCTCGGGCATCGAGGTCATCTGCACGCGTATCGCGAACACGGCGCCGATGATGGCGCCGAGCAGCATGCCGCCCCCGATCCATCGGTAGTCGACGACGCCCAGCTCGAGCAAAGAGCCGACGATGGCCAACAGCATGCCTACCGCCGCGATGGTGTTGCCGCGGCGGGCGGTTTTCACCTTGGCAAGCTGCTTGATGCCGAAGATGAATAGGATGGTGGATGCCAGATAGATGATCGGCACCACGGTCGAACGAATGGACTCCTGATCCATCTACTTCTTCTTCTTTCCGAACATGCGCAGCATGCGGTCGGTCACCATGAAGCCACCGACCACGTTGATGGTCGCCGTGACGATCGCGATGAAACCGAGAATGTTGGCGACGTTGGGGTGTGCCGTGGTGGCTGCCGCAAGCGCTCCCACGATGGTGATTCCGCTAATCGCGTTCGCGCCGCTCATCAGAGGGGTGTGGAGCGTCGGCGGGACTTTGGTGATCATCTCGAAGCCCACGAAGCTCGCGAGCACGAAGACGTAGATGCCTATCAGCAGGGGGCCCAGAGTCACAGTCGGTCTCCTTGCGTCATCGGACGCGTTCCGTGGTCAAGCATCGAGCGCCTCCGCGGTGGGGGCGTGGCGAACCGTCCCGTCGTGCGTGAGAAGGGCGCCGTCGGTGATTTCATCGTCTAGATTCAGCGCGATCTGCCCTTCGCTGAGCATGTTGGCGATGATCGCGTGGATGTTTCGGGCGTAGAGCAGGCTTGCGTCCGCTGGCTTGGAGGCGGTGATGTTGGGGTCACCGATGATCTTGACTCCGTGTGCCACTACGGTCTTACCGCTCTCCGAGAGCTCACAGTTCCCACCGGACTCCACTGCGAGATCGACGATGACCGCTCCGTCGCGCATCTCTTCGACCATGTCTTTCGTGATGAGTACGGGAGCCCGTCGGCCCGGGACGAGTGCTGTGGTGATCACGGCGTCTGCTGCCACGATCTTCTTGCGTACCGCCGCCTGCTGAGCCTGAAGTTGCTCCGGCGTGAGTTCGCGGGCGTATCCGCCCTCACCCTCACCGCTTTCGTCCATGGGAAAGTCGATGAACCGGCCGCCCAAGGACTCGACCTGCTCTTTGACTGCGGGTCGGATGTCCGAGACATCGACGACCGCGCCGAGGCGCTTCGCGGTCGCGATCGCTTGGAGTCCGGCGACCCCGGCGCCCATGATGACGATTTTGGCGGGCTGAATGGTGCCCGCAGCCGTCATCAGCAGTGGGAAGTACTTGTCGAGCGAAGTCGCCGCGAGCAGGACCGCTTGATACCCGGCGATCGAAGCCTGGGAGCTCAGCGCATCCATCGATTGCGCGCGGCTTATGCGCGGAATCAGCTCCATCGAAATCGCGTTGACCTTGCGATCCCGGAGTGCACGCACTGCATCGAGGTTCTTGTACTGCGCCATGAAGCCGATGAGCAGTGACCCAGGCTTCAGCTTTTGCGCCTCGTCGGCCGTGATGGGAGCGACTCGCAGCACGACGTCGGACCCGGCCCACGCTGCATCGGCATCGGCGCTCTCGACGATCCGAGCGCCGGCCTGCTCGAAGTGGCTATCGGTGAAGTGCGCATGCTCACCTGCGCCGCGCTCGATCAGGACCGTGAAGCCGTCCTTCACGTACAGCTTCACCGTCTCTGGGGTGCAAGCGACCCGAGTCTCGCCTTCCGCGACTTCCTTGGGCACGAAAACCTGGGGCATGCGTTTCCTCCGCCGCGGGCTCTTATGGAGCAAACCTGATTGAACTAGTCAACAATCGGCGATCCGCGTTCGCGTTTGTTAGTGGCGATCGGGCCTCATGTCCAGCGCAGAGCAAAAGCCACTGTCGCTGACCGCGCCCGCCTGCTAGATCGCGCCCCATTGCGAAAGGGGCCGGACGATGGCGAAGCCTGATGAGCTGAACGAATTGGCGGTCAACGCGATCCGCGGGCTGAGCATGGACGCGGTCCAAGCCGCCAATTCGGGTCATCCCGGAACGCCGATGGCGCTTGCGCCGCTCGGCTGGGCGATCTTCTCGGAGCTTCGGCGCCACGACCCGACCGATCCTAGCTGGCCGGATCGCGATCGATTCGTCCTGTCCTGCGGACACGCGTCGATGCTCCAGTATGCACTGCTGCATCTGTCGGGGTACTCGCTTTCCCTCGACGACATCCGGAACTTCCGCCAGTGGGGAAGCCTCACGCCTGGACATCCCGAGTCCCACATGACTCCGGGGGTCGAGACGACGACAGGGCCGCTCGGCCAGGGCATTGGCAATGCGGTCGGGATGGCGATGGCAGAGGAGCAGCTTGCTGCGCGCTTCAACCGGCCGGACCACACGATTGTCGACCACCGCACCTGGGTCATCGCGTCGGACGGGGACCTCATGGAAGGCGTCGCCGCGGAGGCCGCCTCTCTTGCCGGGCACCTGAAGCTCGGCAAGCTGACCGTCTTCTGGGACGACAATCGAATCACCATCGATGGTTCGACTGACATCTCGTTCACCGAGGACGTCGTCGCGCGCTTCGGGGCCTACGGCTGGCATACGCAGAGCGTCGAGGACGGCAACGACCTCCAGGCGATCCGTCGCGCTGCCGAGGCCGCCATCGCAGATGAACGGCCAAGCTTCGTGCGCGTTCGCACGGTGATTGGCTACCCTTCGCCGAACAAGAGCGACAGCTCGGCTGCTCACGGCGCGCCTCTCGGCGAAGACGAGATCATCGCGACCAAGCAGATCATGGGCTGGCCGACCGACCCGTTCTTCGTGCCTGATGCCCTGGCCGCTGCGGCCGAGTCGATTCGTGACCGCGGCGCAAAGAATCACGCGGACTGGAAGAAGCGATTCAAAGCCTATAGCAAGGCGTATCCAGACGATGCAGCAGCGTTCGAAAGCGCGATTTCAGGGGAGCTACCGGCGGGATGGGACGAAGACCTTCCGGTGTTTGAGCCCGACCCCAAAGGCATGGCGACTCGCAAATCGAGTGGCCTTGTCCTCAACGCGATCGCGGGGCGTATCCACTCGCTCGTCGGTGGCTCGGCGGACCTTGCCGGTTCCAACAACACGAGTCTCAAAGGCAAGGGGACGTTCGGCGAAACGGACGGCGAGGTGCCGCGAAACGTGCACTGGGGCGTGCGGGAGCATGGCATGGGCGCGGCGCTCAACGGGATGGCGCTGCACGGAGGCATCATGCCGTTTGGCGCGACCTTCTTGATCTTCAGCGACTACATGAGGCCATCGATTCGGCTCGCTTCGCTGATGGAGCTTCGCACGCGATACGTCTTCACCCACGACAGCATTGGCCTCGGCGAAGACGGTCCGACGCATCAGCCGGTCGAGCAGCTTGCGGCGCTGCGCGCCATCCCCGGACTCGCGGTACTCAGACCCGCCGACGCCAACGAAGTGCGCGAGTGCTGGAAGGCTGCGATCGCCTGGGAGGGGCCGGCGGCGCTCGCGCTGAGTCGGCAGAACGTTCCAACCTTGGATCGCAGCGCGCTCGCGAGCGCCGAAAAAGCGAAGCGCGGTGCGTACACCCTGCGAGAGTCGGGCGGGGGCGGCCCCGATGTGATCCTGGTCAGCACCGGGAGCGAGGTTGCCATTGCCCTCGCCGCGGCGGACGCGCTCGAGGCCGAAGGCGTCAGCGTCCGGGTGGTGAGCATGCCGTGCTGGGAGCTTTTCGCACGTCAGGACGAGGCCTATCGCCGCGAGGTGCTGCCGGACGAACCCGCCAAGGTCGTCGTCGAAGCGGGCATTCGTCAGGGGTGGGAGCGCTGGGTGGGAAATCACGCCGCGTTTGTGACGGTCGAGACCTTCGGGGCCTCCGCCCCGATCGACGTGCTCTACGAGAAGTATGGGATCACCCCCGCCAAAGTCGTCGAGGCGGCACAGGCGCTTCTCGCGTAGCTCCGCGCGGCGGTTCTCCCGCGAATCTGGCGTTGCCGCGCATCTCCCGACTACCCTCGCCGGATGGCCGCGAAGGGACAGGCGCCACCTGGTGTGCCCTGGTTCGAGCGATTGCATCCGGCCTGGGTCGGCTTGGTGGGGCTCGTGCTCTATCTTCCCACCCTCCGCTACGGGTTCGTCAGACTCGACGATCCTTGGCTGATCCGCGACAACGAGTTGCTGCACCAGCTCGATGCCGCTTCGGTCTGGAAGGTGCTCGCAGACTTCAGCTTCGAACAGCGGTTTCGCCTGGGCGCAGAGTACCTTCCGGTGCGCGACCTCTCGGTGATGCTCGACCATGCGATCTACGGCGACTGGGTCGGAGGGCAGCACCTTACTCAGATCCTGCTCTACGCCGCCACCTGCGGAGTCCTTGCGACCCTCGCACTGCGTCTATTCGAGAGCCGCGCGCTCGCGTGGCTGACTGGCCTGCTCTTCGCCACCCATCCGGTGCACGTCGAGGTTGTCGCCTGGCTTTCTGAACGAAAAGGTGCGCTCGGTGCGCTCTTCCTTTGCGCTTCCCTGCTCGCGGCGACCTCCTGGCTGCGACGTGGCCGAACTGTCTACGCTGTGGCGGCATGTGCGCTGTTCGCGCTCGCAGTCGCGAGCAAGGCGCTTGCCGTTGCCGGGATTGCTGCGCTCGTCCTTGTACTTCTATGGCGGGACTGGCCGGTTGCGCGGTCTCGTAGGCTCGCAATGTTCGGCGGATACGCTGCGGCCGGCCTCCTCGTCTTCGTCCCCAACTATCTCGTGTCTCGTTCGATCGGAGTCATCGTCGCACCTCACGGGCAGGGGATCGGAGACGCGCTTCGTCTCTTCTTCGAAACGCACACTCAGTACCTGAGGCTGATGGCCTACGCTGGTCCCTACGCGATCGACTACGGGATCAGGAGCGCCGGGGCCGTCCAGCTCGGTCGCTGGATTCCCGGTGCGATCGCCGCCGCCGGGGGCGTAGCGCTTGTCGCCTGGGCTCTGCTGCGACCCGCGCGGCGCACCGCAGCGGTGTTTGGGGTAGCCTGGTGGCTAGTCTTTCTCGCCCCGGTCAGCCACCTGATCGTGCCCGTTCAGAACTACGCGGCCGATCGATACCTGTTCCTTCCGAGCTTCGGCCTGCTCCTCAGCCTGGCTGCGCTGCTCATCAGGCTTCCGCGCAGGTTCGCGGCCCCGCTTGCGGCCATCGCCCTGTTGCTCGGGGTGGGCTGGACGGTCGTCCAGACCCCCGTCTGGTCGAGCTCCGAGCGACTCTTCGAACGAGCGGTCGAGGTTGTTCCCTCAAACGCGGCGGCCTGGGATGAGCTGGCTGCGCTCGCGGCCGAGGGGCAAGACGGCGGACGCGCCTGGGCGTTGACTGAGCGAGGGCTCGAGCTCTGCCCCGGAGACTGGGAGCTGTTGCACCGGCAAGGCCTGCTGCTCGCTGCGTCCGGCGATCTCGATGCGGCCATTGGTGCGATGGAGCGAGCCGCCACCAGTCCCAAGGCTCACAAAGCCTACGCCAACCTGGCGCTGCTCTACCTGCGGCGCGGGGACCGTGAAGACGCGCGCCAGTTGGCCGAGCAGGCTGTTCGACTGCAGGCAGACACGGCGCACAACCAGCGTGTCCTCGGCATCGTCGCCTACGAACAGGGCGACCGCGAGGTCGCCTGTCGCGCATTCGAGCGGGCCACAGCGCTCGATCCGTTCAACGCCGACAATGCCAAGAACCTCGAGCTCTGCGAACCCTGACCTCAGGTTGCCGCGGCGAGAGCTGCGTCGTAGTCGGGTTCCTGGGCGATCTCTGGAACCATCTCCGTGTGGACGACCTTGTCGTCCCCATCGATCACGACGATTGCGCGGGCAGACACGCCCTTGAGCGGACCGTCCATGAGCTCGACGCCGTAGTCCTTTAGAAAGCTACCCCGAAACGTCGACACCGGGACCACGCCTTCGATCCCCTCGGCCGCACAGAAGCGCTTCTGCGCGAAGGGCAGGTCGGCGCTCACCATCAGTACGACCGCGTTGTCGAGGCCAGCAGCCCGCTCGTTGAAGGTACGAGTGGCAACCTGGCAGACGGGCGTGTCGTAGCTCGGATTGATCGAGAGGATCTTCGTCTTGCCCGCAAAGTCCGAAAGCGTCTTCTCGCTCATGTCGGTGGCGACGAGCAGGAAGTCGGGCGCCTTGCTACCGATTGCCGGGAGCTCGCCGTTGGTCTGGATGGGGGTGCCTTTGAGCGCGGTGGTGGCCATGATTCTCCTTCGAGTCTGAGCGGTACGCCGCTGTTATAGGGACTGGGGAAGGATTTCCAACCGGTTGCCGGCGAAAAAGAAATTCATTATCAATAGGCGATGCGCGACTCCCTGGCAGATCTACCCCCAGGCCAATCGGCCGAGGTCCTCTCGGTCGACTGCGAGCGACAAATCGCGCGTCGCCTGATGGAGATGGGTCTACTGCCCGGTACCCAGGTCCAGGTCGTACGAATCGCACCGCTCGGCGACCCGCTCGAGCTTCGGCTCCGCGACTATGCACTTTCGGTCCGCAAGTCCGACGCTGCCCGGATCACGGTGAAACCAGAGGCCGCTGCGTGAGCGTCGCGGCACCTCCTGAAGTCCTGATTGCTGGCAATCCGAACTGCGGAAAGAGCACCCTCTTCAACGCGCTCTCCGGCGGGAACGCGCAGGTGGGGAACTACCCCGGGGTCACCGTCGAACGGACGACGGCTCGCGTCCAGCTTGGTCGGCATGAGGTCGAGCTCGTCGACGTGCCCGGGATGTACAGTCTCACCGCGAGTTCGCCGGAAGAGCAGCTAGCGGTCGACGCCCTGGTGGCACCAACCACGAGAGCGGTCGTCTGTGTCATCGACGCGACCACGCTCCAGCGTGGACTGTACCTCACTCTTCAATTGTTGGAGTCTGGCGTTCCGGTCGTCGTTGCGCTGAACATGATGGACGCGGCCGAAAAGCTCGGTCTGGTCGTCGACACCGAACGACTTTCGGTCTTGCTGGGAGCGCCCGTCGTTTCGGTCGTTGCGACCAAGAAGCAGGGGCTCGAGCCTCTCTTGGCGTCGGTCGACGCGCAGCTCGACGACGCGGCGACGCTGACGCCCCCCGCGATCCCTTACCCCGAGGCGCTCGAGACGGACCTCGCGGCGCTCGCACCAATCGTCGAACGCTGGCGCCCGGGTGCTCCGGTGACTCAGAACCGTGCGGTCGCGCTCTGGGCCTTGCTTTCCCTCGGTGAGGACAGCTTGCGCCAGGTGCCCTCGTTCGTGCGAGATGCCGTTCAAACGATTCGCGACGAGGCGACCGCGTCGGGGCGCGACCTCGATCTCGACATCATTGGAACGCGGTACGCCTGGATCGAACGCCAGGTGGCTGATGCCTCTTCCCGTCCGGCGCCCACGCGGACCATGAGCGAGCGCATCGACCAGGTATTGACCCACCCGGTTGCGGGTGTGGCGGTTTTCGCGCTTGTCATGCTTCTCATCTTCGAGGCGCTATTCGCCTGGTCGGAGCCAGCAATTGCGGCGATCGAGGATCTGACGGCCTTTCTTCAGGGAGCCGCGGCCAACCTGCTGCCCGACGGGGTGTTCGAAGACCTCATCGTCGAGGGTGTGATCGCCGGTGTCGGGAATGTCGTCGTCTTCGCCCCGCAGATTCTGCTTCTCTTCCTGTTCATCGGGTTCCTCGAGGACTCGGGCTACCTCGCCCGGGTGGCGTTCGTGATCGACCGGGTGATGAAGAGCGTCGGGCTCCATGGCAAAGCGTTCGTACCGCTTCTTTCTGGATTCGCCTGTGCGGTGCCTGCCGTCATGGCGACCCGCACCATCGAACGGCGTCGCGATCGATTGGTCACGATGCTGGCGCTGCCACTCATGTCCTGCAGCGCACGGCTTCCAGTCTACATCCTCGTCGTTGGAACCGTGTTTGCCGGAGCGACGGTAGGCTTTCTGAGTGCGGGCGCCGTGGCACTGTTCGCGATGTACACGCTTTCGGTTTTGGTCACGCTGGCGGCCGCCGCAGTGATGCGTCGGACGATTCTTCCCGGACCTGCGCCGAGCTTCGTCCTCGAGATGCCTCCCTATCGCATGCCCTCCGCGTCGATTCTCTGGCTCAACGCGTGGCGGCGTCTCAAGATTTTCCTCGTCGATGCAGGGACGATCATCTTGGCGATGACGGTCATCCTGTGGGCGCTCTTGTCCTTTCCGAAATCGGACGATATCGCCGCTCGCTTCGCGCAAGAGCGAGAGCAGGTTGCGCAGACCGGGCTGGGGCCCGAAGAGGCGGCCACCGCGGTGGCAGCGCTCGACTCCCAAGAGGCCTCGGCTCAACTCGAGCACAGCGTGGCCGGGCGTGTCGGGCACGCCCTCGAGCCGGTACTGCGTCCAATCGGATTCGACTGGCAGATCGGGGTCGGGATCATCGGTGCATTTGCTGCGCGGGAAGTCTTCATCTCCACCCTCGGGGTGGTGTTCGGAATCGGTGAGACCGACGAAAAGAACGTTCCGTTGAGGCAGGCTCTTCGCGAGGCCAAGCACGCGGACGGGACCCCGGTGATGACCCCGCTCAGCGGGATCTCCCTGATGGTGTTCTTCCTGCTGGCCTGCCAGTGCATGAGCACGATCGCGGTCGTGAAGCGCGAGTCCGGGTCCTGGAAATGGCCGGTTTTCCTCTTCGTGTACATGACGGTGCTTGCCTACGTGGCCTCGCTGATCGTGTACCAAGGGGGTAAGCTCCTCGGGTTCGTCTAGTTGGGTCGTTCTAGAGCAGGGTGTCGGCATGTCGTGGCAGGAAATCGCAGCAGGAGTCGTAGTGGGTTTGGCTGCTTTTTATCTGGTGCGTCGTTTCGTCGCGAAGCCGACTCCCGCCTCGGGCGGTCCCGACGTGCCGGTCTCGCGTCTCACCAAGAAGCGCACTTCGCGGCAATCGTGCGGCCACGGACCCGAATGATTAGAGTGAGCACAGATGGGTAAGTCGGCCACGATCGACGGGCTTCGCGCCCTCCGCCAGCGACTGCTTAGGGAGGGCGATCCCTGGCACGACGGGTCTCGGCGCTTCCGGGTGCGCCGATTCGCGGGGCCCGAGTGTTTCATCGAGCATCTCGAAGGAGTCCGGGTCGCGCACCTGACCGACCTCCACGTCGGACGGGTCACGCCCATGGCGGTGCAGTACGACGCCGTCTCGATGACCAACGCGGGCGACCCTGATATCATCGTCATCACGGGAGACTTCGTCTGCCATAGCCAGGTCTATCTGGAAGATCTCACCGACGTAATTTCCAAGTTCGACGCGCCTGTATTCGCCGTGCTCGGCAACCACGACCACTGGGCCGGTGCGAACGCAGTGCGCAAGGCGCTGCGTAAGGGAGGCGCGGAGATCCTCGACAACGCGCACACGAAAATCACCATTGGTCATCAGGCGATTCAGGTGGTTGGCCTCGATGACGCGTACACCGGGCACGCTTCGCAACGAGACGCGCTCAAAGGCTTCGATCCGAAGCTTCCCTCGATTGGCCTTTCCCACATCGCCGAGGAGGCCGACGCACTCTGGGAACGCGGGGTTCCCCTCGTGTTCTCCGGGCACACGCACGCGGGACAAATCACTGTGGCGCGACTACACGAACTCTCGGTCGGAAAGCTTGCCGGTCACAAGTACATCCACGGGCTGTACGGCTCGCGTGCGGCGGAAGAACCCAAAGGGGCCGTATACGTCGGCGCCGGGGTAGGCGCTGCGGTCGTGCCCCTCAGGCTCGGTGAGCGCGCCAAACGCGAACTCGCCTTTTTCGAGCTCGGAGTGCAGCCGGGCGCGTTCGATGAACATCATGGCGAACAGCCTCCGCACCAAGGTCGAAAGCCTTCCGTGAAGACGAAAGAGCGACGCGCTCAGGCCGTCCTCCGCAAACAGGAGAAACGTGAGCGCCGAAACGGAAGCGGCAAAGCGGGAGGCAACGGCCGGCCCAACCGGTCGCGCGTCGAGCCGTCGACGCCTGACTGAACGGCGGTTTCGACCCGTCAGCCGTGTTCGACGAGAAAGCTCTCGGCTTCGAGCGCTGCCATGCAGCCGGTCCCGGCCGCGGTCACCGCCTGTCGCCACTTCTTGTCCTGCACGTCGCCAGCGGCAAACACCCCCGGTACGTTCGTCTTGGTCGAATCGGGCTGCGTCACGACGTAGCCCTGTTCGTCCGTCTCGAGCTGACCGCCGAGGAATGCGGTGTTTGGAATGTGGCCGATGGCGAAGAAGAGTCCCGAAACCGGAAGGTCGCGCTCCTCGTCGGTCTTGAGGTCTTTGACCCGAATCGCCTCGAGGAACTCGTCGCCCTTCGCTTGGACGACGGTATGGGACCAGAGCATTTCGATCTTCGGATTGGTCATTGCCCGATGCTGCATGATTTTGGATGCGCGAAGCTCGTCGCGACGATGCACCAGGTACACGGTCGAGCCGTACTTGGTGAGAAACGTAGCTTCCTCGACGGCGGAGTCGCCACCACCGATTACGGCCAGGGGCCGATTGCGGAACGCGGGGAGGGCGCCGTCGCAGACCGCGCAGGCGGAGATGCCCTTCTGCCAGAGCTCTCCGTCGTTGGCTCCTGGGATGTCGAGGCGTTTCGCCGTCGCGCCCGTTGCGATGATGATCGTGTCGGCAGTGCCTTCTTGGCTGTCGGCCTTGAAGTGAAAGGGTCGTTTGGAGAGATCGAGTTCGTTGACCGTCTCGGTGTGGATCGTCGTACCGAAGCGCTCGGACTGGGCGCGAAAGCTGTCGGTGAGTTCTGGCCCCATGATGCCGTTCGGAAACCCCGGGAAGTTCTCAACGTCAGTCGTGGTCGTGAGCTGTCCACCCGCCGCGATGCCTCCTGCCATGAACCCCTCGAACAGGACCGGCTTTAGCTCGGCGCGTGCCGCGTAGATAGCCGCCGTGTGTGCTGCAGGTCCGCTACCGATGATCAAGACGCGATGGCTCATAGTTCTCCCTCAGAGGAGCGGTTTATGGCTAGCCCGCCACCTGTGCGCAACCGCTAGACCAAGTTCAGGGTGAACTCGGTCTAGGCACACAACATGGACACGTGGTCGCCGATCGCAAGGGCGGCGGTAAGCCCTGGAGATTCGATACCAATCAAGTGAATCATCCGTGGCTGGGACGGCGGCGTCGCGATGACGAAATCCATGAACCCGCCGCCAGGGCCCACGAGCTTCGGACGCACCCCTGCGTAGTCTGGGCTCAAATCTTCGGCTCGGATGCCGGGCAGGTATTGCGAGATGGCCTGCGCGAATCGCTCTGCTCCAGAGGGGTCTACATCGTACTCGATGATGTCGACGTACTGCGCGTCGGGCCCTGCCCGTCGTGCGCCTCCGAGGTCTGCGGTGATGTGAACGCCCAGCCCCGCCCCCTGCGGCAGAGGGTAGATCAGGCTGTGATTCGTGCGGGGTGCCCCCGGACCCAGCGAAAAGTATGACCCTTTGCAGGGGAACAGTCGCCACGGGCGCTCATCGGAAACGAGTCCAGACGCATCGGCGACCTGCAGTGACGATAGACCTGCCGCGTTCACGACCCTGTCCGCGCGAAGCTCTCCGGTGCGCCCGAGCGTGTCTTCGGTCCGGACGAACCACTGAGCGTTCCGGCGCGCGATCGCTTGGACCCGCGTCTGGAATACCAACGCCGCTTCGGCTTCGCGGAGCCGCCGGACCAGACTTGCAACGAGTTCGTGAACGTCGACGATGCCCGACGTCGGAGAGAACAGCGCGGCCTCGCATCGGACCTCGGGCTCGGAGCGAGCGACTTCTGCCGCAGACATGGGTACGAGCGGGCCTGCGCCCACGCGTCCGGCGTGGGCCGCTAGCCGTGAGAGCATCTCGACTTCTTCGGGGCGAGTGGCGACAATCAGCTTGCCGGTGCGAGCATGAGGGACTTCGTTGGCTTCACACCATCGGTAGAGAGCCTCCTTGCCCTCGATGCAAAGCCGCGTCTTCAGCGAGTCCTCGCGGTAGTAGAGCCCTGCATGAATCACACCGCTGTTTCGGCTCGACGTCTCTTGCCCTGGCGCGCTTCCTCGTTCGACAATCGCGACAGACTCGAAGCGGCGGGTGAGCGCGTGGGCACAGGCGAGCCCTACGACGCCGGCTCCAATGACCAAGACGTCGACTCGTTCGATGCCCATCCTGTGTTCGCCTAGAACGACAGCGGGTCGACGCGTGGCGCGGGCAAGTCGACCGCAAGCCGCTGTGAAGATAGGCCCTGCTGCGCGCGGTAAGCCTGATGATAAACCAACACGCGTCTCACGTACCTATGCGTTTGCGTGAATGGGATGCGTTCGAGAAGCACATCGACGGTGGCGTCGTCGGGGCTTTGTTGAATCCATCGGCGCACGTTGTGTGGACCCGCGTTATAGGCCGCCACCGCCAGCGGAAGATGTCCGTCGAATCGTCGAATCAACGAGGTCAGATACCAGGCTGCGAATTCGATATTGGTCTTGGGGTCGAGCAGGTCGGCGGGCGAGAACCTGTCGTCGCCCAGAGCGTGCGCGATGAGCTGGCCGGTGCGCGGCATGATCTGCATGAGGCCGACCGCGCCTGCATACGACACGATGTGCTGCTGGTATGCACTTTCCACCCGCATCACGGCAAGGAGCAGGTTGGGGTCGAGACCGTAGGTGGCCGCGGCTGGCACCACCAACCATTCGTACGCTCGGGGTAGACTCTCGATGAACTCGGTTCCGCCGAACCCGCCGGCAGTTCCCATGTCTCCGATGGCGGCTGCGACCTCGGTCAGCGTGCTGAGGTCACCGGCTGTGAGCGTGAGCAGCGATTCGCGAACCTCTGGGCTCATCGCCACCGGAGTGCGCCCCGCGTTGCGTGCCACCGAGTCGAGACCCGCGCGCGCTACCGGTTTACCGAGCGCGGCGCGCCACGACAGATAGGACTCGAAAAGCTCCGAGCTTGCCGCGTCTCGATCGCCGATTCGCAGGAGATCGGCCGCCCTTCCGAACCATGGATACGCCGACGCATGGCGCACTGCGATTGGCTCGAGCTGTTCGGCAAGACTGATGATGGCTGGCTGAGGCGGTTTCGGCGCCGCGGTTTGCTCGGGTTCCGCGAATCCCTCGGAAGCCCCAGCCTGTGTTTCGCCGCCGAGTCGCGCCCTTCCGTTTGCAGCCCAAAGCGCGTAGTAGCCGTCGTCGCTTTCAAGTGCGGCGGTGTACGACGCCCGGGCCAGCTCGAACAGCCCTCCACGCTCGTAGGATCGGGCCAGGTGGTAGAGGGCTGCGGCCTCGTACCGGCTCTCACCGCGCTTCGCGATCTGCCCGAGAACGCCAGCGACCAGGTTTTCGTTTCCGGCCCCCACGGCGGCCATGACCGCATCGAACAGGGTGCCGGAGCGAACGTCCGACCGCGCGAGCAGGGTTGCCAGAACCCGATCGACTTCGCTGCAGAGCCCGGCCGGTGCCGCAACTTCGATGATATCGACCAGCCGGCTCGAAGGGAGCTCGCCCAGAGTGCGCCTCCCGAGGATCGTCGAGATCGCGACTCGTGCCGCGTCGGCTTCCCGAGCTGCCGCAGCCGCCGCCATGTCCTTGGCACGATCCTCGAGCTCTCGGGCGAGCTTGGGGTCGTCAATTGGATGACCCTGCGCCGTTCGTAGGAAGGCCTCCGCGGCCTGCCATCGACCCTCGTATCGCGCGAGGCGCCCCGCGAGATAGTGAATGTCGGCGAGATGGACATCGGCAAGCGGGGCTTCCAACAAGTCGCTCACGACCTTCTTCGCGCGGTCGAGCGGACCGGTTCGAACCAGGTTCCTCGCGATCTTCACCTGGTCGTCGTCGCCGACGGTCGGTGCTTCATGGCCGAGAGCATCGAGGCGGACGAGTTCCGCTTCCGCGCGTGGCGCGAACAGACTGCCAGGAGCGTCGACGCGGATGCCATGCAGAATCTGAAGAGCCTCGTCGTTCCGCGACTCGCGGTTCAAGCTGCGAGCGCGCTCGAACAAGAGTTCGTCACGGCTCGGCAGGGAAGGGTACGTCCACAGAAGATCCTCGAGTGCCTCGGCGGCCGCGGGATCGTCGCTCCGTAGAAGGGCGAGGACATACCCGGACCGTGCCTCGACGCCGATGGAGTCGTGAATACTCGTTGCGGCTTGCGCAAAGAAATCGGTCGCGTTCTTTTCTCGACTGCGTAGGAGTTCGAGACGCGCAGTTTGAAGGGCGATACGATCGGCGATTCGTGGCAGTCCTTGACGTGCCACGTCGAGTGCCAGGCGTGCCTCGTCGTATCGTGCATCGAGAATGAGCTCCATCGCCCGACGGTAGGCATCGGCCGCTCGGTCCTTGGGCGGGGTCTCAGGGGTGAGGCCGACCGGGGCGGCGTGGGGGCCACACATCGCTCTCAGGCTCCACGGTCGCTCGACTCGAGTTGGAGGCTCGATGAGATTCGCCTGCTCCGCGATGCACATCGGTACGTCCGGCGACGCGTGGGCCGAGGCTGGTACGCAGGACGCGACGACCCAGATCCCAAGCAAACTTTGCAAATTACGACGCGCCACGCTCCCGACAGCATTGCCCATTTCCGCTCGACAACGCAAAGAAAGGAGGGCCCACTTCGGGGACTTTTGATGTTACGGTGAGGCGCGAAACGAACTTGTTACCGCATCGATGCGGGAGGGGCCTCGTCTGTCGACTCGTCGAGCGGTTCTTCCTCGGAGTTGCCGAGCTCGTCCTCCGCGGTGTCCTCCAGTTCAGGCACCAGAACCGTCGCAACCCCGACGGCGACGAGCATCGCGAACGCCAGCCCGAGCCAGAACGTTGGACGCTTCGGCGTTTCGTACCTGTCCGGGCTATGCGTCATTCGGTCGGTTCCGTCTCGAGCGCGGACAGCGTCGCCTCGACGATCTCGGCAATCGGGACGTCTGTCGACGCGTCGTCCACGCGCTTCTTGAGTTCGACCGTTCCCTGCTTCAGCCCCCGGGCGCCGATGGTGATGCGCACCGGGATCCCGAGCAGGTCGGCGTCTTTGAACTTCACCCCGGGCCGTTCGGGACGGTCGTCGAGGAGTGTTTCGACGCCCGCTGCACGCAGTGCCTCGTAGATCTCTTCGGCTTTGTTCAAGGGCGCCTCGTCTTTGCCGATCGGGGTTACCATGACCGCATAAGGCGCGACTTGGACGGGCCAGCGGATCCCATCTTCGTCGTGGTGTTGTTCGATGATGGCGGCGATAAGTCGAGTGACCCCGATCCCGTAGCAGCCCATCACGATCGAATGGCTGTCACCGGACTCATCCAAGTACGTGGCATTCATCTTGTCGCTGTAGTGGGTGCCAAGTACGAAGATGTGGCCCCCCTCGATGCCGCGATAGAGCTCTAGAGTCCCATCGCACTGAGGGCAGGAGTCACCCGCGGCTGCTTGCCGAATCGACACGACTTCGCCCTGGTAGTCACGCTCATGGTTGACGTTTCGCAGGTGATAGGGAGTCTCCCCGGCACCGGCGATCGCATTGAGGACAGCGACGGCATCGGGATCGACCATGATGCGCCCGTTGAACCCTACGGGTCCGACGAAGCCAATCTCGGTGCCGGTGGCTTCTTTCACCGCGGTGTCCGAGGCGAGTGCGACCTCATCGACTCCGAGTGCGCGCGCAAGACGGATCTCGTTGAGCTCGTGATCGCCGCGGACCACCGCGAGCACGAGTTCGTCCCCGGCTCGGTATAGGAGCGACTTCAACGTCGATGCCGCCGTGGCACCGGCGCCGAAGAAGGTGACGACCTCGTCGATCGAATGCACGTCTGGCGTCTCGACTTTTTCGACCGCTTGCATCGCGCCAGGGTCTGGGGCCTCTTTGGTGACGCGCCCGGGCTCGGCGATCTCGAGGTTCGCTGCGTAGTCGCACTCGCTGCAGGCGACGATCCAGTCTTCGCCGGTCTGCGCGAGCACCTGAAACTCTGCGGACTGTTTCCCGCCGATCGCGCCGCTGTCCGCTTCGACCACGCGGTACTCGAGTCCGAGGCGCCGAAAGATCCGGTGATAGGTCTCCCGCATCTGCTCGTAGCTCGCGAGCGCCCCCTCGTCGGACACATCGAACGAGTATGCGTCCTTCATGATGAACTCGCGACAGCGGAGCAGCCCGGCCCGCGGTCGTGGCTCGTCGCGGTACTTGTTCTGAATTTGATAGAGATTCAGTGGGAGCTGCCGGTAGCTCTTGATCTCCCGTCGGACCACGTCGGTCACGATCTCTTCATGCGTGGGCGCCAGATGATACTCGCCGCCCTTGCGGTCTTGGATCCGCAGCAGAGTCGCACCGTACACATCCCATCGACCGGATTCCTTGAAGTACTCTCCAGGGAGAAAGGTCGGCATCAGAAGCTCCTGGGCGCCCGATGCGTCCATCTCCTCACGGATGATCCGTTCGATCTTGTGCAGCACCCGCGTGCCAAGCGGGAGCAACTCGTAGATGCCGGCTCCGACCATGCGCGCGTACCCGCCTCGCAGCATCAGCACGTGGGACGGCATCGTCGCGTCCTTCGGGACTTCTTTGAGAGTCGGGATGAACGCTCGCGAATACCGCATGGCGCGGTCTCTAGCAGGACAAGGGTAAGGGTTCCACCGGGGTTGGCGCCCCGGTGGACCAACCGCCGACTAGGTTCCGATGATGAAGCTCACGCTGGTCGTGCCGCTTCCACCGATGTTGAGGGTCTGAATGTTCTTCGCGCCCTCGATCTGGTAGTCGCCGGCTCCGCCGGTGACCTGCTTGAACCCGTCGAGAAGCTGGCGAACTCCGGTCGCACCCACAGGATGGCCTGCGCCGATGAGCCCACCGCTCGCGTTGATTGGGGTCTCGCCGTCGAGCGCGATGACGCCCTCTTCGACCGCCTTCCAGCTCTCGCCCGGGGCCGTGAGTCCGAAGTGATCGATCGCCATGTACTCAGACGTCGTGAAGCAGTCATGTGTTTCGATGCCGTCGATACCCGAGGTGTCGGCAATGCCGGCCCGCTTCTGCGCATCGGTGACGGTGCTGCGCACGTGAGGGAGCACGTACTCGGCGTCTTTGCTCTCGGCGATCTTGTCCTCGAAGAGAATTCGAGCCGTGTGATGGCCCCATCCCTTGATGCGGGGGATCGACGCGAGCGGGACACCAACGCGCTCCGCCCACTTCTTTGCGTACGCCGGGGACGCGAGGAGCATTGCTGCGGCTCCGTCTGTGACTTGTGAACAGTCCGAGATGTGGATCCGGCCTCCGATGTTCCCGTTGAACTCGTCACGGCTCATCGCGTGATCGTAGTTCATGTACCAGGTGCGCGTTTGCGCGTTGGGGTTGAGCTTCGCGTTCGCGTAGTTGATCGTGCTGATCCCGGCGAGGTGCTCGTCCTTCAACCCGTAGCGGCGATCGTACTCGTCGCCGAGTTTGCCGAAGAGCTTGGGGAAGGGGAACTCGACGCCCTGGGCTTCGAGTTCGTACCAGGCTGCGGTACCGAGGAAGTCGCCTCCCTCACCGGCACCGACGGTCTTCATCTGCTCGACGCCCACGACACAGGCGAGGTCGTAGCGACCCGCCTCGATTTCGGCGCTTGCCGCGAGAAGCGCGATGCTGCCCGACGCGCATGCCGCTTCGTGGCGCGCGGTTGGCAAACCGCTGAACGCCGGATCGATCTCGAGGAAGAAGGCTCCGAGGTGACCCTGCTTGCTGTAAAGCTCGCCCGCGAAGTTGCCTGTATGCGCGACTTCGATCTCATCGGGTTCAACTTGCGTGTTGGCAAGCGTCCCGAGTACCGCCTCGCGCATCATCGCGACGAAGTGCTTCTTCTCTTTGCTCCAGTTGCGGGCGAAGTCCGTTTGATGTCCGCCGAGAACGTAAACCTCTGGAATCTGTGCCATGTCAATCACCAATCTTTCGTTTACGCAGCGACGAAGAATTTACCCACATTGACCTGTGGATCTCGGAAGAACTTGGTGCCCTCTTGGGCATTCGCGAGTGCGGGCGGGACTGGGAGCCCTGCCTTGTCGATCATTGCGATCGTCTGCTTGAGGCCGATCGTGTCGACCAAGACGCTCGGTGGCGCCCAGTTGAAGCCGTAGCCCATGATGCGGTCGATCCCCGAGATGTCGTCGGTCACCTCGCCTACTCGATGGAACGAGTAGCTGATGTATCCAGCGATCACCTTCTGCGCGATGGCGGCGTACGGGCCGCTTGCCGCGGCGAAGGCCTGCATGCCCTCTTGGTACCGACCGACCCTGTGTAGCGCCGAAATCTCGTCGATGAAGGAAAGGTCGGGGCGCGAGAGCGAGTCCTTCGCGACGTACTTCTTGGTCTTGGGGTCGAGCACGATGCGCTCGCCGGCATCGTCCTTGCCAAAGAAGCCCGCGCCGGTCTTTCTGCCGAGGACACCTTTGGCCATCAGATCAGCCATGTACTTCGGAAGCTTGAGCGTCTCGTGCGCCTCGTCCTTCGTGAGTTCGTAGATGTTGTCCACGATCGCGCGGTGAATGTCCCAGCCGACGAGGTCGATCGTCGCAAGCGGCGTCATCGCGCGTCCAGTGTACGGCCCGACGAGTTCGTCGATGAGCAGCGGCCCGTGTTCCTCGGCAAGCAGCGCGCATTCGTTGAGGACCTTGAAGCCGATGCGGTTGCCTGCGAACCCAGGGGTGTCCGCCGTCCGAACCATCGCGCGACCGAGGAGCCTCGTACAGTATTCGTCCAGGAAGTCGACGAGCTTCGGATCGGTTTCTTTCCCGGCGATGAGCTCCGTGCCGACGATGACGTTGGGCGGATTGAAGAAGTGGAGTCCGATGAAGTTCTTTCGGAAAGAGTCGCTGCGGCCCTGGGCGAGCAGGTTGATCGAGAGCCCGGATGTGACCGTTGCCACGATCGAGTCCGGGCGACGCGCCTTGTCGATGCGTTCGAAGAACTCGCGCTTGAGGTCGAGCTGTTCGGTCACCGCTTCGAAAATCAGGTCGGCTTCGGCGACCGCCTTCTCGAGGTCAGCCTCGTAGCTCCCCGTCTCGACGCGATTGCCCACCGTGCTCGAGCGGACCATCTTGATCGCTGCGGAAAGGCCGCCTTCGGCCTTTTCCTTGGTGCGCGCCAAAAAGGTCACATGCGGGACCGCCGAGGTGAATAACGCCCCGCTGCCAAGGCCCATCGCGCCGTTTGCACCGAGAATGACTACGTTTTTGATCGAGCGGGAGTTGAGTAAATCCGTGGACTTGGCTCGTGTCTCCGTCTGGCTCGCCGTGCTCGCCGACAACATCGTGTGTCCTTTCTCCGTCTGGCCATTTACAAGTTAACCAGCGGGAAGCTAGCAACATGCGTGACAGCAACCTCTCCGTCAACTGAAAGCTAACAAAAACAAGCATTTACAAGCACTTTACAAGCTCTTCATGTGTCCTGTAAGCGCCGCAACTATTGAGGATCACGGCGATCCTTCTATCGCCGGATTCGACGCGGGGCCGTTGTCGCAACAGGCTTCGGTCATGGCCCTCCTCGATACGATCAACGTGGATCTCAAGAAGGCGATGCTCGCGAAAGACGCGATCACGCGTGACACCCTTCGCATGCTCAAGTCGGAACTCCTGACTCTCGAGGACCCGGACGAGACCCTCGTTCTCGCTCGGGGGGTGAAGTCGCGTCGCGAAGCGGCAGCGAGCTATCGCGAGGGAGGCCGCGACGATCTCGCGAACAAGGAGGAAGCCGAGATCGCGGTGATCGAACGGTATCTGCCCAAGCAGCTCAACGAAGCAGAGGCTCGCTCGGCGATCGAAGCGATTGTCGCGGAGCTGGGCGTCAGCTCCAAGAAGGACCTCGGCAAGGTGATGCAGGCTGTGATGGCCAAGCACCGCGGTGAGATCGACGGAAAGCTGGCGTCATCGATTGCCGGTCAGCTGCTCGGCTGATCCGAGAGCGCCCGCTCCGACCACCAGAGGCGAAACCGCTCACGGACTGCCTGACGTTCCTGCGGCGGGAGATCGGGGTCGTAGCCAAACCCCGCGCCGCTCTCGTCGACCAAGTCGCGGGCGACGATTTCACGCACGTCACGCTCGGGGTGGTCGAGGCTGTCGATCAGCCATTCGGTGCGGCTCTCATCTCCGTGGAGCTCCCACCAGCGCGTCCAAGCGCTGACGTCGGTTCCGAAGTCTTGAGCGGTGAGCATGCGGAGCACGCGCCATGCGGCTTCGCCGAGTACGCTGCGTTCCGATAGCGACGACACCAGAGTTGCGAAGCATCGTGTGTCGCGAAGCACTGCGAGCGCGCGCATCGCGAGCAGCCGAGAACGTTGATCTGCGTCGGGAGATGCAGCGAGCGATCGGAGTGATTCTTTCACGCCGTCCATGTCATCGACGGCGCCGAAGCTCTCGAGCGCGTACAGCGCACCGCGCGATACCCCTGGGTCGTCGTCGAAGAGCGCTTCTGCGATTGGCTCTACGAGGCCCGCGTACGGCAGCTCGGCAGCGACGAGCACGGCATAGTAGCGAACCTCCTCGTCGTCGGCTCCAAGAAGACGCGCGACAAATGGCGTTGCGTGCTCGCCAAAGGCAACCAGCGTGCGGCATAGTGCGGACACGTTTCGACCCTTTGGGGGTCGCACGTGCGGTTCCCATCGGTTGAACCAGAGTCGGCCCGGAAACTGCGCTACGAGGACCTCGAGTGAGGGCTCGCCTATGTCGATGAGCGCCTGTTGGTCGGGGGCCTCTTCGTTGGGGCCATGCTGTCCGAGCCGAGCCACCATCGTCCGGATGCGCTCAATCGCATCGGGCGCGACCGTCCGCTGCAGAGGCGTTCTCGGGGCAGTGCCTACGGCGTTCAGTCCGCTCACCTTGAGGCGCTCGACGAGAAAGCGGACCGCTGCCTTCTGAGCCGGGGCGCCTGATGCCGGGGGAATGCTCGTCCATCGCCGAAACGCTCGTCCGAGCTCGCGGTCGGGCCACCACTTGGAATCCATGCCCTTGCCGGGCGGAGGACTAGAGGTCCTCCATCGTCCGTCCGGCGGGTGAGACGACGGTTGCTCCGGCTGCGGTGCTCCTGGAGCTTCCACCCGGTCGGACGGAGCGTTCTTGATCAAATACGTCGAATCACGTTTCGTTCGCGAGCCCACCAACCTCAGAATACACCAAAGGCCGTTCAAACCAGCATCTTGATTCGACGCTCGTCTTCGACCTCGCGAAGACTTCCACTTGCAGCCTCCCGAAGCAGCTTCTTGATCTTCAATCCGAGTACGTCGATTTCGGTCGATGCGAAGTGCTCGCCGCCGAAGCGATGCACCTGTGCGGTCTGACTCCGTAAGATCTCCGCGTCTTGCCGGACGATGTGCATCGCGGAGGGTTTGACGAGGCCCCGAAGGATCGCGTTCGGAATTGGAACCCGAACGGCCACGGTTGCGAATAGATCCGTGACCGTTGGGCTCCGAGGCGTCAGCGCCGCCGTCGTGATGATGTGACTGCGATTGCTGAGGCGATACTCGACCTGCGCAATGCATGGGAGGATGAACCGGTCGAAGTGAAGGACTTCGCCACCGCCGGGCGCGAGAAGCTTGCCTACGAGTCCTCGAGGGCGCTGTTCTCCGATGAACTCCGCTTCGACGCGATCGCGTTCGGTTCGCACCACGACCTCGATGGGTCGGCGCCCGCGGTTCTTGCGAAATAGACCCGCGTGCACAAACGCGGTGTGCGGTACGTCGAGTGCGTTCTCCGCAACCGCGTCGAGCGGGCCCGGCATCTCGATGCGCTCGCGCACGGTGAAGTACCCCGGCGCATCGGCGTTCGGGATCTCGTAAGGTCCCTCGGCCGGCTCGACGTCGGGCTCCGAATACACCCACAGCCATCCCTGCGATTCCCGACATGCGAACGAAGGCACCGACCGGGTCGAGTGGTCCGACTGTCCGCACAGACCCGGGACTTCCCGACAACGCCCTTGACCGTCGAACTGCCAGCCATGGTAGCGACACTGAAGGTTCGACCCAACGACCTGCCCGAGCGAAAGGGGAGCATTCCGATGCGCGCAGCGGTCGAGCAGCACCGCACAATGTCCCTCATCGTCGCGAAATGTCACCAGCGGTAATTCATTCAACGTAAACGAGGAGGGGCTCCGGCCCACGGCGTCGCTTTCGGCGAGGACGTACCATCCAGGGGCAAATGGGGAACCCGAAGTCGTGTCAGCCGTCATTCGAAATTGTTTCGCCTAGAACAACGCGGCGCGCGTGTTGCGCCCCAAGGTTTCATTTTCGTAAATACCACGCTCGTCCCGAGTTTAGACGTGGAACGGGGTGGGGTCCGCTGCTACATGCCGCCCATGTCCAGGCAACTCAACAAAGAGCGCACTCGGCGTCGTTTGCTGCAGGCCATTATCAAGCACATTCAGCGTCACGGCCAAGGCGCCTTGACGACAGGGCGTGTGGCGCAGCTTGCAGGGGTCGCCCAGCCGACCTTTTACGTCCACTTTCGCAGCATGGATGAGGCCCTCGAGCAGGTGGCCGAATCGGTTGCCAGCGAAATAGGGCCCTCCTTCGATTTCGATTCCCCGCGCAACCGCGAAGAAGCCGCTGCCGTTCTCGAGAACGCGGTGCTGTCCTCGACTCGGGCTCTGACCGAGAACCGCAGATTGGCCGAGGTGTTCCTCTGCAACCGGCGGGACCAGTCGACCCCTCTCGGGCGACGATGGACGCTGCTTACCGAGATGCTTCGCGACCGCTTCCAGAGCATCGTCACCGCTGTCCGTCCGGACCTGTCCGAGGCCGACGCGGCGCTGCACGCCGACATGCTCGTCGGAATCGTCTTTGCGCTCACCGAGGCCTCGCTCGACGGTCGCGGTTGCCAACTCGGCCATGCCGCCTCGGTGGCTGCAAGCGCGATGGTCACGAGCATCGTCTCCAATCCGCGCGCCGCCGCTGCTTGAGGCGTCCACCACGCGTTGCGAAGGGTTGCCCGCTGCGGTCGCACGGACATAGCGAAACCTCCCCCTGCGTCTGCACGCGTCGGCTTTCGGCGCGCGGTCCCGCGTGGTAGTCCCGCCAACGTGACAGACCTTTTCAATCCGTCGCCGGAGCACCGCTCGCTGAGAGAGTTGGTTCGCTCCTTCACCGAACGCGAAGTCGACCCGCAGGCTGAGGCCTGCGACCGAGAGGAGCGTTTCAACCTGCCGCTGTTTCGTAAGCTCGGGGAATTGGGCCTTCTCGGGATTACGGTCGAAGAACGCTTCGGTGGGTCGGGACTCGATCCGGTCGCGGCGGTGATCGCTCACGAGGAGCTTGCCTCGGCCGACCCTGGCTTCACGCTCGCATTTCTCGCCCACGCCATCCTCTTCGCCAACAACCTCCAGATCAACGGGAGCGACGCGCAGCGAGAGCAGTACCTGCCGGCGGCCTGCAGCGGAGCGAAGGTCTGCGGAATGGGTATGTCGGAGCCCGCTGCCGGCACCGACGTCCTCGGCATGCAGACGACGGCGCGGCGCAAAGGCGATCGATACGTGCTCAACGGCGCCAAGATGTGGATCACCAACGGCGCGGTCAGCAAGAGCGAACTCGGAGACGCGTTCTTGGTCTACGCCCGGATCGCCGATGCGGCGCGCAACCAGCTGTCGATGTTCATCGTCGAAAAAGGGTTCCCCGGTTTCAGTCTCGGCCAGAAAATCGAGGGCAAGCTCGGCATGCGTGCCTCGACTACTGCAGAGCTCGTATTCGAAGACTGCGAAGTTCCTGCCGAGAACCTCGTTGGGACCGAGGGGCAGGCGACGCTCCACATGATGCGCAATCTAGAGCTCGAGCGCGTGGTACTCGCCGCAATGAGCCTCGGCATCGCGCGCCGGTCGATCGAGGTCATGAACCGCTACGCCAGTGAGCGAAACTCCTTCGGCAAACCCCTGAGAGACTTCGGTCAGGTTCAGCGCCACCTCACCGAATCGTACGCTCAGTTCATGGCCGGACGCGCCTACACCTACCACACCGCTGCCCAGATGCGTCCAGATGGAAGCCAGCGCCTCGATACCGATGGCGTCAAGCTCTTCACCTCCACGATGGCCAAGGATGTGGCCGATCGTGCGATTCAGGTGTTGGGCGGCTACGGCTATGTCTCCGAGTACCAGGTGGAGCGACTCTGGCGCGACGCGAAGCTCCTCGAGATCGGGGGCGGAACCCTCGAAGCGCACCAGAAGAACATGGCCCGCGACCTTCGAGGCAGCGACCGCATTCTGTAACGCAGCTCACAGGCGCCCACCCAGTTCCGTCTTTTCTTTCCTCTGATTGGGCGATGGCTCTCTCGACCCGTTATGCTGGCTTGTGGGACAGAATTCCTCAGAAGGATCGGGGCTGCACGGTGAGAAGCAGCCCGGGACGACGGGGAAAGGGTTGGGCGTGAAGCAGGAACAGCAAGCCAGAGTCGAGGAAGCAGGGCCGAAGCCGCCGGTCGACCTGCCCGTTCTGGGTCGGTTCGCTGGCTACGACATTCTCGGTCGACTCGCACTTGGCGGAATGGCGGAGATCCTGCTTGCGCGTCACAAGGACGTCGACGGCGACACCCGCTTTCTCGTCGTGAAGCGCATCCTGCCTCACTACGAGCAGGACAACGACTTCGTTCAGATGTTCCTCGACGAGGCCCGCATCGGCATGCAGCTCAAGCATCCGAACATCTGCCGCTTCCACCAGTGCGGTGCCGACGAGGGCTCTCACTTCATCGTGATGGAGTGGGTCAACGGTATGCCGCTCGGACGAGTGATTCGCAAGGCCCGTAAGCAGGGGGGCGTTGGTCTTCCGATTGCGATTCGCGTGGGTGCAGACATCGCGCGTGCGCTGCACTACGCGCACACCGCGAGCGATGAGCACGGCGAACCGTTCAACATGATTCACCGTGACGTGTCGCCGCACAACATCATGATCGGATATGACGGCTCTGCGAAGCTCTTGGACTTCGGTATTGCGAAGGCCGACCACCGCGCGCACAAGACACAGGCGGGCGTGGTCAAGGGCAAGTTCGCGTACATGGCGCCCGAGCAGTGCACGGGGGCGGCCGCCGACCAGCGTCTCGATATTTTCGCACTTGGCGTTTGCCTGTTCGAGACCTTGACCGGCAAGTCGCTCTACCGCCGACAAACTGAAGCAGCCACGATGCGAGCCGTGATCATGGATCCGGTGCCGTCGCTGAAAGACAAACTCCCCGACGCGCCCGACGAACTCGAACAGATCTTGCAGAAGGCGCTCGCCAAAGATGCGGGCGATCGGTTTGCGACTGCTGAAGAGTTTGCCGACGCGCTCGAGAAGTTCGGACGTTCGACGCGTCAGTACGCAGCGCAGCGCGAGGTCGCCGATTTCATCACCAAGGTGTTCCCCGACGAGTTCGCGCGTGGGCCGCGCGTGGACACCGTGCCTTTCGGCGCGTCGTATTCGGTGGACATGCACCACACGAACGATTCGTCGAAGTCGTATGTGTCGCACGTTCCCGGTGTTCGCGAACTCGACGTAGAGCCGGTCGGCGGACCGGACCTCGGACATCTGCTCGACATGGATTCCGGGGCGGCGCCTTTGCCGGCTCCCGCGAACACGCAGACCCCCACGTCAGACGCGTCGGGACCGCGACCCACGCATCGACCTCAAGGCGCCGCACTGAGGCCCGCGGCGCGCGCTCGCGCGATGCGTCCGGCGCAAAAGAAACGCTCCAAAGGCCCTTGGGCCCTTCTGGCCATCCTGCTCGCCGCGAGCGCGTACGCCTTCGTCCAGTTCGACGGCGCGACTCTCGTAAAGCCATGGCTCGATCGGGCGACTGCCATGTTCGAAGAACCAGGTCCTGCCGAACGATCTCAGAACGACAACCCCCTGCTGCAGGAGCACGGCGCGCGAATCCTCGTCGCTTCGTCACCGCCGGGCGCGAGGCTCTACCTCGACGGTAAGGAGCAAGGGGTGACCCCAGTCGCTTTGACGGGACTTCAGAAGGGTGAGTACCGCATTCGCGTCGAGGCACCCGGCTTCGCGTCGTGGTCTACGACCGCCAAAATCGAAGCCGGCGAGTACGCGGGTATCAATGCGAGACTGCTCGGGAAACAAGGTGGAGGCCAGCCCGGCGCGTTCGGACGCGTCGACATCGAGACGACGCCTCCCTCGGACGTTTTCGTCAGCGGGGACCTCCTCGGCCGCACCCCGATGGAGAACGTCGACATGCCTTTGGGCCGCGTCACTCTCGAGTTCGAGCTCAACGACGGCCGTAAGATCACGCGCACTATAGACGTCAAGTCGGACGGTGCTGTTCGTGCCCGTTTCGACTTCCGCACCGCGCAGCGCTAGGCCGAGTTCAAGGTGGACTCGCTCTAGTCGAGGCCGACTTCACGTAGCCGCAGATAGCTGTCGTACCTACCTCGGTCGATCGTGCCTGCTTCGACGGCGTCTCGGACTGCACAGTCGGGTTCGTGGGTGTGCGAGCATACCCGAAAGGCGCAGCTCTCTCGCGGCTGTCGGAATTCGGGAAAGCAGCGATCCAGTTCTTCGGGCGGAAGCGACCAGGTGCCGAGTTCGCGGATTCCCGGAGTATCGGCAAGGAAGCCTTGGTGGGGAAGAGGGTAGAGCGCCGCGACACGCGTGGTGTGACGCCCCTTTCCGTGATGCTCGCTGACCGATGCCACGCGAAGCTCGAGGTCCGGCAGAAGACGATTGATCAAGCTGCTCTTGCCGACGCCCGATGGCCCAACGAACGCCGAGATCTTCCCAGCGAGCATCTCTTCGAGGGTGTCTAGACCTTCGCTTCGCTGGGCACTCACCTCCAGTACTTCGTAGCCGAGCTGGCGATAGGTCTGCTGCCAGCTTCTGTCGCTGTCGCCCGCCAAGTCAGCCTTGTTCATCACGACGATCGGATCGACGTCTTGATGCTCGGCGATCACGATGAACCGATCGAGGAGCCGAGGGTTGAACGCCGGCGTGCCGTAGCAGAACGTCACGAACACTTGGTCGAGGTTCGCTACCAGCACGTCTTCCCAGGTCGGGCCTCGTCCCGGCTGCTTCCGGGAAAAGCGCCGAGCGCGCGGGAGGACCTCGGTAACCACGGGGTTCTGTTCGCCGTAGCCCGAGACGAGTACCTGGTCTCCAATGACACACAGGTCGGTCTCCCGACGACCCTGCTTGAGTCGTCCCCGGATCCGACACTGGATCGTTTCGCCCTCGTGCATCACGTCGATGAAGCCCGCCCTCGCGCGAACCACCACCCCTTGGAACGGATCGTCCATCCTCAATCTCTGCAGTTCGAGTCCGGGTCTCGCGTGATGAGGTGGCGAAGCGAATCCTGATGACTGATCCAGCGTTCGACGACGGCAGGAGGCGCGCCGTGATCGCGCAGAGTTTCTTTTAGAATTTGCTTTCGACGGTCGAACTGTCCACCAAGAATTCGATGGGGGCGGTGCGCTACGTCGAGCGGGCGGCCCTCGTAGGAGACGGGGCCCCCCAGGACCTTCGCTGCGTGCTGTGCTTCGAACCGCTTGATGCGGTCTCGTTCTGCGCGCTGGAACAGGAATCCGATCATCACGTCGTCGAAGCAACGGTCGATGAAGTCGTCCACGATCGCGCGCAGCGCGCCATCGCCTCCCAGTTCCTCGTACAGCGTCATGGTCCCCGAGAAAATGGGCCCAGCGGCGTCCGGAATCAAGCGGGGGGCTCGACGCCCAGTCGCGACCCGAGTCGTTCGAGGGTGGCAGCCATGTCTATTCTCATCTCGAGCGCCTCTGCCAGCAGATCGCCCACCTTCTCGACTCGAGATGGCACCGTGAATAGGTTGAACGACGCGGGGTCGAGCGAAAGACTGACTTCGTCCCAGTGCAGCGGCGTCGAAACAGGGGCGCCGGGGACTTCGCGAACGGAGTAGGGCGCCACGATTGTCCGCAGTCGCCCGGTCTGCCCGATGTCGATCAAGACACGTCTTCCGCGTTTGTCTTTTCGGCGTTCCATCGTGGCGGTGTCAGGGTGCTCCTCCAGGGCCAACCGGCCCAGTAGCTCCAGAAGCTGTTTCGCCGTGTCCCAGGGGAGCCCTTGGCCCAGCGGGACGATCACATGGAGGCCTGTCTTACCAGACGTCTTTGGGAAGCCCTTGAGGCCGAGGTCCTCGAGAAGCCGTCGAATCGTGAGCGCGATGGGTATCGCGTCGGTGAGAGAAGCCAGCCCGACGTCGAGATCGAGTGTGAGGAAATCACAGGTGTCGAGAGAGTCGGCTCGGGTCGCGATCACGTGTAGGGGAATGCACCCCATGTTCGCGACGTACATCAGCGAACCGAGATCGTTGAGGAGAATGGTATTCACTTCCTTGCCGTCGCGTGCCTCGGACCGTAGCGGCACCGAGCGCAACCACCGCGGTGCCGCGTCGGGAATGCGCCATTGGAAAAAGCTCTTTCCTTCGATCCCGTCGGGGAAGCGGACCAGGGTGACCGGTCGGTCCTTCAGATGTGGAAGCAGAACGGGCGCGATGGTCTCGTAGTAATCACACAGGTCCCCTTTCGTGAGGCCGTCGTCCGGCCAGAAGACTTTGTCCTGATTGGTGAGCCTGGCGCGGTCGACCAGGCGGGTGGTCTGGGCTGATAGTTCGTCGTTGAGCATCGTGGCGTCCTCGGGTTTCGGGCGCGCAGTCGCGGTCTCAGTCGACGCGTCGGCGCGAATTCCGACGTAGACGGGGTGACGAAGGTTTCCATCATCAGTCCAACCGGCGTACCGCACCCCGACGACCGTGGGTTCCCCGGCTTCGAGTCTGTCGAGCAACGTGGTGACGTCGCTTTCTGGGATTCCACTTCCAACGCGACCACACGGTCGTAGGGCGCCGTCGTCATAGGTTCCGAGATCGAGAGCGCCGAGCTTCTTGCGGCTTCCTTTGCCCTCCCGCGCACCGAGAACCACGAAGTCGTCTTCTCGGGTGCGCTTAATCTTCACCCAGAGGCCGGTGCGCGTTGGGCCCTCTCGATACGCCGAGTCGGGCCGCTTCGCGACGATGCCTTCGAGGTCGTGCTCGTCACAGAACGCCATCAGCGCGTTCCCATCGTCCGGGAACGAGTCGAGGGCGCGAATCAACCCGTTGCCGCGAACGACTCGCTCGAGCACCCGCTTTCGCGCGTGCAGTGGCAGCGATCGAAGATCAAGTCCGCCGAGCGACAGAATGTCGAACACCACCAGAATGACGGGGATGGTGTCGCGGAGAAAAGCGATGTCGTGGGCTCGTCGCGCGTGTATTCGACTGCCGAGTTTCTGGAACGAAGGCCGCCCCCGTTCGTCGAGGGTGATGATCTCGCCGTCGAGCAGCACCTCGTGCGCCAAGAGTGTCTTCAGGGCCTCGACGACTTCGGGGAAGGTTGCCGTCGCGGGGCGGCGTGTTCTGTAGAATAATCGCGCGTCGGAGCCACTGCGCTCGGCAAGGATCCGCACGCCGTCGAGCTTGAGTTCGTAGAGCCAGCCTTCGCGGTCGAGCGGTACGTCGTCCAGTTTGCATAGCATCGGGGTGACGCGACTCGCATGCAGTTCGCGGGGCGTTGCGCCAAGCTCCACCGCCAGCTTGCACGCCTCGTCGTAGAGATCGCCCGACTTGGCGAGCTCGTCGACGGTGAGGCCAGAAAGCACGCTCCGCGGCTCGGTGGAGATGACATCCGATTCGCTGACGAAAGCATCGTCGCGTTTGACCAGCAGCCAGTCCTCGGGGCCGTCTTCGCCGTTCTTCTCAGCCGGACGCACGAGGCTGAAACGACCCTTGAGTTTGAAGCCGTCCAGCTCGAACGACAGTGCACCGGCGGCGAGTCCCCGTTCGGCCGTGTCGCGAGGATAGGAGACCTGCCCGCGGTCCCAAACGATCATCGCGCCGGCACCGTAGTTCCCCTCGGGAATCACGCCCTCGAAGTCGAGATATCGAAGCGGATGCGGCTCCGTACGAACCGCGAGTCGCTTGTCGTCGAGCGCGAGGCTGGGACCCTTGGGAACGGCGAAGCTCTGCAAGACGCTGCCCACCTGGAGACGCAGGTCGTAATGCAGCGCGCGTGCGTCGTGGCAGTGAACGACGAACTGTCCCCGTCGAGTGCTAGTACCGCTGCGCGCAGGTTCAGCCTCGAATGGTTCCGTCGTCGCTCGTGGATCCCGCTTTTTGCGGTATTGCGACAGGTCCTTTTTGTGACGTCGCTTACTCAACTGTTCGCCATTCTCACCAACCGATCTATCATGACGCCGTGCCAGCGCGCGCCACGAGTTCCGGAATCCTGTCCTTCGGCTTGGTCTCGATTCCTTTCAAACTCTTCACGGCGGCTAGTGCTGAAGGGGTGCACTTTCACCAACTCCACGATAAGTGCGGTGGCCGCATCAAATATCAGGTGTACTGCCCGACCGACGACGAAGTCGTGGAGCGGTCGAGCCTGGTCAAAGGATACGAGTACGCCAAGGGTCAATACGTGCGCTTCGAATCCGAGGAGCTCAAGGCGCTCGAAGAAGAGAAGACTCACGACCTCGACATCGTCGAGTTCGTCCCCTTTGATTCGATCGATCCAGTATACGTCGAGAGGTCGTACTACATGGGCCCCGACAAATCGGGCGGCAAGGCGTACCGACTGCTCGTCGCCGCGATGCGCGAGACCGGTCGTGTGGCTCTCGGGCGGTACGTGTCGCGCGGCAAAAGCCACCTGGTCGTCATCCGGCCGTTCGAAGACGGTCTGATCATGCATCAGGTCTTCTATGCGAACGAAGTGCGCGACTTCAGTGAGATTGATGTCGGCGACGACGTATCTTTCAAGCCCGCCGAGATGAAAATGGCGGAGCAGCTCATCGAACAGCTCAGCGTCGATAGCTTCCAGCCCGCGAAGTTCGAAGACGAGTTTCGGGCGCGGGTGCTCCGAGCAGTCGAGGACAAGGTGGCGGGCCACGAAATTACCGCGGCACCGGAAGCCCCTCGGGCCCAGGTGGTCGACTTGTTCGAAGCGCTCAAGGCAAGCGTGCAGAACGCCGAAACAAAGGCCGAAGCCAAACCGAAGCGAAAGCTCAAGCCTCCGAAGAAGGCGAACGCGAAGAAGGCGTCACCCAAGCGTCCGCGCAAGAAGAAGACCGCAGCCGGCAAAGACGAGTAGTCGCACATGGGCGCTAGCGATCGCGAGCTGAGCGACAGCGAACTCAGCGATCACGCGTTTCGACTCTGCCAGCAGCTTCTGCGGATCGACACCACCAATCCGCCTGGCAACGAGCGTGAGGCGGCAGAGCTGGTTGCAGCTGAGCTTGCCGCTGCGGGGCTCGAGCCAAAGGTCTTGGAGAGCGCGCCCATGCGGGCCAATGTAGTCACCAGGCTGCACGGAACCGGAGAGAAGCCACCGCTGCTCTTGACGGCTCACCTCGATGTCGTGGAGGCCGACGCGTCTGGATGGAAGCACGATCCGTTCTCCGGTGAAGTTCACGATGGCTGTCTCTGGGGTCGCGGAGCCATCGATATGAAGAACATGGCGGCAATGTCGGTCGCGATCATGGCGCGGCTAGCGCGCGAAGGGGTCAAGCCAAAGCGAGACCTAATCTTCGCGGCTGTTGCTGATGAAGAAGCAGGCTGCCGTCTCGGGTCGCTATGGCTGGCCGACGAGCATCCCGAGCTGATCCGAAGCGAGTTTGCGATCGGCGAGGGCGGCGGCTTCAACATTCAGGTCGCTGGAAAGACGTTCTACACCGTCGAGGTTGCGGAGAAGGGCGTGTGCTGGCTCCGGGCGAGAGCCACCGGGGACCCCGGCCACGGATCGATGCCCCGCGAAGACTCCGCGGTGATCCGGCTGAGCGACGCCATCGCCAGGCTCGGTCGACAAGGTCTTCCGCGGCATGGCTCGGCCCCCGTCCAAACGTTCGTAGACTCCCTTGCGGCGCACCTGCCCCGGCCGCTGCGCCCGCTGGTGAAGCTCCTAGCCAACCCCCAGCTCGGTCCCGCAGCGCTGAAACTCATTCCGGACCCCTCGACGCGTCGCGCGTTTCGAGCGTTGCTCGGCAACACGGCTTCTCCCACGGTGCTCCGCGCGGGGAACAAGACGAATGTCATCCCAGGGTTTGCCGAAGCCGAGATCGACGGACGCATCCTACCCGGTCAGACACAGCGCGACCTCATTCGCGAACTTGAAGCAGTACTCGGGCCGGGCATCGACCTCGAAGTCACCCATTCGTTTCCGCCGATGGTCACCGAGCCGAAGGAATCGTCTCTCTATTCTACGATTCACGAGGTGATGGCGGAGCGTGCCCCCGGTGCGCCAGTGGTTCCTTTCGTCCTGCAGGGCTTCACGGACGCAACCGCCTTCACTCGGCTTGGAGCAAGGTGGTACGGTTTCGCGCCCGTTCGGCTTCCACCGACGCTGCGCTTTGCAGATATGTTTCACGGTCACGACGAGCGAATCCCGGTCGATGGCCTCGAGTGGGGCACTTTGACGCTCGACGACGTCGTGAGACGGAGCATCGAGGTCTGATCATCTCTCGATGAGCCTACCGACGCAGAGCTGCCCCAAAGGTCAGCCGACGTTCTTCCCTTTCCATCGCTGACGATATGGGCGACGCTCTCGTGCCCAATGATCTTGCGGAAGCGCATTCATGACAGCGAGGTGCTGTTAGACCTTGCTGCCGGCGACCTCCACGGTTTGGTTGGCCAGGCTCTCGAGCGACTCGCCGCTTTGGGGAAGGTGAGTGGACCTCAACGAGAGGCGATCCAGGAATCGCTACGAGCCGGTGAGCCCCGCATGCCGCGCGACCTCGGGGGCGGAGTCGGCGTGCTTCGCGTTCGCTACCCCAGGGTGCCGGAGGACGATACCGAAAGCGCACCCCCCTATCGCACTGCGCTGATTCGCGTTCCCGATGGCATCCGTGCAAGCGACCACGAGTGGATTCATTTTCTTTGGCTCGTCGTGGCACCAGAAGGGGGCGCCACGCCCGACGACGACGAACTCGAGCCCTTCGGCTGGATGCTGGACGACGATCGCTTTGCAGCCTCGATCTTTGGCGCCAACGACCCAATGCAGGTTCTCGCGACGTATCAGCTCTACCTCGAGTATGTCGACGCTCCTCCCGACATACGCCGGCCGTCTCTCGTGCCGACGTTCGAAGAACAGGCTGAGTCGCCGCGTGGACTCGGGGCCGGCCTCATGGCGGACATCCGCCGCAAGCTCCCGTACTACCGAAGCGACTTCGTCGACGGGTTCAGTTCCAAAGGGCTCGCAACGATTCTTTTTCTGTTCTTCGCGTGCTTGGCACCTTCGGTGGCGTTCGGTGGGTTGCTCGCCTTCCTGACCGACGGCGCCATCGGACCCGTCGAAGCGATAGTCGCAACTGCGATCGGCGGGGTGGTCTACGGGCTTTTCTCGGGCCAGCCGCTGACCCTCGTCGGAAGCACGGGCCCGGTCACGGTCTTCTTGGCCTTGCTCTACGTGCTCTGTCGGCAGCTGTCGGTGCCGTTCCTGCCTGGGCTATTCTGGATCGGGATCTGGACCGCGGTGCTCCTGATGACTCTCGCGCTGACGAACGCGAGTCGCTACATCGAGTACTTCACGCGGTTCACCGATGAGATCTTTGGTGCGCTCATCGCGCTGATCTTCATCACCGAAGCGTTCCGCGACATCTTTGGCGGCGTGGTCGGTGCCGAGGTACCGAGCAGCGGAGAGCTGCTCGCGCTCATCCTCGCTCTCGGGACGTATGTCGTCGCGCTTCAGCTCTCCCGCGTACGCCAGAAACCGCTTCTCACCAAGACCGTGCGAGAGTTCTTGGCTGATTTCGGACCCGCCATCGCCATCATCACGATGACTCTGATCGCCTGGAGCATGCATCCGGTGGCTCTCGAACACTTGGCCGTACCGCGGGAGTTCGCGCCGACGACTGGACGTCCATGGCGGGTCAATCCACTCGAGGCTCCCGTCTGGTTTTGGTTTGCCTCGATTCCGATCGCCTTTCTCGCAACGGTGCTCATGTTCCTCGACCAGAACATCACCGTCCGCATCGTCAACAGTCCGCAGCACCGTCTCGAGAAGGGCGCCGGCTACAACCTCGACATGGCGGTGATCGCCGTGCTCGTCGCGGTCATGGCTACGTTTGGGCTGCCCTGGGTCGTAGCGGCCACGGTCCGGTCGCTCAACCACATCCGGAGCCTGGCTACCGTAGAGCACCATGCGCGCGGCGAACACATCATCTCCGTGCGCGAGAACCGACTCACCGGCGTAGTCGTTCATCTGCTCATCGGGGGCTCTCTCCTGTTTCTCTCGCTCCTGCGACTGATTCCCATGTCCGTGGTGTTCGGCCTGTTCCTCTATATGGGCATCGCGTCCCTTCGCGGGAATCAGTTCATCGACCGCCTCAAGCTCTGGTTTACCGACCCCTCCCTCTATCCGCCGACACACTATGTTCGGCGGGTTCCGAGAAGCGTGATTCACGCGTTCACTCTGATTCAGCTCGTGTGCCTGGGCGTACTCTGGGTGGTGAAGGAGTCCTCCGCGGGAGTTCTCTTCCCCCTGTGCATCGCGCTTCTCGTACCGATTCGCTACGGGCTTGCGCGGGTCTTCAGCGAACACGACCTGGCGTTTCTAGACGCCGACGAGAACCCCCAGGAAGAACAGTTTCGAGAAACCGGCTGAGTCGCGGACCGCTACCAGGCTTCGCCGGAAGGTCGCAGGTCGAGCTCGAAGGTCCACGCGTTGCGGGGCTGCGCGTGCAGCATGAAATAGCTTTCCGCGATGCTTTTCGGATCGACGAGTCCGTCCGGTCCCTTGGAGGCAGCAAGCTCGGGCATGTTCTCGTGAACTCGAGGGACGTCGATGATCCCGTCTACGATTACGTGTGCGACGTGAATCCCGTCGGGACCGAGCTCCTTGGCCATGCTCTGAGCCAGCGCACGCAGACCATGCTTGCCGGAAGCGAACGCGGCGAACCGTGCGCTTGCCTTGATGGCCGCCGTGGCGCCGGTGAAGATAATCGTGCCACCGTCCCGCGCGAGCATCTGCCGAGCCGCGGCACGACCCACCAGGAACCCGCCAAGCGCAGAGGCCTTCCACATGTCCGTGAATTCCGTCGCGCTCGTCTCGACCACTGGGCCCATCATGAACCCGGCGGCGTTGAATACCGCGACCTCGATGGGTCCGAGTTCGCTGTCGGCGTTCTCGAACATCGCTCCAACGGCCACCTCGTCGGCTGCGTCAAGCCCATAGGCCTTTGCCCTGACACCGAGCGCCTCGATGTCGGCAATGAGAGGCTCGAGAGCGGCCGCGTTCCGTCGGGCGACTGCGACATTATAGCCGGCGCTCGCGAATCGCTTGGCGACCTCTGCACCCGTGCCCGTTCCTGCGCCTACGATGAGCGCACATCGTCCTGCCATGCCGACCTCCAATTCGTTCCTGTGGCCCGAAGGGCGTTCGGCAAGTCGACGACGGATTCGGAGCCCTGCGCGGAGACCTCTCGTGGTACCACTCCCGCTATGGCGTGGGTCTATTTGGTCATCGCGGGCATCTTCGAATGGGGCTGGCCCGTCGGCCTCAAGCTCGGCTGGACCGAGGAGGGCGCCCGCTGGGGCTGGGTCGCGTTTTCGGTGCTGTGTATGGCAGTCAGCGGTGGGCTTCTCCTGACTGCGCAGAAGAGCATTCCGATGGGAACAGCCTATGCCGTCTGGACCGGTATTGGGGCGGTGGGCACATTCGTACTCGGCATCGTCTTCTTTTCCGAGCCCGCCGCCCTCGCGAGGTTCTTCTTCGTGGGTTTGATTGTTGTCGGGATCCTCGGGCTCAAGCTTTCGTCTGCCTGATTGTCGTGACAGCATCGGGCATGCCTGCTGACTCTGAATCGACGGACCCGTGGCCCGCGCTCGCGTACTCCGCTTGGAGCGACACGGCCAAGACCCTGCACATGTGGACGCAGATCGTCGGTAAGGTCCGACTCGCGCTCTCACCGTGGGTCAACCATTCCTGGCACGTGACGCTCTATCCAACCCCGCGAGGCCTAACCACAGGCGCGATGCCCATGGGACCACGCAGCCTCGAGCTCGCATTCGACTTCATCGGTCATCGTCTTAACCTCATGACCAGTGACGACCGCCACAAACAGATCGAGCTGCGCCCGCGTAGCGTTGCCTCGTTCTATCGCGAGCTGATGGAGCTCCTCGCCGAGCTCGACTGTACCGTCGAGTTCTCCAAGATACCTAACGAAGTCCCAGAGCCGATTCCCTTCGACCGAGACGAAGCCCACGCTAGCTACGATCCGGTCTACGCGCGCCGGTTTTCCACCGCTCTCAGTAGCGCGGCTCGCGTGTTCTCGGAGTTCCGAGCCGGGTTCCTCGGCAAGGCAAGCCCGGTGCACTTCTTCTGGGGGAGTTTCGATCTGGCGGTAACGCGTTTTTCCGGGCGTGTCGCTCCCCCACATCCAGGCGGCGTTCCCGGTTTGCCCGACTGGGTCACACGAGAAGCCTACTCACACGAGGTCAGCAGCGCGGGCTTCTGGCCAGGTAGCGACGAGTCGCCTCCCTTGTTTTACAGCTACGCGTATCCAACCCCGGAAGCCTTTGCCGGGTCCAAGGTCGAGCCTCCGGAGGCAACCTTCTCGCCGGAACTCGGCGAGTTCGTTCTGCCATACGATGTCGTTCGAGGGTCACCGAAACCCGAGGAGACCCTGCGGACGTTCCTACGAAGCACGTACGATGCGGCGGCGACCACGGGCAACTGGAACCGGGAGTCGCTCGAGTTCGTGTCGCCCGTCAGTTTGAGGTGAGCGCGGTCTAGTGGTCTTCGAACTGCCCGCGCGCGTCGAGCGCCTCGAGGATGATATCGACCGCGCGGTCGATTCGCATTTCGTTGAGAGCGACGGTTACGTCGGGGTTCTCGGGGGGCTCGAAAGTCGAGAAGTCCACGTCGGGACGGCGTTCGCGGCACACCTCGATGTCCGTGTTCACGTAGACCTGGAGGATTCGGTCCTCACCCAGGCGTTCAACCAGCTGGTCCCGGTCCTTCTTCGTCGGGCTGGGGAAGGCGCAGATGTTGATGAGACCGGCGTCGGTGACCGCCTTGGCGGCGCTCACCATCGAACGCAGATCCTCGCCGACCGGATTCACCACCGTGGCGGTTCGGCCCTGGTCGAAGAGCTTGCGCTCCAGCGCATAGGCCAGCGTCCAACGACCTGAGCCTGCGAGACCGGTTAGCCAGACCGTTGCTCCGCGCTGACCGAAGCGTTCCATGCGCTCGCTTGGGCTGACGAATGTTTTCGGCTCCATCGCGGATTCGGCGTGCAGCTCGCGCATCGCGTCTTCGAGCGCCTGACGATCGCCTTCGAGCGCGATCATTCCTGCTGCGACCGTGTTGTTGGTGAGCGTGTCGATGACGATGAATGAGCCGGTCTCACGATTCCTCGTGTAATCGTCAACGTAGAGCGCGCGATGGCAGCTCAGGTGCACCTTCGCGATGTCGTTGAGCTTCACTCCGTCGGTCTTCTTTTCCTCGAGCGTATCCATGTCTACTTCGAAATGGATTTTGTCGATCTGAGCCCGGACCGTCTGCGTCGTGTGCTTGATTAGGTAGGCCTTTTCGGTGTCGAGCGGCCGCTCGTGCATCCAGACGATGTGTGCGTCGAAGCGCCGAGTCACTCGGGGCAGGTTGTCGGCTTTGACGAGCATGTCGCCGCGGCTGATGTCGATCTCGTCTTCGAGGCGAATGGTGACCGACTGCCCGGCAAAGGCCTCTTCGAGCTCGCCGTCGTACGTATCGATCGCTTTGACCTTCGAGCTTCGGCCCGATGGCAGCGCGACGATTTCGTCCCCCTTGCCGACGATGCCGGAAGCCACTTCACCGGCGAACCCACGGTAGTCGAGGTCTGGTCGAATCACGTACTGGATTGGGTAGCGAAAGTCGTCGAAGTTGCGGTCGGCCGAGACGGGAACCGTTTCGAGGTACGTGAGGACGTTCGGACCCTCGTACCAGGGGGTATTCTCGCTGTCGGTCACGACGTTGTCGCCGAGAAGCGCGCTGACCGGGAAGAACTGAACCTCTTTGAAACGAAGAGTCTTCCCGAACTCCATGAAGTCTGCGCGAATCGAATTGAAGACCTCTTCGGAGAAATCCTTGAGGTCCATCTTGTTCACGCAAACGGCGAGGTGCGGGATGCCGAGAAGGGACGCGATGTATGCGTGCCGACGCGACTGCTGCAGGACCCCGTACCGCGCATCGATGAGAATGAGCGCCACGTCGGCAGTCGACGCGCCCGTCACCATGTTGCGGGTGTACTGGATGTGCCCCGGCGTATCCGCGATGATGAACTTTCGCTTGTCCGTTGCGAAGTACCTGTACGCGACGTCGATCGTGATGCCCTGTTCCCGCTCGGCCTTCAGGCCGTCGGTCAAAAGCGCAAGGTCGGGTTCGTCGGTTTGGGAGGCAGCTCGAACGGCGGCCATCTGGTCTTCGAACACCATACCGGTGTCGTACAGAATCCGTCCGATGAGCGTAGACTTGCCGTCGTCGACCGAGCCCACGGAAACGAAGCGAAGAAGCTGCTTCTTTTGGTATTTTGCGAGGTACGCTTCGATATCCTCGCTTATGAGAATCCTTTTCATCGTGCATGACGTGACCCGGCCCGTCTCTCGACGCGGCTAGAAGTACCCTTCGCGTTTTTTGGCTTCCATCGAACCTTCCTCGTCGAAGTCGATGAGGCGTCCTTGTCGCTCGGAGAATCGGTTGAGGAGCATTTCTTGGATGACCTTCGGCACGGTGTCGGCGGTCGAGTCCACTGCCCCGCTGAGTGGGTAGCAGCCGAGCGTGCGAAAGCGTACCCGCTGCATCTCCGGCTTCTCACCTGGTTCCAATCGCATGCGATCGTCATCCACGAGAATCCACGTGCCGGCGCGCCTCACGACTGGCCTCTCGGCGGCGAAGTAGAGCGGAACGACGGGGATGCTCTCGAGCCAGACGTAGAGCCAGACATCGAGCTCGGTCCAGTTGCTCAGGGGGAAGACGCGTACGTTCTCGCCCTTCTTGATTTTGGCGTTGAAGATGTTCCAGAGTTCGGGCCGCTGGTTTTTCGGATCCCACTGATGGTGTGAATCACGAAACGAGAAAATCCGCTCTTTGGCTCGCGACTTTTCTTCGTCACGGCGGGCACCGCCGAAGGCACAGTCAAACTCATACTTGCCGAGGGCCTGTTTCAGCGCCTCGGTCTTCATGATGTCCGTGTGCTTCTTGCTGCCATGGTCGAAGGGATTGATCCCCATCGCGACGCCATCTTGGTTGACGTACTTGATGAGTTCGCCTTTGAGGTTGCTTTCGACCGTGTCTCGATATCGGTACATCTCCTGGAATTTCCAGGTCGTGTCGACATGCAGGAGCGGGAAGGGAAGGGGGCCGGGGGCGAACGCCTTTTCCGCGAGCCTCAGCATCACCGAGGAATCCTTCCCCACCGAGTACATCATCACCGGGTTGTCGAACTCGGCAGCGGCCTCGCGGAGAATGTGAATGCTCTCAGATTCGAGCTGTCGGAGCTGATTGAGCTTGCGTTCGCTGATTTGCAAGGATGAGTCCTCTGCTGATTTGGCCATGGCAGGCGCCGATCTATACGGCACCTCGGGCGTAGTTCAAACCCTCGGTGCCCGCGACGGGGCATGCGAGCCCCACCATGCTAACGTCCCGTAGCTCAGATGTCTTCGATCGTTTGGATGGACATGGAAATGAGCGGTCTCGACCCGGAGACCGAACGAATTCTGGAGGTGGCCGTTCTGGTCACCGACGGCGAACTCGAGGTCGTGGCCGAAGGTCCCAACTTAGTCCTTCATCAACCCGACGAAGTGCTCGCCGCCATGGATGAGTGGAACACCACTCATCACGGCCAGTCGGGGCTCACCGAGCGGGTCCGCCAGTCGCCCGTGGACGAGGCCCAGGCGTCCGCCGCGCTTCTGGAGTTCCTCGCAGAGCACACCAAGAAGAAGAAGGCGCCCCTCGCGGGCAACTCGATCCATCAGGACCGACGATTTCTCGCCCTCTACCTTCCCGAAATCGAGGATTGGCTCCACTACCGCAACGTGGATGTTTCGACGGTCAAAGAGTTGGCGCAGCGCTGGTACCCCAAAGAGTACGGAGGGCGCCCAACAAAAAAGGGCAGCCATCGTGCGATGGACGACCTTCTCGAATCGATCGAGGAGCTCAAGTACTACCGCGACGCCGTCTTCCTTCCGCGTTCTTCATGACTCGCTGGCTGATTCTCATCGCGTTCATCGTGTTCGCCTTGGGTTGCGGGGGGGCGACCCGTGTACAACCCAAGACCGCCGAGGCGATCGTGCGAGAGCAGCGCGCCCCGGAAATTCTGGTCGATTCGACCACGGGCGCGGAGATCACCCTCGATCAGATGCTCCGTGCGCTTCGCACCAAGCGGGTCGTCTACGTCGGTGAGCGGCACGACAGCGCATACGACCATGCTGTCCAGTACGCGCTGCTTCGTATGCTGCATCAGGACACCCCGTCGGTCGCGGTCGGGATGGAGATGTTTCAGATCCCCTTCCAAGACCCGCTCGACCGATGGAGCGCAGGGGAGATCGACGAGACCGTCCTCAGACGGGACAGCGAGTACGACGATCGCTGGGGCTACGACTTCGGTCTGTATCGCCCCATCCTCGAGTATGCTCGCAATCAAGGGCTCGAAGTCGTTGCGCTCAACACGCCCCGTGAAGTCAGTTTCGCCGTTGCCCGGGATGGAGTCGGGTCGGTCCCGGACGAGATCGCCGCGGCGCTTCCGGAGCTCGATCTCGACGACCCCGAGCACCGCGCGATGTTCGACGCAGAGTTCGACGCGGTACAGCACGAGGTCACCGAAGGCATCGACAACTACTACCAGGCTCAGGTCGTCTGGGACGAGACGATGGGGCATCGCGTAGCCGCCACCGTCACGCGTCGGGACGGACCTCGCGCGATGGTCGTGCTCGCAGGCCGCGTTCACGTTCAGTACGGCCTCGGAATCCCCAAGCGCGCCGCTCGACGAGGGGCCGCTCCCTTTGCAGTTGTGATCCCGCTCACCCAATCGGAACTCAACGCTCAGCTCGCGCTACCGCCCGAGCAGCGCCTTGGCGATTTCTTCTGGGTCGTGCCCGAATAGAGCCGGCGCGATTTGCGTCCGGGGCATCCTCCAACTAGAACACGTTCCACTTTTTGTCCCTACCGGCCCTGACCTCCGCGCCTGCGAGCACGGATCAGGCGAAAGGAACCCGATGACCGATTGCTTCATCTACGACGCGGTGCGTACGCCGCGCGGGAAAGGAAGAAAGAAGGACGGTGCACTTGCGGACGCGCCCCCGCTGCAGCTCGCCAAGGCCGTCCTTCAAGCGCTTCCGGCGCGCGGCGGATTCGACAGCGCCGAGATTGAGGACGTGATCTTGGGATGCGTCGAGCCGGTGGGGGAGCAGGGCGCCAACGTGGGCCGGATGGCAGCGTTGATCTCGGGATACGACGAGAGCGTCCCGGGCGTACAGCTCAACCGCTTCTGCTCCTCTGGCCTCGAGGCTGTGAACATCGCTGCGGCGAAAGTGAAGGCGGGGGATCTCGATCTCGTCGTCGGAGGCGGCGTCGAAAGCATGAGCCGTATCTCGATGGGTGCAGCCGGAGGGGCTTGGTCGACCGACCCTGAGCTTGCCATGGGTACCTCGTTCGTTCCCCAGGGCATTGGCGCCGATCTCATCGCGACCAAGTACGGACACAGCCGGAACGACGTCGACGCATTCGCGGTCGAAAGCCAACGACGCGCGGGCGTGGCCTGGGATGAAGCCCGCTTCGACAAGTCGATCGTTCCCGTCAGCGATGCGGTGGGGGTGCCCATGCTCTCCCGAGATGAGCACATGCGGCCGGGAACGAGTCTAGCGGATTCTCGCAAGCCTCAAGCCTAGCTTCGAGATGATGGGGCAGAACTTCGGTTTCGATGCAGTCGCCGTTCAGAAGCATCCCGACGTCGAACGGATTCATCATGTGCATCATGCGGGCAACTCCTCGGGAATCGTCGATGGTGCTTCGGCGGTTCTGGTTGGCAGCGCGGCGGCCGGGGAGAAACTCGGCCTTGCGCCTCGCGCGCGGATCCGAAGCTCGGCCACGATCGGCTCCGAGCCCTGCATCATGCTTACCGGCCCAGCGCCGGCCTCCCGGAAGGCCCTGAAGAAGGCCGGGATGGAGCCGTCGGACATCGATTTGTGGGAGATCAACGAGGCATTCTCTTCGGTCTGTCTGCTCTTCATGGAGGAGATGGGGATCGACCACACCGTCACCAACGTCAACGGGGGTGCGATAGCGTTCGGGCACCCGCTTGGAGCAACCGGCGCGATGCTCCTCGGGACCGTGCTCGACGAACTCGAGCGGCGGCAGCTCAGCACGGGGCTCATCACACTCTGCGTGGGCGCCGGCATGGGCACCGCGACCATCATCGAGCGAGTTTGAGGAATCATGGCGATTATCGACTATCGAGTAGAAGACGGCATCGCAATCCTGACCTGGGATGATGCGGCGCGGCCAATGAACGTTCTGAGCGGCCCCGCGCTTGCCGAACTCGGCGCTGCGATCGAAAAGGCGGCAGCCGACGCAGCTGTCACGGGGATAATCTTGACCTCCGGCAAGCCCGGCATCTTCGTTGCGGGCGGTGACCTCGAGCAGATCGAGGCGCTTGGGTCCGGTCCGATCGACGCGGCCGACCTGCTTCGGCGGACGAGTGAGGTGTTGGACCAGCTCCGGCGAATGGAGACCTGCGGCAAGCCGGTCGTTGCGGCGCTGAACGGGGTCACGCTCGGTGGCGGGTACGAGATCGCGCTCGCATGCCATCGTCGCATTCTGGTCAACCAGCGTTCAGCCCAGGTTGGGCTGCCCGAAGCGGGACTCGGGCTCATGCCGGGTGCGGGAGGCACCCAGCGGTTGCCGAGGCTGGTGGGGGTCCAGACCGCTCTCGGTCTCATCATGCAGGGCAAACAGCTCGACCCGGAACAGGCTCTGAAGAAGGGTTTGGTCGACGAGCTCGTCGAGCCGGAGGGGCTCCTGCCCGCCGCCAAAGCCTGGATTCGCGATTCGGGAACCGCGGTACAGCCGTGGGACGAAAAAGGGTTTCAGGTGCCGGGGGGCGGCGCCGATTCCGTCGTGTTCGCCCAGACGATGATGGGCTCAAACGCGATGACCCACGCCAATACGTTCGGGAACATCCCGGCCCAACAAGCGATTCTGCAGTCGGTCTACGAAGGGCTCGCGCTGCCGATGGGACGCGCCGGAAAAGTCGAGACGCGGCAGTTCATTCGCGTGCTCCAAGACCCGGTTGCGCGGAGCATGCTGCGTACGCTCTTCTTCAGTCTCCAGGAGTGCCAGAAGGGGGCGCGTCGTCCGAAAGACGTTCCGCGCTTCGACATTCGGAAGGTCGGTATTCTCGGTGCTGGGCTGATGGGGCAGGGCATCGCACAGGTCTCGGCCAAGGCGGGCATCGAGGTGGTTCTGCTCGACCGCGACCTTGCGAGCGCAGAGCGCGGCAAAGACAAAGTCAATGAGAGTCTCGCCCGTCGTCTCGCAAAGGGCCGAACGACCCCCGACCGCGTCGAAGCGATCCTCGGTCGCATTCATCCGACCGAGAGCTACGCCGACCTCGAGGGGTGCGATGTAGTGGTGGAAGCCGTGTTCGAGGACCGCGACCTCAAGGCGACGGTGACGAAGGCTGCGAACGCGCAGCTCAGTGACGAGGCCGTCTTCGCGTCGAATACCTCGGGGCTGCCGATCACCGATCTCGCAAAGGCCTCGACGCGGCCCGAGCGCTTCATCGGCCTGCACTTCTTCTCTCCGGTGGAGCGCATGCAGATGGTGGAGATCATCCGAGGTGAGCAGACGTCCGACGAGACCCTCGCCAAAGCCTGGGATTTCATCCTCAAGATCAAGAAGGCGGGCATCGTCGTGAACGACAGCCCCGGTTTCTACACGAGCAGGGTTTTCGGGACCTTCATCTCGGAGGGCAACCACCTGTTGGTCGAAGGTGTGACGCCCGCGCTCATCGAGAACTGCGCGAAGATGGCCGGGATGCCGATGCCGCCGCTTGGGATCTCGGACATGGTAGGCCTCGGTACGATGCACAAGGTTGCGAAACAGGCTGAGAAAGACGCGGCGGCCGATGGCAAGACCTGGGAACCTTCGCCCGCGCAGGCCATCGTGGCTTCCCTCGTAGAAGATCACGACCGCTGGGGCGCCAACCCGCCACCGCGCGAAGACGGCACGGCGCGCACGCCCGGCGGGTTCTACGACTACGAAGAAGGCGGCAAGCACCTGTGGCCCGAGCTCGGCGACGCGATGGCCCGGTGGATTCAGTCGGGCGATCAGCCGAGCCCCGAAGTCGTGCGCCAGCGGTATCTGTTCACCCAGTGCCTCGAAGCGGTGCGCTGTCTCGAGCAGGGGGTCATCTCCGATGTCCGCGACGGCGATGTGGGCGTGATCATGGCGGTCGGTTTTCCTGCCTTCACGGGAGGCCCGTTCACCTACATCGACAGCTACGGCGTAGCGAAGTTCGTCGACGACGCTGACGCGCTCGCCGCGCGGTACGGCGAACGATTCAACCCCCCCGCCATGCTGCGAGCCATGGCTGCCGAGGGTAGAACGTTCTACTAACCCCGGCTCATCGATACCCGGCGGCCTGAAGCGTGAACAGGCGGGCATACTGCCCGTCTTCATGCACCAGGCTTTCATGGGTGCCGCGCTCGGTGACGCGACCACGCTCGAGCACGACGATTTCGTCAGCCATACGCACCGTCGAAAACCGGTGTGAAATGAGGATCACCATCTTGTCTTCGGCCATGCGCCCAAAGCGCTCGAACACGGTGGATTCGGCCTCGGCGTCCATCGACGCGGTCGGCTCGTCGAGCACCAGGATGTCCGCGGTTTCACGCATGAACGCGCGTGAAAGGGCCACTTTCTGCCATTGCCCAAGCGAGAGCTCGTGGCCATCGTCGAACCAGCGTCCGAGCTGCGTGTCGTAGCCCGAAGGCAGGCGCTCGATGAAATCGTGAGCCATGCCCTTGTTTGCTGCCGCCTCCCATCTCACGGGGTCGTCGAACGCCTCCACGTCTCCGACTCCCACGTTTTCACCGGCCCCGAGCTGATATCGAACGAAGTCCTGGAAGATGACGCCGATGCGTTTCCTGAGAATGTCGAGATCCCACTCTTCCAGGTCGAGTCCGTCGAGGGTGATGTTGCCTTCGGTGGGTCGATACAAGCGCGTGAGGAGCTTGATCAGCGTCGTCTTTCCGGCGCCGTTCTCTCCGACGAGCGCAAGCTTGCACCCCGGTTTGAGATGCAGTTCGACATCCTCCAGTGCGGGGTGCTCCATCCCGGGATACGTGAAGCTGACATGGTGAAAGCGGATCCCGTCGCCCGGCTTGGAGCCGACGACGGCCGAGCCGGTTTCTGGGCGACCCTCATAGTTGAGGTAGTCGTAGAGGTTCGAGAGATACAGGCTGTCCTCGTACATCCCGCCGATCGCCGTAAGGATGGAGGCCAATGCCGACTGACCTTGCTTGAAGACGAGCAGGTACATCGTCATGTCGCCCAGGGTGATTCGCTGCGCAATCGCCTCGATCGCAATCCAGGCGTAGGCCCCGTAAAACGCCAAGGTACTCAATAGGCCGAGCACGAAACCCCAGAACCCCCGCTGGAGCGTGAGCGCGCGGTCCTCTACGAACAACGCGCGAAAGATCTCTCGATACCGCTTCAGAAAGACCGGGCCGAGGTCGAAGAGTTTCACCTCCTTGGCGAAGTCTTCTCGCGCCAGGAGCACTTCGAGATAGTTCTGCTTGCGCGTTTCAGGAGCGCGCCAGGTGAACAGTCGAAACGCATCGGCCGAGAACTTGGTCTCGACGATGAAGGCCGGGATGGCCGCGATCGCCAGAATCACCAACGCCCAGACCGACAGCTGCAGGAGCAGCCCGCTATAGGCGATGAGTGAAAAAGAGTGCTGCACGAGCTGAAAGCTGCGCATCACCAGGCCGAGCGGACGCTGCGACGCCTCCCGGCGCGCTCGGGTCATGCTGTCGTAGAGCTCGGAGTCCTCGAAGGCGGTGAGATCGAGCGTCAGCGCCTTTTCGAGGATCATCTCGTTCACACGCTGGCCGAGGAGTGCGCGCAGCAGCTGTTGGCACGTCGACAGACCTCGCTGCGCAGCGGCGAGTACCACCACGATGCCCAACTCGACCGCCACCCAGGTCAGCGCCTCGTTGCGGTCTGCCGCGGCTCCGGTTCGCGCGGCCTGCACCACCGCGTCGACGATAAGCTTGCCTACCCAAGCGGCACCCGCCGGAAGTACGCCGGCAACGAGACTGAGAAGCCCCAACGCGACGCTCAGGCTCCGACTCGTCGTCCAGACGAGTGCGAAACCCTGCCGCAGCTGTCGGAATACTCCGAATAGCTGAGAGCTGTCCTCTTGGCGGTCGCGCATGCGGCCCAGTCTAGGGCTCCGGCGGATCGTCGCCACAGGCTCGTTCGTCCGCTCGTGCCTGGAGAGGCGGCGAACCGCGTGATAGGACGGCCAATCATACCCATATGACTGAACGATCACGAGGTCCGCGAATTCACCAGGTCCCCGAGGGCGACAACCGGCAGCGGCTGGTCTGCCCCGATTGCGACTACATCGCGTATGAGAACCCCAAGGTCGTCGTGGGTGTCGTCGCGACCTGGGAAGGCAAGCTACTGATGTGCCGTCGTGCCATTGAGCCGCGGCTAGGGTATTGGACTCTTCCGGCTGGGTTCATGGAGGTCGGTGAGAGTCCGGCCGAGGGTGCGCAGCGGGAGGCGTGGGAAGAAGCGCGAGCCCAGCTCGAGATCATCGACCTTCTTTCGGTCTACAGCTTGAAGCACATCAGCCAGCTCCAGCTCTTCTATCGTGCGCGGCTTCTCACCGACGATGTGTCTGCGGGGCCCGAGAGCGAAGAGGTGGGGCTCTTCGACTTCGATGCGCTTCCCGAACGAGAGCTTGCGTTCCCCTCGGTGCACTGGGCGATCGCGCACTTTCAACAGGTGGATGCGGTCGAGCTCATCGCGCCGTTCGGCAATCCTGAAGGGGCGACCGGCATCATCGAACGTGGACGTTGAGCCGCGGCCGCGTCTCCAAGGACACGCCCGATCGTCGGCGGCACCCGAAACCACGGTGTTTCTGGCATGGCACGAACCCTGCACCACTCGGTAGGCAGGAGGTCCCATGTACGCCACGCCCACTCCCCTCATCGTAATCTTACTCACAGCCGGCATCCTTGGCTGTCAATCGCCGGACTCCCCCGGCACGTCGGCACCCAAGCCGCTAGACGCCTTCGGCGATAACCCTTCGACACTCACGACGACCGTTCGCGAGCAGTCCCCGAGGTCTGTCGTCGCGCAGCCGCTCGCGGAGGCGACGATCGAACCCACCCTCATCAACGACCACGCGGGAACGCCCTCGATCGAAGCCCCCGCAGCGTATGAGCCGGAGCTGGGCGGAGTTGGCGGCGTCGCCGTTCGGCGGCTCGTGACCGCGACGGATGTAGAGGCGCGCGAGCCGGTCGAGGCAGCCGCAGTGTTCGGCAGTCTGCAGCGAGTCTACGCATTCCTCGAAGTCAGCAACGACGCGGCCGAGGCAACGTCACTCACCGTCAACTTCATCGGACCTTCCGGTCAGGTGCGAGGCGGAATGGTGCTTGCCGTGCCCGCCGAATCACTTCGGTGGCGCACTTGGGCGTATACCGAACGAGCGGAGGAGCACGGTCTTTGGCGCGTCGAGGTGCGTTCGGACGACGGCACTCTAGTCGGCACGCTCCCCTACGAAGTAGGTCCCGGCTGCTGACGCCACAATTGGGGTGACTCCTGAACGATCCGCTATGCTGTAGGAGATGCCCGAGTCCTCGGTGGTCTCCCGGATCGCTCACGAGTCCTGCCTTCGCGCTCCGCGGCTTCTTACCCGAGGACGCTGGTGGGAGGAACTCGATCGCGACTTTGCCAGGCGCCCGGAAGGGTTCGACCTCGCGCTCGGCGACCGGGTCCGCGTCAAGACGGCTGCGACGTTCGACCATGCCCTGAGGACGGCCGGGGCATCGATGATCTCGAGCATGGCTCTGCCGCTTGGGTACCATCCCCTCAAGCTGCGCAGCGCGTTTCGGGACGCCGAGTTCTACGCCGACATCGCGGAATCAGGAGATGCCTCGCGGTTCTTTCAACGGCCTCCCGCCGATGTGCCGGTCCGGGTGAGAAAGGGCAAGTGGCTTCCCCGGTTCGAGCCCAGCGATGGAACCTGCGAGCAGATCTCCTTCGAGAGCCCTTTCGTCCCGGTGAACCCCACCCAGCGCGCCGGCTACCTCCGCCACCGGAAGAACCGAATCGCACAGGCGCGCATCCTGAGGCATCGCGACGGTCCTCGCCCGACCATCGTGGCGATCCACGGGTTCACCGCCGACTGGTACCTGATCAACGAATGGTTCTTCGCGCTGCCCTGGTTCTATCGGATGGGCTGCGACATCGTCTTGATGACACTCCCGTTTCACGGGCCGCGGCAGACCCGCTTCTCACCGTTTTCCGGGCACGGCTATTTTGCGGGGGGACCTTCGCGGCTGAACGAAGCCGTCGCGCAGTCCGCCTTCGACTTTCGCATCCTTTTCGACTGGCTCGAGAAGGAACGCGGCGTCGAGAAGCTCGGAGTCACCGGGCTCAGCCTCGGCGGCTTCACGACGGCGATGCTGGCTGCCGTCGAAGATCGGCTCGCTTTCGCGATTCCGAACGTGCCCGTCGTGAGCCTCGCGGACCTGGTTCTCGAATGGCAACCGATGGGCTGGATGCTGCGCACCGCGCTCGCGACGACACGCTTGGACATTGCCGACGTGAGGCGTCTCGTCGCGGTCAGCTGTCCGCTGACCTATGCGCCGACGCTACCCCGCGATCGGCTGATGATCGTGTCTGGCGTCGGCGACCGGCTGGCACCGCCCAAACATGCGCGTCTACTTTGGGACCACTGGGACCGATGCCGCATTCATTGGTTTCCTGGGAGTCACATCATTCACATGGACCGAGGCACGTACCTCATCGAGATGGCCCGTTTCATGGCCGGCCACGGCTTTCTGCCCAGCAACGATCTACTGCCCTGACAATCCCATAGATCTTTTCGGCGACGCGAGTACCCTGCGCCAGTCTCGTCGAGAAAAGGGTTTTCATGGAGCGCGTCATTCCGCTGTCTCGCCGTAAGGGCGACATCGCCGTCCTGGCTTTCTTCTGGCTCAACATTCTGTTCATCACGTACGTCGTCGACGTCGAACAGATCGTGCTTCCGGACATCAGTGGCGACTGGGAATACCCGCTCTGGCCTCCGGCCGCGGCCATCGATTTGATTCACTGGTACGGGCGCACTTTCGATCCCGTTCTCATCGCCCGTCCTGCGTGGTGGCGAATGACCATCTGGATCGACTCTCTGTTCTTCGGTCCTTTCTACATCGCAGCGATCTATGCATGGACCAAGGGAAAGAACTGGATACGCATCCCGAGCATCATTTGGGCATCGGTCATGATGACCAACGTAGCGATCATTCTCGGCGAAGAGTTCATGGGCGAGCACGCCACTCCCGCACCCTTGATGGTACTTCTGCTCAATGCGCCTTGGTTCCTGTTTCCCATCTACGTGATCAAGCGCATGTACAGCGACGAAACACCCTTCACCGAGACCGTCTGAGTGCCGACCCTCGAGGAGCGCTATGGACCTTGTGCAGTCGTCGCCGGCGCGTCTGAAGGATGGACGTGCTTGGTTGCGTTCCGGGCGCCACCTTGACGCCGCACTACGAGCAAACGACCGACCACATGCCCAAGAACTGGATGACCAGGCCCATGCAAGCCGATGAGGTGACCGAACAAGCCCTGCAGGACCTCGGGAGGTACCCGGCACGGGCCTCTGGGCTGCGAAACCGGGTGCTCAGCGGGCTGCTCGCGAGGCTCTTGCCAAGTCGGACCGCGATCGAACTCGTCAGTCGTGAGACCGGTCGAATGTACGACTGACCTCAGGCGTACGCGGCTTTCGCGTAGGGGTTAATTCGTTCTGTGGTGAAGTGTGCACCCCACGAACCTTCCCGCTATGCTGAGTTCCACAAAACAATGAAAATTATGGTTACCGGAGGCGCGGGTTTCATCGGCGCCAACTTCTTGAACATGCTGGTGCCCAAGCACCCAGAGCATGAGTTCATCAACGTGGACAAGCTCACGTACGCTGCGAACCTTGGCAGCTTGAGGGCGGTCGACGAACTGCCGAACTACGCGCTGCGAAGGGTGGATATCACCGACATGGCCGCCGTCGATGCCGTCTTCGACGAGTTCGACCCCCAAATGGTGATTCACTTTGCCGCTGAGAGTCACGTCGATCGCAGTATCCTGGGCCCCCGCGAGTTCCTCCACACCAACGTCGAGGGCACATTCAACCTGCTCGAGGCCTGCCGGGCCCGCTGGGCCGGCGATTCCACGCGGCTGTTTCATCATGTGAGCACCGACGAGGTGTATGGCTCCCTCGGCGCGACGGGTCTGTTTCTCGAGACCACCCCGTACGATCCATCGAGCCCGTACTCCGCGTCGAAAGCGTCGAGCGACCACATGGTCCGCGCCTACCACCGAACCTACGGCCTGCCCGTCAAGATCACCAACTGCTCGAACAACTACGGTCCGATGCAGTTCCCGGAGAAGCTCATACCGCTGATGATCCTCAACGCGGTCGACCGCAAACCCCTCCCCATTTACGGTCAAGGGCTGAACATCCGTGACTGGCTCTATGTGGAGGACCACTGCGAAGCAATCTGGTGTGTCGTCCAGGACGGCAAGGTAGGGCGCACGTACAACATCGGCGGGCACAACGAGTTGCGCAACGTCGACGTTGTCGACACCCTATGCCGGATCGTCGCCGAAGAGACCGGTGCGCGTACGGAAGAGCTGCTGCAGTTGAAAGAATTTGTCCAGGATCGGCCGGGCCATGACCATCGCTATGCCATCGATGCGTCGCGCATCCGCGAAGAGTGCGGATGGGAACCCAAAGAGACGTTCGACACAGGCATCCGCAAGACCGTGAAGTGGTATCTGTCCAACGAGCAGTGGGTCCGAGAAGTCCAGTCTGGCGACTACCGCAAGTGGATGGACCTCAACTACGGCGATCGAACGAGCTAGGTTCTACATGATAAAAAAAGGCATCATCCTGGCGGGCGGCACGGGCACACGGCTCCATCCACTCACCAAAGGCCTGAGCAAACAGCTCATGCCCATCTACGACAAGCCGATGATCTACTATCCGCTGTCGACTCTGATGCTCTCAGGCATCCGCGACATTCTGATCATCACCACGCCCCACGAGCAGGCGCTCTTTCAGGCGCTTCTGGGCGACGGAGAGAGTTGGGGAATCCGGCTAGAGTACGCGGTCCAGGCGAGCCCGGACGGCCTTGCTCAGGCTTTCTTGATCGGCGAATCGTTCATCGATGGTGACCCCTGCGCGCTGGTGCTCGGCGACAACATTTTTTACGGCCACGGGCTCCAAGGGTTGCTCTCGGAGAGCGCTGCCCTCCAAGAGGGTGCGACCGTGTTCGGCTACTACGTGAACAATCCGAGTGCCTACGGTGTCGCCGAGTTTGACGAGAACGGCGTGGTGGTCGGTCTCGAGGAAAAGCCCGCGGAGCCGAAGTCGCGCTACGCGGTCGCCGGTCTCTACTTCTACGACGAGAACGTCGTAGAGCACGCCAAGGCTCTCAGGCCTTCCCCGAGAGGCGAGCTGGAGATTACCGATCTCAATCGGAGGTATCTAGACCAAGGGCAGCTGCGTTTGGTGAAATTCGGGCGAGGCGTTGCATGGCTAGACACCGGTACTCCGGATGCTCTGTTGCAGGCCGCAAACTTCGTCCAAACGATCCAGGAACGACAGGGCCTGCGTGCCTCTTGCCCCGAGGAGATCGCTTTTCGTAAAGAATGGATCGACGCCGAGCAACTCTCGCAACTCGCCGACGCACTCTCGAAGACTGAGTACGGTCGCTACCTCGGCGATCTGGCGGCAGGGCTAGAAATCTAATGCAGGTAGAGGCATCGCGAATTTCTGGGCTACTAGTCATCGACCCGGTCGTTCACGGAGACAAGCGCGGCTTCTTCATGGAGACCTACTCGCGTCGTCGTTACGCCGAAGCAGGAATCCCGGAGGAGTTCGTTCAGGACAACCTGTCCAAGTCGGCGCGCGGAATTCTTCGAGGCCTTCACCTCCAGCACCCAGGCGGCCAAGGCAAGCTCTGCACCGTCCTCGAGGGAGAGGTGTACGACGTGGGAGTCGACGTTCGGGTAGGTTCCCCAACCTTTGGTCAATGGGACTCCGTGGTTTTGTCCTCGGACAACAAGCGACAGCTCTATCTTCCGCCGGGCTTCGCGCACGGGTTCTGCGTCCTGAGCGAGAGCGCTTTGTTCTCCTACAAATGCACCACGCTCTACTCGGTCGACAACGAGCTCGGTGTCGCATGGGACGACTCCGACCTCGGAATCGATTGGCCCATCAGCGATCCTGTTCTCTCGGCGAAGGATTCGGCGAATCCTCGACTCAAGGACATTCCTCTTGACCGGTTGCCACGCAATGAATGACATTCTCGTCGTCGGTGCGTCCGGAATGCTGGGGCGCAGTTGGACTCGGCTCCTTTCTTCGCGGGAGATCGCGCATCGCGCACTGACGCGAGACGAGCTCGACGTGACGAATGCCCAAGACGTCGAACGGGCGATCACTCCCGAAACCGACTGGGTCATCAACTGCGCGGCATGGACCGACGTGGACAGTGCCGAAGCGCACGTCGAGGAGTCGATGGCCGTCAACGGACATGCGGTCGGTTCGATGGCGCGCCGCTGTTCGGAGGTCGACGCGAAGCTCGTGCACTACAGCACCGACTACGTGTTCAGCGGGAGGGCGCACGACCCGTATCGCCATGACGACCGCCGTACGCCCATCGGTGCGTACGGTCGCGGAAAGGCGCTTGGCGAAGAACTCCTCGAGAAGTCCGGTGCCGAGCACCTGCTCATCCGGACGAGCTGGCTATACGCGCCCTGGGGCAAGAACTTCGTCCTGACGATGCGAGACCTCGTTCATACCCGAGAAACCTTGCGCGTGGTCAACGATCAGCGGGGACGACCTTCGTCTTGTCAGCACATCGCAGAGTCGACGCTTTCGCTGATCGACCGCGATCGCCGTGGCGTCTATCACATCTGCGACGGCGGCGACTGCACCTGGTTCGAGTTGGCTTCGTGGGTGCGGGATGTCGTTGGGTCTTCGTGCACGATCGACCCGTGCACCACCGACGAGTTCCCACGGGCTGCGACACGACCGAGCTACAGCGTTCTCGATCTTGGTCGAACGGAAGAGGCTCTCGGGGAAGAGACGCCCGGCTGGAAGGCGCGAGTCGCCGAGGTTCTCGCTCAGCTCGAAGGCCGGTAGTGGCCGAGAGCAGTCCAGATTCTGGGCTCGACGCCGTCAAAAGCCGGGCCACTGCCAGTGCGGTGTGGACCGCACTCGGATTCGGGGGACGGCAAGCGATTCGTCTTGGCGCGAATCTGATTCTCACGCGACTGCTCTTCGAAGAGCTGTTCGGACTGATGGCGCTGATTTCCGTCGTCATCCTCGGTGTCCAGCTTTTCGCGGACATCGGGGTGAACGCGGTCATGATCCAGGGAAAGCGCGAGGATCCAGACTTCGCCAACACGATGTGGACGATCGACATCGTTCGCTCGATCATCCTGTGGTTCATCACGCTCGGGGTCGCCCAGCCCGTCGCCCGCTTCTACGAGGAGCCGTCGCTAGGCTTGCTCATCCCGGTTGCCGCGATTGGCGGACTCATCCGCAGCTTTGGCTCGACCAACTTCTATATCGCCAGGCGGCATCTGTTGATGAAACAGATCATTACCCTCGAGGTCGTCGCCCAGATCGTGGGCACGGTGGTGATGGTCATTTGGGCCTGGATTACCCCCACGGTCTGGGCGCTGGTCGGCGGCGGGCTCGTCACGGCACTCGTTACCTCTGTCTGGACCTGGGTGGGTCTGCCCGGACCGGGAAATCGACTTCACTTCGAACGCGAAGCCGCGCTCGAACTCTATCGTTTTGGTCGATGGATCCTCCTCAGCACGCTGCTGATGTTTCTGGTCACCAACGGCGACCGCCTCATCTTCGGCAAACTCGTGACGATGTCCGTGCTCGGCGTCTACAACATCGCGCTCAATCTTGCGCTCCTTCCGTCCGCCGCGATGAAGCAGCTGTCGATGTCGGTGATCTTCCCGCTGTACAGCAGGTTGCAACACGGCTCGGAGCTTGATGCGGCGTACCGAAGCGTCCGGCTTCCGATGCTCGTCATTGGCGGTTGGGTGACTTCCGGGATGATCGCGGGGGGACCGGCCATCGTCGATGTGCTCTATGACCCTCGCTACGTGGAAGCGGGATGGATGCTGCAGTTCCTGGTCGCCGGGGCTTGGTTCGGGGTTGCGATGGAGGGGTCCAACGGGGTTGCACTTCTCGCGCTCGGACATAGCCGCTGGATGGCGCTGGCGTCGGCGGTCAAACTCGTCGGAATGCTCGTGTTCATCCCCCTAGGCTGGCATTTTGGCGGCTTCGTGGGTGCTTTGTTCGGCTTCGCGGCGGCGGACGTGACGCGCTACCTGACCTCGCTCCTGGGCGTTCGGCATTTTGGCCTCAAGTCGCTGGACCAGGACGTGCAACTCACGCTGATGGTCGTTGGCTCGTCGTTCCTAGGATGGATGGCCGTCAAGCTGGTGCGTGATGCGGGCCTCACCAACGAGTTTGCGCACGCAGCAATCGTCTTTGCCGTGGTGACGTTGGTATGGATGCCGCAACTCCTCCGGCTTTGGCGTCGCTACCGCGACACTGGTCAGCTCTTCTTCGCCGAAGAGTCGACGCCCGCTACGCCTTGACGAGCCAGAACTCGGAGACGTCGCCCGCGCGATCGGGGAGACCCCGAAGGTGTGGGGCTAGCCCTAGGACAATGTAGCCGACCCCGTCGTCACGCCCTAGCCGGCTCTTCATCGACTTGAGTTCGATCGCCGACGGTCCCCCGCAACGGATCAACACCAAGACGCGATCTGCAAGTCTTGCCGCGCGCCGTAGGGCCTGGCCTTCGAGAGGTCCGTCCCAGGCTTCGAGTGTTACGCGTTCGCGCGACGTTTGGGTGCGAAGCGCAAGCGGTGGAATCGACGGTCGGGTGGCTAGCGCCGTGGAGCCGCTGGGCGGACGCGACGTGGGGTAGGGGCCCGACCTGGTCGGTGCTGGCGGCGCCTCATGGATAGGCTGCGGCGTGACGACGAACGGCCGGTCTGAAGGCGACGCCGACGTGGAACTCTGCTGAGCCATCGTCCAGTCTTCGTTCATTCGCTCGGCGAGCTCCAAGGCCAGCGGGCGCTCATCGTTCGAGCCCCCGACGATCAGCACGAGTCCTCGCGCATCGGGTGCGTAGTCATCGAGTCCGGCAACCAGTTCCTCGAGTCCTTCTGAGTCCATCGGCCACGAGGTCGTCCCCAGCACCGGTCCGCCGCCCCAGTATGCGATTTCGTTGGGTGTCTGGACGCGCAGGCCGTCGAATTCGCGCCGGAGCACGAACCCGAGCGCCAATCCTAGTGTCAGCAGCGGAATCAGTCCGAACACGACGAGCTTCAGTTTGTTCCGCACCGGGTATTCGGGGAGCGAGCCCGCGTCGAGCACCGTGAAGCCGCTCGACGGGTTCTGGAGCGCGTCCTCGATCGCTGCTTCGGTCTTCCGCAGGTCCTGTGCGAGAGCATCGTTGACTTCGACGTCGGCGAGCAGGCTGGTCGCCTCGCCCTCGATATCCGAGAAGTTCTCGACGCGTACTTGGGCCGTTGCGGCGAGTTCCGTGAGGCTCCGTTGGCGCTCCTGAAGCGCTAGAAGATTCGACTTCGCACTTCGCAGTTCGTCGGTGATGTTCTGGTGGGTAGTGTTCGCCGCGACTAGGCCACCACCGGTCGAAGAGCTCGTCGCGCCCCGGCGAACCTGGGACTGGAGCTGCCGAACCTGTTGTTCGAGTGACTGCACCTGGGGGTGGTTGTCCGACAGCGAGGCTCGCGATGTCGCCAACTGACGGCGCAAGTCCTCGAGAGCCAGGCGCTCCGGCGAGTTCCCCGTGAGCACGCGGGTCTGCGGGGTGGTGGCGAGTTGCTCCTCGAGGCTTGCGACTTCGGCCTCGAGCGCGCGGATCTCGGAGGCGGCGATTTCGCTATCCGCACGGAGCCCCGCCGCGGACTCCAGCATGCGTCGCTGGTCCGAGCTGAGGTCGGCGATTCCGTTGGCCTCCCGGAACTCGTCGTACTTCCGTCGCGAGTCCTCTGCCGCGTCTTCGGCGGCTACGATTCGGCTCCGAATCCTCTGCAGTTCGAGCTCGGCCCTCTTCGCGTGGCCCTCGGACAGATAGGCAAACATCGTTTCCGTGACCACTCTGGCCCGGCTTGCCGCCTCTTCGCTGGTCTTCCCAGACACCGTGAACGACATCGTCTCAGACTTGAGATCGAGGTCGTACGGGAGCTGTGCCTCGAGGGCCGATAGCGGGCCCTTAAACTCGATCCGTTCCGCAATCTCCTTCAGCACTGCCTGGTGGTGGAGCGCTTCCGCGCTCGGGGCCAGCGCATCTCTCGCACCGAGGACCCGCGATACCGAGCTGTTGCCTTCGAACTTCAGCAGCGCCGTCGACTCGTAGGCGCTGCTCATTCCGAGCTTCGCGATCAAGAAGCCTAGCGCGAGTCCACCAAGCCAAGATGCAAGCAAGAAATAGCGGCGCGCCCACATCGCACGGCGGAGCCGAAACGGGTCCACGGGGGCACCAGGACGGATGCTCCCGCCTTTCGCACGGTTCGTCCCGGCTACCATGAATTCCTGCCTCGCAGTGCCAATATCACGTGACTAGTATGCGTTGCGGCGGGCGCGTGAGCCAAAGATCGTCATCAGGATGATTTGTAGGTCCCAAAGGAGGCTCCAGTTGCGTATGTAGTCGATATCATGCTCGACTCGCTTCTCCATTTTCTCGAGCGTATCTGTCTCTCCACGCCAGCCGTTGACCTGCGCCCAGCCCGTAATTCCGGGCTTCACTTTGTGCCGCAGCATGTAGCCTTGGATCTTCGTGCGATAGAGCTCGTTGTGCGCCACCGCATGAGGTCTCGGGCCGACGATGCTCATGCTGCCGGTAATGACGTTCAGGAACTGTGGAAGCTCATCGAGGTTATACCGGCGTAGGGCAGCTCCCAGTTTGGTGATGCGAGGGTCATCCCGGGTCGCCTGACGGATTTCTGCGCCGTCTTCGGTGACGGTCATCGACCGGAACTTGAGGACGTCGATGACCTCGCCGTTTAGCCCGTAACGACGCTGACGAAACAACGCCGGACCCGGGGAGGTGAGGCGCACGGCGATTCCGATGATCAGCATTGGAATCGCGATGGCGACCAGTATCAACAGCCCGAGGATGAGGTCTTCGAGCCGTTTCAGCCAGCCGTCGACCCCGTAGAACGGAGTTTCGCGAAGACTCACGGTCGGAATGTCGCCGAGCGCGCCCCACCTTGCGTGCAGCAGGTCAAACACGAAGAAATCAGCCGCCAGGTAGACGGACGCGGTCGTGTCCGACAGTTCTCTCAGAAGCTGGTTGATGCGAGGTTCGGCGCGCAGTGGAAATGCGATGTAGACCAGGTCGACTTCACCAGATCGCGCAAGCTCTACTGCATCGGCGAGGTTGCCCAGTCGCTCGCCGAGAGAGGGGTCAATCGGATGACACCGCTCCTCGTGCCGATCGTCGAAAAAACCGTACACCCGGAGGCCCAGCGAAGGCGAGTCGACCATTCGCTCGGCCAGGCGCTCTCCGAGCTCGCTCATGCCAATGATCGCCGCGGAGCGCGTATTATACCCGCGGCGGCGCACGCCCCGGAGCATGATCGTCGCCATGATGCGCCAGAGCGCGAGCAGAAGCGGTGCCAGAAAAAACCATGAGGTAATGGCGATTCGCGAGTACTCCGCCGAGCTCTTCGACATGAACGCCAGGAAGAGCAGGATGGGCACCACGCCTCCGAACCATCCGGCCCACGCGCGAACCACGATGTTCTTCAGGCGCGTCGCACGCGAACTCTCGTAGAGCTTCAGGGATTGCGAAATCAGCAAAAACGCCACGGATGCGACGGTTGCCGCGATCCAGGACCTCTGATCCCAGCTCTCGCCGCGGGCCATGGTGGCGAGCCACAACGCCGCATAAATCAAAGCAAAGTCGACCAGGCGCGTCAGAGGTGCGAACTCGTCGTCAGTGCCTACGCCCCAATCGGTGGGTTTCTTGCTCGGCATCAGTTGTCGGGGACAGTATAGGCATAGCCGCTCGGCTTCTCACTTCAACCTTGCGGGCGCACTATGCGGAGGCTAACCACCAACATGAGCCGATTTATGGCTGTCTTACTTGCGCTCGCGGTGGGTGGGTGTGCGGCAAATCGATACCCTGGCGCACCCACGGTTCCCACCGATGACCCAGCTTTTTCGGCCCCCGAGGTGGTCGTGATGCCCGGTGTCGAGGATGATCCGCCTGAGCCGCTGCGGCTGATGCCTGGGGATTTGGTTCAGCTGACGACCGTCTCCGCTCAGACCAACGAGTATCCGGGCCTCATCGTCGACGCGATGGGAAACGTGCACGTCCCGCTTGCCGGCGACGTGGAGGTGGGGGGCAAGACGCTCACCGAGGGGGAGCGGGCCATCGAGGTGGCGATGCGCCGATACGACCGCTTCGTCCGGGCCAACCTGATCATCACCGAGCCCCAAGGCCATACCGCATCGGTGCTTGGGGCCGTCACAGCCCCAGGAAGACTGCCGGTCCCCCCCGGGACTCGGGTTTCAGACCTGCTCGCGGCGGCAGGGGGTCCTGTGACCGTCGACGGGGAAGCCCAGACCGTCCTTGGGAACTTGGAGTTCGCACGGCTGATGCGGGGCGGAGAGACCGTGCCGATCGACGTCCAGCTTGCGGTCAAGGGCGATCCCAAACACAACATTCGTGTTCGACCGGGCGATCAGCTGTACGTGCCGCCAGGGACAGACAAGCTCATCATGGTCATCGGCGAGGTCAATGAGCCTCAGCCCATTGCGTACCGGACCGGCATGAGACTGACCGAAGCGCTGGCTCGTACCGGTGGCCTGACCGACCGTGGCGATCGGAACGACATTCGGATCGTGCGCGGTCCGCTCCGCGCGCCGCGCATGTATACGGCGACTATCAAAGCCCTAGTGAACGGTGCCGCGACGGACGTCGTGCTGGCGCCGGGTGACATCGTGTATGTGACCAAAGCCTGGTACGCGTCCACGGCTGACGTCCTGAACGCGATCTCTCCCATCATTTCGATCGGCAACGCTGCCGCATTCATCGGGGTCGCGGCCGGCAACAACTAGCTCCATGCCGGTTCGGAGCCTCTTTGAAGATCAGCTGGTCGGCATCGGCGTCTCCGAAGCCGATCCTCTCGATGTGACCGGTGAGCTACTCGGCGCTGAGAAGGCTGCCGTGGCAGGTGCTGCTGAATCACGCGTCGCTCAGTTTACCGCGGGCCGAGTCTGCGCCCGCGAAGCGCTCGCGGAGGCTGGTTGGTTCGAGCGGGTGCCGATCCCACGAGGAACCGACCGCGCTCCCGTCTGGCCGCCTGGGTTCGTCGGAAGTATCACGCACACAAGAGCCTGGTGTGCAGCAGCCGCGGCACCGACATCGCGCCTTCGCGCTATCGGCATCGACGTCGAGCCTGCCACCCCACTCGACATGCGGCTGAGACTTCGTACCTGCACGCCCTCGGAACTCGCCTGGCTGGCGAAGCACCCAGAGCCTGGTCTGATGGCGAAAGTCATCTTCAGCGCGAAGGAGTCGGTCTACAAGTGTCAGTACACGCTCACCGGGGAGTTTCTCGGTTTTCAAGGGGCGTCCCTCGAGCTCGCTGAGGGACGTTTTGTAGCGGTGCTGCAGCGAGGCGTCGGTCCACTCGTTGACGGGTACGAGATCGCGGGCCGCTACACGATCGAGGCGGGCCTCGTTGCGACTGCCTGCGCGGTGGAGGCCAGGTGAGCGAGCGCCTACTGACGGTCGTCATCGACGTACCTCGAGGGAGCCTTCTCAAGCGTGACGACGATGGCGCTATCGAATTCGTGTCGCCGCTGCCCTGTCCGTTCAACTACGGGCACGTGCCTGACAGCACCGCCGAGGACGGAGACGGAGTCGACGCCGTGGCGCTGGGTCGACGGCTCGGGGTTGGCGCGACGACGACGCTTCCGATTCGAGGACATATCGGCTTCATCGACGCGGGCCAGACAGACTCGAAATGGATCTGTGCGGCCCAGCCCCTGAGTTCCTTCCAACGTCTTCAGATCAGTTCGTTTTTTCGCCTGTATGCCCACGCCAAACGAATGATCAACTGGCTTCGCGGCAAGTCTGGGCCCACGCGCTACCTCGGCTGGCTCTGACCGACTCGGTCCGTCAGACTCCCCAGCACCCTTGGGCGAGTTCATCGACATTCGCATTCTGTCGTCGCTAGCCTCAGTCGATGCGACCGCGTGGGACGCCCTCGTCGGCGACGACGATCCGTTCGTCGAGCACGCCTTTCTGCGCCTGCTCGAGCGGAGCGGCTCGGTTGGGCGCGGTTCCGGATGGGAGCCAAGCCACGTCACGCTTTGGCGAGAGGGTCGGCTGGTCGGGGCGCTGCCGATGTACCTCAAGACGCACAGCTACGGAGAGTACATCTTCGACTGGTCGTGGGCCGATGCGGCCGGTCGCCTGGGCGCCCCCTACTACCCCAAGCTGGTCTCGATGGTGCCGATGACCCCGGTCACCGGTCGGCGCATCCTGTTCGCCCCAGGCGAAGATGCCACAGCCATCGTGCGGCGTTTGATCGACGGCTGCCTCGAGCTTGCTGAGTCCGCGCGGGCCTCGTCGATTCACCTGTTGTTTCTCAACGAGGAGGAACGTGGATGGGTGGAGCGGGACGGACGTCTGCTGCCACGCCTCTCGTCTCAGTTTCACTGGCACAATGAAGGCTACGAGCGCTTCGACGACTTCACAGATCGCTTTCGGTCTTCGATGCGCAAGAAGCTCAAGAAGGAACGGCGGATCGCGATCAACGGCGATGCTGAGATCGAGATGTTGCATGCTCAGCAGCTCACAGCGGACGACTGGAGCGGACTCGATCGTCTCTACCGAGGTACCTGCAGCCGCAAGGGTTCCTACCCGTATCTCACGCCGGAATTTTTCGAGATGGCACCGGCGATGCTCGGTGACTCCCCGCTCGTGGTGGCTGCGAAAGACGGCCCACGAATCGTGGCGGCGTCGATCAATTTTGCCAAAGGGAAGCACCTGTACGGTCGGTATTGGGGCGCATCGCAACGCCACGACATGCTGCACTTCGAGCTCTGCTACTATCGACTGATCGACTACGCGATCGAGCACGGGATGGAACGGTTCGAGGCAGGAGCGCAGGGCACCCACAAGCTTCGTCGCGGACTGATGCCGGTTGCGATTCACAGCGCGCACTGGATCCGCCATCCTGCTCTGAGCGCAGCCGTCTCTGATTTTCTGCCGCGCGAGGCCGTCGCCGTGCGCGACCAGATCGACCACCTGAGTCATCACGGGCCGTTTCGGCGCGAGGAGGCGGGTGGCGAGGCTGGCAGGCAAGCTTCGGGATGACCCTGCTGTTCGTCTATCTCGCGCTCGCTCTGGGCGTTTCGTTCCTATGTTCGATCCTCGAAGCGGCGTTGCTGAGTGTGACACCCTCGTACGTCGCCAAATTCGAGCAAGACCGCCCGCGCGCAGGCGCGAAGCTCAGGCACCTCAAGCAGCACGTGGATCGGCCGCTTTCCGCGATCTTGAGTCTCAACACCATCGCCAACACGGTGGGCGCCGTGGGTGTGGGGGCAGAGGCCCAGCGCATCTGGGGCTCGCACGTCCTTGCTGCGGCGTCGGTCGTGCTCACCCTGCTGATTCTGTTCCTTTCGGAAATCGTCCCCAAGACGCTCGGAGCGGTCTACTGGCGACGTCTCACGGGATTCATGGCGGGGTTCCTACCCATCTTGATCCTCGTTCTGTCGCCGCTGGTCTGGCTCTCGAGTGTCATCACGCAGGTGATCAAGCGTCGTCGGGGTAGTGAGAAGCTCTCACGCGAAGAGTTCGCCGCCTTGGCCCGCCTCGGTGGCCAGCAGGGCGTCTTCGACGAGTCCGAAATGCGCATCATGCGAAACCTGTTTCGATTCGGGTCGCTGCGAACTCGCGACATCATGACGCCGCGCACGGTCATGTTTGCGCTCGAAGAAAATACGTTGGTGCGGGATGCGGTGGCGCAGCGCGGCACCATGATCTTCTCGCGTATTCCGATATGGAAAGATACGCCGGATCAGATCACGGGCTACATCCTCAAAGACCACCTTCTCATCCGTGCCGCGAGGAACGAGCTCGATATCCCAGTGGTGCGGCTCGCACGTGAAGCAATCATGGTACCCGATACCCTCCCAGTGCTTTCGCTCTTCGAACGCCTTCTCGACCAGCGAGAACACATCGCCGTCGTCGTTGATGAGTACGGAGGCGTCGATGGGGTCGTGAGCATGGAAGATGTACTCGAAACCCTGATCGGCTTGGAGATCGTCGACGAGATGGATTCGGTCCAGGACATGCGTGCGATGGCCCGAGCCAAGTGGGAGGACCGAGCGAAGCTCATCGAGAGCCAACCGCCCGAGCTCGTCGTCAGCGAGGAACCCGCGAGCGAATCATGAAGGCTTCGTTTCCTCAGCACGGGGCCCCTTCAACGAACTTCGACCGATGGCTCTACGCGCTCAAGCCGGCAAGCTGGCCCAAGCTCCTCGTGCCGACCCTTCTGGGCCAGATGATCGGCGCGGCGTCCGTCGGCAGCCTAAACGGTGTTGCCGTTCTCTGTGGGTTGGCGTTTACGGTTTTCGGAATCGGCTTCATCGTCCTCATCAACGATTGGGGCGATCGCCGAGTTGACGGAATCAAGCGCGAAATGTTTCCTCAAGCGGGCTCTCCAAAGACGATCCCCGATCAAATCTTGAGTGCGCAGTCGGTTGCAGTCGTCGGCCTCGTTCTCGGTGTGCTCACCTTCGGGGTAGCTGGCGCAGCGGAGGTCGTTCTGCGGCGACCGCTCGCAATCGAAGCGGGCATCGCGTGTATTGCCGTGTTCGCTGCCTACACCTTGCCGCCGGTCCGCCTCAACTATCGTGGGGGTGGCGAACTACTCGAGATGATCGGGGTGGGCGTCGCACTGCCGCTGTTCAACGTCTACCTGCAGGCCGGCCGAATCGGGGCGGGTGTCTGGCCCTGGCTCGCCGGCTTCGCGTTCCTCAGCTTAGGCAGCGGCATTGCCAGCGGCCTCTCCGATGAGCAGAGCGATCGAGAAGGCGGCAAACGCACGGTGGCCTCGATCTTGGGCAACCTGACCGCACGTCGCATGACAGAGGCAAGCGTTGTGGTCGGCGCACTGATCTGGTGCGGCGCGACGCTTGCGGGCTCCGATGCGATGCCGCGATGGGTCATGCTGCCAGCGCTTGGGCTCGTGGCGCTTCGGTTCTATCAGCTGAGTCGCCTGAGCGCCTCCGCTGTCACGAATGCGTTTGCTGCCCAAGGGGTCTACAAACAGCGGCTTCACGAGGCGATTTGGCATGGTACAACGGTCGCGTCGTTGCTGCTTTGGCTCCACATAATCATTCCATGAGCGTACCTGTCGCCTTCTCATCACCGTCTGTGCTTTCCGAGGTTCAGGCGAGCATCGATCGCACCGAGTATGGCGCACTGACGCTCGACCCGGAGCGTGCGAGGGCGACACCGCTCGGCGAGCTCGTTGAACGGCTCGCACGAGGCCTCGATCGCGGGCCGCTTGCCTCTGCCGCTGCCGCCGTGGGCGCGGCTCAGCTCGAGAACTTCCCGGACAACCTCTTCTGGGACTTCGATTGCTTCTTGGCCTCGATACACCGGGCTGCACTCGACGCCGATGACTATGCGGGATATCTCGCGGCGACGGCGCAAACGACCGTGGGTCTCATGGAGCTCTACGGCCAGCGATCCGAGATTCGGTTCCGGTACGTGCACGACTTCATCTACGGGTTCGACTGGGCGCGTTGGGTCCGCCGGGATCCGCAGGAGCGCTCCCACGTCACCCCGTTCGGTCTCGGGTTTCTGCAGCAATCGGAGAGCCGTGGTCGTGACCTTCTCCGGTTGATCGCCAAGGACGATGCCTGGTATCCGCGCATCGACCAGGGTGTGTCGCGGAACCCGTTTCCGTTTCCACGCGAACCCAGCGACGAGCTGAGTCTCTACCGAGAACTCGCTGCGAGCGGCAACATCCCCATTCGTGCCTGGGAGATCGGCGAGAGCCACGACTGGGAGCCCGATTACGATGCGCTTCGGCGCGACTGCGCTGAAAAACTCGGTTTAGTGAGCTGAGAGCACGATCGCGGCGATCCAGCCGACGATCAAGAGCTGGAGCGCGGCGCCGGCGGAGACCGCAGCAACCACAACACTCCGTGCGCGTGCCGACACCAACAAGAAGAAAAGAGGCACGATGGCGACGACCGCCCGCGCTGCGATTCTCACGCCCGGCGTGCCCATGAAGATGCCGAGAGAGGCGAACGCGATGCCCGCAGAGGCGACTCGGCGTGCATGCCCGAGCCCGAACCGAACCGGCCAAGTACGCTTTGCGGCGGCCGTGTCTGCCGATACATCGGGGAGCGCGGTCAGGATGTTGCCGCTCACCCCGAGCACGGTCGCGGGGAGTAGCACCCAAGCTGGCGCGAACGCTTGGCCAGTCTGCAGGTAGTAACCGAGTGACGGAAGGCACACGCCGAGTCCGATTCCTTGAAGCAGCTCGCCGCCTCCACGATAGCTAAATCGCCCGGGACTGAAGCTGTAGAGCCAGAGGAGCAAGACTGCCGCGACTCCATAGGCGGGGGTCCAAGGCCGGCCGCGCACTGCCAGGAGGATGCACCACGCCAAGAGGGCTGTCGCGCACGCGATCGCAGCGCGACGAACCGCTCGGGCATGGAGTTTCCCTTCCGGGATGACTCCGGAGCCACCGGAGATGAGCGTTCGCGCGTGGGTGTCGGCATCGCGGTCTGCGTAGTCGTTTGCGAAGATGACGAACATGTGGTCGAGCACCCCCCAGACGACCGCAGCGCCGAACCAACCGCTGTCGAAGACACGGTGCGTCGACAATGCGGCGGCCTGACCTAGAAACAGCGGCAGCGCGATATTCACATGCGCCAGCGGTCTTGACGCCTGTACCCATGGCCTCAAGGACATCACCGGGTCCGATACCACATGCCTGCTAAGTCTGCCTCGTGACTATGTTCCTCACAGAATCTCTCGATCGCCCCGTTCAGTTCTTCACGGGAAAGGGCGGAGTCGGCAAGTCGACCGTCATCGCCGCGGTCGCAACACGGGCAGCACGCGCGGGGCGACGGCCTCTCATCGTCGAGCTTGGGGCGCACACCTCGTCGTCTCACTTGTTCGACGGCGATTCGGTTGGGTACGAGCCGGTCGAAGTTCTCGACGGCGTTCATGCAACCAGAGTGCTCTTCGAACCCGCATTGATCGACTACATCGTGTCGCGTCTCAAGCTCAAGCCAATCGCCAAAATGGTCGCGCGAAACAGTTCCCTTCGTCGATTCTTTCTGGCGGCCCCGGGCGTTGATGAGATCGTCACGCTCCACCGCGTGGCCCAGCTCGGGGCAGATGAATCGTGGGGTCCGATTCTCGTCGACCTCGAATCGACCGGCCACGCGTTGATGTTCTTCGACCTCCCGAAAGTGCTCGATGGGTTTCTCGACGATGGTCCGCTTCGACCCATCGTAGACGGTGCGACTCGCATGCTCTACGACCCAGACCAATGCGCGGTTCATATCGTGACCGTACCCGAGGCACTGCCCGTCCGAGAAACGATCCAGCTCTATAAAGACCTCAAGAGCCGTGAGCAGCTTCCTTTGGGCCAGCTCTTCGTCAATCGCATTCCGCCCGCCTGGTTCGACTCCGACGCACGCGAACGAATCACCGCAGCTATGCGCTCTGCGGGTCCCGAGGATGCATCCCGCCCGCTACTCGAGCTTGCTGAGTATCTTGCTGACCGGCGCGACGTTGCCGAGCGATGCATTCGCGGGTTGAAGCACGACGTCGACCTTCCGACTCTCATGCTCGAGACCGTGCACCCGTCAGGACCTTCCATCGTCGCCATGCTGTGCGAACAGATGGAGAGCCTCGGGCAGATGGAGGCAGCGTGATCGAGCTCGGCGAAGCCACTCGGCTGGTGTTTTCCGTCGGGGTCGGGGGCGTCGGCAAAACGACGTTCGCCGCGGCATTGGGCCTGCAAGAGGCGCTACGCGGACGATCGGTGCTCGTTCTCACCGCCGACCCGGCAAGGCGACTCGCCGATGCGCTCGGAATCGACACCCTGCACGACGTAGCGTCGACCGTCCCTCTCTCAGATGCGGCACCCGGTGGTGAGCTTCACGCGGCGATGCTCGAGACCAAAGCCAGCGCCGACTCAGTGATTCTCCGCGCGGTAGACGATGAGGCGCAGGCAGCGCGGGTCTTTGAGAACAAGGTGTATCAAGCCTTTTCGAACTCGCTCGGGCGTTCGCACGCATACGCCGCGATGGAGCGAGTCCGCGACGCGGTTCACGACCCCCAGTACGACCTCGTGATCGTGGACACTCCACCATCGCAGAGCGCACTCGAGATCTTCGATGCGCCTGCCCGCTTGGTGCGCTTTCTCGATCAGCGGGTCGTTCGATGGTTCTTGCAATCGCCGGACGACGCTCCGCGGTTGAGCGGGGGCCCCATCGCGCGCAGGCTGTTATCACTGATCGGCGGCGAATCGCTCGTCGCCGCCTTGGCTGACTTTCTTAGCGAGGTTGCGTTCCTCCGTGAGGGATTCGCCGAACGGGCCAAGGATCTGCGCGACATCATGCGTTCTCCGCAGACCGAGTTCATCTTGGTCTCCTCGGCCGATGCCGCTGGCGTACGCACTGCGGAGTCCGTCGCCGAAGAAGTCGAGAAGCGCGACTTCTTTCTCAGCCACGTCGTATTCAACCGTGCCTTCATCGACGCGATAGAGTTGGGTGCGCTGGACCGTGCTCAAGCTCCCCGGGCGCTCGCTGACGTGGCGCCCGTGTTCGATCGGATGCGCTCGTGGGTCAGCGAAGAGCAGCGCGCCAAACAGGCCAGCATCGAGCAATTTTGTCATGGGCGGAAGAACGCGGCCTGGATGCTGCCTGAGGCCACGCGGCCTCTTGGCGATACCTCTGCCCTGATGGGGTGGTTTTCATCGGGTCGCGGTTTCGAACAGGTCGCATAGCGAACTCCTCGGAGTTCGTGCATCCTTGAGGCACGCATGGACTACACCATCGAACACGACCTGAGCCCTGAGCTTGCCCGCGAGGCAGCCAAGCAGGCAAGCGAGCACTACTGCGACAAGTTCGCCAAGTACGACGCCAAGACGGTCTGGAGCGACCCCGACAACGCGCAGATAAGCTTCTGCGTCAAGGGCGTCGATGTAGCGGCGAGCGTCGAGCTTCTCCCCGGGAAGGTCGCGGTCGACATGGTCAAGGTCCCGCTACTTCTTCGGCCATTCAAGAACATGGCTCTCGAGAGTGTTCAGAAGACGATGGGCAAGTGGATCGAGAAAGCCAAGAACGGCGAGATCCAGTTGCCCGAGTCCGAGTCCGCCTAGGCGCTGACGAACTGTTTGAGCGCGGCGTCACCGTGAACGTTTCGGAGCTTGCGAAGGGCAAGGGCCTGCAGCTGTCGAATTCGTTCTCGGCTTAGTCCGAACTCACGGCCGATCTCGGCGAGCGTATGAGATTCCTTTTCGCCGATGCCGAAGCGCATCCGAATGATCCTCTGTTCGCGTGGATTCAGCGTCTCGAGCGCACGTAGCACCGTCATCGAAAGATCCTCGCCGATCACGGAGTCCATCGGAGTCGCTCCTTCCTCATCGGAGATGAGATCGCGAAGCTCGCTATTGCCGTCGTTCCCGACGGGCATCTCGAGCGACACGGTATCGCGCGAGATCATCAGGAGGTTCGACACCTGATCCGGCGGCAGCTTCATTCGGTTCGCGATTTCCGTCGACGTGGGCTCGCGACCGAACTCGCCGGTTAGTTTGCGCGACATTCCGGTGACCTTCGTCAGGAGCTCGCAGGCGTGGACGGGAATGCGAATCGTCCGCGCTTGATCGGTCGTAGCTCGCGCCATTGACTGCCGAATCCACCAGGATGCGTAGGTGGAGAGCTTGTAGCCACGGCGGTAGTCGAACTTGTCGATCGCGCGCATGAGACCCATGTTGCCTTCCTGAATCAGGTCCATGAAGGGCAGCCCGCGCTTGAGGTACTTCTTCGCGATCGCGACCACCAGACGAAGGTTGGCCTCGACCATCTCCGACTTCGCGCGCTCGACCTCGACGATGCATTCATTGACCTCGGCTTGCAGAGCTCGAAGCTTCGCGCCCGAAAGTCCGGAGTCTTCCTCGGCCTTCTTGCGAGCCGACGGATTCTCGTCGAGAGCGTCGACGTACCCGTCGAGCGTAGCCAATATGCCCTCGAACGCGGACTCGATCACAGCCTCGCGTATCGCGAGCTCGCCGGCGTCGACGCGCTCGCGGATCTCCGTGATGAGCTCCAAGTGCAGGCCCTCTTCGAGCACTCGATCGTAGATGCGCTGACGCCCTCGCTCGATCTGGCGCGCGAGTTCGACCTCCCCTTCGCGGGTGAGCAGACTGACGGCACCCATCCAGTCGAGATAGGTTTGAACCGGCTCGGCATTTTGCGCCGCGGCCTTCTCGGCGGCCTTGGTTGGGCGGCGGCGGTCGACCTTGCGGTTCCGGCCGCGCTTCACCGTGACTTCTACTCCAGCCGCCTCGAAACGTCGCAGCAGCTTGCGAACGGTGGCCTGGGAGGCGCCGATACTCGCGACGACTTCGGAGGCCTCGTCATAGGTAATCCAGCCTCGGGCGCGTACCGCATCGACGGCTTCTTTCATCATTGCGATTTCCTTGGCTTTTTCACTCTTCGTCATTTCCGTTCTCCCGTCTGTGTCCCCAACTTCAAGCCGTGAGGTACCACCATGTTGGAAAATTATCAACCATATGATCAAAAAAATGCAGTTTCACTGTGACCGTAACCTCACTCCGTCGGTCCCGTCGGGGCGAGCTGTGCGGTGAATTTGCGGGGGTCGTCCCGGCCCGGTGGCGAGTTCCATTGCATTTCGGCAGTCATGCGGGGTAGGCCTGACCGCCATGGCGGAATTCGCTGAGTATGACGACTACGACGGCCTTGAACTGGCGGCCCGGGTGCAGGCTGGCGACGTGAGCGCGCGTGAGGTCGTCGAGGCCTGCATCGATCGAATCGAACGCGTGAATCCTCAGATCAACGCAATCGCGCGTGAGCTCTATCAACACGCACGGGCTCGCGCCGACGAACCGCTGGGGCCAGGAGCCTTCGCCGGGGTGCCCTTCCTGATGAAGGACCTCCTGCAGACCATCGTCGGGGTGCCGACCGAGATGGGCTCTCGGTTCTGGGAAGGTTGGGTCCCCGACACCGAGACCACTCTCTATCGACGTTGGCGTGACGCTGGACTCAACGTCGTTGCGAAGACGACGACCTCAGAGCTCGGACTTCTGCCGGTGGTTGAAACCGATCTATGCGGCGCGACGCGCAACCCGTGGAACCTCGGGCGGACCGCCGGCGGCTCGAGCGGTGGGTCGGCGGCGTGCGTTGCCGCGGGCCTCGTTCCGTTTGCGTCCGCCGGAGATGGCGGCGGCTCGATTCGGATTCCTGCCGCGTGCTGCGGCCTCTTCGGACACAAGCCTTCGCGCGCACGCAATCCCGTTGGGCCCACGGCGACTGAGCACTGGTCGGGATTCGTCTCCGAACATGTAGTGTCGCGGACGGTACGGGACAGCGCTGCGCTGCTCGATGCCACGCACGGACCCGAGGCGACGTCCGGCTACTACGCGCCACCTGTCGTGGGCACGTTTCTCGGCGCGACCGAACGTGACCCGAGGCCGCTGCGGATCGCATTCCACAGCGAACCGGCGTTTCCAAGCGAGATTCATCCCGACTGCACTGCAGCTGTGCTGGATGCTGCAGGGCTCTGCGAATCTCTGGGTCATCACGTCGAAGCGATCTCCCCTCGACACGACCCCGAGGTGCTTGGGCGTGCATTCGTCATCGTCCTCGCAGGCAACATTGCCGCCGAGATTCGACACGCCGAGGCGGTGCGCGGGAGGCGCGCGACGCGACGCGACTTCCAGCTGACGACCTGGATTAGCAACATGCTGGGACGGGCCGTCAGCGCAGAGGCCTTCGTGACCGCGATGCGTACTCTGCAGACCGAAGCCTGCAGGCTCGCTCGGCTGCACCGCGAATACGATCTCATGCTCACGCCGACGCTCGGTGCGCCCCCGGTGCGCATCGGCGAGCTTGCGCCCCAGGGTGTGGATGCCATCGCCCAGAACGCGATTGCTGCGCTCGGGTGGAACGCACCGCTTGCCAACCCCACTCTCATCGATCGCGCCGCGCAGAGCGCGTTCTCTTTCGTACCGTTCACGCAGGTGGCCAATGTGACCGGTCAGCCCTCGATGTCGGTACCGCTGTATTGGAACCGCGACGGCTTGCCCATCGGCGTGATGTTCACCGGTTGGCCTGAAACCGAGACGGAAATGTTTGCGTTGGCGGCCCAGCTTGAACGTGCTCGTCCCTGGAGAGAGCGTCGACCGTCGGTTCGCGCCTAGCCGTTGGGCGTGACCCGGATGGAGTTGCACTGACTGAGCACTCATTCATAATCGCGTTCCCCGAGATAAGCCTTCTGTAGGATTCCCGCGCCATGGCCCAAGAACAGCAGTATCCGGTCCTCGGTACCAAGGTCGACCGCAACTCCGAGACCTTTCAGTCCAATCGAGAGGCGATCCTCGGCGAGCTGACCAGCCTCGGCGAAGCCATGGCCAAAGCCAATCTCGGCGGCGGCGCGAAGTACGTCGAGCGGCACCGCTCACGCGGCCGCATCCTCCCGCGACAGCGAATCGAGATGATGCTCGATCGCGACAGCTACTTTCTCGAGATCGGCTCTCTTGCTGGTCATGGGATGAAGGGAGAGACGAGTGGTTCCTCGGTCGTCGGAGGCGTCGGGCTCGTCAGCGGCGTCGAGTGCTGTTTGGTGGCGAGCGAAGCCACGATCAAAGGCGGAGCGATCACCCCGATCAGCATGGTGAAGAGCGGGCGTCTCGCAGAGATCTGCGAACAGAATCGACTGGTTGGGATCAGCCTGATTGAATCCGCCGGCGCTGACCTTCCCAACCAAGACAAGATCTTCGTCCCTGGTGGGGAGGGCTTTCGGCACCTGACGCGCCGGTCCGAGCAGCGGATCCCGACGATCTGTCTCGTGTTCGGAAGCTCGACCGCGGGAGGTGCCTATCTGCCCGGGATGAGCGACTACGTCGTGATGGTCAAAGAGCAGGCGCAGGTCTACCTGGCCGGCCCGCCCCTCGTGAAGATGGCGACGGGCGAAGAGACCGGGCACGAAGAGCTCGGCGGTGCAGAGATGCATTCGACGCTGAGCGGTGTTTCCGACTATCTTGCCGAGGACGAACTCGATGCGATTCGCCTTGGCCGTGAGATCGTGGCGCATCTCGAGTGGAAGAAGAGGGCTGCGCCTCGGGTACGGGCGGTCGAATCCCCCCTCTACGATCCGGAGGACCTCTTGGGCGTGGCTTCCGCCGACGTGCGTGTACCGTTCGACCAGCGAGAAGTGATCGCGCGCATCGTCGATGGCTCGCGATTCAGCGAGTTCAAGCCCCTGTATGGCAAGACGATGATCTGCGGGTGGGCTCACCTTCACGGGTTTCCCGTCGGTATTCTCGCGAACAACGGCACGATCTTCAGCGAGAGCGCCAACAAAGGCGCCCAGTTCATTCAGCTGTGCAACAGCAGCGACATTCCGCTCGTATTTCTCCAAAACACGACCGGATTCATGGTTGGAAAGCAGTACGAGCAGGACGGCATCATCAAGAACGGCGCCAAGATGATCAACGCGGTGTCGAACAGCACAGTCCCCGCGATCACGATCATGACGGGTTCGAGCTACGGCGCTGGCAACTACGCGATGAGCGGTCGCGCGTACAAGCCGCGGTTCCTCTTCACGTGGCCCAACCACAAGATCGCCGTCATGGGCGGAAAGCAGTTGGCTGGGGTACTGGACATCATCCAGCGTGATGCGGCGGCCAAGAAGGGTATCGAAGTAGACGAGAAGATGCTGACCGTAGCGAAGATGATGACCGAGAAGCAGATCGACGATCAGTCGACCGCACTCTACTCGACCGCCAGGCTTTGGGACGACGGCATCATCGATCCTCGAGATACCCGTACCGTCATCGCCATTTGTCTTTCCGCCGCATACAACGCTGCCGTCGAGGGAACGACCTCGTGGGGCGTGTTCCGTCATTGAGGGAGCCGAGAGAGTGAGCCGGACCATTCAAAAAGTCTTGATCGCGAACCGAGGAGAGATCGCGCGGCGCATCATGCGCACCTGCCGCAAGATGGGAATCGCGACGGTCGCCGTCTACTCCGAGGCCGATCGCGACATGCCCTTCGTGCAAGAGGCCGACGAAGCGTTTCTCATCGGGCCGCCCCCGAGTGCCGAAAGCTATCTGCGAATCGACAAGATCGTCGAGGTTGCTTCGCGCGCAGGATGCGACGCGATTCACCCCGGCTACGGCTTTTTGGCGGAGAACGCAGAGTTCGCCGAGGCGTGCGCGAAGGCCAAGGTCATCTTCATTGGTCCGACGCCCGACGCAATCCGCTCGATGGGCTCCAAGCAGCGGGCCAAAGCGCTCGTCGAGGCTGCGGGGGTTCCCGTGATTCCCGGCTACGACGGCGCTGACCAAGATCCCGCGGTGTTGGCCGCCAAGGCGCTTGAAATTGGCTTCCCCGTGCTGCTCAAGGCGAGCGCAGGCGGAGGCGGCAAGGGCATGAAGCTCGTCCGGCGCGAGGAAGAGCTGTCGGATGCGATCGCGTCGGCTGCGCGCGAAGGGCAGTCGTCCTTTGGTGACGGCACGCTGCTGGTCGAGAAGTACATCGACCGGCCGCGGCACGTCGAGATTCAAATCCTCGGCGACCAGTATGGCTCGCTGGTGCATTTGAATGAGCGCGAATGTTCGATCCAGAGGCGTCATCAGAAGATCATCGAAGAGACGCCGTCCACCGCACTCGATCCGGCACTCAGAAGGGCGATGGGAGAGGCTGCGGTCGCCTGCGGCAAGACGATTGGCTACCAGAACGCTGGCACGGTCGAGTTCATCCTCTCTCCGGATCGAAGCTTCTACTTCCTCGAGGTCAACACGCGGCTTCAGGTCGAGCACCCCATCACCGAATGCATCACCGGGCTCGACCTCGTCGAAGAACAGATTCGCGTCGCCCAGGGCGAACCGCTCCGTATGGAGCAAGACGCGGTACGACTCGATGGCGCTGCGATCGAGGTCCGGCTCTACGCCGAAGACCCCTCGTCGGGATTTCTTCCGCAGAGCGGTACGGTGGTGGACTGGGATCTCCCTCCGGCCGAAGGGCTTCGCGTCGATAGCGGCGTTGAAGTCGGCAACGAGGTGAGCATCTACTACGATCCGATGCTCGCGAAGATCGTCACGTCTGGGTCCGACCGTACGGTCGCGCTTCAGCGCATGCGTGGCGCTCTGCGTTCGTTGAGTGTCCACGGCGTCGTGACCAATCGGGAGTTCCTCCTTCAAGTGCTCGACCATCCCGAGTTCGTCGCTGGCAACGTCGACACCCACTTCATCGACACGCACATGGGTGAAGCGCTTGCTGCGGCGCCTGACGAAGCCCACGCCTGGACCGCCTCAGTGGCCGCAACGCTGGCGGCCGAGCAGCGGCGAGAGCAGGGGCGTACGGTGTTGCCGAAGGTGCCGTCAGGCTGGCGCAACAACTTCCACAGCCCTCAGTTCGACGAGTTCGAGCGCGACGATGAGACTTTTCGGGTCGAATACCGATACGTGGCCAATGATGTCTTCCATGTGACCGCGGGCTCCGAGCCGGTCGAGGTACGTGTCGTGTCATGGGATGCACCGACGCTGACCCTCGAAATCGACGGACACCGTTCGAGGTTCCGGGTCATCGAAGAGGGCGACGCCGTGTTCGTACACACCCGCGAACTCGACGTCGCACTTCGCCGCAAGGCCCGCTTTCCAGAAAAGTCCAGCGCGGTGCCGACAGGTGGCTGTGTCTCACCGATGCCCGGCAAGATCATCGAGCTGCGCGTCGCGGAAGGCGATCGCGTGCAGGCGGGCCAGGTGCTTCTCATCATGGAGGCGATGAAGATGGAGCACTCGGTCACCGCGCCACAGGAGGGAACGGTCACCAGCCTCAGCGTCGCGGCCGGCGATCAGGTCGACGCAGACGCGCTCCTTGCCGTCGTTGCCGAGCCCGAGGGCTAGGCTGCGTCGAGTTCGGCGATCATCTCGTCGCCGGTGATGTGGTCGGCCGAGCGACCGTCGAAGTACTTCATGAGGCCGGCCCGCTCATAGTGTGGCTTGATGCGGTCACTCAGAAGACCGATCTCTCGAAGATTCGGCACGAGGCGTTGGAACATTACATTCCGGAACAGTTCAAAGCCCGGAGACCGAGTGACCAGATCCGCCCACTGCTTGCGGGATAGCTTGTGCTCGAACCACTCTTCGTAGACTTCCATCGCCAAGAAGCGATTGCGCATGAGCAGCGCCACTTCGAAGGCCCAGTCTTCGCGTTCGCGCTGCTCTGCCGGACTCAACGCGGTGTTGAAGTGCTCGCGCAGCGCAACGACTCCGTAGTGCACGTGTCGCGCCTCGTCTTGAATGACGTTGCGGAGTAGCTCTTTGAGGAGCGGCTCCGTCGTCATTTTGTAGAGAGTGCCAAACGCCCCGAGCGCGAGACCCTCGACCATGATCTGCATCCCGAGGAACTTGATGTCCCAACGCGGGTCCTGAATCAGCGCATCGATGATGACGAAGAGGTTGTCGTTGATCTGATAGAGTTTCTCCATCTTGGTATCGAGGTAGCGATGAAACACCTCGACGTGGCGACCTTCGTCGACGACCTGGGTCGATCCGTAGAGTTTGCCATCGAAGAACTGGACCGCTTCGGTGACCTGCGCCGCCGCGAAGAGCGCCCCCTGTTCGCCGTGGAGGAACTGGCTGAGCATCCATGCTGCGTTGCTGGCGTTGAGCTCCCGTTGCTCTCGTGCGTTGAGCCGGATGCCCATGTCACTGAGGTCTTCGAAGCTCATGAACTCTTCGGGGATGATCGGTACCTCTGGGTTGAGGGGGTCGACGTCGATGTGCCAAGGGAGATCGTCGCCGTTCCACTGGGCCGCTTTGGCCCGGTTGTAGAGGTCCCGCATCTCGCTCTGGTCATGAGGGTATGTCCAGTCGAAATGGCACTCGTGGTGCGAGGGCATGCGCGTTGGGACTCCCTGTTTTCCACGCTGGAGGATCAGCCCTCGAATCCCGGATCCCGCCATCGATCGCAGGACCTTTGGGTTCTTGGTTTGGGTCATGACCTGAACGGCCTCGACGTACGGTTCGACCCGCCTTCGTACGGACATCGGTAGATTGTCGAGCATTTTGTCGCTGAGCATGATCAACCCTTTCCCTAAAGCACATTGGCGAAAAGATCGCGAATCTTGGCGGCGTGGAGCCGCATGATGAAACTATTCAATACTGGGATGACCCGTTCGATCATCGTGGCGACTTCGTCGGGCGGAAGGTCCGCGAGCCGAGAGGACAGTAGATGCACTTCCTCTTGTAGCAGTTTGTCGATGAGGTCCTGGTAGAAGGAGAAGTCTTCGATGCTGAATCCGAGGTCTTCGGTGAAACCGAGCGCGCGAATCTGACCGAGCACCTCAAACGACCACACGTCGGCGCTCGCGATGCGAAGCTGTCCGTCGGTTCGTTCTCCCCCGACCAAGCCCAGCTCGAATGCGCCTTCGACGTCCGCAGGCTCGACGCCCGTGTCCGTGGCGATCTCTTCGGGGGTTAGGGTGGGGAGTCGGTCTTCGCATCGCGTGAGGGAGGCTCCTAGGCGCTGCTTCACGCCTGCGAGGAAGGCGTGCTGCTGCGGAGAGAACACGTCGTCCTCACCATCGAACAGAGCCTTGATCGCCTTGAGAGGCAGGAACCGTTCATGCTGCAGTCGCTTGATGGTGTGGAGTCGATCGATGTGCGCTTCGGTGTACCAAGCCATGTTGCGCCCAGTCTTCTGACCGGGTGGGAGGAGACCCTGCTGAATGTAGAAATGGATCGCCTGGCGCGGCAGTCCAGTTGCCTCGCAGAGGTCTTTCATCCGGTAGCACCAGCGCTCCTGGTTCAGCTCGAGCGCGCTCGCCGCCGTCGTCATGAAGCCTCCACTGCGAGTTTGCATCCGGTGAGCGGTCGGCCCACGCATGCCAGCACGTAGCCCTGGTCGCGCTCGGTAGGACTCAGGCAATTTGGCTCTTCCATCGTCACTTGGCCATCGTGCAGTCGCACACGACAGGCTGCGCATCCCCCCATCACGCAGGAAAACGGCATGCTCAGACCCGACGCCAGACCCGCCTCGAGAATCGTCTGACCGGGGGCGACCTCCACCGCGTGTTCGTCCTCGCCGATGCTGACCAACACCACCTCGACCTTGTCGCTCCCTTGCGTCCCGTGGCGTTCCTCCGGACGGGTGAAGCGCTCTTCGGCGATGCGCGCACGATCGACACCAAGCCCGTCGAGTACCGCGTGGGCAGAATCCATCATCGGGGTCGGTCCACAAAGATAGAATCGATCGCAGCGGTCTCGAGTGACGCCGAGCCTGGTCATGCGTTCGCAAAGCACCTCTTCGCTCAGCAGCCCCGTTCCGCCTTCCCAGTCTTCGGGGGGCGCCTGCAGCACGTGGTCGACGATCAGTCGTTCGCGGAACTCTCGCGCCAAAGCCTCGAGTCGTTCGGCGAAGATGATGTCCTCGCGGTTGCGGTTGCCGTAGATCAGAGTGACTCGGCCGTCGGGGCCCGTTCGGAGAAACGTCTCGATGAGGCTCATGATCGGGGTGATGCCGCTGCCTCCCGCCACCATCAACAAGTGCTGCGAGTTGGCGTGCGCAGCATCGAGGGTGAAGTTGCCGGAGGGGCCCAGCACCGAGAGCGTGTCTCCGGTGCGACTGTTGTCCACGATGTGGTGGCTCACGACGCCGTCTGTGATGCGCTTGACTGTGATGTGCGTGGGGGCTTTCGGCAGACACGGGCTTGCAAGCGAGTACGCCCGCCGGTGGGTCTTGCCGTCGACCTCGACGTCGACGCTGAGAAACTGACCCGACTCGAACGCGATGGGAGAGCCATCGAGTTCCGTGAGGTAGAGCGACACGGCGTCAGGGGTTTCCCGCACGACGTCGACGACCGCGACGGTGCGCGAAAGGCTGGGTGCCGGTCGCGTGAGGTGGAGGACGTCGCCGTCGGGCCTCTCGCGCCTTGGGATGATGGGCGCGGGCGATTTGCCGAAGATGAGCCGGTTGCCCAGCATCGAGAGGTCGCGCTGCGCGGAGCGAACGCGCCTCGAAAGGCCGCGCGGCAGCCGTGAAAGTGGATCGATCCCCGTCGACATCGACAAAGAGTCTCCCTTGGGCCTCATAGTGTCAAGTGTTACTAGACACTATATTCGAGGTAGACGCTATCCTTAGGAACTTCCCAATGATTCCAACCCCTCTCATCGGTGCAGACCGGCTTTCGTCACTCGTGGGCCAGGCTGTCTTTCTCGACGTCCGAACCGGCCCGGCCGCAGATTCTGACTTTGCGACGGCCCGCGTCCCGGGCGCGGTCCGTGTCGATCTCGAAGTCGATCTCTCGAACCCCGGCGACCCGGCGCAGGGCGGCCGCCACCCCCTGCCTTCGATCGGCCACTGGCTGGCGAAGCTCGGGAGCTGGGGCATCGAACCGTCGACGCCGGTGATCCTCTACGACGCCGCGGCGGGCGGGATGGCCGCGGCGCGCGCCTGGTGGATGCTCCGCGCGGTTGGACATGTTCCGGTGGCAGTCGTCAACGGTGGATGGGGAGCCATCCTGGATGCCGGCGTCTCGTTGGATGCAGGGCCGGTAGCCGTCCCGGCGATCGGGCGCCCCGCGTACTCAACCGAGGTCGCCGACTGGCCCGCCGTCGACGCAGCGTTCGTCGAACGCGTGCGACACGACCCCCGGTGGCGTGTGCTCGATGCGCGTGCACCCCGCCGCTTCGAAGGGCTTGAAGAACCACTCGACCCGGTGGCCGGACACATTCCGGGCGCCACGAACCTCCATTGGCAGTCGCTCGTCGATCAGCAGGGTCGCTTCTTGCCTCCTGACGAACTACGTCGCCGCTTCGGCGTTGAAGACGTCACGCAGGACGAAACCCAGATCGTCTGCTCCTGTGGTTCCGGGGTGACCGCGTGTCACCTGTTGCTTGCGATGGAAGCCGCGGAAATCCGAGGAGGCGAACTGTACGTCGGCTCGTGGAGCGAGTGGTGTCGGATACGGCCGGGCGCGTCAGGGACTCGGTGACTGCTGAGTCTTTTCGAGTCGATCGAGCGGATATCCCTGGGCCGCGATACGATCGAGAATCGCCGCGTACGTTTCGGCGTCCATCGTCGGGGAACGACTCAGAATCCACAGCGAGTCGCGGCTCGGCGCGCCCACTACCGCCCATCGGTAGTTCGGATCGAGATCGATGATCCAGTAGTCGCCCCAGAAGGGCCAGAAGAACGAGACCTCGAGCTTCGTCGTGTCGTTCGGGGCAGGGAGGCGAGCGCGCCCTTCCGCAACGTCTTCGGGGCCGTCGAGCGAGCCCTTGAGACACCGGTTGATGACTTTGATGTCGCCGTCGTCACGCATCGAGTACGTCGCCCTGGTTCCCGTGCAGCCAGCCTGGTACCGCTTCGGGTAACTCGCGATCTCGTACCAGGTGCCGAGGTATCGTTCGAGGTCGACGGAGGGTACCGTCGTGAGGGGTGGAAGCCCTAGTTTGTCCGTCGTAGTTTCGGTGCAGCCGGCTAGCACGAAGCCGCAGGCCCATGTGAAGAGCAGGAAACGAAACGCGAGCATGGCATCCTCGTACCATGGCCGATCTCGATCCGGAAGGCCGTTTCCGTGCGGCAAGAAGGGTGCTATCGATCGACGCGTGACGGACTTCGTCTGGGAATTCCCACTGACGCTCCCGCGAAACGCATTCACGAGCCGCGAGGTTCCGCGGGCGGGAGATGTCTGGCGTTTGTGCCAAGACGCCGCGACGCTTGCTTCGATCGAGTCGGGTTGGCCACCGTCTCGCTTCCGGGTCGAAGGTGTCTTTTTCGTCGTGTATCGGATGACCCTGATTCACGGCGTCGAAACACCCTACGGAACGCCGTTGCGCGCGACTACCTGGGTCTCCCGTCTTCGTCGCCGCACACTCTCGACGCGGGAGGTAAGGGTGCACTCAGGTGATGACCTCGTTGCTGCCGCAACCCAAGAGTGGGTTCATGTCGACTCCGAAACCCTTCGGCCGACGCGTGGTGCGGAGGCAACCGCGGCTGCCTTTCCTGCAGTCGATCGCGAGCCGTCAGTCAAGTTGCCCGAGTTCGTCAGCACGCCGGGGACGGCTTCGACTTTCGCGTTCCGCATGTGGCAGACCTGGGCCGATCCGCTGGGGCACGCGAATCATCCCGCCTACGTTGACTGGTGCGATGAAGCCACCGCCAAACGCTGCGTCGAAGGCGGAATCGACCCAACCAACCTTCAACCTATGGCGGAGCAGGTCCACTTTCGCGACTCGGTCCTTCCAGGCGAAGAGGTGACGGTGCGCACCGAGCGGGTCGGCGTCGTCGGAGACGACGCCGTCGTCTTGAAGCACTCGTTGGAGACCCCGCGAGGCCCAGCAGCAGAAGCGACCACGATTCGCGGTCTCGCCGGCTCTCAGGGCCGAGAGTGGGTAGCCTCGTGGGATTGACCTCGTCCGGCGAGGAAGCTCCCAGCGTGGGGGCCTGAGCTATGTGCACGATCATCGTGCGGCACGGGCTAGACGCCCCTCATTCGACGGTCGTCGCGTCAAACCGCGACGAGTTCTTCAGCCGAAGCGCTTCGCCTCCACTTCTGCTCGACGCCGATCCGCGTATCGTCGGAGGGCGCGACGACGACAAAGGCGGGACCTGGTTTGGGCTAACCCCCTCGGGGCTATTCGTGGGGCTGACGAACCAGCGCAACTACGCTGGCCCCGACGACTCCCTCCGCTCCCGTGGCGAGCTCGTCCTCGAAGCGCTTCGCGCGGGCTCTCACGAGGGCGTCGCCGCATTTCTCCAACGCACGGACGCTCGACTCTACAACGAGTTCAACGTGATCTTCGGCGACGGGACAAACCTTGCGGCAGGGTACGGTCGCCGGTCGCGTAGTGCGATCGAGCTCGAATTCCTTTCGGCAGGGGTCCACGTGCTCTGCAACGACAGGCTCGGTTCGCCCGAGTTTCCGAAAGCCGAGGGCGCCCGCACCCGCGTGCTGTCGATTTCGTCGCGTCCGTGGCCCGAGCTTCAGTCAGAGCTCGCACAGGTCCTTGCCGACACGTCGCTCCCCGACCCGGCCGAGGTTCCCCAGATTCCACAGAACCCGCTCTTCGACCAGGAGCTCGCGCGCAGGCTGCAGGCGATCTGCGTACAAACGCCCGTCTATGGAACCGTCTCGTCCACGATCGTCGCGGTGCGACCGGGCGCTGCGCTCGAATATCACCATGCTTCGGGGCCGCCGTCCGACGTTCCCTATCGCGATTTCACCCACCTGATTCGCCCCTAGACCGAGTTCACCCTGATGAACGCGGCGATTGCCTCGGCGCCGGTTTCGAGGTTTTGCGCTTCGGTGCGGCCGCTCTTTCTTCTCGGCTTCCAGGAGTGCTCGCCATCCTCGATCCATGCAAACTCGATCGCGGACGACAGCGCGTACTGCGTCACCTCCTCCCGCGCGCCGAAGGGATCTCTCGTTCCCTGGCAGAAAAGCGCCGGCGTTCGCAGCGCTTCTAGATGAGACGTGCGCAGACTGTCGGGCTTCCCGGGCGGGTGAAACGGGTATCCTAGGCACACAAGTCCTCGCACCTTGGCCTCGTCTGCGATCATCGATGCGATCCTCCCGCCCATCGATTTGCCTCCGATCACCCAGTGGCCCGCGGTGCCGAGCTCGGCGAGCACAGCACGGTACTCCTCGATGAGCTTCGGTGCGCGCGGGGGCGGGCGCTTCGTGCCGTCGGTGCGACGCTTGGCCATGTAGTCAAACTCGAAGCGGACCACGCTGACGCCCGCCGTCGCGACGAGTTCCGCCACGGTATTCATGAAGGGACTGTCCATGGGTGCCCCAGCCCCATGCGCCAGCAGCAGTCGCGGGGCTGCGGTTTCGGGCCCGTCTCGGAGGAACTCAGTCACGCGGCGAATGCTGGCTGAGGACCAGTATGGCGGTGTCCGCGTTGAGGTTGGGGTCGTCCGTTGCTGCGATTTCGAGGCCCTGGTTGTCGTCGTAGAAGCGGGCATCTTCGACCCTGACGCCCATCTTCTCGCAAAGGTCGAGCATGTCTTGGATCGAAGGGAACCGACGGTTCGGCGTGTCGTACCACTCGAATGCGAACGGGCCCGGGGCCTTGGGGACACGACCCTCGTTGGCGAACATGCTGCGCAGTGCCGCGTACCCGAAGTTCGGGAAGCTCACGACCGCCCGTTTGCCGACCCGGAGCGCATCGACGAGTAGCTGCTCTACGTTGGGCACGACTTGCAACGTCGAGGAGAGCACCACGTAGTCGAATGTTGCATCGTGGAACTCGGGAAGTCCGACGTTCAGGTCACAGTCGATCGCGTCGACGCCGTGCTGCATCGTCGCGGCGATCAAGGCGGTGCTGACCTCGATGCCGACGAGGAGCGCCTCGCCACGAACACGGAGGCGGGCCAGGAGGTCGCCTTCCCCACACCCAAGATCGAGCACTGAGCTTCCAGGGGGAATCAGTTCGAGGATTCGGTCATCCTCGACGCGAGCTCGTGGCGGGCTCGGCGTACGGTGTCCGAGCTTGGCACGAAGAAGGGGGCCGTACTGCACGATGTCGTTGGGAAGCAGGAAGCCGTCGTGACCGCCGTCGGTCTCGATTTCACAGTACGACACCGGCTGATTCAGCGAGCTCATCGCATCCACGAGGTCGCGAGACTGAAACGGTGGGAACAGCCAGTCGCTCGAGAACGAGATGACCAGCCAATCGCAGGTCGCCGCCTCCAGAGCCTCGAGCCGTTCTTCGTGGTTTGCGCCCATGTCGAAGTGGTCCATCGCCAGGCTTATCGCAACGTACGAGTTGGCGTCGAAGCGTCCTACGAATCGGTCTCCTTGGTACGCAAGATAGGACCCCACCGAGAAGCGTTTCTCGAACTCCGTCGCGATGTCGCGCGGCTCGTGGCGGTTGACGTCGAACCTCTTGGTCATCGACTCGGAGGACAAATAGGTGATGTGACCGAGCATCCGCGCAATCGCGAGGCCCATGTGGGGGAAGTCGCCGGTCCCGTAGTACTGTCCGTCGTGAAACTTGGGGTCGGTTTGGATCGCGTTGCGTCCGACCACGTCGAATGCGAGTGCCTGCGCCGTGAGTCGCGACGACGAGGCGATCACGGCACCGGTTGCGACCTGGTCCGGGTAGCGCGTCGCCCAGCATAGGGTCTGATGACCCCCGAGGGAGCCTCCCACGACTGCGCGCAGTTTCGTGATCCCAAGTAGGTCGATCAAACGCTTCTGCACGTCGACCATGTCTTCGACCGTGACCAGCGGAAAATCGTTCCCATAGGGCTCGTTCGTCAGCGGGTCTATGGTGCTCGGGCCGGTCGTACCACGGCAGCCTCCAAGCACGTTCGAGCAGATCACGAATAAGCGGTCGGTATCGAGCGGCCGTCCCGGACCGACGAGCGTTTCCCACCAACCAGGTTCGTCGTCCTCGTTGTGGGAGGCTACGTGGGAATCTCCCGAGATCGCGTGGCAGACCAGCACGGCGTTGCTGCGTTCCGCATCGAGAGACCCGTACGTTTCGTAAGCGACTTCGACGCTCGGGAGCATGCCGCCCAGACGCAGCCGGAGCGGCGTTGGGAAGACTGCCGACTTCGCGTGCCGCAGCGGCTGGGCGCTACGGGAAGAATCTGTGCTTTCGAAGTCTGTGCTCATGCGCCAAAGGGTGCGCAGCGCGTGGTCACGTCTGCGCAGCCGCGAGCGCCTGACTGATGTCCGCGATGATGTCGGCGATGTCTTCGATGCCGACCGATACGCGAACGTATTCCGGGACGACGCCCGCCGCAGCCTGGTCTTCGGGGGTGAGCTGCTGATGCGTTGTCGACGCCGGGTGGATGACGAGCGTTTTCGCATCGCCGATGTTCGCCAGGTGCGAACAGAGCTTGCAGGCGTTGATGAACTTCTTACCCGCTTCCATGCCGCCCTTGATTCCGAAGCCGAGAATCGCACCCTTTCCATTTGGCAGGTAGTGATTCGCCGCTTCATGGTCGGGATGAGAAGCTAGCCCTGGGTAGTTGACCCACTCCACGCCTTCGTGGCCTTCGAGAAATCGGGCGACCGCCAACGCGTTCTCGCAGTGCCGCGGCATGCGCAGGTGAAGGGTCTCGATCCCTTGCAGAAACAAGAACGCGGCGAACGGACTCATCGCAGCACCGGTGTCGCGAAGCCAGTGTGTTCGGACGTGGAGCAGATAGGAAATGTTGCCCATCGGTTCGAGTGCATCGGCGAACACCATGCCGTGGTAGCTAGGCGATGGGCTGCAGAGCTCTGGCCACTTGTCGCGCTGGTCGGTCCACTTGAAGTTGCCCGAGTCGACGATGGCACCGCCGATGTGCGCGCCGTGGCCGCCGATGAACTTGGTGGTCGAGTAGACGGTGACGTCGATCCCGTGCTCGAACGGTCGCATCAGGCACGGGGTGGTGACGGTGTTGTCGCAGAACACCGGAAGTGCTCCATGCGGCGCGCTGTGCGCGGCGTCGGCGATGGCTCGAAAATCGGGGACGTCGTTCTTCGGGTTTCCGATCGACTCCATGTAGACGAGACGCGTGTTCTCGTCCGCGAGCTCATGAATCTGCTCGGGGTGCTTCGGGTCGAAAAAGCGAACCTCGATACCGAGGTTCTTGAACGTCTGCGTGAAGAGGGTCCAAGTGCCGCCGTAGAGACTGGTGGCGGAGATGAGGTTCTGACCCGAATGGCAGATGCTCAGAATCGCTGCGTTGATCGCCGACTGCCCGGACGCGAAACAAAGGCCCATGACGCCGCCATCGAGGGCCGCCAGGCGCTTCTCGAGTACGTCGACGGTCGGGTTCATGATTCGGGAGTAGATGTTCCCGAACTCGGTCAGTCCGAACAGCGCCGCTGCGTGATCCGTGTCGTTGAACACGTAGGACGTAGTCGCGTAAATCGGAACCGTTCGTGCGCCCGTCGTTGGGTCGGGTTCCTGGCCGGCATGCAGTGCCAGCGTGCCAAGCCCTTGTTCTTCTGAAGTCGTCATCGTTGCCTCGTTCCGGTGCTCTGGGACCCAGCCCTCTTGTTGAGGCGCAGGAGGATAACGTACCCGACGTCCTCTGACTATCCCTGCATTTCGTGGTGGCCCTGCAGACCGTGACTAGGAGCTACACGATAGCGCCGAGCATCCTACACGGGTGCGCGCCCAATCGGGCCGTTTGACCGCGTAGGACTCGCGCTCTGGCTGCTCCTCATAGGGGTGTCGCATGACGTCGAGCAATCGATCGATCTCGGCTGGCTCGCCTGCCTCGGCGGCGTCGATGGCGACCTGGGCCAGGTAGTTTCGGAGTACATACTTCGGGTTGGCCGCGTTCATCCGCGATCGGCGAGCGTCTGCAGGCAATGGGTCGCCCTCGAGCCGCTGCGCGTATGCTGAGAGCCAGTCCCCGATTCGCTTCGTCGCCTCGACGCCGAGCTGCTCAGGGTCGTAGTAGGCGTCGAGCAGTGGTTCGAGACGCTCACGATGGGACTGCTTCCCGACGCTCGACGGATCGAGGTTGGCAAGGCGTCGGTAAAAGATCGTCATGTCGGTTTCGGCCGATTGGAGCACGCCGAAGAGCTCACCAACGAGCGTGTCGTCTTCGTCGTCGCGGAATTCGCTGAGTCCGAGCTTGGCAGCCATCGTCTCACGATAGACTCGCTCGAACGTGTTGGGAAACGACTTCAGAGCCTGTTCGATCGGCTCGGCCGACCCGATCAAAGGGAAGAGTGCGTTTGCCAAGCGGACGAGATTCCACATCGCAATGTTGGGCTGATGCCCAAAGCGATACCGCCGGCCACCTGCGTCGGTGGTGTTAGGGGTCCACCCGGGGTTGAAATCATCGAGCCAACCATACGGACCGTAGTCGATCGTCAGTCCGAGAATGGACATGTTGTCGGTGTTCATCACCCCGTGCACGAAGCCGACCCTCATCCAGTGTGCAACCATGATCGCAGTTCGCCGCGAGACCTCGGCGAGCCACGCCAGGTACACGTCTTTCGACGGTGTGCCGAGCTCCGGGAAGTGCTGCGCGATGGTGTAGTCTGCGAGGGTTTTCAGGGTGTCGGTTTCGTCTCGCGCGGCGAAGATCTCGAAGTTGCCGAAGCGAATGAACGAAGGTGCTACCCGACAGACGATGGCTCCTGGTTCGGGTCGTGGATTGCCGTCGTAGAGCATGTCGCGGACGACCTGATCCCCGGTTGAGACGAGGCTCAAAGCGCGCGTCGTCGGCACGCCCAAGTGGTGCATTGCTTCGCTGCACAGAAACTCGCGGATCGACGAACGCAAGACAGCCCGCCCGTCGGCGGTGCGCGAATAGGGCGTCGGTCCTGCTCCCTTGAGCTGAAGCTCCCAGCGCTGGCCCTGGGCGTTGACTACTTCGCCGAGGCTGATCGCTCGGCCGTCCCCGAGCTGCCCGGCCCAGTTTCCGAACTGGTGGCCGCCGTAGCAAGCAGCATAGGTCTGCATTCCTGGCCACTCTTGATTGCCCGACAGCACTTGCGCCATCTCGTCCGCGCCCGTTTCATCTACGACGAGGCCAAGGAGCTCGGCCATCTCGGGAGAATGCGACAGAAGGCGAGGGCCGCCTACGGGAGTCGGTGCGACCCAGGAGAAGCAGGCATTGTGCACCTGGCGGCGAAAGTTTCGCGGTTCCGGGTCGGCTGGAAGCTGTTGGACGAACGTATTGTCAAAGCTAAGCATGCCGTATGGGGCGTCTCTAGAGCGGATCCGACGCACGTCAAAACCTTGGGCGACGGGCCGCGTCAACTCCACGCGAACACAGGTTGGTCGTATTGCGCCACCCGCGTCTCACGTCCGTGGATCGCCACCTCGCGGAGCTGAAAGAGCACGGCGGCAGTCGGTGCGAAGATGAAATCGCCCAGCAGCGGCACCGAGAGCACCGGCCGATCGCTTTCCGGAATGTTGAACAGTCGTGGAACGCCTTCGGCTTCGAGGTCGAGTAGCGGCACTCGGTGCAGCTCCGCCACTTCGGCGGGGTTCGGAACGAGTGTCGGCGTTGGGTCCGCCCAGATGACCACCGGTGTTATCACGTAGCCTGAGCGGGTCGGATAGTCGTCGAGCAGTCCAAGGACTTGGTCCGCCCTGCAGCAAAGTCCCACCTCTTCTTGTAGTTCCCGGAGCGCCGCCCCAGTGATCGACTCGGCTTCGTCGATTCGCCCGCCGGGGAGCGCCCACTGTCCCCCATGGCTTCGCAGTGTTTCTGCGCGCCGCGTGATGAGAAATGCGGGTTCGTCGTCGTCGTTCGCAACCAGGGCGACGCTCACCGCGGCGCGTATCAGCGACGGATCTCGATGTACGAGCCGATCGTGGGAAGATAAATTTCGCGCGATGGACTCGCGCAAGCCTAGGTCGAGGGGCCGGCGAGGCACTCGCTCAGGGTGAGGCGAACATGCCGTCAGCGCCACCCAGGCCCGCCCCGAGAATCAACGTCGCCCGGTCCTGGCGTACGCGCCCAGCCGGGATCGTCGAATCGCCGCCGCGCAGTCGCCTGGTCATTTCGGCCTTGTCCGAGCCGCCCACGATCCAGACGATCTGCCGTGCTTCGTTCAATGCGGGAAGGGTGAGGGTCATGCGGCGATGGCCTCGGTACGGTTCCGTCAGGGCGACGGTTCGGCTCATTACATCGAGTGCGGGGTCGCCTGGCACTAGAGATGCGGTGTGCCCGTCGTCGCCGAGCCCGAGGTGAACGAGGTCGAGCGTCGCCGGCAGCTCGTCGGCGTACCGCGCCGCGGCCGCGCCTAGATCCCCTGCCTCGACCGGCATGGGGATCAGCCGGCCCGCTGCCTCGGGCCCGAGGGCTGTCTGCAGGCCGACGAGGTTGCGGGCCGGGTCTCCCGCCGGGGCGATCCGTTCGTCCACCTGGTAGATGTCGATGCGATTCCATGGAAGATTGGCAGCGGCCAATTGGGTCAGCGCGGGCCACGGGGTTCGTCCTCCCGAAAGCGCGACTGAGACCCTCGAACCCTGGGTGAGGAGCTGCCGCAGCGCGCTGACCAAGACGTTGGCGGCGACTGTTGGCAACTCGTCCCCGGCCTCGATCACTCGCATCAGAGCACCGGGTCGAGCGACTTCAGGTGACAGGCCTCATTCCCATGACGAACGAGCGCGATCGTGTCCTTGCTCATCGGGTGATCCACTGCCAGTCCGGACCGAGGAGATCGTGCGCCTCCGCGGGGCCCCAGCCGCCCCGTACGTAGGGAATCACGGGACGCCGCTCGGTGAGCACGGGTTCGACGATACGCCAGGCCTCCATCACGCTGTCCTGCCGTGCGAAAAGGCCCGGGTCGCCGCGCAGCGCATCGCCGAGCAGACGGTCGTAGGCGTCGCGTCCTTCTTCGCGTCCGTGTTCGAGGTGTAGCTCGACCGCATGGCTCACGAGTGCGGGCCCGGGGCTCTTTGCCTGCATCGAAAAGAGAATCTCGTCGTCGGGTTTGGTTCGGAACGTCAGTCGATTGGGCAGCGGGCGACACTGGGCATCAGCGAACAGCGGGCGCGGTGGTCGGCTGAGCTCCACCACCGCTTCGGTCACAGTCGAGTCGAGACCCTTGCCCGCCCGAATGACCCACGGAACTCCCGCCCATCGCCAAGAGTCCAGCTCTAGCCGCACGGCGGCATAGGTCTCGGTATCGGAGTCCGCCTCGACGCCCGCCTCTTTGCGGTATCCCCGGTACTGGCCTCGCACGAGATCGGCATCGGTGAGCGTCCTGACCGCGCGCAGCGCCTTGACTCGTTCATCGCGAAGGGCATCGGGGTGGTCGGACACCGGCGGTTCCATGGCCAGGAGGGCAACCATTTGTAGCAGGTGGTTCTGAACTACGTCGCGGAGGGTTCCGACCCGGTCATAGAAGTTGCCGCGCCCCTCGACGCCGAAGTCTTCGGCCATCGTAATCTGGACGCCACGGACGTAGTGCCGGTTCCACACCGGTTCCAGCAGCGTGTTGGCGAATCGAAAGATCATTAAATTCTGAACCGCCTCCTTGCCGAGGAAGTGGTCGATTCGATAGACACGCTCTTCGGGGAAGCTGCGGTGGATGGTTTCGTTGAGCGCTTTGGCGGACTCGGTGTCACGACCGAAAGGCTTCTCGAGCACCACGCGGCCTCCCTCGTGCATCCCTGCGGAGGCCAGGCCTTCGACGACGTCGTCGAAGAGTTCGGGCGGAATCGCAAGATAGGAGACCGGGCACTTGGCCCCGTAGATCTTCGCGCGCACGTCTTTGTACGTGCTCGGCTTCCTGTAGTCGCCGGACACGTAGCAGAGGTTGTTGGCGAGCTTCGCGAACACCGCCTCGTCGATGGTCCGATCGTGCTGGGAGATTGCCTCACGCGCATGAGCTCGAAGGGTTTCGTCGTCCCATGCCCTCGAGGCCACACCGACGACGGGCATGTCGAGAGCTCCGGCCTCGGTGAGTTGGTAGAGCGCCGAAAACAGCTTCTTGCGCGCCAAATCTCCGGTGATGCCGAACAGGACCAACGCGTCCGCGTAATCCCTTTGGCTCATGGCGAACCCGGTTTCTCTTGATGTCCCCCGAACTGCTTGCGCATCGCGGACAGGAGCTGGTGGGCAAACTGATCGCGACCGCGAGAGCTGAATCGACTGTAGAGCGCGGTCGAAAGCACGGGGGCAGGGACGCCTTCTTCGACCGCGGTGAGAACCGTCCAGCGGCCTTCACCAGAGTCGGATACGTTTCCGCTGAAGCCATCGAGAGTAGGGTTCTCGGCGAGCGCCTCCGCGGTGAGATCGATGAGCCAGGACGCCACGACGCTTCCCCGCCGCCAGACTTCGGTCACATCTCCGATGTCGAACTCGTATTGAAAGTGCTCCGGGTGTCGCAGAGGAGTCGTTTCGGCATCGTGCTCTTGATCTCCGCGGCCAACCCCAGCGTGCTTCAGGATGTTCAACCCTTCGGCGACCGCGGCCATCATGCCGTACTCGATTCCGTTGTGGACCATTTTGACGAAGTGCCCGGCACCGCTGGGCCCGCAGTGGAGGTAGCCGTGCTCGGCAGGCGAGGGCTCTCCGGCGCGGGAAGGGGTCCGCGGTGCGGCGTCGACACCGGGCGCGAGCGATTGGAAGATCGGGTCGAGATGATGAACCGCATCCGTGTCGCCACCGATCATCAGCGAGAATCCACGTTCGAGACCAAAGACTCCGCCACTGGTGCCTACGTCGACGAGACGGATGCCGCGCTCGGCGAGTGCCGCCGAGCGCTCGAGGTCGTCCTGGTAAAACGAGTTCCCTCCGTCGATGACGATGTCGCCGGCCTCGAGATGGGCGGCCGCGTCGTCTACTACTCTGCCGGTGATGCCCGCCGGTACCATTACCCAAACGGCGCGGGGCGCGCTGAGCTTGTCGGCCATGTCCGACAAACTGTTTGCGCCCACGGCACCGTCCGCTTCGAGCGCGGCAACCGATGCGGGGTCGACGTCGTAGACGACCGCGCGATGGCCGTCGCGCATCAGCCGACGGACCAAGTTGGCCCCCATCCTACCGAGTCCGATCATTCCGAGGTCCATGGGCTGTATCTCCTCAGCGCTGCGTCGCGCTCTTGCTCAAAATCGGCGATGGTCTGAGCGCCATCTCAGTCGAACCATCCATGCTTCCGAAAGAACCAAACGCCACCGGCGCCCACCAGTGCCATCAGGCCCAAGGCGGCAGGGTACGCGTAGGGATCGTCGAGTTCAGGCATGTACTCGAAGTTCATTCCCCAGATGCCCGCGAGGAGCGTCAAAGGCAGGAACACGGCCGAGAGCATCGTCAGCACGCCGAGGCGCCGGCTGAGCAGCTCCTGCTTCACGTCTTGATATCTGCGATGCAGGTTCTCTGCGCGAACATCGAGGCGGTCCACGAGGCGATTGGTGGCCGACGCCGTCGTCGTCATCAAACCGAGAGGGCCTTCGAGACCTTCGGTCGTGAACCCCGCGCCGACGGCGTGAGGAAGAAGGGCGCAAACTTCATCCTGCTCTTCTGCGATGGCGTCGGTAAGAAGCACCTGGTTCTTCAACCGCTCGAGATCGTCCTCGCTGAACTCGTCGATGCTGGCATCGATGCGCGCACCGTGCTCCAAGAGTTCGAGGCGAAGCCGTCGTGCGGCACGCGCCGTGACCTCGCATTGTGCGTAAAGTAAGCCGCATACGATGCTCGACGTGGACATCTGTTCGAGGTCCATTTCAGTCATCGCTTTGACGAGATGACCGCTGCCTTCAATCGGGTCGGCGTGCATCGTTAGGAGAAGGTTCGGCAAGCAAAGGGCAGCAACATTGGTGCGCATCGTGCAAGCCCTGTCTGCGAATACGGGCATCTCGATGAAGGTGCCATGGCGAAGCGCGATCACCGCCGCGCTGTCGCCGAGGTCGAGGCAGCGCCTTCGCAGCAGACCATCAACTCCGATTCGCTCGAGAAATGCTTCGAGTGCACTGGGTTCCATGCCTTCGAGGTCGAACCAAAACGACCCATCATCGCGGACCCAGCGGTCTACCGCGCGGTCCGGGTCTTGAGACTCGAGGCCCGTCTCCCCGAGTGCGAAACACCGTTTTTGCACTCCGGCCTTATACCGCGGACTTCGAGCCTGGCACACGGGTCGATCTATCTCTAAGGTTCGCCCCGTTCTCGCGTAGAACGAAGGAGGTGGTCCATGGTCCGTATTTCGAAGTTCACCCTGCTGGCATCTGTGCTTGCGCTCGCCGCCTGCGGCCGCGATGCCGCGCCAGCCCAGGAGGCGGAAGCTGCCGCCGAGGCCACGGCCTCTTCACCCAGCAGCGCTGCGACTCCAAGCGCCACCTCGGTGACGAACTGGGAGCCCGCGAAGGTCAACTACGAGCCGAGTGCTGTCTCCTTGGTGAAGACCAGCGACGTGATCGAGGCTGGCAAAGGGGACGGACGTCCCAATATACTCATCATCTGGGGCGACGATATCGGGCAGTCGAACATCAGCGCGTACACGATGGGCTTGGTAGGCTACCGCACGCCGAACATCGACCGCGTCGCCCAGGAGGGCATGATCTTCACCGACTACTACGGCGAGCAAAGCTGTACCGCCGGGCGCTCGACGTTCATCACGGGGCAGTCCGTGTACCGAACGGGGCTCTCGAAAGTCGGTATGCCGGGAGCTGCACAGGGCCTTTCGGCCAAAGATCCTACGATTGCCGAGCTCCTGAAACCGCTGGGGTACGCGACCGGCCAGTTTGGCAAGAACCACCTCGGCGACAAAGACGAGCACCTGCCGAGCAACCATGGGTTCGACGAGTTTCTCGGGAACCTCTACCACCTCAACGCAGAAGAGGAACCAGAGAACGCCGACTACCCCAAGGACCCGGCTTTCCGTGAACGCTTCGGCCCGCGCGGTGTCATCAAGAGCTCGGCTGACGGCAAGATCGAAGACACCGGCCCGCTCACGAAGAAGCGGATGGAAACCGTCGACGACGAGACCGTAGCCGCGGCTCTCGGCTTCATCGAGCGCCAACACGAGGCCGGCAACAAGTTCTTCGTCTGGTGGAACGGTACCCGCATGCATTTCCGCACGCACGTGAAGCCCGAGCTCCGCGGGATCTCCGGCCAGAACGAGTACGCGGACGGAATGGTCGAACACGACCGTCATGTCGGCATGCTGCTCGACAAGCTCGACGAGCTCGGGATTACGGACGACACGATCGTGCTCTACAGCACCGACAATGGCCCCCATTCGAACAGTTGGCCTGACGCGGCCGTCACGCCGTTCCGCGGCGAGAAAAACACCAACTGGGAGGGCGGCTGGCGCGTGCCCGCGATGGTACGCTGGCCCGGAAGAGTCCCTGCAGGCACCGTCTCGAACGGGATCATGGCCCATCTCGACTGGATGCCCACGCTGCTTGCCGTCGCCGGTGCGCCTGACGTCAAGAAGGAGCTCCTCACCGGCTATCGCGCGGGAGGCAAGACGTTCAAGGTTCATCTCGACGGGTACAACCAGCTCGACATGCTCCTCGGCAATGGTCCGAGCGCGCGACGAGAACTTTTCTACTTCTCCGACGACGGCGACCTCACCGCGCTTCGGTGGAACGACTGGAAGACCGTGTTCATGGAGCAGCGGGCTCAGGGTACGCTGCAGGTCTGGGCCGAGCCCTTCGTGAAGCTCCGACTGCCGAAGCTCTTCAATCTTCGGCGCGATCCCTACGAGCGGGCAGACATTACTTCCAACACCTACTGGGACTGGTTGCTCGACCGTGCGTATGTGATGGCCGGTGCGCAGGCGGTCGTCGGGCGGTTCATCGCCACGTTCGAGGAGTTCCCGCCGCGGCAGAAGCCCGGCAGCTTCACGGTCGGCGATGCGCTCGAAGAGATCGGGTCCGCAAACGTCCAGTAGCGACGCGTCTGCGGGGCAGGGGTCGGGTTCATCGACTCCTGTCCATCGCAAGCCTAGAGAAGTCAATGTCGGCTAGAGAACAGATTCGTCTTCTCCAGGGTCGCGTGTCGAGTTCGATCATCGGACAAGAAGAGGTGGTCGATCGTCTGATCATCGGGCTCTTGGCGAACGGGAATCTCTTGCTCGAGGGCTTGCCAGGGCTCGCGAAAACGCGAGCCGTCAAGAGCCTTGCCGAGAACCTCGACGCGCAGATGAGCCGAGTGCAGTTCACGCCCGATCTGCTTCCGACGGACGTCACCGGAACCGAGGTCTATCAGAGCGAAACCGGTACGTTTCGATTTCAGCCAGGTCCGATTTTCAGCAACATCGTTCTCGCCGACGAAATCAATCGGGCACCCGCCAAAGTGCAGGCGGCATTGCTCGAGGCGATGGAAGAACGACAGGTCACCGTGGCGGGCAACACGCACGCGATGGACCCTCTGTTCATGGTGATGGCCACGCAGAACCCGATCGAGCAGGAGGGCACGTATCCGCTTCCTGAAGCGCAGCTCGACCGATTCCTGATGCACGTCTACATCGACTACCCGGACGAGGCATCAGAGCTCGAGATCGTGCGTCTGGTCCGAACGGAGGAAGAAGCGCAGGAAGACGGTGCGAAGTCCGTCGCGGCAGTTCCGCAGAGCGCCGTGTTCGCTGCGCGCAAGGAGATTCAACAGACGGTCTCGGTGTCCGAAAGCGTCGAGAAGTACATCGTGGATCTGGTGTTCGCGACACGATATCCGGAGCGCTACGGGGACGCCCTCGCCAAGACGATCGAGCTTGGCGCGAGCCCCCGCGGGTCCATCGGCCTCGACAAGTGCGCGCGCGTGCGCGCCTGGCTCGAGGGGCGCGACTACGTGACACCCGACGACGTTCGCGACGTCGCGTATCCGGTGCTGCGTCACCGCATCGCGCTCAGCTACGAGGCCAACGCCGAAGGCACGACGACAGAAGACGCCATCGGCAAGGTGCTCGAGGTAGTTGCCGTCGCATAGAGAATCCCCATGGCGCCGGCGCGACAACCGATTCCGAACGTCTATGTGAGCCTTCACGAGCTTGCTGCCCTCCAGCATGCCGGGCAGGGCTTCACCTTTTTGCCGAGGCAGCCCGTGACTAGTCTGCTTTCGGGTAGGCGGGCTTCCCGGCTTCGTGGACGCGGCCTGACGTTCGAGGAGATGCGCCTCTACCAGGTAGGCGACGACCCGCGCACGATCGATTGGAAGGCCACGGCGCGGACTCAGAAAACCCACGTCCGAGTGTATACGGAGGAACGGGAGCGCCCCGTGCTGCTCGTAGTGGATCAGCGCCTGTCGATGTTCTTCGGCAGCCAGCACTGCCTCAAGTCGGTGACCGCTGCGCGGGCCGCGGCGCTTTCGGCATGGCGCGTGGTCGGCGTTGGCGATCGCGTCGGGGCGGTGGTCTTCAACGACTCCGATGCGACCGAGATCAAGCCTCAGCGAAGCAAGCGTCACGTGATGCGTCTGCTGAGTGTCGTTCAAGATTTCAACCACCGGCTCGATGCGCAGCGCGACGAGTCGGGTGACCACGCGGCTCTCAACCGCGCGCTCGAGCACGCGCAGCGGTTGGTAACCCATGACTACCTCGTCGCCATCATCAGTGACTTCAATGGTGCCGACGCGACGACGCAAAAGCTCGTGACCGAGTTGCGTCGTCACAACGACGTGCTGGCGATTCGGGTATTCGATCCGCTCGAGACCGAACTGCCGGACCTCGGCTCGGTGGTCGTGAGCGACGGGTCCTTGCAGCTCGAGGTCGACACTCGAAACGATACGCTGCGCCAACAGTTCGGTGACGGCTACCGGGATCTGTCTTCGCGGCTCGAAGCGTTTTCGGTCCGCTACGACGTTCCCACGCTCACTCTGTCCACGGCTCGAGATGTTCCCGAGCAGGTTCGCGAGACGCTCGGGCGCCGCGCGCAGACCAGGCGGGCCTGAACGATGGAGCGCCCTGGGTTCCTACGAGACGGATTTGGGACGGTCGCGCGCCCCGGCTGGGAAGAGATCTTCGTCCCCGACTCCATTGCGCTGACGCCGCAGACCGTGGGCTGGAAACTCTTGGCAGGGCTGATTCTGGGGCTCGCGGTCTGGGCCTTGGTTCGCCTGGTGCGTCGCTATCGAGCAAATCGCTATCGTCGCGCGGCGCTCGCCGAGCTCGAAGGCCTGCGAGGAACCGACGCCAACGAGGCTTCCCTGGGCGCGATTCCGGAGATTCTGAAGCGGACGGCTCTGTGCGCGTTTCCCCGGAGCAAAGTGGCATCGCTCACTGGAGGCGAGTGGCGCGCGTTTTTGGACGCGACCTGTCCGGACGCGGGCTTCGACCCCGAGCTCGGTGACGCGCTTGCGAGTCTCTCGTACCGCGGCCCCGAAACCGTACCCCCGGCGACCGCAGCACGTCTCTACGAGGCGAGCGCACGCTGGATTCGAGGTCATCGTGCTCCAGTTTGATTCCGTCTGGGCGTTTCTGCTGCTTCCGCTGCCGATATTGGTCTGGTGGCTGACCCCTCCTCATCAGCAGCGGGTCGAAGCCGTTCGTGCGCCGTTCTTCGCGCGACTTGCAGCCCTCACGGGTCAGCGCGGATCTCGGGGGTCGGTCGTGCTGACGAGGTCCACGACCGGTTGGGTCGTGCTGCTGGTCTCTTGGCTGAGCCTCGTGACGGCACTCGCGCGCCCGATCTGGCTCGGCGAGCCGCAGACGACGGCCAAGTCGGCTCGCGATCTCATGCTGGCGGTGGATCTCTCGGGCTCGATGGACATTACGGATTTCGTCGACCCGGCGGGCGACCGGCGCACGCGGCTCGATGGCGTCAAAGAGGTGCTCGGCGGCTTCATCGAGAAACGACAGGGAGACCGAATCGGCCTCATCGTATTTGGCGCCGCGCCCTTCGTGCAGGTCCCGTTCACGCTCGACACCGGGGTCACCCGTGAACTGCTTTCGGAGGCTACCGTGGGCATGGCCGGCGATCAGACCGCCATCGGAGACTCGATCGGCCTCGCGGTGCGCATCTTCAAGAACAGCGAAGCGTCGAACCGGGTGTTGATGATTCTCACCGACGGCAACGACACCGGAAGTCTCGTGCCTCCGCTCCAGGCAGCGGAGATCGCGGCGACTGAAGACATCACCGTGTACGTCGTCGGCGTTGGTGACCCAGCCGCTGCAGGCGAGGAGCGGCTCAACGAGGAGGTCCTGAGGGCCATCGCCGAGCGTACGGGCGGCAGTTACTTCTTCGCCGGGGACGAGGGCGAGCTCGAGACGATCTATGCAGAGCTCGACCGACTCGAGGCGATCGAATTCGAATCGACTACGTTCGTGCCCCGCAGGGAGCTGTTCTATTGGCCCCTCGCCGTGTCGCTCCTCGCATGGATTCTCTTCTCGGCGCTGGCCTGGCTGCGCGTATCGCGCAAAAGAACTTTGGCCGTCTCCGCAGAGGAGACTGCCGATGCTTGACTGGCTCCTCGACTTCCATTTCTTGAGGCCGCTCTGGCTCCTCGGGGTCCTGCCTTTTCTCGGCCTGTGGGCTGCGATTCGAAAAGCAGACCGGCTGCCTCCAAGCTGGCGCCAGGCGATCGTCCCCGAGCTTCTCGAGCACTTGGTGACGAGCCAACGAGACTCGCGGGGGCTGCGACCGTTGAGTCTCCTCGTACCGGTGGGATTGCTCGGGTGTGTCGCAATGGCTGGTCCGGCCTGGGAGCTCGTCGATACGCCGCTTGGCCCGGACCGCTCGGCGCTGGTCGTTGCGTTCGAGCTTTCCGACACGATGGACGGGCGCGACGTGGGTCCAACCCGCGCCGAACGCGCCCGATTCAAAGTCAAAGATCTGCTCGAGGCTCGCGGGGCTGGGCAGACCGGGCTCGTCGCCTATGCGGGAAGCGCGCATGTGGTGATGCCGCTGACCGACGACGACGCGGTCGTGGTCCCCTACCTCGACGCATTGAGCCCCGAAATCATGCCCGTCCCCGGCAACGCGTTGGAGAACGCAGTTCCGATCCTCGGCGCCATGCTCGACTCGGCCAAGGCGCCAGGCACAATCCTTCTCGTCACCGACGGAGTCACGCCGGCGGGCGCTGACGCGTTGACTGCCCTGGTATCGCAAACCGATGCCGAGCTCGTGATTTACGAAGTGGGAACCGACCGCGGGGATGAAGGGCGTGCGGTCCCGGCTCTCGATGAAGCAAGCCTCGGCCGTCTCGCGCGCGCAACGGGAGCGGCGCAGGTGCGTCTAACCATTGGCGAGGGCGACGTGCGTCGAGTCCTGCGGATCCTAGACCGTCATCGGCGCAGCAGCGTCGAGCCGGGCGATGCCGCGCTGTGGAAAGACGCGGGCTACTATCTGCTTTTTCCATTGGCTGCTCTTCTGCTGTTCTGGTTTCGGCGAGGCTGGGTGCTGCGGCTTCCTTACGCTGCAGCAGTTTTGCTGTCGGTTTCGCTGTCCGGGTGCGCCGGAGATCGGTTCGCCGATCTCTGGTTCACGCCCGACCAACAGGGACAGCGGCTCTTCGACCGCGGAAAGTTCACCGAAGCTGCAGAACGCTTCGATCAACCGATGTGGCGCGGCGTTGCGTACTACGCGGCCGAAGATTGGGCTTCCGCGATCGAGGCATTCGCTCAGGTGACGACGCCCGAGGGCTACTACAATCTCGGCAACGCCTACGCGCAGAATCGACAGTACATCACTGCGATTCAGCAGTACGACCAGGCGCTCGGGCTCCGGCCAACATTCCGAGAAGCGCGCAGCAACCGGGATCTTCTCCAAGACATCCTCGACGGTATGCAGGAGTCAGTCGACCCCGAGGAAACCCCCAAAGGCCCTCCGCCAGACAGCGGGGAAGACTCGGTCGAACTGCGTGAGGACCAGAAGGCACCGGAGGAGCTCCAGTTTCCCTCCTCTCCTTCGGCACAGAAGGCAGATGTGCCTCTCACCGACGAGGCGCTCGAACTGTGGATGCGTCGCGTCGATACCCGACCCGCCGACTTTCTGGCCCAGAAATTCTCTGCTCAAGCGCCGGGGGGGGCTGCAGAATGAAGCCGACGCTGCGACGCTTGAGTGTGGCTCTGGTGCTGTGTGCGACGTCGGTCGTGCCTCGCTGGTCTCTTGGGCAGTCGCCGATCGGATCGCCGGCACCGAGCGTCGACCCCGCCGCCCAGCCGGCGCCCACCGAGGACCCGCGAACCTACGCGCCCCCGAAGGCCCAAGCCGCGCTGCTGACTCCCGAGCCGATTTGGATCAATCAGAAAGCCGAGATCGAAGTTGCTCTCCGCCGCGATGCGGCCGATCCCAACAAACCGCCGGGCGCGTTCGGCGAGGTTCGCGTCAGGAACGCGATTGCCCTCCGTACCGACTACGCGCCCCCCCCGTCGGTGGTGACCGAAGCTGGGGTCCGGTACCTCGTGCAGCTTCGACGCTACCTCGTGTTCCCCCAGGTGCCCGGCGTCATCGAAGTCCCGGGCATCGAGGTGTCCTGGGACGGCGCAGAGGGGAGCCGTATCCGGACAGAGAGTGAGCCCCTGCGATTCGAGGCCGCTCTTCCGTCCGGCGCCGAGGGTTCCGACTTTCTCGTCGCGCAGTCAGTTCGAATCACGGACTCCATCGATGGTGACCTCAAGCGTCTCAAGGTCGGCGACTCGTTCACGCGAACACTCACCATCACGGCCCGCGACACCGACGCGATGATGATGCCCATCGTCCCGGCCTATGCACCCTCGGGACTTGCGGCCTACCCGAGTGCGCCAGAGGTGCGTACCAAGATCGATCGGGGACGCTACGTGGCGAAACGCGTCGAGAGTGTCACCTATGTCGCAGAGCGGTGGGGCGAATACACGCTGCCTGCAATCGAGGTCCGCTGGTTCGAACCCTCTACAGGGACATGGCACGTCGAAGCCTCGAAGAAGCGCTCGTTCCGGGCACACATCAATCCTCGCCTCGGGCTGTCGGCGTTTGGTCCCATCGAGGACGCCACCAAGCGCCTCGCAGGCTTCGTCCTGCTCTGTCTGCTTGTCTGGGCCGTGTCTCGCCTTTGGCGACGACGACGCGGTCTGAACGCCGCAGCGGCGCCCGAGGATTCCAAGCCGCCTGGCCCCGGGGAAGAGCGACTTTTCTGGCGCGTGCAGCGGTTCGCCAATCAGGGTGATGCCCTTGGCGCTCTCAACGCCACCTATGCGTGGATTGATGCGCGCAACCACGACGATGAAGGACCGACGCTCGACCCGCCCACGCTCGATGCGCTCGCCGAGCGTTCGCCTTCTCTCCATGAGCCCGCCGTCGAACTCCAGCGCCGGCTCTTCGCGACACCCAACGATGCGAAGAGCTGGGACGGTCGCGCGTTCGCGACCGCGATTCGAAAGGCGCGCAAGGATCACGCAGAAGACCAACGAGAGTACCCGTTGCCGCAACTCAATCCGGGCCACCCAGGAACCGAGTACGAGTAGAGGAAGGTTGCCATGCTCGGCCTTGCGCCGCTCCTCCCTCCCGAGCTACGCTCCGGCGGCCGTTGGGAGGTTTCGATGAGAAAGCATGTCGCTCTGTTGGTTCTTTCGTGTTCGCTGATGCTTGGCTGTGGCCGCAGCGACGACTCAGTTAGGCAATCACCCCCTGCTGCAGAGTCGGCGTCGGAACCTGCTGCAGCCCCCGCTGCCTCTCCGTCTGCTCCTGCCTCCACCGACTGGCAGCCCAAGAAGCAGATGTTTGCTCCGAGCGCCGTGTCCCTCGTCAAGACGTCTGACGTCATCGAGCAGGGCCAGAACGAAAAGCCCAACATCCTCATCATCTGGGGCGACGACATCGGCTACTGGAACCTCAGCGCCTACAACATGGGCATGATGGGCTACTCGACACCCAATATCGACCGCATCGCCACCGAGGGAATGATCTTCACCGATGCCTACGGCGAGAACAGCTGCACCGCCGGTCGCGCAGCGTTCATCACCGGGCAGAGTCCGTTTCGCACGGGCCTACTCAAAGTTGGACTGCCGGGAGCCGATCTCGGACTTCAAGGGGAGGATCCGACCATCGCCGAGCTGCTCAAGCCTCTCGGGTACGCGACGGCGCAGTACGGCAAGAACCACCTCGGCGACCGCGACGAGCATCTTCCGACGAATCATGGTTTCGACGAGTTCTTGGGCAATCTCTACCACCTGAACGCAGAGCAGGAGCCCGAGCACCCCGACTACCCGAAAGACCCGAAGTTCAAAGAGCGATTTCGGCCCGCGCGGCGTGATCCGCTCAACCTCCGACGGGAAGATCGAAGACACCGGCCCGCTCAACAAGAAGCGCATGGAGACCGTCGACGAAGAGGTTCTTGCTGGCGCGCTCGACTTCATCGACCGATCGCACGCCGCGGGGAAGCCGTTCTTCCTCTGGTTCAACTCGACTCGCATGCACATCTGGACCCACCTAAAACCCGAGTCTCAGGGCGTGACGGGTCAGGGCATTTACGCGGACGGGATGACCGAGCACGACGGGCACGTCGGGCAGCTTCTCGACAAGCTCGATGCGCTCGGCATCGCGGACAACACCATCGTGTTCTACTCCACGGACAACGGCGCAGAGCTCATGTCGTGGCCGGATGGCGGCATGTTGCCGTTTCGCTCCGAGAAGAACAGCACCTGGGAGGGTGGTTTTCGCGTACCCGCCATGGTGCGTTGGCCCGGAAGGATTCCGGCGGCAGTGATCTCCAACGGCATCCTATCCCACCAAGACTGGCTGCCGACCCTCCTCGCTGCAGCGGGTGAGCCGAACATCAAGGAGAAGCTCCTCGCCGGCCATCGCGCTGGGGGCAAGACCTTCAAAGTCCACATCGACGGCTACAACCAGCTCGACATGTTCTTGGGCAATGGCCCCAGCGCACGTGCGGAGATGTTCTACTTCACCGACGATGGTGGGCTGTCAGGGCTTAGGCACAATGCCTGGAAGGCCCTGTTCACCGTTCAGGAGGCCCACGGATTCGACGTCTGGGTGGAGCCCTTCACCGCGCTGCGCGTTCCGAAGCTCTTCAACCTGCGGATGGATCCGTTCGAGCGAGCGGACGAAGAGTCTATCAATTACGACCGCTGGCTCATCGATCACATGTTCGTCCTGGTCCCGGCGCAGCAGATCGTCGCGAACTTCCTTTCGACCTTCAAGGACTATCCGCCGCGACAGAAGCCATCGAGCTTCACGATCGACCAGGTCGTCGAGGAGCTCAGCCCAGCGACTCAGTAGTGCGGGCCGCTCCGAGAGGAGTTCAACCCTCCGACTCAGTCGTGCGGGCCGCTGCGGCGAGGTCGGGGTGATTCGGGTCGATGATATCCGGCTCTAAATAGATGAGCTGTTCGAGCGGAACCGCCGCCCGCGCTGCGGTTTCTGCGCGGTCGATCGCCTCGGTGATTTCGACGCCGTCGAGTGTCGGGGAGAGCTGAATCTTCGCGGCCACAAGAAGCTCGTCGGGGCCGATGTGCTGCGTACGCATGTGAATGACGTGGTCGACTCCTCGCGCCCCTTCGATCGCGTCGACGATTTTCCGCCGCACCGGCGCGCGCGCAGACTCGCCAATCAGCAGGCTCTTCATCTCCCAGACGAGCACCGCCGCGATGACGACGAGGAGCACCCCGATCGAAACCGTCGCGTAGGCATCCCAGCGCGAGTCGCCTGTGTACCAGGCCAAAGAAACTCCCAGGAGCGCGAGAACCAGCCCGATCAGCGCCCCGAAATCCTCGAGGAGCACAACCGGCAGTTCGGGCGTTCGCGAATGTCGGATGAACTGCCACCAGGTGGCACGCCCTTTGAGCGGACGTGATTCCTTCACGGCCGTTCGAAAGGAATAGCCTTCGAGCAGGATACCGAAGCTGAGAATCGCGATGGCCCATTGGGCATTCTGGATTCCATGGCTCGCCTCTTGGAGCTTGTGTACGCCCTCGTAGATCGCGAACATGCCGCCGAGTGTGAACAAGACCAACGCGACGATGAACGACCAGAAGTATCGCTCGCGCCCAAACCCGAACGGATGCTCTGAAGTCGCCAGTCGCTCGGCCTGTCGACTTCCGAACAAGAGGAGCGCTTGGTTCGACGTGTCGGCCACTGAGTGGATTGCCTCGGCAAGCATCGAGGACGAACCCGTGAAGAAGTAGCCAACGAATTTAGCTATCGCGATTCCGAGATTCGCGAAGAGTGCGGCGAGAATCGCCTTCCTGGAGCCTGACGCCATGGCGCGAGGCTAGGGATTGGGGCGTGTCTGTCAACTGAGTTCGTCCCTCTTCAGCGGCCGCCGGCGCCGGCGGCTCCGGCCTCTGGGCCGAGGAAGCAGGTTTCGCGTGCCGCCCACTCGTCTTGGCACGCACTTGGCTCGCAGGCGCTCGCCGTCACGCATTCGTAGTACACACGCGTTTCTTCGGGACAGAGGCCCTCGAGCGCATCACCGACCACGGTCTCACAGTTGTTGAACTCGAAGACGCAAATCTCGCAGTAGGCGACGGCGGTTGGATCAACCGGAGTGTCGTCCGAGGATTTGCAGCCCAAGGACGCCAACGCCATGACGCAGAGCCATGATCCGACGGTGCGGACGACCAGCACGACGGTACGATGCCCCGGTTTCGGGTTTGATCGCAACTGCAAACGGCAGTCAATGAGGAAGGTGAGGGCATGGCTCCGATTCGGACAGGTTTCCCGCGCTCCTGTGAGGGATTTCGTGGTATTCCCAGCTCCCATGGAGGTCAGCCTCGTGTTGCGACGCCTCGTTACCGTCTTCTGTTGCCTTGGAATCCTTGCCTGCTCGAAAGGCGGGCCTCCGACAACTCCCAAGACCGCCAGCGCTGACCGCGCTATTAGCCTGGAGGCACTCGACTACCCCATCGGCTCCACCGACGTCGAGCGCGGTGCCGTCGTCTACGCCGAGTTCTGCGAGGGGTGCCATCCTGGAGGTCAAGAAGGCGATGGGCCCAAGATCGCCGGCATGAGCGAGTCGCCTTCGGAGTTTCGCTACCAGGTTCGAAATGGGCATAAAGACATGCCCGCCTTCGACGAGTCGAAGATTCCTACGGAGGACCTCGAGGCGCTACTGGCCTACGCCGTGACCCTGGGCGTCGTCAGTCCGTCCCTCTAGCGGTTCTACACGTTAGTCGGCGACGACTGGTGACACCTGCAGCACCGCACCGGTCTGTCCGCTTCCGTCCGTCGTAACATAGAGCAGGCCGTCGGGCCCCATGCGAGGCGAGCGAAGCCGCCCTCGGTTCTCGACCCAGCGTCCACCGTCGGTGCTTTGCCCGTCCTCATCGACGAAGTACAAATGAAGGTGCTGCGCCTTGAGCGTGGCAACCACCAGCGCGCCCTCCCAGTCTGCCCAGTCGCTTCCCGCGACGAACTCTGCGCCGCAGTAGGCCAGGGTGGGCGCTCCGGTCGAAAAGGACGCTTCGATCGCATCGGGGAACTTCTCGAGGTCGGTCATCGGGACCGATTCGTTGTAACCAGGAACCGGATCCCAGCCGAAGTTGCCGGGTACGAGCACATTGATTTCATCATCGGTGTTGGGGCCGTGCTCCGCGGACATGCCAAGTCCGTCGCTCTGACGAAACGCGACGCCCTGAACGTTTCGATGGCCCTTCGAATGCCAGCGGAGTCCGCTCGGGTTGTCTGAGGCTGCGTTGCCGTCTCGATCGACTCGCAGAATTTTTCCGCCGAGCGAGTCATCGCCTTGTGGGGTCACCCCTATTGCGGCATCTCCGGTTCCCACCCAGAGGTAGTCGTCCGGGCCGAACCGCGGACGACAGCCGCTGTGACGCCCCGTGCTGTAGGGCATCCCCGTCACGATGTCGTTTCGGGCGACCACGGAGTCGCCGCTCGGAGTACTCAGCGTGTAGCGCACGACGCGCACGTCGTTTTCACCCCCTGCGTCCGAGCAGAAGCAGACGAACACGTACCCGTTCTGCTCGAAGTCGGGGTCTACCTCGAGACCCAGCATCCCCCCTTCGCCGACTGCAACGAGGTCCTCGGGCTCGATCACGAACGGCGGCTCGTCGATGCCGTCGACGAACACGTTGAGGCGCCCTGGGCGCTCGGTTACCAGCACGGTGCCGTTGGGGAGCCAGCCGATGTCCCAGGGTCGATCGAACCCTTCGATCGCGGTGGTGACCTCCAGTCCCGTCACGATCCCGACAGCGCCGCCCGTGCCACCGGAGCCGGCGGTTCCGCCCGTTCCCCCTGTACCGGAGCCATCGCCGGAGCCGCCCGTTCCGCAGTCCGAGCATCCTTCGCTCCCCGTGCCGCAGCCGGCCAGCGCGAGAGAAAGTGCCATCGTTGCGAGGAAGGTTGATCGATGAGGTGTTCGCATGGATCTCCTCGGGCTATTCAAACACCCGCGACGGGCGTACGCCAGTCGACAACACGCCAAGTCTGTGAGGTACACTACGGTCAAACAATGACCGCCCAGCGATCCAAGTTTCCGGCCGCACTTGCACAGCTCGATCTCAACCTTCTGCTCACGCTGGACACTCTACTCGAAATGCGCAGTGTCACCGCGTCGGCGGAGCGCTTCGGCGTGACGCAGTCGGCAATGAGCCACCGACTTGCACGCCTCCGCGAGTTTTTCGAGGACAGTCTCTTGGTAGCCGCGGGCGATAAGCTCGTCCTCACGCCGAAGGCCGAATCGCTTCAGGGACCTCTGCGCGAGGCACTCACAGGCTTGCGCGAAGCCGTCATGCCGGAGCCTCCGTTCGCGCCGGCGGAGACCGTACGCACCTTCACCGTGGCGTCTGCCGATCTTGCAGAAATCACGCTTCTGCCGCGTTGGATTCCCGACCTCGCGCGGAAGGCACCGGGTGTGAACATACGCATGGCGGGCCGAGGCGCCGTTCGCGGGGAGGCGCTGATCGCGGGCAGCGTTGATCTTGCGATAGGGCCTGGTCAAGGAACGGTTCCTGGGGCAGCGCTGCAAGCGACCGCCGGCATCCGGCAGCGCAAACTGCTCACCGAAGGGTTCGCTGTCTTGGCCCGAGGCAACCATCCGCGCGTGCAAGGACCTCTGTCGCTCGAGCAGTATCTCGACGAGAGCCACTGCCTCGTCTCTCCAGACGGTAGGCCCGGCAGCGTGGTCGATGCCCGTCTCGCCGAGCAGGGCAAGCAACGGGTGGTTGCGGTCCGCCTGGCGCATTTTCTGAGCGCACCCTTCTTGGTGGCGCAGACGGACCACCTCTTGACCTGTCCGACGAGTCTCGCGGAGGCGGTCGCCAAACCGTTGGGCCTGCGCATACTAAGGCCTCCCTTGGAGCTTCCCCGCACTGCGATCCTTCTCTACTGGCACGAGCGGCTCCACGATGATCCCGCCCATCGATGGCTTCGCGACGGTCTGATGGAACTCACCGCGGCCTTCCGAAACCCAGGCTAGCGCTGCCGGTCGATGAGTCGCCTGCATACCCCGCATGATGAGAGTTCATGGCCAAAACGCCGGACCGGGGCGACTTGAGCACTAGGGTTCTCTTGAACATCACCCAAGGAGAATCCATGCGTATCATTGCCGTTCTCATCCCTACCTTGTTCCTCGTCACGACCCTGGGCCCACACCTCGCCCACGCGGACGAGACCCCGACGATCTCGATCGAGACCACGCCGGACGAGTTCCAACTGCAGCCCGCTGCCGTCGAGTTCAGCTATGAGGACTACAAGATTCAAGAACTAGAACGAACGGCCCTGCGTTCCCGCAACGCCCTCATCGGAACCTCCGTGGCTGCTGCGGTGGGTCTCGCGTTGGTGATCCCGGCCAGCAGCGGTCAGTGTAACTCGACTGAAGAAGTCGGCGGCGACAGTTCCTACGAATGTACACGCGCGGGCAATGCGCTTCTCGGGGTAGGTTCGCCGCTCGTCATCGGCGGGCTCACCGGGGCCGTCGTCAGCGGCATCATCCTCGGCGTCCGCAAGGGCAAGCTTCGACGACTCAACGACAGCTTCGTCGCGCTCCCGAAGCGGGCCGTGAGTGTCGATTCCGCGGGACGCCTGGTGTTCTAATCTCTCTAGCCCGCCCTTGAACGGGCCACCGGAGGCGTGCATATGCATCGGCAGTGGCCAAGATTGCGCTGATCGGCGATTTACACGGAAGCTGGGACAACGATGACGTCCGAGCGTTCAATGCCTCAGACTACGAGGCGATGGTGTTCACCGGGGACCTGGGCAGCGGCACCGAACGCAACAGCGTGGACGTTGCACGCTCGATCGCGGGCCTCACGAAACGCGCCATCGTGATGCCGGGCAACAACGATGCTGACTTTCTTCCGGAAATTGCCGCCGAGTTCGGGCACCAGCGTGGAATCGCGGAACTGATGGAGCTTGCCGGGCGTCAGACGCTCGAACGGGCAAACATCGTGCTGTGCGGCTACCGACTCCACAGCCTCGCGATTGGAGGGCGGAAACTCACGCTGCTCACGGCGCGACCCTGTGCGATGGGTGGCGGGGAGTTCAGCTTCCCGGATGCGATTGGCCGCAACTATGGCGTCCACGACATGCAAGAGTCGACCGATACGCTCCTTGGACTCGTCGATCAGGTTGCAACCGACATGCTGTTCATCCTCGCGCACAACGGTCCTCACGGACTCGGGGAGAAGGCGTCGGACATCTGGGGCTGCGACTTTCGGGACGAAGAGGGCGATTGGGGCGACCCCGACCTCGCACGTGCGGTAGCACGGGCCCGTGAGCGCGGACTCGAGACGATAGTTGTGGCCGGACACATGCACCACCGACTCCGGAGCGGAGGCCGAAGGACTTGGCAAACTCGATGCGATGAGGTGCTCTACGTGAACCCCGCGCGCGTCCCCCGGATTTACGCGGGCACCGATTCGGAGCTTCGATACCATGCGGTCCTCGAACTCGATGAACACGGCGCGACGATTCGAGAGGTCGAATGGCCGAACTAAGGCGCGTGCGCCCAGGGTCAGTCCAGCATTGCGACTGCGGCGTCCGGGTCTTCTCCCACCTCTTCGGCCAGTAGCTCGAGCGCCGAGCGTTCTGGGTCTGTGGCCTCTCCGTTCGCAAGAATCGCAGCGGCGGCGAGGTCCACCGTTACTTCGCTGTCGGCGTGGTCCGCGGCGATTTGCGCTGCGACGGACGAGATCCGGGCTTCGATCCCGTCTCGCTCGAGCGACTCGTCGAACGACTTGAGCATCGCATCGATGGTGACGTCGTCGACTGCATCCGCGGTGAGCGTGCGGACGGCCCCACGCAGCGCGCGACGTTCGCTCTCGTCGCAGCCGCCATCCGCGTTGACCATCAGAAACACCGCTTCTGCCATTGGAGCGACGCGATGCAAGATCGCGCGGAGTTCGGGGGTGCATGCGGGGGGTTCCAGGGCCGCCAGGTGGCCGTTGGGCTCTGGCTGGAGCGCACGTCCGCGCTCGAGGATGAGGTCGCGAACCCGTGTCACGAGATCGTGGTCAAAATGCATGGGGCGGTTCTAGGGCCCTGATTCCACTGGGGAAAGGCGTTTCGGGGGGCGGAGTGGTCTCCCGGCTTGCCGGCTGTTAAGTTAGTGGGTCCGGCGATGACAATCGAACCTCGTTGCTCGGGCGTATTGTAGGAGTTTGCGGATGATTTCGAACCCCGGACGGCTTCCGGACTTCCTCATCATCGGCGCGGCCAAATCAGGCACGTCGTCACTGCACCGCTATTTGTCGGACCATCCCAAGGCCTTTGGCTCGAATCCGAAGGAGCCCTGCTTCTTCGACGAGGCCGTCAACTGGCATCGCGGTTTCGACTGGTATCGCGGGCTCTTTGCCGACTCGGACGAAGACCAGCTCTGCTTCGAGTCGTCGACGAATTACACCAGGTACCCGCAGGTGCCGAAGGTGCCTGAACGCATCGCCGCGTGCATGCCCAAGGTCAAACTCATCTACCTCATGCGCCACCCGGTGGAACGGGCCTACTCGCACTACGTGCACCGGTTCACCAAAGAGGTGTATCCGCAGCAACCGATCGACATTCCGTTCGAAGAGTTCGTGCGAGAGGATCCGATGTGCCTCGATGGCAGCGACTACGCCATGCAGATCGACAGATACCTCGAGTACTTCGAGCGCAGTCAGCTTCTCTTGTTGACGCAAGACGAACTCGAGACGGACCCGAGCGCGCTGCTCGCCAAAGTGCAGGCGTTCCTCGGACTCCCCGCGATCGAACTGGTCCCGGATGAGCCGGTCACCGAAAACGTCAGCTCCTCGTTTCGGGAGATCGTCCAGCGTCGCAAGATGGCCGAAGCCGTCCGGAGTGTCCCCGGCATGACCTCGATTGCCGCGCGGCTCCCCACCGGCGTGAAGCAAGTGGCCTACGAGGCGCTGTCTGCAACGCCCTGGGGAACTCGAACGCAACAGATGTTCGAGCCGCCTCCCATGCGCCCGGAGACCCGCCTAGAACTCGCTACGCGCTATGCGCCTTCGGTCGATCGACTCGCCGCTCTGATGGGCGAAGACCTCACGTCCTGGCGCAGCTAAGCCTTTGCGCTCGTTTCACCACCACCAGATCACGGTGGCGACGGTGACGATGCTGAGCAGGCAGGCGTAGAGCCGATAGTCTTGGGTCCAGGGACCGTCGCGCTCGGGCTTCGCATCGCGCCAGCGAAAGCGATTCGCTTCTACTCGTTCTCGAGGAGGTGCGCTGGTGGCGAGACTCACTCCGACGACCAGCGCGAGCGACACCACGAACATCACGACGGCGCCGTAGAGGTACTGCAGCTCGAACCAATGGAAGAGCTCGAAGGCCGACCACGCCAACAGACCCAACGGCATGCCGACGAGGAGTCCCGCGAGCGCACCGGGCGTGTTCGCTCGGCGCCAAAAGAGCCCGGCGACGAAGACCGCGACGACGGGAGGCGTGAGGTACGACAGGATCGACTGGAGGTACTGCCAAAGCGTCGGGAACCGCCCGATCTGAGGGGTCCACAGTACGGCGAACATCATGAACACCAGCGTCGCGATGCGTCCGAGGCGAGCAAGACGCTCGGTGCTCATCCCTGGGCGGGCGGTCTGGACGAAGTCCATCGTGAACAGCGTCGATGCAGAATGAAGGATCGCTTCGAGACTCGACAGCATCGCAGCGGTGAGGACAGCAAGCATGAACCCCCGAAGTCCGATTGGGAGAAGGTCGAATGCAAGCATAGGGAACACGAGGTCGGGATTGTCGAGGTCCGGGTAGAGCACGGTGGCGAACACGCCGGGTAGAATGAGGATGAACAGGTTCGGAAGCTTGAGCAGGCCGGCGAACAGCGCACCGCGCCTTCCGTCTTCGAGGCTTCGCGCGCCGAGTGCACGCTGAATGATGAACTGGTTGGTGCACCAGAAGTAGGTTCCCACGATGAACACGCCGGCGATTCCCGGCCAAGGCATCACCGCGTCGTCCGCCGGACGCATCAGGCGCGTCGCTCCCGGCGGGGCGGCATCGACGACGGCCTGCCAAGAAGGCACGGCCTGCCATGCGAGTACGGAGATCAGAATGCCGCCGACCAGAATCAGCAGTGCCTGCAGCGCATCGTTGGCGACGACGGCACCCAGCCCGCCGAACGCGATATACACGCCCGCAGCGACTGCTGCGATGGTGATGGTGATCCAGATCGACACGCCCGGGAGCAGCGTCTTGACGACCATCGCGCCTGCATAGAGCGAGCCCGGGGCATCGACGAGCATGCTCGTGAGCAGGAGCATCGCGGAGAACGCAAGTCTTGGGGCGCGGCCAAACCGTCGTTCGAGATACTCGGGGGCCGTGTAGACTCGGCCGCGGAGAAACACGGGGAGGAAGAAGACGGCGAAGACGATCAGCAGAATTGCGGGCATCCACTCGTAGTGAAAAACGCTGATCCCGTACTGGTACCCAGCGCCCGGTAGCCCGACGAAGCTGCTCCCGCCCATGTTTGCCACGTAGAATGAGAGACCGATGATCGGCCATCGCATGCGGTGTCCCCCGAGAAAGAAGCCTTCCGCTCCCTGGTCTCGAGTCCGTCGGGCGAAGTACCAGCCGAACGCGACGCGGGTCAGAACCACGTAGCCGATCAGGATCGCGAGGTCCCAGGAGGAGATGCGAAGCTCGGGCATACACGAGGGTTGCTTCGACTTTGGGTCTATCGCAAGACTTCGCTGTGTCTCTACTCAGTCGAACGTTTCTCGGCAACGATTTTCAGACCTGGCTCATCGCCCTCGGGATCGCAGCCGCGGTGTTCGTCGTGCTCGGGGTCATCCAGCGTATTCTCCGCGGACGAACCGAGCGAATCGCCGCCAAGACCCGCACCGTCATAGACGATGCGATCGTCGGCGCGCTGCAAAAGACCAAGCAGCTCTATCTGCTGGTCCTCTCGGTCTTTGTGGGCTCTGCGTGGCTGGCCCTCCCGGAGGGGACGAGGTCGATCTTTTGGCGCGCGATGGTCGCGGCGACGCTCGTCCAGGGTGGCCTCTGGCTCAGTGCGGCCCTCGACATCACGGTCGAGCACTACCGCCGGGAGAAGCCTGACAGCGAAGACCGGATGACGCTGAGCGTCCTCAACTTCCTGGCGAGGCTTGCGGTCTGGGCGACAGTCACCCTCCTGATCCTGGACAACCTCGGGATCGACGTGACGGCCCTCGTGGCAGGCCTCGGCATCGGCGGCGTCGCGGTCGCACTCGCCATACAGAACATCCTTGGGGACCTGTTCGCGTCGCTCTCCATCGTCCTCGACAAGCCGTTCGTTCTGGGAGATTTCATCGCGGTTGGCGACCTCTCGGGATCGGTCGAGCGTATCGGGATCAAGACCACCCGCATCCGGAGTATCTCGGGTGAACAGCTAGTCTTTGCCAACGGAGATCTGCTCTCGAGTCGAATCCGCAACTTCGGCCGCATGGAGCAGCGCCGTGTGTCTTTTCGAATCGGAGTCACCTATGAAACTCCCCCAGAGAAGCTCGAGCGCATCCCGGCGATCCTCCGCGCGGCGATCGAGGCCGAAGACAAGACGCGCTTCGACCGCTCGCACTTTGCCTCGTATGGCGATTCCTCGCTCGACTTCGAGACGGTCTACTACGTGGACAGCGCCGAATACGGCCTCTACATGGACATTCAGCAGTCCGTGAATCTCGCGGTCTACCGGAGGTTCGCCGAAGAAGGCATCGAGTTCGCATACCCGACGCGGAAGGTGCTGCTCCACAAGGACTGAGTTTCTGGTCCGGTCTAATTGGCGAGGCCGGCCAGGTTGGCTCCCGCGGGAGCCCACTGGCCTCCGTTCACGTAGCGCACGCATGACCGACCCTCGTCGGTCACAGCGAACAAGTGCAGCCAGCCGTTCTCGACGAGCTCTTTGACCCCCGCATGCTTGTCGAGCACTGCCACGATTTGGGCCTTCGGCGCTTCGATGAACACGTTGAGCCGGAGCGGTTCGTGGATGAGCCGCGTGCCGTCGTGCACCGCCTGCCATGGAAGGCCGGTTCGAAGATCTCCGGCGTTCCCCTCGAGCACACCGACCGTGCCGACGACGTTGTGGAGCACCTTGTTGCCTGCGCCGAAAGCCTCGCGGTCGACCGCGGAGCCGTAGTACTGCAGATTGATCCAGCTCGCGACGACCATGGGTGCGGTCATGATCAGCTCGAGCACGTTCCAACCGGCGTCTTCGTCGCTGTTGTAGTCGTGCAGAAACACGCGCCCCTGAAGGTCGACGCCTCGGGTCCTTGCTCGCGGCGCGGCAACGAACGCCGCGTTGCCCGCGAGGCCCCACTCCGGGCGCACCTGCGACCAGTCGCGGCTACGGGCGATGACGCCTTTGTCCACGTCTTGCCCTTTCGGAACGTTCAGAAGCAAGGATCGTTCTGCGCGCGCCAGCGCGGATGCGCGTGGGAGCCAGTCTTCGAGCCGCTTCAAGTCCAGGACGTGCGACCTAGGCACCCGGTTGCGATCAAAGATGGTGATCTCGTCCGTCGTGGTGTCGTGGAGCGCCCCGAGGAACCAGGTGTCCTCCGGGATTGTGATCCCGCGGGCTGCGAGGCCTTCGCGGACAGCCGGGTCGTTGAGGGTCGCTGCAGCGAGGCGGGAGTTCGCGTCACCTGGGCTTCCGCCGCAGGCTCCGCAGTCGTATCCCGAGGCGTGCGGGTTGTTGACGATGGTACTTCCGTGGCCGGTCAGCATGACTAGCCTCGCGAAGTTCTTGGTGAGAGACATGCCTCTGAGGGCGCCCTCGGCCGTGTCGATCCGCGCGGCTGCGGAGAGCCCGGTCGTTCGACCGCCAAGCGTCCCCGACTCGATTTCCGGCCCGAGCTGCGGGAGCAGGCGCTTGTCGATCCCGTCGACGTTCGGGTGCTTGACCGGTCGAGTCAGTCCGAGCGAGTCCCCGACGAGCTTCGCCGCAAACGCGAGGCCTGCGGTTTCCACGTACACGAATGACGAGACCGCAGAGCTCTTGAACGATTTCCACGATTTGGCAGCGCGTCTGCGGAGCAGCCTCAGCCCGAGGATCTCGGTCGTTTCGTCCTCCGTGGCGCCGTCCACGCTCTCACGCACGACGAACTTTGGTTTCAGCAGAACGGGGCACTGAGCCGCCCCCTCGGTCAGTCCGATGGGCACGTACTCGATGGGGAAGCCGAAGAACCCCGCGAAGCCGATCGTTTGAACCTGCGGCGCGACCTGTTCGAAGGCGCGCCGGAAGATCTCCGAGCGCACGTCGATGCAGAAGGCCGCCTGAACGACGCTCCGCTCCGGCACTCCATCGACGTCGGCCGCGGGTGCGGTGAGCTTGCCGATGAGCTGTCGTTGGAACGAACCATCGAACGCGCTCTGAAGCACCGAGTTCACGAGGAGCTCCCGTTCGTATTGCTTGTCGTTCGTTGCCACTTTTGCCGTTGAAGTCGCCTCACGCCACGCGTCGCGGAACGCGGGCTCCGAGTGCACATCGAAGAGCGCGAGATCCCACGCCAGCCGTACGGCGAGGAGGTGAGGGACCAGGTCGTTGTCCCGTCCATCGAGCTCGTCGTACCAGCCCAAGTAGCGTGCGTAGGCAACCCAGCCGCGAATGCCGTAGAGGGAGCGGTAGAGGTAGTCGTCGACCGCACCCGCGCGGATTCCCAGCTTCTGCAGAATCGCCTCGATGGTTTGGATCGGATCCTCGGGCAGCGCGCCAACGACCTTGCGGAAGCCCGGGAGCCCAAGCACGTCGGTCGTGCGATCGAGACTTGCTGCGGCCCGCCACGCTGGATAGGGAGCGAGATTGCGCCACGGCATCGTCCACGCTGCCTGTCCGCCATCCCAATACGCAGCAAACCACTTGGCGATCTCGTCTACGACCATGCTCGATGTCCGAAGGCCGAGTACCCGGTCGAGCACGTCTGCAACGGTTTCTACTTCGGAAGCGGTTTGGACCGATTCGACCCGCAGGGCGTCATGCAGCTCCGAGAGGCTCTTGGGAGCCAGCGGCAGGTCCTGGGCAGCATCGAGCGCTTGCTGCAGATCGACGTTGGTGATCCGCTGCTCGTCGACGAGCTGCGCGTAGTAGTTCCGGGGCATCAGCATGTCTGCGCCCGTCACTCGCTTCATTTTCACGCAGGCTTCTTGAAAGCGTTCGCCGGTCAGTCCCAAGAACGGGTTGACCGCAACGAAATTTTTCAGTGGCCATAGCGGTGCAATCAAAGTCGAAGCGCGCAATACCGACTCCTCGACTGCCGCCCGATCTGCTCGTTGCCGATCGGTCAGCGGCTTGGATTGCGTCGACTCGGCACTGACCTTGTCGACCGATTCCACTGTATTTGCAAGCTGCTGAGTCATGACTGGGCTCCCTGGATCGTTTGAGCGGGCGGATCGAGCGGCCACCACCGTTGAACGAGTCGGTTGGTGACTGCGTTGACGTAGAGACCGTTGAAGAGGTGCACGTAGATCGCCTGCCAGCGCGGCTCGGCCATGCGATAGGGCATCGTGTTCTGAAGCACCGTCACCGCGCCGAAGAGCAGGATGACGCCGGCGACGATTGCGAGGTCGAAGGGCCCGCGGAGCGCCTGCTTCTCAGGCATGCTGCCTGCCATCAGGTACTCGGCGCCGAGTTGGAGCGCGAAGTATGCGAATGCGACCGCCACGGCGAGCGCCGCGCCTCGGAAGATCACGTAGCGGCTTGGCCGTTCGTCGATCGCATTCGCGACGAGGTGGGTCACGCCCATGACGAGTACGGCGCCTAGGGCGAAGACGCCCGGGGCCCGCGTGAGACTTGCGCCGAACGCCAGACTCACCGCCCAAGTCAGCCCGACCGCGCCCGCAAGCCCGACCGCGAGTCGCGCCGGGTGCGGCTTGCCGTGAGGCCGCGCCACCCAAGAGGCGCGCGAGATGTCGATCACGCTGCCCGAGGACAAGAAGGCATGCGCCTTGTAGAGAGAGTGCGCGACGATATGGAGGGTGGCTGCGGAGAAGGCCCCGAGCCCACACTGGAGCATCATGAAGCCCATCTGGGCGATGGTGGACCAGGCGAGAGACACCTTGATACTCGTCTGCGTCAGCATGACCACCGATGCGAAGATCGCGGTGAATCCGCCGACCACGGCCAGCATCTCGAGAGCAGGCACAGAGAGGGAGATCACGTCGCTAAGACGAATGACGAGGAAGCCGCCCGCGTTGATGATACCGGCGTGCAGAAGCGCTGAAACCGGGGTCGGCGTTTCCATCACCTCGGTCAGCCAGCCATGGAAGGGGAACTGTGCCGACTTCAGCATTGCGCCCACGACCAGGAACATCGCGAGCAGATGCACGAGTCCAGGGACCGATTCTGTGTCTCGCATCTCGTTGGCGGCAGCAAACACCGTCGAAAAATCGAGGCTGCCGAAGAGCGAGTAGACGATCACCATGGACGAGACGAGGCAGAGGTCGCCGAGGCGGCTCGCGATGAACTTCTTGCGGGCGGCGAGGCGTGCAGCGGGTCGGTCTTTGTAGAAGACCAAGAGCTTGTGGAGGCAGAGGCTGCTTGCGACCCATGCGAGGGTGAACTGCAGCAGATTGCCCGAAATGATGATCGAGAGGACGGCGGCCAGCGTGAGGCAGAGCCACTTGAGGAAACGTCCCTGCATGGCGTCCCCGTCGAGGTAGTTGCGGCTGTAGCTGACGACGATCATCCCGACGAATGCGACGAGGAGCGCCATGACCGCCGAGAGGGCGTCATAGTACAGCGTCAGGTGAACTCCGTCGGCGGGCCCGAGGAGGAGCGTGGTGGCGGGAGCCGTCGGGTCGTTGAGAAACAGGGCCGCGGCCGCGATCAGCGCGACGCCAAAGGCGACCGCCGCCGCGGCGCGGGCCAGGCCAAACATCAGGGCGGGCCTCTGGTTGGCCGCCTTCGACGGAATGAGCCCCACCGCGATGAGAGACGCGGGAGCAAGGATGAGTATCGCTAGTGTCCAGGTCGCCATAATTTCTCCTGAGGAAGCGCACTTTAGATAGCGACGGCTCTGTATTCTGTAAAATACAAAGATTGTAAAAATAAGTTCTGTATTGTAGAACTAATCGCTATGGCTGACCTCAACTACCATCATTTACGATACTTCTGGGCCATCGCCCACGAGGGCAAACTCACTCTCGCTGCCAAGCGATTCGCAGTGTCGCAGTCCGCTCTTTCCACACAAGTGAAGAAACTCGAGGACCAGCTCGGCCACGCCCTGTTCGATCGTCAGGGCAGGGGGCTGAAACTCACCGAGGCGGGCCGCATCGCCCTCGACTACGCAGACACCGTGTTTCGCGCCGGAGATGAGCTCGTCAGCACCCTGCAAGGCCGCGGCGAGACCGAGCGACAGGTGCTTCGTGTCGGTGCGATCACCACGCTCTCGCGCAACTTCCAGATCGCCCTGCTCGGTCCGCTCGTCGGTCGACGTGACGTCGAGATCATCGTGCGTTCCGGCACGATGCGAGAGCTTCTGTCTCAGCTCGAAGCGCACGCGATCGACCTGGTGCTGTCGAACCAGCGGGTTGCGCGGGACGCCAAGACCTCCTGGCACAGCCATTTACTTCAAGAGCAGCCGGTGAGTTTGGTCGGTCCTCCTGCACCCGACGACCCGCCGTTCCGCTTCCCCGACGACCTCGGCGAGCTCCCGGTACTCCTGCCGAGTCTCGATAGCGATGTGCGCGTTGCGTTCGACCGACTGATGGAGCTCGCGGGTGTACGCCCCACCATCTTGGCCGAGGTCGATGACATGGCGATGCTGCGCCTCCTCGCACGCGACAGTCAGTGTCTCACTCTGGTGCCGCCGGTGGTCGTGCGCGACGAGCTCCGCACGGGCGTCCTCGTCGAACGCTGCAAGATCCCCGAAATCACCGAGTGCTTCTACGCGATCACCCAGAGTCGGCGATTCCCCAACCCACTCGTCAAAGAGATCCTCTCGAAGCCGCTCGAGATGGGTCCCGAGGATTGAAGTTGCTGGGGTCTGAAGAGAGCGACGAGACGGATCGTGGCTGCCGTCGTCTCGGCGTGAGCTTGTCTTGCCTCGCCTCGCTGCGCCGGTACTCTAAGCCATGCGCGCAAGGATAGACTCCAATCCCAACGGTACGAACTCGTGATTCTTCGGGAAGAACGTGTCGCCGTCGCAGAACATTGCCGACGCTTGGGCACGCTCGGTCTGACGCCAGGCACGAGCGGCAACATCAGCGTGCTGAGCCGCGATCGGGGGCTCGCCGCGGTCAGTCCGAGCGCGATGCGCTACGAGGACATCAACCCTGACGACGTGGTGGTGCTCGACATGGACGGCTCAGTCGTCGATGGGACGCGCCGCGCCTCTTCCGAGTCCGAAATGCACCTCGGCTGCTACCGTTCGCGCGAGGATCTTGGCGCCGTCGTGCATACCCACTCGCCTAAGGCCACCACCCTCGCGGTGCTCGGCTGGGACCTCCCGGCAGTCCACTACGCAATCGCGCTGAGCGGTAGGTCAGTCGTGCGCTGTGCCAAGTATCATGCCTTCGGCTCGCGCGACCTCGCAGAAGCCGCTGCCGCATGCCTCGACGGCGGCTATGCGTGCCTGCTCCAGAATCACGGGGTCCTTGTGGCGGGCCCCGACATTGCGCGCGCCTTCGGGCTCGCCGAACAGATCGAGTTCTGCGCCGACCTCTACCTGCGCGCCAAGACCGTTGGGGAGCCAAACATTCTCAGCGACGCTCAGATCGCCGATGTCGTTGCCCGCTTCGACCGCTACGAGCCGCAGCAATAGCCGCGCGCATCCGCCTCAACCAGAAGCGATCTCCTCGAGCTCCATCCACCGCGCGAGCAGACGCTCCAGGTCCTCTTGCGTTTTGCGCTGACGTTCGAGGATTGCGGGCACCTCGGACGAGCGCTCTGCGTAGAGCTCGGGGTCTGCGAGGGTCGCTTCCAGCTCGCCGGCGAGCGTCTCAGCCTTTTCGATCGAACCAAGCACCTCTTCGAGTTCGGCCTTCTGCCTGTAAGAGAGCTTCTTGGCCTTCTGGACTGGCGCGCGCTTGTTCGTTTTTGCGTTCTCGTTGCTCGCAGACTTCCTCGCCGCCGCCTCCTCGGTGCGACGTTGTCGGTAGTCGCTGTAGTTGCCCGCATACGACGTGAGACGTCCATCGGCTTCAAAGGCCAGGATGCCGGTCGCGACGCGATCGAGAAAGTAGCGGTCGTGAGAGACGATGAGCGAAGTCGCCTCGCTCTCGACCAACATCTGCTCGAGCGTCGCAAGAGTGGCCACGTCGAGGTCGTTGGTCGGTTCATCGAGCACCAGGACGTTGGCGGGAAGCAGCAGCATCTTGGCCAGAGCGGCACGAGCCCGTTCGCCTCCCGAGAGCACGCCGACGAGGTCTCTCGAGCGGTGCGGCTCGAACATGAAGCGCTTGAGGTAGCTCCGTACGTCGATCGACCGGCCCTGAAAATCTACGTGGGTGCGGTCGCCCGCCACGTTCTCGTGGAGCGACGAATCCTCGTCGAGCCCGCTTCTGCCCTGGTCAAAGTAGGCGAACTTAGTGTTTTTGCCGATGGACACCTGACCGGCGTCCGGCTGTCGTTGCCCTAGCAAGCCCTCGAGCAGAGTCGTCTTGCCGACCCCGTTCGGGCCCACGATCCCGATGCGCTCCCCTTTCTGGAGGATGAAGTCGAACTCGCGGACCAAAGTGCGTCCTCCGAGCTCGAGCGTGAGGCCCTCTGCTTGAAGCACCGATCGACCAAGCCGCTCGGTCTGGACTTCGAAGCTGCCGCTCTTCTCTGCGACGGGGCCCTTGGCGTCGCGCAGAGCGACCGCGCGATCCACTCGTGACTTCGACTTGGTGGTCCGCGCTTTGGGCGACCGCCGCAACCACTCGAGCTCGGTCCGGAGCAGGTTCTGTCGGTTGGCTTCCGTTCTCGAGGCGTGGGCCATGCGCTCTGCCTTGGCGGTCAGGTACGAATGCCAACCGCCCGAGTAGCTGTGAACCTGGCCCTCGGCGATCTCGAGGGTCCGGGTCACGACCCGATCGAGTACGTATCGATCGTGCGTGATGAGCAGCAGTGCGCCGCGATACTGTTCCTGCAGATACGTTTCGAGCCATTCGATCGTATCGGCGTCGAGATGATTGGTCGGCTCGTCGAGGATCGCGAGCGTCGGCTCCTCGATCAGCAGCCGCGCGAGAGCGACACGCCGCCGTTCGCCGCCGCTCAGTTCGCCGATCGGTCGAAGGATCTCTCGCATCCCGAGCTGTTCGAGCAGAACGTCGACCTGGTGTCCTCGCTCCCACCCACCTAGGCGTTCGACCTCCTGCGCGCTTTGCGCCTGCTGCTCGAGCAACCCTTCCCAACCTGCTTCTTGGGCTGCAATCTGATTGCTGAGAGTCTCGTGCGAATCCCGCGCTTCGGCCCAGGCCCCCAAGCCCTCGAGGACGACCTCGCGCGCGGTACGGTCGAGCGGCAGGTCGGGAACCTGCGACAGATAGCGGATCGTAGCCTCTCGACGGCAGGCGATGCGACCCTCGTCCGCGGCTTCGAGCCCCACCAGCACGCGGGCCAGGGTAGATTTGCCGGCGCCGTTCGAACCGACGAGCCCAATTCGATCGCCTTCGTGAATGGAGACCGCCACGCCATCGAGCAGAGTGAGGTCGCCGTACGACTTCTTCAGGTTCTCTGCGACGAGGATAGGCACGCCGAGGGGTATCACTCGCGTTCGAGTCGAGCGAGGATCCTTGTCACCGCGCCCGCATCAGCAGCGGGTTTTGGCGATAATTGACGATTTATTGGCGCCTCCCTCGGTGTTTGGATGCGCCGGTCTCTGCCATCGTCGAGACTGGATGGGGAGACCCCCGTCTGGAGGTGGTGCATGTCCATGCTGAATCCGGTGTTTTCGAAAGGTGACGTTCGCTACCGCGACGGGAAACGCTACGGGTGGCTGCTGTCGCTTCTGGTTCCCGCCTTCCTCGCGAGCGGGCCACTGTTCTACGCCGTCACGGGCTCGGCCGCCTCGCTCTTCATTCCCGCGCTGGTCGTGTACGCAGCGATCCCTCTGCTCGATATGCTGCTTGGGGAAGACCACAACAATCCTCCTGAAGAGATCGTCCCGCTGCTCGAGCAGGACGCTTACTATCGATGGGCGACCTACTTGCTGGTGCCCGTGCTCTGGATCGGCTTCGTCGCGAATGCCTACTTCGTTGGCACGCAGGCGCTGCCCTGGTTCGGTGTCCTCGCGGTTGCGTTGAACACTGGGATCCTCTGCGGGACCGCGATCAACCTCGGTCACGAGCTCGGTCACAAGAAGTCCAAGCTCGAGCGAAACCTGGCCACCGCAGTTCTCGGCATGTCGGCCTACGGGCATTTTGCCATCGAGCACAATCGCGGACACCACCGCCACGTGGCAACCCCGGAGGACTGCGCGTCTTCACGCATGGGCGAGGGGCTCTATCGCTTCGCGCTGCGCGAACTCCCGGGTGGCTTTCGCCGGGCTTGGATGCTCGAGACGGGGCGGCTTCAACGGCACGGACAGCGTGTTTGGTCTCTCGACAACGAGATTGTGCGCGCCGGTCTGATCACGGTCGGATTGTCGGTTGGGCTGTGGGCTGCGTTTGGACCCATCATGATTCCCTATCTCGGGGCGACCTATTGCATCGGGGCGTTTCATCTGACGTTGGCGAACTACGTCGAGCACTACGGGCTTCTTCGACAGAAGCGCGACAACGGGCTCTACGAACGGTGTCAGCCGCACCACTCATGGAACAGCAATCACATCTGCTCCAACTGGGCGAGCTACCATCTGCAGCGACACTCGGACCACCACGCCAACCCTGGTCGACGGTACCAGTCACTTCGTCATTTCGACGGCCTTCCGACCTTGCCGAACGGCTATTTCGGAATGTTCATTCTCGCGGTCATTCCGCCGCTCTGGTTCCGCGTCATGGACCCGCTTCTTCTCGACCACGCCGATCGCAATCCAGAGCGCATCAACTTCGACCCCCGACGTCGTGATGCACTCTGCGTGCGATACGGGCTCGAATACACCGCTCCCCTCGAACAGACCGCAGCGACTTCTCGGGCGCCCACCCGTACGGCTGCCTGACCCGATCGAACCGGAGCCTGGCTCCAAGCTCGTTGATTCGCTGCACCGCCCGCCATATCTTCGCGGGCAACGAGGATGATCGGTCGAGTTACAGGTGAGGATGTCGCGAACGGGGAGGGCGAGAGGGCCCCGGAGGCATCGCAGCTTCGACCGAGCATTCATCCGACCTACGCCCGGCTCCTCGTCGCCGAGTTGAAGCGTCGGGGATTCCCCGAAGCAGAGATCGTCCACAGTACCCGGCTCGACTGGTCGCAGCTTCTCGAAGAGGACCACTTCTTGAGCATCGAGCAGTTGCGCCGTCTGGTGATCAGGAGCTTCGAGCTCACCGGCGAGGGCTGGCTTGGCCTCGACGTCGGACGCTCGACCCAAGTGTCGTCTCACGGTCCGATCGGCTACGCCATGGTCGCGAGCGCCGACGTCCGTCAGGCGCTCGAAGTCGCCGTCCGATACTCGTCCCTTCGGCTTCAAGTCACGAAGTTCGCGCTCGACCAGGGCGATGGTCGACTACGACTGCGCATCGAGCCCTCCGCTGGGTGGGGAGAGCTAGAAGAGTACATCTCGCTGCACATCGTGGGTGGGGTCAGCGTCTTGCTCGAGACCGTTAGCGGGATGCAGCTACCCGACACGCGGGTCGCCCTAGCCTATGCAGAGCCAGCTTGGTCAGGCGAGTATCGAGAACGACTGAAGGGGGTCGAACTCGAGTTCGACGCAGCAGTGAGCGCGATCGACCTTCCCGAATCGTTCGTGTCGACCCCGTGTATCACCGCGGACGCAACGGCATTCCGCGAGGCGATTCGCCTGTGCGAACGAACCGAGGCGCGTCACGAGACCGACGGCGACCTCTCGCAGCAAGTCCTCGAGCGGCTGCTCGATCGACAGGGCGACTACCCGAGTCTCAGCGAGATGGCGAAGGCGCTTCACCTGTCGGACCGAACCCTGAACCGTAAGCTCAAGGCCCAGGGCACTTCCTATCAGATGCTGCTTGATGACGTGCGTCAGGAGCTCGCCATGTGGTACCTCCGACAAACCCAGTTGCCCATCGAAGCCATCGCCGATCGCCTCGGCTACCGCGACACTTCGAATTTCAGCAGAACCTGCAAGCGCTGGTTCGGGGTCACGCCGCGTGCGATTCGGATGGCGTGACAGAGACTGCGAACTGTAACGAGGCGCGAGCGCGGCGGAGTCGTCTCTTGACATCTTCTCGCCGTGGGTGTCGCCTGACCGCAAGCGCATCACGCGCAGAGATGGAGCAAGAAGATGCAGTATCGATTTCTTCGAAGCAGTGTGTCGCCGCAGGGTTGGGCCGTGGCTTGGTTTGCGGCGTTCGCGCTTCTCTTCGTAACAGGTTGCGGCGACGACGCCGACAACGGCACGGGAGGTACGGCAGCCACCGGCGGCGCTGGGGGTAGCGGTGCGACAGGAGGCAGCGGAGGCACGGGAGGCACCGGAGGCTCAGGCGGAAACGGGTCAGCCACTCTGACGATCGGAGAAGAGACCTGGGACTTCGACGCGTTCGACTGCGCGTTCGGGACGGACGCCACCGGGAGCCCGCTATTCTCGTTCAGCTCCAACGCGTTCGGTGAAGACGCCGGTGGAGCGCGGATCCAGATGCAGGCCGACATCGAAGACGATACCGGCCAGGGCCGGTATGAAGGCGACGGAGTCGTCTACACGGTGTACATCACGGACATCGACGACTTCGCGAGCCCAAGCGTAGACTGGGAGTCTAGGAGTCGGGGATTCGTCGGGAGGCCGTCTCAGGACACCATGGTGGTCGTTGACGGCGATCGGGTCACCGCCGAAGGGCTGTTCGACGATCTCACGACTCCTGCCGTAGTAGAAGAGGTGCCGGGCTCGCTTGACGCCCTCTGCGGAAGCCAGAGCATCGGGAACCGCTAGCGCAGTTCACGTTTTCTTCTGTCCGAACGTGGGGCCGCCGTCCGCGAGGTAGGCGGCTTCCTCGTCAGTCGTCGTGCGCGAGAGCGCGTCGTTCCGATGCGGATACCGACCGAAGCGGAGGACGATGTCTGCGTGCATCTTTGCGTGCGACAGGAAGTCGGGGTGGTCCTCGATGCCGCACGCCTCGATGTCGCGGGCGAGCTCACCAAAGACATCAAGGCACCGTTCCGCAACCTCCGGGTTTTCCGCGTGGACCATTGGCATGTAGAAGAACGAACGCTCAATCAAACGAAGCGCTCGATCGTGGCCAATCGAGATGCCTTCGAGGCAGAGCGACAAAGCTCGCTCATCCCCTGCGAATGCCGCCGCGGTTCCCCGGCCCAGGCTTCTCTGAAACTGGTCCAGCAGGATGACGAGGGCGAGCCTTCCGCGGGGCGATTCGGTCCACTCCGTCAGCCCTCCGGCCAAGGCTTCTTCGACCCACCGGCCGAAGCGCTCTCGGATCTCTCGATCGATCTCCTCGCTGCCGCTCCACCAGAGCTGCTTTCGGTCTCTTGGGAAGTCGACCTCGCCTTCGAGCTCTCCGAACCAGTACTTCAGCACCGTTTCGGCATCTGTTCGCGGTTCCATATTGCGGAGGAGGGTACCACGATCTTTCGTTCTCGATTTCACTGGACAGATATGTCGTGACTGCGAAAACCATCCTTGATCAAGAGGGGGAACTTCTAGTACCAGTGGCGTTCTCATGAGAGCGCTCGGCACCGTCGATATGAGTTTTCTTCTCGCGGAGAGCCGCAAGATGCCCATGCACACGGGCGGGCTGCTGTTGTTCAGCTACCCAGAGGGCGCGCATGAGCACTGGCTACACGAGACTCTCTCCGGCATTCACGACCCTGACGCGGTGCAGTCCCCCTTCAATCAGAAACTCCGGTGGCCCATGTCGCGGGGCGGGCTGCCCCACTGGGTGACCGATCACGAGCTCGACGTCGACTACCACGTTCGCCATTCTGCCGTCGCGAAGCCGGGACGATACCGCGAGATGTTCTCCTTGGTGTCCCGTCTTCACAGCACGCGACTCCATCGAGACCGCCCTCTTTGGGAGGCACACATCATCGAAGGGGTCGAAGACAATCGCTTCGCGATCTACGTCAAGACACATCACGCCATGGTCGACGGAGTCGGCGCCATGCGGATGCTTCGCTCCTTCATGTCGAGCGATCCGAACAAGCGAGACATGCCCGCTCCATGGAACACACCGCGACCAAAGCGCGCGCCCCGCGCCAACGACGGCGAAACACAGAGTCTTCTCGCTGCGACGACCGGCGCCATTGCGGGCGTCGCGCGCTACGCACGCGGGCTGATGCGAGACAAAGGCATGGTCGGTCCGTTCCAGACCCCTCACACCATGCTCAACGGACGCGTGAGTGGTTCCCGCCGTTTCGTGGCGCAGTCGTGGAGCCTCGCCCGCATCAAAAAGGTAGCCAAGGCTCTCGACGCCACGGTCAACGACATCGTGCTCGCCATGTCGGGTGGCGCACTTCGGCGATATCTGATCGACAACGATCGTCTGCCCGACCAAGCGCTCACCGCCATGACGCCAGTCTCGTTCAGGCCGGCCGACGCCGAAGCAGAGGGCAATTCTTTTTCGGTGGTCTTCGCCTCGCTTGCCACCGACGTCGGCGACCCACTCTCACGCCTCCGAGCGATTCAGCGGTCGATGGGTGAAGCGAAGGGGCTTCTGCGGAGCATGAACTCCTCGGAGATTCCGATTTTCACCACGGTCGTCGCCTTGCCCGTGCTCGTCCCCTATCTCGTCAAGACCGCCGGACGCAGCCGACCGACATTCAACGTCACCGTGTCGAACGTCCCTGGACCTCGTGAGCGACTCTATTGGAACGGAGCGCCCCTCGAAGGCATGTATCCGCTCTCCATCGTCACCCACGGTCAGGCGCTCAACATCACGGTGACGAGCGTCGCAGACAGCATGGACTTTGGAATCATCGCCTGCCGCCGAAGCGTGCCGAGCGCCCAGCGTCTCATCGACCATCTCGAGTCCGCGCTGGCCGACCTCGAAGATTGCGCACGCTGAATCCCGGCCTTTCGCAGTGCGCACCCCCACATTCGTGTCCTATGATCCCCATTGATGAAAGCTGGGACACCACAGACCCGAGAGTTCTACGACGAGCACGGCTGGCGTGAGAAGGACGGCGTCTCGCTCGACGCAGACTTGTTCGGGGTCAAGGAGGACGGGCCGATTCGGATCGAGTTGCATCGGGCTCGAACCGACCGCGTTCGCGCGAGCCTTCGCCGTGCTGGGGAGGGCCTCGAGCTACTCGAGTGCGGCTGCGGCGGAAATCCGGCGCGGGAGCTGATGGATCTCTGCGCGCACTACACCGGAGTGGACTTTTCGGAGACCGGCATCGAGCGGGCGCGCGCCGCGTACGAGGACTCGCCGATTCCGACTGAGTTCCACGTGGCCGACGTCTGCGCGCTTCCATTCGAGGACGAATCGTTCGACGCCGTCTACTCGGCGCACATGATCTACCACATCGACGACCGCGCAGCGCAGAGGGCCGCACTCGACGAGATGATTCGGCTTCTCCGACCCGGGGGCGTCGCCGTGATCGTGACCGCCAACCCGCGCCCGCTGCTCTCTCCCGGTCGACTGGCAAGGCGCCTAATTGCAGATACTCCGGTGGTGGGAGAGTTGGTCGATGGCATGCGTGCACGACCCCCGCTGCCCTACAGTCCACGCACGATTCGCTGGATGAAGCGGCACTTTGAAGACCACGGCACGGTCGAAGTCTCTGGCTACAGCATCCCGACCACTGCGTTCTACCAAGGCGTCACCGAACACGAGAACCCGGGCAAGCTCGCATGGCAACTCGTCCGAAGCCTCGAACTCAGGGCTCCGCACTTGAGCGCATACCTCGGCAACTACGTGACCGTCGCGTACGAGAAGGCGAACCCAGGCCACGCGGCCCGCTGAAGACGCGCCTCCCTGCATCCCGGCCGTCGCACCATTCTAGCTGGCCCAGTACCTGGTTCGAGAAATTCGCGTCGCTTCCGTACCTCTCCTACGTTGCGGCATGGCCGGGTCTCGTCTTCGATCTCGACAAACCCGGGTGGTGATGGCGGTGCTGCTGTTGACCTTCGGGCACCGCCCTGCTTCGGCACAGCCGCCGACCGCAACCGAAACCGTAAAGGGGACACAGCCCACGGGGGAGGCCGCTCTTCCCAACCCGAGAGAGGTTCGCGTGTTTCCGCGCATCTCGCTCTTCGCTCCCCTCGCCGCGGACCCGCGTTGGCCGAAGATGTCCGTGGGATACGCCTACTACTTCGGCGACTCCCAGTTCACGCACGTGGGGTCGGCGGAGGCCGGCGCCTCGATAGCGATCGTGCAGAGGCGCGCACGGCGCCGCGGCAGTTGGGAGATCGGAGTGCAAGGCGCCATTTTCTCGATCTTCGACCTCGGGGCCGAGTCTAGCGACCTCCTCAACGCGGACTATCTCGGAGGCCTCACGTTCTCCTACGTACTCGACTCTCTGACGTTCATGGCCCGGTTCTTCCATCAGAGCTCTCATCTCGGCGATGAGTTTCTGCTGAACAACGACGTCGATCGGATCAACCTGTCGTTCGAGGAACTGGACGTATTGGTTTCCTACGTTCCGCGGGACTGGGCTCGGGTCTACGGGGGTGCCGGGGCGATCGTCCGCGTGCAGCCATCGAACCTCGACCGCTGGTCCTTTCAGGCCGGCGCAGAGTTTCGACCCGTCACGTCACAGACCAAGCATCGCGTGCAGCTCTTAGTCGCCGTGGACCTGCAGTCGTGGCAGCAAAACGACTGGGTTCCGGACGCATCGATCGTCGCGGGCGCGACGCTCGACCCTATCGGCGAATCCAGCTACCGGGTCGATCTTCTCATTCGGTACTACGTCGGTCGCTCACCCAATGGGCAGTTCTTCACCGACCGGATCCAAACGCTCGGGCCCGCAATTCAGCTCTACTTTTAGCGAATCGCCGCCCGACGGTCGGTGCGCCATCGTGGAACCAGGCGTATTGGATGTCCGGGCACGGCATGCTAGAAAGCTCGCCATCGGAGGGTAGTATGACTTGTCGTTCCTTGATCCTTTTCTCTTTCGCCGCAGCGCTGCTGGTTGCCGGCTGTTCGGATGACACCACGCAGACGAGCACGGTGTCGGTACGCACCAATCCCGAGGCGGATTTCAGCCGGTTCGAAACCTTCAGCGTGGTCACCAAGGATCTTGTCGATCCCCCCGATCTCGATCCCGACCAGGAAGCCTTCAACGACTACGTCAACGGTCTGATCATCGATGCGATGCAGGCCGAGCCTGTATGTCTCACCTACATCCCTGCGGACAGCGTCACCGACGAAAACGAGCCTGACCTGTGGGCTGCGAACGGGCTCGCGCGCACCGTCGACGGCGGCTACTACTACGAGTGCTGCGGCGGCTACTACTGGGGCTACTGGGGCTGGTATTGGGACCCGTGTGCCTACTGGTGTCCAGAGTACGTCGAGTACGAGGTCGGCAACATGCTCATCCCCGTCGGCCGCAGGCCGGCTGCGTCAGGCGCAGACCCGATTGCGGTTTTCGGAGGCCTCGCCCAGTCGATCACCGGCACCGGACCTGACTCTCGCACCAAAGCGCGCGAAGGGGTCGAAGCGATTTTCCAGCAGTGGCCCGAAAAGCGCACCTGCCCCACTTCGCCCTGAGCGGACCGCCGCACAAGCGCCAGTTACTCGACCCAGTAGTTGATCACCTGGAACGGGCGGTCCTGTTCGGTCGTACTCTGCTGGTAGACGAACATCCCGTAGCTGTACTCGTTCTCGAGGGTGTTGTTCGGCGGGGGGATCTCGCCGACGGTGCCACCGAAAATCACCTGGGTGCCGACGGTGACCCCGAGTGATGCCGTCGTCTCTTGGCCGACGCTGAACCCCCGCATCTGCCTTCCAGCGGTGGCCTTCACGGTCGCTTCGTATGAGACGGTGACCGAAGCAGACACCCCTGCTGCGATCGACTCGCTGATTTCGACCGAGCTGCTTCCGCTGCTCGTGCCGACATCGACAGGTCCGATCGACGTCGCACCTTGCCGGTTGCGCGCGCTTGCCGAGGGGTAGCTCCGTGGGTTGCCGATGGTGTGGTCGAGCACCGAGCTATCCACCCTTACCCCTTCGCCGATGACCGACTCGTTGTAGAACTGCCGCTCGATCTGAATGGTGCGAGGCCGGCGCGGCAGGGAGATCACCATGAACTCGCCCACGAGCTCGGGATACACGGGGTGCGATAGAATCTCGTACGTGTACTGGTCGTAGGGCATCACCGTGGCGACCACGGTGTCTTCCATCGGGCCTGTGGTGTAGGTGATGGTTCGTGTCGTCTCGTAGCCGAGGCTTGCCTCTGCCGACAGGCTCAGCCCTCGGGTTTCCTCGACCTCGACACCCACATCACCAACGATGGGGATCGCGACCTCGCCGTCGACGCCCGTGTGATAGCGACCGGTGACCGTGTGCGACAGCGAAGCCGTAGCGCCCGCGCTCGTCCCGCGGCCCCAAGAGGTGCGACACTCGTCCGTAATCTGGATGCCCGTGTCCCAACACGGCGGCGCGGCAAGCGCGGCATGGACGATCGGCTCGCTGTACACGAGACGATGCGAACCGACCCCGTACTTCAACAGCGTCGTATCGCCATCGACGTTGACCGGAACGACTGCAGGAGGTCCTCCAGTTGGGGTGTTCGTGTGGAGCTCCTCGAGGATGACCGCGTACTTGAGTCCAAACTCACGCGTGAGAGGGTCGACGCCCCAGATGGTCACCGCGGGTTCGAAGATGCCCGTAGTGATGTTGCCGTTGGTCTGTTCGCCCACGCGCACACTCTGGGGCATGTAGACGATGATGTCGTCGCGACCGTCGGCGGTTACGTCTCCTACCGTGATGACGGTGTTGTCCCGGCGGCTGCGCAGTCGCGCGTTGTTGCCCGAGCCTGCAAAGATGAAGCGAGGGCTTATCGCGCCTTCGGTCGGGTCTTCCGATGACCCGAAGAGCATGGGCTCCCAGTTGTCAGCGCCTGCGTTGACGATGTCGTCGTAGACCACCCCGTTGATCTGCATCTCGCCGTATTGGTCCTCATCGATGTCCAAGATGTCCGCCCACACATGCTCGGTGAAGCCGTTGTTGCCGCTGCTCTCACAGCTCGGAATCCGAACTGAACTGATGCCTGACGACAGCAACGCCAGGTCGGCGTCGAGGTCATCGAGCACGAACTGAACGGTGGAAATCGCGTCGCACTGGACGGAGAATCGATCGAGCGCGGCGATGAAGACCTCGTCCACGCTGTCGCCGTCGACGTCACCGAGCGCAACGGTACCCACGACGCCGGTATAGGCCTCGTTGTCGACGACCTGCAGGATCAGTTCGCTTTCGAGCTCCGCGAATCCGGCGGTTTCGTCGTCGTAGATATAGTAGACGCTTCTGCCGCTACCGGGAGCGCCATTCTGGCCCGAGCCAAAGCTCTCGTTCACGACCACGACCAGCTCTTTGCCGGCGTCCCGATCGAGTTGTCCCGCAGCGAGTTCGATTCCCAGTGTGCCGTTCTGCTCGGAGGGCCAGCTCTTGGTCGCGCTCGTGACGACCGAGTAGCCGTTCTCCTTGCTGCCTTCGAGAAACAGCAGCTCAATCCCATCGGCGGCATCGTCTGCAACGGCCACGGCAATTTGGTCCGACCCATCGCCGTTGAAGTCGCCCGTCATCAAAGTTACCCACGTCGCTGCCCCCGTGCCGAGCGTGCTCGTCGACGACTCGGCGAAGCCTTCGCTATCGTCGTCGATCGTGCGGATACGCAGCGCGTCATCGGTCGGGTCGATCCAAAACAAGACGGTTTCGTCGAAACCATCACCGTCGATGTCGCCGCCCGCGACAGCATTCAAGGCACTTTGCTTCCAGGTGGTGTCGATTGGCGAGGAGGGCAGCTTCTCAGTAGTGTCCTCGGTCGTCGGTTGCCCCGGAACGTTGCTCACGCCCGGAATGAATTTGACGATGTTGGCCGCGTCATCCGAAGAGTCGAGGCCGACTCCGGCGAGAAAGAGCTCGCTCTTCTTCTGCAGGGCCATCTTCGAACCCAGCGGGGTGTAGCTCTCGGGCAGCGGATCGCCATTCGCATCGACTCGCGGCTCGTCCGGCGTCGGCACCTCGAGTCGGTCGAGCGTTTCTTGAACCTCATCGGTGCCAGACCCACCGGACCCCCCAGTGCCTTCACCGCCCTCCGAACTGCTGCAGGCGGCGAGCGCGACAACGCTGAGCGTGAGCAGAGCCGTTCTCCTCTGAGATGAGATCATGTCGATTCCTTTATCGAACTGTTCGTACGGTCGAATTTCGGACCGACGCAGGTGAAGTACCGGGAGTCGAGTATAGACGAACACGATCCGGCGAACAATAATGGTTGCGAGCGCTCAACCGGTCGGTGCGTGCGCTGGGCAGCTCGTGCGCCTACCGAGTCTCTTCGGTGGGCGCGTTGCAGGTCGCTCCGCGCTTTCGCTTCCTGCGGCAGAGCGATTCGGTCTTGTCGCCGAACGCGACGCCGATCCCGCCCCTAAGCCACGGATCGATCTCCCCCTGCGTGGCGATCTCGTCCTGGACGCTCAGGATACCCCGACTCACGATGACGCCTGCTCCGAGGGAAAGCGCAAATCGGCACCAAATTCCCGTCCATCCCGCCATCGCGGAACCGAGACCGCTCGTGAGCTTCACGTCGCGATTGCCCTTCACGTTCCGGTAGGAGAGTCCTGCGCCAATCGCCAGCCAGAAGCCTTCAGGAGCTCGCTGTCGCCGAAACGCGTGCTTCCGTTTCGGTTCCTGTTTGCGCGGATAGAAGCGCAACCCCGTCTGGACGCCAAAGCCGACGAGGTTCTGGTTTCCCACGCTGTCGAACGCGATGACCGAACCCAGCCCGAAGACCGAAAGCCAACTCGGACGTCGTACCGCACGTTCGTACTCGGTCTCGATGCGGCCCGACGCCGTGGAGCTGACGTTCAACAGGATGAGGTTGCGATGCGGCGTAGCGACGGCGACCTTCCGACAGGCCGGGCATGCGGACGCGGTGCTGGGTTGTGAGTTCGTTGGTGGCAGTTCGGCGGCAGCAGGCGCCGCGAGCGCCGCGAGTAGTGCGGCAGCCGCACCCACCATCCATGGCCACAGGCGGCGAGGTGCGGCCGACGTCAACGGTCAGGCCGTCGGTAGTAGTGCTCGACGCGGAACACGCCTTCACAGTTGCGGCAGATCGGAGACGGCAGCCCGGAGTTGCGTCGTGCCCGCCCCGCCGCCGCCCGAAACACCTCGACGCTGAATACCTCATCGCAGATCAAGCAGTCGTTGATCAGCTCTTCGTCATCCGGCAGAAAATCGCGCTCGCAGTCGTACGGTCGGTTGTTGAACCCAACACCGTCATCGCCGCCACAGGTCTGGAGACATCTGCTCTGCGTGTTCCGGACGTTGCGATCCCACGCCTGCGCGCATTCGAGGTCGAATCCGAAGCTCGCGATGCATGCCAACCGACCGAGCTCTCGGTCGAAGAAATTCACGATTGCGCACTCTCGAATCGGATCGGAGAGATTCGGATTGGCGATGTAGACAGCTAGATCGCGGAGAGACGAGCAGGCTCCGCACGTCCCGCGATGAGTGACGAGCGCACCGTCAGCTTCGGCGTCTTCGACCGAGTCGTAGCTGACCAGCCTGTAGGGCATCGGTCCATCCGTGCCGTTCATGCGCTCGGGCAATGGGAATACCCCGCAGACTTTGGTGCGGTCGTGTTTGTCGACCTTTGGAGGGCTTTCGACCAGCACCCAGTCGTTGAAGAGCGCCTCCATGTCCGCCTTCGTGTACAGGGGGGCGGTCCAGACTCTGAGTTGCCCATCCTCGACATACGCGCAGCTCGGCGTGCAGCATTCGTCGCTCAGCCCGGTCTCGTTGGTCGGTCGTCCGAAGAGCGTTTTCCTCGTGACCTCGGCATCGCCGAAACGTCGCGCGTCGGATTCGGGATCCACGTCGGGGAACAGTGGCTCAGCGGAGCACCCACCCCCAAGGGATACCAAAGCGAGCAGCGTGACAGCTCTTCTACATCCAGTGTCCATCGGTCTAGTCGTCGGTGGAGATGAGGCCCTCGGTATCGGGTTCTATCACGTACACTACGACGCCAGCGCCCGCGCTCGCCGGGTCGCCGTCCACAGCGACGAGTACAATCGCCTCGCCAGCTTCGATCGAAAGTGAAATCGGTCCGGTCTGGAGCGTCGGGTCGGGCGGCACCGCATCGAACCGCAGTTGGTACTGTCCCGCGACCAGATCGATCGGGGCTCCGGACGTTCCAAACGCGATATCTGATTGGACTACGGAATCGTCCGTTGTGTCGGCGACCGTGAACGCGGGCCAAAGCACGTCGTCGGCTCCGTGCGCAATGATCAAACGCCCTCGCTCGGGCTCGAGGTCATCGACGGTTTCGGCGACCTGCATCAGACTCAGCCCGGTCCGCGTACCCGAGTCGGCGTAGGCGATGAACGTGTGGCGCTCCGATGACCCGAACTCACCGTTGAGGCTCGCCAAGATGTCGGCCGGAGAGCCGATCGGCGTCGCCTGCACCGTGTATAGGTCGGGATCGAATACCCCGTATGACGTGACTTCGCCGAAAACCACCCCCGGGAAGGTGCCTTCGCCGACCACGACGAAATCGAGTGGGTTCGGCTCCGAGCTCGTCGTGCTTGGCCCAAGGTGTGCGATGCGCAGCCGCGTATCGAAGTCTGGCGAAGACGCTCCTCCGCTTCCCCCAAAGCCTCCCGCACTGTCATAGGAGCAGCCTACCAAGCCCCACAGCACCCACGCGACGGCTGCCGAGCGCGAGACGATGAGCGCGCGCCCAGTCATTCGCCTGGCGTTTGCCTGCCGTTGTCGCCTTGTAGACTGGCCCGTAGGGCGTGGAGCTTGGCGACCAACTGCCCCTGACTCTCGACGCCGAGCTTGCGCATCGACGACGAGAGTGCGCTGCTCACGCGCGACGCCGAAATACCGAGGCGATAGGCCACCATCTTGCGACTCTCACCGAGCACCGAGTAGGCCACGACCTGGCTTTCGCGCTTGGTGAGTCCTCGAGGATCGGTAATGGCCGGCGGATTCGGGACGGCAAGCAGGTACCGGCGATCGTCGGTATCGAACCATTCGACCATCGACCAGTGCCCCCGGAGCAGTGCCCACCACATCGCAAGCGCCTTTTCCGGGTCTTCGGTCCGGAGTTTGCCCCGAGCTTTGTCGAGACGCACGGCTGCTTGCCGGAGCGCCGTCAGCGACTTGGTGTGCTGCGCCTCGTTGACGGCCTCTTGGATGCGTAGGGTCTTGCCGTCGATGATCGCGTCGGCGCCCAACGGCAGTTGGCCGTGTTCGGGTGCGCTCCGAGTCTCCGAGAGAGCCCTGCGCAGTCGGAGGCCGGAGCTCAAGTGCGCTGCGAGCATTCGCCATCGGTTGCGCTCCTGCGGGCTCAAGCTGATCACTTCCGGTACGGGCGCCAAGACGTGAACCGCGTGTCCGTTCGGATCGATTGCAGTCACGCCCATCGCGTCTTTCGAGCCGATGTGGCGCGACCACGCGTCGAGGAACGGTCGGTTGAGTTCTGACAGCACGCCGATTCCCGAGACCGAGCGCTGATACACTGCCTCGGGAGGCACTTCGCTCATCGCGCTCATCAGGCGGGCCGAGAAATCCTCCGGGCCGTTGCTGATATGAAACCCCTCGACCTGAACGGGCCCCGTCTCGGCCGGTCTAGTCCCGTAGAGTCCCAAGACCCCGAGCCCGCGATCGAGTAGGGCGGCAGCTGCTTCGACGACCTGAGGAAACCAATCACCCTCGTCGACCCTGAGGTCATAGGCGGCTTCTGCCAGGGCGATCGTTGCTTCTGCGGAACGCTTCATGGCCTCCCGTGCTTGGAGAAAGCTAACCCATGCCAACGGCGGTCAATCCCAGGCCTGGGACACAGTGCAGCCCGAACCCATTTTCGTCCATACGTAATGTGTGCGAGCTCCCGTCCGCGGTGTTCATCCCTTCGGGCTACGGAATGCGAGCCCCCCTACGTTCCGCGAAGAACGAAGCCAAGGAAGAGGCGATCCCGCGAAGGATCGGGCGTTCGACGAAGGGCCTGTCGATCCCGCCATTGATGGCCTCAGGCGGCCACGGTAGCCTTCTTACCAACTTGCCGTGCCGCACCTTGCTCTTCGTCGTCTTCATTCTTCTGCTGGGTGCATGTGCCAAGTCGGCTTCCACGAAGACGCCCCGCCTGACGATTAGCAAGCCCTGCACTGGGGGTGCAGTCGCGCGGTCTGTGAAGCACCCTGGGTTCGCTGAACTCTACGACCAGTGCGCCGCAAAGCGCCGAGACGTTTACAGTACGGCAAGGTGCCTCACCGTCAGCGCCAATCTCCCAGAGGGCTGTGGCAACTGCTACGGAGCGTACGCCGCCTGCGTCAACGAGTACTGCCTTACCCTCTGCGAGAGCGACGCGACGACACCCGACTGCCGGGACTGTTCGCAGGACGCCTGCGCCGAGGCGTTCAGCGAATGCTCGGGTTTGTCGAGGGTCTTTCCCGGAACCCGCTGAAGCGTTCGACTCACAGCTTCAACTGAACGGGCTCTGGCTTCATGTGCGCCTTCATCATCGTTGCGAAATCGACTTTCCACTCACCGTTCATCTTCACCAGGGGCACAGTGGCAAAGCCGCCGCCTTCCATGAACCGCACGCTCGCGCTGCTCTCGTCGATGACTGCATCCGACGCTCCGCCTTCGGCGATCGTATGGAACATCTCCGTGCAGTGCGTTGCTGCGATGTAGTCGAGCATGTCGGCGGTCTCAGGCGTGGAGAGGCCCTTGGCCGCCTCGATATTCCCGGCCGCCATCTCCTCGTAGAACGCTTCAGCGACAGTCGTCGGGGCGCCGTCGCTGCTCTCGGCGCAGCCAGCCATCAGCGCCGCGGTCAGAATCATGAAAGGCAGGGCGTGGCGTGAAATCGTCATAACTAGGTTCTGGTGACAACCGTACCCGGCGGCAAGCGCTGCGGTGTGAGTTTCGCCCCCCTCGGCCTGATCCCGCGTGACGGCGGGCAGTTTCCCGGCGCTCAAGCGTAGAACGACCCAGGCCATAGGCTGTCGACGACGGCGCGTTCTGCGCGCTCCCGCTTCCAGTATTCGGATTCGGGATCGATTTCGAAGCTTCCGTCGATCCACGTTTGTAAAGTCGTCTCGAGACCGCTCGCGAAGGTTTGGTCTTGAACCACTACGTTCGCTTCGCTTTCCCAGAAGCTCGCTGTCGCGTCCAGGTTGGCCGAACCGATGCTGGCTATCCTGCCATCCACCGACATCAGCTTCGCGTGGACATAGGGCCGGACCCGCCCGCCTCGTGCGACGACGCTGGGCGACGGCGGTGGAACGAACTCGTAGATTCGAACGCCGGCTAGCATCAAGGGCTCGAGCTTGGCCTTGACCATGTACTCGAACGCCGTCCGGTGAAGCGGCGCAGGGAAGAAGGTGCCATCATCGCGGCGAGATGCCGCGTTTCCCGTCAGCAGCTTGACGGTCACATCGCGCGAGAGCAGTCGGTAGATGGCTCGTTCCAGTGCAGTCACGATCGGAAAATCGTTCACGATGTATACGTGACTCTCGGCGATGTCGAGCATGGCCTCATACATCGCAAGTCCGTTCGCATCAGCGAAACCTCGATGGACGACGAGTCTGCCCGAAGCGAGACCTTCGGATGAGAGAGGGGGAAGGACTCGGTCATCGACGGGGATCTCCTCACCACTTTGATGCTCCCAGGTCTGTATGAACGTGTCTTGTACGTCGCGGACCAGGGGTCCGCGGACTTCGATGTGAGCGTCGAGCCAAGGAATGCGTTCGTGGGGCGTGTTGTCGTGGATGGGAACCTCGTCGAAACCGCGAAAGTACTCATCGGACGCGTTCCGACCCGATACGAACGCGCGTAGCCCGTCGATGATCACGAGCTTCCGGTGATCTCTTTTTTTCAACCGCTGCACATCGACGCCCTTGCTCGATTCGATGGGACTCAGTGCCACCACATCGATGTTTGGCTCGGTCTTCAGCGAGAGGATCAACGGATTGGTTCGGCCGAGCACCTCTTCGTCAGAGTAGAGCGCGTCTACCATGAAGCGGATACGGACGCCTGTTCGCGCTCGCTGGATCAATTTCACGATGAGCGCCTCGGCAAACATGCTCGGTCGCACGATGTAGAACTGAATGTGAATGGAGGCGCGAGCAGAATCGATTGCGTCGAACAGGCGCTCCCGCGCCCGCCCATTGTCGAGCTCAGCGTGAAACGCATTGTCCGCCACCAGGGTTGAGCCAGTGCTCTGATCCAAGCGCCAGGTCAGTGCGTCGGTGGCACCTCGTTCGCGAAGCATCTCTGCGGCGCGCTCGAAGTCACCCGCCAAGTCGCCCGAAAGAGCACGATGTTCCGCTTCTTCGGGCGTCATGATCCGAGGCCGCTCCGCGGCGACCTCCTCTGATTCAGCCGTCCAGTCGCTCAAGATCATGGTGACCGGGACCCCGTCTGCGTGTAGGCGGCGAACGGCAGTGAGCCGAAACATCTCAACGAAGTCGAGGCCCATGCTCTTGAGTTCCTCTTCTTCTGCGGCGTAGATGAGAGTGGCGCCAGGGGGCAGCTGCTGAGCTTCCAGCGCGTCTCGGATGAGGGAGGCCCGATTCTTCTCGTGGATGTCGAAGTACGCCAGTTCGAAGCCCGCATCCACCAGGGCGCGTAGCGCGTCGAGTCGTTTGGTTGTCGTCGATTGGATTGCACCCGGGTCTGGCAAGAGCAGGTCGCCGTGCACCAACGCAACAGGCCGCCCGCATGCCACTTGCAAAATACGGTGCCCGCTCAAGTCCGACACGACCGAGCCGGCGGCATCACAGACCTTGACGCTCACTTGATGCAGGCCCGGTGCCGGCGCCCGGACGACTGCGAGCACCTCGGCGCTCCTGCCAATCGGAACTTGCGCGACGATCGCATTATCGATGTAGAAGCGCGCGATTCGGCCGAGGCGTGCTGCAATCCCCAGGTGGGCGCTGAGCTCCACCCACTGTCCTTCGGTCGTGAGAGACTCCCGCTGCACCCCGCCGACGAAGTGGCGAAGGCTTGGGCTTTCCGTCCATCGACCGATTGCGGCACCCAAAGACCGGGCGGCGGCCTCGAGCATCGACAGGCTCTGACCGCTCGGGAGCGCGCGACGGTCGACCTCTCCGGCCACCAGCGCGACGATTTGACGAATACGTTCGCCTAGATCCTGAGGTTCTTCCTGGCTCACTCGCGGAGTATAGAGGGTGCTGGGGTGTCCGTCTCCGTCGAGTCGTGTCCGTGTCGCTCAAGCAGAAGCTGCTCGCAGCGCCGCAATTCCGATTACAGAGAAACGTTTCGCGTTGACCGTCGTACACCGGGTACCCTCGACGCCATAGGAGCCCCACTCGATGACCCGTTTGTCTTTCTTCACCTCGTTCTTCGTTCTGTTCGTCACCGCCTGCGGCACTTCAGGGGACGGTCAGAGCAGCGTCTCTGGCGAGGCCCTCTACATGGAGCCGCACCCGGACGGCAACACGTTCGCGTGCGCGACCTGCCACTCGCTCGAAGAGCCGGCGCCCGATGGCGTGCGCCGACCGGGTCACCAGATCGGCGATGCCGCGAACCGGCCTTCGTACAAGAATGGCCAACTCGTCGATCTCATCGACGCGGTCAATAGCTGCCGCGTCGAGTGGATGGCGGCCGAAGCGTACAGCGAGACTGATCCGAGCTGGCTGGCGCTGCAGGACTACCTGATCGGGGTTGCGGGCGACGGCGAGGCTCCCGCGTTGGCGTACGAGATTGTCCAGCCGCCCACGGAACTCGATGGCGGCGACGAGAGCGCGGGACGGGAGCTCTTCAACTCGTCGTGCGTCGTTTGCCATGGCGTCGACGCAGCCGGGACCGAACGGGCCCTTGCCCTCCGGGGCCCACTCCTCGACGCTGAGACGATTGCCTCGCGCGTACGGACGAGCGGCGCAAGCAACAGCGCTGTCTATGACGGTCTCACCGGCGGGCGTATGCCGTTCTGGTCGGTCGATCGCCTCACCGATGACGAGCTCCGAGATCTCGTGGCATTCGTGCTCGGCAACGACGGAGGCGGAGACGGCGGCGGTCAGACGGGCGAGCTTCGCGAGTGTGACGCGACCCATCCGAAGATCGGTCAAGAGGCCGAGCTGAGCACCTTCTCGCACCAGGTTTCCGGCACCGCCGTCATCGTGGACGACTGCACGATTCGCTTGGACGATTTCATCTTCGATGGCGCCGGCATCGACGTCCGGTTCTACGGTGGCCTCGGCGGCGACTACGACGACGGGTTCTCGATGAGCGAGGAGGACCTACGCCGGCCCGAGGGGTACGACGGTTCCGAGACGGTCTACGCGCAGCTCCCGGAGGGCCGCACGCTCGACGAGGTCGACGGCATCAGCGTGTGGTGCGTGCCCGTGGCGTCAAGCTTCGGCGACGGCCTGTTTCAAGCCCCCTGACCCTCGGGTTTAGCTACGATTGGCTGCAATGAACTCGGCCAGCGCGGGCGCGACGCGGTCACTCCAATCGTGCTTGCTCATCGTCTTTTCGTAGCTCTCGCGTGAGCCACGGATCCGCTGGGCGGCTTTGACCGCAGGTGTGAACGCGATGTCGCTTCGCAGGCTCATCGATCGTCTCCAATCGCGAGAAACTCCACCCGCAGGCCACCCGGGATCGTGCACATCATATGGCGGGCAGTCCCGGAGCCCAGGGGTTCCGGTCGAAACTCGATGCTGACTTCGGGGCACTCCTCGAGCCGTCGGGCGAGCGTCCCGAGCGCTTCCTGGTTGGGCACGCGAAGTGCGACGTGGTGCAGACCGATGTTGAGTCGGCGATCAAAGGGGGTCGCGTGAGCCGGGTCCTCTGCCTGCCAGAGCGTCAGCATCTCAGATCCGTCGGAGACGAAGGCCGGAGGATAGTCGGGCTTCCCGCCGACGCGATCGAAGTCGAGCGTGTCCGCAAAAAATCGCGCCGTGGCATGGACGTCGGGAACGGTGAACCCGACGTGATGAATTCCAACTGTTGTTGCTCCCGTCATTCGAACCTCCTTGAGCGCTCTCGCCTCAGGATCCGAGTCTGGGTCGGTTTATGACGGTAGAGTCGCCCCGCCTCCGTTAGGCTCAACGAGCGCGTCGTTCGGCGCAGCAGCTGAACGCCCAACTCTTTCTCGAGGGCGCTTACGTACTTGCTGACCAACGGTGTGCCGACCTGCTCGGTGCGGTCGAATCGATGGATGCCGCCGTTCGCGAGGACCGGGTTTCGCCTCGCGGGACTCTTCGCCTCACCGCACCCCCGGGTCTTGCGACGCACCACCTCGAGGTGCTCACGCGAGGCTTTCTCGAGCGATATCCCGACGTCCGGCTCGACCTCCAACTGACCCACCGGATGGTCGATCTCGTCGAGGAGGGTGTCGATGTCGCCCTTCGAGTGACTGAGCCCGAGGACTCTTCACTCGTGGCCCGTTTCATCGCCCCGGTTCCGATCCTCGCCGTCGCGGCGCCTCGCTATCTCAAGGCACGCGGGACGCCGACGACCCCCCGTGACCTGCGCAACCACGATTGCCTCGTCGATACCAACTTTCGCGACCAGCAACGTTGGCGCTTTCGTGTCGGAGGTAGAGCGATCACCGTTGCGGGTCGCGGAAGATAGGGCAGGGCTCGACGGCGCATAGGAGCCTCCCGCGTTGGGAAAGGCGACCGTGGTCCCGACCAGCGAGGTCGCCGAGTGAAACCGTGATAAGGATAGACTTTCTCAATGAGTGAGCGGATACTCACTTTAGTGTCAGCCCCGGAATCCACCGAAAAAAAGGAGTCTTCCAGGAGTCGGCGGACGGCGGAAACCCGGTCGAAGCTGTTGGAGGCGTCCGCGGCGCTGCTGGTGGAGCGGGGCTACAGTCGCTTGGCGACGGCCGCGGTCGCGCAGAGGGCTGGCGTGGCTCACGGCACGCTCTTCAAGCACTTCACGACGAAGAGCGAGCTGATGGCGGCGACGACTGAGCTCGTCCTCGAGGATCTGGTCGGCGGGTTTCTCGGGATGGCGAAAGAGTTCGCGGGGCACCCGGAGCCGGTCGATCAGGCGCTCCGTGCGGTGTGGTCGTTGTTCCGCTCCGATCGCCTGCAAGCCACCCTCGAACTGTACGTGGCCGCACGAACTGACGAATCTTTGCGGGACGCGCTGCGCCCGATCTTCACCACGCACCGGACCGCGTTTCTGTCGGCAGCGCGCGCACTGCTGCCATCGAGCGCAGACGCGGCACATTTCGAGTCGAACGTCACGGGGATCTTGGCGACGCTGCTCGGTGGTGCGCTGCTGTGGTCGGTCGTACCCGAACCGGACTTCTTCCGATCGGAGCTCGCCTTCGTGGATCGGATCGCAAGAGCTGAGCTGGCTCGATTGGGCTCGAAGGACGGGGCCACATGACCGGGATGAACCAGCGACTCGCGGCATGGTGTCTGCTGATGGGCACCTTCTTGTGCAACGGCGCGGCCGCCAACATCGAACCATCGTCCTACGACGCCAAAAGCATCGGAGCGGGCACGACCGGGATGGCCTACCTCGACAATCCCTCCGCGTTGGCGATCAATCCCGCGAACTTGGCGGGCATCGACCGCGGCGGCATGAGCGTCAATATCACGCCGGTGTTCTCGGTGTCTCAGGCGCCTCTGGCCGGGGCCAACAGCGAGGTCAAGTCGGACCTCGGCTTTGGCCCGATTCCAAGCCTGTTCGGCGCCGTGCGCGTTGCCGATCGTGTCGTCCTCGGATTCGGCGCGTACGCGCTCGGGGTCTTCGGCGCGACGTACTCGAACGTCCAGGATCTCTACGGGGAAGGCGGGGAGGGAGACTTCGAGGTGACGTTCGTGTCCGGCGAAGCCGCCATCGGTGTCTCGATCGAGATCCTCTCCTCACTCGACTTGGGCGTCACGCTCCGCGTTCCGTTTGCGTTTCAGAACGCGACCATTCCCGCCGACCTCGGGGGCACGCTGATTCCTGTGACCGCTACGCTCGGTGGCGCCGGCTGGCCCGGCGGACGAATCGGACTGACCTGGCGCGCCACGCAGCTCGTGGCCGCGTCGTTGATGTATCGGACGGTGGCAACCAGCAAACTGAACGGCGACCTGCGCACCCTTGGGGACATCGAGCTCAGCTCGGGGGCCACCGCGGAATTCTCGACTCCTCACGTGCTGTCTGGCGGCGTCGCGTTTTCACTTCTCAGCGACTCTCTGACGGTGGCGGGCGAGCTCCACATCATGTTCTACGAAGCCTCCAACCAGAATCAGACCCTGTACCTCGACGCCTTCGAACCACCCCTCGACACCGCCGACATTCCGTTCCTCTGGCAGAACGCCTTCAGCCTGCGCTTCGGCGTCGACTATCAAATCACCCGCCGCTTTGCCATTCGTGGCGGGTACGTGCCGAGCTCTTCGGCCACGACCGACGCCGGCGCTCAACCGGTCACGCCTCCTCCGGCCTGGAGCCACTCCTTCAGCGTCGGCTTTGGTGCGAACTGGAAGAGCTTTGCTGTCGATTTTGCGCTGCAAAGCGCATTCTCGAACGCCTACGTGGGCCCGAGCACGGACCCAGACGCGTGCAGCGGGTTCATTCGCGTCGGATGCGAGGGTGAATACAAGACCGTCAACGGGTCGGCGTCCGTTCAGTTCGTCTACAGGCGATAGTTGCGATGTTGAAACCCGCGGACGAGCATTGGCACGAGCCCACGAAGCACTCGCATTGGAACGAGTCGTTCTACTTCAACGTCTTCGATGCCGACACGGGCTGGGCGTGCGCGACGCGTGTCGGTGCCACGCCGAACGCAAGCGCCCAAGACGGCTTCATCTGCCTCTACTTTCCCGATCACACGACAGGCTTCATTCGCATTTCGCAGCCACTCGACGAAGACCCGTGCCGGATCGCCTCGGGCGCGATCGAGTGTCGGTGCGTGGAGCCGCTTCAACGCTGGCAGGTTCGGTACGACGGCCCCATTCATCACTTCGCTCGGGCTGCCACCAGTGACGACCTCCGCCGCACCCTCGACCTAGATGCGCCGACCAAGCGCCTTCGCTTGGAGCTCGAGTTCAGTTCGGTCCACGCGCCCTTCGACTATGGCAAGCGGACCGTCCGCCGCCGACCTTTCGGTGAGCGAGTGCGGGGTTCCTCGGCCAACCCGCTGCGAACGCTCCAAAGGACCGCTCGCACTCTTGGCGCCTTGCCCGCCATGATGAAGGCCAACCACTACGAGCAATCGGGGTCGGTCCGCGGAACGGTGAACATCGATGGCAACGCGACCGCGATCAGTGGCCTCGGGCAACGCGACCACTCCTGGGGCGTGCGCGACATGCGTGCCCCTGCGAACTGGCGTTGGTTGTCATGCCAGTTCGGCGAAAGCCTGTGCTTCAACGCGACTCAAGTCGATGTGCTCGGGATGCGCGTGCAAGGTGGCTTTGTCCTTCATGACGGAGTGACCGAAGCGCTCGAGAGCTGGCGCTACGAGACGAAGCGGGCGACGAGCGCGTTTTGGCCCGACGCGCTCGGTATCGTTCTCACGACGAAGTCTCACGCAAGGTTCGCACTCGAAGCGGAGATCACCACGCCGCTTCCGGTGATCGCGCGAACCGAGAACGACGATGTCCTCGTCACCGCCGCGCGAGCGAAGTACCACTGGGGCGGCCGAACCGCGGACGGCATGGTCGAGTTCATGGAGCAACTTCGATGAACTTGGTGGACCTGCGTTCCACAGAAGCGACATCTCGTGCGTTGTGCGGGGGGAAGGGCGCCGAGCTCGCAAGGCTGGTCGGCCATTCGTTGCCTGTGCCCGAAGGGTTCGTCGTGACGACCGACGCTTTCTCCTCGTTCGTCGAAGCGCAAGGTCTGACGCTTTCTCGCGAAGAGTTGTGCACGGCAGGTTCGGAGCAAAGCGCGATCCTCGCGGAGCACTTGCGCCGGAGCATCGCTGAGGCCGAGTTCCCTGCTTCACTCGAACGAGAAATCTCGCGGAAGCTCGCCGATCTCGAGCAGCAGCACCAAGGCGGGTCCCTGTGGGCGGTTCGCTCATCGGCAATCGCAGAAGACACCGACAGCGCGAGTTTCGCGGGGCAGTACGACACGACACTTGGTGTCCGAGCAAGGGAGGTGGCCGGGGCGATCCTCCACTCCTGGGGCTCGATGTTCAGCGAACGCGCTGTCCGATACCGACGCGAGCGAGGCACTACCGAAGACCGGATGGCCGTCGTCGTACAGCACCTTCTTCGGCCCGATGCCGCCGGCGTCTGCTTCACCGTCGACCCGGTCAGTGGCGACGACCGGATCATCATCAACGCCAACTACGGACTCGGCGAATCCGTCGTCGGGGGACACGCGACGCCGGACACGTACGTCGTGGATCCTCAGAGCTTCACGCCGACGGCCCAGGTCGCGGGACACAAGCAAACACAGGTCGTAGTCGGCGAGAACGGCGTCGCGACCATCGAGGTCCCGGCCGACCTGCAGCGAAGGCTTTGCTTGGCGCCCGACCAGGTGGCGAACATCGCGAAGTTGGCGGCCACAGTGCATGCGCTGCACGGCAAGCCTGTAGACATCGAGTGGGCATACGAAAACGGCCGGCTCTTCCTGTTGCAAGCGCGCTCGATCACCGCGGTCGAAGCGACTCCAGTCCAACCGCCGTCGGGCTGGACTCCCGCGAACAACACTCCGATCGACGCACGCTACCCGCTCTACTCCAACGGCAACATCAGTGAGGTCATGCCTGGCTGCGTCTCGCCTCTCTCGTGGGACCACACTGGGCGCTTGATCGAACACGCCTTCCGCTCCCAGCTCGAGTCGCTCGGCGCCATCGACCACAGGCAGGGCGGGCCCAAGGTGCTCGGGTTCTTTTTTCATCGCCCCTACGTGAATGTCTCGCTCCTTCTCGATGCGGCGGCTCGGACCCCGGGCATGACGCCCGACACGGTTCTCGAGGAGTTCGTCGGAAAGCCAGACGCGACGACCCCTGCGGTGAGAGCTGCCGACTTCCTGCCCCATCGGCTACCGCGGCTTTGGCGGGTCGTTCGTGCGGTGCTGGTCCATGCGCGAGCGCTTCCCGCCCGTATCGAAGCCTGCCGCCGCGTAGCCGAAGCGGACTCCGCGCGATGCACGGCGCGCTGGCTCGCGGACGCTTCGGATCAGACCCTGCTGGACGAGGTTCGAATGAGCGACGAGTTGGGAGCGCCGTCGGTCGTCCACGTCTGGGCGTCGACCCTCGCGTCGGTGGCATTTACCCAACTCCGGCGGCGCACCGCAGTCTGGCTTGCGGACCAGGACGGATCGCTCGCATCCGAGCTCGTCACCGGCATCGAGAATTTGCCTAGCGCCGAACCCGCGCTCGAACTTCACGCGCTGAGTGACAAGATCGCTCATTCCTCGGAACTCGCCTCGATCTTTCGCAGCGAAGCCGGAGACGGCGAGGTTCTCGAAGCGCTTCGCGAAGGGCCTCTACACGCCGACTTCGAGACCTTCCTCCGCCGGCACGGTCATCGTGGCGTCGCCGAGGCCGAGCTCAACCGTCCGTGTTGGCGGGAGGACCCGGTGCAGGTCGTGGCGCTCATTCGAAACAACTTGCGACCAGGCGCGGTCACTCCAGTGGACGTTCGGCAAAGACAGAGGCGCACGCATCAGGAGGCGATGCAGCGTCTGGAAGTCCTGAGCTGGTGGCGACGCGCGGGGCTCACCGTTCTGATTCGGCGCGCACGCACCGGCTTCCTGAACCGCGAGACCATGAAGGACCTCGTCATCCGGCGACTCGATCGCTCGCGGCGGGTGTATCGCGAGCTCAATCGTCGACTCGTTGTCCGTGGCCTCACCTCGTCCCCGGACGATATGTTTCTTCTGCTTTGGGACGAGCTCAGAGACCTCACCACCGGTTCCAGATCCCCCGAAGACATCGCGCAGGTCATCGAGGCACGACGGCGAGACTACCGATGGTCGCGGCGCGTCGAGGTTCCGAAGCTTCAGGAGGGAACGCCGAAGACCCTCGACGCAACGGATACGCCGCAGGGGTTGGAGTTCGGCGGCATGGGCGTTAGCCCCGGCCGAGTCACCGGTGTGGCACGCGTGGTGACCGATCCACGAAGCGGCGCCTATTTGGAACCCGGCGAGATCCTGGTGGCGCCTGTGACCGACGTCGCCTGGACACCACTGTTCGCGCAAGCGGCGGGGCTCGTCGTCGAGGTCGGAGGCTTGCTGTCGCACGGGTCGATCGTTGCGCGGGAGTACGGCGTCCCCGCCGTAGTCGGTGTGACCGGGGCGACGCGAACGATTCGAACAGGAGACCTCATCACGCTCGACGGAGCCACCGGACAGGTGTTCAAGCTCCCCACCGCGGAGGCGGTCTCATGACGAAGCAACGGCTCGAAACGCTACGGCCCGAAATGCAGAAATGCACCCGATGCAGCCTCTGCAAGATGGTGCCGATGCCCACGGTGCGGGACGCGAAGTACGCCAACGCGTGTCCGCCGGTGATGACGAACCACTTTCACGCCTATTCGGGCGGTGGGCTCCAAGTGATGGCGCTCTCCCTCCTCGATGGTCGCATCGAGGTCGACGAAGATCTGGCGCGGGTCGCCTTTGCGTGCACTACCTGCGGCCTCTGCGACGTGTCGTGTAAGTTCATCATGGAGGCCGAACGGCAGGACGTGATCCTCGCCCTACGCGAACATATCGTCGCGGAAGGACACGGGCCCAAAGCACACCAGCCGGCCATCGAACGGCTTCGTGCGACGGGCTACGCGAACGGCGCCCCCGCCGAAGAGCATCTGCATTGGGCGAAGGGCCTCGGGCTCAAATCGTTGCCCGGCGAGACAGCGGATGTGTTGCTCTATACCGGCGCTGCTGTGTACAGCGACCCGAACCAGGCGCGGACCGCTCGCAAGCTGGCTGAGTTGCTGCTCCACGCCGGGATGGATGTAGGCGTCCTCGAGCTCGAGCCGGACACCGGGATCGATGCGTTTTGGACAGCGCACCGCGGCGTATTCGAGGAGCATGCGGCCAAGGTGTGCGACGTCCTCGATGCGTCGGGCGCAAAGCAGATCGTGGCTTTGTCCGGCTCACACCTCGGTCTTTTGCGCGCGCACTACCCGCGCTACGCTCGCTCACCGCGCGCCGAGGTGCTCCACGCGAGCGAGCTTCTGGACGAACTGATTCGCAAGCGGCGTCTTCGTCTGCCTAACTCCATCGAGCGTCGCGTCACCTACCACGACCCCTGCTACCTCGGACGACAGAGCGAACCCCTGCAGCCTTGGGAGGGAGAAGAGAAGCTCTCGCACGGCGTCCTCACCTATTTTGATCCGCCGAAGCCGATCAACAACGGCGTGAACGGCGTGTACGATCCGCCGCGCCGAGTTCTCGAGCAGATTCAAGACCTCGAGCTCGTCGAAATGCACCGCATCCGCGAGTACTCGTTTTGCTGCGGTGGTGGCGGTGGTGTCCCCGACGCCCACCCCGAGGTTGCGCTCGCAGCCGCCCGGTCGCGGGTCGAAGAGGCGCAAGACGTCGGCGCCCAAGCCATCGTGACGACTTGCCACCATTGCGTACACAGCCTTGGTCATCCGCAAAACGACTCGCAGATGCCGATCGTCGATCTGGTCGACCTGGTGTACGAAGCCGCCGGCCTCGCGCGGGGTGCATCGTGAGCGCGAAGGCCACAACGCCGCTCGGCATCCTCGCACCCGCAACGGCAGACGAACTCCGAGCGTTGGTGCTTCAAGCAAACCAAGACGGCGCCAACCTCGTCGTGATGTCGTCAGGAGCCCCACACGAAAGGGACGGCCTCGCGTGCGCTGAACCGCATCGGCTCGTCGACCTCTCCTCTTGGAAACGGATCGACCTCATCGACCGTCGCAACCGCGTATGCCGCATCGAGCCCGGCGTCACCTATCCCGAGCTCCTAGCCGCACTCGAACCACACGGGATGACGATCCCCATGCCGCTCGCGCCGCGGTGCACCAAGAGCGTGCTCGCCGCCATCATGGACCGCGAGCCCAGCACCTGGCCCACCAAACAGTGGGATGGAAGCGATCCGATAGGCAGCACGGAGTTCATCTTCGGCAGCGGGGAGCACTTCCGCACCGGCGCAGCAGGTGGCCCAGGCTCGATCGAGCAACAACGCAAGGCGGGGGGCGCACAGAAGTTCTCATCGGGCCCATCGCACACCGACTTTCATCGGGTCGTGCAGGGTGCTCAAGGGACCATGGGGATCGTGACCTGGGCGACCGTGCGCACCGAGCTCATGCCGTCGATCGAAGACCCTCATCTCGTCGGGGCCGACACGCTCGAAGAGCTGATCCCATATGTCTACGACGTGCAGCGCGCGCTGCTCGGCGAGCAGTCATTCATCTTGAACCGCCAGGCCGCCGCGATGCTCATGGCGAATGGCGATTCGCTGCCGCCCTTCGTGTGCCTCCAGAACATCGCCGGCTTCGAACGTCTGCCCGAGGAGCGCGTCGCTTACCAGCGCGACGACATCACGGCACATGCCACGAGCCACGGCCTGCGACTCGAGCGATCGCTTGGTGAACTCTCCGCCGCCGACCTCCTGGTTCGAGCCAGCTACCACAGCGCAGAGACGGGTTGGCGTGCCGGTCGCACGGGGGCCTGCCTCTCGGTCTTCTCTCTAACCACCCTCGACCGCAGCAGCGAAATGATCCGGCTCTTCACCGACTGCGCTCGCGACCAGGGCGTCCGCGAAGCCGACATCGGCCTCTACATCCAGCCGATCGTCCAGAACCATGGCTGTCACCTCGAGTTGATGGTGCCGTATGATCCTCGCGCGCCCGAGTCGGTCCAACGCATGCAAAGCCTGGAAGAACACGCCGTGCGGCAGCTCCTCGAAGCCGGTGCGTTCTTCAGCCGTCCCTATGGAACGGCCGAGCGTGTGTTCGCGAAGAACCCGGCCAACTTCCTCCTGATCCGCCAAGTGAAGTCGCTCTTCGACCCGAATCGGGTGCTGCAGCGCGGAAAGTGGGGGCTCTAGCGATGCCAATCGACGAGCAAGCCTACGACACGCTCACCGGAATCGTGGGCGCTCCTTGGGTAGAGCGGGCCGCCTGCGTCCTCGATACCTACGCGTACTACCAAAACCCGGAGACGATGAACCAGGACGGCTCGCAGTGGCTTCCCCGCCCGGCCGCGGTCGTGCTCCCCGAGTCCCCCGAGGAAATCCAAGAGATCATGCGCTTCTGCTCGCGCAGCGAGTACATGGCCAAGCCGATTTCCACAGGCTTCCACACCGCTGCCGCAGCCTCGAACGATCACACGATCATCCTCGACCTCAAGCGCATGGACCGCATCATCGACGTCGACGAGAAGAACCAGATCGCGGTCATCGAACCTTACGTGCGCGCGATCGATCTCCAGACACAGCTCCTCAAGGTCGGGCTCAACTGTCACATCATTTCGGCAGGGGCGAACCATTCACTGCTCGCCTCCCACACGGCGGCGTGGGGGTACGGTGTCACCGGCTCTGCGACCAGCCACTCCGGCCGCAACCTGCTCGGGGTCGAGTGGGTGCTTCCAAGCGGCGACATCGTGACCTTGGGAAGTGCGGGGTCGGGCAGCGGTTGGTTTAGCTGCGAAGGACCGGGACCCTCGATGCGCGGCGTCATGCGCGGGTTTCACGGCACCTTCGGCGGCTTGGGTGTGTTCACCAAGTGCGCCATCAAGCTCTACAAATACGACGGGCCTCGCTCCTGGGACTTCGAGGGCCAGTCTCCCGCGTACGTGCTCAAGGAGGTTCCAAAACGAAGTAAGTTCACCGCCATCGCCTTCCCGTCGCGCCAAGCGGAGAAAGACGGTGGATACAAGATGGGTGAGGCAGAGCTCAACTACGGCGAGTTCCGCACCCCGATGTTTTTCACCGCGCTAGGGCTCACTGACAACAACCTCGAGCTCAAGGAAGCCCTGGACAGCGGTTTGTTCCCCAAGTTCGCAAACAATATCCTGTCCTGCGTGTTCTTCGCAGCGTCGGATGGCGAGTTCGCGTGGAAGCAAAGAGCGCTCGCTCAGATCTTGAAAGAAACCAACGCGGCGCCCGTGCCATTCAATCTCTCTGCGTCCGTCGGTTCCCTCAAGATCGCAGGCAAGCTGCTCGCAGGCGTGAAGGATCCACTGGCTCCCATCCGAAAATCTCCGATGTTGCAACGGTTCGCCGAGACCTCCGGTTTCGGCGCGACGCAACGAAGGGCGACGCAATCGAAGCTCTTCTGGCTCCTGGTCCGAAACGCCATCAACATCCAGTCCGCGTTCCGCCCATCGCAGGGCATGGCCACGATGATGGGTGCCTTCGACACCTGGGACTTGGCGCACGCTCAAGCGGAGTACGCCGCAAAGGCCAAACACAAGTACATCGAGCAAGGCCTGATCATCGCTGATGGCGGGGACCTCGGAGCCGGCGGGACCTTCGAAAACGGCCACCTCGGTTACCTCGAGGGGATCATCCTCTACGACCCGAGCAACCCGGCATCTGTGGAAGCCGTGCGCGACTTGGTCGAAGGCGGCCTCCGAGCCTCCATCGACGACGCTCTCGGCGTTCCGATCGCGGGGTTTGGGGTCCACGCAAACAAGGAGCTCGGCCCCCACTGCTCCAACTACGACACCTGGGTCTCACGCATCAAGACAGCGTTCGACCCGAACACAGCCTCAGACCCGTTCTTCTACGCCGAGGCCGAGGAAGGTGACGAGCAGGAGTGATCTTCGTTCACTGCGAAGCCAATTAGGGGACGAGGACTGGGCGGCAGGTGCCGAAGACACAGCTGCCTGTGGTGCCTCCGATGCTGCAGGCCGTGCCGTTCGGTCGCTGGACATAGCTGCAACGGTTAGCGCTACACGTATCGGTGGTACACGCATTGAGGTCCGAGCACGAGCCATTGCTGCCGCACTGGATACAGTCGCCCAAGACGCAGCTACCTGCCTGAGGAATGCAGATTGTTCCAACCTCGCAGTCGTCGGCAAAATCGCAGTCGATTCCGTTCGGAACGTTTGCATTCGAGCAGTCGCCGGTCCCCGGATCACAGCTGTCCACGGTGCACGCGTTTCCATCCGAACAGCTCTTCGGACTCGAGAAACAGACGTCTCCGCTGCAAGCGTCGGTCGTGCACAGGTCGCCGTCTTCACAGTCCGGATCAGACGCGCACTCGGGCACGCCACCGACCCCTCCGCTGCCCCCCGCTCCCGATACGCCTCCGGCGCCCCGCCGGTCGTTGACGTCGATATCCACCGCGAGCTGACCGTTGCCGAAGGCGATGGCAGTGTCGCCGATGCCGAACACGAACGTGATCGGCGTTGTCGCACGGACTTCGATATCGACGGGCACCGGATTGGGCGACTCCAACACGACGCGGTCATCGATCGGCGTACCACCCTCGGTGAGCGCCCATCCAGACAACAGCTCGATTTGGTACTGAGCCGGCACCAGATCGACTCTGAACTCGCTTTGCTCGGATACGTTGAAGGTCTGGGAGAATGCGGGATCGGTCACTCCGGTAGCCCGCAACCGAGCGGGGCTCAGCTTGTACACTTCGCCGTTGGCGCCGGTGGCCGTCAGCGGTAGCGCAACGGCGCCAAAGTTGTTGGAAGTCTCGCTGTCTCCGCAACCCAACCCGAAGAGCAACACACTCGTCACCACGAACAGTACCGTACGCTTCATGTCATGCCTCCCGAGGCTGGTCGCAAACTGCCAGCAACCTAGACGCCGGGCGCACGCTGGGTCCATACGTAATTGGTGCGCGTCGAACGCGTTGTCCCGATGGGCTACCAGAGCGCCGCGCCCTGGTCCCCACGCCAAGTCCCGACGCAGACCAAGCGCTCCTCAAGGATCCTGTGGGGAGCCGGTCGGGACGGCATGCAACTTCTCGACGAGCTCTGCTTGGGTCTTCGCTCCGAGCTTTCGCATGGCGGAACGGAGCGCCCTGGTGACGGCGCTCCTGGAGAGCCCCAGTCGATAGCCTATCAACTTATGGCTCTCGCCGAGCTTTGCGTGCTCGACGACCTGTTGTTCCCGATCGGTGAGGCCGCGAGGGTCCGCGAGGTTCGGCGAGGGTCGGCGGATTCGGAATCGCAAGGACGTAGCGGCGGTCATCGGAATCGAACCAGTCGACGATCGGACTGGGACCCGGGAGTCGCCTTGCGGTCGCGCAACGCACGACGAAGCCGATGGCCGGCAGAGAGGTGTGCCGCGAGCATTTGTCATCGACCCCGATCTTTCGAAGTCAGCGCCGCTGCCTTCGAGAGCGGAGCCATGAGGTGAAGCGCGTGACCGTCCGGATCCATGGCCGTGATTCCGAGTCCGTCTTTCGCGTAGTCGACGTGACGGGTCCAGACGTCCAACATCCAGGGGTTGGCAGACGTCTGCTCCGACATAGTCGCCGCCGGAAAGCGTCACGTTGGTGCGCCCCAAGCTGTTATGCTCTTCGTCTCCGCCGACTCACATGAAGACCTCCACCTCATCTGCAGTTCTCCCGTGCGCCCTCGATACCTTCTGGGCGTCTTTCGGAGATGAATCGTACCTCCGCGCTCTCTACCTCGACGAGCTCGAGTCCCGCACGTTCGATGTTCTCGAGGTCAGTGACACCTCCCGCCGGCTCCGCATCGTCCCGAAGATGAACCTCCCTGCGCCGGTCGCAAAACTAATCGGCGAGAGCTTCGCCTACGAAGAACACAGCACTCTCAACCGTGCCAGCAACGAGTGGACGTGGCGCATGGTGCAGCCTGCAAACCTCGATCCGAAGAACAAACCCCGAACAGACGCTGTCACCATGCACGGCGCAGGCCGCATCGAAGCCTCCGGTGCAGGCCAATGCCGCCGCACCGACACCTTCTCGGTAGAGGCAAAGATATTCGGCCTCGGGAATCTCATCGAAGCGACCATCCACAAAGAACTACAAAGGGCGCGGGCTAAGGAGTACGCGTTCCTCGCGCGGTGGGTCGAGGGACTGGGCGTCTGAGCTACGAAACCGAGGTTCGGGTCAGCGTCGTCGGATCAGCCGAGACACGGCGGCGCGGCGGGGTGCGAGTGCTGTCATGGCTGGCCTCTCCATAGGATCTGCTACATCCCGTTCGAGGGTTCGACGCACTGTGTGTCGAGCCAGCGAGATAGGTGGGCATGAGCATCGAGCAAGATCGCGTGATTGTGGTGGGGGCCGGATTCGGCGGGCTGGGCTGCGCCCTCGATCTCGCCAGTCGAGGGGTCCCGGTCCGCGTCCTCGAGCGGGCGCCAACTGCCGGCGGCAAGGCCCGGGCGGTCGACGTCCAGGGTCAGCCGGTCGCCGCCGGCCCCACGGTGATGACGATGCCCTGGGTGTTCGAAGAACTCTTCGCCCAGACCGGGCGAGACTTTCGCGAGGCGGTCGACCTCATTCCCATTCAGCGCCTGGCGCGGCACCACTGGTCGGATGGGACGCAGATGGACTTGTTTGCGGACCGCGGCCGTTCGATTGCCGCGGTGCGCGAGGCATTCGGTCCCTTCGCCGCCCGGGACTACGAGGCGTTTTGCCGGGATACACAGCGCATCTACGAGATATCGGAGCGTCACTTTCTGAGGTCGCAGCGGATGACCCTGCCGGGCATCGTGAAGGAGTTCGGAGCCCGAGGACTGTTGACCGTAGTGAGACTCGATGCCTACCGCACGATGTGGCAGGCGCTCGAAAGCAAGTTCCAAGAGCCGCGACTGCGTCAGCTCTTCGGCCGCTACGCGACCTACGTGGGCTCGTCGCCGTTCGAGGCTCCAGCCACGCTCAACCTGATCGCGCACGTGGAGTCCGATGGCGTATTCCGCGTCGACGGCGGCGTTCGCGCGGTGGCGGCGGCAATGCGCAAGCGAGCGGTCGACCTGGGGGTCGAGTTCGTTCACGAGGCCACGGTCGACCGCATCGTGATCGAAGGAGGCCGGGCCACCGGCGTTTTGGCCCAGGAGCAGATGCACCGCGGCCAGGCGGTGCTGTTCAACGGCGATGTTTCGGCGTTGCCCTCGCTCGGCGCGGCCCGTGCGGGCAGCGAGACGCCGCGCGAACTCCGCTCGCTCTCCTCGTTGACCTGGGCGATCGTCGGCCGCGCGTCGGGCGTACCTCTCGTGCATCACAACGTGTTCTTTGGCGATCACTACCGCCGGGAGTTTGAACAGATGCTCCGTGAAGAGCGTGCCCCGGACGAGCCCACCATCTACGTCTGCGCGCAGGATCGGGGCGACGACGATGAGGCGCGTTGGCAGGACCGTTTTCTCGTGATAATCAATGCGCCGGCGACCGGCGACCAACCTCACCGCTGGGCTGAAGCGGAGCGAGCGCGATGCACGAACATCATGACCGAGAGGCTTCAGCGTCTGGGTTTGACGCTAGAGATGGACGCCGTGGTGCAAACGACGCCGATGGAGCACCACGCGCGGTTCCCCCACACCGGCGGAGCCCTGTACGGGCCGCGGTCCAAGGGGAGTCTGTCGATGCTCAAGCGTCGCGGAGCGAAAACGAAGATCCCGGGTCTGTATCTGGCCGGCGGCAGCGTCCATCCGGGTGCGGGGGTTCCGATGGCAACGCTGAGTGGTCGATTGGCCGGCGAGCAGATGAGCGCGGACCTTCGTTTGCCCGTGCCGTCCCACCCGGCGGCTACCACTGGCATTACCTCGACGGGATAAGCGACGATGGCCGGGCTGCGATCGTGGTGATCGCGATGGTCGGACATCCGTTTTCGCCCGACTACCTTCGGGCCGGGTGCGTACCGGCTGAGCGCTACTGCTCGATGAACGTGGCTGTTTACGGGTCGCCGCCCCGGGCTCTCCTACGGTCGGGTTTTGCCCTCGAGGAGCGGGCGATCTCCTCCAGTGACCGGGCGCCAGACGGCATCCAGATCGGACGGAGTTCGCTGCGCTGGGTCGGGGATCGACTGCAGGCCGACCTCGACGAGCGGACGACGCCGCTTGGGCATCCGTTTCGGCGCGCCATCACGGGTCGAGTGACTTTCGTCCCCGAGGCGCTCACCGGCCGAGAGCTTGTGATCGACCGCGATGAACAGCACCGCTGGTGGCCGGTGTCGCCGGTGGGGCGAATCGAGGTCGACCTTCCGTCGCTCGGGCTTCGCTTCAGCGGACACGGCTATCACGACGCCAATGCCGGCGAGACCTCGCTCGCCGATGGCTTCGAGCATTGGAGCTGGTCACGGGCGCGCACATCGCGGGGAGCGGCGTTGACCTACGATGCGATCGACCGCTCCGGGATAAGGACCGGCCATGCGTTTCGAGTGAGGGCGGGCAGCGGCAACATCGAGCTGATTGAATCGACGAGGCTTATGTCTCGTGGTCGGTCCGCCTGGGGACTTCCGCGTGAGGTGCGGGTCGATGCGGGGGCGTCGATGCGCACCGTCCGAACGTTGGAGGATGGGCCATTTTACAATCGCGCGTTGATCGACACCAGAGTGGATGGTGAGTCGGTGACTGCGATGTACGAGGCGCTATCGGGACGGCGGCTGCGTGCGGGGTGGGTCCGGTTTTGTACGGGGTACCGGATGGCGAAGGCTTAGACCTGCTACGAGCCGGGCTGGGGTTACGGGACCGGCTCCGCTTCGGTCAGTGGGCGGCCAGGAATGCGCGGTAGCGGGTCATGAAGTCGTCTTCGATGTCGAAGTGGGGGAGGGCGCCGGTTTGGAGCTCGGTGACGGTCCAGTTGGGCTCTTGTGCAAGCGCCGGTAGACCCGTGTAGTCGACGAAGTCGCCCCGGACGCCATGCACCGCCCACACCGGCTGGGTGAGGGCCTCGTAGATCGGCGAGATGTCACCGCTGAAGAGATAGCCCGATAGGAAGTAGAGCGGCGCGTGCTTGGCGCCGGGGGCGGCGGCGCTCTGCACGCAATACTTCCACAAGTCTTCGTCGATCCTCTTTGATCCGAATGTGCGCTTGAGGAAGTAGCGCACGACCGATGGCCGGGTGAGCAGGCCGAACATTAGATCCGACAGGCCCGGCATCGAGAAGAACGCGTGCGCCGCCCTCGAGCCACGGGTGCTGCCGGGGGGGCCGTCGCGGCGACCGCGGCGATCGAAGCCAGTTGGACTGATGAGGGCGAGGGTGCGAAAGAGATCCGAATGCTCGGTGGCGGCGCGCGCGAGAAACTCGCAGGCGGTCGAAAGCGCGATGGCATCGATGGGTTGGGCGTTGTGTCGCCGCTGCACCTCGGTTGCCACCGCGAGGAGGGCATCGGTCATGACACGCGGCGAGTAGGGGCCGGGGCCACGGTAGGACCGTCCGTAACCGGGTAGGTCGAAGCCGTAGGTCGGTCGCTCCTTGCCCATATCGTCGTAGATGGTCCGCATTTCCGCAGCTGAGGCGGCGGCGTTCACGCTGTGAATCACCAGTAATGGCCGATGGTTAGGCAACCCGTCGGCGACTGGACCGTACACCGCTAGCGGTCCCGAACTCGGGTCTTCGAGCTCCCACATGGGTCCGGAGAGGGCGGGGCCTAGTGAAGAATTCGCCATTGCGCTGGTTGTGCGACATCTGCGTGTCAAATGCCAGTGACAGTTTCATGTGTCCAATCTGCTTGACACACTCGGGTGTCTGAGTTTATTGGTAGGAAGTCCCCGGGCTGGTGAGGGACGTCATCCAGAGGCGCATGAAGGCTCAAGAAGCAAGTTACTTCAGCTGGTTAGACATCGTGAGACTGGGCCTCGTCCAGACCGCGCTCGGAGCCATCGTAGTCCTTACCACCTCCACCCTGAACCGGGTCATGGTGGTTGAGCTTGCGCTCGCGGCGATGCTGCCGGGTGCTCTGGTGACCGCTCATCACGCGATGCAGATGTTCCGGCCACGCATGGGCTACGGCTCGGACGTCGGCCAGCGGCGCACGCCCTGGATCATCGGTGGCATGGCGGCCCTCGCGCTCGGTGGTGTGGGCGCGGCGTTTGCGACCTCGGTGATGGCGTACAACCTGCCACTCGGGATTGCGCTCGGATTCGTCGCCTACGCGGCGATTGGCGGCGGCGTGAGTGCCTGCGGCACCTCGCTGTTGGTGCTGATGGCCAAGCGCGTCGCACCCGAACGTCGTCCGGCCGCCGCGACCATCGTGTGGATCATGATGATCGCGGGCTTTGCGATCACCGCCACCGTGGCCGGTAAGCTGCTCGACCCGTTCTCGTACTCGCGCCTCATCGCGGTCACTGGCGGCGTGTCGATCGCCGCGTTTATTGTGACCATACTCGCCATGTTTCGGCTCGAGGGTCACGGTGGCGAACGCACCGTGGCGGCCCATCCTGATCGGCCCGCGTTCCGCGAGGCGCTGCGCCAGGTGTGGGGCGAGGCCGACGCGCGCCGCTTCACCATCTTCGTTTTCGTTTCCATGCTCGCGTACAGCGCGCAGGACCTGATCCTCGAGCCCTTCGCGGGCGTCGCCTACGGCTGGACTCCAGGGGAAACCACGAAGCTCTCCGGCACGCAGCACGGTGGCGTCTTCCTCGGGATGGTCGCAGTCGCGGTCATCACCACGGTCTTCAAGGGCAAGCGGATCGCGAACCTCAAGGGCTGGGTCGTCGGCGGTTGCCTCGCCTCGGGCGCCGCGATGCTCGGACTCGTCGCCGCCAGTACATCGGGTGGTACCTGGCCCCTGGAGGCCAACGTGTTCGTGCTCGGCGTGGCCAACGGCGTGTTCTCTATCGCGGCCATCGCCGGTATGATGACGCTTGCGAGTCAAGGTCGCGGCGAACGCGAAGGCACGCGCATGGGCCTTTGGGGTGCGGCGCAGGCGATCGCGTTTGGCGCCGGCGGCTTTCTCGGCACGGTGTTCGTCGATCTCTTCTCTGCGGTCTCGGTGCCGGCCGCGCTCAGCTACGGCTTCGTGTTCGCGCTCGAGGCCTTCGGGTTTTTCGTAGCCCAGCACCTCGCGGCCAGGACCACGTTTACGAAATCCACGGAGGAACGCCGCGACGTGCGGCTTAGCTACGCAACCCAAGAGGTTGGCCAAGGGCAGGTGTCATGATTCAGAGACTCCAGCGGTCGGCGTTGCTGCGAACGACCCTTACTAGTTTGTTCATCCTCTTCATGCTTGCGGCGGCCCATCTCTTCATGGTCGTCATCAACGCAGCGGAGCGAACCTACGAGTACCCAGACCCGGCGATGGGTGAGTCGGCTCGTCTTTTCAGCGACCGTCCTATGACCGAAGAGATCGAGGCGGCCTTGATTAGCGCCAAGACGGTCGAGGACCAGGCCGTGCTCGAGGACGCGCTGCTGCGCGCTGAGGCCGGCGAGCCGATCGCGCTCCACACGCTCCCCGTAACACAGTTCTTGTGGCTCAGCGCGCTTGGACTTTGCGTCGCTGGCTTGTTCCTGATTTGGACGACCTCTCGCATCAAGAGCGACGCGGCCCAGTCGATCGTTGGCATCTTTGGCGGCAACCTAATCTGGACGGGCGGCATCGAGTACGGGCTGACCCTGGCGAGCCGCTCGATGGGCATCGGCAAGACGATCGGCGTCGTCGATGGCCAGCTCTACGCACGCTACGGCGAGTACGTACTCCTCAAGCACACTTGGGGCGCGCTCGCCCTTATCACCGCCTATCTGATGTTTCTCGAGTCCTCGCGGTGCCCCGTGTTCCTCTGGATGCGCAAGAATGTACCGACCATGCGGGGTCCGATCGTGAGCGGTCGCATCGGCAACTACGGTCCGCGCAGTGCGTTCCAGTATTCGACCACGGTGTGGGCGTTCTACCTGCTGCTGCTGTGGGCCTACGACGAGAGCGTGTTCGGCGTGTACTCGCTCGCGACCAAGGGCATCCTCTTCGCGTCTGTCGCCGGCTCCATCTACTGCGTATGGCGCCTCCATCAGCAGCGAGGCTGGGGCCCGGCGGTTCGCTACGCCGTGGCGGCAATGTGTGTTGTCTGGACTCCCATCGAGATCTTCGCCAAGTGGGGCGTGCTGCGCGAGCCGTGGCTGCTCCTCGAGCCCACCACCGCGATCATCTTCTTTGGCGGCCTCGCGCTTGGTACGTGGGCTCTGGTGCGCGCCCAGCGCAAGCCGAAGCTCGAACGCGACCCGGTAGTCTCGGGCGAGTTCGAGGCCACTATCGATTCGGTTCCCGCGCCAAAGCTCAAGCTGGCTGTGCGGAAGGCCTCGTCCCGGAAGGCCTCGTCCGAGGTTGCTGCGTAGGGAGCCAGTAAGGAGGCCGTGCCATGACTACCTTCCCGTTCACCGCCATCGTCGGTCAGGGCGAGCTGAAACTCGCCCTCGAGATCGCGGTGGTGGACCGCAGCATCGGCGGGGTACTGGCGTTCGGTGACCGTGGTACCGGCAAGTCGACCGCGATTCGCGCGCTTGCGCGCCTGCTTCCACCGATGCGAGTCATCGACGGCTGCGCCTATCACTGCGATCCCGCGACCGAGTGCGAGAGTTGCAACGAGAACGGTCGCGTTCGGAACGAGGTCGAGGTCCCGGTGCCGGTGGTCGACCTTCCGCTTGGTGCTACCGAGGACCGGGTGGTCGGCGCGCTCGATCTCGAGGCGGCGCTTACACGCGGCGAGCGACGTTTCTCGCCCGGCCTGCTCGCGTCGGCCCACCGAGGCTTCCTCTACATCGACGAGGTCAATCTGTTGCCAGATCACCTGGTTGACCTGCTGCTCGATGTTGCAGCCTCGGGCCAGAACGTGGTCGAGCGCGAGGGAGTGAGCGTGCGTCACCCCGCCCGCTTCGTACTCATCGGCAGCGGCAACCCGGAGGAAGGTGAGCTTCGACCACAGCTGCTCGACCGATTTGGCCTTTCCCTTGAGGTGCGCACCCCAACGGACACTGCGACCCGGGTCGAGGTCGTCAAGCGTCGCCTGGAGTTCGATCGCGACCCGGAGGCGTTCGTGGACCGATTCGCCGACGAAGAAAAAACGTTGATGCGTCGGCTCTCTGACGCGCGTGCGCGCCTTGCAGAGGTTGCAGTAAGCGATGGGATCGTCGAGCGGGCGAGCCTGTTGTGTCAGGCCCTCGACACCGACGGTCTGCGCGGCGAACTCACGCTGATTCGCGCGGGCCGTGCCGCGGCCAGTCTCGATGGCCGCCACGAGTTGACCGATCGGGATCTAGCCCGCGTGGCCCCACTCGCGCTGCGGCACCGGCTGCGCCGTTCGCCCCTCGACGAGGTCGGCTCGGGGGTTCGGATCGACAAGGCCATCGCCGACGCCCTCTCGGTATGACCCACTCGACTGATATCGCACTCGCGGCCGAGCTACTGGCGGTCGACCCACATCGCCTGGGCGGCGTGTGGCTGCACGGTGCCTCGGGTCCGGTGCGCGATCGCGTCGGTCGTGAGCTGGAGGCGGCGCAAGACCGCACCATGCTCCGGTTGCCCGCGCACATCACCGAGGATCGGCTGCTTGGGGGCCTCGCCTTGGCGGAGACGCTCAACGCCGGCCGCGCGGTCGTGCAGCGGGGCCTTCTCGCCGAGGCAGACGGTGGCCTGCTGTGGGTACCGATGGCGGAGCGGCTCGAGCCTCACACCGTTCATCCCTTGTGCGCGGCCCTCGATCGCGGCGAGACCGCCCTCGAGCGCGACGGACTGAGCCGGTCCTACCCCAGCCGATTCGGGGTCATCGCGCTGGACGAATCGGTGGGTGAGGAAGCCCCCGCTCGCGACGAGCTGCGCGACCGTCTCGCGTTTTGGATCGATCTCGCCGACGCCGATCGCGGAACGTTGCTCGAACTCAAGAAAGCCGCGCTCGCCGAGGGCCCCGAGCCCGTGCGTCGGGATCCTGCGCAGCAGCAACATATCGCGGCCTCACGAGACAGGCTCCGAACGATCGAGATCGACACGGAGGCGCTCGCCGCTCTGTGCGAGGCCGCCGGCGCGTTGGGCGTAGAGTCGCTGCGCGCGATGATGCTGGCCGGCAGGGCGGCCCAGGTGCACGCCGCGCTGCGGGGCTCCGACCAAGTAGAGGACGCCGACGTACTCGTCGCCGCCCGCCTCGTGCTCGGTCCGCGCGCCACTCGCATTCCAGTTCCGGAAGAAGCTGAGGCCGAGACGCCGCCCGAGGCGTCACCTTCGCCCGCCGAGGCCGAGGCACCGCCCGCCGAGGGCGACGGTGAAACCAATTCGAGCCAGAGCCATACTTCCGAGCCGCTGCAGGATCGCGTTGTGGAAGCGGCCGAGAGCGGTATCCCGTCGGGTCTCCTCGATCGCCTTCGGTCCGGTCGGTCCCGCGCGCGGTCGAGCCGTGTCACTGGCCGTGCGCGCGGCGCGCACAAGACCTCTCTCCAGAAGGGCCGCCCGGCTGGCGTACGCGCGGCTCGCCCGGGACCCGGCGTTCGTCTCAATGTGGTGGAGACCCTTCGCGCTGCCGCCCCCTGGCAGAGGCTGCGACAAGGCGCGAACCACGTCCAGGTCCGGCCGGAGGACTTCCGCGTCACCCGCTATCGCGACCGCGAGCAGACCTGTGTCATCTTCGTGGTCGATGCCTCGGGCTCGGCCGCCATGCAGCGCCTCGGCGAGGCCAAGGGCGCGGTCGAGCGAGTGCTCGGCGACTGCTACGCCCGGCGCGACCAGGTGGCGCTGATCGCCTTTCGCCGTGACCAGGCCGAACTCGTGGTGCCGCCCACCCGTTCGCTCACTCGAGCCCGCCGCTGCCTTACCGGTCTCGTCGGCGGTGGCACCACGCCGCTCGCAACCGGCCTCGATGCTGCGCGCAGGTTGGCGGAGGACCTGCGACGCAAGGGCCAGACGCCGATCGTCGTACTCATGACCGACGGCCGCGCGAACGTGACGCGGGACGGCGACAAAGACCCGGTCCGCGCTGCGACCGATGCGCGCAACAGCGCCAAGGCGCTCGCCGAGTTCGGTATTCCCACGCTGTTCCTCGACACCGCGCCTCGTCCGCGCCCGCGCGCGCAGGCGCTTGCTGCCGAGATGAACGCTACCTACCTGCCACTGCCCTACCTCAATGCGGCGGCACTCTCGCAGACGGTATTCTCGATCGCGAAGCAGGCGTCATGATGGCCGCGCCCGAGCCGGTGTCGCGCATGCCGTGGCTCGATCCGACGGAAGAGTTCGTCGCGGTCGATGGCATCCGATTTCGCGTGGTGACCGCCGGTCGCGGACCCACGCTGCTCGCGCTTCACGGCACGGGAAGCTCGAGCCATTCCTATCGGCCACTGATGCGCGAGCTCGGGGATCGGTTCCGCATCGTGGCCCCGGACTTGCCTGGGCACGCCGAGACCCGCGTCCTTCGCGAACGCCCACTCACCCTTGACGCGATGGCCAACGCGGTGGCGGCGCTTTGCCGCATCCAGGGTTACGAGCCCCAGGTTGTGGTTGGGCATTCGGCCGGCGCCGCGGTGGCGATGCGGCTGGTGCTCGATGGCGCCGTCCGGCCCGATCTGCTGGTGGGCCTCGCGTCAGCTGCGACGCCGCTGCGAGGGTTGTCGCGTGTCGTGTTCCCGAGGGTGGCCCGGGTCGCGGCCCGCTCGAAGGCGTCGGGCCTCTTTTCGCTGTGGGTCGGTCGTCGCCAAAAGGTTCGCCAGCTGCTCGAATCGATCGGTTCCGATCTCGACCCTGCTCAGCTTCGCGCGTACGAGCGATTGGCGGCCCAGCCCCGCCACATTGAGGGCGTGCTCTCGATGCTCTCGAGCTGGAACGTCGCCCCGCTCACTGCTCGCCTTCCAGATATCCGAACCCGCGTGCTCCTCATCGCGGGCCAGCACGACTTTGCGGTCCCCCTCGTGGAGCAGGAACGGTTACTGAGGGCGCTGCCCGATGCGTGCCTCGAAGTGGTTCGTAACGCCGGTCATCTGCTGCACGAGCAGCGTCCCGAAGCGATTAGCGACCTTATCTCGGATGAATTTCGCAGTGTTCAGGAGCCTGATGTCAACTTTGCTTGACATACTAAGGCGTCTAAGTAGGTTTACACTCGATGGACCACCGGTCCATCACGCCCGGCTAGCCGGTTGTGTCCCCCGGGCAGGAGAACCCCATGAGTCTACTGAGTTTTGAGCGTCGCTACCGCGTGCGAGGTGGCACCCTGATCGGAGGGGATCTGTTCGACTTCTGGGTCGGTCCCTTCTACGTCGGCTTCTTTGGCGTCACGACGATCTTCTTTACGGTGGTTGGCACCGCGCTGATCTTCTGGGAGGCGGCCCGCGGCCCGACCTGGAACCCGTGGCTCATCAACATCGCGCCACCGTCGATTGAATACGGCCTCGCGTTCGCCCCCCTCGCAGAGGGCGGCATATGGCAGCTTGTGACCATCTGCGCGACCGGCGCCTTTGTTTCCTGGGCGCTGCGCCAAGCGGAGATCAGTCGAAAGCTCGGCATGGGCTATCACATTCCGATGGCCTACGGCGTGGCCATATTCGCCTACGTCACGCTCGTCATCTTTCGGCCGCTTCTGCTGGGCGCCTGGGGCCACGGCTTCCCCTACGGGATCTTTAGTCACCTCGATTGGGTGTCGAACGTCGGCTACCAGTACCTGCACTTCCACTACAACCCCGCGCACATGATTGCGGTGTCGTTCTTCTTCACGACGACCTTAGCGCTCGCGCTTCACGGAGGGCTGATCTTGTCCGCGCTCAACCCGCAGAAGGGTGAGAAGGTTCGCACCGCGGAGTACGAGGATGGGTTCTTCCGCGACCACATCGGGTACTCGATTGGCGCGCTCGGCATTCATCGCCTCGGCCTTCTCCTGGCGCTCAGCGCAGGCATCTGGAGCGCCATCTGCATTGTCATCAGTGGCCCGTTCTGGACCAAGGGCTGGCCCGAGTGGTGGAACTGGTGGCTGAACCTTCCGGTTTGGAGCTAATCCCAGATGGCACAATATCAGAACATCTTCACGCAGATTCAGGTCGAAGGAACGCCCGACGTTCCGCCTCCGATCGACCCGGACTTCCGTATCAAGAAGACCGCGATGAGCCGGCTCATCGGGTTCTTCGGCAATCCGCAGATCGGCCCCTTCTATCTCGGCTACACGGGCCTCGTCTCGATCGTTTGCTTCTTCATCGCCTTCGAGATCATCGGCTTGAACATGTGGGCGTCGGTGGACTGGAGTCTGTCCGAGTTCATTCGGCAGCTGCCGTGGCTTGCGCTTGAACCGCCGCCGCCGTCGGCGGGACTCAGCTTTCCCTCGCTTCACGAGGGCGGTTGGTGGCTAATCGCCGGCTTCTTTTTGACGGCTTCCGTCATCCTTTGGTGGATTCGTACTTATCGACGCGCCAAGGCGCTCGGAATGGGAACCCACGTCGCGTGGGCCTTCGCATCCGCGATCTGGCTCTATCTTGTCCTGGGTTTCATCCGACCCATACTCATGGGTAGCTGGGGTGAAGCCGTACCGTTCGGCATCTTCCCCCATCTCGACTGGACCGCCGCGCTCTCGATTCGGTATGGCAACCTCTTCTACAACCCGTTCCACTGCCTCTCCATCGTCTTCCTCTACGGGTCGACGCTCCTGTTCGCGATGCACGGCGCGACCGTGTTGGCGCTCAGCCATCTCGGCGGTGAGCGCGAGGTCGGACAGGTCATCGACCGCGGCACCGCCGCCGAGCGCGGCGCGCTCTTTTGGCGGTGGACGATGGGCTTCAACGCGACCTTCGAGTCGATTCACCGCTGGGCCTGGTGGTTTGCGGTGTTGACGACGCTTACCGGCGGGATCGGCATCGTGCTCACGGGCACGGCCGTCGACAACTGGTACCAGTGGGCAGTGGAGCACGACTTCGCGCCGTCCTACGAGGAGACCTACGAGGTCGCCCCGGACCCGCTGCTTGACCCGTCGAACTCGAACCTACCCGGCATGCGCGGAGAATCCACTGCGCCGTACGAACCAATCCTCTATGTGCCCGAGCCCGAAGCCGCCCCGGCGGACCCGGCTCCAGTCGAGGCCGCGCCCCCCGAGAAGTCATCGCCCGCCAAGGCCACCGAGCCAGAGCCTGCACCGACTGAAGCTCCCACCGAGGCCGCTCCCGCGGAGACGCCGTGAAGAAAATTGCACTCGCCTTTGTCATGGGCCTGGTTCTGGTCGGCGCCGTCGTCGCCTACGACACTACGGAAACGTCCGAGATCGGGTATCCGGGCGTTGGGATGCAGACCACGGAAACGATCTCGAACCTTGAGGAGAAGATCGCGGACAACCAGGTTCCGATGGCGATTCCGCAGGCCCCTCCGGGAGGCGCGCGCGCCATTGACGTCTACGAGAACGTCCAGGTGCTTGGCCATCTTTCGACGTCCGAGTTCACGAGGTTGATGGCCTCGATTACGACCTGGGTCGCGCCCGAACAGGGCTGCAACTACTGCCATAACGCCAACAACCTCGCATCCGATGAGAAGTACCAGAAGGTTGTGTCGCGCCGGATGCTGCAGATGACGCAGCACATCAATGAGGACTGGCAGGGCCACGTCCAGCAGACGGGGGTTACCTGCTACACCTGCCACCGAGGCAACAACGTGCCGGAGTACATCTGGTTCGATGAAACCCCCGTGCCAGAGCGCATGGTGGGCGGCGCCATGGCCAATCAGAACCACCCGTCGATGAAGGTGGGCTCGACTTCACTGCCGAGCAATCCCTTCAGCACCTTCCTGGTTGAAGGTGACCACAATATCCGGGTGCAAAGCGCGGGCGAGATGTTCCCGAGCAACGACAACCGCTCGTCGATCAAGCAGACCGAGTGGACGTACGGGCTGATGATGCACTTCTCGAATTCGCTCGGCATCAACTGCACCGGCTGCCACAACTCGCGTTCCTGGAACGATTGGTCGCAGAGCCCACTCCGGCGCGCGACCGCCTGGACCGGCATCCGTATGGTCCGAGACCTGAACGCCCACTGGCTCAACCCGCTTCAGCCCATCTACCCGGAGTACCGGCTAGGCAAGACGGGCGATGCCCCGAAGGTAAACTGCATGACCTGCCACCAGGGTGCCTACAAGCCGCTGTTGGGTCAGTCGATGCTGCCGGACTTCCCGTCGCTCTCGCGCGCCTGGCCCCAGCCGGTAAAGGCGGAACCGAAGCCCGAGCCGATGCCGACGAAAGCACCGGCGGGCGAAGAAGGCTAGACGGCGGAAGATGAAAGAAGCTTGACGCACTCACTTCATGAGCCGATAACTCTACGCATGGATACGAAGATTGGACGTCGTCACAGCCTAAAGGTTGTCGGTTTTGGATTCCTCGGTGCCGCAGGCCTGGTCAACTTGGCCGCATGCAGCAAGGAAGAAAGCGGCGCGAAGAAGGCTCCTGCCAACCAGGCCCCCCCCGCCGACCCGGCTCCTGCCAAACCGGCTCCTGCCGAGCAGGCTCAGGCCGCGGGCGGCGAGGGTTGCGATGCCACGATCGAGCCGGCCTCGGCCCAGATGCGCACCGCGCTCCAGTACAAGGAAGTCTCCGACCAGGAAGGAAAGAACTGCGCGAACTGCGCTCAGTTCAAACCTGAAGAGTACGGTGATGCTTGCGGTGGCTGCCTTCTGTTCGGGGGTCCCGTGCAGAACAAGGGCTACTGCCTGAGCTGGGCCGCTAAGGCTGAGGCCGCTGACGCCGCTAAGCCTAAGCCCGGCTGAGCTTTCGCGGTTAGCGAAGCGAAGCTCTCTGGAACCTGGCGCGCACAGTTGCGTACGGGGCCCGATCATTCGGTGCGGCGCAGGCGGCGAATCAGATCGAAGGCGTGGGCCGGCAGCGACAGCGAGAGCAGGACGTAGAGCGCCCAGATGCTGGCGCCGGCTATGCTAGCGCGGAGCGCGATCAGCAGAATGGCGCCGGCCAGGAGTTGACCCACAACGTCAAGCGGGCGCATGCCGCCCTTCGCGCGGGCGCGCCATACCAGCAACACAATCATCTCGAGCGCGATCACGGCGATCGCGAAGTCGATCAGGATGCCGTTGCCGAGGGCCTCGAGCATGGCTTAGTCGGTGCGCGCGTCAGGCGCGCGTCGGGCTCACGATGCCGAGCAGATGCGCCATGTCCTTGAAGAAGATGCGCATGTGGGCGCCAGGCTTGGCGCGCACGAGCTCCTTGTTCATGTACGCCTGCCAGGTGAGCTCTTGGACGTCGGGGTCGTCGCACATGCTGACGAAGCGTTCGCGACGCTTGTCGCTTTTGTACCAGAAGTGTTGCATCACCCCGAGGACCCAGAACACGCGGCCGTGCGACTTCATGAATCGCTTACGAGCCTGCTTCAGAGCCCGGGCGTCGCCCGTCTCGAGGAACTCGGCGCCGGCGAGGGCGGCAACCTCACCGCCGACCATCGCGTAGTAGATGCCTTCGCCGGACGACGGTGCGACGACGCCGGCCGCGTCGCCCGCGAGCACGACGTCGCGGCCGTTGTCCCAGCGCTTGAGCGGCTTCATCGGAATCGGCGCGCCCTCGCGGCGGGTGGTCGGAGCGTGACCGAGGCCGGACTTCTCGCGCAGGTCGCTGACCGAGGTGCGCAGCTTGAAGCCCGTCTGCGCACTGCCGGCGCCGATGCTGGCCGTATTGCCGTGCGGGAACACCCAGCCGTAGAAGTCGGGTGAGGTCTTGCCGTCGTAGATCACATCGCAGCGTGCACCGTCGTAGTCGGCGGCGCCGCTCTTCGAGACGTCGACGATCTCGTGATAGGCAAATACGAACTCGGGTGGCTTATCGCTCACCTCGTGCTTGCGGACCTTCGATAGCGCCCCGTCGGCACCGATCACAAGACGCGCGCGAACGGAGCGTTCCTGTTTGTCCTTGGTCTTGTAGTGAACGGTGGCGGGGCCGTCGGCCTCGCGTGAGATGCGTTCGTAGGCGCCCGTGATCCGCGTGGCGCCGTGTTTGGCGGCGCGGGCGCGTAGGTATTCGTCGAACACCTCGCGATTGACCATCCCGACGAATCCGCCCTCGATGGGCATGTCCACCACGCGGGCGCTCGGGGACACCATGCGGGCCGAGCTGATACGCGCGCATAGCAGTGACTCGGGAATCTCGAAGTCCTGGATGAGCCGAGGTGGGATCGCCCCGCCGCAGGGCTTGATCCTTCCCGCTTTGTCGAGCAGAGCGACCGAGTAGCCAGCCTTGGCGAGCTCGTTGGCGGCAGTGGCGCCAGCGGGGCCCCCTCCGACGACGACAACATCAAACTCTTCGGTGTGGTGGGTCATGTCCTCTGTCTTTCCTAGGCAAGCAGCACTTGCCGAATCGCGAACGCGCTGGCCAGCATGCCGAGCACGTAGAAGGTGGTTCCCGTGGCGTTGTAGAGCGGCGCCTTTTCGCGCGGCTTCCGGATGAGGGTCGGCATCATCGCGATCTGAGCGAGCAACAGGCCCGACACCGTGTAGGCGGCCCAGCTCTGGTCGATCAAGAACATCATCCGGATGACCAATACCTGCGGAACCACCATCACGACGCAGGCGAACAAGGCCGCGTTCTTCACCCCGAGCTGCACCGGCAGCGTGCGAACGCCGAGCTTGAGGTCGCCCTCGACGGCTTTGAAGTCGTTCAGAACCATGATGCCGAAGGCGCCCGCGCTGTAGAGAAGCGCGAGCCAGGTAATGCGCGCGTCGGGCAGCTGGTAGGTGAGGGCAGCGGCGCCGGTGAACCACGGGAGCCCCTCGTAGGAGAGGCCGGCCGCTGAGTTGCCAAGCCAGCCGTTGAGCTTCAGCCGAAACGGTGGAGCGCTGTAGGCCCAGGCGATCGCGAGGCCGAATGCAGTGGCCAGCGCGACCCAAGGGCCGAGCGCATAGCCCACGATCATGGACAGCACCGACCAACCGATCGCGATCCACAGGCCCCAACGGCCGGGGATTCGGCCCGACGGGATCGGCCGGTCGGGCTCATTGATCGCGTCGACGTGCCGGTCGAACCAATCGTTGGCGGCCTGACTCGTCCCGCACGCGAGCGGGCCAGCCAGCAAAATGGTGCCCAAAATGGCGGTCCAGTGCTCCCCAAAGGGCACTCCTGCCGACACGACCCCACATCCCAGAGCCCACATCGGGGCGAACCAGGTGATGGGTTTCAGCAGCTCCAACACGGCCCGGGGCTCCGGCAAGGTTCGGGCCATAGTGTCGTTTTCATTGGGCTTTGTTTCGGCTGCACCCACGCTGTCGACCGTATTCATGTCTTCTTGAGTAGGTTTAACACCCGAAGCGCCAGGCGTAAAGTCAGATTGACGTCAAGTTGTCTTGACACCCGACCTCGAGTCGGGCCAAGCTCCCTCCATGCTGGAGCCGGTAAAGTCCGTCTTCGAAGGCGAGGGCACCCTTTCGGGGCCCATGGCCACCCCGATCCGCCGACCCCTCTACACCCCTGAACAGCGACTTCGCCGGGACGAGACGAAGTGGACCCTCGTCCAGGGGATTCTCGCGCCGGTACAGTTCGTCGTGTTCGGCGTCAGCCTGTTCCTGGTGGTTCGAGCCCTGATGACCGGGGCCGGTGCTGACCTCGCGGCGGCCTCGGTGGTCGTAAAGACGCTCATTCTCTACACCATCATGGTGACCGGCGCGATCTGGGAAAAGCGCGTCTTTGGGCGCTACCTCTTCGCCGAGGCGTTCTACTGGGAAGACGTGTTCAGCATGCTGGTGCTGACGCTGCACACTGCTTATCTGGTGGCGCTTTTCACCGACTCGCTCGGCGTGCGCGGTCAGCTCTTCCTCGCGCTCGCGGCGTACGCGACCTACGTCGTCAACGCCGGTCAGTTCATCCTGAAGCTTCGCGCCGCGCGCCTTGATGAGAAGCACGCGCAGAAAGGGCATGCGTGACCGCTACGCTAGCCACCGCGTCGGCCAGCTCCCCCGCCCTGCACGTGCTCAAGGAGCGCGGCCAGCGTGAGGTGTTCTGCGGGCTGACGTCGATCGTGTGGCTGCATCGAAAGATGCAGGACGCGTTCTTCTTGGTGGTGGGAAGTCGCACCTGTGCTCACCTGCTGCAGTCGGCAGCCGGGGTCATGATCTTCGCCCAGCCCCGCTTTGCCACGGCGATTCTCGAGGAAAAGGACCTCGCTGGCCTTGCGGACGCCAACGAAGAGATCGACCGCGTGGTGGGCCGGCTCCTCGCACGGCGCCCCGAGATCAAGCAGTTATTCTTGGTTGGTAGCTGCCCGTCAGAGGTCATCAAGCTCGACCTTGCCCGGGCCGCCGCCCGCCTCAGCGATGTGCATTCGAATGTCCGCGTGCGGGCGTTCTCGGGCAGCGGCATCGAGACCACCTTCACTCAGGGCGAGGACTCATGCCTGGCTGCGCTACTGCGCGCGGAGCGACGCGACGCGAACGCGCCCGAATCGCTGCTTGTGGTCGGAACGCTTCCCGATGTGGTTGAGGATCAGTTTGCGCGTATCTTCAAGGCACTCGGGATCACGGCTTCGTTCCTGCCTGCGCGTCGCGATGGGCTGCTCGCCATCGGGCCCGCCACGCGCTATTTGCTCGCGCAGCCCTACCTCTCGGAGACCTCGCTCGCGCTCGATGACCTTGGCGCGCGCCATTTGCCAGCGCTGTTTCCGCTCGGCGTCGAGGGTACCCGGGCGTGGCTGTGGGCTGCCGCCAAGGCCTTTGGCGTGGAACGCGCCCGGTTCGAAGAGGTGATTGGACCCGCCGAGCGACGCGCCCGGGCCGCGCTCGGCCGCGCCCGCGAGCGGCTGCAGCACAAGCGGGTCTTCTTCTTCCCCGACTCACAGCTCGAGGTGCCGCTCGCACGCTTTCTTCATCGCGAACTCGGCATGGAGCTGCTTGAGGTCGGCACGCCGTATCTGCAGCAGACCCTCCTTGCCGAGGAGCTTTCCGCGCTGCCGACGGACGTCGTGCTGAGCGAGGGTCAGGATGTCGAGCGTCAGCTCGACCGGTGCCGGGCCCAGCGGCCGGACCTCGTCGTGTGCGGGCTCGGACTCGCCAACCCGCTCGAGGTCGAAGGCTTCACCACCAAGTGGTCCATCGAGCTCACGTTCACTCCGATTCAAGGCTTTGAGCAGGCCGCGGACCTCGCCGAGCTCTTCACCCGGCCGCTCGTGCGGCAAGAACGGCTTTCGGTGTAGCGATGGAGCTGTCGGTCTGGACATACGAAGGACCGCCCCACGTGGGGGCCATGCGCATCGCGACCGCGATGAAGGGCGTGCACTTCGTGCTGCACGCGCCGCAGGGCGACACCTACGCCGACCTGCTCTTCACCATGATCGAGCGCCGTCGCGCGCGACCGCCTGTCACCTACACGACCTTTCAGGCCCGCGATCTAGGCGGCGACACCGCTGAGTTGCTCAAGCAGACGGCCCGCGACGCGTTCGAGCGCTTCTCGCCCGAGCTGGTGCTGATCGGCGCATCCTGCACAGCCGAACTCATCCAGGACGATCCGGCTGGGATCGGCGCTGCGCTCGGTCTGCCGGTGCCGGTGGTGCCGGTCGAACTCAACGCCTACCAGCGCAAGGAGAACTGGGGTGCGTCCGAGACGTTCTACCTCATCGCGCGCGCGTGCTGCGGCGGGGTCGAAAAGAGCGAGAAGTTCACAGATTCCAAGGCGCGACCGAGCTGCAATGTTCTCGGCCCGACCGCGCTCGGCTTTCGCCACCGGGACGATCTGCTCGAGATCACGCGGCTGCTTGGCCAGCTCGGGATCGATATCAACGTGGTGGCTCCGCTCGACGCCTCCCCGTCCGACCTCGCGCGTCTCGCTGCCGCCGATTTCAACGTCGTGCTCTACCCGGAGATCGCCGAGACCACAGCGCGCTGGCTGCAGAAGGCTTTCGGCCAGCCATTCACGACCACCGTGCCGATGGGTGTGGGCGCGACCCGTGCCTTTGTGCGCGAAGTAGCAGAACTCGTCGGCGTCGATCCGAGCGCGACGCTCGACGAGCCGAGCCTGAGGCTGCCCTGGTACTCGCGGTCGATCGACTCGACCTACCTCACCGGTAAGCGCGTCTTCATCTACGGCGACGCGACCCACGCCATCGCCTCGGCCCGCATCGCGAGAGAAGAACTCGGGTTTGAGGTGGTCGGGCTCGGCACCTATAGTCGCGAGCTGGCCCGCGCGGTCCGCGCCGAGGCCAAGCGCTACGGCCTCACGGCGCTCATCACCGAGGATCACCTCACGGTGGAGGAGGCGATTGCCGAGGCGCGCCCCGAGCTGGTGCTCGGTACTCAGATGGAGCGCCACATCTCGAAGCGACTCGGCGTACCGTGCGCGGTCATCTCGGCGCCGGTGCACGTCCACGACTACCCGGCTCGCTACTCGCCGCTCATGGGTTTTGAGGGCGCCAACGTGATCTTCGACACCTGGGTGCACCCGCTGATGATGGGCCTCGAAGAGCATCTGCTCGGCATGTTCCGGGACGACTTCGAGTTTGCCGACGGTGCCGCGCCCAGTCACCTCGGCCACGTCGGTGGTCCCGCTGAGGACGCCAGCATCGCCCACACCAGCGTCGCCAACCAGGACCTCAACCAGGACCTCGCTCATCAGGCGACCGAGCCCGAGCTTTCGCCCGTCAAGAACCCCGTTGAGAGCCGAAGGCCCGTCCCGTCCTCGGCAGCGCCGGGTGCGACGCCCGACTGGACCACCGAGGCAGCGACGGAACTCAAGAAGATCCCGTTCTTCGTGCGTGGCAAGGCCCGCCGCAACACCGAGCAGTTTGCGCGAGAGCACTGCCACCAACCCATCACCTTGGAGACGCTTTATGAAGCCAAAGCCCACTTCCAAGGTCGATAGGAGCGACGCGCCAGTGCGGATGGTGATCCTCACCCTGGATCACCACATTGCCGGTGCGGTCGAGCGGGCCCGGCGCGAGCTCGCCGATGAGCTACCGGGGCTCGAACTGCTTTTGCACGCTGCCACCCAGTTCAGCGACCCCGACGCCGTGGCCGCAGCCGTGGCCGACATCGAGACCGCCGACCTCGTGTTCGCGAACATGCTGTTCATCGACGAGCATATTCGCGCGGTGCTGCCGGCCCTTACCGCTCGTCGTGAGCGTTGCGACGCGATGGTGTGCACCATGAGTGCGAGCGAGGTCATGCGGCTGACTCGGATGGGCGACTTCCGCATGGACCAGAAGAAGGGCCTCGGCTTGATGAGGAAGCTGCGGCGGGGCCGCAAGTCTCAGCCGGGCGGCGCCGGTCAGCTCGCGATGCTGCGCCGGATTCCGAAGATCTTGTCGCTCATTCCTGGCAAGGTCCAGGACCTTCGCGCCTACTTCCTCGTGATGTCGTACTGGCTGTCGGGTTCGTCCGACAACCTCGCGGACATGGTGCGGATGCTGGTCAACCGCTACGCCGACGGCGAGCGGCGCACGCTGCGCGGTACCCTCAACGTGGCTCCGCCCCGCGCCTATCCGGAGAACGGTCTCTACCACCCGGACCTTGCGGAGCGGATCACGGAGACGGTCTCGGCGCTGCCCGGACCCGAGGCTCCGCGCGGTACGATCGGCGTTCTCCTGATGCGTTCCTATGTGCTGGCCCACGACACCCGGCACTACGACGGCGTACTCGCCGCCCTCGAGGCGCGGGGGTACCGGGTGATCCCGGCGTTCGCGAGCGGGCTCGATTCGCGACCTGCGATTCGCAAGTTCTTCTTCGACGGCGACCGAGTCGCGGTCGACGCCGTGGTGTCGCTCACCGGCTTTTCGCTGGTGGGTGGCCCGGCCTTCAACGATGCCAAGGCTGCCGAGCAGATGCTGGCCGAGTTGGACGTCCCCTACATCACTGCGCAGCCGCTCGAGTTCCAGAGCGTGCGCGAGTGGCAGGACTCGACGCTCGGCCTCACTCCGCTCGAGGCCACCATCATGGTCGCGATTCCTGAGCTCGACGGCGCGACCGGGCCCATCGCCTTTGGCGGCCGCGACCGCGAGGCCGGCAGTGAGCAGATGGTGCCCATCACGGACCGCGTCGAGCGCCTGGCAGATCGGGTCGACCGGCAGGTTCGGCTTCGACTCAAGCCACGCGCCGAGCGCGATCTCGCCATCGTGCTCTTCAACTTCCCGCCCAACGCCGGAGCGACCGGTACCGCCGCGTTCCTGTCGGTGTTCGAGTCCCTGCACCGAACCCTAACTGCGCTAGCCGCGGCCGGCTACGACGTCGAGGTCCCCGACACCGTCGACGACCTTCGTGCCGCGGTGCTCAACGGTAACGCTGAGCTTCACGGCACCGACGCCAACGTGGTGGCCAAGATTGACGTCGACGACTACGTCCTGCGAAGCCGCCATCTAGGAGAGATCGAGGCGCAGTGGGGGTCGGCGCCCGGGCGGCTCCAGACCGACGGCAGGTCGCTGTTCGTGCTTGGCGCCCGTTTCGGGCGCGTGTTGGTCGGAGTGCAGCCCGCCTTTGGCTACGAGGGCGATCCGATGCGGCTGCTCTACGAGTCGAGCTTCGCGCCCACCCACGCCT
>CAWJRH010000002.1:0-26121 GCA_963845195.1 uncultured delta proteobacterium
TCGGCGATGTCGGTGAGGCACCGATGCCGCAGATCGCGCAGTGTGAGATGGCGGGCACGTTCCTCGCCCACGACGGGGCGCGCGGCCGCACGGAAGGGCTTGAGGTAGGGGCCGATTCATCTTCACTGCTGGTCCAAGCTCTTCGAGGACGAGGTGGAGGACATGCTCGCGGGGTGCCTCACGTCCGAGGAGGCGCTCGGGAGTTCGCCTCAACTCTAAAGGCTCCCGGAGACAAGAAACGCTGTCAGATAGAAGAACCCAGATGATAGGCTCCTTCGCTTGTCAGCCGTCTCTACGTCAGGGGTGATCGATCTCGTCGAGGCCGGATACGACCTTCAGTGCCCAGTTGATGAGTGGTGGCCACGGTTGATTGCACTGGGCGCAGAGTTCGCCGCACCAGGAGTGGGACCCGGCTGGGCTATTTGGTGCGGTCTTGATGAGCGCAGCCTGCCCGTCATGACCCAGCTCTTACCGCCAGAGAGCATGCCCGACAGCCCGATGCGCTACGGCAAAGCCATGATGAGCGTACCGTCGGACGTGCTCATTCGCAGCCTACGAACATTCAACGGTAAGTTTCGCGTGCTTTCAGATCTCAAGGAGGAGTGGCCCGACCACCATCGTGCTCTCACGGCAGAGTTCGGCGATTCCATCGACTGGGTGGAAGGCTACGCGTGCGACCCAAACTTCCACGGCGTTTACTTCTCTGTCTTCTTCAATCAAGAGACTAAGCTGACCACCACCCAACGTAGAACGTGGCAGCAGCTTGTAGTGCATCTGACCGCCGCCGCGAGGCTTCGAAGACGACTTGGCATCTTGCCAACCGAGACCCATCGCTCATCGTTCTCGGAGCTACCGCAGGGCGCCGAATGCGTGATCGACCCGAAGCGATTCAGAGTGGTCGATCGGGCTGCCACGGAGAGCCTTAACGCCGCCGGTGAGGAGATTCGCGACGCTGCGATTCGCGTCGATCGGGCTCGGGGAAGATCTGACGAGAGGACCCCGACGAGGCACTTGGTATTTGGCAGGGTCTGGTGCGAGGACGGTGGTCCTTGGTCGACTGGTTCGACACGGATCAGCGGCGCTTCGTACTCGCAAAACCGAATCCTCCCGACCTGGGCGACCCCCGAGGGCTTACCGAGCCCGAGCACCAAGTGGCCCTCGTCGGGCGTTTGTCCATCAAGACCATGATGGGGCATTCTCGTGTTCTGCTCCCGAACGTAAAGCTCGATGAGCTGCTCGAGCTGCGTGAAGCTTTCGAGTGAATGCGGATAGAGCCACTGGTCGTGCAGGGAACGCCAGAGTGCTTCGATCATGGAGTTTACTGAAGCTGACCTCGACCTGGGCAAGCACACGGCGGACGATGCCGTCGGCCATGAGTTGGTCGACTTTGGCGTCGACGTTTTCAACACCGGAGTCGGCGACGACCGTTGGTTTCTCGGGGTTGCGCTGCGACCTCAGGCTCGATCGAACGGTCGGAAGTAGGGCGTACAGCAAGTGAAGCATCGGCGCGGCCCCACCCATGCAGTAGCCATCGCGCCGCTATCGCAAGTCCTCGAAGTTCACGAGCAGCGCACACTCTTGCCCGTTCTCGCACTGGACTTCTTCCGGCGGGAACCCGAAGGACGCCTTGCCGTACCCAATCGCCTGCCCGTTGTCGTTGATTCGTTCGAGCCGCGTAATCGTAAACGTGTTGTCCGGCGGCGCGATTTCGATGAGCTCCCCAACGTCCCAAATCGCCCACGCTGCGCACGACGTCGACACGAGAATCTGCCCGGCCTCGTTGATTGCATGCGCCCCACCACTCAGCGGGTCTTGCGTGCAAGAAGGGAACTCCAGAAGATTCATCCCTGCCGGTAGCCCAAGCGCAGGCTCCGGCAGGTACAAGAACGCACGCGGCTGCGCGAAGTTGACCTGCCCGGCACGCCCGACGATCTGCCCCGCGCTGTTGATGTCCATGGCCTCGCTTTCCGCGAAGCCTTCCGGCCGCAGCTCGCTGATGCCGCCATCCCACATGAAGCCAACCGGACCACGACCGCTCGGTGCGCGCACCACACCGACGACCACGTCGGAGTTGTTGATGGCGTTCGGGTAGCTGATTTTGTTGGTTCCGAGCGTCCCGAGCTGCGTTGCGGCGCCGTCACGCCAGATGTACCCCCGCCCCCCCTCGACCCGGTGAACGCCCCGTCCCACAATCGACCCGATGTCGTTGATGTCCGTCGCCGTGCATAGCTGAATCCACTCTTCGAGGTCGAGCGATTCGTTTAGGCTCTCCATCGTGCCGCCCCGCCAAACGAACGGCTGCTCCTCGGTGAACTGCGGCCGCATACCACCCGGCTCAATCGTGTTGTCTCGAAACGTCCCGACCACATGGCCGGACGAGTTGATGCCGCCTTGCTGCCCAACGATGAATGTAGCGCTGAAGAGCTCCTCGTCGATGCCGGCGGGCTGTCCCAGGTCGACGAGGCCTACGCCATTCTGCCAGCGAAACGCTCTGGCGACGGAAGTGCCCGCCACGAGCCCCTGCTGATTTATGTCCGCCCCGTACGACCGGCGCTGCCCCTGAAAGTCGACGTTGCCGCCAAGAAACTGAAACGTCGCAACTGGAGGCGCATCCGCGTTCCGAACGTTCACCGTGACGCGAGAGTCCGCAGAGACCTCGAGAGGGAAGGGCACCGTCCCGAAAATCGGCGAGTTCGCGAACGCGACGAACGTGTTCAACCCTTCGTCTTCTTCACTTGGCGTCCACGTGAAGTTGAACTCGGACTGATTGTCGAGGGCGAGAATCGTTCCGATGCTGTTTAAAAAGAGGTCGTCCTCGAACCTGTAGAACTCCACCGATTGCACCGCATACGCAGAAAACGGCGGAGTCGGGCTGAAGAACCGCGTCGTCGTTTCATCGAGGTTGACGCGCAAGCCGACAGGTGTGCCCGCCACTGCGTCCAACGCGGTCGTGGTCAGCGTCCCCTTTGGAGAGTCGTAGAGGTCGAGCTCCAACACGAACTCGAGCGGGATGACTTCGAAAAAGTCGTTGGCGAAGAACCTCAGAAGCTTCTTGACCCCGTCGCTGAGCCCTGCACGACCGAAAAGCGAAACGCCGTAGCTCGACGCGTAGCTCTTGTCCGTCGCTTGCGAGGTTGCGAACGCGAGGTCTACCTTGAAGCGAGGCCCCGCCGTCACATCGAGAAGCTGCGCCTCGATGTCGATGTTCAAGAGCTCCAAAACGGGAAGCGCCTGAAGGTCGAACCCGCTCCAAAGGTAGCCGTAGAGAGTGCCGTTGACCCGAAAATCCTCGAGAGGGCTCGGGAGCTCGACGACCGGCCCACCGCTCGGCTTGACCGAGAAGTCGGTCAGGTTCTCGATGCCGTCGACGTTCGTATATTCGAAACCCACCGTCAGCGTCAGGTCGACTCCGGCTTCGAGGCCCAGCGTCAGCTCCGCAATCTCGAGCACACCCTCGAGGTCAAGACCGATTCCGAGGGGAAACTGCGTCACGAAGATGGCATTCAGGAAGCCTCCGACGGGTACGGGCACTTCGACGAACTCCGCGCGGCATTTGACCGAGGCGACCAACCGCGCCGTCAGCATCGCGGTGAGCGTCACGTCCACGTCGAGCGTGCCATCCGCCTTGACCAGCAGGCGCCGAAGCTCGCCCCCCCTCACGACGACAGCCGTGTCGACGGTGAGCCCCGGGTCGAAGCTCAGCGTCGCGCGGTTGCGAAGCGTCACGCGTGGCTGCGCGCTCGACCTGCAGTTCAAAAACTTCGACCCAGCGTTCGTGCCTTGCTTGAGAGATGGCGAACCCGGTTCTCCTTCCGCCTCGTTAGCCGCGTCGACGTCGTACGAGACCGTGATTCTTCCGTCCTCTTCCTCGGTGACCGTCGTGAACTCGTCCTGCCGGATCACGAAATCGCTGGGCCGAAGAGCGTACGCCTGACGCACGTCGAGGTTCTGCACCAGCTCGGTCACCGGCACCGCCTCCAACGTCACCAACACGTCGTTGCCCTGCACCTCGCTCGCCACCACGCGCCCCGTCACCAGGGCGTCTTCCTTTGGGAGAATCACCACGCCAGGGGAAGGTGGCTCGATGTCGGTCAACAGCACCGTCGAGCGCGTGCCCATATCGGGCGGAGCCGAGCGGTCCACCGCCTCGGGCTTCCGCACCACTTGCGCGTCACTCACAATCAAAGCGTTCGCCACCGGCTCGACAATCAATACCGTCGCCCGGTTCGACCGCAGCTCGCCAACGCGCGCCGTCACGATGGCCGAGCCGACATCCTCCGCCGCGGTCACCAGCCCCGCCGCGTCGACCGTCACGTCTTCACTCGACGACTCCCAAGTGACAGCCGCATCATCTAGTGACTCGCCGTTCTCATCGAGCACACGCGCAGCCAGCGCGTACTGTTCACCTTGCTCGACGAGCAGCACCGACCGAGGCGACACTTCAACCGAAGCGACCGCAGGCGCGCCACCCCCCGACCCCGAGCACCCAGCAAAGCAAGACCCGAGCGCAACAAGCCGAAAGAGCGCTTCGAAACGAACCGAGTGCAGTCTCGTTTTCATTGTGGGGACCAGCGAGAGTACATCCGGCGCCTCGGATCAAGCAAGGGCCAAGCGGAGCTTCCGTCGTACACCCGAAGGTCTTCAACGGGCTTGAGCAGCCGTGCTACGTCGCATCGGTCGCGTACGCCACCTCGCCTTACTTCGGCTGGTTCGCGTGATTACCTCGGAACCCCCGATAGAACCCGCCGCTTTTGCGACATCTGGTGCAAGCCCCTGAATGGGAGCACAATGAAATCTGGCCATGGTTGACGAACAAGAGCTGCTCGCCCGGATCACCGTCAATCCGGAGATCTTCGGCGGAAAGCCCATCATCCGGGGAAGACGGCTGGCGGTGGAGCATGTCCTAAGCATGCTAGCGGCAGGCGACACAACGGAGACCATCCTCGAGGGATACCCCTGGCTCGAACCGCAAGACATCCAGGCTTGCCTCGTATACGCAAAGCGAGTCGTTGGCCATGAGCGTATCGAACTCGTCGAGCTCCAAACCGGTTCGTGAAGGTTCTCCTCGACGCCTGCGTCTGGGGGAGGGCCAAGGAGGAGATTCCCCGCGCCGGCCACGATACGGAGTGGGCTGGCGACTGGGACCACGACCCCGGCGACGAGGAGATCCTCCGACTCGCCCATGAACAGAAGCGCGTGTTAGTCACGCTCGAGAAGGACTTCGGTGAGCTCGCGGTTGCCTTCGGTCGACCGCATTCGGGCCTGGTCCGTCTGGTGGGGCTCTCCGCGCGCGAGCAGGGTCCGATGTGCGTCGACATCTTGCGTCGTTACGCTGACGAGATCGCCGCCGGCGCGATCGTGACCGTAGAGCCAGGGCGGATTCGAATCCGCCCAGCTGCGGACAATGCGTAGGTGCCCGCCGAAGAGCGTAGGGGCCTTCGGAGCTGCTACGCTTCTCTCCGTGTCGTCATCGGAGGGTGAACCATGCGCAACTCAGCTCGGGTAGGTTTCTTGGTCGCCGCCACGGCAACCGACTCCAACAGAGGAGCCGACCCCCACAGGCTCCCGCTGCATCGACGTCAAGCCCATTCGCGACCCGGGCAAGCGGCCCATCTGTATCTGCGAGAGCGACATCAGCCTCGAGTGCCATTGAATATGCGCGAGTCCGGGGGTCCGGTGAGCTGTGCCGGCGGGACCGAAGCTCGTCGCTGTGCTCAGACGACTCTCATGACGCGCCAGAGCGCGACGACCAAAGCCCGCGCATCGCGATGAACACGGCACGGTGCCGGGTCTGAGGGGGTTTCGAGGTGTCTCAGGGCCCCTTGCGGCACTTCGCCGGAGCGAGTTTGCACCGGAAAATGTAGGATAAACTCGCTTTCGCGATTTCGTCCCATGCCCTCCGGAGGCAGAGGTCGCAGGTTCGAATCCTGCCGTCTTTGCCGCGAATTCCGGGACAAAATCGTACCCCAGAGGTCTGGGTCAGTTTCTGTGGGGGTTCTGTGCCGGGTTTGAAGCGATCTTCTCTCGCACGCGCGCGCAGTGCGGCCTCGGCCGAGTCGGCTTGCGGGCTCACGTAGACGCGGCCGGCCATCTCCGTCGAGCTATGGCCGCCGACGTCCCATTCTGTCGCAAGGAGGCCGATGTTGGCGGAGGGTGTCGCAATCTGGCGCGTTCTGTCTCGTGCGCAGTTTGCGCTCTCGATGGGGGACCTCGAAGTCGAACGCATGAGTGGTTGGCGCGTGTTGCCGTCACGGCTCGCGCATACGTAATTGTCCTGCCCCTTACGATTCTATTCCGGGAAGAGGACCGCCTAAGATATAGAGACGGGAGAGTCGTCCATCAGATTCTTCGGCTTTGCCAGCGGCAAGGCGCCCGTTCGCAGAACGCTCCCCGGACGTTTTCAAAGGAGTGGCAAATGCGATACCGCTATAATTCGAGGAAGAGTCTGCGGGCTTTTCGGTTCACCTTCGCTGCAGCAGCAGCTGGGTTCTTGCTGTTTCAGTTCGTGCCGCCTTTCCACGCGAAAGCGGCGCCGGCTCCGAAGGTCGAAATCTGCCACATCCCACCGGGGAACCCTGCCAACGCGCACACCATCAGCGTTGGTGGGAATGCCATCAAGTCTCACCTCAAGCACGGAGACTACCTCGGGGCGTGTCAACTCCAATGCGAGGACGCGTGCGACGACGGCAATCCATGCACCATCGATGAATGCGTTGCGGGCGAGTGCGACCATTCACCGGTGTCCTGTAACGACGGCAATCAGTGCACCGCAGACTCATGCAATTCCGAAACCGGGGGCTGTGATAATGTCGCGCTTCCGGGACAGACGTGTACAGGCCAGGATGGCTCGGCATGCACGCTTGACACGGGGTTTTGCAACGCGGCAGCAGATTGCGAGCTCACCGCGATTCCCGACTGCTGCGAAAGCGATGCGGACTGCGCCGACGAGGACTTGTGCACCTTCGAAGTGTGCACAAGCAACGCGTGCGTGTCCGACGGTACGGCCTTCTGCGCCCCAGACGACGCCTGCGAGCAAACCGGATGCGATCCTGATACAGGCCAGTGCGTGGACATAGACGTGGTCTGCGACCCGCCTGGCCCATGCGAAACGGGCGGCTACTGCGACCCTACGGCGGGATGCGTCTACGCACCCATCCCTGGATGCTGTGTGGACGACTCTGGGTGCAACGACAACGATCCGTGCACAGCTGACACGTGCATCGACAATTCTTGTGAGCACGAGGTCTGCCACGACCCCGTGAGCGTCTGCGATGAGTACGAGACGTGCGACGACAATTGCATCCCCATCGTCACCGGTCCGGCCGACTGCAGTGACGGCAACCTCTGCACCGTTGACGACTGCGACCCCGAAGCTGGCGGCTGCGTCAACCTCCCCGGCTGTAGCGATGAGGACGTCTGCACCGACGATGTTTGCGTCTCTCCAGAGATCGGGTGCGAGAGTACCGAGACCGATTGCGACGACGGGGACTTCTGCACTGTCGGTGAGTTTTGCGACCGAATGCTCGGCGCATGCGCGTCGTCGCGACGCGACTGCGATGACGACGACCTCTGCACGATCGACACCTGCAGCACGGAGCTCGCCGACTGCGTAAACGCGCCCAAGTGCAACGAAGCTGCGGGCGAGTCCTGCAACCCCGCGACAGGCGCATGCGAAGTCGCACTCTCATGCGCGTTCTCGACCAGCGACAGCGCGATCGAAAGCTACCACGTCGATGAGTTGCTCGACGTGACTATTCCCTTCGGGGGAGCCGTCGACATTGCTTGCGAAGGCGTCGAGGGTGGAGAATGGAGTTGTAGCGCCGCCTTTGCCAACGTCATGGGGCCCTACACGTTGCCGGGCCTCGGCGAGCTCTGCATCGTCCCCATGCCGGCTGACTATTGCGACCCTGGGGTTATCTCGTGCGAGGCCGGCACCGATCAGAACGTCACCTTCGAGCAGCGTCACAACATCGGCAGCTGCGAAAACAATGATGATTGTAAGGCCAGTTGCGAATCGTACTGCTCCAGCAAGGGCACAGTGCGCGTGGCCAACTCGCCTGCGTGCGAGGGATTCTGCCGCCTGTCCGGCGCCCCAATGTGCCTACCGGACTACTACGTCGGAGCCCCAAACCCCAACCTCACAGCTTGCGATGAAGTCCCGTACGACACGTGCGACGAGTCGGTATACGTTGACACGGAGATATCGTTTGGACACGAGGGGTTCTGTGGGTGCCAGTGCGTGAGCGCTGGTGAGGGGAATATGGCAGGTCCCGGGGAGGCGCTGCTCAACGTTGGTTACCGCTACTATGTCCTCCGGCCTGGTGATTACACGGGCCCTGACGGACCGTGCACGGCGGACGACGAGCCTTCAATCACCATTCCCCCGATCTGCATTCCGTACACCACCTCGACCGCGAGCGTTAACCTTCCCGATGCCGCGTACAAGCCTAAGCCTACGGATGGGTTCACCGTTCCAATCGACGGCGCCATCAATCCTCCGTCCGCTACCGGCGTGCCGTTTCCGTGCGTAAGCGGCGCCCCTATGGTGACCCCGGGAGTGAGGCTGCAAGGCGTCGTCGCCCATAAAGACACCAACAACTGGGACGAGGCAACCCAAGTCACGATTACCTGCGAATAGCGGCTAGCGTTGACATCTGCCCAGAAGGGGGGCGCCGGCGTGCCGGTGCCCCGCCTTCGTCTCGCTCGAAATGCTCGGCGTGACTCGCGCGTTCAGCGTTTAGTCAGGACGTCACGCGCGTCGAGACGGTCGCATTCGTGCTCGCTCATCCCGGTTTGGCTCCGAGCCTTGCGAGCCGTCGCGCGAAGCGTCTTGAGGTAGTCGTACGGTGCGCGCGCTGTGGAAAGAGGAGCATTTTGTGGTGACCTGCCCACGAAGGACTCACTTGATGCGTGGACGAATTGCGCCGTTGGAGAAGAAGATCGGCGTCAAAATCGCATTCGGGACCGACTTGCTGTTCGATCCGGTCACGGCGGCCAAGCAGGGCAGATTCCTGGCCAAACTCAAGCGGTGGTTCACCCCGTACGAGACCCTGAAGATGGCGACGTCGAACAACGCCGCGCTCGTTGGGCTGTACGGCCCGAGGAATCCCTATCAGGCAGCACCTCTCGGCGTCGTAGCTGAAGGTGCCTACGCGGACCTCATCCTGGTCGACGGGAATCCGAAGCCGAGATCCATTAGGGCCCGGTCGCGAGACGATCGGCAAGGGTGCATCACCGCCGGCCCAGAGGAAGAAAGCCCCAGCCGAGGCCGGGGCTTCTTCGCGTCAGGCAGCTCGTTGAGCGACCTCAGTCTAGATCGATTTCGAGCTCCGCTAGGACGCGAGGAGGCGTCGACTCAGCGCTGGCGCTGAACGTGCCGGTGGCGCCTGCGAATCGCTTCTCGCCACCGGTGACTTCACCTGAGCCAACCACCGTGTAAAACGTACCATCGGTGCACAAGTAGGAGCCCGGCCCAGTCGCGAGCGAGAGAAGTGACCCGTCGTTGTACATGAGCACGAAGCTCACGCTGACCGTAGTGCCAGCCAAGCCGGCCGCCTGGCAGTCCGGTGGAAACTCGGCAGGGTTCATCGGAATCGCGTCGAGGACGGCGTTTGAGGTAAAGAACGCGGCGCCGCCTCCCTTTGCGATACCGTTCTGGATTGCGACGAGGGGCCGGCCATCGGCCGGCGTGGGTACGCCATCCTCATCGCTTGTGGTGAAGTTGCTGCCGGCGAGGCTCACATTGATGGTATGTCCACCATTTGCCGCCTTGGCGATTTCAACGCCGGCGATGTTTGAATCGGAGCAACCGGCGAGAATCGCCAGTCCCGACCCGAGTAGTATCATTACGCGCTTCATAACGTGCCTCCTTTGTTTCAGCGGTGGCAGTGAAACGGGCACTGTCAGTCCCGGGGTTCGTGTCAGATGGAAAACGATACCGGTTGGTCGCAGTTTTCACAACGTCCAACTTTAGGGTCTACGGGGGTGCTCGCCATCCCCGAGCAACTGACCCTACGCCGTCGCTGTGGGGAAGCGGCGGAGACTCAATCGGTCCCCGCCGTTTCTTTGTGAGCCTCCGTCGCTACGGCATCGCGCGGTGACCAGCGGCGGATGTCGATGGGTCGGAGCCCCAGGCACGGGAGAACCCCATGAATGCCACGACCACCGAAATCGCGTCCGATCCAGTCGCGCCGCGTTGAAGGGTTTCTGCGGAGTGAACCGTCGGGGGTCGGCTATTCGGGAGCATGTAGAAGACGTTGGTGCAGCCCGAAAGGCATGTCAGTCCAACGCACAGAGCGGCAAGACGAGCGGAAGTCACAGCAAGATGAAGTTACGTTGGACTGCTGCCCGCCGGATAGTGTTGATGTTTGTCGTCAGTGGACCTGCGGACTAGAGAGGAGACGAGCCTCGGGCGCTGCGGGGTCCCCTTGGGGGCAAGCGGATCTGCACGCCGATAGCGACGCTGAAGTCCTTGTGGGGAGCGAGCGATTGCTTCAGCCTCCGTCTTGTGTTCTCGAGCGTAGCCAGTAGCGCAATGCAAGCGCGCCGCCTGCCACGAAGAGGATGGTAGCGGCCAGGACGCCGAGGGCCGCCATGCTCGGTTCGCGTAGCGAATCGACGACACGGTCCGTGAGAAAGGCGACCACGAGCACCGCCGGAAGGACACCGACGAGATTACCAAGGGCGAAATCTCGAAACCGGACCCCGGAGACGCCGGCGATTACGTTGATCACGGCGAAAGGTGCCACTGGAACGATGCGCAGCATGATCGTGGTGAGCAGACCATGGTCCGCGAGCTTGCGACTGATGCGATTGACCTTGGCGCCGCCTAGCCGACCCACCGCATCGCGTCCTAGTGCATGCCCGAGCCCAAACGAGCCAAGTGCGGCCAGCTCAGCGCCAACCAAAGCGTAGGCAGCGCCCGCCCAGGGCCCAAAGACCACCACCGTCGCGACGATCAAGAGCGTGATGGGAACGCCAACGCAGCCGGCGACCGTGAACACCGCGAGGACCCACAACGGCGTATAGGGCCGCGACTTCAGCGACTCGGCGAGAGAAGTCGAATTCGTCGACGCGCAGCCAGTCGCTCAGCGGGGTCCACCGCCATGCCCCGATGATGATGAGTACTGCCGCGGACAAGAGTGCAACTTTGAGCAAATTCCGATGGAGTGGTGCGTGTTGCTCGGGACTCACGAAGTAGTTCACGAGGTCGTCCGGTTCCACCGGCCTTTCGGGGTCCAGCAACTCGGCGTCCGGGACCAACTTATCAACCTCTGCAGAGGCCCGCGCGCGCAACGGCTCGAGCGAACAATCGCCTCCGCGCAACGACTCCACGGCAGGGATCAACGAGGGATGCGTGCGCTCTGCATCGGCCAAGGCGCTCATGCTGACGTCGAGGTGTTCGGCAAGCAGACGCCGACGAAACCCGGTGATGGCCTCGCGGCAGTCGCGGGAGGGCGTCGATTCTATCGCCAGGTCGCATTCGGAGTCGAGCCCCATAGAATCGATTGCTGAGATTCGACGAGGCGACCCGAACGAAGATATCATCGACGATCATCACCTTCGCGTGAATCATCAGGGAAACCAGAGGCTTTTTGGACAGCTGCGCCACGTACACTCGCAACCGGTCGTGCTCGTCCGCTTCGCGCAGTTCCTGGAGCAGCCGTGCGCGGAGCACATCCATAGTGTGCTGCTCGAGCCACCCCCCTGTCTCTTCCGGCGCAACCACGATCACCTCCGGCCCTTCCGGTTCCCGAAGCCGATTCGCAAGCTTCTCCCCGATGAGATGAGAGCTGAGGTACTGGTTTTCGATGTAGATGAAACGCCGCGCCGCTGCTATGGCGTCGACATATAGTCTTTCCACCTCTCTCACTTCCTCACGGCCTCCGTACGTGGGAAGGGTGCGAGCGATAGCGACATCGACTTGTGTCAACGTGGGTTCGATGCTCGACGGCCACGGATCTGAATCCAACGCCTCCGATCTCTTCTTTGGCTCAGCGCCCGCCGCGCTCCGCCACCGGTCGCGAGCAAGTTCTCCGAGTGCTCGCGCCGCTTCTCCGTCGACCGCCATTTGTACGTCGTGGAATGGGGGGTAGGCGTCGCCGCTCGGGTCCGTTCGCCGCTGCTCCTCGACGCGATGCTCCGACGTGTCCCAGCGCCATTTGCTCAGATCCAGGCCGCCCGAGAAGGCGACACGATCGTCAACCACGACGACTTTTTGATGCTGGGACGCTCCGATCGGATGCTCACCATCGAGGCAGAAGTGGACGCGGTCGTGCGATTTCCAGCGCAACTTGTACTGCGGGAAGAACTCCCGTTCCATTGCGTAGATCATCGCGAAGTCCCAGCTCAAGATGTAGATGTCAAGATCAGGCTGGTTCCGAGCCACCGCGTCCAACAATGGGCGGAGTGTTTCCGGCGAACTGCTTTGTTCGTCTCTAGTCAATCGGATCTCGCTGTGAACGTCCCAGCCCACGATGAAGATGACGTGTCGCGCGTTGCGGATAGCCTCGTATACCGCGCGGAAATAGTGTTCTCCATCAATGATGAAGGCGGCGCGATTCGTCCGGGCCACGCGCCAGCAATTCGTGCCCTCGTTGAGTACAGGCCGGTCCACGCGCCAATCATACTGGGCGCAGAGCGTCACGCGAGCGCCCAGTCTAGAACGTGGCAGACTGAGACAGTCGTGGCAGATGATCCCGTTCACCGCAGGAGCTCAAGTCGGAGGAGGGTGAGTCTCAAACGTCGCAGAGCCAGACGTCGCAACCGAGTTGATGCGAGAGTTCAACGAGCTCAGGTGCAACCGCATCCAATACTCAGGGTCCTGACCTGGAACGTCCACGGTTGCGTTGGAACCGATGGCATGCTCGATGTCGACCGCGTCGCGCGCGTCCTGTTGGATTCGGACGCCGATATCATCGGGCTGCAAGAGGTCGGCTGTGGGGGCGGGTTGCCGTCGGGTGAGAGTCAACTCGCTTCGCTTGCTCGCACGACAGGTTTGCACGCGATCGCGGGACCTACGTTCCGACAGGAATCCGGCTACTTCGGGAATGCGCTCCTCACGCGGCACGCGGTAGGCGACGTCGCTCGCATCGACGCGACGGTGGAGGGTCGCGAACCGCGGGGCATCCTGCACGCCAAGGTGGATATTGGCCGCCGCAGCATCGAGCTCTTCAACACGCATTTCGGGCTGCGAATCGGCGAGCGCTCCCGGCAAGTCGAACGTCTACTTGCCGTCGCCGAGGTAAGGCCCGGTACGGTGCTGGTCGTTCTCGGCGATTTCAACGAGTGGCGCTCGCGGGCTGCCGCTTTGGTCCGCCTTGGCAGCGCATTCGGGGCGACGCCCGCGATTCGGAGCTTTCCTTCCAGGTTTCCGATCTTGGCCCTCGACCGGATCTGGGTGCATCCGAGGGATTGCCTCGTCGGGATCGAGGCGATTCGCACCCCATTGGCGCGCATCGCGTCCGACCATCTCCCGATCTGCGCCGAGCTTCGGCTCTGACACTTCTTGTGGTGCGCATCGTGCTATCAAACAGAGTTCTGCACGATGGCAGTTTTTGGCCCGCACGGAAGGTAGGATCACGTGCACGAATGGTCTGCTGAGAGCACGGCGACGTGAACAACACACCCCTACTGGGCCGCCTTCGAAGCCTCTTCGAAGCGTTGCGGGGCAGCTATTGGTTCCTGCCGATGCTGATGGCGATCGGTGCGGGTGTGGCGGCGTTCGGTTTGGTGGAGGTCGACCGGAGAATCCTGGTTCGGCCAATCCCTTGGATCTCCTCGACCGGTCCCGAGGGCACCCGTGCTGTGCTGTCGGTGATCGCGGGGTCGATGATCACCGTCACCGGCGTGGTCTTTTCGATTACCGTCGTGGCGCTCACGCTGGCGTCTTCGCAATTCGGACCTCGCCTCCTGCGCAACTTCCTACGCGATCGCGCGAATCAGATCGCGTTCGGGACGTTCGTCGCCACCTTCCTCTACAGCCTACTCGTTCTCCGCGCAGTCCAAGCAGACGCGACTCCGCACCTTGCATCGACCGTCGCGGTCGTTCTCGCGGCGGTCAGCCTCTTCGTGCTCATCTATTTCATCCACCATACCGCGACGTCGATCCAGGCCTCGAGCGTCATCGCCGAGGTCGCCAAGGAGATCGACGCGCTGCTGCCAAGCTTGTTCGCTGAGCCGATCGGCTCGGAAGAAGTTGAGCGAGCGCCGCTCTCGATCGAAACCGCCCGGAGGCAGTTGGAGGCGAATGGTCTGTACGTGCGAGCTTCCTCCGAGGGTTTCGTGCGCGTCGTCGACGAGAAAACGCTCCTCCAGCTTGCCGTGAAACACGACGCGGTCATTTTGCTCCATCGAAGGCCGGGCGATTTCCTCGCCGAGGGGTCGATACTGGCAAGGGTCGCGCCCGATAGCTCGGTCGAAGACCTCGAGGCCGCGCTTCGAGAAAGCGTCATCGTGGGCGACCACCGAACCCCGGTCCAGGATCTCGCGTTCCTGATTGGACAGCTGACGGAGATCGCCCTGAGAGCATTGTCACCCGGAGTCAACAATCCGAGGACGGCGGTCGACTGCGTACACCGACTCGGAGCGCTAGTTTCGGCCATCGTCGAGCGAGAGATGCCGTCCGGCATACGGCGCGACCAGGATGGTCGGGTCCGGGTACTTCTTCCGCCAACGACGTTCCATCAAATCGTTGCCAGCTGCTTCGATCCGGTTCGTCGCTACGGAGCAGGACACGTCGCCGTCGTCGTCGCCATTTTAGACGCAATCCGCGATGCAGGAGAGCGCTCTTCGGACCTCGACCGCCTTCGAAGTCTAGCCGCGCACGCCGTCGAGATTCACGCCGCCTCCGTGGGGGAACACCCATCGGCACGCGACCTTGCCATGGTTCAAGCAGCATTCGACCGTACGATGAGCGAACTCGGCGACGTCTGATGGCGGCGTATGTTCGTCGCGGAGCGCTTCGCGAGATCTTCGCGCGAACTCCTGTGCATTCGCCTCAACCCGGGCGGGGTCGGCACGTTTGATACGTTTAGAAGGTCGGAGACCACGTCGTTGGCGGTACCGCATGTTGTGTCGCCAGCGACGCGAACCGGAAACAGCCGTCGAAGCGACTATGCTCCGCATCGCGCCACGGCTCGGGGCTCCGCTTCGGTGCGGACGGCGAGTCCTCGGCGCCGCGACACCAAAGTAGGACGTTGCAAAAAAGGTGACCGACCGATTTCGATCCAACCAATACGAACGACAGTGCCCGTTTCACTGCCTGAACGAAGGAGGCACGTCATGAAAAGAACTCTATCGCCGAGCTTCAGGCTAATATTGACCGCGCTGATGTCTGCGCTCTTGTTCGGGTGCGGAGAAAGCGTCGAGGGCAAGACGGGTAGTCAGTCGGCGGGGCTCAGCAACGGACAGTGCGTCAAAATCGTGGCGACGACCCTTGGTGTCACACAACAATGTAGCCGATTCGGTTGCAGCCCGGAGGAGTGCGCCGAGCTAAAAGGTACCTTCGATGAGTTCTTCAATAGCGATTGCGCCGGTGCGTTCCTTGCGGGTGAGCTCAATGGTCTCGCCGGCAGCGCGCTCGGAGGGTCCGATGACCCGAAGCGCAGGCACGCCGGCCGTCGCCCCGCTTCGGCGGTGCATCCTTCTGCGTCCAGGCGTACTATCGCTCGGGTGCTCTCCTCGGGCACGGGAGAACCCCATGAATACCACAACCACCGAAATCGCGTCCGACGTCTTCCGGATCAGCACCTTCGTCCCCGACATCGGTCCCACCGGCTTCACGTTCAATCAGTTTCTGGTCCGGGCCGACGAGCCTCTGCTTTTTCACACCGGGCCGCGGGCCATGTTCCCGGCCGTCAAGGCGGCGGTCGCGGCACTGATGCCAGTTGAGTCGCTCCGCTGGATCACCTTTGGCCACGTCGAGTCGGACGAGTGCGGCTCCATGAACCAATGGCTCGAGATCGCGCCGAATGCGACCGTGGCGCATGGCGAGGTGGGTTGCATGGTCTCTCTCAACGATTTGGCCGACCGACCGCCCCGTGCCTTGCAGAACGGCGAGGTGCTCGACCTCGGCACAAAGCGCGTACGCCATCTCGATACGCCTCACGTCCCCCACTGCTGGGAGGCACGCGTGCTGTTCGAGGAGACCACGCGCACGCTCTTGTGCGGGGACCTCTTCACTCACTTCGGCAACGAGTCGGCGCTCACCTCGGGCGACATCGTCGGGCCAGCAAAGGACGCTGAAGTCGCATTCCTCGCGACCTGCCTGACCCCGACCACCGGCAAGACCATCCGCTCGCTGGCCGAGCTCGAGCCGAACGTCATGGGCGTGATGCACGGCTCGTCCTTCGACGGCGACTGCGCAGAGGCGCTTCGGGACTTGGCTACGGTCTACGACGAGATGCACGCCGCAGCGAGCTGAGGCGCGTCGCGAGCCCAGTCGCAGGTCGCTTCGAACCGAGAGTGCCTTGCAGTTCGATGCTTCCCAATTTCTCCGCTCCTTGAGATAAGCAAGATATGGGTGCTGCGATCAAGAAGACGCTACACGATCTGGGTGGCGAAACGTATGCGTACACCCAACTCCCGGGCTCCTGGGGCTGGAGCAATGCCGGCCTCATCACGAACAGCGGTCAGAGTCTTCTCGTCGATACTCTCTTCGACCTGAGGATCACCAAGGAGATGCTCGATACGATGTGCCGTGCCACTGCGGCGGCGGCGCAAATAGAAACCGTCGTCAATACGCACGGGAACGGCGATCATTGCTATGGCAATGCGCTCCTCTCCGATGCAGAGATCATTGGAACCCCGGGCTGTGTCGAGGACCTCGAGGAGTCGCCGGCGAGTCAAAACGCCTTGCTGATGCGTGCAGGCCGAATCGTTCACTCCCTGGGTGCCGGCGGACGCATACTCGGCAAGGTGCTCGCCGCGCTGGGGATCGATCAGCTCAGCCATCTTGCGGACGCGGCGAGCCTTGCACTTCCCGCGTTTGGCGACTTCGATTTCTCCGACATAGAACCCACCTTGCCGACGCGCACATTCGAAGGGGAGCTCGAGTTTCGAGTGGGCGACAAGAAAGTGCTTCTGATCGAGCTCGGCCCGGCACATACGCGCGGTGATGCGGTCGTCTGGATCCCAGACGACAAGATCCTCTTCACGGGAGACCTTCTGTTCAAGGACGCACATCCGATTATTTGGGAGGGGCCCGTCTCAAACTGGATTGCGGCTCTGCACCGGTTGCTCGCGATGGACGTCGAAACTGTAGTACCCGGACACGGTCCTTTGACCGACAAGACGGGGCTTCGCGAGATCCTGCACTATCTCGAGGTGCTGAGTGAACATGCACGGCGACGGTACGATGCGGGCATGAGCGTGGATGATGCGGTTCGGGATTTATCATTGGACGAGTTCCGGGGCTGGCTCGACTCGGAGCGCATCTACGTCAACGTTCACACGCTGTATCGCGACTTCAGTGGTTCAACCGCAGAGAAGCCGGACGTCCTCGCCTTGTTTGCCAAGATGGCGAAGCTGCGGTCGTCTTGATGAGAACCTCGCGCTTCTCCTGCCTCTCACCGAGGTCCACGATGGCTTGCACTACGCCACTCAAGTGTATTCGTTTGCCGCTGGCCGTGCTCCTCGCCGTAGGCCTGTTGGGCTGCGGCGATTCGACTGATCCCTCAGGTGGCGCGGGTGGCGTGGGCCCTGGCGGCAACGGCGGTGCCGCGGCTGCGGGTGGCGTCGGTGGCGAAGCTGGGACAGGCGGAGACGGAGGAGATGCCGGCACAGGCGCTTTTGGTGGAACGGGCGGTATCGTCTCTCCACCGAGAACGCAGGAAGTGCTGTTCGTCGGTGGCTTCATGTCGGAGCTCTATGAATCGCTGAGTCTCTATGTCCAAGATGAGCTCGACGCTGCGCTTCAACAGAGAGCACGGAGTTTGAACGTGCGCATCGATCTTCCGCTGAACCAGAGTATCAACATCCCCATCGGGAACGCCATCGCGGACGCTCTCCCAAGTGTGTCGATCATTGAGCCGGGCGGCTTCGTTTCGTTCCACACGCAAGAGATAGACTTCGGAGATGAGGCGACGAACATCTCTGACGAGTCTGCCAACTTCAACAGCATCGAAAGCGTCGAGAGCAACGCCAGCGCCATTCTCGAGTACCTTCTCGACGCGCGGACCCAACGAAAGCAGATCACGATCGTCTCGCACAGCAAGGGCGGGTTGGACACACTCGAAGCGCTTCTTCGTCCCGCGGCCAGCGACCTCCTGGGCGACACGGTCATCGGTTGGGTGGCCCTTCAGGCGCCATTCTACGGCTCGCCCGTCGCGGACCCGGCGCCGTCCAGCATCAACGCCGTGCTGCTCGGCGTCTTCAACGGAAACGGTGAATCGCTCGACGATCTCAAGACATCAGCGCGCGCGACCTACATGGCGGCTCGCGCTGTCGACCACCCGACTGCAACGGATACCGGGGATCTCACTACGGCCATTCCGGTCATCTCCGCGTACACCACCTACGAAGCGAGCGGGGCCGTGACCGGCTTCGCGACTGCCTTTGCCAGCAGCGTTCTCAACGCCGCCATGATCTCCGAAATCAGCCAGATCGTCATCGATAATTACTGGGACTCCCCACTCGACATCCCTGGTGTGATCAGCCGCTCGAGCACCGCCGCCGTAGGCCTCATTCGACAGCGAGTGGCCAGCGCCCTCGACGCGGCAGTTGCAACGATCGGCCTCATGGACCTGACCAACACCTATATGAACACCATCCTTGGAGTTCCCAATGACGGCCTCGTTCCGCGCGACAGCACGGCGCTTCCGGGCGCCATTCATCGCGAGCTCAAGCTTGGCGACCACGCGAGTCCCGTCATGGATGTCGACCCACTGAAGAACTTTTGGACAGTGCAGCATCGCAACGCCGTGACCCGGTCGCTCGTCGAAGAGGTCCGCGCGCTCGCGGGAGTGCCCGGCGACTAGCTCACACCCGATAGGAAGGGGGAATGGTCGGATTCGAGCCTTAGAACAGCGGTAAACTCCATGTGTGCCTGAAGGGCGCGCTGGTGTGTTGGTGTAATGCCTTATCCAAGGTGCACTCGATGTAGTGCTTTTGTATCGAGCCCAACTTCTCTTCGGTCCAACGAAATCTAGAGAATCATTGGCCCTTCGCGCTCTTGACAGTCTTGGACCCAGGCGTCGCCCTCAGGCTCGAGTCGGCAGCGAGTTCAGCAAATCGTGGCTTTGCGTGGCCTTCTCGCGGTCGAACACCGGGTGCCGCCATCGAAAGTGGAGGCTCCCATCGAGTGCCGCGGGAATTCCTCGTGGATCGACTTGTAGCGGGGCTCGATCCCGAGATCAGACCATAGGAGACCCGGCTCGACAGGCAGGTTGAGGTTGAAGCCCGTCACCGTGCCGCGAGTGTACATGGTCGGCCCTCCGCGCAATCGAACGAAAGGCGAAGCCGCGATTGCGCCCAGGTGACCAAGCCACTGGGGTATTCGAAGCAAATGGAAGCGTGGATAGAATGCGCGGAGCACCCCGAAAAATTCGATCCAATCAGTGGAGACGTCATCCGCCACCGCACTTGTGCCGGTCCACCCTTGCTGAGCTACTGCAATCAGTACGCGCGCGGCGTCCTCGACGTGAAGATGTGCAAACTGGTTCCGCATCGTCCCGGGGAAGATCGCGAGACCACTTCGGATCTGGTGAAAGAGGATCGACTGTGCGCCGTATACATGGGGAAGCCGAATGACGGCGAGCTTGATGCCGTGCGACTCTGCGATGTCTGCGAGAAGCTGCTCGGCCTCGAGCTTCGCCTTGCCGTAATCGAGAACTGGCACGGGTACCGTTGTGGCGGAGATCGGCTCGTCCTCACTGCCGTGGACGAACATGCTGCTTGCGAAGACGAATCGCTCGACTCCGGCTTCCGTGGCGGCTTCCATAAGGCGCTCCGTGCCATCCACGTTGGTGGGAGCCAGCCGCGCATAGGACTCGAAAGTCGCCCGAGCTCCGAGGTGCAACACCGTGTCCACGCCCTCGAGCGCCCGACTCAGAGTCGATGGCCTAGATAGGTCGCCCTGCACCAGTTGAGCATCGACAGTCGCGAACAGAGCACTTCGCGATGGGCGTCGGACCATCAGCCTGGGCCGGTACCCCAGCGCGGCGAGCTGATGCGCCACCTCGAATCCAATGAACCCAGTCGCGCCAGTGACCAGAACGCGTTTCATCAGGTTCCCCTGTGGCCGTGGGTGATTCTCGTTCGGTTCATCGCCTCTCTATTGCGCGCTACGACCGTGTGTCCAGGGTTTGATGCGAAGTCGGCCGGCCAGCACGCATGTCCTGCACAGCGAGGCACCAACTGCGAGACGCCAGCATTGCCGAACATCACGTGCGCGGTCGGCTCTTCAGGTATACCCCAACGGCGCGTTCGAAGCTGTCCATGAAAACGACACGAGCTACCGCTGGGTGCCCTCGGGGGGGGGATTGACTATATGGAGTCGGCAACCAGAGTACGGGCGAGGTAAAAAGGACCGCCACGGGCGTCGCCTTGGTCTTTGGGTCCAACTCGACCCTTCGCGCGTGTACCGGGCTCTACGCCGGGCGTAGAACACAGTAGGGAGACGACCATGAACATCGACATCGGTATCGAAGAAAGCAAGCGCCAGGAAATCGCAGCTGGGCTGTCGCACGTCCTCGCGGACTCGTACACGCTCTATCTCAAGACCCACAACTTCCACTGGAACGTCACCGGCCCGATGTTCCAGACGCTGCACCTCATGTTCGAGACGCACTACAACGAGCTCGCCCTCGCCGTCGATCTGATCGCGGAACGCATCCGTGCTCTCGGTGTGGCGGCGCCAGGCAGCTACAAGCAGTTCGCGGAGCTCTCGGCGATCAAAGAGGACGACGGCGTTCCCAAAGCCGAAGACATGATTCGCCTTCTCGTGGAGGGGCACGAGACTACGGCCCGTACCTCGCGGGGTGTGTTCGAGGTTGCCGAGGCGGCGAACGACCAGCCGACGTGCGATCTGCTCACGCAGCGGATGCAGGTTCACGAGAAGACAGCATGGATGCTGCGCAGCTTGCTCGAGTAGTATGCCCGACTCGGACCTGGATTGCGTCGCTGACGAGCTCCTTCCTCGATTTGGAACCAGCCTCTCTCTCCTTTCGGCTGAGAGCCGGCTGCCTGGGCCTCATGGGTACAGCCGCCGGCGGGCGCCGGATCCCTGCAACCGGTTGCCGTCGCGACACATGAAAGAAGCTGCATTATGCACCCCTGAAATGCTTGATGATTCTGACGCCAACTGCGCCTGTCAGCGTGGCGCCTCCGGCCAGAACGAAAAGCCAGCCAAGAGCCAGCAAAGGGAAGGGCTCCTGCACGATGCCGTTTTCATCGACATATGACCCCTGGGCCGCATACCCAGCCCACAACACCAAACCCGTGGTCAGCAGAGCCAGAGAAAGCAGTGTGAGTTTCGTCATTGTCGTGCTGCCTTTCGCGCCAGCTCAGGTATCGCTGGCAGACTGAACAGACAACAGACAGGTCACGCCGGTTGTTCCCACTCCGCGCCTGTCGTCCGCCATCTTTCCTTCTCCTTGTCCCGGGTGAATGGTGGTAGGGGTCTCCGTTCAGATCAACGCGAGCAACAGCGCCCCATTCCCCCTGGCGATGTCGGGCGACAGGCCGTGCTCTTGCGGTTCACGCCAGAACGTCAATGGCACTTTTCGTACCGATAGTCGCCGAACTCCAGCCAGTCCTGTCCGCCATTGCGGAAGACCAGAAACTCCGATCGATCCTCGCCAAGAAGCGCGACGACAAATCCCGCAGGGGATTCCGCTGATCCGAAGAACGAATAGGAGGTCATGGCACGAAGCGTCTCGCCGTTGACCGTGACCCGGGCATCCCATTGATCGTCAGCATTTTCCAGGATCGCGTACTCGATCTGGCGCTTGATCTCACCGCCTCCGCAATAGACGACGCCCGCGGGGTCCTCCGGTAGTTTCCCGCCAGTCTGTGCCGAGCGCGCGCATCCCATCATGAACGTCAGAAGACAGGTCAACGCCCAGTGACTTCGCAATAGCATCATGGTTTCCCGCATGGCGGGGAAACTAACGAAGTGCCCCGGCGCTGTCACTATCGATCTTCGTATCCCGAGGAAGTTGTAGACGTACTAGAGCCGTTGCTGAGGGCTTCGGGAACCGGCCATCATCGTGACGAAATCGGCATCGCGATGTGCTCACGCGTTGTGCAGGCGGAACTCGGTCTTCGCGCTTCGGGTCAGCGGCGCCTCGTATGCCACCAGACGGTGGCGAGCCCGAGTGTGATCACTGCGATGGCGGCGAGTCAGGACCACTACGTGAACATCCCGATGTCGACAGGGCGTGGTGACTTCGGCAAACCTTCGGCGATCTTGTTCTATAGCGAGCGCACGCCGGACTACGATGGCGAACCGGTAAAGGGCGTGGACAAGGTGTTCGAAGTGACGGGCGACTTCGTCAGTGCTGTGCTCCGTGTGATGCCCCACGCGGCGGAGCCCGGTCGCCTCGAGGCGAACCGCGCCGCGATGCACACTGTGAAACTCGAGCCGTTGTCCGAGTTTCTCGGCCAGAAAGAAGGTGGTGGCAAAAACCTGGACCTCCAAGAGGACTTGGCCCGCTTTCCGAAATTCCGATCGGATTTCGAGATCTTCGAGAACCGGTTCCTCGAGGTCATGCGGGGTGTTCGAGGTCGCCGAGGCGGCGAACGACCAGCCGACGTGCGATCTGCTCACGCAGCGGATGCAGATTCACGAGAAGACAGCATGGATGCTGCCCAGCTTGCTCGAGTAGTATGCCCGACTCGGACCTGGATTGTGTTCCACCACCCCAACAGGGCGCGTTGACGGTGTCGGATCTGAAGCAGGGGACGCAGCGCTTCAGGGCACGTGCCCGGCCACGGCAACGGTCTACCGTTTACAGTCTTCAGTAATGCGGAGTCTTGCGAGGACGGCTTCGCCTTGCCCCGACTTGCGAAGATAGAACACGCCGTCGACGCTGAGGTCGACTGCGACATCCTGCGCCCGACTGACGAAGCCATCACTTGCGTCAATGGGAACGGTCCGGTCGACCGTACCCATCGCCGTCTCGCGTCGACCTCGACGGTCACCATCGCGCCCGGCTCGATTGCGGACGTCGATCTCGATGCGCACACACGATGCGCCGCTTCGCGAGGCTTGAGAGAGCAGCACGGGCGACCCGACCAACTCGACGCCGTAGTCATGCGTCGTGCCAGGTCGGCACCTTTCGAATCTCCCCCTCTTCGAGCTCCCAGGCGCAGAGCTGTTCCCCGCACCAGAGCTGAAAGACCGGCGTCGTCGATGAGGTCCGTCTCGCATGTGACCCCCGCGCTCAAGAGGCAGGCCATCAACGAAAGGAATAGGGTGGCTCGGTTCATGGCGGCCTCCCGAAATGCGCGCTCAGCCCAAAGAGCAGAATGCCTCCGCCGCTTTGGTGCGCGTCTCCAAGACGGTTCTTCGGCGAAGGCGAGTAGATGTAGCCGCCCTGCACATAGAAGCCCAATGCTTTAACGTCAGTTCCGCGCCCCCGAGGCCGGCCAGGTTGTAATCCGACGTCGACTTCGCGGTAGTTGGTTTGGTCGGAGCTGGCGGTCGTTCGAACATAGAGCCGTGACCCGCTGAAGGTCGGACCCACCCCGAACTGCGCGTATGCACGGAACCACTTTCGCACTGGGAGGAAAGCCCGTGCATGAGCGTCGAGCGTCCAGGAGCTCCACGTAAACACGTCGTCCGCCCCAATGCCGCTATCGCGATACCACTTGCGGCGATCGAGCAGGTTGGTCTGCAAGAGCACGCTGAAATATGGAAGCACGATTTTCTCGACCGCCGCGGAGAAACGAAAGCGGGGGGCGGGCCGGCCCCAGCAACATGAATACCGTAAGGATATCTCTCGAAGCCAAACGTCTCGAGCGTGCGGGTGTACGCCGTGCTCTCGTCCGCCCAGCCGACGCCAAAGCCGACTTCGAGGCCCCAGGTCTGGCCCTCGACGAAGGGTTCTCTCGCCTCGGCCGTGCCCGGGACAAAGACGCCACCCAAGACCAACGCCACGGACGCTAAGCTCTTCAACGGCATGCGCGACAGGGATGGGAGCATAGCCGACTCAAAACATGTTGTTTAGTCGCGCGGCTCCAACACCGCCCACTATTGCGATGCCGGCCACCAGCGGAACGATGACGCCTAGCCCAATTTTCCCTCCCCTGGACATGCCTTTGCGCTGATTCGCTTCCGTGGCGGCCGCGTTCTGCACTTCGGTCGTCGTGGGCGCGCCGCTCAGGGGATCCACGCTTGCCGGCGCGTCTCCGGGAACGACGTAGGCGTTGGGGTGCCAGCGCTCGAGACCTCTTGCCGCTTCCGGCTCATCGAGAAGCGCCAGACGTTGGTGCTCCACCGTCAGCTCCGACACCAGGCCGATGTCGAGTCCCTCCAACCAATCGGGGTCCTCGCTCTGAGCGCTCGCGAATGGCGCAACGACAAGGGCGAAGAGGAACACGGCGCAAGATAAGGATCGATTTAACATGCCAATCCATCCCAGCAAACCGCGTGCCAACGAACTCGATGTCGTCGCTCATCGAATCACGCAATGGGCCCATTGGCTCAGGCTGAGAGCCGAATTTCGCAGTGCGAGCACTCTACTTCGCCACGGACGCGAAGCGGAAAGGGTGTTTGTGTCGAGTCTGAGCTCCACGGTGCCAGCCATCAGACCTCGTCAGTCGACGTGCAGCGGCAGTCGCGCACCCGGTGCGCCTGTTCGCGACAAGCGCATGAGCTGCGCCGTGAGCAACGCCGAAACCGGACTGAAATCGTCGCGCGTCAGGTGGCACGTCGCTCCGTGCACGGAGCGCTCTTGGTTTCGCTCTCAATCTATGCACCTCTCGTGATCGCCGGATGCGCTGGGGACGCCGAGGACGGCTCTGTCCCCGGCGCCGTCCAAGTGAGCGTGGCGGCTTCGGAGGGCGTGTCGATCGACGAGGTGCAGTACGAGGTCACCGGCAACGAGATCACGCCGATCGAAGGCATCATCGACACGCGTGCGCCGGGGGCCATGGCGTCGGTCGAAGTCCTCGGCCTACCGGCCGGCGACGACTACCTCATCACGATGCGCGCAACCTCCTCGGACGAGAGCACCTCGTGCGAAGGCAGCGCTGCGTTCGAGGTGCGCGCGGGGAGACGACGAACGTCACGGTGATGCTCCGCTGTGAGGGGCCGGATGAGACAGGAAGCGTGCGCGCCGACGGCACCTTCAACTTCTGCGCACAGCTCACCAACGTGGCAATCAGTGCACCAACGAATCCGATACCGAAGTGTACTCCAACCTCGTCTACTTCAACGGCTTTTGGGAGCCATTTTTTGGTCCAGGGGCATTGTTTGGAATCAGCACGGACTGTCTGTTCGGCGCATCGGCCGCGAGGCCACCGATCGAAGGCTGTCCGGAGGACACCCTGGCCGTGCTTGCCTGCTTCGAGCCCGGGTGTCCCGAGGAAGTCATCGACGAGGCGGTCCCGTCTCCTGGTCGGATGCGCGCTCCACGTTTTGATCTTCGGCTACTCGGAGGGCTTGGAAGACCTGGGAATCTTTGGCGGCGTCTTGGGCTGGACGCTCGTCGCGGCGTCTGCAGGGGCCGTCGGCGCGCTCGGTGAAATGTCTTTGGCCGGTTCCATCGTGGTGGGCGACTGCGGCTTTCTCGGACTGCCTCCCGTCGTGACGAACACGATCGAAGGCGTTCCAGTCAACGCCGACTTCGAGAGCACGTGCTTCGGCAGCCTCGTCGTTTCCGAGGAGGAACTCGATGCAATACCACTCCAAAACAATGGCGGTCCCACAGACACACGAGGGCTCGGTGCGGGCAGCGTCGCGATTGACCAGCTTCCGGAAGCCGATCCGTTGACGCGGACGGGCAGCCACTGACCACGGATCAGCGCGGAGAGCCGCGGCCAAGCGGAGCAGGGTGCGACGTGGGCGCGTTCGAAGTGCAGCAGTAGCGACGCATCCTGCTACACGAGAAGCGGGAAGGGCGTTTGGATCCTCGAACGCCGTCAAGGCTCGCTACACCGCATCGGCTGGGACTAACA
>CAWJRH010000003.1:0-16356 GCA_963845195.1 uncultured delta proteobacterium
CTCAGACGACTCTCATCACGCGCCAGAGTGCGACGAGCAAAGCCTCCGCATCGCGATGAACCCGGCACGGTGTCGGGTTTGATGGCGTTTCGGTGCGTCTAGCTGCGTCTTGCGGGACTTCGCGTGATCCGCTTTGCCCGGGAAAACGCCGTATATTCTTGGGTTGCTGATGTCGTCCCATCCCCTCCGGAGGGAGAGGTCGCAGGTTCGAATCCTGCCGTGTCTGCCGCAAATTCCGGGACAAAATCGTCGCCCGGTTCGCAGTGCTTCGGGACTTCGAGCTTGTCCATCGTCTCGCGCCGGATGCCTAGCTCGGCAGCAAGGGTGACGAACGCTTTGACGGGATGTCCCGCCCGACTGCGCTCGGGGAGCCTGTCGAGAATAGCGAGCACTTCGGCGCGCGTGACGTGCGTCTTGTCGCGGCCGTTCATGTCGGCAAGCCACTCGGCGACAATGGGCGCAAGGTCGCCCTCGGTACGAAGGTTCTAGGCAAGTGGGAAGGTGCTGTGTGGGAGGAGCTCGAAGCACCCAGCCAGGAATGCCGTCCGAGACTAGGGTCGGAGTCGGTACCCCGTCTTGAAGATCCAGCGCACGACCACTAGGCACACGCCGAGGAAGAGTAGGATCATCCCCGCGCTCAGCGCCACGCTCACATCGGCAAGTCCGTAGAAGCTCCATCGGAACGCGCTGATCAAGTACACTACTGGGTTGAGCAACGTCACCTTCTGCCAAAACGGCGGCAGCATGTCGATCGAGTAAAAGCTCCCCCCGAGAAACGTGAGCGGCGTGATGATCATCATCGGCACCACCTGGAGCTTCTCGAACCCATCGGCCCAGACGCCGAGAATGAACCCAAACAAACTGAACGTCACTGCCGTCAGGACCAGAAATCCCACCATCCAAAACGGATGGGCGATCTCGTAGTCGACGAAGAACCGCGCGGTCACCAAGATCAGCACCCCGAGCACTGTCGACTTCGTCGCCGCCGCTCCGACGTAGCCGAGCACAATCTCGACGTACGAAATCGGCGCAGACAATACCTCGTAGATCGTTCCCGAGAACTTGGGCATGTAGATGCCAAACGAAGCGTTCGAGACGCTCTGGTTCAGCAGCGACAGCATCGTCAGCCCCGGGACGATGAACGCCCCGTAGCTGACCCCGTCGATCTCGACCATCCGCGACCCGATCGCCGATCCGAATACGATGAAGTAGAGCGAGGTCGAAAGCACCGGCGCGACAATGCTCTGCATGAGCGTGCGCCGTGTGCGCGCCATCTCGAACCCGTAAATCGCTCGAACCGAACGGAAGTTCATCGCTCCTCGTTCACCAAGCTCACGAAGATCTCTTCGAGCGAGCTCTCCGCCGACTCAATGTCCTGGTAGTGCACCCCGTGGTCGTTCAGCTTCTGCAAGAGCGCAGCGATGCCCGTGTGCTGCCCTTGCGCATCGAACGTGTACACCAGCGTGCGCCCATCGTCAGAAAGCTCGAGTGGATATCCGACCAGCCCGTCCGGAACCCGTCCGAGCGGGCGCTGCAAGTGAAGCAATAGCTGCTTCTTGCCGAGCTTCCGCATCAGCGTGTCCTTTTCCTGGACCAAGATGATGCGCCCCTTGCTCATCACTCCGATCCGGTCCGCCATCTCCTCGGCTTCCTCGATGTAGTGCGTCGTCAGTATGATGGTCACGCCGCTCTGTCGAAGCCCGCGGACCATCTCCCACATGTCCCGCCGAAGCTCGACGTCGACGCCAGCGGTCGGCTCGTCGAGGAACAGCACCACCGGTTCGTGCGAGAGCGCCTTGGCAATCATCACCCGCCGCTTCATCCCCCCAGAGAGCTCGATGATCTTGGTGTCTCTCTTGTCCCAGAGTGAGAGCTCTCGCAGTAGCTTCTCGATGTGCCTGGGGTTGGGAGCCTATAATCGGCTTCACGCACGCCCCACGCCAAGCCTCCTCTAGCACGAACCCACACGCGGTTCAGAAGTCTGGCATCCACTGCGTCGTACGCGTACTCGTCCAGGCTGGCGCGGTAGGACAATCGGGACCCTGCACCATGCAACTTCTGAGTGAGTTCTCGATGCAGAGTTTTGCCTAAAGTCGTCAGCCGATGACCGGGAATACCTTCTGGCGAATTCCAGGGACGCTCAAGGCGTCGCTGCGGTATGCAGGTTACCCTGCAATTTAAACGAGGGAGACGACTCCAGCTGGACGAAATGGCGGGAGAGCGTCCCAGAGAACTGGGAAGAGCAATGCCGCGGCTACTGGGAGGCAACTTGGCCTCTCAGCTCAACTCGACGGCCTTTTCATGCGCTCAAACGGTCGTACTCGCCGATGAGCTCGTCGACGAGCGTGTCGATCCACTCCTGGGCCTGTGGGCTCTCGACTACCGTGGTGAACGCGGGCCAGGTCGCGTTCGCGAGGGCGTCGATCGGTGGACGGACCTTTGTCTTTTCGAGTTGCAAGACTTCGCCGAGGGTCTTGCTCGCGGCGTACGCGAGCCCTCGCTCAATCCACTCCCGAATGCCGGCGCGCGTCTCAGGGGAGTCCGCCAGATGGCGTGCGGTGAGCTCCACGACCGCGCCCATGTCGGCGATGAACTCGTCGTCCGCGGCTTCCAGGAAGAAGGCTGGCGACTTCGACAGCATGAACTCGACGAAGGTGGTGCGGAACTCGATCGAGGCTGGATTGTCGATTCTCGCGATGGCGAACTCGGCGGCGCGCTCGAGCACGCGCTCGGTGCTCTCGGCGAGAAAAGACTTGATCTCGGGCTCGATGCGCCTCTCGAGCTCATCGACCATTTTCTCGGCGAATGCACCAGCGCTGCCCAGTATACCGAGTCGCCCCGTCGGGGAGGCCTTCACCAGGAGGCGCGGCAAGAGCGTGGAGAAATCCTTCAACGCACGGTAGAGCGCGTCGTTGAGCACCGCCTCGACGGCTTCCCCGCGAAACATGGTGCGCACCCAGTCCGGGTGGACGAGCCCGGGTCTTGCCAGGGCCGCGTGCAGCTTCACCTTGGCCTCCGCCGGGAGAAAGCGGCCAATCGGCTCCTCGTCCTCAAGCAGCTCCGTGATGACCACCCCTGCCACTGCCGCCACGATCGGTTTCGAGATCTCGGTTACGAGCTCGGCATCCACCAATCGCTCAGCGAGCTCGTGCGCTGCGTCGGTGTCAACCAAATCGAGCACCGGTGTGGCCAGCAGCTCTTCCCAGGTAGCCTCCCAGAGGGCGCGCCACTCTTCGCGGGGGCGCTCTCCCTCCGTCAGGCGGTTCCGAAGCCAGAGCTTCAACGCATCACGATGCTCGACGGTCGCTCTCACGCGGGAACCTTAGCCTGCCCATCGCAGGGAGCTACGTGGAGGGCCACATCGTCGCGGCGAGCTTTCGTGCCGCCGGCAGTGCTTCCCAATTCTTCCGCTCCTTGAGATAAGCAAGATATGGGTGCTGCGATCAAGAAGACGCTACACGATCTGGGTGGCGAAACGTATGCGTACACCCAACTCCCGGGCTCCTGGGGCTGGAGCAATGCCGGCCTGATCACGAACAGCGGTCAGAGTCTTCTCGTCGATACTCTTTTCGACCTGAGGATCACCAAGGAGATGCTCGATACGATGTGCCGTGCCACTGCGGCGGCGGCGCAAATAGAAACCGTCGTCAATACGCACGGGAACGGCGATCATTGCTATGGCAATGCGCTCCTCTCCGATGCAGAGATCATTGGAACCCCGGGCTGTGTCGAGGACCTCGAGGAGTCGCCGGCGAGTCAAAACGCCTTGCTGATGCGTGCAGGCCGAATCGTTCACTCCCTGGGTGCCGGCGGACGCATACTCGGCAAGGTGCTCGCCGCGCTGGGGATCGATCAGCTCAGCCATCTTGCGGACGCGGCGAGCCTTGCACTTCCCGCGTTTGGCGACTTCGATTTCTCCGACATAGAACCCACCTTGCCGACGCGCACATTCGAAGGGGAGCTCGAGTTTCGAGTGGGCGACAAGAAAGTGCTTCTGATCGAGCTCGGCCCGGCACATACGCGCGGTGATGCGGTCGTCTGGATCCCAGACGACAAGATCCTCTTCACGGGAGACCTTCTGTTCAAGGACGCACATCCGATTATTTGGGAGGGGCCCGTCTCAAACTGGATTGCGGCTCTGCACCGGTTGCTCGCGATGGACGTCGAAACTGTAGTACCCGGACACGGTCCTTTGACCGACAAGACGGGGCTTCGCGAGATCCTGCACTATCTCGAGGTGCTGAGTGAACATGCACGGCGACGGTACGATGCGGGCATGAGCGTGGATGATGCGGTTCGGGATTTATCATTGGACGAGTTCCGGGGCTGGCTCGACTCGGAGCGCATCTACGTCAACGTTCACACGCTGTATCGCGACTTCAGTGGTTCAACCGCAGAGAAGCCGGACGTCCTCGCCTTGTTTGCCAAGATGGCGAAGCTGCGGTCGTCTTGATGAGAACCTCGCGCTTCGCCTGCCTCTCACCGAGGTCCACGATGGCTTGCACTACGCCACTCAAGTGTATTCGTTTGCCGCTGGCCGTGCTCCTCGCCGTAGGCCTGTTGGGCTGCGGCGATTCGACTGATCCCTCAGGTGGCGCGGGTGGCGTGGGCCCTGGCGGCAACGGCGGTGCCGCGGCTGCGGGTGGCGTCGGTGGCGAAGCTGGGACAGGCGGAGACGGAGGAGATGCCGGCACAGGCGCTTTTGGTGGAACGGGCGGTATCGTCTCTCCACCGAGAACGCAGGAAGTGCTGTTCGTCGGTGGCTTCATGTCGGAGCTCTATGAATCGCTGAGTCTCTATGTCCAAGATGAGCTCGACGCTGCGCTTCAACAGAGAGCACGGAGTTTGAACGTGCGCATCGATCTTCCGCTGAACCAGAGTATCAACATCCCCATCGGGAACGCCATCGCGGACGCTCTCCCAAGTGTGTCGATCATTGAGCCGGGCGGCTTCGTTTCGTTCCACACGCAAGAGATAGACTTCGGAGATGAGGCGACGAACATCTCTGACGAGTCTGCCAACTTCAACAGCATCGAAAGCGTCGAGAGCAACGCCAGCGCCATTCTCGAGTACCTTCTCGACGCGCGGACCCAACGAAAGCAGATCACGATCGTCTCGCACAGCAAGGGCGGGTTGGACACACTCGAAGCGCTTCTTCGTCCCGCGGCCAGCGACCTCCTGGGCGACACGGTCATCGGTTGGGTGGCCCTTCAGGCGCCATTCTACGGCTCGCCCGTCGCGGACCCGGCGCCGTCCAGCATCAACGCCGTGCTGCTCGGCGTCTTCAACGGAAACGGTGAATCGCTCGACGATCTCAAGACATCAGCGCGCGCGACCTACATGGCGGCTCGCGCTGTCGACCACCCGACTGCAACGGATACCGGGGATCTCACTACGGCCATTCCGGTCATCTCCGCGTACACCACCTACGAAGCGAGCGGGGCCGTGACCGGCTTCGCGACTGCCTTTGCCAGCAGCGTTCTCAACGCCGCCATGATCTCCGAAATCAGCCAGATCGTCATCGATAATTACTGGGACTCCCCACTCGACATCCCTGGTGTGATCAGCCGCTCGAGCACCGCCGCCGTAGGCCTCATTCGACAGCGAGTGGCCAGCGCCCTCGACGCGGCAGTTGCAACGATCGGCCTCATGGACCTGACCAACACCTATATGAACACCATCCTTGGAGTTCCCAATGACGGCCTCGTTCCGCGCGACAGCACGGCGCTTCCGGGCGCCATTCATCGCGAGCTCAAGCTTGGCGACCACGCGAGTCCCGTCATGGATGTCGACCCACTGAAGAACTTTTGGACAGTGCAGCATCGCAACGCCGTGACCCGGTCGCTCGTCGAAGAGGTCCGCGCGCTCGCGGGAGTGCCCGGCGACTAGCTCACACCCGATAGGAAGGGGGAATGGTCGGATTCGAGCCTTAGAACAGCGGTAAACTCCATGTGTGCCTGAAGGGCGCGCTGGTGTGTTGGTGTTAATGCCTTATCCAAGGTGCACTCGATGTAGTGCTTTTGTATCGAGCCCAACTTCTCTTCGGTCCAACGAAATCTAGAGATCATTGGCCCTTCGCGCTCTTGACAGTCTTGGACCCAGGCGTCGCCCTCAGGCTCGAGTCGGCAGCGAGTTCAGCAAATCGTGGCTTTGCGTGGCCTTCTCGCGGTCGAACACCGGGTGCCGCCATCGAAAGTGGAGGCTCCCATCGAGTGCCGCGGGAATTCCTTCGTGGATCGACTTGTAGCGGGGCTCGATCCCGAGATCAGACCATAGGAGACCCGGCTCGACAGGCAGGTTGAGGTTGAAGCCCGTCACCGTGCCGCGAGTGTACATGGTCGGCCCTCCGCGCAATCGAACGAAAGGCGAAGCCGCGATTGCGCCCAGGTGACCAAGCCACTGGGGTATTCGAAGCAAATGGAAGCGTGGATAGAATGCGCGGAGCACCCCGAAAAATTCGATCCAATCAGTGGAGACGTCATCCGCCACCGCACTTGTGCCGGTCCACCCTTGCTGAGCTACTGCAATCAGTACGCGCGCGGCGTCCTCGACGTGAAGATGTGCAAACTGGTTCCGCATCGTCCCGGGGAAGATCGCGAGACCGCTTCGGATCTGGTGAAAGAGGATCGACTGTGCGCCGTATACATGGGGAAGCCGAATGACGGCGAGCTTGATGCCGTGCGACTCTGCGATGTCTGCGAGAAGCTGCTCGGCCTCGAGCTTCGCCTTGCCGTAATCGAGAACTGGCACGGGTACCGTTGTGGCGGAGATCGGCTCGTCCTCACTGCCGTGGACGAACATGCTGCTTGCGAAGACGAATCGCTCGACTCCGGCTTCCGTGGCGGCTTCCATAAGGCGCTCCGTGCCATCCACGTTGGTGGGAGCCAGCCGCGCATAGGACTCGAAAGTCGCCCGAGCTCCGAGGTGCAACACCGTGTCCACGCCCTCGAGCGCCCGACTCAGAGTCGATGGCCTAGATAGGTCGCCCTGCACCAGTTGAGCATCGACAGTCGCGAACAGAGCACTTCGCGATGGGCGTCGGACCATCAGCCTGGGCCGGTACCCCAGCGCGGCGAGCTGATGCGCCACCTCGAATCCAATGAACCCAGTCGCGCCAGTGACCAGAACGCGTTTCATCAGGTTCCCCTGTGGCCGTGGGTGATTCTCGTTCGGTTCATCGCCTCTCTATTGCGCGCTACGACCGTGTGTCCAGGGTTTGATGCGAAGTCGGCCGGCCAGCACGCATGTCCTGCACAGCGAGGCACCAACTGCGAGACGCCAGCATTGCCGAACATCACGTGCGCGGTCGGCTCTTCAGGTATACCCCAACGGCGCGTTCGAAGCTGTCCATGAAAACGACACGAGCTACCGCTGGGTGCCCTCGGGGGGGGATTGACTATATGGAGTCGGCAACCAGAGTACGGGCGAGGTAAAAAGGACCGCCACGGGCGTCGCCTTGGTCTTTGGGTCCAACTCGACCCTTCGCGCGTGTACCGGGCTCTACGCCGGGCGTAGAACACAGTAGGGAGACGACCATGAACATCGACATCGGTATCGAAGAAAGCAAGCGCCAGGAAATCGCAGCTGGGCTGTCGCACGTCCTCGCGGACTCGTACACGCTCTATCTCAAGACCCACAACTTCCACTGGAACGTCACCGGCCCGATGTTCCAGACGCTGCACCTCATGTTCGAGACGCACTACAACGAGCTCGCCCTCGCCGTCGATCTGATCGCGGAACGCATCCGTGCTCTCGGTGTGGCGGCGCCAGGCAGCTACAAGCAGTTCGCGGAGCTCTCGGCGATCAAAGAGGACGACGGCGTTCCCAAAGCCGAAGACATGATTCGCCTTCTCGTGGAGGGGCACGAGACTACGGCCCGTACCTCGCGGGGTGTGTTCGAGGTTGCCGAGGCGGCGAACGACCAGCCGACGTGCGATCTGCTCACGCAGCGGATGCAGGTTCACGAGAAGACAGCATGGATGCTGCGCAGCTTGCTCGAGTAGTATGCCCGACTCGGACCTGGATTGCGTCGCTGACGAGCTCCTTCCTCGATTTGGAACCAGCCTCTCTCTCCTTTCGGCTGAGAGCCGGCTGCCTGGGCCTCATGGGTACAGCCGCCGGCGGGCGCCGGATCCCTGCAACCGGTTGCCGTCGCGACACATGAAAGAAGCTGCATTATGCACCCCTGAAATGCTTGATGATTCTGACGCCAACTGCGCCTGTCAGCGTGGCGCCTCCGGCCAGAACGAAAAGCCAGCCAAGAGCCAGCAAAGGGAAGGGCTCCTGCACGATGCCGTTTTCATCGACATATGACCCCTGGGCCGCATACCCAGCCCACAACACCAAACCCGTGGTCAGCAGAGCCAGAGAAAGCAGTGTGAGTTTCGTCATTGTCGTGCTGCCTTTCGCGCCAGCTCAGGTATCGCTGGCAGACTGAACAGACAACAGACAGGTCACGCCGGTTGTTCCCACTCCGCGCCTGTCGTCCGCCATCTTTCCTTCTCCTTGTCCCGGGTGAATGGTGGTAGGGGTCTCCGTTCAGATCAACGCGAGCAACAGCGCCCCATTCCCCCTGGCGATGTCGGGCGACAGGCCGTGCTCTTGCGGTTCACGCCAGAACGTCAATGGCACTTTTCGTACCGATAGTCGCCGAACTCCAGCCAGTCCTGTCCGCCATTGCGGAAGACCAGAAACTCCGATCGATCCTCGCCAAGAAGCGCGACGACAAATCCCGCAGGGGATTCCGCTGATCCGAAGAACGAATAGGAGGTCATGGCACGAAGCGTCTCGCCGTTGACCGTGACCCGGGCATCCCATTGATCGTCAGCATTTTCCAGGATCGCGTACTCGATCTGGCGCTTGATCTCACCGCCTCCGCAATAGACGACGCCCGCGGGGTCCTCCGGTAGTTTCCCGCCAGTCTGTGCCGAGCGCGCGCATCCCATCATGAACGTCAGAAGACAGGTCAACGCCCAGTGACTTCGCAATAGCATCATGGTTTCCCGCATGGCGGGGAAACTAACGAAGTGCCCCGGCGCTGTCACTATCGATCTTCGTATCCCGAGGAAGTTGTAGACGTACTAGAGCCGTTGCTGAGGGCTTCGGGAACCGGCCATCATCGTGACGAAATCGGCATCGCGATGTGCTCACGCGTTGTGCAGGCGGAACTCGGTCTTCGCGCTTCGGGTCAGCGGCGCCTCGTATGCCACCAGACGGTGGCGAGCCCGAGTGTGATCACTGCGATGGCGGCGAGTCAGGACCACTACGTGAACATCCCGATGTCGACAGGGCGTGGTGACTTCGGCAAACCTTCGGCGATCTTGTTCTATAGCGAGCGCACGCCGGACTACGATGGCGAACCGGTAAAGGGCGTGGACAAGGTGTTCGAAGTGACGGGCGACTTCGTCAGTGCTGTGCTCCGTGTGATGCCCCACGCGGCGGAGCCCGGTCGCCTCGAGGCGAACCGCGCCGCGATGCACACTGTGAAACTCGAGCCGTTGTCCGAGTTTCTCGGCCAGAAAGAAGGTGGTGGCAAAAACCTGGACCTCCAAGAGGACTTGGCCCGCTTTCCGAAATTCCGATTGGATTTCGAGATCTTCGAGAACCGCTTTTTCGGGGTCATGCAGTTCGTAGTAGACCACACGACTTTCGACCCGAAGGACGAACTAGATAGCGCCTTGCTAGAGAATCTAAGACCACTCGGCGTCGAGCCTGGTAAGCAGTTCGAACCGGACGCGGTGGCGAACATCGACGGCGCGGCGGGCAGCCTACACCGTGACCGTCAGGGACGTGCCGGTGGACGCGTTTTGGTCCATCACCGTCTACAACGCCGACGGATATCTTGAAAAGAACGAACTTGGCCGCAACAGCTTCAACAACTCTTCCGCCAAGCCCAACGAGGACGGCTCCTACACGATCCGTTTCGGCGGGGATCCCAAGAGCGAGAACTACCTGCCCATCACCGAGGGCTGGAATTACGCGATCCGCATGTATCAGCCCCGGAGGGAAATCCTGGACGGCTGGTGGACGTTCCCGAGCATTGAGCTGGTGAAGTATTTCAACACGCAGGGGCATCTTGCCAGTTCAGAGGTGCAACGGCCTCGAACCACGCGACTCGCGCGCACTGGATTGACACGACCGCGGCGAGCATCACCATCGCGGCCGCAGTGAGCCACCGCCAGCCCGACTCGCTCAGCGTCCACCCCCACCACCCGAGTGCGCCGTCCTGCCATGTCTGCCTTGGCTCAGCTCGATCCCGATGGGCTCAGGGGCTGGTCCGGGTCGGGCATGAGCGAGCGCATTGATTGGAGGAGATCTTCGGGAGAGCTCGACGAAGCCCGTTCACGTATGCGGTCCGAGCGCTCGGAAAGCCGCGGCCATAGGGCGTCGCGCACTGCTTCAGGCAGGATGTTGTGCAGATACTCCAGCGCGGTGCCGCGAAGGTTCTCGCTGCTGCTCGAGAGCGCGCGAAGAGAGAGAATAATTGCGTCGCGGTCGAGTGCCAGGCTCAAGAGCGTGAAGACGTGCTCGAGATTGCGATCTTCCCGTGTCTCGAGGAGCGCGCGGATTTCGCTGCGTAGGTCTGGTTCAACGTCTTCGTCGAGTCGTCGATGCTGCCAATGCTCCGGATCTTCCGCCACCTCGCGCGTCACCGCGTCCATGATTTGACGCTCGGGCAGCCCGAGGTCCCGACGCGCCCGCTGAAGCTCGGCGAGCGCATGCCCACATCGATAGCGAACCTCGAACTCTTCGTCGCTGAGCCCTTCGACCAACCCCTGGATGGCGAGCGGGGCTTCCACCTTCCGCAGTAGGCGTGGAATCCGGCGGCGGACCGCGACCGGATTGTCCCGGCGGAGCATCGCGTCGACCAATTGCCCGGTGATTCGTGGGGTCATTCTCTCGAGGGCGGCATAGGCAGGTCGCGCGTAGATGTCCTTCCCGAGCAGGTCTATGACGTAAGCGGCGAAGTGCTCATTTAGCGACTCGTCGAACAGAACGTTCAGGACGTGCTCGGGTTCGTCCGATGTCAGTCCCGACAGTTGCTCGGTCCGAACGTCGCGACGGGGCGATTGGCGCTCTGCGACTTTGATGCGCTCTAGTCGATTGACACTGTCCAAGATGTCGCGTCGGTTGAGGATTGCTCCCGTCTTGGCGAGCGTATGCAGCGTCGTCGCATCGAAGACGTCGTTCGACTCGAGCACGACGGCACCCGCACGTAGGCTCTTCGCGAGCTCGTGGACGTATCCATCGTGCAACTGTCTGATCATCCACGCCGAGATGAGGGCCCCGATGACCGCCAGCCACAGCACCCAAGACGTCGCGGCGTTGGCAACGAGCGCCACGACAGCCATCATAACAAGGCTGCCAATTCCGTACCCGATTCGATTGCAGGCAACGTCGATGAGTGCCTTCGTCGCGCGCTTCTTCATCGGAGGCACGGGCGTGTAAAGCAGCTCGTAGCCTGACCGAAAAAGTGAGCTCGACATGACGGTCTGCGAACCGCGCGCCAGGACGGCTGTCCACAGCCTGGGCCAGGTTGCGCCAAAGGCGGCGGCCAGCGCCACCGTCACGGGGAGAATCATCATGGTCCCCCCTAAGCCAAGTTTTCCTAGCAGCTGCTTCGCGACACCTGCCTGCATCACGAAGGTCAGCAGTGCGGTGACCATGTAGAAGAGGGCGAAGAAGGAGAGAAGCCCGGCAGAATCCGTGAATCGCGCACCCGCCTCGGCCTTCATCGCGTAGTCGACGAAGACACCGACCGCTCCCAGCAGCACGACGGTCAGCGCGACTTTCCTCAAGTAGTGGTCTTTGACGATTGTGCGAGCACCAAACTCTGTCGCCTCGTCCGGACGCTTGTGAGCTTGAATCGATCTTCCGACGTTCCAAGCGCCAAGCGCGACGAGGATGCTAAGTGCGCCGAGACCGTAGAGCATGGTGGCCAAGTTGGATCTATCAGACAGAACGAGCGCCAGGACGCCGCCCAAGATGCCGCCTGCCGTGGCACCGACCCCGACGCGAGCTACGACTGTTTTCGCGAAGAGCGGATTGAAGCGTTCGTTGACGATTGAGGAAAACGCGCTGACCACGAGCGCGCCCAATGTGCTCACGTGAAGGTACGTGAGCACAGCGACATTCTTCGGCGCGACGTCGAGAAGCGCAGCCTCGAGGACGAAGATGAATCCGTTGAGGAGCGCGAGTCCAAGGGCTATTGCGCGTGGCCCCCAGAGCGGCATCACGCGTCCGACGATGAACGCGGCTCCCAACGAAATCGCGGCAGCTCCAAGCATCACTCGCGGCAGATACTCGGCATCGTACTCCGTCAGAAATAGAGCGTCCCGTACCGCACGCCCGGCGATGAGTTGCGCGATCATGGGGATTGCCGTCACAATCGCGATTAGTGCAGCCCGTTCCCGCGGCTGTTCCATTGGCGGAGGATACCGATTCAGCTTCCGAGCTCAAGAAGATCCTACTGTCGGTCCAATCGAGGGTGTGGCATCGACGAGGCGGTCCCGTCTCCTGGTCGGATGCGCGCTCCACGTTTTGATCTTCGGCTACTCGGAGGGCTTGGAAGACCTTGGAACCTTTGGCGGCGTCTTGGGCTGGATGCTCGTCGCGGCGTCCGGCGGTGCTTTGACTTGCCTGTCGGTTGGTTCTCGCAGTTCTCGACACCACATGCGGTCAGGAGCTGTGACGATGCTCAAGGGGATGGACAAACCCCGCGTTGCGGCGGTCACGGGCAGCCTTTCTTCGGTCCAAGCGCGTCGTTTGAAATCAGCACCGAGTGTCTGTTCGGGGCGCCGACCGCGAGGCCGCCGATCGAGGGCTGTCCGGAGGAGACCTTGGCCGTGCTTGCCTGCTTCGAGCCCGGGTGTCCCGAGGAAGTCATCGACGAGGGGGCCCTGTGCGTCGCGGACTGCACGCAGGAAGCGACCGCAGAGATTGCGCCGCCGGGGCTTTCGGACGGCTGCATCGGGTGCACCGAGCAGCTCACCGCCTGCGGCGCCGGAGCTGCGCCGACGTCTGCGCGAGATCCACGGGCTCGGCGGCCTGCAATACGTGTCTGTGTGAGAACGACTGCTACGGCGCGTACTACCGCTGCTCGGGACTTCCAAACGTGCGTTGCCCGGGTCCGGACGGCAGGTTTCCGTGCACTGAGATGGCATACGCGATGCCCTTACGTTCGGCGGCGGGCCGCATACCTTCGCCTGCGACGGCCCGACGACCGTCGTCACCTCAAGAGTTTTCTTTGTTGCCAACAATGTGATCCTCGACGGGTAGGGCAACCTCACTGTCGACGGCGACGGCCGCATCAGCGTGTTCTCAATCTCCAGCGGCGTCACGGCGGAGCTACGAAGAATCGCTGTGACCAACGGTCTCGCACAGAGCGCAGGCGGCGGTGCGATCAATAATCGCGGTGCGCTCCATTTGAGCCAGAGCCGCCTGTTTGAAAACGCGGCCGCAATCGGACGACGCTTCGAGGAGTAGGAGGTGGTGTGTACAACCGTGGAACCATGACCGCGAGCGCCAGTGTCATCTCTGGGAACACGGTCGAAGGTCCCAGAGTTGGAGGCGGCATCTACAACGAGGGGACGATGACCGTCAGCGACAGCACCATTTCGGGGGCGGCATCTACAACGACGCCACGCTGAGCATCATTCGGATTGAGGTTGCCGACAACTCGACCTCTCCCTCGTCATCCACGGATTACCCGGCGGGCATCTTCAACGGCGGAACGATGACGGTCGATGAGAGCACCGTCACCAACAACGAAGGAAGCGGCATCGTCGTCGAAGGGAGCCTCACGCTGACCAACAGCACGGTATCGAGCGATTCGATCCGCCTCTGGAACGGGAGTCTGACGATGACCGACAGCACGATCCCCGGATTTGTCGTCGCCGGGTCCCCGTTCTTTCCGTTCGTCAGCCAGTATTGGATTTGACCGAGAACACCCTCATCGAAGGGCGGTGTAGCTTCGAACAGTCTGGACTCCTATACGTCCACTCCATCGCATCGCTTGGCTACGACCTGGAAAGCCGGGGCGACACCTGTTTCTTCGACATGGCAAGCGACCAGGTGAACGTCTCGCCCGCGAGCTCGACTGCCGCTGGCCGACAACGGCGGACCGACGAGGACCCACGCGCTTCTTCCCGGCAGCGTCGCGATTGATGCGGTCCGCGCATCGATGTGCGCCACCGAGACCGACCAGCGCGGGGAGCGACGTCCGAGCGGCACGCGCTGCGACGTGGGTGCCTTCGAGGTGCAGTCCACCTGCCAGGGCCCACAAGACTGCAACGACGACAACGAGTGCACCGAGGACGCGTGCATCGGGGGCGCCTGCGTGAACACGGCCCTTGGCGACGGAACCGCCTGCAGCGAGGGCGCCTGCCTCGACCGCGTCTGCGCTCCAGCTGGAGCGTTCTCTTGCACCGAGCAAGGGATTCGCGAGGCAATCGCCGAAGGCGGCGGGCCCCAGGTCTTTGCCTGCGACGGTCCGACCCGGGTCGTCACCGAAGCCGAACTCGTGATTGACAAAGACCTCATTCGCGACGGCGAAAACAACCTTGTGGTCGACGGAAGGGCGACCATCGCGTGTTCTCGGTGAATCCGGGCATTGCCACAGAGCTGAGGCAGCTTACGGTTACCCACGGAGAGACGGACATCAGTAGCGAGGGTGCTCTGACCCTCGACGAGACCGTCATCTCGCGGAACGAACAAAGCGGCATACTGAGAGCAGCACGCTTTTGGTGACCGAAAGCACGGTCACAGACAACGAAAGCGGGGGAGAGGGTAGTCTCGCCGCAGGCATTCGCAGCTCGGGCGAACTGACGCTCATCGACAGTACCGTCTCGTACAAGACGGACCCGCGGTTCGACCCTCGCCCGTGTGTCGTCTACACCGGCGGCGGCATCGACAGCAGCGGGGACTGCGACGCCATCAATACGACGGTGTTCGGGAACTCCGAGAGCACGTGTGTTGGCCTCACGAACGGCGGCGGCATCTCCGCCCGCGGAGAGAGACGATGATCCAGAGCACGGTTTCAGAAAACCGCGGCGATCCCAACGGCATTCGCCTGGATGGGGGAACGCTGAGGCTCGAAAACAGCATCCTCGATGACGAATGCCGCACGGTTGCAACCATCTCCAACGGCCACAACATCGAGTCCGAGGGCGACACCTGCGGCCTCGACCAGCCGACCGATCAGGTGAACGTCACCGCGGAGGCTCTGCGCCTCGACTCCCTCGCCGACAACGGCGGACCGACCCAAACCTGCGCGCTTCTGCCGGGAAGCGTCGCGATCAAACAGATCCCCGAGGCGGCCTGCGAGGTCGAGACCGACCGGCGCGGCGCGCCACGTCCCGAGACCGGCGGCGCGATGTGCGACGTTGGCGCGTTTGAAGTGCAGCAGTAGCGACGCATCCTGCTACACGAGAAGCGGGAAGGGCGTTTGGATCCTCGAACGCCGTCCAGGCTCATTACACCACATCGGCTGGGACTAACGAGGCGAATTCAATTTGGTCGTCGCAACACCTCGATGATGAGGTGCTGCGATGCAGAAACGAAAACGGAGAAAGTCGGATCGAGCGGGCAGACCCGCGCTGCATTCGCCTGGTCGACCCTCAGTAGCGCGGCGTGAAGAGCGTCAGGAGTTCTGGAAGGCAATCGCCTTGGGGCTTTCGAGCGAAGATGCCGCTGTGTCATATGAGCCTATCCCCGCCAGTCGGAGGTCGTTGGTTTCGACAAGGAGGCGGCATGGCGCCGGTGGGCTTGGCGCCTCGGTCCGATCGTTATTCTTGTCTTTTGCGGAGCGAGAAGAGATCGCGATTCTCAAGGCGCGAGGTGCCGGCGTACGCGACATCGCCCGTCGCCTCGGCAGAGCCCCGTCGACCGTCTCACGAGAGCTGCGTCGCAATGCAGCGACGCGAGGTGGCGGTTTCGAGTACCGCGCGTCCACTGCGCAATGGCACAGTGATTGGCGTGCCAAACGGCCGAAGAAGGCCAAGCTCGCCGTGAACGACCGGCTCAGAAGCTACGTGCAGCAGCGGCTCGCAGGCGCGGTCATGACGAGGACCGGAGCGCCGTCCCCGGCCCGAAAGCAGGTCCCTGGACGGGCGGCCGTCACGAAGTCCGTGGCAGCGGGGCACCAACGAGAACACCAATGGTCTGCTTCGCCAGTACTTTCCGAAGGGCACCGATCTGTGCAGGCACAGCGCGCGCGATTTCTTCTGCTTCGGTGGCAACCACACTCAATGGCCGACCTCTGAAGACCCTCAACTGGAAAATCCAGCTGAAGCTTTCAACGAACTGCTACTCTCTTTCCAACAAGGACGTGTTGCGACTACCCCTCGAAACCGCGCA